>NZ_AP027292.1:2400000-3600000 GCF_030295765.1 Neptuniibacter halophilus | reverse complement strand
GGGTTCCCGAAACCACTACTGAAGATCACGGTTTCAGGCAACCATTGCCGCATCGCAAGCGGTGTTGTTGAGCTGCGGCTACCATGATGTGCCGCCAGTAACCAGGTAACCGGCTGAGGATTCTCCCGTGCGAGTTCAGCTTCTACTACCCCGCTCACATCACCGGGCAGCATCAGGCGGCAGCCCGCCCCCTCTATCAGCAACACACAGGAACGATCGTTATCACTCAGACCGTCAGAGCCATGCAGAAAACGAAATTGCACCGCCCCTGCTCGCCAGCTCCGGCCTTTACGGCAGCGACGCTGAGGTTCATATCTGGTCGGGTAGGAGCTATGCAGCCTGTCTATTTTAAAATAACGGTAAAGGTGCTCTGCTCCACCATTGTGATCTTTATCGTCATGACTGATCACCAGATCATCAATCGTCTCAATCCCCTGCGCCTCAAGAAATGGCTGAACCGAATATGCAAAGCTACTGCCTCCGGGGTAACCCGGCCCGGTGTCATACAGCAGATGATAATCCCCGACACGGATCAGCACGGATAGCCCCTGACCCACATCAAATACCCAGGCCTCATAGACCAGATCACTTTGGCGGGATGGTACTCCGACGATAACCGGCAAAAGAATCAGACAGGCAAGCCAAAGGGGGAACGCCCCACTGGGCATCAACAACAAAAACAGCACAACTAAAAGCATGACAGCCGATACCGGCGTTAGCGCAGGCAACGTCTGATAGAGCCACTCCTGAGCCTGCAATTCTGATAACACCCACCAGAACAGATCTGCCATAGCCACCAGCACTGGCAGCAACAGCGCCAGATCAAACGCCGTGAATAACAGGTGCAGAAACAGCAGCGGAACCAACAGTGCGAACAGTGGAATCGCCAACAGGTTGATAAACGGTGCTGCCAGTGAAATCGAGGAGAAAAACTGCAGATACAGTGGCAGCATGCCGATCAGCAGGCCGAACTGCAATCTCAGCAGTGTTATCCAGTTACGCGGCTGACCTGCCAGATAGACCAGCCAGCCTACCGCTGCGAAAGAGAGCCAGAACCCTACCTCAAACAACGCCAGAGGATTAAACAGCAGCACCGCCACCAGCGCCAGCCACCAGCGATCCCAGTGGCCCATATAAGCACTACGCCCGGAACTGAGCAGCAGCACAGAGAGCATAATAAACGCCCGCTGCGCAGGCAGGCCAGAACCCGAAACCAGCAGGTAAACCAGTGCCAGCGTCAACGCCCCCAGACAGGGCAGCAGAAAACCACGCCCATAACAGAGCAATGAAATCAGCCGGCCAAGCCACCAGCCGACCATGGCCATAAAACCAATGTGCAACCCGCTGATGACAGCCAGGTGAACCGTGCCACTGTGGCGCAGCAGCGCCCAGTCACGATCATTGAATCCCTGCTTACTGCCGGTTGTCAGTGCGGCAAACAACGCACTGTTTGCCGGTGTTAATTGTGCACCCTGCCATTGCCGTGAGATCCAGCCACGCAATCTAACCAACCCTGATCCTGCATCAGGCACATGCTGTTGCATGCTGCGGACATAGCCTGTGGCATCAATACCCCGGGACATTAACCAGCGTTTGTAATCTACAGCCGCAGGATTAAACAGCGAGTGCAGTGGTTTAAGACGGACAATCAACTGAAGTTGATCCCCCTCCATGAGCGGCTTGTCATAATGATACCAACTCAATCGGAGACGTCCGATCGGGGGAATACTGGCAACATCCCAGCCATGGGGCTGTAAGCGATCTACCTGCAAATTGAAACGCTGGCGTTGCGAGGTGCGATCAGGCACGCCGATCACACTGCCTTCAACCTGCCAGTCTGTACCCGCCATCTCACTGGGCAGTTGCTGGACTGTCTGCCAGTGCGCCCAGAGCGTGGCATAGATCAAACCCAGCAGAAAACAGTTTGCGGGGGCAAACAGGGATACCGATCGCCAGACACGCAATATAAGCATACCGAGTGCAATCATAATGCAATCGTGGATCGGTATAAGTGGCGCTTGCAGCACAGCGAGGGCGAGGCCCGCGGCAAGCAGGATCATCCTTGATCTCATGCCTGTAGCACCCTTTAGTCAATATCAATTCACAGGCACGCGGAAAGCTCCAAATGCCGCACAGCGAAACGGGCCAGACTTCAGCATCGTTTTCGCTGTGCATTAAACTTTACGAACAGGCTGAACATTTTCGGCTGCATTTTGCCTGTTCCGGACATGCCCTTGGCTTAGCCGGTTTCAGGGGGCATAATAGCCATCCACCCCGTGTGCCATAATAAGTAAATTAAAACATGCCGCGCAAACTGTTCAAGAAATACATGCCCAACGAAGAGAAGCTCAAACGGCATAAGCATTTGAGTTGGCTCGGCAGTCATATCCATGACCCCAACCTATGGCACCTTACCCGCAAGTCAGTGGCCCGGGCATTTTTTGTTGGTTTGTTTTGTGCGTTTTTACCTATACCCCTGCAGATGCTGGTCGCTGCCTTCATGGCGATCTTTTTGCGCAGCAACCTGCCAATCTCCATAGGACTGGTCTGGATCACCAACCCACTGACCATGCCACCTATCTTTTATTTTACCTATCGCGTCGGAGATTTTCTGATCGGTGATCCGGGGGAGACCATTAATTTTGAGATGAGCATGGAGTGGCTCCAGCACAGTCTGGGACTCATCTGGTGGCCACTGCTTTTCGGGTCTGTTCTGTGCGGAATCTTTTTTGGTTTGCTCGGCTATTTTGGCGTGCAAAGCTTCTGGGCATGGCACGTAGGCCGGAGCTGGAAGCGCCGCAGCGAACGTAACTCCGGGTGAATCAGATCTCAGTGCTGGCGCAACTGCCCATCCACTAACTCCAGCACACGGCCGGTTTTATCAGCCAGCGCCGGGTCATGAGTGACCAGCGCAAAAGCGATACCGTATTCTGCATTCAGTTTGTCGATAAGCGCCTGTACATGCGCGGCGGTAGTACGGTCAAGATTACCCGTCGGTTCATCCATTAACACAACTGCCGGCTTGCCGATCAGCGCACGGGCAATTGCCACTCGCTGTCGCTCACCACCACTTAACTGGGCAGGCTTATGACCAATCCGCTCAGCCAGACCAACCGATCCAAGCACTTCTGCAGCCTGCTGACGCACCTCAGAGAGCGGCATATTCCTCATCAGCAGCGGCATCGCTACATTTTCCAGCGCGGTAAATTCCGGCAGCAAATGGTGAAACTGATAAACGAAACCAAGGCTTTGATTACGGGTCATTGCCCGCTGTGCTTCGCTACCGGCATGCAGGTTGTTGCCACGTATCTGCACCTCGCCACTGGTTGGACGATCTAAGCCTCCGAGTATGTTAAGCAAGGTACTTTTGCCTGAACCGGAAGACCCGATGATCGCCAGCTGCTCCCCCTGATGAAGATCAAAATCAAGTTCGCGCAAAACGCTCACTTCAGTTCCGGCATCCCGATAGGTTTTACTCACTGCCCTGGCCTGCAGAACAACAGGTCGGTTATTCATATCTCAATGCCTCTGCCGGATCGGTTTTAGATGCCCGCCAGGCGGGATAGAGAGTGGCCAGAAAACTAATGACCAGTGCACTCAGTGTGATAATGCCTACATCGGGCCACTGTAAATCAGATGGAAATTCACTGATAAAATAGACACTGGGATCAAGGAACTGAATACCAAACGCCTGCTCAACCCAGGCGATAATGCCGGCGATATTAAACGCCAGCAATACACCCAGCAGTGTTCCGAGCAGCGTACCCAGCATACCGATCACGGTACCCTGAACCATAAAGATACGCATAATCCGCCCCGGCGTGGCACCAATGGTACGCAGGATCGCCACATCCGCTTTTTTATCGGTGACCACCATGACCAGCGTAGAGACAATATTGAACGCTGCGACCAGAACAATGAGAAACAGCAGCAGACCAATCATGCGTTTTTCCAACTGAATCGCCTGAAAAAGATTGCCATGAGTACGGGTCCAGTCACTGGCCTGATAGTAGCCTTCCAGCGAAGATGCTATCTGCCGCACCCGGTGCGGTGCTGCAAACAAATCATCAAACTTCAGTCTTACGCCCTCTACTGATTCGCCGAGGCGCTTAATTTTGGCCGCATCGCTCAAACTGATGTACGCCAGATTCGCATCCAGCTCTGCACCCACTTCAAAGGTACCCACTACGGTGAATCGCTTCAGCCGGGGAACCACCCCCGCCACACTGATACTCGCCTCCGGCAACACCAGAGTTACTTTGTCACCGACCCGAACCCCCAGATAACGGGCCAGAAGATCACCGAGGATAATACCGAAACGCTGCTCATTCAGTGCTGTCAGCGAACCGGTTTTAATATGCTGTCCCAGAATCGAAACCCGGGTTTCTGCCTCAATATCAATACCATTGATCAGGGCGCCACGGACAACACCACGACTGGTCAGCATCGCCTGTGCCTGTATAAAGGGCGCAGCGGCGATTACCTCAGGCTGATTTTCAAGTTTCGCTACCAGATCAGGCCAGTTTTCAACGGGCTTGCCATAACCACTGATTGTGGCATGGGGCACCATACCAAGAATGCGTTGTTTCAGTTCACGGTCAAACCCGTTCATGACCGAGAGCACAACAATCAGTGCGGCCACACCCAGCATCAAACCGAGCATGGAGGCCATAGAGATAAAAGAGATGAAATGGTTACTGCGCTTGGCTGCGGTATAGCGCAAGCCAATAAAGATAGATAGGGGCTTAAACATCGGCCGATTAAACCATAGTTGTATAGTGGTGTAAAAACAGTCACCAGATAAATGAAGCCACAAAAATACAGACTAAGCCTATGTTTAACAAGCAATCACTTATTAAGAATGAGCCAATCGCCGCAGATGCGTCTTTCACTCTGCCGGCATCGGTCCCTCCCGGGTGACGGTCTGCGTAATGATCCGATTAAATTCAACGTCTCAGGCTGATTGATGAATCCAGGTGGATGATTTTCTTACGGTTTGTTTTTATACTCCTTTCACTATCCGTGTTATTCCAACGAGGGCTGCACATGCAGGAAGATGATCGTCGCCAGTATTTCCGTATAGAGCAACGGGTTTCCCTGGAACTGAAGGAGATTTCCGAGTCTGAGATCACCTCCCAGCCCAGCCCGACTCAGTTTGACGTATCACCTAATTTCCTGCTCCTCAGTCAGCTTCAGGAGATGGATACGGACAGCAGCCACCTGCTGCGCAAGATCGCTGAAAAAGACAGCAATATCGCTGCCTTTCTGCGGATCATGCACGACAAGGTCGAACGCATTGCACAGGCAGTCGCTTCATCTGAAATGGTGGTCAGCAACGCTGCTATTCAGGAAGTTAATATTTCTGAAGGCGGTTTGCAGTTCAGGCATACACAGGGCTTTGCTGAAGGCAGCTTCCTCTCCATTAAGCTGATCTTCCCTGAGTCCTGCATCGGCCTGTTGCTGTATGCCCAGTGCTGCCGCTCCGTTGAGATGGCTGACGGTAACTTCCTTACCAGCGTAGAATTTGTCAAATTGCCGGAGAGCTGCCGCATGATACTCGCCCGCCAGGTATTCCAGAGCCAGGCGCAACTGCGCAAGCAGCAATCTGACGACGTCTGACCAATGCCCCGCCTGACCGCTGATCTGCTTGATGCCTACGAACAACTCGATAATGCACAGCAGCAGTTCAGCCAGCGTCTGCTTGAATCTGCACCGCGCTACTGGTTTCTCGGCCCGGCAGAATCTGATATATCCCTGCCTCAGGCCTGCCAGCGAATCACCGGGATCTGGTATCAGGCTCAGGGGGATGGCCGCCGCACAGAAAACCTGTATGGCCTTATTGGGGTTGATCCCGGCCTTATACCTCTGATCAGACAGTTAAACCAGATCAAGCAGCGCTTTCAGCAGGCCGTCAGACGATTCCGCGACAAACACGGGGAACCCACGCCCCTGCTCTACCAACGCGCCTGCGAACTCAACCAGAAGCTTCAGGACTCAGGTTTAGCGCGGCTGCATCTGAAACAGTGTTACCGGCAACTGCCCTTACTGGAAAAAAGACCAGACAAAGTCACCTTCAGTTGGTACTGCAGTGGCCGCAGCCTGAAGAAATTAACGGTGGCAGAGGCCGAACAGCGATTACTGAAGATGGATACAGGAAATACCCATATTCAGATACAACTGGCTGCACTCGGGCGAATTCCGCAATCAGAACCTCTGGTTCAGATTCAGCAACAGGTACCCGTTATGCGCGCCAATATCGCCTGGAAGTCCGGGGAGCAATGGCTGAGGAAAGCGCGCAACTGCCCGCTGCCGGTCTTTTTCCCGCTGGATGCAACCGAGCCATTTCCAGAATATAATGTGCCTCCTCCAACTCCACCGGAGCAACGTAAACGGCAGTTACGCAACGATCTGGCTATTGAGCCGGAGCCTTATCTGCCCAGCCTTCGTATTCACCGGTATAGACGACCATGAGCAACGCAAACAATAAAATCATTCATCATCTGGCGGTAGCTGTTGGATTCATAGGCCTTTTAGCCTGGTTCTATGCCGGTCGCCAGTTAGGTTTTCTCGACTGGATCACCCTGCAAATGCCTGCAAAATATGCCGGATCAGGCCTGATGCTTGGCATTATGATTCTGATGACGCCGGGTTTCTTTATCTGGGCCCGATACAACCGCTGGGTTGAAAAGCGTCTCCAGATCAAAGGCATCTACTACGAAGACAGTTATTACAAGGATGATGAGAAACTGAAACAGGCAAAACGTAATAAGCCCTCCTGACTCCGGCGCAGCCTGACTGCGCCGCGTAAACCCCCCTCCTGTAACCGGCCACTTGAAAAACCTTCACCCTGCCTGACTTGATTCATGAGCAATTCAGCCCTGTACTTATATAACGCTTTTACCGAACAAGGGATTATGTTCAGGAGTTGTTATGCGTTATATACCACTATTCGCCCTGTTATTAAGTCTGCCGGCAGCCGCCGACAATGAATCTCTGCAAATAGTCAGGGCAACATCGCTGGAGCAGACAGCACCCCATACTGAGACTGATGCGCTTCTTCAGGATGTGGTTGCACCGGTAACCACCGCGCCTGCCCGGCAGCATCAGATCCAACGCATGCAACAGGCACTGCTTTACTATCGCGAACTGGCAGCTACCCATGACTGGCCAGCCATTCCCAAAGGCCCCTATCTGCGACTCGGCGATACCCATCCGCATATCGCCTTACTGCGCAGTAAACTGTTACTCCTGAATGATCTCGACGCCAGCGCCTACATTCCCGGGCAGGAACAGGTGATGGATCCGGCACTGGAGCAGGCATTAAAAAACTTTCAGCAGCGCCACGGCCGAAAGGTTGACGGTATCCTCGGCCCCGGCAGCCGCCGGGAGCTGAACATCTCTCCTGGACAAAGGGCCGATCAGATCCAGTTAAATATCCATCGGCAAAGTAATTTTACCCCCCGCACTGATCGCTATATTCAGGTCAACATTCCTGAATTCCGCCTGCGCCTGTTTGAACATGACAAGCCGGTGCTGAACATGAAAACCATCGTCGGCCGCAGCAAACGTAAAACCCCGGTGTTCGATACCGAAGTCGACAGAATTGTGATCAACCCCTCCTGGCATGTTCCCAAAAGCATCGCCTATAAAGACATACTTCCCGCCCTTAAGGAGGACCCGGAGTATCTGACAAAGATAAATCTCAAGCTGGTAACCGGCTACGGTAATCAGCAAAAAGTGCTGCCGGCCAGTGAACTCGACCAAGACCGGCTTTATCGTGGCGACAACTTTCAGCGGTTCTGGGAACCACCGGGTGAAGGCAATACACTGGGTAAGGTGAAATTCCTTACCAGTGGCCCCTACGCTGTGTATCTCCACGACACGTCAGCGAAACGGCTGTTTGAATCAGATCGTCGCGCGTTCAGCTCTGGCTGCATCCGTCTTGAACAGCCCAGACAATTAGCAGATGAGCTGATGCGTATGACACATGGCTGGAGTAAAACCCGGCTCGACCCGCTGTTCTCACAAACCCGGCAGCGTTATCTCAAGCTGCCCGACCCGATCCCCCTGTATGTTATTTACTGGACCAGTTTCATTGACGATCAGGGACGTCTGAACTTCAGACCCGACCTTTATAAACGTGATCGTCATGAACTCGCCCAACTGAATCACTGATTCGCTTTAATAACTTTCAAGCGGACAATCGATCAATTTATATACAGAAAACACAGGCTAAGGCATAATCAGCGGTTAATTTTAGCGACAAAAAATCTGGATTAATGAACGACCTATTACAGCCTGAACCGCAGGTATGCCATACCCGCAGAAAGCTGATTAAAGCAATCGGCGGATTCTCAGCCCTCAGCACTATTCCCGTTACTGCCCAAGGCAAAGTTCACAGCGTAAAAGATCAGGCACTGAATCTGATTAACCTGCATACCGGGGAAAGTATACACAGCACTTTCTTCAGTGAAGGTCAGTTTCAGCGTAGCAGCCTGAAAGAACTGGATCACCTGCTTCGCGATCATCGCAACGGGCAGATTCATAAGATGGATACGGCACTGCTCTCACTGCTCGGCGATCTGCAATTGCAGTTCGGTGCAGAGAAGCCGATTCATGTTATCTCGGCGTACCGTTCACCTGAAACTAATGCAATGCTCAGCCAGAAAAGCAGCAAGGTAGCCAAGAAAAGCTATCATATGCGCGGAATGGCAATTGATATTCGTATTCCCGGCGTGGAACTTAAAGATCTGCACCATGCAGCACTGAAAGCAAAAGCCGGCGGAGTGGGCCTCTATACACGGAGTAATTTTGTCCACCTGGATGTAGGCCGCGTCAGACGCTGGGGTGCCTGAGGAATCTACTGAGCGCCTTTAGCGTCGTTATAATTTTTCAGTTTCTTACTGAGTTTGTCGGGTTTTGAAAAATCCTTTGTGGCGCTACCCTGCTGAATCGCCTTTTTATCTGCAATCGCCTGGGCTTTTTCGGCCTTAATTTCAGCAACCCGCTTCTGAACACTGTAGCCGGATTTCTGCTGACTCAGTCTCTTAAGATCAGATTTGTTGTTACTGCCTGTGCCGGCACTGCGTGACTCTGGTTCTGACTCTGCGCTGCTATCTCCGCCCTTTGCAGTGTCCGCAGGTGTTTCAGAGGCGCTTGCGGTTTCAGGTTGTATCACTGGCTTAAAAGGCTGCATTGCATTAATCGGTGCCCGCGATGCTTTGCTCTGTACTTCCCCCCTGACAGCCGAACGGGCTGCCCCCTGAGGCGGCTTATCACTGAAATGCCGGACGCCCTGCTCATCGACCCAACTGTAGATATCCGCTACGGCAAGGGTTGGTGAGAGCGCCATAAGTAAAACCATTAATCCTTTGCTTAAATGCATCAGCACACCCTCCTCTGGCTGGTGAATGGTAAATCGGCCTCTTCGGATATTACTCTTAAAACAGCGGGCTCGCTGCATATTTTTCAGGCAATAAAAAACACGCCAGAAGGCGTGTTTTTTTAACCCTGATACAAACCGGTCAGATTTCGGTTTTACCACCCATGTAAGGCTGCAGGGCTTCAGGAATCATAATGTTACCTTCCGCCGTCTGGTAGTTTTCCATAACAGCCAGCAGTGTACGACCTACCGCAAGACCTGAACCGTTCAGAGTATGCAGGAGCTCAGGCTTGCCGGTTTCCGGGTTACGCCAGCGCGCTTTCAGGCGACGTGCCTGGAAATCAGTCATATTGGAAACGGAGGAGATCTCACGGTATTTATCCTGTCCGGGCAGCCATACTTCGATGTCGTATGTCTTCGCAGAACTGAAGCCCAAATCGCCACCACACAGGGTTACAACCCGATACGGCAGGTTCAGTTTCTGCAGAATTGCTTCCGCATGGCCGGTCATAGCTTCCAGCGCTTCCCAGGATCGGGAAGGCTCAACAATCTGCACCATTTCAACTTTCTCAAACTGGTGCTGGCGGATCATACCCCGGGTATCTTTACCGGAAGAGCCTGCTTCAGAACGGAAGCAAGGCGTGTGCGCAGTAAAGCGCATTGGCAACTGTTCGGCATCGATAATCTCGTCACGAACAATATTGGTTACCGGTACCTCTGCCGTAGGGATCAGGTAATACTGGCGATCGCCAAAAGGTACTTTGAACAGATCTTCGCCGAATTTTGGTAACTGGCCGGTACCACGAAGACTGTCTTCGTTCACCATATACGGCACATAGGTTTCGGTATAACCGTGCTCTTCGGTCTGAACATCCAGCATAAACTGGATCAGAGCACGATGCAGGCGCGCCAGTTTGCCGGTCATCACAGAAAAACGCGAGCCGGTCAGTTTGGCAGCGGTTTCAAAATCCAGTTCACCGCTCGCCTCGCCCAGTGCTACGTGATCCTGAGGTTCGAAATCGAATTCGCGAGGTGTACCCCAGCGGCGTACTTCCACATTGTCCTCTTCATCTGCACCTTCAGGCACTTCTTCAGAGGGTACATTTGGCACGCCGGACAGGAGCTCATCAAGCTGCTGCTGCACTTCGCCCAACTCAGCTTTGGCCGCGTCCAGTTTATTACCCAGATCAGCTACTTCAGCCAGTAAAGGCTGAATATCTTCACCCGCGGCTTTCGCCTTGCCAATGCCTTTCGATCGGGTGTTTCGTTCGTTCTGCAGGTTTTCAGTATCTACCTGCAACTGCTTACGCTGATTCTCCAGCTTCACAAACTGGTCTACCGGGAAATCGAAACCTTTCTTCTTCAGAAGCTGCGCAACCTCTTCCGGGTTGGCGCGGACATATTTTGCGTCAAGCATGAGTATCTAAAACACCTTTAAAACACTGATTAGAACAAGCGGGTGAACCAGAGGCCTGAATACAGGGCAACCAGGCACAACAGAACGCTTAATAATATATAAATCGCTGCCGACATGACATGCCCTTCCTGCAGCATTGCGACAGTTTCCAGAGAAAAAGTAGAAAAAGTGGTAAACGCGCCCATGAATCCGACCATCAACAGAGGCCGCATCTCAGGGCTGAGTCGTGACTTTTCCAGAATCAGCACAAAACAGACGCCCATAAGAAATGACCCCAGCGCGTTGCAGGTCAGGGTGCCAACAGGAATACGGTGATCCGCATTATTCAGCAGCCCGCTGACCCAGTAACGTCCAAGGGCACCTGCTGCACCACCTATGGCAATAGCGATAATATGTAGCATCAGATTATCCCCGTTTAATTCTGTTCATCTGAATAGCGTCGGCGCGGGCTTTGCTGATCAAGCTGCTGCAGATGCTTCAGCTTCTCCCCGATTTTAATCTCCAGCCCCCGGGCCTGCGGATGGTACCATTGCTGCCCCTCTAGTTCCGGCGGCAGGTAGGATTCCCCTGCGGCGTAGGCATCGGGTTCGTTGTGTGCGTAACGATACTCCTCACCGTAACCCATCTCTTTCATCAGGCTGGTTGGCGCATTGCGCAGATGAACCGGTACTTCGTAGCTCGGCTGTGATTTCACATCCGCCAGACATTGATTAAACGCCTGATAGAGGGCATTACTTTTTGGCGCGCTGGCACAATAAACCGCAGCCTGTGCGATCGCTCTTTCACCTTCGGCCGGGCCAACCCGCTCAAAAGCATCCCAGGCAGACAACGCAACCTGCATGGCCCTGGGGTCCGCATTACCAATATCTTCAGAGGCGATCGCAACCAGACGCCGTGCCACATACAACGGGTCACAACCACCATCGAGCATCCGGCAATACCAGTACAGCGCGCCATCCGGCGAGGAGCCACGGACGGATTTATGAAAGGCTGAGATCATGTCATAGAACAGATCTCCCTGTTTATCATATCGCCGCCCACTTGATCTGAGCACTTCAGAGAGGATCTGCTCGTCAATCAACTCACTGCCATCGTCCTGACACTCGGCCAGATCGGCGGCCAGTTCGAGCAGGTTAAGTGAGCGTCGGGCGTCACCGTCAGCCGCCCGGGCCAACTGACCCAGCATCTCATCCGATAACCTGAGCTTGCGCTGCCCCAGCCCCCGCTCTTTATCCTCCAGCGCGCGTTGCAGTACCTGCAGGATATCCTGCTCATCCAGCGCCCTGAGCAAATACACCCGCGCGCGGGACAGCAGCGCATTATTTAATTCAAATGACGGATTCTCTGTGGTGGCACCGACAAAAATAATGGTGCCATCCTCGATATAAGGCAGAAACGCATCCTGCTGTGATTTGTTGAAGCGATGAACCTCATCTACAAACAGGATGGTTTTTCGACCACTCTGAGCCGAATGCTGTTTAGCCTGTTCAACGGCCTGACGGATATCCTTTACTCCGGACAACACTGCAGAGAGAGTGAGGAAATGTGCATCCACATGGTGTGCTATTAATCGGGCCAGTGTTGTTTTCCCGACACCCGGGGGGCCCCAGAATATCATGGAGTGAGCAGAGCCTTGCTCGAGTGCCGTTCTTAACGGCTTAGCGGGCCCCAGCAGATGTGCCTGACCACAATACTCAGCCAGGCTCTGCGGGCGCATTTTCGCCGCCAGCGGTTCATAGGCCGGTGCAGAACTAAACAGATCCATCAGTTTTCGATATCTACAATCAGATCCACACCATCAGGTACGCGGAAGAGGAAGGTTGCCGGATCCAGCGCCGGGTTGAGCTGCTGTTCGGTAAAAACAACCGAGGTGCGCTGCCCGAGCGAGTCTTCCAGCATCAGTTCGGAGATCACACCATCCGAAAACGCCAGCCGAATCAGGCTGAAGTTAAAGTTCTCAGTCAGAGGCTGAAGATCGAAAATCGGATCGGTCTCGCCTGCCGATATGAGATTAATCTCATAGCGCTCACTGAGCTGCTCAATCTGGCCGTTCAGAATCAGCGCAGGCACGCTGCTCTGCTGACTTCCCGCCCTACGTTGCGTCACCTGTTCGAGATCAGGATCATAGATCCAGATATTTTCACCGTCAGAGACAATCTCCTGCGGGAAAGGCTGTTCAGTATGCCAGCGAAATCGATTCGGTTTGGAGAGCTGTAAACGACCTTCAGTACTCTGCGCCTTGCGCCCGTTTGAAGCCAGTGTTATCTGCTCAAAACTGGCACTGAAACTGGTGTAACCACTGAGCATCGTCTGCAGACGGTCAGCACCGGCTTCATCCGCCAGCGCGGTTGCAGAAATACCGAGACAGCCAGCCAGCAGCGTCTTCTTCATCCAGTGGGTTACAGTAGAACGACTCAAAAACATAAACTTCCTCAGGGTGACTCTAAACTTCGCCATGCGGCGACGGAGCCAGCACATCTCGCTGACCGTTGCTGCCGGCGGGACTGACCACACCCGCAGCTTCCATTGTCTCAACCATACGAGCAGCCCGGTTATACCCAATCTTGAGCTTACGCTGGACACTGGAGATAGAAGCCTTGCGGGTTTCCAGTACAAACGCCACCGCCTCATCGTAAAGCGGATCCTGCTCATCATCAAACAACGAACCTGAACCGCCGCCGTCTGACAGGGTCTCACCTTCGGTGATCTCTGTGATGTATTCCGGTTGTCCGAGTTTCTTCCAGGCTTCCACCACCCGATGTACTTCATCATCGCTGACAAAGGCACCATGAACACGGTTTGGCAGACTGGTACCAGCAGGCAGATAGAGCATGTCACCCCACCCCAGCAGATGCTCGGCGCCGGACTGATCCAGAATAGTCCGCGAATCTATGCGGGAAGAAACCTGAAATGCTATGCGGGTCGGAATATTTGCCTTGATCAGACCGGTGATCACATCGACCGACGGTCGCTGCGTGGCCAGAATCAGGTGGATACCGGCTGCACGAGCCTTCTGCGCAATTCGCGCGATCAGCTCCTCTACCTTTTTCCCGACGATCATCATCATATCGGCAAACTCATCGATCACGACGACAATATAAGGCAGTGGGTCCAGCTCAGGCGCAGGCGTACCGAACGGCTCACCATGCTCTTCAGGATTCCAGAGCGGGTCCAGTAACGGTTTGCCCTGTTTGCGCGCCTGTTCAATCTTATCGTTAAAGCCCGCCAGATTACGTACACCCATCTTCGCCATCAGGCGGTAGCGACGCTCCATTTCACCCACACACCAGCGCAGGCCTGAAGCCGCATCTTTCATATCGGTGATAACCGGTGTCAGCAGATGAGGCACACCTTCATAGATCGACAGCTCAAGCATTTTAGGGTCAACGAGAATAAGGCGAACCTCTTCCGGTGTCGCTTTAAACAGCAGGGAGAGCAACATAGCATTCACCCCTACCGATTTACCGGAACCGGTCGTACCCGCAACCAGCAGATGGGGCATCTTCGCCAGATTCGCCACAACCGGGTTACCGGCAATGTCATTACCCAGACCCAGTGTCAGTTTCGAGGCAGCCGACAGGTAAGGTTTGGAACTCAGCACTTCACTCAGGTGTACCGTTAACCGGGTTTCATTCGGAATCTCGATACCCACCACGGACTTACCGGCAATAACCTCAACGACCCGGACACTGCTGACCGCCATGGAGCGTGCCAGATCTTTTGCCAGATTGGTAATTTTGCTGGCTTTTACGCCCGGGGCAGGTTGTATCTCGAAACGGGTGATCACCGGCCCCGGATTAACTTCAACCACTTCAGCAACCACGTTGAAGTCTTTCAGCTTGCTTTCCAGCAGACGAGACATCTGTTCCAGCTCGTCTGGCGAGTAACCGGTGTCGGTATTCAGTTCAGGCGGATCCAGCAGCTCAAGCGGCGGGATTTTACGCGCCGGTTTACGCTTATTGCCGGCTTCGGTTTTATCCAGCCCAAGTTCGTTATCCTGCATCGGTTTATGGGTTTCAGATAGCGGTACGATCTTCACCTGCGGCTTAGCCTCAGCCTGTGGCACCGGGGCAACAGACGGTGGATTATCCGGCACAAAAGGAGGCAGATCCTCGTCTGCTGCAACAGGCGCCTTGACTGGCTCTGGCTCAGGCGCCATTTCAGGTTTGATCAGCGGAACATTCTGCGCTGCAGGCTCCGGATCAACTTCAGGTGCAGCCGGTTTTAAGGGGGCCGCCACAGACATATTGAATTCAGGTTCTACCCGCTGCCGAACTACCGGCGGTGCCTGCGCCTCTGCCGCTTCCTGCATTAATTCACTGGCAAGTGAGCTCTCGGCGCGTTGCATCTGCTGTTCACTGAGGTCAAAGCTGCTTTCTTCTGCATCCGTTTCGGCTTTACCCTGCGCTGGCAAACGGTCCGCCTGCCGCATCAGTTTCTCACCTAATCTCTCCAGCAACCCGGCCCAGCCCATCTCGAGCAGCAGAGTCAGGCCAAACAACAGTCCAGTAAAAAGTACAACGGAGCTACCCACCAGACTCAGCCAGGTTACACTCAGATCGGAGATAGCTTCGCCAATGATACCGCCCGCACTAAAGGGGTAATCCAGCCCGGTATTGGAGATATGCGTTGAACAAAGCGCACTGAATGAAGCGAGCAACAGCAGTCCGCCGCTTACCCGAACAATAAAGAACGGAACACTATCCATCAGTGATCGGCTACGGCGCAGCAGAAACCGCACCAGTGGATAGATAATCAGTAACGGCAACAGGTACGCCCCGAGACCAAGCCCGGATACAAAAAGATCGGCAATCCAGGCGCCCACCGGGCCGGCCATATTCGTCACTTCAGGCTGATAACCCAGATGAGACCAGCCAGAATCTTTCGGGTTGTACCCTAATAGTGCGACCAACAGAAAAACGGTGATCGCAATCACAATAATCAGGCCGGATTCGCGGCTAATCCGGGCCAGTAATTCAGTAAAACTTAATCGTTGTCCGCTATCGGTCGCGCTCAAGGGTCCAGCTCCGTAACTATGTAAAAAATCCAGCCCCTACAATAACATAATTTATTCCCCGGCTAATGGTTGAAGACCCCGTGTTTATGATTCATAGTTAGCGAATCTATGAATAGAGGGAAGCTGTTTTATGTCTCTGGCTAATTTGCATACAGATAACCGTCGTGCATTAACTTTTTCGATCGGTGACAGCCTGTTCGGGATCGATGTCAGCCACATACTCTCCTTCTCCGACAGCTTTTCTGAGATCAAATACGCCAGTGATAATATTGAAGGTTTTGTCGGCTATCTGGACTTTCGCAACACGCTGGTTCAGGTCTTCGAATGCGCTACCTCATTAAGTCATAACAAAGAGCGGGATTCCGTCAGCGATCTGGTTGAGGATGTAAAAACTTACCAGCAGGCCCATATCGACTGGGTCAACGCGCTGGAACACTCCATCACCAGCGGCGAACCTTTCACCAAACCGCGAAACCCGCGGATGTGTGCTTTTGGACAGTGGTTCTACTCGTTTCAGACTGAAGACAGCGGCCTCAGAACCCTGCTCGACAAGATTGAAGAACCACACCAGCATATTCACTCCCTTGCAGATACCCTGCTGGATATGACCGCAGCCGGAAAACAGGCTCAGGCGATCAACGAACTGCAACTGGAAAAACAGACCACCCTGAAAAAACTCCTCAGGGTGCTGGATTACATCCGTGATTACCTCGAAAACAGCATCCATCCGATCGTTTTACATCTGACCAAAGATGGCCGCACTCCCTGGTTTTCCATGGTGCTGGACAATATCGGCGATATTATCGATTACCCGCCCATGGCCATGGACACCCTCAACAGTATCGACAAGGGCGAACCGGTTAAAGGCTATGTTCGTGATCCTTCCGGGGTCAGCTTCATGATGCTGGCTCTGGACAAATTCTACGAACAAGCCAACGCAAAAATCAGTAAGGCGGGTTGATTTTCTGTTATCCCCCCCCATTTAATCAGCAACCTTTTTAACGGATTTAGTTTTACGACCATGAGCGAAACACAACACCATCAGCTTATTATTCTTGGCAGTGGCCCTGCCGGTTACACCGCTGCTGTTTACGCAGCCCGCGCAAATCTGAACCCGGTTGTGATCACCGGCATGCAGGCTGGCGGCCAGCTCACCACGACAACTGATGTCGACAACTGGCCCGGCGATGTAGACGGCGTTCAGGGCCCTGAGCTGATGCAGCGTATGCAGCAGCACGCCGAACGCTTTGATACTCAGGTGATCTTTGACCATATCAATGAAACAGATCTGCAGAGCCGCCCTTTCCGTCTGAAAGGCGATATGGCCGAGTACACCTGTGACGCTCTGATTATCTCTACCGGCGCTTCTGCTCAGTACCTGGGCCTGCCTTCTGAAGAAACCTTTGCCGGCAAAGGTGTATCTGCCTGCGCCACCTGTGATGGATTCTTCTACCGTGGCCAGAAAGTAGCCGTTGTCGGTGGTGGCAACACCGCTGTGGAAGAAGCGCTTTACCTCTCCAACATCGCCGCTGAAGTGACCCTGATTCACCGTCGCGACAGCCTGCGCTCAGAGAAAATCCTTCAGGATAAAATTCTGGAGCGTGCCGAAAACGGCAACATCAACATTCTCTGGAACCACACTCTGGAAGAGGTGCTCGGCGATGATTCCGGTGTAACCGGCCTGCGCCTGAAAAGCACCGTCGATGGTAACGAGCAGAATCTGGATGTGGCTGGCGTATTTATTGCCATCGGCCATAAACCCAATACTGATATCTTCCAGGGCCAGCTTGAAATGAAAGATGGCTACCTGAAGATCCAGTCAGGCCTTGAAGGTAACGCCACCCAGACCAGCGTTGAAGGCGTATTCGCCGCAGGCGATGTCTGCGACCATATTTATCGCCAGGCGATCACCTCTGCAGGTTTCGGCTGTATGGCCGCGCTGGATGCTGAACGCTTCCTCGACGACCAGAAAAAGTAAGTACCGGAGAGGAGTCGCCCACTGCGGCTCCTCCATCTTATGATCCCCTGGCTTCAATATCCTACAGACCCCTTCCCTCCGATCAGTCAGGCGCTGGAAGACCCTAACGGGCTACTGGCAGCCGGCGGCGGACTCTCTCAGGAGCGTTTAATCAGCGCATACCGTAGCGGAATTTTCCCCTGGTACAGCCCGGGAGAACCCGTTCTCTGGTGGAGCCCTGACCCGCGCTGCGTACTGATCCCGGATCAGATCCACATTTCCAGAAGCATGCGAAAGCGCCTTAACAAAAACGACTACCGCGTTGTTTTTAATAAGGATTTCAATTCTGTTATGGCCGCATGCGCCGGGCCACGCAGAGATTCTGACGGAACCTGGATCACTGAGGAGATGCAGCAGGCCTACGCACTACTGCATAAGCGCGGTATAGCCCATTCGGTTGAGGTCTACATAGATGATGAGCTGGCAGGCGGCCTGTATGGACTGGC
This sequence comes from Neptuniibacter halophilus, assembly GCF_030295765.1. Taxonomy (NCBI): domain Bacteria; kingdom Pseudomonadati; phylum Pseudomonadota; class Gammaproteobacteria; order Oceanospirillales; family Oceanospirillaceae; genus Neptuniibacter; species Neptuniibacter halophilus. Next base: position 3,581,721 of record NZ_AP027292.1, on the reverse strand, counting down.
GATGGGTAAGCTGTTTTTTGGTGAATCCATGTTCAGCCGGCAACGCGATGCTTCCAAGATCGCCTTTATAAAAATGGTCGAACAGCTCAAAATTTGGGGCTATGCTTTAATTGACTGTCAGGTTAGCAATGACCACCTGCTCTCTCTTGGTGCCAGCGAGATGCCCCGGGAAGAGTTCCAGCAATACCTTAACCGCTACCTGGACAGTCCCGTCAGTCACGACTGGCAGTTCGACCTCCGACTGTAGATTTTGTGGAGTAACCCGTGACCAATCTCAGGGCTTTACATTTTTATGCCACGCCTGAGCATGATTGCAGCTACCTCACTGGCAAAACGGCCAAGACCCTGTTTGTCGACCCGCAAGCCGAGATAGATCAGGCAACCTATAGCCGCTTATCAGATCTGGGCTTCAGGCGTAGCGGTAAACACATTTATCGACCGCACTGTGATGGCTGTAATGCCTGCATCTCTGTCCGTGTACCTGTTCGCCACTTCAAATTTCGTAAGAGCCAGCAACGGATCCTCAACAAAAACCGCGATCTCACCGTCAGCAAGACCACGCCTGCGTTCAGCGATGAGTATTACGCCCTTTATTCCCGTTACATCAATGAACGCCATCAGGACGGGGATATGTACCCACCGAGCCTTGAGCAATTCAATTCATTTCTGGTTGAAGGTGAGGAACATACCTATTTTATGGAGTTCCGCGACCCTGAAGGGCGACTGCTTGCTGTCAGTGTGGTGGATATGCTGGAACAGGGTATGTCTGCCATCTACACCTTTTACGACCCGTCACTCAGCAAACGCAGCCTCGGCACCTACTGTATCCTCTGGCAACTTCAGTACTGCGAGGAGCACCAGCTACCTTACCTCTACCTGGGCTATTGGGTGAAAGCCTGCCGCAAGATGAGCTACAAGACAGCGTTCTCTCCTTTTGAGCTTCTGATCGACGGCGACTGGATGCTGGTTAAGCCGCGCTAATCAAGAGATTAGGCAGATTTACCTTTGATATGACCGCTGTTTTCAGGCACAATACCGCGCAATTATCAGGTCCAGACCTCTGGAGATCCTTAACAAGGTAGAGAATTAATGGCTAAAGAAGATAGCATTGAAATGGAAGGCACCGTGATCGACACGCTCCCGAACACTATGTTCCGGGTTGAGCTCGAAAACGGTCACGTGGTAACTGCACACATCTCAGGCAAAATGCGTAAGAACTACATCCGCATTCTGACAGGCGACAAGGTTAAAGTTGAACTGACTCCTTACGACCTGAGCAAAGGCCGTATCGTGTACCGTGCCCGCTAACCATCGCTCTCTTCCCTGAATTCCGGTTCAGGAAAGTCAAAAAAAGGCAGCCATCAAGCTGCCTTTTTTTGTGTTTTGAATCGGCTGTTTCAGACCCGCTGCTTCAGACCAGGGTACAACCGACCCGGACAACCAAAGGTATCCGAACCGGTCGTTTAAGATCAGACGCAGCTCATCGCCTCTACGCTGATCTCCCCATTTTCATCCACGCTGATAGATACTTCACCGCCTTCGTCGGCGAGTTCACCAAACAGGATCATCTCAGCCAGTGGCTTCTTCAGCTTCTCCTGAATCAGACGCTTCATAGGCCTTGCTCCCATCTGGGCATCATAACCCTTCTCAGCAAACCAGGTGCGGGCAGAATCATCCAGATGCAACACCACCCGCTTATCTTCCAACTGCACCTGCAGCTCAGCGAAGAACTTATCAACCACGCCTTTGATAATATCGGTACTCAGCGCTTTGAACTGAATAATGCCATCGAGACGGTTGCGGAATTCAGGGGTAAACATCTTACGAATCGCCGCCATACCATCCGTTGCATGGTCCTGCTTGGTAAAGCCGATAGATGCACGACTCATATCTTCCGCCCCGGCGTTGGTCGTCATCACCAGAATCACATTACGGAAGTCCGCTTTACGCCCGTTGTTATCAGTCAATGTACCGTTATCCATAACCTGCAGCAGCAGATTAAAGACTTCAGGATGGGCTTTCTCAATCTCATCCAGCAACAAAACGCAGTGCGGCGACTTGGTAATCGCTTCGGTCAGCAGGCCGCCCTGATCGTAGCCTACATAGCCCGGAGGCGCGCCGATCAGACGGGATACCGTATGCCGCTCCATATATTCCGACATATCAAAACGAACCAGCTCAATACCCATAATCCGGGCGAGTTGTTGCGTGACCTCCGTTTTGCCTACACCGGTTGGGCCGGCAAAGAGGAAACAACCCACAGGCTTGTTCGGCTCTTTAAGCCCTGCACGGGACAGCTTGATCGCCGACGAGAGCGTATCGATGGCTTCATCCTGCCCCAGCACCACCATTTTCAGGTTAGAGTCCAGTTTAGCCAGTTGATTCTTATCGGATGCAGAGACGCTTTTCGGCGGGATGCGCGCAATTTTAGCGACAATCGCCTCAATATCTTCCACCTCAACTTCAGATTTACGCAACTCCGCAGGTAACAGTCGCTGGTAAGCACCGGCTTCATCAATCACATCGATCGCCTTATCCGGCATATGCTTATCATTGATATAACGACCGGCCAGCTCTGCTGCAGCACGTAGCGCCGCATCACTGTATTGCAGCTCGTGGTGATCTTCGAAGCGCTGTTTAAGGCCTTTAAGAATAGCGTAGGTATCCTCCACACTCGGCTCCAGCACATCCACTTTCTGGAAGCGTCTCGCCAGTGCCCGGTCCTTCTCGAAGATGCCACGGAACTCCTGAAAAGTCGTCGAGCCGATACAGCGGATCTGACCTGAGCTGAGCAGCGGTTTAAGCAGATTCGATGCATCCATCGATCCACCGGATGCTGCACCGGCACCAATAATGGTATGAATCTCATCGATAAACAGGACCGCATGATCCTTCTCTTTAATCTCGTTGAGCAAACCCTTCAGGCGCTTCTCAAAATCACCGCGGTATTTGGTGCCCGCCAGCAACGCCCCCAGATCCAGCGCATAAACCACTGAATCCTTAATAATCTCAGGAACCTGCTGCTCCACAATCAATTTGGCCAGGCCTTCGGCTATCGCCGTTTTACCAACACCGGCCTCACCCACCAGCAACGGGTTATTCTTACGCCGACGGGAGAGAATCTGAACCACCCGCTCAACTTCACTGTCTCGCCCTACCAGTGGATCAATGCGGCCTTTCTCGGCTTCAATATTCAGATTGATCGCGTATTTCGCCAGCGGGCTGTCATCTTTTTCCTCTACCCCTTCATTATCAACCGGCGCTTCGGAATGATCATGGTCATGCTCGGACATCTTAGAGATGCCGTGGGAGATAAAGTTAACCGTATCAATACGCTCAATACCGTGCTGCTGAAGAATGTAGACCGCCTGACTCTCCTGTTCACTGAAGATCGCGACCAGCACATTAGCACCTGTCACCTCATTCTTACCTGAAGACTGAACATGGAAAACAGCCCGCTGCAATACCCGCTGGAAGCCAAGCGTCGGCTGTGTATCCAGATCAGGAAGCGTATCAGACAGTAAAGGCGTGGTTTCTTCTATGAAGTCAGAAAGATTTTTTCGTATACCCTCAAAATTAGCACCACAGGCTGCGAGCACTTCATGTGCTTCGTAGTTGTCCAGCAGCGCCAGTAACAGATGTTCGACAGTGATAAATTCATGTCGCTTTTCCTTCGCGGCCTGAAAAGCTGCACTGAGCGTGTCTTCAAGTTCTCGGTTTAGCATGACGGCTCCTTTCAGACTTTCTCAACTTCACATAACAGAGGATGACTATTGTCTCTGGCATATTGATTAACTATAGCTGCTTTAGTTTCAGCCACATCACGGGTAAATATCCCGCAAACTCCTTTTCCCTGAGTATGGACCGAAAGCATCACCTGTGTCGCCTTTTCCTGGTCCATAGAAAAAAACATCATCAGCACAGCCACAACAAAATCCATTGGGGTGTAATCATCATTGATCAGCACAACCCGATACATGGGCGGCTTTTTTAATTGCGGTTTAGCCTCCTCTGTGACAAGCCCATGGTCAAAATGATCCTGATCCGGTTGATCTTCATTAGACATTCTAATGGTTGTTCCGTTTAAACCTATAAACATTGATGTAAGTCTTCTAATTTCTTGTACTACAATTTATTATGGTAAACGATCAAGAATTAGCCAGGCATACCGGCCTTACATTTTTGATCTGGGGCAGGATAGGTTCACCCCTGATGTACCTGCAAGTATATGAAACTACCTTAAGTGTCATTCTAGCACCAATGGGTAGGACGTTCAGGTTAGTAATCCAGATGTTTATTGGATACGGGAGTGATTTATGCAGACAGGGAAAGTAAAGTGGTTCAACAATTCTAAAGGGTACGGTTTTATCCTATCCGACGAACATGAAGAGGATCTCTTTGCCCATTATTCTGCGATCGACGTAGATGGTTACAAAAGCCTCAAAGCTGGCCAGAAGGTCGAGTTTGAAACCAAACCAGGACCCAAGGGAACCCACGCAGTCCAGATTAAACCCTTAGAAACACAACAATAATAAGCCAACAACTTATGCTGACACCCCAAAAAAACCAGCAAGGCTGGTCTTTTTGGGGGACACTTTTTACAGCCAATCGCTGCTGAGTTACATATTTGCGATAATCGCATCGCCAAATTCAGATGAAGACAACAGTGTTGCCCCCTGCATTAAGCGTTCAAAATCGTATGTGACGGTTTTCGCACCAATCGCACCATCCATCCCTTTGATGACCAGATCTGCTGCTTCGCTCCACCCCAGGTGGCGCAGCATCATCTCTGCAGACAGAATCAAAGACCCCGGGTTGACCATATCCTTGCCCGCATATTTAGGCGCCGTTCCGTGTGTCGCCTCAAAGATCGCCACACTATCTGAGAGGTTCGCTCCCGGAGCAATTCCGATCCCCCCCACTTCTGCGGCCAGCGCATCAGACAGATAGTCACCATTCAGATTCAGGGTGGCAACCACATCATACTCAGCCGGGCGGAGTAAGATCTGCTGCAGCATCGCATCAGCGATCACATCTTTAACAATGATCTGTTTTCCATTCTGCGGATTTTTGAACTGCATCCAGGGGCCTCCATCCAATGGCTCCGCCGCAAATTCATCCCGTGCCAGCTCATAGCCCCAGTCTTTAAAAGCCCCTTCGGTAAACTTCATAATGTTTCCTTTATGGACAAGCGTCAGGGAATCACGGTCATTGTCGATACAGTACTGCAGCGCTTTTCTGACCAGCCGCTTGGTACCCTCTTCAGACACCGGTTTGATACCGATACCGCAGTTCTGATCGAAGCGAATTTTGCTGACACCCATCTCCTCTTTCAGGAAACGGATCACTTTATCGGCCTCAGGACTGCCCGCTTTCCACTCGACACCCGCGTAAATATCTTCTGAATTCTCGCGATAGATCACCATATCGACATCTTCAGGTTTAATAACCGGGCTTGGTACACCTTTAAACCACCGTACCGGTCTCTGGCAGACATACAGATCCAGCTCCTGGCGAAGTGCCACATTGAGGGATCGAATGCCTCCACCTACCGGCGTGGTCAACGGCCCCTTAATGCCTACAACAAACTCTTTAAAAGCTCTCAGAGTCTCATCCGGCAGCCAGGTATCCTGATCATAAACTGCAGTCGCTTTTTCACCCGCATAGACCTCCATCCAGGCGATCTGTCTTCGGCCACCGTAAGCTTTATTCACGGCATAATCGACCACCTTCAGCATGGGTGGAGTAACATCCACGCCAATTCCGTCACCGACAATATAAGGGATGATTGGTTTATCAGGTACAACCAGTGAATAATCCTGATTGACTGAAATTTTCTCACCTTCTGGAATCGAAATTTTGCTGTATCCCATGCAAATGCTCCATCTGATTAAACGGCCTGATACTCTATGGCCTGAGAGTGTTATTATTGTGCGAACAGACTCAGTATAGATCAGCCAACCGCCTTCAATCCGATCCAGATACTTTTTATCAGCCAGAACCGATGTCAGAACTGCTCCTTTTTAACAAGCCTTTTCAGGTACTTACCCAATTTACCAGTGATGATGGCAAGTCCACCCTCGCCGACTACATCCAGCGTCCCGGCTTCTATGCTGCGGGACGTCTTGACTATGATTCAGAGGGCCTGCTCATTCTGACCAACAAAGGCCCGGTACAGCATCATCTGGCCAGCCCGGCAACCAAGCTGGAGAAAACTTATTGGGTTCAGGTAGAAGGTGCTATCAGCGAAGCAGCGCTTCGACAGCTCAGGGAAGGCGTTGAACTTAAAGACGGCCTCACCCTACCGGCCGGAGCCATAGAGATACCGGCACCGGATCTGTGGCCGAGGAATCCACCGATACGCGAGCGGAAGAACATTCCTACAAGCTGGCTTGAGCTGAAGATTACTGAGGGCAAAAACCGTCAGGTACGACGGATGACCGCAGCGGTAGGTTTTCCGACACTGCGCCTGATTCGTTACGCCATTGGTGAATGGACACTGGATAAACTGCAACCGGGCGAAGCCCGGACTCTGGAAGTGGAGCTGAAACTGAAGCCCCGGGCCTTTAATAGCGGGCAGAAGCGGCGACGATCACCCCAGGCTAACCGTCGCAGCGGACAAAATAAACGTCGGCGTTAACCTTTCTGGTTGGTTACCACCAGCCAGACGGCATGCAGGATTCCCGGGAACCAGCCTAACAGGCATAGCAGCAGGTTAATAATAAAATGCTTGCTGGTGCCCACCTGTAAGAAGGCACCGAGTGGTGGCAGTAAAATTGCCAGAATCAGATTCACAATATTCATTCATATTCCCTCAAAAAACAGCAAGGCTAGACCGTTAACGATTAATCCGTACTTAATAGCCGCCTCAGGCCTGCAAGCACAGACGACTCCTTCACTGTAACTGATTCGGCACCGTCGACATAGGGGTTAGCATTGCCCTGTATCCTGCTGATTCGCAGATTACGCTCCTTTTCCCACGCATCGACCGGGTCCTGTCGATCCCAGACCGAGAATAGCTTCTCCTGCTTTGAACTGATTTTTATCCCGTAGCGATCCCGCATGTAAAAATAGGTTCGCGCTATATCTCCGCGTATCTGCTCAGGGGGCTCAACTTTTCGGGCTTTAAAATCGATCTCCACATCACAGCGACCGTACACCCGGGACTCGCCGGGTAACATGCCAAAGCTGTAATTAGAACGATCTCCGTTGACCTCACCTACAGCGGGAACCAGATTATGCATATCCCCTTCCATCTGTACGAAACGCGGATCTTTCCGGCAGGCTTTACGTCCACCCTCCTGCCAGCACTGTAACTGATGCCCAAACGCCCAGGCCGGCATCACATGCTCCCACTCGATCCGGTTCGCACGATTGGCATTTTTTCTTGGCTGGTAGCCACAGCCAGCCAGTGCGGGTTTTAATTTCTTACCCTGTTTGTAATATTCACAGCCGCAATAAAAGCTGGTTTGGTTGTCAGCATAAATAACTGCCAACTGCTTCTTCGACTGACTGAATGTGTGTGGTTTATCTGCCAGCGCCATTGCCGGCAGAAGGAGCGCGATACTCACTAACTGCTTGCGCATTTAACTTCCTTTAACTGACACTCCCTGCCGGTTACAGCTCCCTGCGTATAAAAGACAAATCAGAGCCGCGTCTGATGTAACAGCAGCTCCATTCCCTGAATAAAATCCTGCTTGCCGCCATAAGATGGATGGCGAATATATGCGACGGAACGCTGCGGGAACATTTTCTGCACAGAATCAGCACCCTTGCGTCCCAGCCCGGCGATATATTCAGGTTGATACAAATCAACCAGCTCAGTCAGATAGCTCATCCCCTCCTCCTGCTCAAGCCGGTTCGGTGCCCGATTCTTCTTCTGCACCCGGGATGGATGCGGGTGAAATGGAAACGCATTCCAGAACAGAGGGACGATCGATTTTCCGCTAAGGTAGTTCCAGACAATCGATGCGGTATTTTCATGGCTCAGGTCAGAAGGGTCTAACTCAATCTGCGAAGCCAACGCCTTGAGAAACGGGTGCTGAATGTCACTGAACAAACGCCCGCTGGAGAACGGAATGCCAGTCAGCCGGCACCCCTTAAACCCGGGCGCTTCGCCTACCAGCATGACCCGCGGCCCTGACTGGGCGAACACCAGCTCAAGATAACGTTGCAGGTTAGCCAGTTTGAAAGGTTCGCGGTAAGGATTAAATACGGTCAGGGAGTTTTTGCGTTTCGCCAGCCGGGTATAGAACGGGCCTAACTCATCCATCACTTAACTTCACAAGGTATCGGGTTAACAACATAATTAAAAGCACTGCCAACGCAAAGATATACAGCCCCCAATGGACCTCGACCGAAACCAGCGCACCCAGTTTGACAGTCACAATCAATACAGCCACGACCATCACATCCAGCATCGCCCAGCGTCCGTATTCGTGCATCCAGTGCAGCCATTTTCGCTGCTGAGCGGCAGGTTGAGTCTGGTCTGTAAGACGATACAGCAACCATAACTTGGCGACAGGCAAGGCCACGCTGAACATAAAGATGAGCACCCCCAGCAGATACTCACCCTCAACAAACAGACTCTGCACCCCACCCAGCACCGAAAATGAGCTGGCAAAAAAGTAGAACTGGCTCATGGTCAGCATAGGCGAGACCAGCCCCAGCAACAGAATCACACCTGTCGCAAAGATGGCAGTACGGAGCAGGCGGATCTGAACGACTGTCAGAGGCAGATTATCAGGCATCAGTGATGCATCTCCCGGGAAAAATCAGCGGCTATTGTATAGTAAAGCCCGGACACAGTCCCGGTGACTGGCCCGGGCTTGTGACTCAGACCACCATATCAATCTGCTGCAGGGTGCCTACCTCACCTGCTTCCGTCAGATAGATACCGCTGGCACGAACCCGGCCATTGTGCTGATTCTCTTCCCCTTTGATATCAAACGGCGTTTCTGTTGAACCCAGATAGATCGCCCCTATATCCCGCTCCGCCAGAGTTTCCAGGGTTTCACCCGATTCTGTTTTACTCCAGAGCAGCAGTTCATCATAGATCGAATCCGCTTCATCAATGTACTGGTTACCATCTTCATCATAAGCTGACAGATCGGCGAAACCATTGCCACTAAGCGCACCAAACAGCTCAGAACCATCGTTGATGATGCCATCTTCATTGCGATCAATGGCCAGCATCGCACTGTTCCCGGCAAGATAACTGATCAGCTCCTGATCACCATCCGCATCCAGATCAAACTCATATTTTTCGTCACTCAGATCGGCTGCATTACCATCAAAGTTGAGGATTAACGGATCCGTAAAGACCACCTCCCGGGTCTCCTCATATTCACGGGTTGCGCTATAGCTTCGTTCCATCTTTAGATCGAGCGCGAACTCGATCTCCCGCCCATCGGCAGTGGTCACCCGTCCGCAACTGTTGAACGCTGTACATTCGTACTCACTGATACTCTCCTCCACTCTGAAGGAAAGCTCGAGGCTAACCGGTGACAGCCTGATCGGTTGTGTTGGAGCCTGCTCAGTTGCGGCGCCAGCCGGTAACTCAATGGGTTCTGACTGCGTAACAGAACGGTTTTGCGGATGGAGGGCACTCAACAGAATCTGGAGCAGACGTTCACGATAAAGACTCTGCTGCTCTTCCATGGTGGAATCAGACTCGGCTGTTCTGAACTGCAAACCCTGATCTGTCAGCACCAGAACTGAGGGCGCGGTGCCATTCTCTTCCGGCGTATCATTTAGCTGCGTAAACCATCCCGCATTCATAGACAGGGACTCGGATTGTGCCCGCTGTAACGCAAAACCAAAACCACTGATCTGATTATCACCGCCACTGATAACCTGACTGATCAGTTGGCTTTGCTCCACCTTCTCGTGCTCAACACCCATCTGTATATGACTTGATTGAATAATCATTACATCCTCCGGTAGATCCTGTTTTTGTTGCGTAAAAACCACCGTACCGCAGAGCCAGCTCCACAGCAGAAATCAAAATTCAGGGCGCAGAAAACCGGTTCTTGCTGAATGCAAAAACAAAAATTCCATCCCGGATTGAAAGGCGGTAAAGCCTTGCCTGTTTTCACTGATAAGCGGCAATACTCTCCCGCCCATCAGGCAACAGGCCTGAGGCTGATACGCAGTTAATTCATACGATAAATAACAATCTCATCTACTTCGTCAGGCACCCTCCACAACACAACAGCCAAGGCTTACGCGGTTTAGCTGATAGCCCAGACCGAAACGGCAGAGCCGTCACAGACTGTTCATTTCAACCTCACGCAGTCGCAACCTGCTGCAAACAAATTTTTAAGCCAGAAAGGTGTTTTGCAAAAACCAGGCCTGATCCTGAAACAGGAAGGCAATAAGCAGGAAATCGGCAGGTAAAAAAGAAAGGCGCCACACTGGGGTGGCGCCTCGGGGAATCATTATCAGATATATGCGATCAGATGGTACTGATGTGGGTGACAAAATCTTCAGGATCAACCACGCCGATTAACGTCTTGTTCGGCAAGTGCTCCCCATTGGCGTTGTAAAAAATGAGCGCCGGAGGGCCAATCAGAGAATAGGCCCGGTTTAAGGCTTTGGCTGCGCTGTCATTAGCCGTCACATCCACTTTGATCAGTTTGTAATGACCGAGTGCAGACTGAACCTGATTATCAGCGAAGGTATACACCTCCAGCTCGATGCAGGAGATACACCAATCCGCGTAAAAATCCAGCATGACCGGCTGGCCCGCTGCTCTGGCCTGCTCAAGCTGCTGCTCTAATCCGGCAGGCGTTGTGACTTTAACAAACGGCAGGGCTCGTTTCTCAGCAGCCTGTGTGCCGGCTACCCCCTGCAGTGGATAGAGCATACTGTTACTGCCCGAGAGCGCTCCGATCATCAGCGAAGCACCATAGATAAGCACAATCAGGCCAAACCCGCGAGCCAGCTTAACAACCGCGTGCTCTGTACGATCGCCGCGACTGAAAACCCCCATGTAAACGGATGACAGAATCAGCACAACGGCTGTCAGCCACATGGTTACAACCGTTGGCACGATACGATCCAGCATCCAGATCGCCATAAGCAGTAACAGCACGCCAAACACGGCTTTTACCTTCGCCATCCAGACCCCGGCATGCGGCAGCAGCTTCGCAGCAGAAGTACCGATCAGCAGCAACGGCACACCCATACCCAGGCTCATGGAAAATAACGCAGAACCACCCAGTACCGGATCACCACTCTGACCGATGTAGATCAGTGCCCCGGCAAGCGGAGCAGCCATGCAGGGCCCGACGATCAGCGCAGACAACAACCCCATCAGGGCAACACCGGTAAACGTGCCTCCCTTGCGGCTGTTGCTTGCCTGACTGAGACGGCTCTGCAAACCGGCATGCAACTGAAGCTCATAAAAACCGAACATAGAGAGCGCCAGCAAGACAAAGATCAGACTGAAACTGCCGATAATCCAGGGGTTCTGGAACATCGCCTGAAGGTTTTCACCAAACAGCCCGGCAAAAATCCCCGCCAGTGTATAGGTCACAGAGACTGCCAGAACATAAATCAGAGACAGCATAAAGCCACGGCCTGCGGACACCTTGCCGCCATGTCCGGCGATAATGCTGGAGAGAATCGGAATCATAGGAAAAACGCAGGGCGTGAAGGACAGCGCCAGCCCGGCAACAAAAAACGCCAGCAGGGTCAGGGCCAGATTGTCACCACTGAGCATGGCTGCGAAGCGATCCTGCTCGCTCAGGGTAACCGGAGTAACAGATACCCGGGCCTCCCCCGATGACTGAGCCTGATTTGATGTGTCCTTCTCAGAAGCGACCTGTGACAGCGCTTCATCACTGACCGGCGTTATACCCGTCAACCGTAGCTCCCGGGTTACGGGAGGGTAACAGATTCCCCCTTCCCAACAGCCCTGATAGGTGACAATCAGCGTAGCGTCCGTTGCCGTTTCGGATTCACTGGCCAGACTGAAATTCACTTCAGCCTGATTATGATAAACCCAGACCTGTCCAAACAGAGGATCATTCTTTTGTTCAGCCGGGCTGTTACTCCGTTGCAGAATACGGGTAGTCGTATCTGTTTTCAGTTCGATGCGATCCCGATACAGGTAGTAGTCATCAGGTATCTCCCAGAACAGCCGCAGATTGTTGCCCTGCTGAATATGGGTAAATTTAAACGCCTGATCCACTTCAAGAGGACCACTTTCAGAGAAGGGATTGCTATCAAACAGGCCGGCACTGGCCGTGAATGGAAAAATCAGAAGCAGAGTAAGAAGAAGCCGCCGCGGCAGGCAGAGAAGCTCGAACACAATAAATCCTATGAATTAGATGCCAGACGCCTGATTGACAACAGAAAAACGAATCAGTTCGATCCATCAGCTAAGGAACTACCTTGTATAAGATCCGGACATGGCTGCAAAGCATTTCCTTGATTGTGAATCATCACTCAAGCCAGAGTGCCTGCACAACATATTCGCAAGCTCCCTGAGCGATTTGCGCCATTGTACCACGGCTGTTCCGACAAGCAGCAGAAAGCACTGGCTCAGATCAGAATTAACGAAGATTAACCCAGGCGTCTACTTATAACCTGCATAGCTTTATGGTAAAACAGGTCTCACCATGACAAAGAGTCCAGAGAGCCACTAAAACAAAGCGTTAAAGGCCCTCTACTGCAGGATAAGTAATAATGACCGATACACGCGTTGAAGATTTAAATATCGAATCCAATACCGTCCTGGTTTCACCGGACGCCCTGAAAGCTGAACTGCCAATCTCTGAAAAAGCTGCTGCTGCCGTAATGCAGGGCCGCGAAGTGGTGAGAAACATTCTTGACCGCAAGGACCCGCGCCTGTTCGTTGTAATCGGGCCTTGTTCTATCCATGATGTTGATGCTGCGATCGAGTACGGCAAAAAACTGCAGGAACTGCAGGAAAAGGTTAAAGACTCTCTCTATCTGGTGATGCGTGTGTATTTCGAGAAGCCCCGGACTACCGTGGGCTGGAAAGGCCTGATCAACGATCCACACCTTAACGACTCCTTCGAAATTGAAGAGGGCCTGCACATCGCCCGTAAACTGCTTATCGATCTGTCGGAAATGGGCCTGCCTCTGGCGACCGAAGCACTCGACCCGATCTCCCCTCAGTATCTGCAGGATCTGATCTCCTGGTCTGCAATCGGTGCCCGCACCACAGAATCACAGACTCACCGCGAGATGTCTTCCGGCCTCTCCTGTGCCGTGGGTTTCAAAAACGGAACCGATGGCGGCCTCGACGTAGCAACCAACGCTTTGAAATCTGTCAGCGCTCCACACCGCTTCCTGGGAATTAACGCTGAAGGTCAGGTTTCCATCGTCCACACCAAAGGTAACCAGTACGGTCACGTCGTACTGCGCGGTGGCGGCGGTAAACCTAACTATGATTCGGTGAATGTGGCGATCTGTGAACAGGCGCTGGAAAAAGCCGGTCTGGCTAACAACATCATGATCGACTGCAGCCACGCAAACTCCAGCAAAGACCCTGCTCTGCAGCCACTGGTCGCCGAAAACGCAGCCAACCAGATTCTTGAGGGCAACCAGTCCATCGTTGGCCTGATGATTGAGAGCCACCTGAACTGGGGCAATCAGTCCATCCCTGAAAATCTGGATGATCTGGCCTACGGCGTTTCTGTTACTGATGCCTGCATCGACTGGGAAACCACCGAGAAATGCCTGCTGGATATGAATGATAAACTCAAAGGGGTTCTGCCACAGCGCTAAACCCTGAGCAGAGCACAACAGACATTAAAAAACGCAGCCCGGGCTGCGTTTTTTTTGTGCCATTACAGCATCAACGCTGCAGGGTCATCCCGGGCGATCTGAACCAGCGCCTCAACCAGTTGCGGGTCAAACCGGGCACCGATTTCAGCGTGTACCAGGCTGACGCTTTTGGCGACTGCGATTTTCTCACGAAAATCCCGTTTCAACCGCAGATAGCTCTGCTGATAGAAGCGCAAGATTGACAGAATCATGCTGCCAGCGGGCACCCGCTCAGCTTTCAGCCCCTTAGGTCCTTTACCATCAAACCGCTCGTGGGAATAAACAATCATCACTGCCGCGCGCTGCCAGCCCTCACCAATCCGAAGGAACCCCGCAGAAATCTCGAGCTGTTCTTCCGCTTTCTGTCGTTCCCATTGGGGTGAATCAGGGCTGAGGTCAAACACCGGTGAAGCAACAAATTTGCTGCCAAGATTAAGCATACTCAAAGCGGCAGATAACTGATCCGGTTCCTCTTCCTGAGCATGCAGAGCATTAAGGCGCAAGGCCAGCGCCTGAAGCTTAGCCAGATCACCACGGTGCTGGACAGACTTAGCCTGCATGATGTGGGCAATACGCTGCATAAACTCAAGTGCAGCAAAGTCATCTCTTAATGGCTGCTCATCAAGACGCTGCATTACCTTATCACTGAGACTCTCAGCGCTTGAGAGCAAACCACTGAAGCTGTCCAGCGCGTGCTGTATCTCCTGATCTCTGAGCTTGTCTTTAGCGTCATATACCCGGGATACGCCTTTTTCCAGCACCAGAATGTCCGCTTCACGAATCTCATCACCGGCAACGACCTGGGCCACCAACTGCTCAAGCCGGGCAAATATCAGCGTGATGAATTCACCAAGCGGTGGCGTGTAAGCAGCGCCCCCTTTACGGATCTCTGCCACAATATCTTCCAGCAGGTGACAGACATCGGCAATGCCATCGAGAAAAACCATATGACAGTTGCCCTTCACCGAATGAACAGCACGGAACATCTCATGCACCACTGACTCATCGTAACGACAGTTAAGGGTGCTGAAGCAGTGATCAAGCTCCTCCATCGCCTCCTTAAAACTGCTGTAAAACTCTGTTTTCAGCTCCTGGTTTAACCCCTGGAATGCACTGCTGTTATCCCTTCCCATGGACCACCGCTTCTATAAATAAGTTATTGAGCATAAATAAAAAAAGGATAGCAAAGCTATCCTTTTTTAAAACCACTAATCGATCAGCAATTAGTCTTCAGGTACCGCTTTTTGCTGTTCCGCATTCTCATAAATCAGGATCGGATCGTTTTCGGCGTTAATAACACCCTCATCAATCACCACCTTGCTGATGTTATCCATGGACGGGAGCTGGTACATAATATCCAGCAGGGTCGCTTCCATGATGGAACGCAGGCCACGGGCACCGGTCTTGCGCTCCAGCGCCTTACGGGCAACAGCATGCAATGCACCTTCGCGGAAATCAACCTCAGCACCTTCCATATCAAACAGCGCAGCATACTGCTTAGTCAGGCTGTTCTTAGGCTCAGTCAGAATCTGAATCAGCGCATCCTCATCCAGCTCAGCCAGCGTAGCAATCATGGGCAGACGACCCACAAACTCAGGAATCAGACCATATTTAACCAGGTCTTCGGCTTCGAGTTCACGCAAGCTGTCAGACACGGTTTTTTCTTCATCCTTGCTCTTAACCACCGCACTGAAGCCAATAGAGCTTTTCTCAGAACGATCGCGGATAATCTGCTCAAGGCCGGCAAAGGCGCCGCCACAGATAAACAGGATGTTAGAGGTATCAACCTGCAGGAACTCCTGCTGCGGGTGCTTACGGCCACCCTGAGGCGGTACCGAAGCAACCGTACCCTCAATCAGTTTCAGCAGAGCCTGCTGAACACCCTCACCGGACACGTCACGGGTGATTGATGGATTATCAGATTTACGGGAAATCTTGTCGATCTCATCAATGTAAACAATGCCCAACTGGGCCTTCTCCACATCATAATCACACTTCTGCAGGAGCTTCTGAATGATGTTTTCGACATCTTCACCCACATAACCGGCTTCGGTCAGCGTGGTTGCATCGGCAATGGTGAAAGGTACATTCAGCAAACGAGCCAGCGTCTGTGCCAGCAGAGTCTTGCCGCTACCGGTTGGACCGATCAGCAGAATATTACTCTTGCCAAGTTCCACACCACTTTTACTGCTCTTCTGGAAACGCAGGCGCTTATAGTGGTTGTAAACGGCCACTGCCAACACTTTCTTCGCCTGCTCCTGGCCGATGACATATTCATCAAGCGCAGCGCTCAGCTCCGCAGGCGTTGGCAGGTGGTCAGAATCCTCCTGAGGCTCTGCGTCCTGAATCTCTTCCCGAATGATGTCGTTACACAAATCAACACATTCGTCACAGATAAAAACGGAAGGGCCGGCGATCAGCTTACGTACTTCATCCTGGCTCTTACCGCAGAATGAGCAATAGAGCAGCTTGCCGCTGTCATCTCCGTCTTTTCCGTTGATTTCGTCGGTCATTCGACTTCCTCGTATCTCTTACTCCGGGCTATACCCGGTATATTGTTACTTAGAAGCGCCCTTTCAACCCCGAAGGTACGAAGCCAGGCAAACTTCTTTCAGTATAGTAACAATTTACTCTCTGACTTATTCCGCGTTACGACGATCCAGTACGTCGTCAATCAGACCGTACTCTTTGGCCGCATAAGGGTCCATAAAGTTATCACGGTCGGTATCCCGGGAGATGGTCTCCAGATCCTGACCGGTATGCTCTGCCAGCAGGGTATTCAGTTTATGGCGGATGCTGAGAATCTCTTTTGTATGGATCTCGATATCCGTAGCCTGACCCTGATAGCCACCCAGCGGCTGATGAATCATAACCCGTGAGTTTGGCAGCGCAAAACGCTTACCTTCTGCACCACCGGCAAGCAGGAACGCACCCATACTCGCCGCCTGACCCAGACACATCGTGCTGACATCCGGCTTGATGAACTGCATGGTGTCATAGATCGACATACCGGCAGTCACAGAACCACCCGGTGAATTGATATACAGATGAATATCTTTATCTGGATTTTCCGCTTCGAGGAACAGCAACTGAGCCACAACCAGATTCGCCATGTGATCTTCGACCGGTCCTACCAGAAAGATCACCCGCTCTTTTAACAGACGGGAGTAGATGTCATAAGCACGTTCACCACGCGCAGACTGCTCTACTACCATAGGTACCAGACTACTCAGGATATCTGAGCCACCTTTACCAAATTCCGCCATGTATCACTCCTTAAAACGGAAATTACCTTAATTCAGGCTACCGATAATACTACGTTGACCGGTTCAGACAAGGGCTGAAAGCACCAACCGGGTTTATCGGCCGCCAAATAGCAAAAAACGACAGCCAGCAGCGGCTGACTGTCGTTTCGTGTAAGCAAAAGATGCGTCGCTGATTACTCAGCAGCTTCCTCTTCAGCCTGAGCCTGCTGCTCTGGCTTGATCGCATCTTCGTAGCTGACTTCAACTTCGGACACCTTAGCAGAAGCCAGAAGCTGGTCTACAACCTGCTCTTCCAGAACCAGACCTTTGATCTGACCCAGCATCTCTTCGTTGCCCATGTACCAGTCGATTACCTGCTGTGGATCCTGGTAAGTCTCAGCCATCTCTTCCAGCGTGCTGCGAACGCGATCTTCGTCAGCTTCCAGTTCACCGGACTTGATCACTTCCTGCATCAGCAGACCGATCTTAACGCGACGCTCAGCCTGCTCGCTGAACATCTCTTTAGGCAGCATGTTAGGATCCATGTCAGAGTCAGGACCTGCGAACTGAGTGATCGCCTGACGACGCAGCGCATCAATCTCGTTGTCTACCAGTGCTGCTGGTACATCTACCGGGTTAACTTCCAGCAGCTTGCTGAATACCTGATCTTTCAGCTTCATTTTCAGAGCCTGCTTCAGCTCGCGCTCCATGTTCTTGCGAACTTCAGAACGGAAGGCTTCTTCAGTTTTCTCTTCCAGACCGAATTTTTCGAAGAACTCTTCGTTCAGTTCAGCCGGGATCTGCTCAGAAACCGTGTGTACCTTAACCTTAAATACAGCGTCTTTACCTTTCAGGTTTTCAGCCTGATAGTATTCAGGGAAAGTAACGTTCAGCTCAACATCATCGCCTGCTTTAGCGCCAACCAGACCGGTTTCGAAACCCGGGATCATGGTGTTGGAACCCAGCACCAGATCCATGCCTTCGCCTTTACCGCCGTCGAATGCTTCGCCATCTACAAAGCCTTCGAAGTCGATGCGAACACGGTCAGTCTGCGCAGCTTCACGCTCAACTTCAGCCCAGTCTGCCTGCTGCTTACGCAGCGTGTCGATCATCTGATCCAGATCGGCATCTTTAACTTCTGCAGTTTTCTTTTCTACTTCAGCAGAAGAGAAATCAGCCAGTTCGATCTGCGGGTAAACTTCGAACTTAGCGGTGTATTCCAGGTTCTCGCCTTCAGCATCTTTAGTGAATTCGATCGCTGGTGTACCTGCCGGATTAATCTCTTCCTGCTGCAGTGCCTGGTAGAAGGTTTCCTGAACCACCTGACCCAGAACCTCTTCACGGATACCTTTGCCGTAGCGCTGTTTAACTACTTTCGCTGGTACCTTACCTGGACGGAAACCATCGATGCGTACTGTGCGTGCAGTCTGCTGGATGCGCTTGTTAACATCCTGATCGATGCGCTCTGCTGGTACGGAAACCGTCATCAGGCGCTCTAGGCCAGAAGTCGTTTCAACGGAAACTTGCATGTAATGCCTCACAAATAAAATTACTTGTACTGAATAATCTTCCACAGACCGGCGAATCAAAACGCCCCTTGATCTGCACAGCGACCCGCGCAAACGGGTAAAATCAAAGCGCGAAATTTTCCGGCAAGCGGCTAAATTAGTCAAGTTTACCGGGCAAAATAAAATTCAGGAACTGAAATTAACTCGCGCAAAAACAGAATATGCGCAAAGAGATGCAACAAACAGGAAAAAGCAAAGAAAGACAAAGGGGAATGGGGTGGATAATGGGGCTCGAACCCACGACCGCCGGAATCACAATCCGGAGCTCTACCAACTGAGCTATACCCACCACTGCAGAACTTGCAAATGGTGCGGACGGAGAGACTCGAACTCTCACACCGTGAGGCACCAGAACCTAAATCTGGCGTGTCTACCAATTCCACCACGTCCGCATAGAGACTGAGAAATGGGGTGGATAATGGGGCTCGAACCCACGACCGCCGGAATCACAATCCGGAGCTCTACCAACTGAGCTATACCCACCACTACTTTCTCATACTGACAAATGGCACGCCCACCAGGACTCGAACCTGGAACCTACGCCTTAGAAGGGCGTTGCTCTATCCAGTTGAGCTATAGGCGCCCGACTCATTGCCAGTCTCTTAAAGCTTACACTTAAACAGTGCTGTTTAGCAGCTATTTGAGTGCCTCGCCCTAAGGAGGTGCGCATAATATACAGCTCATTTTTGGTCGTCAACACTTTTTTTTATCTTTTAAAATAAAAGAGTTAGATTGAACAACATCTGTGCAATCGCGCTTATATCACAACCAGACCGTTAGTATAGCAGCTCCCTGCCCTGCCAATCAGCAGCCCCCTGCCACAGGGCAAAACCGGCAATATGCAATTATCCGGCAGCGGCATAACCCAATTTCTAAAACCCGCTTGGCGCAAAAACCCAACCATGAGAGAATTCACACCAGATAAAATTACTAAAGGAATCTCCCTTTAATATGAGCGCGCAAATAATCGACGGCAAACAGATTGCCGCAGACGTACGCCGTCAGGTTGCTGAAGGTGTACAGCAACGAATCGACAGCGGTAAACCAGCCCCCTGCCTGGCTGTAATTCTGGTAGGCATGGACCCGGCATCACAGGTCTATGTACGTAACAAGAAAAATGCATGCAGTGAAGTGGGGTTTGAATCCCGCTCTTTTGATCTGCCTGCAGAAACCAGCCAGCAGGAGCTGCTGGATCTGGTAGATGAACTGAACAACGACACCTCCGTCAACGGCATTCTGGTTCAGCTTCCCCTGCCTGAGCATCTCGACAGTAACGAAATTCTCGAGCGTATCCGTCCTGACAAAGACGTTGATGGTTTCCATGCCTTTAACCTGGGACGCCTGGCACAGCGCATGCCAGTCCTGCGCCCGTGCACACCTAAAGGCGTGATGACCCTTCTTGAATCAACCGGTCAGGATCTGCATGGTATGGAAGCTGTCGTTGTTGGTGCCTCCAATATCGTCGGCCGTCCCATGACACTTGAGCTGCTACTTGCCGGCTGCACCGTCACCACGACTCACCGCTTCACCCGTGATCTGGAAGCGCATGTTCGCCGTGCTGACCTGGTGGTCGTCGGTGTTGGTATCCCCAATCTGGTCAAGGGAGAATGGATCAAACCGGGTGCCACTGTGATTGATGTAGGCATCAACCGTCTCGATGATGGCCGCCTTGTTGGCGACGTTGGCTATGAAGCCGCAGCAGAACGTGCGGGCTTTATTACTCCGGTACCGGGCGGCGTGGGCCCAATGACCGTGGCCACTCTGATGGAAAACACACTGGAAGCCGCTAACAAGCAGGACGCCAGATAAAACCTGCGGGATCCGAGCATTAAAAAAGGCAGCCATTGGCTGCCTTTTTTATGTCTGACTGTTAATCAGGCTTCGCGGTACCAACTGGTTCCTTCGCGACTATCCTTGAGGATAACTCCCTGCGCTGCCAGCTCATCACGAATACGATCCGATTCAGCGAAGTTTTTCGCTTTTTTAGCTTCAGCTCGCTGCTCGATCAACGCCTCGATTTCGTCCGAACTCAGCTCACCCGCCTTATCTTCCCCTTTGAGGAAAGCATCCGCGTCCTGCTGCAGCAACCCGAGAATACCACCCAGACGCTTTAACTGGCCGGCCAGGGCCGCTGCTGATTCAGCACCCTCACGGGTTGCCTTGTTCAGTTCATTAACCAGTTCAAACAGAACAGAGACGGCTTTAGGTGTATTGAAGTCATCATTCATTGCCGCGATAAAACGGGCATCGAAATCATTATCAAGCTCAGCGTCAACCGCCTCAACACCGCGCAGCGCCTGATAGAAACGCTCCAGCATTACCCGCGCCTCTTTCAGGCTGTCTTCGCTGTAATCGATATAAGTACGGTAATGGACACGGGCGAGGAAGAATCGCACCACTTCCGCATTATATTTTTCCAGCACGTCACGGATCGTGAAAAAGTTGCCGAGTGATTTCGACATTTTCTCAGAATTTACCCGAACCGGGCCAGCATGCATCCAGGTATTCACGTAGGTGCAACCGTTAGCGGCTTCTGACTGAGCAATTTCATTCTCATGGTGCGGGAATGGCAGATCCGGTCCGCCACCATGGATATCAAAGGTATCACCCAGACAGCATTTTGACATCGCGGAGCACTCAATGTGCCAACCCGGACGCCCTTTACCCCATGGCGAATCCCAGCTTACTTCACCCTTTTTTGCTGCTTTCCAGAGAACGAAATCCAGCGGGCTCTCTTTAGCTTCACCCACCTCGACCCGTGCGCCAGAGCGAAGTTCATCAACATTCTTATTGGTCAGCTTGCCGTATTCCGCAAACTTCTCTACACGATAATAAACATCGCCGTTACTCGCCGCATAAGCGAAGCCCTTCTCGACCAGCGTCTCCACCAGCGCAATAATATCGCCGATATGCGCCGTTGCCCGGGGTTCCTGATCGGGGCGCAGTACAGACAGAGCCGTTTCATCCTCATGCATAGCTGCAATCATGCGCTCGGTCAGCTCGTGCGGCGCCTCACCGTTCTCGGCAGCACGCCTGATGATTTTGTCATCGACATCGGTAATGTTACGCACATACTCAACATCCCAACCCTGGGATCGCAGAAAACGTGTAATGACGTCAAAAGCAACCATGACCCGCGCATGACCAATATGACAGAGGTCATATACTGTCACGCCACACACGTACATCTTAATTTTGCCCTCTTGCAGAGGCTGGAAGGGTGCTTTCTCTTTGCTCAGTGTGTTGTAGATTTGCAGCATGGTTGCCTAACTTGATAATTCCAAAGCCAAAAGGAGCGTCATTATAAAGGAATTAAGCCTTCACTGTTAAGGAATCCGCGTATTCGATATGACTGGGTCTGCCATCCGCTACCGATTACTCGGGTAATGTAAGACTTCCCAGCCCGACTTCCAGTAAAGGACTGCGCTCTGCGCTCAGCCAGACTCTTCCGCTGGTATCATTACGATCCCAGACCAGCGCTTCCCATTGTGCGTACGGGGTCATATTCAGTCGCCGCGCTGCAGACCACTGTGGCGCCCCCTGCACCGGTACAACCCAGACAAAGGAACTGCCAAATATACGCTGTTTACTGTAGCCGAGTAATATCAGGCGCTGTGACGATGCGTGATAATCTGCTGCGGTGATCAACCCGTTTACCGGGTAACTGGCAACCGGCTGAAGCACCTGAACAGGTTTATGTTTATCCAGTTTGTATAAAGTAGTCTGCTCATCCCGGCGATTCTTACTGAACAACCATAACTCATCGCCGACTACAGTCAGCGCCTCGCAATCCAGATTATGCGCTTTGCTGTCGACGACATCCGGACGGTTGGCATAGCTGAACTCCAGCGTCGTAACCTCAACACTGTCGCCGTGATCTGATCTGTCCAGCTTATCCCAGGCGATTTTATAGATCTGCAAATGCTTGCGACGCCCCCGGTTGTTTCCGCAATCAGCGACGTAGAGATAGCGGTCATCCTGCGCCAGCTCCTCCCAATCAATATTTTCTGCGCCTTTAAGCGCAACCTTTTTAGTCAGGTTATCCTGTTCATCGATGGCATAGAGATAGGGCCCGTCACCACTGTCGTTCAACGTCCAGAACAATCCTGCCCGCATCGCCAGCCCGGAGGTCTCCTGCACCTCCCCCGGCCAGACCCGATAGCCAGCCACATCGCCCGACCAACTCTGTGCCACAGTCGCCTCCCTTGTTGGATAGCCACCACAGCCAGCCAGCATCAACGCAACACCCAACAGCCCCACCCGGGATTTTAGCTTCACTTGCAACACCCTCTCTCAATTACTAAAGCCCGCCGACCTGCACCGCTTACCCATAACAGCCTCTGTTACACTGTGTGCCGCACCGCCGCGAAACTGAAATATTTCTATCAAACAACTGTTCGGGTTGAATAAAAATCAGTCAGCCGCCAGCAATATGTCCGATACTTAGGCTATGGAAACATAGACTGTATGGAGGCACCAATGGAAGCAGACCGCTCTGCGTTACACCACGCTTCAATCGCCACGGCCGGGCCTAGTGCCAAAGCCACATTTGAACTAACCATGCATGTTTTCGCGCAGCCACATATCCAGAAACGTAAAAGGCGGGTAGGCCTCTACACGCTTCTGTTCACCAAACTCAGTGAACAGTTTAATGAAATGTTTGAACCTGAGTTAGATCGCCCTGCGCTGGACACCAGCCCTGATGTGGGAAGTGAGTTATCCGCAGAGGATCTGATTAACCGGTTCACCGATATGATCTCAGGATTATATGTCAGCTTTACCGATCATCACCCGGAGATGCTGGAAGATATTGCGCTGGAACGGTTTCTGAACCTGAGCTACGAAGGGCTGCATCAGGGGCTTGAAGAGGCCACGGTTCTGCTCGACAGCCAGGGCCTGCTGGATGATGAACGCAACACCCAGCTCGAAACCCTGCACGAACAGCTTGAAGAGTGTCTGGAGAGCTTTAGTCAGAACTTTGGTTATGATTGCTATGACCCTGACGGAGCAGAGGCAGATGAATATGTCACCGCAGAAGAGGATGAACTGCTGGATGAAGAAACACTGGATCGCCTGTTAATGTAATGTATTTTACGCGAAAAAAATGCCGCTTTTCAGCGGCATTTTTTATGCTTAGTGCAGCTCATCATATTTTTTTCTGATCGCCACCAGCTTCGGCTGTATATCCAGAGGGGCGTAATTCATAGCCTGCTCGAACAGCTCTTTATTCTCTTCAGAGAGACGCTCCTCTTCGCTCATTGCGGTGAGCTTTTCCATGGCTTCTTTAAATTTAGGATGGATTTTGTCGGTACCAGTCATGGCGAGCCCTCCTTTTACCCCCTGCTCAGGCAGGGATAGGGTTGGATAAAAACAGCAATAAGCTCTGTTCAGCCTCATTCTATCAATGCAGACCACGGAGAACAGCATAAAAATATAAAATCTTCTGCACATCCTCTGCCGAACCTGAGTACCGGTCGGTTATTCAGTGGAACAACCCCTCTATATCGGAGAGCAGATCTGCCGGATACAGTGACTTTTCCCAGCGACTGCGGCCGAGATCAGGATCGGCCCGGGTTTTGAATCGACAGAGAAACTCCAGATAACCCTCCGGCAGCGCCAGCGTTTCAGCCCCATGCAGGATATGCTGAAGATACCAGTCAAATGCCTCCAGGCCACAGTCGATCTGTAATGCCACATAAACAAACGCTGTAACCCGCTCCCCATCGGCGGTGATCACCTCAACCGCTTTAGCTTCATAGCCGTGACCTGCACCTTCGATCTGATCAAGAATCTCCCGCTCATGTTCAGCTATCTGATATAAGGCACCATAAACCCGATCTTCAGGATCAGATGTCAGATACGCATCAGCTTTAGCCGAACCATCGGCACCTTTTTTATGCAGCCTGAACTGATGCTGTGGCAGAATCGCGACAGTCTGCAGTTGAGCATCAGGTATCCTTGCCAGTAACCGCGGGCGACTCATATTCGACCCATAAGCAAAATAGTACATCAACATACCCTGCTGTCTGTGCTCGGAAACAGGATTGAGTATAGTCCAGCCTGGCAACGTGGTTTGGCACCGGACCGGGTTTCCTGCTAGCATCGACCTCTGAACCTACCGGCAGGCCAATCCCCATTTTTAAGGATGAAAAATGAATCAGGTCGCAGTACATCCCCTCTCTTTACGTTTATGCCACCCTGTGACAGTTTCCTGCCTGATTATTAGTTGTCCGCATTTACCGTGAACGATCGCCCTTTACTCGATACCCGCTACCGGGTCGAAACCCCGGAAGGCATCGATTTCAGCGCCGCCATCGCGGGCCCGGTACCGCGCCTGCTCGCTTATTGCATCGATTTTGGCTGGCGCTGTCTGGTTTATCTGCTCATCGGCCTTGCCAGTGCTTTCAGCGGCGATGTAGGCACCGGCCTGTTTCTGATCTCAGCGTTTTTGCTGGAATGGTTTTATCCGGTATTTTTTGAACTGCTAAAACAGGGCCAGACCCCCGGCAAGAAAGCCATGGGCCTGCGTGTGGTTAACGACGATCTGACTCCCGTTCGCTGGGGCGGATCGTTAATCCGCAACTTGCTTCGCAGCGCAGATTTCTTTCCTCTGCTCTACCTGTTTGGTCTGATCAGCATCACCTTAAGTGGTAAATTTCAGCGCCTCGGCGATATGGCCGCAGGCACACTGGTGATCTATCAGGACAGGGAGTTAACACCTGCTGCAACATCAACGGCCAGCCCCATGCCTCCCCTGCACCCGCTCACCCGAACTGAGCGTCAGGCTATTACTAACTTTCTCAGTCGCAGCGATGTAATCAGTGAATCCCGACAGATCGAACTGAGCGATATTCTCGAGCCAGTGACCGGTGCGCACGGTGATGTGGGTCTGCAACGGGTTAAAGCGATCGGTGCCTGGCTTCAGGGCAGGAGACAGGCGACCAGACCATGAAACAACAGGAATTTGAAACCCTCTATACAGAACAGTGGCTCCGGTTTCAGGAAACACTTGATGCCTTTCAGAATAAACGCCAGCCACCACCGCCTGAGTTTCCAGAGCAATATCGCCAGATATGCAATCACCTCTCGCTCGCCCGGCAGCGGCACTATTCAGAGCATACGATTACCCGCTTGAATAATCTGGTGATGAGTGGCCATCACCTGCTGTATCAGCAGGACAACCGTTTTCGAATTCACTCGGTGAGCAACGCGCTGAACAGTTTTGTCGCCACCCTCAGAGCTCAGCGCAAGTTTGTTATCTTCGCTGCCCTGCTATTTCTGCTGCCGACCCTGCTCGCCGGTTTCAGCAGCTATTACAGCGACAGCCTCATTTACAGCCTGATCAGTCCCGAGCAGGTAAAAGAGTTTGAGGCTATGTACGACCCATCCCTGAACAAAATAGGCCGGGAACGCGGTTCGGACACTGATCTGGCCATGTTTGGCCATTACATCAACAACAATATCGGGATCGCTTTCCGCACATTTGCCGGGGGAATTTTCTTCGGTCTGGGCTCCGTATTTTTCCTCTGTTACAACGGCCTGTTTATGGGAGCCATTGCCGGCCGCCTCAGCAGCATCGGCTATGGGGTGACTTTTTATCCGTTTGTGATCGGCCATGGCGCGCTGGAGCTGACCGCTATTGTTTTCAGTGGCGCAGCAGGCCTGATGCTAGGCTATGCACTGATCAACCCCGGCCCTTACAGCCGACTTCAGGCCCTGAAATACTCCGCCCGTGAGGCGGTAAAAATCATGTACGGTGCGGCATTTATGCTGCTCATTGCTGCTTTTATCGAAGCGTTCTGGTCCTCCAGTACCGAGCTTCCGGACACGGTTAAATATGCTGTCGGTGGTGCACTCTGGCTATTTGTGTTCTGGTTCTGCTTTTTCTCACCTCTCGGGCGACACAGCGGGAGGGAGTCACTGTGAATCTTGATAAACTGCAGATTACTGCTGAGCACCGCAGCAACTGGCAGGCCATCGATCTGGGCGTGCTGATGGCAAAACGCTGGTATCGGCCCCTGCTGCTTTCCTGGCTCATTCCGGCCTTGATCCTGTTCATCCCCCTGAGTGTCTGGTTTTATGAATCGCCCTGGATCGCGATGCTGGTCGTCTGGTGGTGCAAGCCGCTGCTGGAACGTGCCCCACTCTTCCTGCTCAGCCGCTATCTGTTTAATGATGACCCGCTGAAGCAATCGGGCTACCGGTCGCTACACAGGCTGTACTGGTTCGATATGTTCTCTGCCCTGACCTGGCGCAGGCTCGATCTGAAGCGCTCTTTCAACCTCGCCGTGACCGTTTTGGAGCAACAAAAAGGCAGCGCCCGAAGCAAACGCTGCACGGTCCTGCAATCAGGCTGTGGCAGCAGCGCCGGGTGGCTTACCATCGCACTGGTACACCTTGAAGCCGTGCTCTGCATAGGCTTCATTGTCTTGCTGGTGATGCTGATGCCCCAGCACTACGACTGGGCTTTCATGGAACCCCTTCTTGATCACCCCCTGCTGTTTGAGCATATCTACAACGCCCTCTATTTCAGTGCAATCGCACTGATCGCTCCGATCTACACGGCCTGCGGCTTCAGCCTCTATATCAATCGCCGGATTGAACTTGAAGCCTGGGATCTGGAACTGATTTTCCGCCACAATATGCAGAAACGCAGCAGCAACCAACGCTCTGCCGCTACGCTCCTGATTTTCGGTGTCTTCGGCCTGTTTACCCTGTTGCAGCCGCAACCACTTCTGGCAGCCACGATGGATCAAAGTCAGCGAGAGCTCGCTAAAGAGAGCATTTTGCAGACACTGGAATCGCCGCCCTTTGTCATCGAGAAAAAAGTCAGTGAATGGAGCTGGCCCGACAACCAGAGCGACGCCCCTCCTGCGGATGTACCTGACTGGCTGAAAAACCTCGGCGATTTTCGAGGGCTGGCGGAATTTATCGAAAGTATCGCATTGCTGATTGAAGTCTGTGTCTGGATCGCGATCGGGCTGCTGCTCCTCTACATCGGCAAGCAGCTTTATACTCAGGTACGCCAGAATGCCACCCCTCGTCCAGAGCGAGTCCGCGATCACGCTCTCCCGCCGGAGTTGATTATGGGCATGCAGATTAGCCGCGCCAGCCTGCCAGAGGACATTCCGGCAGCGGTTGAAGCAGCACTGCAGCAGGGCGACCAGCGCTTAGCGCTGTCGTTACTCTACCGATACAGCCTGAGTCAGTTGGTGAGCCTTCATCAGATTCCCTTAAAGCGCTGGCACACAGAAGGTGAATGTGCCGAGCTTGCAAAACGCACTGCACCGCAGGATATCAGTCTGTGTTTTTCCGAGCTGACCCGACTCTGGCAGCAGCAGGCCTATGCCCATCAGGCACCCTCAGACACCCGGATCAGAGCAATGTGTGATCAGGTCGGGAGGTTGTTTCAGGCATGAATAAAGGTTTTAAACTAGCCATTGCAGCACTGATCTGCCTACTGGGCGCGTTACTGATCAGCAAGCTGGAAAAGGTTGAGCGGATCGTCAATGAAGGCCCGGGCCTGAGTGTACTGCGGAATAATTTTTATGCCGCAGGGCAGTTTCTTGAGCAGCAGGGTATGGTCGTGCAGCATCGCAGCGCTCCGATGACCAGTAAGCAGCTCGGCGCCCGGGATACACTGCTACTGACCAATACCCGGGAGATTCTCGACCATCAATCCGCCGCTGAATTGCTTAACTGGGTTCGGCGCGGTGGCAACCTGATCTGGGAATATTCTGAATCTGACGATGATCACCCCCTCGCACGCCTGCTGGCAGTCAACCTGACCTACACCGACGAGCAGTTCTCCCGGCTGATCAAAATCGAACGCCCTGCTGAACCGGTGGAAGCGCTCAGCCCAAGAGAGAAAGTACGGCACGACATTCGTCGTCTGGAACAACGAATCAACCCTGCGGCGCTGGGTCGTTTCAGCTATCGCGACTCCAGCCAGGCTCTGGAATTTTACATCGCCACAACAGCGACCCTGTTTCAGCCTCAGCTCGACGCGGCTCCCGGTGAGCTCGATTTCCGACTGGATGCAGTGGGCCGCTCCGAATATGTAACTCAATTGCTCAGCTTCACTCTGGGTCGGGGCCGGGTCAGCGTAGTCACCGACAGCTCACTCTGGAGCAACAGCAGAATCGGTCAGTTTGATCATGCTCACCTGCTCTGGCAACTGACACAGGACCACGAAAAGGTATATATCCAGCGCTTTGTTCACTGGCCTTCGCTCAGCCAACTGGCGTTGAGCTATGCCCCTGAAGCACTGTTGATATTCGGCTTACTGATGCTGGCCGGGATACTGAATCGGGCCGTGCGCTTTGGCCCGCTCAGACAACCTGAGGGTAACCGGCGCCGCGCAATCAGCGAGCATATTCGCGCTACCGCCCGCTTCCATCACCGCTTTCGCCAGCACGATTACCTGCTGGCACCGCTGCGCCGGGCGATCGTTCGCCAGATGCAACGCAATCACAGCGACTTTAATCAACTCAGCGAATCAGAGCAGATCGCTCTGATTGCCCGCTGTAGCAAAATCGACCCGGATCAGGTCAGAACCGCATTGAATACCGCCGGGGATTATAACGATCCTCAGTTACTGACCCTTATTAAGCTACTTGTGACTATCAGGAATGCCCTATGACTACCGTCAGCCCTACTCCAGAGGTAACCGCAGAAACCACCCGCAAGATTGAATTTCTGCGCAACAGCATCAAACAGGTACTGATTGGCCAGGATGACGTGATTGATCAGGTACTGATCGCTCTGCTTTGTCGTGGACACGTGTTACTTGAAGGCCTGCCAGGCCTCGGTAAAACCCTGCTGGTGAAAGCGCTGGCCAGTTGCTTTTCCGGCCAGTTCAAACGCATTCAGTTTACCCCTGACCTGATGCCCGCAGATATGACCGGCCACGCGGTATATGACATGCAGAACAACCGCTTTAATATTC
Source organism: Neptuniibacter halophilus (assembly GCF_030295765.1). Taxonomy (NCBI): domain Bacteria; kingdom Pseudomonadati; phylum Pseudomonadota; class Gammaproteobacteria; order Oceanospirillales; family Oceanospirillaceae; genus Neptuniibacter; species Neptuniibacter halophilus. The sequence continues at coordinate 3,552,160 of NZ_AP027292.1, read as the reverse complement.
GTCGCGGCCCGATCTTTACTAACCTGTTGCTGGCAGACGAGATCAACCGCTCCCCGGCCAAGACTCAGGCCGCACTGCTTGAAGTAATGCAGGAGAAACAGGTCACAATTGAAGGCAAGCCTTTTCCTCTGAATCCGCCCTTTATGGTACTCGCCACGCAGAACCCCATTGAACAGGAAGGCACCTACCCACTGCCAGAAGCCGAGCTCGACCGTTTTCTGCTGAAGGTATTTATCGACTACCCGAGCTTCAGTGATGAACTGACACTGGTACGGAACGTGACCAGTGGCAAGCTGAGCATGGATAGCGACAGCTTCCCGGTAACAGCCGATCTGAGTGCTGAAGATATCCTCAAACTGCAGGCACAGGCAGAAGCCGTCGCACTCGATGATCAGGTACTGGCCTATGCGGTGCGTCTGGTTCAGGCCACACGTAATACCAGCACGCTGCTTAAAGGCGCAGGCCCCCGTGCCAGTATCGGGCTGGTAAATGCCGCCAAGGCCTGGGCGCTGATCAACCAGCGAAACTTCGTCCTGCCGGATGATATTAAACAGGTCGCCCTGCCGGTGATGCGTCACCGTATTCTGCTTTCGCCGGAAAGCGAGATTGAGGGCTTCAGCCCGGATCAACTGCTTAAACAGTTAATCGAAACCACCGATGCGCCACGGACCTGAAAGCAACCATGATATTGCCTGATCGCAACCTGTTTAAATACCTCGGCCTGCTGCTGTTTGCAGGGCTGGGCATACTGTTGCTGCGTGTAACAGAGCAACCACAGAGTGAAGCGCTCAGTCAGGGGTGGTGGTGGCTGTTCTCGATCGGTGCAGCACTGGCAGCTTTTGACGGCGCACGTTGCCGCTGGAGTGAGCTGCCTGAGTGTCGGCGCAAGCTACCCGGCAATCTGCCGCTTGGCAGTGCCACCCAGATCAGCCTGCGATTCGACAACCCGACCCGGCGAGATCTGGAGTTCAGCTATCAGGATCACTTCCCGGATTCGATCAGTTGCCGGCAACTTCCCGGCCAGTTGACTCTTCCCGCCGGTGAAACGGCTATTGCCAGGTACAGTGTCCGCGCCACCCGTCGTGGTGAAGTCAGGTTTGGCGATATCTGCATCCGGCTTCGCTCCCCCTGGAAACTCTGGCGCCGCCAGCACTCTACCCCCGCAGAACAACAGACCAAGGTGTACCCAAATTTTATGGCACTGGCGAAGCTTAATTTTCTGGATTACGAACAACGCCTTGCTCATATAGGTGCGCACCTGTCGCAACGGCGTGGGTCAGGGCAGAGCTTTAAGCAGTTACGCGAATACCAGCGCGGTGACGAAGTACGCCAGATCGACTGGAAGGCTACCTCCAGACAGCACCGTCTTATCTCGCGCGAATATCAGGATGAACGGGATCAGGAGGTGATTTTCCTGCTGGACTGCGGTCGACGGATGCGGGCGATGGATGATGAACTGAGCCATTTCGACCACAGTATCAACGCCCTGTTATTAACCTCATATATCGCACTGTCTGCGGGCGATGCCGTGGGCTTTATGAGTTACGCCGGAACCGAGCGCTGGCTTAAACCGGTTAAAGGCAAAGCCGCCATCAACACCCTGCTGAATCAACTCTACGACCTGCATAGCAGCCCTGAAGCGAGCGATCTGGGCTATGCCGCTGAAAAACTGATGCTGCAACATCAGAAGCGATCACTGGTGATAATTATCTCCAATGTCCGGGATGACGACAGCTATGATCTGAGCAGAGCGGTTAAGCTGCTCTCACGTAAGCATCTGGTGATGGTCGCCTGCCTGCGCGAGAACTACCTGAATCAGGCGGGAGAAATTAACACCGACAATCTGGACAACGCCCTGACTGACACCGCCCGACTGCTCTATTCGGAGCAGCGGCAGCATCTGCTGGATAGCCTGAAAGCCAGTGGAATTCGGGTGGTAGACGCCAGTCCGGCCACCCTTCATCTGTCTCTGGTTAATCAGTACATGGCGCTGAAACGCGCCGGAAGGATCTGAGCCTAACGGGGCTTCAGTGAACGCTGGCGTGGCTTACCCTTAGGCTTGGTTTTACCCCGCCCTGCGCTGGCGCCTCGTTTCTGGGTGCCGGCTTTTGCAGGGCGTGCGGAAGAGCGGTTACCGCTCGTGGCATTACGTTTACCGTTACCGAAACGGGATCTGGTTGCTTCCGGCTCCTCCGGTGGCAGCAGACAGTCGACCGAATAACCGATCAGATCTGAATGCCCCATCTGAGGCAGCACCTGACGCAGCAACGGCCAGTTTTCCGGATCGTGGTAACGCAACAATGCCTTCTGAACTTTGCGCTGTTCAACGTTTTTCGGTGTATAAAGCTTATCGCTTTTATAGCTGACCTGCTTCAGTGGATTTCGATCCGAATGATACATCGCCGTCGCCAGCGACATGGGCGACGGGTAGAAAGTCTGCACCTGATCTACCTTGAATTCATTCTTATTCAGCCACTGAGCCAGTTTGACCATATCCTCATCTTCACACCCCGGATGGGCGGCGATGAAATAAGGGATCAGGTACTGTTTTTTGCCCGCCTCCCGGGAGAAACGATCAAACATTTTCTTAAACGCGTCATAGGTACCCATGCCCGGTTTCATCATCTTCGACAGGGTACCCTCCTCACTGTGTTCCGGTGCAATTTTCAGATAACCGCCCACATGGTAGGTCACCAGTTCACGCACATATTCCGGATCCTCCACAGCAAGGTCGTAACGTAATCCAGAGGAGATCGACACCGTGTGCACCCCCTCGACCTTACGTGCTTTACGATACAGCTCAGTGGTTGGGCTGTGATCGGTGTCCAGATTCTTACAGATGGTCGGATAAACACAGGAGAGCTTACGGCAAGAGGCCTGAATATCAGGATCATTACAGTTCAGGTGGTACATGTTCGAAGTCGGGCCGCCCAGATCAGAGATCGCCCCTGTGAACCCCGGCACCTTATCGCGGATCTCTTCTATTTCATGGATTACGGATTCATGGGAACGACTCTGGATAATCCGCCCCTCATGCTCGGTGATCGAACAGAATGTGCAACCACCAAAACAACCGCGCATGATATTGATCGAGAATTTGATCATATCGTAGGCAGGAATTTTTTCCTGACCATAAACCGGGTGCGGTATACGCTGGTAAGGCAGACCGAACACTTTATCCATCTCCGCCGTATCCAGTGGAATCGGCGGCGGATTCACCCACAGTTCGCGATTACCGTGTTTCTGTACCAGTACCCGTGCATTGTGCGGATTCGATTCCTGATGCAGTACCCGCGAAGCATGAGCATAAAGCGCCGGGTCTTTAGATACCTTCTCGAAAGATGGCAGACGAATATAGGTGGTTTCCGGCAGTTTCTCTTTACCTTTCAGGGGGGCGGGAATAATCCGCAGCGGCTTTGGCTCATCTTCTGCCTGCTCTTTTTTATCGCAGGTGGCAGCGTCGTGGTATTCGTAAGGGTTAGGTAACTGATCGATATAGCCGGGCCAGTCGATCCTCGTTGAATCAACTTCGGTATATTCACCCGGCAGCGCGTTACGCAGAATCGCGGTGCCGCGCAGATCATCAATCGCTTCAATCGGCTCACCGGCAGCCAGGCGGTGAGTCAGTTCGACGATTGCCCGCTCCGCATTACCATAAAGCAGCAGATCAGCGGTCGCATCCAACAGTACCGAACGACGCACCTTGTCACTCCAGTAATCATACTGAGCGATACGCCGAAGACTGGCTTCAATCCCACCCAGAACCACCGGGGTGTCCCGGTACGCCTCCTTACAACGCTGGCTGTAAACGATCACCGCACGATCCGGACGCTTACCGCCCTTGCCGCCGGGTGTATAGGCATCATCGTGACGCATACGTTTATCCGCGGTGTAACGATTGATCAGGGAATCCATGTTGCCGGCCGTGATTCCGAAATACAGATTCGGCTGACCCAGCGCCTTAAACGGCTCAGCAGAGGTCCAGTCTGGCTGGCTGATAATACCCACCCGGTAGCCCTGCGCCTCCAGTACCCGACCGATCACCGCCATACCGAATGACGGATGATCCACATAGGCATCGCCGGTGACGACAATCACATCACAGCTATCCCAGCCCAGCGCTTCCATCTCCTCCCGCGTAGTCGGTAGAAAGGGTGCCGGCGAATAACACTCAGCCCAGTATTTTGGGTATGAAAAAAGTTCAGGAGCTGTACGGATCATAGAAACTGTGGCTACTTAATTTGATTATAGTGGCCACATTTTCCCAGAAAGGCCCGGTCAGGCCCAGTGAAAATTCCTCAGCCCGGCTTATTGCCCGGCGTTGAGGGATATTTTCAGGTTTTCCGCGGTACTCGGCGCAAACAGCAGGGGCTTATCCCGGCCATCAACATAAAGGCGCAGACGCCCCTCGCCATCAATCTGATAATAATCCGCTCCGGTGAGTAACTGCAGATAGCGGTTCTCATGGTACATCACCGGAGGCGAACAGATCTGCCGGGTGAGACGGGCCGGCTTAACCTCGATAAACCGCGCAGAGCTTTCGTAAGCACTACTGTAATAGTTACACCCCGCATAACCGGTCAGTTGACCGGCATCATCAAACGCCAGCGTCGTCTCTACACCGGGCGGTACACCGCGCCCTGCCATATCGACACCACGCCAGTAAGAACGGGACAACTGAGCACTGCTGGCATCACGTAACAACAGCCGGTTCGGCTGACCGCTGCGCAGTGTGGTCTGCCCCTGCAGAACCGTTTCAGCACCGAGCATGACCGTGACCTCAGCCTGGCTGTTATCCAGCGCATCCAGTGCTTTCAACGGAAATGGGTAGGGAAGGTCTGCCAGCCCCTGAACCGTTTCTTTATACAGCACAGATGACCCCTGACTTATCGTGATCTCAACCCGGGCAGCAGCAGAGAGATGCGACAGGTTTAAGTGCTCAATTAACAGTGATTCAGAGTCATTGGATTTGATCGCAGCGCTCTGGCAACCCGTGAGGACGGCCAGTGCGGCAACAGAAGGCAGAAAAACACACAGCTTGGGAGACATCTCTTCAGTTCCTTTGAAGCAGTACCGGGTTAAACCCGATTATGAAAATCCATTCAAAAACTAGCCTGCGACTAACTATAGGCTATATACCGGCAGAAAAACACTATTGGGGGGGGAATCTTGATACCTCAGCCAGCAGAAGCGCCGCTGAAGCAGAGATGGGAGCTGCAGTTTGCAGCTCCCGGAGTCTGTCAGATATCTGCGACGTCGAAGTCGGCTACGGTATCAACATCGGCCTCGTAATCGATCCCTTCGATACCAAAACCAAACAGCTTGAGGAATTCATCCTTATACAACTGGTAATCAGTCAGATCGAACAGGTTCTCGCTTGTCACCTGTGGCCAGATCTTGCGACAGGCATCCTGAACTTCCTCTTTCAGTTCCCAGTCATCCATACGGAAACGGTTACTGTCGTCCATCTCTGCACTGCTGCCGTAGAGGCCGGTCGCGAACAGACGGTAAACCTGCTCCATACAACCCTCATGCAGACCCTGCTCACGCATCACTTTGAAGCACATGGCCAGGTACAGCGGCATTACCGGAATTGCCGAGCTTGCCTGAGTAACAACCGACTTCAGTACACCGATATTGGCCTGACCGCCTTTCGCTTCCAGTTTGGCGTTGATCTCTGCCGCAGCGCGGTCAAGATCCTGCTTCGCTTTGCCCAGCGCACCATCCCAGTAGATTGGCCAGGTAATATCAGAACCAATGTAGGAATAAGCCACTGACTTGCAGCCTTCAGCCAGAACGCCTGCATCATCCAGCGCGTTCATCCACAGTTCCCAGTCTTCACCACCCATTACGGTAACGGTAGCTGCGATCTCTTCTTCGGTCGCCGGTTCAACTTCCGCTTCAATAATCACATCTTTGTTGGTGTCGATTGCTGTGGACTTGTAAGGCTCGCCAATCGGTTTCAGGCAGGAACGTACCACTTCACCGCTGTCCGGCATCTTCCGTACCGGAGAAGCCAGCGAGTAAACCACCAGATCAACCTGACCCATATCCTCTTTGATCAGCTCGATTGCTTTAGCTTTAGCGTCGTGGGAGAACGCATCGCCATTCAGGCTTTTTGAGTACAGGCCAGCAGCCTTGGCTTCAGCATCGAACGCTGCCGCGTTGTACCAGCCCGCAGTACCGGCTTTACGCTCAGTGCCCGGCTTTTCAAAGAAAACACCGATCGTTGCAGCACCGGAACCAAAGGCTGCAGCAATGCGGGAAGACATGCCGTAACCACTTGAAGCACCAATAACCAGTACCCGCTTGGGACCGTTCTCAATCTGTCCCTGTTTCTGGGTGTATTCGATCTGTTCACGCACGTTGGCCGCACAGCCGGTTGGGTGCGTAGTTGTACAAATAAAACCGCGAATTTTTGGTTTGATAATCATGGTCAGACGGGTCTCAAATCTTCAGAAAAAATCAGCCCCGTAAGATACAGGAATTCATACCAAGTTGACAGTTATCGGCGGTGTACTGCAAGAAATGCGAAACATTCGCAGGTTACAATAGAAAAATCCCCTGCCGGTCTGATTCAGGGTTAGCCATACCCGGTCGCTTTTCGGTATCATGCCACCAGGCAGATTATTAAGGATTAAACACCATGCAAGAACTCCACGGATACTATCTCGAAGACCTCGAAGTCGGCATGAGCGACAGCTTTGCTAAAACCATCACCGATGCTGACGTTTGCCTGTTTGCCGGTGTTTCCGGTGACACTAACCCGGTACACATCAACGACGACTACGCCAAAACCACTCAGTTTGAAAAACGTATCGTCCACGGCATGTTCAGCGCCGCACTGATCTCTACCGTTGCCGGTACCAAATTGCCTGGACCGGGTGCTATCTATATCGACCAGCAGATCAAGTTCCGTGCTCCGGTCTTTATTGGCGATACCGCCAAGGCCACCCTCACCGTTGAAGAGATCGACACCCGTCGCGGCCGGGTCAAATGCAAAACCGATGTTACCGTTGGCGACAAGCTGGTAGCGACCGGTAATGCGACCTTTATGGTCGATAAGCGCGAAGCCTGATTCTTACCTGAGCCTGCTACCGCACGGAAACCCGGTGCAGGCTCAGCCTCATCCGCTTAAAACTGATCTCGATCAAAAAACCACCAGGCCAACTGCGACTTAAGTCAATTGCGATATTTTTACCCATGGGTAGAATGGCCGGCATCAAAATAACAACAATTACTGGCACAGCATGAACAAAATTTTAGTAAGCGCTTGTCTGCTTGGCGCAAACGTCCGCTATGATGGCGGTAACCACCTGATTGACCACCCTATTCTTAAAGCCTGGAACGAGCGCGGACTGCTGGTTCCCTTCTGTCCGGAAGTAGCCGGTGGCCTGAGTACCCCTCGTCCCCCTTCCGAAATCCAGAATAAATACCCCATTCTGATTACCACACGTGACGGTGAAGACCTGACACCTGAGTACCTTTCCGGCGCTGAGAAAACCGTTGAACTGGCCCGACGCGAAGGCGTGGTCTGCGCCCTGATGAAAGCGAAAAGCCCCTCCTGCGGCAATAAGCGAATCTATGACGGCAGCTTTACCGGCAACCTGACCGACGGCGCAGGTGTGGCCGCTGCCGAACTGATGCGAAATGGGATTGCCGTATTCAGTGAAAAAGAGCTGCCGGAGCTCTTTGCATTTATTGAAGATTCTGAAAGGATATCGGCCTGAGCTGTCATGAAACCCGCGAATAAGTCCTGTACAGGCTACACGATTTATTCGCAGGTTCCTTATCAAGAGGCCAATAATGGAACAGGATATTCAAAACGAGCTGGCAGCAATCACCCAGCTCAGCACCACCGTGATCGATTTTTTCGTCAATTACAGCTTTCAGGTAATCGGCGCCATCATCATTTTTCTGTTGGGACTGCTGGTCGCGCGCTGGCTTGGCAAAGTCACACTGCGTCTTTGCGAGCGCAACCACGTTGATATCACCCTGAGTCTGTTTATTGCCAGCAGCATTAAACTGCTGGTCATGGCGATGATTCTGGTGGTGTGCCTCGGTAAATTTGGCATCAGCGTCGCCCCTTTTGTCGCCGCAATCGGTGCGATTTCTCTTAGCGCCGGCTTGGCACTGCAGGGCGTTTTCTCCAACTACGGTGCCGGTTTCACGATCATCCTGACCCGCCCATTCGTAGTTGGAAACACCATAACAATCAACGAGATATCCGGGATTGTTAAAGAGATAAAACTGGCTTACACCCTGCTTCTGACCGAAGATGGTGAGATCATCACCATCCCTAACAAACACATCGTCGGCGAGGTCATCACCAACTCGTTCGAGTACAAGGTGGTCGAGGCGTCCGTGGGTATCAGCTACAGTGCGGACCCGGAACAGGCAATCGAACAGATTCGTCAGGTGCTTGCCGAAGCTGAGCATCTTCCGCAGGAGCCGGCTGCACAGATCGGCATTGAGGGGTTTGGTGATTCCTCGATTGATATTGCTTACCGTTACTGGGTGCCCACCGAGCGATATTTTGAACTGCAGTACCAGATCAATCTGGCCGTGTTCAAAGCCCTGCAGCAGTCAGGCATCGAAATTCCGTTCCCGCAGCGGGAAGTCCTGCTGAAAAATGCCAGTTAAAGCTTGGCAGCTTCCGGGCTGCCCCCTACAATGTGGCGATTTTAAAACCGTTTTTAAATTGATTGAGAAATAGTATGCGCACAAGCCAGTACCTCATCTCCACCGTTAAGGAAACTCCCTCTGACGCAGAAGTGATCAGCCACCAGCTGATGCTGCGTGCAGGTATGATCCGTAAAGTTGCCTCCGGTCTATACAACTGGTTGCCGCTGGGTCTGCGGACACTGCGTAAAGTTGAGCGGATTGTGCGCGAAGAGATGGATCGCTCCGGTGCTATGGAAGTACTGATGCCAGCCATCCAGCCTGCAGAGCTGTGGCAGGAATCCGGCCGCTGGGAACAGTATGGGCCTGAGCTGCTGCGCGTTAACGATCGTCATAATCGTGAATTCTGCGTAGGCCCGACCCACGAAGAGGTGATCACAGACCTGATCCGCCGCGAGATCAAAAGCTATAAGCAACTGCCGGCAAACTTCTATCAGATTCAGACTAAGTTCCGCGATGAAATTCGCCCACGTTTCGGTGTTATGCGCTCGCGCGAGTTCATCATGAAAGACGCCTATTCTTTTCATGCTGAACCTGAGTCTCTGCAGCAGACTTACGATGTGATGCACCAGACCTACACCAATATCTTTAACCGTCTGGGCCTGGATTTCCGTCCGGTACTGGCTGACACCGGTTCTATCGGTGGCGCTACGTCTCACGAATTCCACGTGCTGGCAGAGTCCGGCGAAGACGATATCGCATTCTCCAATGTCAGCGACTTTGCCGCTAACGTTGAGCTGGCTGAAGCGCTGATGCCGGCCGGTGAGCGCCCTGCGCCGACGCAGGAGATGACACTGGTCGATACCCCGGATGCAAAAACCATCGCCCAACTGGTTGAGCAGCATAACCTGCCGATTGAAAAAACCATCAAGACCCTGATCGTTCGCGCTTCAGAAGAGTGCGACGCAGACTTTGTCGCCCTACTGGTCCGTGGCGATCACGAGCTGAACGAGATCAAAGCGGAAAAACTGCCGCAGGTCTCGGCTCCGTTGGAGATGGCCTCCGAAGACGATTTCCGCAGCATCATCGGTGCCGGTGCCGGTTCTCTGGGCCCGGTTAATCTGGCGATTCCGTGCATTATCGACCGTACCGTTTCGAAAATGTCTGACTTCGGCGCTGGCGCCAATATTGATGGCAAACACTATTTTGGTATCAACTGGGACCGCGATGTAGCGCTGCCAGAGGTAGCAGATATCCGTAATGTGGTTGAAGGCGACCCAAGCCCTTGCGGTGAAGGTACGCTGGAGATCAAGCGTGGTATTGAAGTGGGTCACATCTTCCAGCTTGGTAACAAGTACTCCTCAGCCCTTAAGGCTGAAGTGCTGGACCAGAACGGTAAGAACGTTGTCATGGAGATGGGTTGCTACGGTATCGGTATCACCCGCGTCATCGCTGCAGCAATCGAGCAGAACAACGATGAAGGCGGCATTATCTGGCCCGACGCGATCGCGCCTTTCCATATCGCCCTGATTCCGATGCAGTATGACAAATCGGATGATGTTCGTGAACTGACTGACCGTCTCTATCAGGAGCTTCAGCAGGCCGGCTACGAGGTTATTGTCGACGACCGCGACAAGAAAACCAGCCCGGGCGTTAAGTTTGCGGATATGGAACTGATGGGTATCCCACACCGGGTTGTGGTATCACCACGCGGTATCGAAGCTGGCACTCTGGAATACAAAGGCCGTCGTGATGCCGAGAAGCAGGATATCAGCATTGATGACCTGATGCCGCTGCTGGCAGAACGTATCAAGCTGTAAGTCGTTTATCTTGTATAAAGAAACGGGCGCTAAGCCCGTTTTTTTATGCGCTATTTTATATTCTCACTTCAGACGATACTGAACGACTCAGGCAGGTCACAGATTTCGATCAACTCGCGCTTCACATCGGCCACATTGGCCAGCTCTGGCCCCCTGCTTAACCAGGCCTCCAGTTGCCAGACCGCCTTTTCCTCTCCCGCCGCAATCAGTTCGACCCGGCCATCCGGTAAGTTCTTAACCCAGCCAGACAGGCCAAGTGAAATCGCCTTTTCTTTGGTTGACTGCCGAAACCAGACCCCCTGAACCCTGCCGCTGACCCAGGCATGAATACAGATCTGTGCCATAAAAAACCTCCACTCCTATTGCTCAGATTCATCCTGCGCAGGTGCTGTTGATTCCTGCACAGTAAATAACTGTTCCAGCGGCGCTTCCATGACCTCTCGCTGACGTTCGTTGATGCGTTTAAGTTTACGGCTCAGCGCTCGCTGCCATGGAACCAGAGTACTGAACTCAGCAGCCCCGGGCGTTGGCCAGGGCAACAACTGATTGAGCTGATAAAGCGTCAGATCATCAAGATCCCGGCTCAGCAGATACTCACCCTGATCAGTACGCTTGATAATACCGCCCTCCATAAGCAGCCCGAGATACGTATCCCAGCGTCCCTGATCGAGCTCTTCTACCTCTCGTAAAAGCCTGCGATCAGACATGCTCTGCCCGGCTTTCTGCGCCTCCCGCAACCGGTACAGCACCGCCAGAATGGCATACAGATGAGGTAGCTTTCCATCACGATCGGCCTGACGATACACGGTCAGGCAACGCGTCAGCTCGGCCCCCATCAGGATGATGACCCAACTGATAAAGATCCACAGCAGAAACAGCGGCACGGCAGCAAACGCGCCATAAATCAGCTCGTAGGAGGGAAACTGAGTTACAAATAATGCAAACCCCCGCTTGGCTCCCTCAATCAGCAGCGACACCACAACACCGCCAATCAGGGCGTTCCGGAAAGGCACCCGGCAATTAGGTACTGCCACGTACATCAAAGTGAATGCGGCGGCAGAGAGCAGCATCGGTAACAGACCCAGCAACCTCGCCCGACCCACGGCATCGGCCGCTTCACTGATAAAGGGCAGCGAGGCGATATAGGAGGTGAGGAGCAGCCCCAGACCGATCAGAATGGGGCCCAGACTTAGGATAGCCCAGTAGAGAAGAAAACTGGAAAGCCCCTTGCGTGGTTCAGCCACTCGCCAGATTCGGTTAAACGCAGCCTCAATGTTTTTCATCATCATGATCGATGTCACAGCCAGCAGGGCCACACCGATCCCGGTCAGTTGCCGGGCCTGAGATGAGAAATCATTCAGATAACCCTGAACCACCGAGCCCGTGGTAGGCACGAAATTCTCAAAGACCCAGCTCTGTAATGCTTCGCCGGCTCCCTGAAACGAAGGCACCGCGGCCAGCATCGCGTAGGACACCGTCATCAGCGGCACTACCGCGAATAAGGTGGTGTAGGTCAGTGCAGCACCGTTAAGTACGCCCTGATTAGCCAGAAACTGGCGCACCAGATAGCTGAGAAATCTGACTGACGGGTGGTTGAGCAACTTATCCATAAGCATCCTTGGTTGGCGGGCCGGAAAAAATCAATACTCTCATGAAAAATCAGCGGCGGGCGTATACAATGTCGCAACAAAACCCACACTGACAACCGATTACCTGTAACCGGTAATCCTATAGTACGGTATAGCACAATGAGTGAAGTGATTATCTACCACAACCCGCGCTGCTCCAAGTCTCGCCAGACTCTGGCCCTGCTTGAAGAGAATGGTGTTGAGCCACAGATCCGTAAATACCTTGAAGATGCGCCTTCTGCTGATGAGCTGCGCCAGGTACTGAGCCAGTTAGGCATTACCGCCCGCCAGTTGCTGCGTAATAAAGAAGCGGAATACAAGGAAAACGGTCTCGACGATACTTCCCTCAGCGAAGCACAGATCATTGATGTGATGACCCGGGTGCCGAAACTGATTGAACGCCCGATCGTCATCAAAGGGGATCAGGCCCGGATTGGCCGTCCACCTGAGTCAGTGCTGGAAATCCTCTGAATATGAATCAGCCCTACGTTCTGGTTCTCTATTACAGTCGCCATGGCTCCACCCGGAGTATGGCGCAGTACATCGCCCGTGGCGTAGAGCAGGCGGGCATTGAAGCTCGCCTGCGTACCGTACCCGCGATATCAGCAAACTGCGAAGCCACTGAGCCGGGGATTCCCGATTCAGGTGCTCTCTACTGCAGCGAAGCGGATCTGGCCGAATGCGCCGGTCTTGCTCTCGGTAGTCCGACCCGGTTTGGTAATATGGCAGCTCCGCTGAAATATTTTATCGATGGCACCAGCAGTCTCTGGCTATCCGGCGCCCTGATCAATAAACCGGCGGCCGTTTTCAGTTCCAGTTCCAGCCTGCATGGTGGTCAGGAAAGCACACTGCTCACCATGATGATCCCCCTGCTGCACCACGGTATGGTACTCGCAGGGCTGCCCTACAGCGAATCAGAGCTCCTCAAGACCCGCAGCGGCGGCACGCCCTACGGCCCCAGCCATCTGTCTGGTCAGGATCAGAGACCGCTGGATGAAACTGAAATCAATCTCTGTATCGCTCAGGGCAAACGCCTGGGTGAGCTGGCACTGAAACTGCGCAGCGACCCATAGAACAATAACCGCCGACGATTTATCCGAGTAAGCACATTGAAAGCATACGTTCCCGACGATCATGATTACCGCAGCAAAGCCCGATTCGGGCGCATCGTCTGCATTGGTAGTTATCTGGGCCTGATGTTCTGGTTCAGCCTCTGGCATCTGTTTCTGATTCCGGTTCCCACCGCTAACCCGTGGGTGATCTGGATGATTCATATGGCTCCATTACTTGCCTTTGCCCACGTTATCATCCGGGGCAACCCGCGCGGGCATGCCTGGTTATGCTTTGTCCTGCTGCTGCTGTTTATACAGGCCGTCTTAGCCGCTTCTAACCCGAACACACTGGTTTATGGCCTCGGCTATACCCTGCTGGTAAGCCTGTTGTTTACCAGCGCGATGATGTTCGCCCGCTGGCAGGCCCGGTATAACAAGCAACTGGCACACCGGGCTGAGCAGAAACAGGCTGATCTTAGCAACAATGACTGACCATCAGGCGGCAATCAGCCGGATACGCCAGCAGTTTCCCATCCTCAGCCAACGGGTGAATGGCAAACCGCTGGTGTATTTTGATAACGCGGCCACCACCCAGAAACCCCGGGCAGTGATCGAGTCTGTACAGCGTTACTACCGTCAGTACAACGCTAACGTACATCGTGCCAGCCACGCCCTGAGCGCTGATGCCACAGCCGCCTTTGAACAGGCCCGGCGCACGCTGGCCAGTTATCTTAACGCCTCCTCCAGCGACGAAATTATCTGGACACGAAGCACCACCGAAGCCATTAATCTGGTCGCCAATAGCTGGGGCAGCTCACTGCAACCCGGCGATGAGATCATCCTCAGCACGCTTGAGCATCACGCTAATATAGTGCCCTGGCAGATGCTGGCCCGGCGTCAGCAACTCACACTGCGGGTGATTCCGCTTCTGGATAATGGCGATCTGGATCTGGAAGCCTATGCCGGCCTCCTCAATGATCGCACCCGTCTGGTTGCGGTCGGCCATGTCTCCAACGCGCTGGGAACGATCAACCCGGTAAAGAAGATCATCGATATGGCCCATGCTGCCGGCGCTCTGGTGCTGGTTGACGGGGCTCAGGCCACACCGCACTTCCGGGTTGACCTGCAGGCACTGGACGCAGACTTTTACGCCCTCTCCGGGCACAAACTGTTTGCCCCCACCGGAATCGGCGTGCTTTATGGCAAACGGGCACTGCTCGAAAATATGCCACCCTGGCAAGGGGGCGGCGAGATGATCCGTCAGGTCAGCTTTGAACACACCACCTATAACGATATCCCCTTTCGCTTTGAAGCCGGTACGCCGAATATTGCCGGGGTGCTTGGTCTGGCCGAAGCGGTAAAATGGCTGCAGGCACAGGATCATACCCTGCTGGCAGAGCAGGAGCAGGCTTTGCTATCTGCTGCGCTGGAAGGTTGCCAGTCCGTTCGTGGTTTTCGCCGCATCGGTTGTCCCGCTGAAAGTGTCAGCCTGCTGTCGTTTATGCTGGACGGTGTTCATCAGCAGGATCTGGGCTTACTGCTGGATCAGGAGGGAATCGCCGTTCGCACAGGCCATCATTGCGCCATGCCTCTGATGCAGGCACTGGGCCTGCCCGGCACAACCCGCGCATCCTTCGCGTTCTATAACACCCTGACCGAGGTTGCACAGTTTGTTGATGCCCTCGACAGACTGACCCGACCTGCTGCAGTCGCACCGCTTGCTGTGAGCTCAGTGAGCTCAGTGAGCGAAACGTCTCTGTATCAGAAGCTGTTACAGCAGTCGGGCTGGAACGCCCGCTACCGGGAGATTATGCTGGCAGGAAAAGCACTGCCCTCTCTGCCCGCGGAGATGAAAACTGAGCAGGCGCTGGTTAAGGGTTGCGAAAGCAACACCTGGCTGCATGCCGAAACCGACAACGACGGAAAATTCCACTTTGCGGCGGACTCTGAGGCCCGTATTATCCGGGGCTTACTGGCTCTGGTTCTGGATCTGTTCAACAACCGCAGCGCTGAAGAGATAGGTGATACTGATATCGGCGATATTTTCCGCCAACTGGAACTGCAGCGCCACCTCAGCCCCTCACGTGGCAACGGATTACGGGCCGTCATCGAACGAATTTATCAGATTGCCGGGTGCTCCCGGCCTGAGCTTTAATTATCAGGAAATAAATATGAGCAATTTTACCGACGTATCCTATCTTAATACCGTGTTTGGCAATGCCCAGGGCGATATGGATCAGCCAAACTGGGAGAAAGCAGGCAAACAACTGCACCTGATTCAGGAAGAGCTGGCAGAGCTGGTCGAAGGGATCGATAAAAAGGATATTTCTGAAGTACGTGATGCCGTAGCTGACATTCTGGTTGTAACTTACGGCATGGCACATATTATGGGCATCGATGCCGACAAGGATATGGCCGCCGTACAGGCCAGCAACCTGTCTAAGCTTTGCAAAACTCAGGATGAGATCGACCAGACACTGGCGTTTTACCGCAATGAAAAAGGTCTGGATGTATATGCCGGCGGCGAACTGCCAGAAGCTTATATTAAATCTTCCATGGATCAGGAAGGCAGCGATGGTAAATTCTACCCGGCGCATAAATTCCTGAAGTCAATCAACTGGCACGAACCAAAACTGGACTGATTATGCCTACTTACGATTACCGCATCGAAGCGACCGGCGAAGTCATTGAAGTCAGGCACACCATGGCCCTGACCCCGAAAACATGGGAGGAACTCTGTTTGCTGGGTAACCTGCAGGCACAGGATATTCCGCCAGAGAGCCCGGTGACCAAACTGCTGACTGCAGCAGGTGTGGTTAAAAGCTCGACCCTGAAAAACCCGGAAGCACCGCCCTGCATGAGTGGCGGTGGCTGCCCGGGTGGCGGTTGCGGAATCTGATGATGCCCGCCAGAGTATGACCAAAGGCGGGCAAGCAAAGGTTTCGGCCCGGGGAATTTTACCTTAGACTTAGATAAGGAAACTTTGGGGAAGGAATATGAAGACGATACGCCATCTTTCGCTGTCTGGCCTGGCTCTGAGTACAGCTCTGCTGCTCCCTGCACTGGCCCAGGCTGAAGATCAGCACTATACGTGCAGTTATACCGAGGCCAGTTACACCGCACCCTTTATGAAAAACCCGGCTGTCCGCAAATGCCCTGAAAGCCACTGCAGCTATCAGGTTATGATCAGTAACGGTCAGGCGAGCATCAATGGTGTCGTCGGTTTCATGCTTGAGCAATCCGAAACTATGCTTAAGCTCAGCCGCACTGCCCGCGATCCGATTATGGGTGGTATGGACAGTACCGTACTGACCATCAATAAAACCGATATGAGCTTTGAAAGCATTAAAACCACCACGCCGGATGTCACCCTGACAACACGTGGCCGCTGCTCATAACCCACCCGACTGTCTCCGGGGCTTAGCCAGACTAAACCCCGGCTATTTGTTACGCGCACTATGAACCTTAACGACGTACGCCTGTTTATTCAGGTAGTTGAGCACAACAGCTTTACCTCGGCGGCGGATAAGCTGGGTATTCAGAAATCCACCATCAGCCGACGTATCGCCCAGCTTGAGGATGATCTTGGCGTCCGTCTTCTGCAACGTACCACACGTAAGCTGAGCCTTACCGATGAGGGCAGTGACCTTTATCATCGCTGTCAGCCATTGCTGGATGAGCTGGATGGTATTCAGGACGACCTGACCTCCCGTCAGGAGGAACCGAAAGGCCGTCTGCGCATTACCATGCCGCCGGAGATCGGTATCTTTATCATGAACGAGATCATCGCCGGTTTCATGAAACGATATCCGCTGATTCATCTGGATATCGAGCTCAGCCCACGGCTGGTCGATCTGGTTGAGGAAGGGATTGATCTTGCATTACGGGTCGGCGAACTGGACGATTCCAGTCTGATCGGGCGAAAAATTGCTGTTGCCAAAGCCAACCTCTATGCCAGCGCCGCTTACATCCGCGAGTATGGTGAGCCGCAAACACCGGCGGATCTGATCCAGCACCAGTGTATTGGCACCAACCTCTCAGCCAATGAATGGAGTTTTGAAAACTGGAACGACGGCAAACCCTTCCCGGTTAATTTCCGCCTGCGGGCGAATAGTCTGAGCTTCTGCCGCGAGATCATTCTTCAGGATATGGGCATAGGACGCCTGCCACCCAGTTTCTGTGCGGATGATGTGAGCAGTGGCCGGATTAAGCAGGTGCTGTCGGACTATAAAGTTCCGATGGTCGGCATCCATGCGCTCTATCCAAGTCGCCGCCACCTTAACCCCAAAGTCCGGCTGTTTATCGATTTTATGATTGAAGGCCTGAGCAGCACGGTGCTGCTCACTGAGCCGGTATAAGCCTGATCAGAGCTGATGGGCCTGCAACCTATGCGGCGGACTCCCACTCCGGGGGTGTCTTACGGAATAGTTGCAGCAGGGTATCGATCCCCGCCATCGGCATCGCCTGTTTATGGGTAATCAGCAACGTCGGCACCTGACTATACTGCTCATCCAGTGTTTCAAGTTTCAGATCATTAGCATACCGGCAGTTTTCGGCCACCTGCCGCGGCACCAGCGTAAAACCTAAGCCAACGGCCACACAACCCAGAATCCCCTCCTGGGTTCCCATGTGCAGAATCTCCGTTTCGGTCCGGCCATTATCGCTTAACCAGCGCAGCGCCCTCTCCCGGTAGGCACAGCCCTCCCGGAACATGATCAGCGCATCCGCAGGCGGCAGGGTTTTAGCACTGACCATTACCAGCTCTTCAACCAGTACCTGATGGCAGTCCAGATCCGGATGATGCACAGGGCCACCCACAAAGGCGCAGTCCAGCTTGTAATCCAGCAGATCCTGAATCAACTGGCCTGTTGTTGCGGACTGTACCTTAGGTAACAACTGAGGATGCTGGCGACGCAATGCCTGTAACACACCCGGCATACGAACCGCAGCAAACGATTCCATGCTGCCAATACGGATCTCTCCGGCCGCCTCGCCCACCTGCTTCACGGCAACCGCCGCCTGATGGGCGAGCTGCAACAGTTTATTGGCGTAATCCATAAGTGTCTGGCCCGCCGGGGTCAGTTCCAGCTTACGCCCTTTGCGATAAAACAGCGGCGCTTCCAGCTCATCTTCGAGACGTTTGATGCGCGCAGTCACATTGGACTGTACGGTGTGCAGGTGTTTCGAAGCCGCATGCACCCCACCACAGTCTACAACAGCCTTAAAGGTTTTCAGGGAAAGGAGTTCCATCAATCAGCCAACCACAACAGTTCTGTTTTAGAGATTATTTTTTCTGAAATATTCATTTGTAGTGAACATTTAAGCCGCTTAGGATGCTAAATACCAGATCTTTCTGAGTAAACGCGCAATGACAAAGACAATAAACAGATACAAAGTGCTGGCATCCGGGGTTTTCAGCCTGATGCTGGTGATGGGCGTCGCCCGCTTTGCCTATACCCCCCTGCTACCGGTCATGCAAAGCCAGACCACGCTGGGGGATGCTGCCAGCGGCTGGCTGGCTTCATTCAACTATATCGGATACCTCTGCGGCGCCATTATTGCTGCCAGCGTCAGCAGCCTGGAACTGAAGGACCGGCTCTACCGCACCGGCCTGATACTGGCCGTACTCACGACACTGGGCATGGGCCTGACCGATCATTATCTGATCTGGTCTCTGCTCCGCTTTGTCGCCGGCCTGACCACCGCTGGCGGCATGCTGCTGGGCTCGGCTCTGGTGCTGAACTGGCTGCTTCGCCATCAGTTCAGGAGTGAACTGGGCATCCATTTTTCCGGCATTGGCCTGGGCATTGCGCTGACTGCCGTGGTGGTCGAATGGGGCAGCCCTTTATTTGACTGGCGTGAGCTCTGGTGGCTGTTCTCACTGCTGGCGCTTCTGCTTGCCATTCCTGCCTGGTACTGGCTACCGCGACCAAACACTTTACCCGCAGCGGGCACACAGTCACAGATGCAGGATAATCCACCCGGCCCGGTGTTTATACGGATGATGCTGGTCGCTTATTTCTGCGCGGGTTGGGGCTACGTGATCACTGCCACATTTATTGTCGCCATCGTCGAGCGTGAACCCTCGCTTGAAGGGCTCGGCCCCATGGTGTTTCTGCTACTGGGGCTTGCGACCGCACCGGCCTGTATTGTCTGGGACAGAATCGCCCGTAAAACCGGCATGCTGATGGCGCTGTTGTTGTCACTGATCACTCAGATTCCGGGTATACTCCTGCCCGCTTTGTCTGACTCCCCTTATGCCGTGGTTTTCAGCGCCGTACTCTTCGGCAGTACCTTTATCGGGATTGTCAGTCTGGTTCTGACCATGGCGGGACGCTTCTACCCCAGCAAACCTGCCAAACTGATGGGTAAACTGACGCTGACCTACGGTGTGGCTCAGATTGTTGCTCCGGCCATTACCGGTAATCTGGCTGAGGCCAGCGGTAACTTTGATCTGGGCTTATGGATTGCCGCAGGCGTGGTGGTTTTGGGTGCTGCCGTGATGCTGTGTCTGATCGCTCTGGAACGGGACAGCGAACACCCTGTGCTAGTCGCACAACGCTGACGCTGCCCAGCTCTCAAATTCACTGGCCGGCATAGGCCGGGCAAACAGATAGCCTTGATAAGCCTGACATCCCAGCTTTTCAAGGCGCTGTTTCTGCCATGCCTGCTCGATTCCTTCAGCCACCACCTGCAACTGCATATGCTGGCCGATGGAGATCATCGACTCAACCAACGGCTGCTGCCCGTCCTCACGCAGCTCATCAATGAAGGTCTTGTCGATCTTAAGCTCATCCAGCGGCAGATCTTTAAGATAAGCCAGTGAAGAATATCCGGTGCCGAAATCATCCAGCGAGACCTTAAACCCTTCCTCACGCAGGCGTTTAAGTTTGCGGATGGTGACGTCAACATCCTGTAACAGTGCGCTTTCCGTCAGCTCCAGAATAAACCGTTGCGGGCTGACCCCGACCGCATGCAGTTGCTGCAGTAACTGGCTGACAAACCCCTTCTGGGCAAACTGCCAGGCGGAAACATTCACGGAAACCCGTTCAGGACAACAGCCCTGCCGCTCCCACTCAGCAATCTGCCTGAAAGCCGCATCAAAGACCCACTCGCCGATCTTCAGAATCAGACCGGTCTCCTCCGCTACCGGAATGAACACCGCCGGTGAAACCGGGCCTGACTCAGGATCGGTCCAGCGCAGCAGCGCTTCAGCACCGATCAGTTCACCTTCCGAATTTACCTGGGGCTGATAGTAGAGCTGCAGATGATTTTCGCTGAGCGCAAGACGCAAGCCACGTTCGATCTTCGCCCGTTTTTCAACATGCTGCTGCAATACCGGTTCAAAAATAACAAACTGATTGCGCCCGCCGCTCTTCGCTTTATACAGGGCGATTTCAGCATATCGCAGCAGATCCAGCTCATTAGGCGTGTCCGTTGGCAGTTGCTGCGGATAGATCACAATACCCATACTGAAACTGACATTCAGTAACCTGTCACCTACCTGAATCGGTTGCGCCATCAACTTACACAACTGTTTCGCCAGCGATTCGACCTGCTGCTGGATATTCCCGGTGGGCCGGCTATCGATCAGGACAAATTCATCGCCGCCCATCCGTGCAAGAAAGATCTCTTCGTCTAACCGGTGGCGCAAACGATGACCGATACTGCGAATGACTTCATCACCCACATCATGGCCGAGGCTGTCATTGATCGCCTTAAAGTGATCCAGATCCAACAGCACCATGGCTGCATTCTGATTATTTAACAGACTCTGGCGCAAACTGGCACTGAGTCGTTCATGCATAAGGGCCCGGTTAGGTAGCTGGGTCAGATAGTCTTCGTAAGCCATTTTACGAATCTCTGCCTCAGCATTCAGACGCTGCAGTTCAGCACCGGCTCTGGCGGCAAAGATTTCCATGATTTCCTGACCCTGACTACTGTGCCTCAGTGGCTTAGTATCGAGCACCACCAGTATGCCGATCGCCCGGCCCTGACTATCGGTCACGGGGGAGCCGATGTAGGACTCGACCCCCATTTCCTGCAACAGATGATCATCAGGAAATAAACCCTGCACGCCACACTCGTAAACACAGGTCGACTGCCCTGCCACTTCGGCGCACGGGGTGCCTTTCAGGCTGTAACTGAAGTTGTCGCTGATCTCACCATCCACACAAACCGAATGGGTCATCACCTCATAACGCTGTTCCAGCTCAGGGTGTAAGCCAATAAAGGCATAGCGGGCGCCAAACAGCTCAGCCAGCGTGACCACCAGATTATTGAAAAACTGGTTATCATAGCTGCTACTGACCCCCTGAGAGATCTGTTTGATCGCATTTTCAGCAGCACGCAGTGCCGTAATATCCTGATTGGTGATCACCACCTCACCAATCAGGCCCTCTTTATCCCGCAACGGAAACGCCTGAAATAAAATCCAGCTCGTCTGTGGTAACGCCAGGCCGAGCACTTCAACCTCCGGCTCAAACTTACGTACACAGATTTCGCGCTGCTGACCGGGCTGCAGTTCGCTGAAATACTCATCGAAATCCACATTCTGCAGGCCTAAGAGCGCAAACAGGTTGATACTCATATCCTGACTCAGATCGCGCCCCCAGAAACGATGGCTGGTCTGATTGGCTTTGACTACGCGCCCGGAGAGGTCCAGTAACTGAATGCAGGTCGGAGCCTGATCAATAATCTGAATTAGACGATCCTGAAACTTCTCGATCTTAATTCTGTGACTGATCTCTTCACGAAGCTGGTTTTTCTTGCGCAGGATCGACTCGGTGACTTTGCGCCGATCAAGCGCCAGGCTCAGACTCATCAGGCCAATCAGCACCATAAAGCTGAAGCCTGCTACATAGCCACCCTGAATATCGCCCTTGTCGATCTGCCAGCCGACCCAGATGGATAACAACTGGAATAACAGATAGATCGCAAACAGAATGGCGGTGGCAATACGCTGCTGTTGCCAGATACAGTAACAGCGGTAACCCGCCCATATCATCATGCCCAGCCCCAGCAGGTGAACAACCTGACCGGTGCGACTGTGCGCACCTTCCACCGAATAAATGGTTTCCCCCCAGGCGGTCGTGACCGGGCGTAACCCGGTAATCTCGGTGTAACGCAGTGAATAAGGCTCGTTCAGGGTGAGATAACAGAGAAGCGTGCTGACCAGCAATACCAGAGCAAACCAGATCGTGACCCGTGACTGTCGCGAATATAAACCGACAAACAGGACAAAAGAGGGAAAGGCCAGGTAGATCGCTGTGGTTTGTATCTTCAGCCCGGCAACGACCTGATTGATCTCTGCACTGCTGATGATATATGCACAGGCAGCCTGATAGACAGAAATCACCAGCGCCATAGCAGCCAGCGAGATCATCACGCCCCGTTGCACCCCGAGCAGGCCCAGAGTCAGCGCATGCATTGTTGCATAAAGCAACATACCTGAGGTGAGCAGGTACAGCAGGACTAACAGCGGTATTGATTCAAGTCCGATCATTCATTGCCCAATTCAGTTACTGAATATACCCCAGTGTAACAACAAATGTAGATCAGACCAGTGAGTTATAACAACCCATTGTTAATACGTTATTTTTCTAGTTCAGAACGAGGCCGGCTGCGGGCTTTAATTGGCAGCCTGTTGATCCGTAACCCGGCGCTTTCTGGTGCCCGGCGAACGGCGTTTTCCCCGACGCGGTGCAGGCCTTTTACCTAACCCGTTAAGTTGCTGAAAGTCGGCGGTATCCAGCTCTGCAATCAATTGGTTCAGCCCTTCAGAGAGGGGCAGCATAAACTCCTGATAACGTAGTTTCTTCTCGCTGATCGCTTCCAGTTGCGATTCCCAGTGGGCGGTCATATCGGGCACGACCATGCGCTCAGGCAAGGTATTAATCAGCGAGCGGCCGATCTCAGTGGCGCGAATCTCTTTACCTTTGCGGCTGAGAAACTGGCGTTTAAACAACAGTTCAATGATTCCGGCACGGGTGGCTTCAGTGCCCAGACCATCGGTTTCGCGCAGGACTTTTTTAATATCTTTATCGACCACAAACCGGGCGATACCGGTCATCGCCGCCAACAACGTTGCATCGGTGAAATGTTTTGGCGGGCTGGTTTGCTTTTCATCCAGTCGCGCCTCCCGACAATCAACGGTGTCTCCCTGTGTCAGTTGCGGTAGCGGCGTGGCAGAGAAACCCTCCTGATCGGTTTGCTGACTGGCAGGAAACAATGCTTTCCAGCCCGGATTGAGCACCTGCTTCTGTCTGGCGATAAACAGCCCCCCTTCCACCTCACAGTCTATCTGATGCACCAGATACTCAAATGCTGGATAGAACTGTATCAGGTATTGCCGGGCCACCAGCTCATAGATGTGCTGCTCATCCTTAGACAGGCGACTGAGATCCATACGCCGAGAGGTTGGTATAATGGCATGATGCGCACCGACCTGTTTATCGTTCCATACTTTCCCACGGATACTCAGATCAGCACCGGCTGCTGCCGCTTTCAGATCCGGGCAGGTATCTGCAATAGCTGTAACCACCTGCGCCCGCTCATCGAAATGGCCCGCGGGCAGATAGCGGCAATCCGAACGCGGATAAGTGATCAGTTTATGGCGCTCATAGAGCTGCTGACAGATATCGAGTGTCTTCTGCGCATTCAGGTTAAAGCGTTTGGAAGCATCGATCTGCAGCGCCGACAGGTTATAGGGCAGTGGCGCTTTCTGTTGTTTTTTATCTTTACTGACTGCCTTCACACACCCCTGCCTGCCCTGCACTTTCTGCTGAACCATCTCGGCCAGCTTTCGGGACAACACCCTGCCATTTTCATCCATGTAAGGCTCACAGGCCTCACTCGGCTTCCATTTGGCACTGAACGATTCTCCCGAGGCGGACACCAGCGTGACAAAAACCTCATAAAAAGGTTTGGCAACGAAATGTTCGATCTCCTGATCACGGTGCACTACCAGACCCAGCACCGGGGTCTGTACCCGGCCAATCGACAGCACCCCGTTGTACCCTGAACGCTGCCCGGAGAGAGTACAGAGCCGGGTCATGTTGATGCCATAGAGCCAGTCTGCCCGCGCCCTTGCCAGTGCAGACGTGGCAAGCGGGATAAAATCCGTATTCGGACGCAGGTCATTCAGGGCTTTGCGAATCGCGGCCGGGTTCATATCATTCACCAGACAACGCCGGGCTGCGTCCCGTTTTGCTTTGCTGATTCCGGCGTAGTTAAGCACTTCGTCGACCAGAATCTGACCGACCCGGTCGGGGTCGCCCATATTCACCAGTTGATCGGCCTGTTTAATCAGCTTCTTGACGGTATTGAACTGTTTCCGGGTTTTCGGCTTGATCTGTTGCTTCCACTCAAGCGGAATAATCGGCAGGTGCTCCCGGCGCCATTTTTTGTATTCGGGATCATAAGCTTCGGGTTCTGCCTGTTCCAGCAGGTGCCCGATACACCAGGTCACCACATCGCCGTTAGCCAGAGTGATAAAACCATCGCCCTTTTTATGTGGCTTGGGCAGCACATCCGCGACGGCTCTGGCGACACTGGGCTTTTCGGCGATATACAAAATCATGGATCAACCTGCTGTAAAGAACACCTTCTGACATCATCGACCGATGAGAGTCAGAATAAGCTGTATAAATAAACAGTAGATAGACTAAAGCAATCCGTAGTGCTGATCCAGCCCCTGAGAGCTAATCTCTAGATCAGGTTGAGAACGGGCTCATCCAGCAGTGCCATCTGCTCGCGCAACTCCAGTACATGCTCACCCCAGTAGCGTTCGGTATTAAACCAACTGAAACTGTGCGGAAAAGCCGGGTCATCCCAGCGCCGTGCCAGCCAGGCACTGTAGTGCATAATCCGCAGACTGCGCAGTACCTCAATCAGGCGAAGTTCGCGTACCGGGAAATCGTGAAATTCATTGTAGCCATCGACAATCTCCGCCAACTGACAGGTCTGATCATGGCGGTTCCCGGAGAGCAACATCCAGATATCCTGCATCGCAGGCGCCATTCTGGCGTCATCAAAGTCGACAAAATGAGGGGCATCATCCCGCCATAACATATTCCCGGAATGGCAATCGCCGTGAACCCGGATCATCGGCAGGTCACGACAACTGTGGAGAATCTCGTCCACCGCCTGCAGCAGATCCTTTGCTACCGAATCATATGCGGGTTTCAGCGCTTTGGGTATAAACTGCTCACTGAGCAGGGCAAAACTATCATGGCCGAAGCTCTGACTGGTCAGCGCGGGCCGATGCTCGAAAGGCCGACTGCTGCCCACCCTGTGCATCCGTCCCAGCAAACGACCGAGGATAAACAGGTTATCCATATTATCCAGTTCAGGGGCATGCCCCCCGCGACGCGGAAACAGTGCAAACATAAACCCTTCATAGTCAAACAGGGTCTCGCCTGCAGAATTACTCAGCGGTGTCACCACCGGCAACTCCTGTTCCGCCAGTTCCATACTGAACTGGTGCTCCTCCAGTATCTGCTCCCGGCTCCAGCGTTGTGGCCGGTAGAACTTGGCGATCAGCGGCTCCTGCTCTTCGATTCCGACCTGATAGACCCGGTTCTCGTAGCTGTTGAGGGGAAACGTCCTGCCATCGCACCAAAAACCCTGTGTCTCAACCGCATCCATCAGAAAAGACGGGGTCAGGCGTTCAAACGGGTGGCTGAGCTGCTGTTCAGACATGAAGGTGTCATCCTTAATTCAACGGGCCGTGCAGAGTACGCCTAAGCTCTCCCGGCTGCAAGCCGACAAAAATGGCTGACTGAAATCGGGCGAATCATTCCGGTCCGGGGCTCGGTTTTGGTATAGTGGCGGCCATCATCTCTTTTATACCTTTAGCAGCACGAGAACATTATGTCAGGTTCACTGAAAGACCAGCTACTCAACATCGGCCTGGTCGACAAGAAGAAGGCCAAACAGGCAGATACAGAAAAACGAAAACAGAAAAAGCAGGCGAATAAGGCCCGTAAATCCGGTCAGTCCGTCGTTGATGAGCGCGCAGTCAAGCAGCAGGCGCTGGAGCAGCAGCGTCAGGAAAAACAGGCCAGGGACCGTGAACTGAATAAGCAGCGTGACGAAGAGCGTCGTAATCGCGAAATCGAAGCACAGTGCCGCCAGATGATCACTCAGCAGCAATTGACATTACCCGCCGATGCCGAGGTCGCCTACAATTTTGTTTATGAGAAGAAGGTGAAAACCCTCTATGTCACCGATAAGCTTCAGGCCCAGTTGATACGGGGTCAGGTGGCCATTGCCGTGCTCGAGGACAAGTTCTATCTGATACCGGATAAATTTGCCGAAAAGATCGAGCAGCGGCTTCCGGAGTATGTGATCCGGGTACAACCGGAAGAAGAACCGGATGAGGATGATCCATACGCGGATTATAAGATTCCGGACGACCTGATGTGGTAATCCGGTCACAACCGTAACAAGGGAGCGGCGATGTCACAGGGTTTCTTTGAGCAGTTTCTGATTATCCTCTGCTGTGCTGTGATCGCCACCACCCTGTTTCGCCGCATTGGCCTTCCGCCTTTGCTCGCCTATCTCGGCGTAGGCGCCCTGCTCGGTCCATACAGCTTCGCGCTGGTTGAAGACAGCGACAGTATCGCTCTGCTCAGTGAGCTTGGGGTTGTGTTCCTGCTGTTTATGCTCGGGCTTGAGTTTTCTGCCTCGCGCATGATCGCCATGCGTCGCACGGTATTCGGGCTGGGCAGTCTGCAGGTGATCATCACTGCCTGCTGTCTGATCGGAATCGGCTTTCTTTTCGATCTGCCTTTAATCACGACCATCGTCATTGCCGGCGCGCTCTCGCTCTCCTCCACGGCGATCGTCAGCCGCGAGCTGATCCGGCGTGATGAACTGGGCAGTACCCACGGCCAGCTTTCCGTCGGCATCCTGATCTTTCAGGATCTGGCGGCGGTGTTCTTTCTGATCATCGTACCGACCATGGGGAACAGCAGTGAATTTCCGGCTGACAGCACCCAGCTAGCCCTGCTGCTGCTCGAAGGTTCAACCCTGCTTATTGTGCTGTTGCTGGTCGGGCATATCCTGATGCCCATACTGTTTCACGAGTCAGCCAGAAGTGGCTCCAGCGATGTGTTTGTGCTGACATCTCTGGCAGCCACACTGCTTGCGGCCTGGCTGACCCACACCGCCGGATTATCGATGGCACTGGGCGGGTTTATTGCTGGCATGATGCTGGGTGAGAGCCACTACCGGTATCAGTTGGAAGCGGATATACGTCCGTTCCGCGATGTTCTGCTGGGGCTTTTTTTCGTCTCCGTAGGGATGCAACTCGACCTGCAGGCGCTGCTGCTCAACGGACACTGGGTGCTGATCTTTACAGTGGGCCTGATTTTGCTGAAAACCCTGATCATCACGCTACTGGGCAGTTTAATGCATAAAGACCCGGCCAGCTCACTACGTGCTGGCCTGAGCCTGAGTCAGGGGGGCGAATTTGGTTTTGCCCTGCTGGCGCTGGCGCTGAGCAGTGATCTGATCAGCTCTGAAATCAATGCAATCATCGTCTCCACTATTATCAGCAGTATGATCATTACACCGATCCTGATGAATCATACCGAGCAACTCAGCCGCCTGCTGCACCGTAAACCGGCCATCAGTCCGAAAACGAATACCCTTTCCAATACACCCCAGACCACTGCGCCGCTCAGCGGGCATGTGATCATCTGTGGTTTCGGCCGGGTCGGACAGGTGATCGCCCGGTTCCTGAATCGATCAGGAATTGCCTATATCATTGTTGACAGTGATCCGCTCAGAGTGTCGGAAGCCGCAACCGCGGGCGAACATATCTGTTTTGGTGATGCCCGTCGCGATGACCTGCTCGACACCCTGAGCGCAGCCGATGCACGGATGGTTGTCCTCAGCTTTCCCGACCCGGATATTTCACTGACTGCGCTGCAGAATATCCGCCGTCGCTATCCGGAACTGCCGGTACTGGTCAGAACCCGCGATGACCGGCAACTGGAGGAACTTCAGCAGGCGGGCGCGAGTATGGTGATTCCGGAAACGCTCGAAGCCAGCCTGATCATCTGCTCTCAGGCGTTAACGCTGCTCGATGTCGAACCGGAAAAGATCCGGCAGCAGCTCGATCAGATACGAGCTGAGCATTACCAGTTACTGCATGGTTATTATCATGGCCAGACATCTGAAAAGTTTGACAGCAGCGGCAATATGAAAGAAATTCTCCATCCAGTCAGCCTTGGCCCGCACAGTTACGCTCAGGGCCGAAGCCTGCAGGCTGTGGCACTCAGGCGCTATCAGGTCAGAGTTGTCATGATTCGCCGTGATTCCCGCTCCGAACAAAATCCCGGGCCGAAAGTGCGCCTGCAAAGTGGTGATATTCTGGTGCTTCAGGGGCCTGCGGATCAGGTCGAAACGGTTGAAGCGCTGCTTCAGGACGGCCCCTGACCGACACACAAAATTTCTCCCGCTCTTTTTGGCTGCAGTTGAAACAATTTCAACTGCAGGGAATTTTATTAAAGTGTTTTCAGGCCGGGTCGATAACCCGCCTACAGTAACTTATTTCGACAATGGAGATCTGACTGATCTGCTTTGTCTGGAGGAATCCCGTGCAAGTATTATTGAGCAGCCATACAGCCTATTCCCAGATGCGCCAGGATACGCTGGTGAGCGGTGGGTTTGCTGACGGCAAGGAAAGCGGCGGTAATTCTGCATCAGCGACCGACCAGATGCTCTCCAAACTGGCTGAAAATATTCCGGGCATGAGCCTTTCAGAAATGAAGGGCCTGAATGCTGATGACTATTCACCGGAAAAAGTAGCCTCCCGGATTGCCGGTTTTGTCGCTCAGGGCCTTGAACAGGCCCGCTCCCGCGGTGCATCTGATGCAGAACTTAACCGCATGTACCAGGACGCCCTGAGTGGCGTAGAAAAAGGCTTTAAAGAAGCCACTGAAATTCTGGACGGGCTGGGAGCCCTGACCCCGGAGCTGAACTCCACTCTGGAACAAACTCAGGATCTGACCTTTGAAGCGCTGGCTGGCCTGGAGCCTGCTAATCAAACAGCGCCCGCCCGTCAGACCTCCATTGCCGCTGCAGAACGCTTCTCCCGTGCTGAATCCTTCTCCATGGATGTCATGACCCGGGAAGGTGACAAAGTGTCTATTCGCTTCTCTGCCCGGGCCAGTGAAACTGCCTCGCTGGGCGCCTATTCCGATGAAAATGGCAGCGCCATCGCTTTCGGTATGGAGCGCAGCGCAAGCAGCAACTACAGCTTCAGCGTCAAAGGTGATCTCAACGAAGAGGAGCTGGATGCACTGACAGAACTGATGCAGGATCTGAGCCTGATCGCCGACGATTTTTACGGCGGTGATATACAGGACGCTTTTGAGCAGGCAACGGAACTTGAGATGGACAAATCTCAGTTAATGAACTTGAATGTAACTATGTCCCAGTCGATGAGTTACTCGGCCGTTGCGGCATATGAACAGGTCCAGCAGATGGAGCAGCCATTGGGTAACAATGGCCGGCATCTGGGTCAGTTGATGAACAACTTTGACCGGTTTGCCAGCAGCCCAGCCCTTGGCTTCCTGCAGAACAGCACCGACTTTGGTGCCGACCTGCTGGATAATCTGATCCACCAGGATATTCGCTACAAGGACGCAGATGAAGAATCCCAGACCAGACTGGATGATAACTTCGGTGTATTACGCGACCTTATGACCCGGTTTGATCAGGACGAAGCAGACGATTAATCCCCCTTCTTAATCGCTGCTGATTACTTTAAACCGGCCTCCCCAGGCCGGTTTTTTTATGCCAGGTAACAGCTCAGCAATCTCTGCCCTATTGCAGCGTAATTTTTATATAATCCCGCGCCATGAGCAGTCGATTCCAACTCCGCCCCTATCAACAGGATGCCGTTGACGCCACCCTGAAACATTTTCGCCGCAGTGACGAAGCCGCCGTGATTGTCCTCCCCACCGGGGCCGGAAAAAGTCTGGTGATTGCTGAACTGGCGCGTCTTGCACGGCGTAAGATACTGGTACTGGCCCACGTTAAGGAGCTGGTTGAACAGAATCACGCCAAGTACGAAAGCTATGGCCTGAGTGGTGGGATTTTCTCCGCAGGCCTGCAGCGTAAAGAGGTGCAGCAGCAGGTTACCTTTGCCAGCGTCCAGTCTGTGGCCGCTAATCTTGAGCACTTTACCGACGAGTACTCTCTGCTGATTGTTGATGAGTGCCACCGTATCAGCGACAACGATGACAGTCAGTACGGCAAAATCATTGCAAAGCTGAAACAGGCCAACCCGACGCTGAAAGTGCTTGGCCTGACCGCAACACCCTACCGTATGGCTATGGGCTGGATCTATCGATACCACTACCGGGGGTTTGTCCGCAGCGAACAGGATAAGCCCTTCCAGCACTGTATCTACGAGCTTCCGCTGAGTTATATGATTCGCCACGGCTTCCTGACGGAACCCACTCTGATCGATGCCACGGTCACCCAATATGACTTTTCGGTGCTGCCGGAGAACCGTTTCGGCGAATACAGCGAAGCCGATATCAACCAGTTGCTGGGTAAGTACACTCGGGTAACCCGGGCGATCATCGAGCAGGTAGAAGAACAGGCGGCGGCAAGACAGGGCGTCATGATCTTTGCAGCCACGCGCCGGCATGCGGCCGAGATAGCCGACTATCTGCCCGCCGGTCAGTGTGCGTTGATTACCGGGGACACGCCCCAGCAGGAGCGCGATGATCTGATCTCACGCTTTAAACGCAAACAGCTTAAGTATCTGGTCAACGTGGCGGTGCTCACGACCGGATTCGATGCGCCCCATGTGGATTTTATTGCTATTCTCCGGCCAACCCAGTCAGTCAGCCTGTATCAACAGATTGTCGGCCGGGGTTTGCGGCTGGCTGAAGGTAAAGAGAATTGTCTGGTGATTGATTACGCCGGCAACCAGTTTAATCTGCACCATCCCGAAGTGGGTGAGAAACGTCCGGCCAAAGATACCAAACCGGTACAGGTGTTCTGCCCCGCTTGTGGATTCGCCAATGTGTTCTGGGGACGCAGCGATGATCAGGGCAACGTGCTCGAGCACTTCGGCCGCCGTTGTCAGGGTCTGCTGGACTCAGAGACAGCTAACATCAAGCCGATGCAGTGCGACTACCGGTTCCGCTTTAAGGAGTGCCCCCATTGCAATGCAGAAAATGATATCGCCGCGCGCAACTGTCACCAGTGCAGCGAGGCAATCATTGACCCGGATGATCAGCTCAGAGATGCACTTAAGCTGAAGGATGCCATGGTCATGCGTTGCGCCGGGATCAGTCTTGAAAATCAGGGCAGCAAACTGATTGTCAATTATCACGGTGAAGATGGAGAAGAGCTCAGGGAGCAATTTGATTTTTCCAAACAGGCTCAGCGTCGCCTTTTCAACCGCCTGTTCGCCAGACGGTTTGCACAGGGGCGCGCTCCACAGACATTCAACACAGCAGAAGAGGCCGTGTCATTTGCGGCCTTCCTGACCGCTCCGGACTTTGTGATTGCCCGCCAGAAAAATCGCTTCTGGCGGGTGCAGACCCGGCTGTTTGATTATCAGGGGCGCTACCGTAAAGCCAATCAGCTATAACCCGCAGCGCTATCTACTGATCTGACCAGACCGCCAGCTCATTGCCGCAAGGATCCTTAAAGTGAAATCGGCGACCGCCGGGAAATTCGAACAGCGGCCGGCAGATGCGGCCTCCGGCAGCCTCGATCTGGGCCTGTGTGGTCGCCAGATCATCGCTGTAGATCACCACCAGCGCCGCCCCCTGCTCACTGCTTGAGGTCTGTTCAGACTGATAGAAACCACCGAGCAGTCCGGCACTGCTGAACGCTGAGTAACCCTCACCGTATTCCGTAAACTTCCAGCCAAATACGCTGCTGTAAAAGCGCTTAGTGGCGCTCAGATCGGCAGCGGGTAATTCCACGTAATCGATTTTATGGTGCTGTGTCATCGGATCCCTCCTCGACTCCCAACTGGATTAATCATCAATATTGACTAGGCTTTGACTATACATTTAACCAGAAATCCCGCGCTTTAAACCAGCAATGGGAGACCGGATGTATTACAGAATAGTCATCGCCACACTATTTTCCCTGCTTACTTTCAGCTCTGCGAGTGCAGAAGCGCTGAAGATCGGCAAAGTCTGCCCGGTACTTTACCAGCAGGAACCGATCGGAATCCTGATTTTCTCCCGGGAGTGGTATCACAGCAGCCGCTCTGATGCGCGCTACATCCCCGGCGATAATGCCACCGGTATCGGCATCGAGATCCACCTCCAGAACAGTTACAGCGGTCAGGTCGAGGGACTGAATCTGGCGGATTGTGATCGCTACCGTATTCTTCAGATTCGTAAAACCAGCGCTCGCCTGATGCCCGGAGAAAGCCGGGTTCAGGTGGATGTACCCGACAACTTCAGTAATCCGTTTTACGATAACGCGCCGCTCGAACACGGCTACGGCTGGCACAATACGCCGACCGATGACACAGACAAACCCTGGCAGGGGCAGCCTTTACGCCGCTCCGATGTGTCAATCTACGACACCCCTTACGTCTCCGATGCCTACGGGGTAGAAGGAAAAGATATTCAGGTCAGCTTTGAAACCTGTGCAGTATGTGAGCGGGACAGAGGCTATGACAGCGTACTGGCCTGCGGAAGCTGGGGTTATCAGCGTGAATATATGGGTGGTCAGACAGGCTGGGCAGAACCTGAGTTCAGCGGCGTTGAATGTGCAGGCAAGCCCAGCACAACCTTCTGGCAAACCCTGCAACAATCCAGCCGGGTCGATTACAGCTACTGGATAAACTGGCGCTGAAAGCCCGGACTGCACCTACCAGTCCTTTCACCTCGGCAGGCGGCTCTGCGCATAAATCCCCCAAAACGGTTGTTTTTCCAGCCTGAACATCGGTTTTTTTGTGAATGAAACTGCCAGTCTGAGGGCTGTCTGCACCCTTGATGATCTTATTGACGTCGCAGCGGGATATTGCAGTTACCTGCAAACATTAAGATGTATTTTGAATATACCTTATTTGACACGGGTCAACACGGCTCCCCCCCACATGAGGCTAAGATAGCCTTCCTCATTTTGTACGGAGTGGCTGCTATGCCGATGATTGAACCCCAGACCGTCCCCCGGGTTAAGGTCGATTTTATGAATGATGATCACCATGAAGCCGTAGATCTGCTGAACCAGATCGAAGCGGCCCTCAGTGATGCGGATCAGGAGAAAATCAGCCATACGCTCGATAAGTTCCTCCAGCACAATCAGGATCACTTCGCCCGTGAAGAGGAACAGATGCGTGCAGTGGGTTTCCCGCCTTATGCATGCCATAAAGGGGAACATGAACGGGTAATTGAAGAACTCTCCGGGGTTATTCTGCGCTGGCATGAACTCGCTGATGCTGAAGCGCTTCAGCACTATCTGCAGGACACCCTCGTCCCCTGGTTTATCAATCACGTCAGCACCATGGACAGCGTTACTGCACATTATATCGATAGCCAGCGCGCATAAGTGGCGGGATCGACAGGTGCCCCCGCCCCTGTCGACCGGTTTTTACTAAGTAAAAAAACTCAATAAGATAACGGTATAATTAAATCTATCCGTACAAGTTCAGGCTTATGCCGTTTCCGCTTTTTTGCTATGCTGGGCACCGCTTAAGTACCTAAGGTCCGGCGCCCGCGCTACGACCATGACAACGGATAAGATAATGAGCAAATACTGGAGTGACGCAATTAAGCGCCTTACCCCCTATGTCCCCGGCGAGCAGCCAAAACAGGCGGGTATCACCAAACTCAATACCAATGAAAACCCCTACCCGCCTTCGCCCAAAGCCGCAGCGGTTATTCGGGAGTTCGACACCGACCGTCTGCGTCTCTACTCCGATCCGGACTGCACCCGGCTGAAAGACGCCATTGCCAGCCATTTTGCGGTTGAGCGCGGTCAGGTTTTTGTAGGTAATGGTTCTGATGAGGTGCTGGCACATACCTTTGCAGCGTTCTTCCAGCAACCTCAGCCGCTGCTGATGCCAG
Source organism: Neptuniibacter halophilus (assembly GCF_030295765.1). Classification (NCBI taxonomy): domain Bacteria; kingdom Pseudomonadati; phylum Pseudomonadota; class Gammaproteobacteria; order Oceanospirillales; family Oceanospirillaceae; genus Neptuniibacter; species Neptuniibacter halophilus. The sequence goes on along the minus strand of NZ_AP027292.1, from coordinate 3,517,970 downwards.
AGTTCACCTACAGCTTTTATCCGGTGTACTGCAATCTCTATGATGTGGAGTTCCGGCAGATCCCATTGCGGGATGAATTTACGCTGGAGTTGAGTGATTATGACCAGCCTAACGGCGGTATTATTTTTGCCAACCCCAACGCGCCCACCAGTCGGGCGATTGAACTGGGTGAGATCGAAACCCTGCTGCAGCGTAATACCGAGTCCGTTGTGGTCGTCGATGAAGCATACGTCGACTTCGGTGCTAGCTCTGCTGTTGAACTGACCCGTCAATACGACAACCTGCTGGTTATTCAGACCTTCTCTAAATCACGCTCACTGGCCGGTATGCGGGTGGGTTTTGCCATCGGGCACGAAACCCTGATCGAGGGTCTGGAACGGGTTAAAAACAGTTTTAACTCCTATCCGCTGGATATGCTGGCAATCGAGTCCGCCGTGGCAGCGATTGAAGATCAGGAGTACTTCGAGGAGAGCTGCAATAAGATTATTGCCAGCCGTGAATGGACCTGCGACCGTCTGGCAGAACTGGGCTTTGTCAGCCTGCCTTCAAAAACCAACTTCCTGTTCAGCCGCCACCGTTTTATCGAAGCCGCTGAGCTGATGGGTTTTCTGCGCAGCAAGAACGTGCTGGTTCGCCATTTCAGTAAACCAGGCATCGATAACTACCTGCGTATCAGTATCGGTACCGATGCAGAGATGCAACTACTGGTCGATACCCTGTCACAGCATCCGGACATTTTCTCTATGGATCCCCGTTAAACCGGGGATTCACGAAAATACTGCCCCGGAGGCCTGCCCAGAGCCTTACGAAACATGGCGACAAATGCACTGGGGCTGCGATAACCCAGTTCCAGTGCAATATCCGTTACCGCCTGCCCTTTACCCAGCCGATCAACCGCCTCCTGCAAGAGCAACTGACGTCGCCATTGCTGAAAACTCATTCCGGTCTCCTTAGTAAATAAACGACTGATAGTCCGCGCACTGGCGCCACTGCGTCCGGCCCAGTAATCCAGCCCCAGCTCCGCATTGGGTGCTGCAATCATCGCCTGCATCACCCGCTGCAAACGCCGGTCAGATGCTCCCGGCAGATGCAGCAGAGAGGGTTTCAGTGCCTGCAGTTCATCCAGAATCACGGCACAGATCCGCCGCGCAGGGCTATCAGCAGCGTAGTCCTCCCCAAAGTCCGCCACCCGCAGTATCAATTCCCGTAACAGGGGTGACACTTCAACCACACTGCACTGCGATGACAGCGCCTGCTGATAGGCCGGATCAATAAACAGATGACGCAGCTCAGCACTGACATCTGCCGTGGTGCGGTGTTCAATCCCTCCCGGTATCCATACCGCCTGACTCGGCGGCACCACCCAGACACCGGCATTGGTATAGACCCGGATAATGCCTTCAGCCGCATAGGCAAGCTGCGCCCGCGGATGGGCGTGTGGATCCATGTCCACATTCGCCGCCAGACGACCCCGTAAACCGATGATGGGCCGGTCCGGATCGATTCGCTGGCCTATCTGTGAAGGCAGACGCTTTGATGCATGACTGGGTGACACAAGCCTGTCCTATATTCGATACTTTTTGTCTTTTTATCGACTATATATAGTTCCGTTTCTTGGCACAATGATCCGGTACTGACCCAAGAGAGTGATCACCATGTCCCTTAGCCGCTCCCATCTGTTTGCCCTGCTGAGCCTTGTCTTGATGCTGCTGGGTATTTTCTTCAGCCCTCTGACCGGTTCGCTGACTCTGCAGCAACAACTCTCAGCCGCGCTTATCCTCGGTGCCATCATTCTCTTTGCCACCAGCGCCCTGCCGGAACATCTGACCGCGCTGATCTTTATGGCTCTGGCCATGCTCACAGCAGCAGCGCCTGCCAATGTCGTGTTTTCCGGGTTTGCCTCTACTGCCTGCTGGTTGATTTTTGCCGGTTTAATTATTGGAATCGCCATCAATGAAACCGGGCTGGCAAAACGGATTGCTGCCGGATTTTCCAGCCATCTCGACAGTAGTTACCTGAAACTGATTGGCGGCATCGTGCTGATGACGACCCTGCTCGGCTTCCTGATGCCCTCCTCCATGGGCCGGGCGGTGCTGTGTATTCCGATTGCGATGGCCATTGCTCAGCGTTGCGGGTTTGCAGCGGGCAGTAATGGGTATATTGGCGTCGCTCTGGCGGCTATTTTCGGCTGCCATATCCCTACTTTTGCAATTCTCCCGGCTAACGTCCCGAATATGGTGATGATCGGCGCGGCCGAGACCATCCACCAGTGGACTCCGCTTTACGGTGAATACCTGCTGCTGCATTTCCCGGTGCTGGGCCTGCTCAAAGGCATCCTGATTGTTGCGGCCATTCTCTGGCTCTACCCGGATCATCCCAGACGCAATGACGACACCAGCGCAGCGCAAACCCTGTCAGCACCGGAGTGGCGGCTGCTGGTACTGCTGACCATCACACTGCTTTTCTGGCTGAGTGATTCACTGCACCATATCTCCGCTGCCTGGATCGGGCTGGCAACCGCCTGTATTCTGTTAATGCCGGGGATCGGTCTGGTCAGTCAGCAGAGCTTCAACAACCAGTTTAATATCAGCTCACTGATCTTTGTGGCCGGTATTCTCGGCCTTGGCACCCTGTTCAACCATAGCGGACTCGGCGATCTGGTCGGTAGTCAGCTTAATCAATGGCTGCCCCTGTCACCTGAAAACAGTCTGCTGAGCTTCTTCTCGCTCTCGCTGACGGCCTTTGTTACCAGTATTTTCACCACGTTGGCCGGCGTACCGGCCGTGCTGACGCCTTTTGCCGAACAGTTCAGCCAGAACAGCGGTTTTAGTTTGCAGGCAGTACTGATGACACAGGTACTGGGCTTCTCGACCATCGTTCTGCCGTTTCAGTCGGCGCCGCTGATTGTCGGTATGTCGCTGGCAAAAGTGCCCCTGCGTCACGCCCTGCGACTTTGTCTGGCGATGACCCCGGTTACCCTGCTGATACTGTTTCCGCTGGACTATCTGTGGTGGCAGCTTCTGGGCTGGCTGTAAGGGTTCCTGCGCGCCATTATGATTACGGCACGTATGAAGATTAATCAACTTCGGCAGAAGATTCGCGCACTATACTGTAGGCAGTTGTTCAGGAGTCCCCCATGCCGATTAATCCAACAGGTGTAAGCAGCAGCCAATCCTATTCTCTGTTTAATCAGGTGCGAAACCGCATCGAAGAGAATGAGAAACAGCTCATCTCAGGGCAGCGCATCAACAATGCGGCTGTGGATCCGGCCGGACTACAGGTTCTGATCAATCTGCAGAGCGATATCCTCAGCAACAGCAGTGCAATCCGCAATAGCATGGACGGCATCTCTGCCCTGCAGATTGCCGATGGCGGGGTTAATCAGGTTAATGACTCCCTGCAGAGGATACGGGAGCTGTCGGTGCAGGCTCAGAATGGCATTCTCAACGACAGCGACCGCGCAGCTTTGCAGAAAGAAGCCGATGCCCTCCTCTCCGGCATCAGCGACACCCTTTCCCAGAGCCAGTTCAATAACCAGTCATTACTCAGTGAAGAGGGATCCGTGCGTCTGCAGACCGGGTCTTCCGCCGACGATGGTCAGGATATACAGCGGTTTAATGTTGCCGGCGAGCTGGGCGATCTGGGTTTGTTAAGTCTGAATATCAGTGACCCCGGTGCACTGGATATTATCGACCAGAGCCAGAGCTACCTCAGTACCGTCAGTGGTGAGATCGGCGCCAGCCAGAGCCGGCTTGAATCCGGTATCAACCGTCTCACCGAATCCAATCTAAGTCAGGCTGAATCCGCCTCCCGGATTGGTGATACGGATTATGCCAAAGCGCTGTCTGAGCGCTCCGCAGCCCAGATACAGGAGCAGGCCGGCATTGCCGTTCAGGCTCAGGCCAATGCCAACCGGGGGCTGGTACTTTCCCTGCTGGGGAGTTAAATTCACACTTCCTGTTCTTATGTAACGTTCAATGCTGACCGGATACTGATCATGAGCGTAGAAAGTGCGATCTCATTTTTCATTGCTATTTTTATCTTTGGCATCACGCCCGGTCCCGGGGTGTTCGCGATCCTCGCCCGTGCCCTGATGCAAGGTGCAGGTTCCTGCCTGTTTCTGGCGCTGGGTATGACAATCAGCGATATTCTCTACCTGATTGCGGCCTGCTATGGTCTGGCAGTAATCGCCAGCAACTGGAGTGAACTGTTTACCCTGATCCGGGTGGTCGGTGCTATCTATCTGGTCTATCTGGGCTGGAAGATGTGGACAGCCCCACTGGATCTTGAAAGTGCAGAACAGCACCAGCAGGGCCGTCGTGGCGCACTGCTGGGATTTCTTCAGGGTTTTCTGATCTCAGCTTCCAACCCGAAAGTCATTCTGTTCTATATCGCTTTCCTGCCCACTTTTATGGATCTGAGCGTACTGGACAACAGCGATATCGGGCTGGCCGCCCTGCTCACTCTGATCGGCCTGATGCTGGGTCTGATGATGATCGCCCTGTTTGCCAGCAAAGCCCGTAACTGGTTCAAATCAGAACGGGCCATGCAACGTCTCAACCGCAGCGCGGGCTCAATTATGGCCGCGGCAGGGGCTTATCTTATTTCGCGTCATTAACCGCAGTTTTGAAATCATCCAGGCAGTTTTCCAGATAACCGACTAACTGCCGGGGAGACATTTCAACCCCGGCGCTGGCCTGCTGCTCGATGAAGTGTGCCAGTGCCCAGAGTCGCTCGCCGCCAAGGATACGGGCGCTGCCTTTGATCGAATGAGCTACCCGGCCCGCCGCAACCAGATCCTGCCGGATCAGCGCCTGACTCAACTCGTTTATCTCCTGCGGCGCGTTATTCCAGAACACCCGATAGATGTTTTCAAGATTATCGCCCTGTCCCTTAAGCGGCTCTACCCACTCAGGTCGGTAGGCGGCGTAATTCAGGACTTTGTGCAGTTCGGTTGGTGCATCTAAAGGGCTCTGCACCGGCGTAGGATCAGGTTCAGGCCGGGCCGGTGCCGGTTGCGAGACCTGAGCCGGTGCCGGTGTCAGCCAGCGGGATAACACATCTCGCAATGCCTCAGGCTCGATCGGTTTAGGCAGGAACTCCTCCATTCCGGCCTCCCGGCAGGCTTGCCGGTCAGACTCCATGGCATTGGCGGTCATCGCTACAATCGGTGCATGGGGGTTCAGCACCGAGGTGTTGACGTCATGGATATTTCGCACCGCTTCAAACCCATCCATAACGGGCATCTGGCAATCCATCATCACCATATCGTAGAAATTCGTTTTAAGTTTACTGAGCGCCAGTGCGCCATTTTCGACACACTCCACATCCAGCCCGAACTGTGTCAGCAAACCGCGGATAACGATCTGATTGACCCGGTTATCTTCCGCCACCAGCACCCGCCCCATAAACTGCTGCGTCGGGTTATCCGGCTGAGGTGCCTGCCTGATAACCTCCTCATCCGTAGTATGCAGAGGCAGTGCAATCCAGAAGGCCGAGCCCTTTCCCGGGGCACTGTGCACTCCCATCTCACCCCGCATCAGTTCACAAAGATGCTTACTGATACTTAAACCCAAACCGCTGCCACCATATTCGCGGCTGGCAGAGGAATCTGCCTGTTCAAACCGCTTAAACAGCCGTTGCTGCTGCTCCACGGTTAAGCCAATGCCGGTGTCGGTGACAGTCAGCTTCAGCAGCTCCAGCCCTTCTTTTGGGTGGCGACTGGTATCACTGATTTCGACGCTGCCGGTTTCCGTAAATTTAATCGCATTACTGACCAGATTACTCAGAATCTGGCGGATCCTGTGGGGGTCACCACGCAACATGTGATCTCGGGTGCTGACCCGGTTAATCAGCCTGATGCCTTTCTCTGCTGCCAGTTGGCTGAAACAGTCCACCACATCGTCCAGCAACTGATTCAGGTCGAACGGAATCGATTCAATCGCCAGTTTGCCTGATTCCACCTTCGACAGATCCAGCACATCATTGATGATTCGCAGCAGGGCTTCACCACTGCGTTTAATCGAGTGGGTATACTGCGTTTGCTGTTCCGATAAAGGGGTCGTCAGCAGCAGATTGGTTAACCCCATCACACCGTTCAGCGGGGTGCGGATCTCATGACTGACATTTGCAAGAAAGATCGATTTGAATTCATCAGCCTGCGCCAGTTGAACCACCTTTTTGCGCAGTTCCAGCCGGGCAACCACCTCCCGACTGAGCACCTGCAAAGCCCGGCGCTGAAAATCATCGAGCTGTTTTGGCTGGTCGCTGATGGCACATAGGGTTCCCAGTGACTCTCCATCGGGAGTGATCAGAGGGGCACCGGCATAGAAACGAATGTTCGGCTCGCCCTGTACCAGCGGGTTGTCTGTAAAACGTGGGTCACTGCTGGCGTCTTCGACTTCAAACAGCCCATCCTGAAGAATCGCGTGGGCACAAAAAGCCCAGTCCCGGGGTGTTTCACGGCAACTGTCTAAACCGATATGCGCCTTGAACCACTGCCTTTCTGCATCAATCAGGCTGACCAGTGCAATGGGAGCTTCACAGATTTCTGATGCAAGCCGTGCGAGGTCATTAAACTCCTGTTCCTCAGGAGTATCCAGAATATGATAACTCTGCAAGGCAGCCAGTCGCTGCTGTTCTGTAGCTGGTTTTTGCGCTGGAATCATGGTTCCGTCCCTATTAAGCGTTCAAAAACAGAGGCTCGCCAAACTGCGGCTTTATGACCGAAATACCCTGTATGCATGCGGACCCGGGCCCGGCTGAGGTAACTCAGTTAAGCATAGATGAGGCTTGTGCGGTTGGAAACTGGAGGCAGGTAAGCCCCGCAGAGAGTCGCCCGGAGTGATTCGGCGACAACACCAGCCAGCAAATCGACCACCGGCTGGGGTTTGGCAGGCTCAGGCCTGATTCAGATACTGCGCATGGAAACGCAGATGATCTTCGATGAAGCTGGCGATAAAGTAATAACTGTGATCATAGCCATCGTGCTGACGCATCTGCAGCGGATAATCACGACTTTCTGCCGCAGCTACCAGTGTTTCAGGACGCAACTGCTCTTCAAGGAACTGATCCGCATTGCCCTGATCGACCAGCATCGGCAGTTGATCCTGGCTCTCACGCAGCAGATAACAGGCATCATACGCCTGCCAGAGACGCTTATCGGCCCCCAGATAGGCCGTGAACGCTTTCTGCCCCCACGGACATTGCATCGGATTACAGATCGGACTGAACGCAGAAACCGAGCAGTAAGCTGCCGGGTTCTTCAGTGCAATCGTAATCGCACCGTGACCGCCCATGGAGTGTCCGGAGATGGCACGCTTATCCGTCACCGGAAACAACTCCTCCACCAGCGCAGGTAACTCCCGGGTGATGTAATCATACATCTGATAGTGCTCTGACCAGGGTTGCTCTGTGGCATTGAGATAGAACCCTGCCCCCAGACCCAGGTCATACGCACCGTCTGCATCGTCGGCGACGGTTTCGCCACGTGGACTGGTGTCGGGTGCAACTACGGCGATACCGAGCTCGGCCGCAATGCGCTGCGCCCCGGCTTTCTGCATAAAGTTTTCATCGGTGCAGGTCAGCCCCGATAGCCAGTAAAGTACCGGCACCCGCTCCCCCTCATTGACCTGAGGTGGCAGATAGATACTGAATCGCATACTGCAATTCAGCACTGCAGACTGATGCTGATACTGCTTCATCCAGCCGCCAAAACAGCGGTTCTGGGTCAGATTTTCTACACTCATAAGCACTCCTGCAGCCCCGCACAGGGCGGGGCTGCGCGCTGGGATTACTTGTCGAAGTGAATCACACTACGAATACTCTTACCCTCATGCATCAGGTCAAACGCTTCGTTGATCTGCTCAAGTCCCATGGTATGCGTAATAAAGTCGCTCAGCTTAAACTCACCATCGAGGTAGCGCTCAACGATCTGCGGCAGTTCTGAACGGCCTTTAACACCCCCAAAAGCGGTACCGCGCCATACACGACCTGTAACCAGTTGGAACGGACGGGTAGAGATCTCCTGACCCGCGCCCGCTACACCGATGATCACCGACTCGCCCCAGCCTTTATGGCAGCACTCAAGCGCGGAGCGCATCACATCAACATTGCCAATACATTCAAAAGAGTAATCAACGCCGCCATCGGTCAGCTCTACAATCACTTCCTGAATCGGTTTGTCGTACTCTTTCGGGTTGATGCAGTCTGTCGCACCCAACTGTTTGGCCAGTTCGAATTTGCTGTCATTAATATCTACCGCAATGATACGACTGGCTTTGGCCATTACCGCACCAATCACCGCAGAAAGGCCGATACCTCCCATACCGAAGATCGCAACGGTTGCCCCCTCTTCCACCTTAGCCGTGTTCATTACCGCACCCATACCGGTGGTCACACCACAACCCAGCAGACAGACCTCTTCAAGCGGCGCAGATTTGTTAACCTTGGCCAGAGAGATCTCCGGCAGCACGGTATATTCAGAGAACGTGGAGCAACCCATGTAGTGATAGATCGGCTGACCGTCTTTATAAAAACGGGTCGTGCCATCCGGCATCAGGCCTTTACCCTGCGTTTCACGAATCTTCTGACAGAGGTTGGTTTTACCTGACAGACAGAACTTACATTCACCACACTCCGGCGTATACAGGGGGATCACGTGATCACCTACTTCCAGGCTGGTCACACCTTCACCCACCGCTTCAACGATACCACCACCTTCATGTCCCAGAATCGCCGGGAAGATACCTTCCGGATCTTCACCGGAAAGGGTGAAAGCATCCGTATGGCAGACACCGGTAGCCACGATACGCACCCGCACTTCGCCTTTCTGCGGTGGCATCACATCCACTTCTTCAATCGACAGTGGCTGGTTTGGGCCCCAGGCAATCGCCGCTTTTGATTTGATCATTCCTTCACTCATAACAACCTCAGACGCTTTAAACACAGATTTCGTTTCGGGGCACACCGCCCGGCGGTTCTGCCAGACAGGTCACTCCTTCAGATGCATTCATTGTAGTTAATTACTCACAAGTGATAATATGACGCTTCTGCAAATTACTTTTTCTGTGGTGTAACAATGATTCAATGGGATGGAATAACTGAGTTTGTTGCCGTTGCAGAAACCAGCAGTTTCACCCAGGCTGCCCGTCAACTTGGGATCTCGACTGCACAGGTCAGCCGCCAGATCAGCGCGCTGGAAGATCGCCTTGCCACCAAACTGTTTTATCGAACCACCCGCAAAGTATCGATCACAGAAGCCGGCGACCTTTATTACCAGCATTGCCGGCAACTGGTCGATGGGCTGGAGGAAGCTGAGCGGGCCGTCACCCAGTACCAGAGCGCCCCCCGGGGTCGGCTGCGGCTGACCGCTCCCACTACCTTCGGCGAAAGCCGGATAGCCCCGCTGATAAACGAATTTTCGGTCAATTATCCGGCGGTCGAGATAGAGATCCATTTCACCAATCAGAAACTCGATCTGGTGGATTCCGGTTATGATCTGGCTATTCGTCTGGGCCGGCTGGAGGATTCCAGTCTGATGGCCAAACGTCTCTCTTCACGCCGGCTTTATGTCTGTGCCAGCCCGCATTATCTGGCAACCCGCGGTGAACCCCACCTGCTCGAAGAGCTGGATCAGCACAACTGTCTGCAGGGGACACTTGAGTTCTGGCGTTTTCAGCAACATGGGATGGAACGTAACGTCAAGATTAAAGGAAGCCTGCGCTATAACAGCGGACAGGCATTGACGGACGCCGCTTTAAAAGGAATTGGGTTGGTTCAGTTGCCTGATTACTACGTACAGCCCTACCTCGATAGCCGGGAGCTGATCGCCGTACTGGCTAATTACCAACCCTCAGATGAAGGCATCTGGGCGTTGTTTCCCAACAACCGTTTTGTCTCGCCCAAGGTAAGAATGCTGATTGACCACCTGGCGGCCAGACTGGCTGAAACGCCTTAACCCGTCTGACCGCGCTGATGATTCTTAATAATGTATTGTTATGCCAGCGATTAAGCGCTTAATCTGAAGCGCTGTACCATCTCTCGCAGACGGTTAGCCACATCACTCAGTGCGATACTGGAATTGGCTGTTTCGTCCGCTGCCGCCCGGCTTTGTTCGGCAATGACCCTGACATTACTGATACTGTTGCTAATCTGCTCCGCGACTACGCTCTGCTGCTCGGCAGAGCTGGCAATCTGGGCGTTCACATCATTCATCTGTTTCACCGCCAGACTGATCTGGTTCAGTGCAGAATCCGCCTGATCCACCAGAATGATACATTCACTAGCCTCACGGGTACCCTCACTCATCACCGATACGCTGAGGTTGGCCCTTTCCTGCAGATCACCGATCAGTTGATGGATCATCTCTGTAGATTGCTGTGTACGCTGAGCCAGGCCGCGCACTTCGTCAGCCACCACCGCAAAGCCTCTGCCCTGCTCACCGGCCCGTGCAGCCTCGATCGCAGCGTTCAGTGCCAGCAGATTAGTCTGCTCGGCAATCTCCCGGATCACATCCAGAATGGCGTTAATATCCCGGGTTTTCTGCTGCAGGTGCTCCACCTCCTGGGACGTCCGGTTCAGGCTGGAAGAGAGTCGGGTCATCCCCTCAGTGGCGGTACGCATTTTCATCCGCCCCTGATCTACCTGATGATTGGCACTGTCAGCAGAAGAAGCAGCCGCGGCGGCATTATCTGATACATGCTGAGCGGTATACGCCATCTCCGTCACGGCGGTAGCCACCTGATCAGTCTCCTCCTGCTGCTGCAGAGTGCCGGTGCGGGCCTGTTCGGTCAGTACCGCCAGCTCCTCCGCTGATGAGCTCATATTGAAGCTGGCGCTGCTGATCTCCTGCAGCATATCCCGCAGGCTGGCACTGGTCTCACCCAGCGAACCCTGCAATTTACCAACCTCATCCCGACTGGTGATATTCAGTTGCTGGGTCAGATCTCCCGATGCCAGTACATTGGCAAACTCAACCACACGCAGTATCGGCCGGGTAATCATACGCGTAATAGCAAACGCAAATATCACACCGAGTACCACCGCCAGAGCTGAAATGCTGCTGACCAATACCAGATCCTGATGATTCCGCGCCTGCAGTTGTGGCCCCAGTTCATCCTGCTGCGCCATAACAGAGAGTTTGACCTCCTCAACATTATCCGCCACCTGCGGACCGATCGTTTCCAGCTTTTTGCTGATCATCAGATTCTGCTGGTTGATCACCTCATGAATCTGGCGTGTTGCCTCAGCATACTGTCGACTCGCCTGATTGAACTGTTGCAGATAGGTATTAGCCTGAGTATCCAGCCCCCTCTCCTGCAGACGGATACTATGAGCCGGTAAGGCCCCTTCAAGCTTGTTGATTGCGATATCGAAATCTTCCTGATGGTTTTTTTCCATAAAGCGAACCAGATACAGGCGAGCCAGCAACAGGTCTTCCTGCAGATCAGCAACAATATAAACGTTTTCAGTTTCGCCCTGCTGTTTCAGGTACTCACGTAACTGGGTGATATTTTTTCGCATCACCGGCCCCTGCTGGGCCAGTACGTTGTAATAGAGCTGATCTTCCTTATTCACCAGATCAATCATGGCAGTAAAGGTGTTTTCATAGGCCTGCCAGAGGTCACTTGTTTCCCGGATCAGCGATTTACGCTCGGGATGAGTAATCTCCACCCGTGCCTGTTCAAGAAACGTATTCATGGCAGCTTTTCGCTGCTGGTAGCGCGCCAGACTCTCCTCATCGTGATGAATAAGGTAGCTTTTTACCTCCATCTGAACCTCCAGCATATTGGCCTGCAAGCGCCCGGCAAGGTTTGTATCTCTTGCCAGCTCCCGGTACTGGATAAAACCGCTTTCCGAATGCTGCAATCCGGAGATGCCAGAGAACGACGCAGCTACTAACAGCAGTAATACAAAGCCAAAACTCAGTCCCACCTTACTCTTTAAACTTAACCCGCTTATCTTGTTCATCTTAATTACAACCAGCTACATTAGGGATTTACAATTGAATGATAACGATTCTCATTTGCGAGAATAATAATTGCTGCCTGCAAAATTGCAAGTAACTCTTCGCTGTAAGTGTGTTTTCGCAGGTAACGCAGAGGAGAACGGATCTGACTGCTGCCCAATTGAGGCCTGAAAACTGCCATCGTCTGCGCGAATGACAGGGCCTTTAGCTGTGCTGACTGAGTGATTCCCCTCAATCGAGCAATTTTGTCCAATTCCTGTTCCCGGTAAGGCCCTAAACTTAAGACTCAAAGTCGGTTAAATTAAGCCTGTTGAACAGAGTCGTAAGCGGATGGATTCCAGTAATAACTTCCACTATCAGAAAAGCCCACACCTGGATCAGGTCACCCTGCTTCAGGCGGAGATGGCCGATTTCTCTTATGGCAAACACGCCCATGAGGAATATGCCTTAGGGGTTACCCTAAAAGGCCGGCAGAATTTTTTCTCCGGAGGCGCTTTCCACAGCAGCCAACCCGGTAACATTATGCTGTTCAACCCCGGACAGATTCATGATGGCCACTCCGGTGACAGCACACCGCTGCAGTACCGGATGCTTTATATTCATCCAACTCAGTTGCAACCGATGCTGCAGGCAGCCGGCATTGCCAACAGCGAAGATTTTCAGGTGCCTGACACATTGTTGCAGGATCAGCCACTGCAACAGACCCTGCTTAATCTGGCGGCAATGATTGACAGCCCGGGCGCTGATCCCTTGCAGCAGGAGTGCGAGCTCTACCAGATAGCCAGCCGGATTGCCCAACGCTTTGCCCGCTGGAACGGGGATATCCGCCGCAGTAAAACTGACCGCTTGTTGCTGCAGGCACGGGACTATATAGAAGCCCACCTTAAAGATGAACTCTCGCTTGACCAGATCAGCGACGCAGCAAACCTGTCTAAATACCATTTTCTGCGCCTGTTCCGGCAACAATTTGGTATCACCCCACACCAGTATGTGCTCAACAGCCGTATTAACCGTGCCCGTGAGGCACTGGCGAACGGTGCTGACCTGAACGATGTGGTGTTCGATTACGGATTTACCGACCTCAGCCACTTTAACCGGCGCTTCAAGCCGGTATACGGCATGACCCCGAAAAGGTATCAGCAACTGGTTCTCGGTCGCTGACACAACGCTCACCTCACAACGAAAAAGGAATTCACGATGGTGGAGATATTGCTCTATGCCTTCGGCATTATGTATACCCCTGGCCCGGTTAACCTGCTGAGCATGAATGCCGGCCTCAACGGGCAGGCGCGCCAGTATCTTGGGTTCTGCCTCGGTGTCGGCAGCGCGATGCTGGTTCTGTTTCTGCTCTTTGGCTACGCCGGTGTGTGGCTCATATCACCCCAATGGCAGCAACCGATCGCGATTCTCGGCAGTGCTTATGTACTCTATCTCGCCGGTAAAATACTCCACGCCAGTTGGCGGCAATCAGCGCTGACCGCCCGGCAGGATGAGTCACGTCAGGTTTCACATCGTTTTCACCACGGCTTGCTGTTGCAACTGTTAAACCCCAAGGCACCGGTCGCGATCCTGCCCATCGTTACCATCCAGTTTCCAGAAGCCAATATCAGTGGCAGCGGCATTGCTTTCTGGTCACTGATACTGAGCATTCTGGCTTTCGGTGCGCCGGGCACCTATCTATTGCTGGGGCAATTACTCGGCAAGAAGCTACAGGCCCTGTACCTGTTCAGAGTGATTAATCTGGCGATGGGATGCCTGCTCACCTACACCGGGCTGATGATGCTGGCCGGGGCTCTGAACGACTAATGTACTGAGTGACTGAAAAGCAGCAGGGGAAAACAGATAGCAGAAACAGGGGGAAATATGAGAATCGGAAAGGGGCAAAGATCGAAGACAAGTGAAGAGATCCCGCCTTACAGCGGAAGGATTGATAGACCGGGTTAAGCCGTCAGAACGGACGCTGACTTACTCCATCAGCAGTAGAACACCTTCAACTTTTCTGCTGCCTGATCGATATCCACTTCAACTGGCACATCAGTTTTACGCCGTCCATGAGGTAACAGGCGGGATGCGAAAAGGGTCTCATCCAGCTCCATACGCTTATCCCTGTTTTTACGCCGGTCAATATGAGATTTTCGACGCTCATCACCCGGGTACTGCGAGTGTACATACCGGGTGCGCCACTCTTCAGCCAGTGCCAATGTGGCTATATCCGGGCTTAACTTTTCCGAATCATTGTCTACCCAGAAGTAAACAATACCCGAATCGATTAGATCTTTAACAAGTCTCACCATTCACTCCGTTACGCTCGAACGTAATTTGGATAAACCTCCCTGCCTCTAGCCTGGCCCAACAGTCGGAAACAGCCGTTTTTCTCTGTACAGAGCGACATTTTCGCCGACCGGGACACCTGATTTTTAGTCTTACGCTATGGCAAATAGTTCCAATACACCCACAGGGTGGGAGGATACTTCTGGCTACAATCCAGAACCTGTCACTTATAGCTTAGTCAACAGCACAGAAATAAGGAATTTTTCCTGATTTATCCCTATAATCGCCCATTCAAAAATATAAGAAGCGTGATCATACAGATCACCCATGTATTAAGTTCTCTAAGCTGTATCCGTTAGGTCCACCTGTAATGTTCCGACTTGTAAAAGATTTTGAAGAATTCCAGTTTGTTTTTTACTGGATTGATGATGATGCCAATAAAGTCAGCCCCAACCTGCGCACCCTGATACACGCCAAAGAGTGGCTGGTTGAGTACGACTTTAAGCAACGCTCCGGCACTGAGAGAAGACAGCGCAAAGCGGACAGACGGATGCTGACCGACAGTAAAAAAGAGGGGCAGCCCAGCTCACGTCGAATCACCACATCGGTTGGCCGTCGGGCCAGTGACCGTCCCATTAAAATTGACCTGGATCTGTCGGCCGATAAATTGAAAAATTGTATAGACACTTCAGAATCCGCGTAATCTTACTCATCCTGTCTGAGCCCTGAAAGCCGATATTCCGGGGGCTCAGGCCATATCTCCTCTGAACCTGCTCCGCCCCGTTTTTCTGCCCTGCCCATTCCCGGGCACCCATTTAATCAGGCTTTTCTATACTGAAACTACTGAGCTTGCACAAACCGCATCAATATTTTCAGTATGTTCAGGTGGGATGCTATGTATCAATTGGTCAGGGATCTCAAAGAGTACGAGGTCATTTTTTACTGGATTGATGGCCAACAGGAGAAAATCAGCCCTGAGATGAAAACCATCATTCATGCCAGAGAATGGATTATCGACTACCACTATTCGCTTTATACTTTCACTGAACGCCGACGATATCGCAACGATCGAAGAGCCTTACAAAAACCAGCCTCCCCCGAAGCCGCATTTTTTTGCCGCCGCTACAGTTCCAATGAAGGGCGTCGTCTCACAGACCAGTTAAACAAAGTCGATGTCGATCTTGCCATACAGAAAATTCAGGTCCTGAAGAATCAGGTTAAAACCGCCTGACAAACAATGGTAAACCAACGAATCGCGCCTCCGCTCCCCTGTCAGATACCCCGGAGCCCTGATCAGATTTTGACAGCTCCCTTTATTGAACCATCCTTCAGTAACTAACCAGCGAATACTCTGACCACGGAGGGTCTCTTTTATCCTGACTCACGGAGGTAAAGATGAGACTGGTTAAAGATCTGCATCGGTCCAGTATTGTCTACTACTGGAATGACACCGATGACGTAATGATCAGCCCGCACCTTGCAAACCTTAATCTTGCCAAAGAGTGGCGCGACACCTACCTGTTTTCACTTTATGCAGGCGAAGAAAGAAGGCGTTCAGTTATCGACAGACGTCAGGATGAGAGCTCACGACGCGCGATGGACATTGCCCTTTACGTCGCCAGAATACGCCCCCAGGGCCGGCGCATCACTGATATCCCGGTAACGGTGGATATTGATCTGGCAGCAGACAAACTATCGGTCTATCTTACTCAATCAACATAAACCCTGACCAATAACCCGCCTCCGATTCTCCACAGCGTGTTTACGTAACACTGCTGCTGTGAGGGTGTTGTTTTAGCCCGTTATACACTTTAGTGTGCAGCGCAACAAAATTAAGAATTTTTCCTATAAACACCGATCAGATAATTAAATAAACTAGCCTTATAAAGAGACTCTGGTGCAGAGACATTTCAGGTTGTAGTCATGTCAAAGCTAGTTAAAGATTTCGGTGATTATCAGTTTACCTATTACTGGATTGATGACAGTAATCAACAGATCAGCCCAAACCTGCCCACCCTGAGCCATGCCCATGAATGGCTGGTCACTTATCATCACGACCAGCATGAAGGCACTGAGCGACGTAAAACCCGTTATGATCGCAGGCACCCTAACGGGCCAATGCGTGACAGCATCAGCTCCAAACGAAACCCCGTTTCCTCTGGCCGGCGCTCAACAGACCGACCTGTCGCCGTCGATCTGGACCTGTCTGTCGGTAAAGTAGCCAAACTCACCGGGGTTATATAAGTTTTTTAGTTCCTCGCTGGAAACCCCTTCCTCCCATCAGGGCGATGGTCGTGTTCACGGACGTTACACGAGGAAGGCATTCCACAATTATTCATTCCTGCGCAAACCGGTTCAGCGCTCTGAGTAACCCAACCGCATACGACTTCAGGTCAACAGAACGCAACTTGAGGATCATTTCTTTCCGATGCCGGCTCAGCTAGAATCGGGCGTGTTAGTTAAACGTCACCGGACATATTCTATATAATGCGGCAGAGAAACCACGCCCGAAAAGCGCTACGTATCGCAATTACTGCGTTACTGCTTATTGCCTCGCTGTTCCGCGGAATCTGGGCTGCCGAGTTGGCCCAGCATGATATTGCGCCTCTGGTTGACCCTGAAGAGATAGCGATAGCGCACGGGCATTACCATGCGCCGAAACTTGATCACCTGCACGATGAGTCTTCAGGCCTCTCCGACGATGAACACCCCCTTGTGCATACTGTACTTGCACTGGATCATCATTCTTTTCTGATGCCTTTCCCCGAACGCCCTGACGCGCTTCATGATATTTATTTTGCGTCACGGATCATTACCCCCACGCCTCCTTACCTCAAGGGGCCTTACAGGCCTCCGCGCGCGCCACTCGCTTAACCACGACACAGCGCATTGCGCAATCAAGTTAATAAAATACGAATGGAGAAACTGGTATGAATCCAGTGTATTCGCCTGCCAACACGCCTGCTTTCAAAGCAGCTCTCGTGGGCGCGGGCAAGTTTTTTATCGTACTTTTAGCGATGGTTTTTCCAATACAAGCCTTAGCACACGGTGTAGCCGAGGGTGATGCCGTTTTCATCGAATCGGCCAGTGGTATGCAACTGCTGCCGTTCGTCTATCTGGGAGCAAAACACATGGTGACCGGCTACGATCACCTGCTGTTTCTCTTCGGCGTTATCTTCTTTCTGTTTCGCATGAAAGATGTGGCGATCTACGTAACCCTGTTTGCTGTGGGTCATAGTGTAACGCTGCTCTACGGCGTACTGAGCGAGACCCATGTTAATCCTTATATCGTCGATGCAATCATTGGCCTGTCAGTGGTCTATAAGGCCCTTGATAATCTCGGCGCCTTCCGTCGCTGGTTCGGATTTCAGCCAAGCACAAAAGCAGCGGTACTGATCTTTGGTTTTTTCCATGGGTTCGGTTTAGCGACCAAACTACAGGATTTCACCCTCTCCGAAGACGGTCTGGTGGCTAACATTCTGGCCTTCAACGTCGGGGTCGAGATAGGACAACTGCTCGCACTCGCAGGCATTTTGATTCTGATGAACTTCTGGCGTAAATCGAATTCGTTTGATTACCACGCATTTACAACCAATGTCATCCTGATGGCAGCAGGTTTCTTACTTATCGGCTATCAGTTAACCGGCTACTGGGTTACGGCATAGGAGAGCTATACCATGACTAATATTACCCATATCAATAAAGATGGACTGCCGTCCACGAAAAGCCTGATCAAAGCTACAGTAGCAGCCGGTGCAGCGGCTTCAGTCATTCTGCTGACCACTGTGTTGCCGGCCGAGTACGGCATTGACCCAACCGGTATTGGCAAGGCTTTGGGCCTGACAGTCCTGAACGAGGCCAATGACGCCGAACTGGAAGAACTCCCCGTGAAAGCTGATCTGGAAAATCTCATTCTCGGCAGTGCTGCCCCGGTATGGAAAGGCCAGGAACAGCCCCGTTCCGATACTATGACGCTGACTCTGCTGCCCCGGCAAGGCGCTGAAATCAAGTCACCGATGGAACAGGGAGATAACTTCATCTTTCACTGGAAGGCAGAAGGTGGAACCGTTTACTTTGACATGCACGGAGAACCACCCAGTGCAGGTAAAGACGAGTTCACCAGTTACTGGATCGGCAAGGAACAACAGCAAGCCAGTGGTAACTTCACGGCACCCTTTGCCGGAACACATGGCTGGTACTGGCAAAATACCGGTACCGAACCGGTAACAATCAAGCTCACGACCACCGGCTTTTATGGCGATCTTTACATGCCGTAACACCCAAGCGGTATCAGGTTACTTTTACAGAATACAATCAGGAAAATAATTTAATGAATATCAAAAAGCTGTTTGTGATCGCGCTGCTTTCACTGACCTTTTCAGCAGGAACCCATGCACATTCCAACCACGGACCAAAGGGGCCAATAGCACAGGAACAGGTCGAAACAAAAACCCGGAAATTCGTTCACAGCCTGATTCAGCAAGGCGGGCTCGATGAGTCCTGGTCAAACGCGAAACGTGTCGAAACTGCACAGCGCGACACCAGCCAGGGAAAAGTGTGGGTTATTGAGTACCTCAACGATGCAGAACAAGATGCCAGTAAACGGTCTCTTTACATGGTTCTGGATGAACTAGGCAACACACTGTCAGTAACCCATTCCGCTCCTTGAAGATCGCTCTGAGCATGAGGGTCGTTTAACGACCCTCATTTACATCCGCCTCAGGCATCCCCCGTCACCGGTGTATGCTCTGTCCGCTCACCGTGAGTCACCCCGCATATTATCGCAGAAGGTGCAGGGCGTAAGTGTCATGTAACGTTCGTCAGACAATCCTGTTGTTTTCGATACACCAGCTCATGAACTGACAAGCGTTAAGGGGCTTTTGACCGACTTAAATTTCGTTACCCCAACCTACTGCAACGTATTGCCTGAACTCTATTTGACGCACTCATCAAGTACCCGAAAGGCTGCAGGCCATAGTTTATTAGCTTCAGATAAACGCCTGTAATAAAGCTATGGAAACGCCTGTATCAGCGCAAGTGACAAACAGATACGGACGTAAAAGACGTCGTGCCGGGACGGTTCGATGTAAGCAGTAGTTCTGGAGGATGCTATGTGTCTCACTTTGTGTCGCACTTGGCGCCAGCAGAGCAAGAAATCAGGGAAAAAGCGATGTGATACGAGAAGTTGGAGATGACCCCACCAGCCACATCCCGGCACATGAGTCGACCGCTGTGGCTGCTCCCTTCCGGGCCTGACCAGGTTCACGATGTATCATTGCGGGAGGACCAGCAGGGCCACCATTACGCGGCTTGTCAGCCTCAGTCCGTAAGAGTGATCTCTCAGGACAGGCGCGCAGTATACCAGCGCTGTTTACAGATGCAAATGCAATTATGTTAAGTCGCTGTTTTTTATCGGTTCTGTTTAAAATTCAGACAGTTCCGGGGCGTTAATCTTCACTGTAATGTTTCAGCAGGCGACGCACATACCACCACAGTACACCTGCAATCAGCGGCACCGAAAAACTCACCCACATCAGATACTGATCACGCATCTCATCACCCGGCACCATATTTCGGATAGAGCGCTCCAGCAGGTCAAAAGCATAGTAGGTCACCACGATAATCGTGAAACTCTCCAGTTTAGCCTGTAAGCGTAGCTGCCTGCGTGACCGGTTGTTCAGCCCTTCCAGCAGTTGCTGGTTCTGCTTCTCAATCGACAGATCAACCTGAGAGCGGATCAGATCGGTAGCACGGGCAATCCGGCGCGATAAACGCTCAATACGGTCATTCGCAGCCAGACAGGTTCGCTTGGCAGGATCCAGACGCCGCTCCATAAACTGATCCAGTGTCTGTAATCCTTCAATACGCTCTTCACGCAGTTCATCAATGCGGCTTTCAAGCAGCGCGAAATAAGCCTGGGATGCTGAAAAACGATTGGCGGTATCCGCCGAAAGCTCTTCCACCTGCGCGGCGAGGTTCATCAGTTTCTTCAGCAGGTCCGGTTCGTTAGGGCTGACAGAGATCTGGTGTGTTATCTCAGCAAGCTCCCTGTCCATTTCCGTGAGACGTGGCATGGAGTTCTGCGCAATCGGCAGCGCAAGCAACGCCGTGTGCCGGTATGTTTCTATTTCACAGAGCCGCTGCAGCAGTCGTCCGGCCTGAAACGATTTCAGCGAATCATCATGCACGATCATACGCACGAAGCCATCTTCCCCACGCGGACAGAAATCGGTCCATACTTTGGCGGCACGCCCCATAACAAATGAACCGGAGACCTGCCGGTCATCAAACTGCTGTAACAGGTCCGGAGTGGCGCCCCGATGCTTACTGAAAAGAATCTCCACACCACAGAGAAACTCGCCGGGCAGTTGTTGCCACAGAGTTTTCAGGTAACGGGTGTCGGCTTTATCCAGTTGATATAGCGTGAGTGTATAAAATTCGTTATGTGGCTCGTATCGCAAGGCCAGATGCTGGTTACGGGTAAAGAAAAACTTTGTCAGGCTGGGAGGACAGTTGATATCCATCTGCCTGAGCAATCGTCCAACGGCCTCTGCCAACGCTTCCCGGCCACCCTGCCCGTAACTGGCTGCAATATGTAAAAGTCCCAGCTCAGGCTCGAGTTTCTGGAACGGTCTGGCATGTACCTCAGTTGAAATTTGCTGGCGCAGGGGGTGATTCTGCATTAACGGACTTCCCGATGGCTGGACTGGTTTGATATATACTAAGGTTTAATCATTAAAACTTATAGTAATCAATGGATTCAGTTCCAGATGTGAACCATTATTCTCTTCAGTTGACCTGACACACAACGCATTGGTTGCAGTATCAATATCCGGCTGCCTACAATGAGACTACTCTTCTGACCGAGTGCACACTTATGCAAGCGCATCTCAAGCATCTGGGCCTGGCCCGGTCTCCGATTTTCGACCGTGACCTTAATGTTGTCGCTTATGAGCTACTCTACCTCTCAGATAAAGACTCGGAGATTGCGCATAAATTTCTGCAGACAGATCAGGATGCCTGTGATGCCCTGATTAATAATTTTACCAGCATCTATGACTCCGGCTCGCTCCGTGCGCTCCCTGCATTTATTAACGTCAGTGAAGGTTTTCTTCGCAGTGACAGTCTGCCTAAACTGTCACGGCATAATCTGGTCGTGGATATCAAACAACTGCATCAGGTTTCACCTGCGCTGCTGCACTCCCTTGAACGCTACGTTGAAGCCGGCTATCGCCTGGTGCTGGATGATTTTGACTACGCCCCGGAGTATGACGCGCTGCTGAATCTGGCCAAAATTGTCCGGGTAGATATCCGCAAGCGAACAGAATCAGAACTACAGCCACATCTGGAAACGCTGCATAAATTCAAAGTCACTCCGCTGGCCGAGCATATTGATAACTACACACAGTATGAATTTTGTCACAAACTCGGCTTCAGATTGTTTCAGGGCGAGTTCCTCTCCCGCCCTACTCTGCTTGAAGGGCGGCAATTCACCTCAAATCAGGCGATTCTCATCCACCTGCTGGCCGCCCTGCAAAACCCGGATGTAACACCGGATGAACTTGCATCGGTGGCTTCCCGAGATCCGCAATTAACATTCAAACTGCTGCGAATCGTGAACTCAGCGCGTTACAACCCGGCCCAGAAGATAGATAGCCTGACTCAGGCCATCATCGCGCTGGGACTGGTCGAAGTTAACAAATGGGCCACTTTGCTCGCGCTTTCCAGTAATCAGGATAAACCCAATGAACTGATCCGGCAGATCCTGATCACTGCCAGAATGTGCGAATATGTGGCTTCCAGAACCCGTGAAGTTGCGCCCGAGATGGCTTTTATCTGTGGGGTTATGTCCCTGCTGGATGCACTGCTGGGGGTAGATCAGTCCAGTCTGCTGGCCCAGATATCCGTTGCAGACGAAATTGCGGAAGCCATCACCGGTTATGAAGGTAAAGCCGGAAAGCTACTCCAGGCGGTAAATTTTTATATGATCGGCCAATCCTCTTTCAGGCTGCCACCAGAAGTGCAGGAGATCTACTCTGAAGGGTATTACGAAGCGCTGCGCTGGAGTAATGAAACCATGCAGATCATGCAGGGCTCAAACCTGTGAGACCCGGGTAAGCGCCTGATTTAACTCGCCTCTTACCCAACGACACATAGGATCATGGTGAAAACGTTCGTGCCAGTAAAGATAAAGCACCACCTGCGGTAAACGAAACTCACCCGGCAAGGGACGCAGTACCAACCGGCTGTCTTTCACCAGATAACGGCCGATGATCTCAGGCAGGGTAAAGACCAGATCGGTTCCCTGACAGAAGTTGGCGACCGACAGAAAATTAGCAAGCCGTAACATCACCTGCCGTTTCAACCCCATTTTCTGGAGCTCATCGTCCATAAAACCGGGGCCTTTACCGGTGATCGATACCAAGCCGTGAGACGCCTTAGCATAAGCTTCAAGGCTCATCTCTTTTGCAGCAAGCGGGTTATCCCGATCCATCAGGCAGATCTGCCCGGTACGTGCAATCTCAAAGCGTCGAAACTGATCCTGTCCGGTCTGCGGGTTGAGGCCGGTAATCGAAAAATGCACATCCCCTTGCTCCAGCAGCTCAAAATGCTCAGGAATCTGCGGTACGATCTCCACTCTGAGTTGTGGCGCTTTTTGTCGCAACCGCTGTAACACTTCAGGCATCAGCAGAATCAGCTCAAGATCGAGCCCGGTCAGTCGCAGAACACCCCGGTACTGTTTCGGATCAAACTGATCGGCCTGCATGATCTGCTCAACATTGCGCAACAGGCTGGCCAGTTGAGGCCTCAGTGTCTCCGCTCTGGCGCTGAGATCATAGCCCGTGCCCACCCGCACCAGCACAGGATCATCCAGCGTCTGTCGCAACCGCTGCAAAGCCCGGCTCACCGCAGGCTGGCTCATCTGCAGCCGTTCCGCTGCCTTAGAAACATGCCGTTCCTGAATCAGGGCATTTAGCACCACCAGAAGATTCAGATCTACCGACCTTAAATTCACTTCACGCATCGTGATAATAATTAATATGCATTAGACGCATGAAAGCATAAACCTTAAAGTGCCGAAAACCCAGCCTTAATGGCGATTAACCCAGTTTTATCTGTAACCAGGCAGGCACGGTGCCTGAAGGCCCATAACAGATATGCGGTCATTAACGAGATCTTGAGTCATGGCACTGAACCATAAGCTACTGAACGATGAAACAAATTACGGCTGGGGGCCTGTACTCATGCACTGGCTGATGGCCTTTGCCATCATTGGGCTTTACCCGCTTGGTCTGTATATAGAAGCACTCGATTACTACGATCCGGCCTACCGAACCGTACCTGTCTGGCACAAAAGCATCGGCCTGCTGGTCGCGGCAGCCCTGCTGATGCGATTTGTCTGGCGCCTGGCCAACAAACCACCCCGGCCCCTACCGCAACCGGTCAGACTGCAACAGATTGCTCACGTGACCCATCATCTGCTCTATCTCCTGCTGGCTACCACACTGATCAGCGGTTACCTGATATCAACAGCCGATGGCCGGGCAATTGAACTTTTTTCCTGGTTCAGTATCCCAGCCTTACCTTTTGCTTTTGAAAATCAGGAAGATATTGCAGGCGAAGTACATTTCATAACGGCCACCACACTGATCTCTCTGGCGACACTCCATGCGGGTGCCGCGATTAAACACCATTTTATTGATAAAGACTCAACCCTTAAGCGCATGCTGGCGCTACGCGAGGAACATTCATGAAAGCTAAATTTATTACCGGTCTTGCCCTGGCTACTGCCATTAGCGCGGCTCCGCTGCAGGCGGCTGATTATGTGATTGATACCCAGGGAGCCCACGCTTCCATCCAGTTCCGCATCAGCCACCTGGGCACCAGCTGGTTAATCGGTCGTTTCAACACGTTCAACGGCACATTCAGCTACGATGCTGAGAATCCGGAAGCCTCTCAGGTTAAAGTGGACGTTGATGTAACCTCAATCGACTCCAACCACGCAGAACGCGACAAACATCTGCGCGGTGATAAATACCTCAATACCGGTGATTTTCCTGCAGCTAAGTTTGAGAGCACCTCTTTCACCCCTGACGCTAATGGCGGTGGCGTGATGAAGGGTATGCTGACCCTTTACGGCAACACTCAGGAGATTGCCATTCAGGTGGCAAAAGTGGGTGAAGGTCAGGACCCATGGGGTAATTACCGCGCAGGTTTCTCAGGCACAACCGAGATTAAAGCGAAGGATTTCGGTCTGAACTACAATCTGGGCCCGGCGGCTGAAACGGTTTATCTGGATCTGAATATCGAAGGTATTCGTCAGTAAGAGATCCGCTTCCCACAAAAAAAGCGAGCACTGGCGCTCGCTTTTTTTGTGTCTTCAGCCCTGTCTAATAATCGCTGTAACGGCTGAACTCGCTGATCTGATCATCCTTCGATACCGCAAACACCGAAAAATCATCCTTTCTGGCACCCGGCATATCCATCCCCGGCCCGCCGGATGGCATGCCCGGCACCGTCAGCAAACGAATGTTCCGATACCCCTCATCCGTTAATAACCGTTTGATATCCTGCGCAGGTACATGCCCTTCTACAACCCGGCCATTAACCACAGCGGTATGACAGGATGCCCCCTGAGGAGGAACCCCGTATTTCTGCTTTACCGCACTGAGATCATTCATCTCAATACTGTTGACCTTAAAGTGATGATCTTGCAGATGCTCGATCCACCCTTTGCAGCAGCCGCAGGTCGGGCTGTGGTAAACATCAATCTCATACTGAACTGAAGTCGCCCCTTCAGCCCAAACCGGATCTGCAGCCTGCGCCGGATGAACCAACATCAGGCTGGCCAGCGCCATGGCCGGGATTAGCCGTTTCATAAACACCTCACTCTGTCGCTCAGGCCTATTCTAAAGCGTACAACCGATGCACACCAACATTGCGTTTTCACTGATTAAACAACACCACCCCGCTAAGGGTGTTGCAAAATAGCCTCTATAAAGAGAGACTCCGGGTAAATTTACTGGAGACCCGTTGTGAGCCTTTCGGATTCTACCTTTCACTGGGATCAGGCGTTTTTCGAACGTAAACTGGGTTTGCTGACAAATCTGCAACTTGGTTTTGTTGGTGCGGCTTTGATGTTACTGATGATGGACCTTTCCCGCTGGTATTTTCTGCTACCGCTGGCTGGCGGCCTGATGTGGATCAGTTGGCAGAAACAACGGCTGGATCGAATCCGTCGGGAAGTCAGTGGCCTGCAGATCAGTCTTGCACCGAAATCTCTGCTACTGAAGCGCACGCTGAACAATCAGGAGCAACGGATTACGTTTCGTGAGATCAGTCATCTCGAAACGGATAAACGGGAGGGTCTGGACACCTTTGCCCTTGTCATGCGCGATGACAAGGGCCCGGTGCTTATCAGAGGTATGCAGCAACAGGATCAGTTGTTGCGGCAGTTACAGCAGGCCATTGAAGACCGCAACAGCAACCAGAGCTGAGCGCTTTTTCAGGCCTGCTTCAGAGGCGTTATGATTTTAGTCTGTACACCCGCCGTCTCAACCGAGCCGGGTAATCCTGCAAGGCCCAGCATCCCTTCCAGCACTGAACGACAGCCATTCCAGTACTGCTGCAGGCTGGTACGGTCTTCCGTTACAAATGAGCGGAACATCAGCCCCATCTGCAAAGTAGCGATCAATTGCACTGTATTATTCAATTCAGCCTGAGAAACCCCTGGCGAGATCGCGGTGAGCAGTTTCAGCCGCAGCAGAGAAACATCCTCGACCAGCAACCTTAGCCTGACTCTCACCCGGGCACTGTGCGCGGCAGAGGACATAAAACCATACAACGCCCGTGCCGATTCGGTATCAGCCGCAAAGTTTTCAAACAATTCCTGCTCAATCCTCTGCAGGTAGTCCTCCCGATCCCGGGGAACGGGTAAAGCACTCAGCCTGATCAGCAGGTTCTCAGCCAGAAGATCCAGCACCTCCATCTCAACCTCAGACATCGTCCGGAAATGATGGTACAAGCCCCCTTTGCTGATCGAAGCTTCAGCGATGAGACGACCCGCCGTGAGCGCTTCTAAGCCGTCCTTGCTGATGATTGCTGTAGCCGCATGTAAGATTAAACTACGTGTAAGATCTGCATTTCCATTTGGGCACATGCGTAAATACCTTATATTTGTGAACTTATTGAGAGATTCAAACAAGTCACTACTCAGCTTTATTCCCTCTTCAATCTTATGCTACGCCCAACGGCTCAACCTTTAACTGACACAAGTCAAACGCTGGCAAACTCCTTTCTGCGCTGCATCAAAAGAGATCACTCTGACCGTTTGTCATCCCGGCACAGAAGTTAGCCTGTCATATTCCTCACTAATGTCACTTCGCTCCGCTGAAAATGTGTCTAAAATTCAAACAGGTGATCAAACAGTAACGAAGCCAGACACGGATTATTCGCTGCACTGTTCACTCTCTGATCAATACACCGATAAAGG
Organism: Neptuniibacter halophilus; assembly: GCF_030295765.1. NCBI lineage: Bacteria > Pseudomonadati > Pseudomonadota > Gammaproteobacteria > Oceanospirillales > Oceanospirillaceae > Neptuniibacter > Neptuniibacter halophilus. Next base: position 3,491,238 of record NZ_AP027292.1, on the reverse strand, counting down.
TCTTAAAAAACCGGGTTTTAGCTTTTCTGAGCACTTTTTCTCTGTCATGATCTAAGCTGAATAGGTATTCAAAAGACCTCATCATTTATCCCGACCCGATTTATAGGTATGGATCTCAGGATATGGAACTAAGCAACCTTTATGTCACTGTCATTGAACCCTCCAAAGTTCAGCGACATATCATTATCAATCAGCTCAACAGCTTCGGTATCGAGAAGGTAGAAGAGTTTGAGGAGGGCAAGCCCGCCCTGGAGCATATGCTTAGCACCCCTCCTGATCTGGTTCTCTCCGCCATGCACCTGCCAGATATGACCGGGACCGACCTGGTCACCCAGATGCGTGGTCTGGACTCGCTGGAGAACATCACTTTTCTGCTGATCTCCTCCGAAACCCATTATCGTTATCTGGAGCCGATCCGTCAGGCGGGCGCCATTGCCATACTCCCCAAACCATTCAGCCGCGAAGAGATGAGAACCGCACTGCGCAGTACGCTGGACTATATCTCTGACTTTGAGTCCGACAGCGACAGCGACGAATACGATGCCCTGCGAGTGTTGATTGTCGACGACAGCACACTGTCACGAAAATATATACAGCAGATGCTGGATTCACTTTCCATCAGTTCGGTAGACACCGCCAAAGACGGTGCAGAAGCCTTGCAGATGATCGATGACGGCCGCCGCTACGATCTGATTATTACCGACTACAATATGCCGAATGTAGACGGCCAGGAACTCACTGAACATATCCGCAACCACAGCGAGCAACCAACCGTACCGATTCTGATGGTTACCAGTGAGCAGAATGAGAGCCGCCTGGCTGCGGTTCAGAGCGCCGGGGTATCAGCAATCTGCAGCAAACCGCTCTCCTATGACACGGTCAAGCAGTTGATTGAACAACTGGTCACCGATTACGACCTCTGAGCAAAACGTCAGATATAAAAAAAGCGGCACCTGCCGCTTTTTTTATATCTGCTCGCTGAGCACTCAATTTTTATCATCAAGCAGGTTTTCCGGTGCAAACCCCATAATCAGCGCTCCCCAGTGCTGACCATTGATATACAGCGGGATAGACAGATCATTCAGCACCTCACCGGTATCACGAATAAAGGTCTGTAACAGGAAAGGCGCTGTAGACGATGCACGGCGTACCTCAGCACGGTTTCCGGCAAAGATCCGACGGTGGCGGCTACGCAGGTTATCGATCTCAAAGTTACCGGTCAGGCGCTCAGACACTTTACTGTGATGCGCCGGAGCATAACCGTTACGATCCACCGCGATGGCGTAGATAAACTCAGGGCGCTGCGCAATGAAGCCATCGAACATTGGCCGTAACAGCGCTTCATACTGATCCGCATAACTGGTGTCATACTTCTCCGGGCGCTGTCCGTCATTGCTACGTACATAGTTAGTATCAAACAGATTACAGCCGCGCGATGCAAGCTGCTCCAGTGCATCCTGCACCTGCTGCCCCCACTGTCTTCCGGTCTGAATCATTCCTTCAAAACCACCGTAACCGATAATAAAGCGCGACAGCAGCTCCTGAGTCTCTTCAGTAGAATGCTCCAGCTCTTCTGAGAAGCGTCGTGACTGTTCAATCTCACCATGCATGGCGGTAGAGATATTGGTGATTTCAGACACATGTGTATGGGATTCGCGGTTGGTATACGCCAGCTCATCAATCGCCGCACTGATACTGCTCAGTTGGCTGTTCAGGTCTTCGAAGTCGCCGACCAGACTACGGAACTGTTGATTGGTGTTACCAATAAACTCCTCCGTGGAGCCTACATATTCAAGAATGGTTGATGCGCTGGATCGGGTACTGCCCACCAGCGAAAACATCTCGCCGATATTCTGATCGATTTCACTGGTTGCGGTACTCACCTTCTGCGACAGATTACGCACCTCATCAGCAACCACCGAGAAACCCCGCCCGGCCTCACCGGCACGTGCCGCTTCGATGGATGCATTCAACGCCAGCAGATTGGTCTGATCAGAGAAGTCTTTGACCATACCGAGAATGTCGGTGATGTTTTTCGAGTTTACCTCCAGTTTATGCACGGTATCCTGAAAGTCTGTCACCTGCTCGCGAATCGCTTCCACCTGCGTTTTAACCCGACCCAACTCCTCACTGGAGCTGCGAATCTCATCCAGATTGCGCGAGTTACGCTCGGAGATCTCCAGTGTACTGCCAGCAATATTATCGATCGCCTGAGTGGCTTCAGAGGAAGACTGGAACACCTTCTGCGCCTGCTCCTCCTGTTTTACCGCTGAGTCCTGCGCTTCAATCAGCACCTTCTGCAGGCGTGTCGAACTCAGAGCGACACTGACACTACGACGACGACTCTCGGCAATCATCGCCTTCAGGCTGTCAGAGAATCCATTGTAGCTCTCTGCCATTTCGGAAATTTCATCATGGGTATATTCAGGCAGCGTCGCGGAGATATCACCATCCTTATCTTTGATCGCCTGCAGCACATCCGTCATCGCACGGATCGGGCGCAGGAACAAATGGCGCATAAAGAATATTGAGAAGAAACCGGAGATCAGGGCAAAGCTGACAGTAATCAGCCCATAAAGCCCAAAAGACTGTAACTCTGACTGCAGGATCTCTACCGGAACGGCATCGGGTCCTGCCGCGGTCAGACTGGCTTCTAAATTACGGAAATGGTCGTAACCCAGAATCAAAAGTGCAATGTGGGGTAACAACAAAAAAATCACGTTACCGGTGATCTTTTTGGTCAATGTATTGAAAAATGTTTTTTCGATACTTGTATAAAGGCTCATCTTCACTCTCGTTATTGTTATGCTTAGCCGCCGTCACGCAAGTATAGTGTTCCTCCTTTGAGTCCGGGCCAGCTTACCTGGCAGCCTCCCGAACAGGCGTTTTCCGTTCCATGGATTCAATGCCCTATAACACTATGAAATTGCTCATAAAGGAACATAACACGTTTTACTTTCAAACAAAGCTCTACCAAAGTACCCATCCCGTTCGGTTTTGTAGTTCTTTACGTTTAGTTTTCCATTCTGTGCAATATTCACCCACCAACTGCCAGAAATCGGGGCTGTGATTCAGATGAACCAGATGTGCTAACTCGTGTATCACCACATAATCCTGCAGTGCCTGAGATGCAAAAATCAAACGCCAGTTAAGCTGAATATCACCGCCTGCACTGCAACTTCCCCAGCGGCGCCGGAAGCTCTTAACCGTTAAACTTTTCGGCCTGAGGCCCATTACCTGCTGCCAGTATTCAACGCGCTGTTGCAACTGGGTACGCGCCTGATCGCGGTACCAGCTTTTCAGGCAGGCCTCGACCTGCTCGAGCTCAGGTTTCCGTGAACGCCCACCGATTGTCACATGGATCTTATCAGCCACCCTACTCACCGCGCGGGCCCTGCCCTTTTCCCAGCTCAGTCGAAAACTGTCCCCCATATAGGGCAACATTGCACCGGGTTTAAGCGTTATAGCATGCGCCTGCAGGTTCTCCCGCACAGCCTGCTCGTGCTTACTGATCCAGTCAGACCGTGAAGCGACGAACGAAGCAACCCACTGATCCGTCACCCATACAGGCACTCTGACAACGACACCCTCACTGCCAACATGAATCGCTGCGGTTTTGCGCCGGCGGCTGCGAACGATGGTGTAATCAAAATCCACAATTATCTTTCCGAAGCTGTAAACTGAAGAGTGCCTATGATACTGGATCAGGCAGCAGGTGGGAGAATAATGCAGAAACTACTCACTCAAATCAGGGCCTGCCGCCTCTGCGAAAGCCACTTACCGCTGGGGCCTAACCCGGTGATTCAGGCTTCGCCGTCTGCCCGGCTGCTGATTATTGGTCAGGCACCGGGTACCCGTGTCCATGAATCGGGCGTTCCGTGGAATGATGCCAGCGGCAATCGATTGCGCCAGTGGCTGAATACAGATACAGAAACATTCTACGACCCGGCCAGGGTCGCGATTATGCCTATGGGTTTTTGTTACCCCGGAAAAGGCCGCTCCGGTGATCTGCCACCACGCCCGGAATGCGCACCGGCCTGGCATTCGCAACTGCTGGCACATCTTCCTGAGGTTAAACTCACGCTGCTGATCGGGCAGTACGCACAGCAATACTATCTCGCCGGAACAGATCTGCTGAAGCAGCATAAAACACTGACCGAGAGAGTTCGTCATCATACGCTGTGGCCTGCCGGGTATTTTCTGCTGCCCCATCCCTCACCCAGAAATCAGCTATGGCTGCAGCGAAACCGATGGTTTGAGCTGGAAACGCTTCCGCTACTACAACAACGGATAGCCGAACTGAAGCTCCATGACTAACGAAAACCAGCCAGACAATCATCAACCAGCGGTTTAAGGGATGCCTGAGCCCCCTGTACCGGCACTGGCGCATAACGCAACTGTTCGTAACGCTGCGCCAACTGAGTCAGCTTGCTCTGCAGTTCCGGGCGAATCTCAGCCAGCCGCCGGCAATAGTGCTGCACTGTCTCGCCCGGCGCACGGGACAGTCCGTGCCGGCCCAGTGCTTCAGAAAACCGGATAATCTCCAGATCATCTTTATGTCTGGATTTCGGACGGTTGCTGCGCATCATCAGTAACGTAGTCACACCGATAACCAGTGTGAATGGCAGCAACAGAAACAACGCCAGTTTCAGGTAGGAAATCTGCCCCAGCAGCGAACTGAGTAATGAAGCCTGATTATGGTGATAGTTGAGTACCCACTGATGCCATCCGTAGTTGAGTGCTTCCAGTCGCAGGCGCAGGCTACTGATCACACCGCTGCGCTTCAGGGTCCAGCCTACCAGCGGATTATCGGCCAGAAACCCTGCTTCCAGGGACAAGGTACCCTCAGCCGGCTGCTCTACGCGCTGCGGCGCGACAGCCGCTGTCGGGTCGATACGTTGCCAGCCCTTACCCGGCTGCCAGGCTTCTACCCAGGCATGAGCATCATACTGGCGCACGAGCAGATACTGATCATAAGGATTCCACTCTCCTCCCTGATAGCCGGTTACAACCCGGGCTGGAATCCCCGCCAGACGCAACATGAGCGCCGTTGCGCCGGCAAAGTGGCCACAAAACCCGGTTTGCGTCTGAAACAGGAACTGATCAACCATTTGCCGCCCAAGCAGAGGCGGCTGCAACGAATAAGTGAAACGCTGATTGTAATAACTCAGAATTCTGTCGAGATAAGCCTCATAGCTGCCGGTTTCACGCCACCAGCGTGCAGCCAGTTCACGGGTCTGCGGATTCCCGTCCGGTACAACCAACTGTCGTTGCAGATCAAATATCTCCAGATCTGCATCAATAGCAACGCCGGTAACAGAACTTAACCTCCACTGCCGCCGCTCATTGATAATCCGGCGACTCTGCAACGTCTGATCAGCATTCAGTTGTACCTCTGAGGGCCATTGACCCGGGTAATCCAGTGCTGGCAGATAGCGCTTTCCTGTGGCCTCAAGAATTAACTGATAGCGATAGCCTGACCCGGCTGTACGGGTTCTCTGCTCAACGGCCAGTGCCGGTGCCTGCAGATTTTTCCAGCGCCGCCCATCGAAATCGTTGAGTACCAGTGCACGCCAGTATAGTTCAGACTGGGGCGGCGGCGCCTTATCGAACTCGACCCGAAATGCAACCTCGGCAGAACGGGTCAGACGACTGATATCCCCCGGTGACATCTCTTCAGCCAGACCGGTTTTTGCAGCCGACTGGTCAAGCCCCATCTCCCAAAGAGGGCCAATCCGGGGCATCCCCAGGAACAACACCACCATCAGTGGCAGTGCAGGCACAAACATCAGGCAGACACGTTTGAAGGGCAGCCAGAATGCACAGTTACGGGGAAGATAAACACAGAGCAAGGCGGTACTGATCACCAGCAGGGTCAGGAGCACATAAAGCCCCATCAACATGGTCTGGCTGAAAAGAAAGGTCATCGCCGTAACCAGATAAGCCACGTAGAGGACAACCAGTGCATCCCGGTGTTTATAGATCTCGAGCATTTTCAGGCCAAAGCCGATGATCAGTAGCGATACGGTAGAACTGATTCCCCCACCGGAGCGAAAACTGATTAAAACCCCCAGCCCGGCCGCCACAACAATGATCAATTTAACCCAGCGTGGCGGGAACGATGCGCGCCCGGTAAACACCAGAAACCGCCAGAACAATGCCCCCAGTACCAGTGGCGGAATCCAGAGTGGTAAATGGCCCAGATGCGGCAGAATCACCAGCAGCACGCTGAGCATCTGCCAGAGCAGCGCGGTACGGCTCAGTTGCAGATTACTGATCACGGCCCGCACCTCCGGGAAAGAGTGCAGCCGCAGTCAAAACCCGCTCAAGTTGTTGCGGCCCCCTGGCTGGCAGAATCTTCTGACCCGGCAACAGCACGCCATACTCAACGCCTTCATGTTCAAGCTGGATAGCCCAGTAGCAAAGCACCGAGAGTCGTTGCTCTGTAGCCAGTTCCGGCCATGATTCCCAGTTCAGCCATACCTTACGGCTCTGCTGCCCGAGGAAGCGTTTAATCAGCAGGCCACGCCCCTGAGCATACTGTTTCCAGGCGATATGCCGGCTGGAGATACCAGGCTGATACTCATCCAGCCCGGAAAAATCTTCTCCGCTACTGTCATTGCCCAGCTCGCCCTCGCCATCTCCCCCTTGTGATTGCGGAACCCTGCCCGGGTGTGGTTTAGGAAACACCAGTGCGCTGATATCCGGCTCCAGCCAGCTCCACGCACAGACCAGACCAAACGGATAGCGGGTTTCGATGCGCAACAGACCCGGCCTGAGAATACCTCGCTGGCGGGCTTTTACGTTGAGCATCACCTGCTGACTGCTGCCCTTACTCAGATAAACCTGTTCCGCAGGCTGGCCCTGCCAGTTCAGACGGATACTCTCGTAATGACGCTGATTATCTGAATCCAGACTAAGGTAAAACTCTGCCATATCGCCGGCATAACAGTTCTCCCCTCTGAGTACCTGCACCCGAAGGCCGGAAAGATTGAGGAAGGTGTAATGGATGGTAAGAATACCCAGCGCCACCAGCATGAAACTGACCCCGTAGATCAGATTATTCTGGTAGTTCACCGCAATCAGAAACAACACCACAATAAGCAGCAGATAGGCCCACCCGGCCGCACTGGGGAAAATGAAGATCCGTTTCTGATTCAGCAGGATTGAGCGCCCACTGGGACGGCGCGAGGCCGCCCAGCGGTTTACAACCTCCCGCAGAGGAGTGATCAACCCGGTCAGCATCTTAGCCAACCACGTCAACGTCACTGAGCAGCTTGCGAATCAGCGCGGTGCCACCCTGTTCAGTGTAATCCTCGGCGGCACGCAGACGGTGGGCGAATACCGGCTCCAGCAGCGTCTGTATATCCTCCGGCACAACATATTCCCGCCCACTGAGGTAGGCCCACACTTTTGCCGTATTCAGCAAAGCAAGACTACCGCGGGGCGAGATACCGTAATCGAAATCAGCAGATTCACGGCTGTATCGCACCAGCCGCAACAGATAATCAATTAAACTGGACGACGCTGAGACTCCGGCCGCCTCCTGACGGCACTGCTGCAGTTCTGCAACGCTCAGGCCAACCGATAGCTGAGGAATTTTTTGTCGCGCATCGCCGCCGCACAGCAGATCCCGCTCCGCCTCCTTAGAGGGATAACCCAACCGGATTCTCATCAAAAACCGGTCTAGCTGTGATTCGGGCAACGGAAAGGTGCCATATTGAGAGACAGGATTCTGCGTGGCAATGACAAAAAAGGGATCGACCAGCGGATAGGTTTCCCCTTCAATACTGACCTGACGCTCCTCCATCGCCTCAAGCAGCGCACTCTGGGTTTTCGGGCTGGTACGGTTAATTTCGTCGGCCAGCAATAGCTGTGTAAATACCGGGCCTTTGTGAAAAACAAACCGGCCGTTACTGCTATCAAAGATCGCCGCACCGAGTATATCCGCCGGTAACATATCACTGGTGAACTGTATCCGCTGATAATCCATGCCCAGCACCTGAGCCAGCGCATGTGCCAGGGTTGTTTTCCCCATACCCGGCAGGTCTTCTATCAGCAGATGACCACCTGCAATCAGGCAGGTTAACGCCTGCCTGATCTGCAACTCCTTGCCATACAGCACCTGCCCAACCGACCCGATGACCTGATCCAGCTTGTTACGCATAACTCCCTAACCTCATGTCAGCATGAGGATTAACTATGCCAGCAAAATGAAGGGGCTGCCTAGCCCCAGAACCCAAAAGAGCTGAGTTAAAAACCTGCTCAGAATTTCAGCGGGATTGATTCCTTATGGTAATCGGCAAAATCAGATCGACAGGCCTCATCATGGGTTTCGATCTGAACCAGATTGGCTTCATGCACACCGGCCTTCAGGCAGATCTGGTAACCCTCTTTTACATTCTGGCACGTCACCACATTACCGCTTCGGTCTTTAATCAACTCTTTCTGAACCGCTTCGTCCTGAGTAAACTCAACCTCAATGACCATGGGACCATGACCAGATTCGATAAAATTTACCGCCTTCAACTTATGCTGCTGATTAAGATGATCCAGTTGCTCAATATTCATTTCAACACCCCCGACGACGATCACTGCAGTAAACAGACACCCATAAAGGATAGTTAAAAAATATACGTAATAAAGACACACACAGACCATTTATGGCGTTAATGAACGCTAATAAATTTTTCAGGCGTATATTTAAGGCACAAAAAAGCCCGCACAGACAGGCGGGCTTAATCACTATTTTTCAGGCTTAGTGGTCGTGGTTGCAACCTTCACCATGAACATGACCGTGTGCCAGTTCATCTTCTGTAGCAGCACGCACTTCAGTCACTTCAACACTGAACTGCAGCGCCTGACCGGCCAACGGGTGATTACCATCCAGAGTGACACCATCTTCCTCGACCGCTACCACAGTCACCGGCTGCTGACCCCATGGCGCTTCAGCCATAAACTGCATGCCCACCTGAATATCATCAATGCCCTGGAAGTTGTTACGGTCAACTTTCTGGATCAGCTCTGCACGCACTTCGCCATAACCCTCTTCCGGCTTAACCAGCACATCCAGTTTGTCGCCTGCAACCTTACCAATCAGAGCATTTTCAAGACCGGAAACAATATTGTTAGCGCCGCACAGAAAAGGTAAAGGCTCCTGGCCTTCAGAGGAATCCAGTACCTGGCCCTCCTCGTTCTTCAGGGTATAGTGAATCAGTGCTACTAGATTTTCTGCAATCTGCATGGGGAATACTCATTGATTGAGGGAGGCGCTGAAAAGGGAATGCCGAAAACAGCAAACAAAAAACAAACGTCAGCCCGGTTAGCTTTTAAATCGTTCCGAGGGGCAAAGCCTAACAGTTTTCAACCTCGCTGCCCAAAAAAAATTCATTTCGCCTCCGGCAAAATAGGAAATATTCCTAAGCTAATCCTGCCCGTTCTGTGATAGATTAAGGCCTGTGTTAAAACACAATCAGGGAGGATTTGTAACATGGAGAACGCCTGCAACCTTTGCTACAACCTGGTACTGCATTACCAGCCCCATTCCGAGCTTAAAAAAATCAGCGAACTGCGAGACAGCGAATTGTATAAGTGCTGTTGTTGCAACGCGTATCTGCATAAGCAACGCGGCGAATGGGAGATTATCAGCGCAGGGGAATTTTGCGGAACGCCGGAACAGCGCGAGCAGAAGATCCGGAACGACTCAGAACCATGCAGCAACGGCGAACAACACCTCTATCCGCTCAGCCAACAGGCAAGTTAAGAATCCTGCGAAAGACCTGCGAATAAGTCGTGCATCTGCAAGCTTCAGGAGATACAGAGCACTAAAAGGGGTTATTTGCAGGCTGCCTGAGCCGATTCATTCCGATCAGAACAAACCGACCTCATACATAATGGAGATGAGCTGAGTTTTATTTCTGGCTCCGAACAGCTTTTTAGCACGGGTAATATGATAGGTAATCCCCTCTTCGGTCAGCGCCAGTTTATCCGCAATACTTTTAACCGGCATACCGTGTGCTGTCATACGGATGATATGCAGACAGGTAGGTGAGAGAATTTCCTGAGTCAGGTAAGGGTTTTGCGGCTTTTCAGCGACGGCCTGCAGCAACGCATGGTATCGGCAGAGAATAGGCACCAGCCATTCACTAACACGACTGAAAAACTCACGGAACTCATCGGCCGGCAGTTTATGGTACAGGCCAAAATAGTGAAACCAGTAGGCATCTGCATTGCCGGGAACCGGAATAAATACCCTGGAATTCACACCCTGCTTCTGCCAGAAGGTTTCAGCATAACTGCCCTGACCACCTGCCATATCATCAGCGAGGAAAGGCTTGGTAATACCCGGCAGATAATCCCAGATAAGATCATGCTGAACCACATCACTGTAGTAAGCTTTGACCACTGAGTCCGGTAAGGAACCGATAATATCCGAACCATTTTCCCAACGCTGGCGGTAGCTTTCGCTGCTCAGAGTATTGGCCACCGGTTTGCGGGTCAGCACCGAATAGGTGAAATAAGGAAAATCGAGCTGATTCAACAATTCATCAAGCTCTTTGAGCAGCTTATCCCATGTGCACTCTACAGCAAGAACGGGCGCTTCCTTAAAATCAGGCTGCTGCTTTAGCTGTAGAATCAGGCTCTCCATATCTTGCACTAAAACACTCCATAGCAATGTACGCCGGGTTTCTTCGGGAAAAGATCAACTTTGGAAACAAAGCAGCCCAAAGAAGTGGCTGATTCAACATTCATACAGAGAGACGTCGCAGGCAGCGATCCTTATCATTTACCACCAAAACATCCCTATCTTCATACTAATAATAAGCCTATTCTTAATATGAAGTAGTACCAAAACCTATAGTATGATAGGTTATTTTTCGGTAAACAAATAATATTTTTGAAAAAAAACTAAATAACTCTTCCTCGCAGCATAAAATAAACCATAGCCATGTAAGGGCTATTATTTCCCTCTCCTCACATGACCTTTACAGAACGCTGAAAAAATCGCTGTTACGTAGTGTTCAGACGTAAATCAGACCAGCCGTAATACGCAACAATCAACAGGCTAATACCCCCTGTTGCGTCGACATATATACGTGGAGATGAAACAACAGATCTCAGGCGGGTTGAGGTCTTAACCCAGGATCGCTTTACAACCCGACATGCCGGGCCCTGTTAAGAGCGCCATCGCACCGCCTGCAAACAGATCAGTTCCGTTCGCCGATACGGTAATTACCGTTATCAAAAAACTGAACGACCTTTTTGCGCTTACGCCCTATCAGTAGCGGGCCATTGTCAAAGAACAGGAAGTTTTTCCAGTAACGTCGCCATACACCCCAACTGGTTTCGATAATATGATCACTGTGATAACAGAAAAAAACCCGGGTGTTATCATCCCAGTCTTGCAGATACTCAGCCAGCAGGCCCGGCAGATCCGGCTTATTCGAATCCCACGCAGACTGCCAGTAATCCCCTTCAGCCCAACTGCTGTCTTTACCGGCCCAATCTTCCGCTGAAAAATGCTCAGGGTGAGAGCAGCCCCGACTGATATGCTCGGCCCAGATCTGCTCTGCGCGCTGTTCGGTTAGCGGCCGAATCTGTTCCAGCGCCTCGGCCGGAACCGGCAGGTCGCGATGACGGAAGATCCAGGCTTTGCTGTACTGCTCCATTGGTAAATAGTTCATTTTATACTCTTTGATACCGGGCCCGCCGGGGCCCGGAATTAAAAAAGGGAGCACCGGCTCCCTTAGCTGTAATCAGGTGCTGATCCGGTCGGAATCAAGCTTCACCCTCAACACGGTTGTACCCGCTCTGCTTGGCAATAAACAGATTTTCACTCGCGCGGCGCAGCATGTTATCGGAATCGTCATCAGGTCCGTTCAGGGCAGCAACGCCGACACTGACCGTGAAATGCACATCACCTGCTGCATAGGGGATCTCCATCTCCTCCATCAATTTACGCACGCGGTTTCCCGCAGCCATACCCTGCTCGTGGTTGGTTTCCGGCATGAACATCACAAACTGATCGTCACCGTAACGGGCCAGAAAATCGGATGTTCGCTTCATACCATGAATGGAGGTAACCAGTTGCTGTAATACCTGATCGCCACAATCCCAGGAATAGTTGTCGTTGAGGTCACTGAAATGATCCACATCGATGACCATCAGACTGCAGACCCAGTCATAACGCTGTGCCTGCGCTATTGCCTGCTCCAGTACCGGTCGCAGTGCGCGGCGGTTATAAGCACCGGTCAGTGGATCACGTTGTGCCTGACTGGTGACCTGACGCTCGAGGCGCCTTTTCGCAGACGTATCACGGAACACCGCAACCACCTGACCCGCTGCCGGACTGCAACGCAGCTCCAGCCACTTGGTTTCAGACAGGCCCTGCTCCCGCAGAACAGGTACATGTTCAGGACGTAACTGCAGATCAGCCTTGGTGGTTTTACCCTGTTCCGATGCTTTAACGGCTGCGGCAACAATCTCGCCACTGATATCCGCTGGCAACAGATCACTGAGCTGCCTGCCAGCAACTGCATCCGCATCAATCCAGTTGGCGGTCCCGGTCGAGCAGGACAATACCAGACCCGAGGGTTCGAGAACCATTACGACATCTGCGGTTGCATTCAGCAGTGCGTCATAGCGCGCTTGAATCTGTTTATCGGACATCCACTATTCTCCAATTAACCAGACAAAAAAATGGCTTAACAAAAAGATAGCCGTTTGCCACGCTATGAACAACCTGTTTGCAGATTTTTCTATGCAGTTTATTGATTCACAACGACTATTCTCACTGACTTACAATATGTAGTAGTCAAGCGGAGGAAAGCCATTAAACTCTATGGAGCTGTAGCTGGTGGTATAGGCACCGGTAGATAACCAGTAAATATGATCGCCAATCTCAAGCGATAACGGCAGCTCATATTTATGCTGTTCATACATAATGTCGAGACTGTCACACGTAGGCCCGGCAAGGATCACCTCCTCTTCAGGCCCACTGCGACTGGTCGCCAGCGGGTATTTAATGGCCTCACCCAGGGTTTCGATCAGTCCGTTGAACATCCCAACGTCGGTGTAAACCCAACGTTCAAGTGCGGTGGATGACTTCCTTGAAATCAGCACCACTTCAGAAACAATGACACCGGCATCCCCGACCAGCGACCGGCCCGGCTCAAGAATAATCCGCGGAACTTCGTCGCTGAAATCCTCCTGCAGGAAGCGGGTAATCTCTTCTGCATAGGTGCTGAACTCATTGGTTTTCTGCAGATACATTGCCGGAAAACCACCACCCATATTGATCATTTCCAGGCGGATATCGTATTCCTGAAGGAGACGTTCAAAGATGACCTTAACTTTGGCAATCGCCCCGTCCCAGACGTCAATATCCCGCTGCTGAGAACCGACGTGAAATGAGACACCGTATGGGTTCAGGCCCAGCTCTCTGGCAAGGACCGCTAATTCCACTGCCATCTCCGGATTGCAGCCGAACTTCCTCGACAGCGGCCAGTCCGCACCTTCGGAACCATCTGTCAGCACCCGGATATAGATATCAGAACCCGGAGCACAGCGCGCAATATTTCTCAGATCCGCTTCAGAGTCGGTGGCAAACATGCGCACACCCTGCGTGTAAAAGTACTCAATCGCTGAGGCTTTTTTGATCGTATTACCGTAACTGATACGACCTGGCTCTACGCCGTATTTCAGCACCTTGTCGAGCTCCTGCGGGGAGGCAATATCAAAACTGGAGCCTGATGCAGCCAGCAGCTCAATAATTTCGTCCGCCGGATTTGCTTTTACCGCATAGTAGATATCTGCCTCGGGGAAGCCCCCGGCCAGTTCATCGTAGCGTGTTTTCACTACGGAGAGATCAAGCGCCAGAAACGGCGTAGGATATTGGTCAGTCAGCGTCTTGAGACGAGACTCGGCACCCTCAGAGAAATGCTGCGGTAAGATCATGCCACTATTCACCAGAAAAAATGAAGGTTAAGTTCATACCCCGCCAGAGAAGCAGGGTATGTGAAGCGGGCGAAGTATAGTCAGTAAAATATGCGCAAGTCCAGCGTTACAATGACCGCTACATTTCGCCATCACCGGCGATAACTTTTTCGATATCTGCGAAGCTCTTAGCCTCATACATCACGTTAAATCCGATGCGCAGACAGCGCGAAATATCACTGGCCGAAATAATACCCCGAATACCTGAATTACCTTCCCGATTCTGCTCTACGACCACCACATGCTGATCGCCGGAGTTTTTCAGGGTCAGCATCACATCTCCCACCCGGGCATCAACCAACTGATCATAGGTCAACGCCCTTATACTCAGCTTACCCAGCATGATATGCCGCACCTGAACCTGTTCACGACTGATCCCGTCTTTTTGCATAAAGGCCATCACTTTGCGCCCGAGAATATCTGCCGAAGTGACGATACCGGTAAAGTTATCGTGACTGTCTATGGCAAACAGCAAACGCACATGCTGACTTTTCATATATTCCAGCGCTTCCTGAACCGAGATCGACTCAGAAACAGTTACCGGTCTGACCTGATGGAAATCAGTGAACACATCTATCGCAGGACTGTTCAGCGTTGTTCTGGAATCAGCTAACTCCGGGGTGAAAACATAATCCACATCAGCCGTGTCCTGTAGTCTGATATGCCTGAATGCTTCTAACATGCTGGTATCTCCTGATACGCCATACTCTGTATACAGAAAAGTATAGACAGGGATTCTACCCGCGCACGTTGAACCCGCGCTTTACATGGCGCTGTGCAGATATTTTTCCCGTTTCAACCGTGCCGGGGTAAACCCTAGTGCCTCAAAATAGGTTACTGACTGGTCTACCATCTGCGGATGGCCACAGAGATAAACCATATCCTGTTCAGCATCAGGCTTTAACGCATCAAACCGGGAGGAGACATATCCCGCGTGTTCAAAGGCGTGATGCACACGGCTCTGCCGGCTATAGCAGGCAGAAAAACTGAATTGCGAATGCTGTTCGGCAAATGCCAGAAACTCATCTTCGTAAAGCAGATCTTCCCGGTCACGAACCCCGAGTAAGAGTTCAATGCTGAGCCCGGGCTGCGTATTCATTCTGCGCTCAAGCTCCGGCAACATGGAGCGGTAAGGCGCAACCCCGGCGCCGGTGGCAATCAGCAGATACCGGTCGGGATCCTGCCGCGGCAGAATCAGATTACCAAAAGGTCCGGCCAGCTCAACCTGACTCCCCACTGATGCATCACGAAAATATTCACTGGCCTGCCCTCCTTCGAGCAGAGTGATCACAAAACTGAAGGTCCGATTTTCCCGGACATCCAGAGCCTGATTGACGATGCTGTAACTGCGAGTTTTGCTGCCTCCCTGAAGCGGGAAGGTCAGCGAAAAGAACTGTCCGGGCAGATAGCGAACAGCCTCCTGCGCATCATAAGTCAGCTCAAGTGATCGGGGCGTCAGATAACGTTTGCTGCTCAGCGTGAGCCTGATTTTCTGATTGATCAGCATGGCGGCCTCCCGACGTTGAAATCATTAAGATATATTATAAATACATCTTAATTCTGTTGCAGGCAAACTTCAGGCACAAAAAAAGCAGCCCTTGGGCTGCCCTATCGTGGTTGCGGATTAATAACCCAGTTCACTGGGATCAATCACCACCCCTAAGGAGCGCTTATCGACAAACTTACCTTTGCTGGTTTCTTTGTAACGGAAGGTCACTTTTTTACCCAGTTCAATCTCCAGCTCTTTATCCCCTGACATATAGGAGTACTCCTCACCATCCACGGTAATCAGGTGGATATAGTACGGAGGCATTCCCACCCACTCTACGTGAGGTCCGTCAGTTTCTACTTTTTCCAGTACACCACGACCTGACAGTTTGGGTGTTTTTTTATAGCCGCCCCGGCGACCTGCAAAATTACCAGCCATTAAGGCTCCTTAGCAGTTAACTTCATTTCAGACTCATTGCTGCCAGACAGTGCCGACAGCTCTGTCATTGTAGCTTTCCTGTGGAGCTGCGCCAAACAATCAGCAAAATACTGTTAAACTGCTTCACTCTTTATCGCTCTGAACTATTCATCCGGATTATGACCTCTTTGCCCATCGAATCCGCTCTGCCGGAACTGATCCACACCCTCAGCCAACACCATGAAGTCATTCTGGAAGCACCACCGGGTGCCGGTAAAACCACCCGGGTGCCCCTGGCCCTGCTCGATCAGCCCTGGCTGGAGGGTAAAAAGATACTCCTGCTGGAGCCCCGCCGGCTGGCAGCACGAACGGCGGCCCAGCATATGGCGGACCTGCTGGGCGAAAAAGTAGGTCAGCGTGTCGGCTATCGGGTACGACTCGATAGCCGGATCAGCGCCGCAACCCGAATTGAAATTGTTACCGAAGGGGTCCTGATCCGTTTACTTCAGGATGACCCCAGCCTCGAAGATTATGCGCTGGTTATTTTCGATGAATTTCATGAGCGCAGCCTTGATGCGGACTTAGGCCTCGCACTGACGCTCGAAGCCCGGGCGATCTTTCGTGAGGAGGCCCCCCTGAGATTGCTGTTGATGTCGGCCACTCTGGATGGAGCGATGCTTTCTGCGCTGCTGAATCAGGCACCGGTTGTTCGCAGCGAGGGACGCAGTTATCCGGTCAGGACAATCTATGCCGGCGAACCGGATCGTCAACAATGGCTGGAAGATAAAGTCATGCAGGTTGTGCAACAGGCGCTCACTGAACACAGTGGCAGCATTCTCTGTTTTCTCCCCGGTATCGGCGAAATCCGGCGTGTTGAATCCCGCATCCGGGAGCAGATTGATGCGGGTTCCTGGCCATCAGTCATGCTGACTCCGCTGTACGGCGATCTCAACCTCAACCAGCAGCAGGCAGCGATTCAACCCGCACCGGAGGGTCAGAGAAAGCTGGTACTGGCCACCAGCATTGCCGAGACCAGCCTGACAATTCAGGGCATCAGCGTGGTGATAGACAGCGGCCTCAGCCGTGAGGCACGCTTTGACCCTAACAGTGCCATGAGCCGTCTGCACACCCGTCGGGTAGCGCTGGCTGAAGCCACGCAGCGTCAGGGCCGTGCCGGGCGTCTCGGCGCCGGGGTCTGCTATCGGCTGTGGAACGAGAGCCAGCAACAACAGCTTCGCCCCTTTGCTCCACCGGAAATTCTGCAGGCAGATCTTTGTCAGTTAATGCTACAGCTCAGTTGCTGGGGAGTGACAGATCCGGCCAGTCTGATCTGGCTGGACCCACCCCCAGCTGCGCACTGCCAGCAGGCCAGAGATCTGTTACTGCAATTGGGCGCCATTACCCCTCAGGGCGCGACAACAGCACAGGGGGAAGCGATGGCGGCTTTCGCTGCCCATCCACGCATCAGCCATATGCTGATCAGGGCTCGCGAGCTGAATCTGGAACGATTAGCCTGCCGCATTGCTGCTCTGTTACTCGAGCGTGACCCGTTTTCTGATCAGGGCGCTGACCTGCAGCATCGACTCGACTGGCTGGATCATAAGCCCGGTCAGCACCGGGCACTGCACCAGCGTTTGCACAAACAAGCCGAACAATACCTGCGCCAGTGTCAAACCCTGCCTCCGGG
Source organism: Neptuniibacter halophilus (assembly GCF_030295765.1). NCBI lineage: Bacteria > Pseudomonadati > Pseudomonadota > Gammaproteobacteria > Oceanospirillales > Oceanospirillaceae > Neptuniibacter > Neptuniibacter halophilus. The sequence goes on along the minus strand of NZ_AP027292.1, from coordinate 3,473,650 downwards.
CACGGAGAGCAACATTCCTCCGCCGGAGCAACCGGGGCTACTGCTGGCACTGGCGTATCCGGACCGGATCGCCTCTCAACGCAGTGAAGGCGCTGCCACTTACCGCCTCAATCAGGGACGTGCAGCCGAGATGCAAGCCTACGATTCCCTGACCCGGCATCAATGGATCAGTATTGCGCAACTACGCGGTAAACAGGGTCAGAGGAACGACTTTATCAGCCTGGCGGCAGCGCTCAACCCTGCGTTGCTGGAGACCCACATCCCAGAACTATGCAGTGAACGGGAGCAGGTTCGCTGGGATCGTCAGAGCGACCGCCTCATCGCCCGACAGCAGCGCTGTATTGGTGATCTGGTGTACCTTGAAAAACCGTTGCCCAGTCCATCGGAGGAGAGTGTCGTCAAGGCAATCATCGCGATGATACGGCAACGCGGTCTTAACCTGCTGCCCTGGTCGGATGAACTCCGGCAATGGCAGCAACGGGTGGTTTTTATCCGCAATCAGGCCACTGACAACCCCGAATGGCCCGACCTCAGCGATACCTGGCTGGAGCAAAACCTTGAGCACTGGCTGGGGCCGTATCTGGGTCAGGTGCGGGAGCTCAATGATCTGAACCGGTTAAATCTGGGCCAGATTCTGCAGGCACTGCTGCCCTGGCCACTGCCACAGCAACTCGATAAACTGGCTCCGGAGCGTTTTCAGGTGCCTTCAGGCTCGCGCATCCGGATAGACTACAGCAGCAACCCGCCGGTTCTGGCGGTTAAGCTTCAGGAGATGTTTGGCTGCATAACGACGCCCACGATCGGTCACGGTATCGCTTTGCAATTGCATCTGCTCTCCCCGGCCCGGAGACCTTTACAGGTCACTCAGGATCTGACCACTTTCTGGCAAAATGGCTACCCGGAAATAAAAAAGGAGATGAAGGGGCGCTACCCGAAACATCCCTGGCCGGATGACCCCCTGCAGGCACTGCCCACAGCAAAAACCAAGCGCCACCCGCCGCGTTAATTCCAGCAGCGGAAAAACAGCCCGGTTACTGAAACAAAAAAAACCACCTTAATAAAGGTGGTTTTTTATCTTGTAGATCAGCGTCAGAGGCGGAACTGTTTAACCAGTTGGGTCAGTTGATGAGCTTCCTGCCGGATCTGATCCGTCGCCATCACAACCCGATCTGTATCCTGCTTGGTTTGAGCGGCCACATCCGAAATACTCACTACCCGGTTATCAATATCTGATGCCACCGAAGACTGTTCTTCCGCGGCTGTGGAGATCATGGTATTCATCGAGGATATGGTGTTGGCAGACTCGATGATCTGCTCCAGCACCTCGGCCGCAGAACGCGCAAGCTCACTACTGCGATCCGCCATTCCCATACTTGAGTCCATCGAATTAACTGCCGTCTGCGCTTTATTCTGCAAACGTTCGATGATCTGCTGAATCTCCTGCGTCGACTGCTGGGTGCGTTGTGCCAGGGTGCGTACTTCATCTGCAACCACAGCAAAACCACGGCCCTGATCACCGGCTCGCGCTGCCTCAATCGCCGCGTTCAGAGCCAGCAGGTTGGTCTGATCAGCAATACCATTGATGACCGAAGTAACATTACCAACCGAAAGGCTCTCTTCCTCAAGCTCTTTCAGAATCGTGGCCGTCTGATTCAGGGTCGCCAGCATCTCCTGAGCCTGTGCGCCCGACTGGCTGACCACTTCCCCGCCTCGCTTGGCATGATTGTCGGCTTCCTGAGCAGCCCTTTCAGCTTCCACTGCATTGTTCGCCACTTCCTGCACCGTGGCACTCATCTCTGTCATAGCGGCGGCGACCAGCTCTATATCCTCATACTGCTGGCTGACACCATTGCTGGCATCGGCAGTCGCTTCTGCCACGCTGTTAATGTGTTGCTCAGTATTCTGCGCCACCGTCTGCACCGTGTTCAGCAACTGCCCCACATGGTCAAGCATCTGGTTATAGGCATAAAACATCTGACCGATCTCATTATCGGTATGGGTGACATTGAAGCGGTGCGAGAAATCCCCCTGACCGACTTCCGACATCCGTGCATTAAGACGTGAAATATTGGCCATCAGCGCACTCAGACTGAAAATACGGCTGAAGATAACCAGAATCAGAATGCCGGTGATACAGATCAGTGCAACCATCAGTTGGTTCTGATTTCGCTCACTGGCCTCGTTCGTCATCATCACCACAGCTTTGTTCATCTCTTTCAGAATCACCGGAGATTGTTTGGTGATCTCCGCCAGACTCTGCTCCCCGGGCGTCTGAATATGACCCAGTATCAGCTTTTTATAGCCGACCCAGAGGTCACCGACGTGTTGCATCTGGCTGATGATCGCCGGATTTTTCAGGGCGTTCATGCCTAACTTAGCATCCCCTTTAAGAATCGCCTGATGCGAGCTTTCAAACAACTGCATGGTCTTTTCCAGCGTTGTCCTCTGTTCCACATTCGCCGCAACCAGCAACGCCTCTTTGGCAATCTTCTGGCTCAGCATACGCTGTCGTCCGGCCACGTTAATGGTCTGCGGGTTTATCGCCATGCTGAAATAAAGACTGATGCCCGAGGCAGCAGCCAGCAGAAAGATGAGCGCGTAAGAAAGGGTTAACTGACTATTAATGGTTTTAAAGCCGAGACTGCGCAACAGCTTATCAGCTACACCGGATAGTGACTGGAACATACTCCCTCCATGAGTCACGAGAACAGAACCGTATTCGACAGGTCAGGAGCCAGAAAGCCCCACGTAAGGCTTAATAATGGAGGAAAATCCGCAAAAGGGGTATTGGTATTTATATCTAAACCTGAAAATTAGCAGATCAGCACCGCCCTCTGCGGATTCTGAGCGAATGCTGATCTGCCACTTATATTCAGTCGTGAGTCACCACGGCAACGCGGATTGCATCCATCTTCAGGCTGGCTCCGGCCAACGCCTGCAACAGATCATCTTCCTGCCGCTGCAGAGCGCTGATCTCTTCGTCCCGGATATTCGGGTTCACCGCCGCCAGCGCTTCTAGACGGGAACGTTCCGCCTGAAGATGCCGGGTAACTTTTTCCCGGGCCTCATCCAGCAGGGTCTGCTCGGTATCCAGCAAACCGGACTCCAGCTTGTCAACCAACTGACTGATCTCTTCCCGGGTATGCTTCACCAGATTATAGGCAACGTTTTTACCAACCCGTTTACCCAGCGTTGCAAAGTGCTGTTCTGTAATCACGCCACTGAGATCGTTACCACTGCTGTCGATTACCCGGCGCACAAATGCTTCCGGCAGATAACGCTGCAGTTGCAGTGTGCTGTCGGTAATACAGTGAATACGGAAGATCGCTTCAATCAGCAGACTGCCGGCCTTGAGCGGTAACAGCTTCATTGTACAGAGTGTTGAACTGCCGTAACTGCCTTCCAGCATCATCTCCATGGCACCACTGACCATCGGATGCTCCCAGCTCAGGAAATGCATATCCTCTCGCGAAAGAGCCTCAGACCGCAGGAAGGTGCCGGTCATACCATCTTCCGGTAATCCCGGAAAATGTGCATTCAGCATGTGATCTCCCGGATGCAGGATTACCCCGGCGGCACCGGTTGTCTCCTGCTCAACACCAAAGTGATCAAATACCCGGCCCATGTAGGAGCTTAGCTGACCGGCCTGACTATCCTCTTTGACAGCGTCCAGCAGACTTTCGGCCACTTCCGGTTTGCAGGAGTTAAGCTCCAGCAACCGGTCACGCCCTTCCTGCAACTGCTGCAGTAAAGCCTGCTGGGCAGATGCGGTTTCACCGATTAGCTGCTCCAGTTGAACCTGATCTTCAGGCTGCTCCATACACTGGTGCAACGCTGGCGCAAAGTCACGCATCAGGGTCTGTCCTGTCGGGCAGACCTGCTCGAACGCACCGAGCCCTTCTGCAAACCAGCGTAACAGCACCGCCTGAGCACTGTCCGTAAAGTACGGCACATGAATGTTCACATCACGCAACTGACCGATACGGTCCAGACGCCCGATCCGCTGCTCCAGAAGATCCGGATTCAGTGGCAGATCGAACATCACCATATGCTGGGCAAACTGGAAGTTACGGCCTTCACTGCCGATCTCAGAACAGATCAGCAACTGGGCGCCCTCTTCCGGCTCAGCAAAATAGGCAGCAGCCCGGTCTCGTTCCAGCAGGCTCATCCCCTCATGGAACAGTGCGGTACGTTTGCCCTCGAACAGGCGCAGCTGTTTCTCCAGTGTGATCGCTGTCTGCGCATGGGCACAGATCACCAGCACTTTGCTGTTACGATAATCATCAAGCCAGCGAATCAGCCAGTCTGCCCGGTTATCTTCTAGCAACCAGGCCGAACCCTGACCATCGCCGATCAGGGTTTCCGGATGCAGGCGCTGCTCCATCGGTGCATCCGCCACCAGAGGGCGATACGCCTCCGGCATCGTCAGTTCATAGGTATGCAGGATACGCTGCGGAAAACCGGACACACTGTCGCGGGTGTTACGGAACAGCACCCGCCCGGTACCATGCTGATCCAGCAGACGGTCAACCGTCGCCTGAATCAGTTGATCACGGGCTTCTGAATCATCATTCTTATGCTGCTCTAACTGACCCGCCATCTCATCGCCAAGATACTGATGCAGTAAACGGGTAAATTCAGGATCGCTCAATGAGCGCTCCCAGGATTCAGGCTGCTGCAGGGTTTCAATCAGTTGATTCACACAACTGAACGCCTGCTCTTCAGCAATAAATTTTTCCAGATCGTAGTAGCGGTCCGGATCCAGCAGCCGGAGCCGGGCAAAGTGGCTCTCTACGCCCAGTTGCTCCGGTGTCGCGGTCAACAGCAGTAATCCGCGACTGTGCTCAGCGAGACGCTCAACACACTGATAGGCATGGCTCGCGCCGGTTTCACTCCAGCCCAGATGGTGCGCTTCATCCACCACCATCAGATCCCAACCGGCTGCCACCGCCTGTTGCAGATAGGTTTCATCACGGCTGAACAGAGAAAGCGGGCTCAGAACCAGTTGCGCAGATTCAAACGGATTGCCCTCAGCATCAACACATCGTCCCTCATCAAGGATCGTAAACAGCAGATTGAAACGGCGCAGCATCTCCACCAGCCACTGGTGAATCAGGCTGTCAGGCACAACAATCAGCACCCGACGTGCCAGCCCCAGAACCAACTGCTGATGCAGGATCAACCCCGCCTCAATGGTTTTACCCAAACCTACTTCATCCGCCAGCAGTACCCGCGGTGCCTCACGCTTACCCACCTCAGAGGCGATATAAAACTGGTGCGGTAACAGCTCGACCCGGGGGCCAAGCAAACCGTAAGCGTCAGAGTTGCGATGCTGATGCACAAGCTTCAGCGTTTCCTGACGCAGTTCATAATGACGCAGCTTATCGATCTGTCCGGCAAACAGACGCTCGTAGGGTTTACTGAAGTGTACGGAACTTTCCAGAGAAGCTTCATGGATAACCTGTTCATTACCCGCTTCATCATCACCGAGGTAGATCACGCAGCCGTTGCTCTGTTCATGCCGGGTTACGGTCATGCTCAAACCATCCTCATCGGTAATCATGTCCCCCAGGGGGTATACGATTCGACTCAGAGGCGCATTACTCTGCGCGTAGGTTCGTTCTTCTCCGGTTGCCGGAAACATCAGGGTTACGCGTCGATTGACCAACCCGGTAACAACACCCAGGCCGAGTTCTGCTTCGGTATAGCTGTACCAGCGCTGGCCGATCTGAAATTCTTCGGTCATTAATAAAATCGCTTACTCTGGCTGAAAAAAAAGAGCTGGGCATGATAGGCAGTTAGGCCCGGAAAGCCAAACGCTTTTGGCAAAATTCTGCTGACAAACCTCAATTCACCCGGCCCTGCCCGGCTATCGTTCACTTAAGCAACCTGCGAATCCGTCCCGATAGCGCTCTGCCCGATTTGTTCGCAGGTTTCTTAGCCTTCAGTAAATATTAGTTGGGGTTATACTAAGCGCAAACGAGGTGAGTTTTTCCGCAGGAGGTCAGTATGACCAGTCACAACGGTTTAAGCCTTATATTACTCAGCGGCCTGCTGTTTGGTTGCAGCAGCGCTACCGGACCGGCCAGCCCGCCTCTGCCCCGCTTTGACTCGCCCGTAAGCCAGGCGTTAATGCAGCAACACAGCCGCTGGCAGGGAACCCGCTATCAGTTAGGAGGCACCAGCCGTGAGGGCATCGACTGTTCTGCCTTCACACAGATCACGTTTAATGAACAGTTTGCTGTTGATCTGCCACGAACGACGCAGGATCAGCTTAATAGCGGAGTCAGTGTTGCCCGCGCAGACCTGCGGCCCGGCGATCTGGTCTTTTTCAGAACCGGCAGCAAACAACGCCACGTCGGCGTTTATCTGGAACAGGGCGTATTTCTTCACGCCTCCACCAGCCGCGGCGTCACCCTGAGTCGATTAAGCAACCCCTACTGGAATCAGACCTACTGGACGGCCCGACGACCAAAGGGGGTCAATCTGAACAGCCACCGCTGATACCTTTCAGACGGTGGCTGTGTTGAGATGGCTTATTCAGCCGGTTCAGCCTGTTCGACGAAGAACTTGCGGCTGTATATGAAAATGCCAACAAACGCAGCACTGGCCAGCAGATTCAGTAACAACAGCCCATGTGGCCAGAGCAGCGCCACGGCTAACACGCCGCACAAGATACGCAGCACCAGATTCAGACGCCCTTCCAGATAACCTTCCATAAAACCGACAAAGGCATAAAGACCGAACACAGCAAAGATAAAGATGCTGAAGACCTCTATCGCTGTACCACCAATAAAGTTGGTATAGGCAAACAGCAAGGGAACGATATACAGGCCTTTTGCCACTTTCCAGGCGGTAAAGCCGGTAGCCATGGGCGGGGTTTTAGCAATCGCTGCAGCCGCAAAGGCCGTCAGACACACCGGTGGCGTCACGTTAGAATCCTGCGACAGCCAGAAGATAATCATATGCGCGGAAAGCAGGATCATCGCCAGCGTTTCCGGCGCCATCGCCTGCTCAAGCAGTTGCCCTTTGAAATCAGCCGGCACAATAGCCAGTAACGCCTGAGCATCCACCGCACTCATCGGGGCTGACAACAGCGCCACCTTTTCCATGTCCACCAGCATAAAGATGGTTTTAGCAGCCTCAGGCAGCGTACCGGACACCAGCATATCCAGCAGGCGACTTTCGGCCATCAGACCATACAGCGCCGGTGCAGACAGGGTTGCCAGTACGATATAAGCCGCCGTTACCGGCAACCCCATACCCAGAATCAACGAAGCCAGCGCCACCAGAACCAGCGTTACCAGCAGGCTGCCTCCGGCCCAGTCGGTCACCATCAGTGAGAAGGTGTTGCCGATACCGGTCATCGCTACCACATTCACCACCAGCCCAACAGAGATCAGCAACATGGCCGTGGTTGCCATATTTTTAGAACCCTGCGCCAGCGCATCAAGAATATCACTCACCCCCATCGGATGCTTCGACAACCAGGAGGAGACCACCACGGAGATAATCGACAGACCAGCCGCATAGGTTGGCGTAAACCCATAGATCAGCAACCCGACCAGCACCACCAGTGGCAACAGGAAGTGCCAGCCTTCGCGAAATACCTCGCCAATCGGCCGGGTGTCCATCTCAACCGCATGCGCATGGCTACGTTTGGCTTCGACCCGGACAAAGAAGCCCACCGAGAGGAAGTACAGCAGCGCAGGCAACGCCGCGATAGCGATAATATCCAGATAGGGGATCTGCGTGTAAGACGCCATGATAAAAGCGCCCGCGCCCATCACCGGTGGCATCAACTGACCACCGGTGGACGCCGCAGCCTCGACCCCTGCGGCAAAACGTGCCGGAAAACCGGCCCGGCGCATCAGGGGGATGGTGATCACCCCGGTTGAAACGGTATTCGCTACTGAGGATCCCGATACAGACCCCATCAGGCCAGAGCCCAGCACTGCGACAAACCCCGGACCGCCGACAAAACGCCCTGCCGCACAGCGCGACAGCTCGATGATAAAATCACCGGCGCCGGATTTGACCAGAAAAGCACCGAACAGAATAAACATGAAAACATAGGTCCAGGAGATTCGGGCGATCTGCCCAAACATCCCTTCAGACGAGAAATAGGAGCGGTAGAGCAGTGTTTCCAGACTCAGCCCGGCAAAACCAAAGATCCCGTCTACATACTTACCCCACCAGAACACATAGGTCAGGGCAACCAGTATCAGACAGGGAATGAACCAGCCGGTCGTGCGCCTTGCCATCTCCAGTGCGATAAAGATTGCACTGATCGAGAATACCCAGTCCAGACCGGCAAATTTCACCCCCCGGTCATAGAGCGCATCCTCAAATCCGATTAGGTAAAGTGCGCAGATGATAGCCGCCAGGCCCAGAAGTATATCCAGCACCAGTGCCAGCTTCTGGCTGGCCGCGCTCTGTCCACTGAACATCGGGACCATCAGCGCACAGATCAGCGCAAAGCCACCGAAATGCAACGCCGAAACATAGAGTTCCGACCAGGTTCCCAGAGTATTGAAATAAATGTGAGCCAGTGCGAAAACCACACCAATCCAGTAGATCAGCTTTCCTGTCAGTGACTGGTCAGGGCGTTTGGCCAGTTCCAGACTTTTCAGCTTATCACTCAGTTCTTGATCCGTTGCCGGGGTATCAGTAGCCATAGGTTTTTCACTTATCAGATAACAGACAGCTCAGCCTCTTCCGGTTAAAGAATAGCAGTGTGCAAAAGGAGAGCTGAAGATTGGCGCGGGCCTGGCCTCGCTGGTAGCCAGACCGCGCCGGTTTGAACACGGTTCAGGAGAGGGACGGCGCTGCCGGTCTCAGACCAGCAGGCCCTGCCTGGCACCGGACATCTTTGAGAAGAAAATCCGGCAACCGTCACTCCAGTTTAGTCGGCAATCAGGTGATCGGGTATCTGAATGCCCTTTTCTTTGTAAAAACGTGCCGCACCCGGGTGCAGAGGAACCGGCAGACCGGCGATCGCTTTATCCAGCGCCATCGCTTTGGTGGCTTTGTGAATGCCGTTGAGGAAAGCCAGATTCTCGTACACAGTCTTAGTCAGCAGATAAACATCTTCCTCGGAGATATCATCACGCACCGCCAGGAAGTTTGGCTGCGCCATGGTCTGAATCTCTTTGGTCTGACCCGGATAGGTATTGGCCGGAATCACATAACGGGTCCACAGCTTATAGCCACCATTGGCCTGTTCGATCTGCTTATCGGTAAAATCCAGTACCGTAATGTCACTGCCCAGTGCGGCATGCGCGCGGGTAATAGCCGAGGTCGGCACACCGGACGGGATATTCATGCCGTCGATAGTACCGTTCTGCAGGGCATCGGCAGAGGCACCATAGCCCATGTGTGCCAGATTAAAGCCATCAGCATCAACACCCAGATTGCTCAGAATGGTTCTGCCTGAACCCTCTGTACCAGAGTTTTTCTTACCGATGGAAAACTTCTTCCCGGCAAAACCGTTGATATCGGAGATAGTGCCGGTCTTGGCATAGTCGCTCTTCACAACAAACTGTTCTACGTTCTGCCATAACATGGTCACAGAACGCAGGTTTTTATTCGCGCCGCTCTCTTTCAGACGACCTTCACCGTTCCAGGCCCAGGCACCGTAAAGGCCCTGCAGGATGGCAAACTGTGCTTCATTTTCACCCAGCAGTTTGACGTTTTCCCCGGAACCTGCGGAGTTAATCGCGGACATAGAAATTTTGTGCTGAGGCTCCAGTTTCACCTTGGTCAGCGTTGCCAGTGCTACACCTACCGGATAGTAGGTACCACCGGTTGAAGCGGTCGCCAGAATGTAGGAGCGTTTTTCGTCCGCCTGTACCAGTCCGGCGCTACCGATTGCGGTACCCATCGCCAGTGCCAGACCCATCCCTTTGATAAAAGTGCGTTTTGTTATTGTCATCCTCTTATCCTTCTGCAGTTTGAGGTTTTTCATTTTCAGATTGTTACCCACTGGTATAGCAAAGCAGGTGCCAACGACAAAAATTAATTTTATCCCTTAAGAAACAGCAAGTTACATGAGCAGAACAGAAACACCGACAACGCCATAAGCAAAAAATTGCCGATCGGCCAGAAAAAACATAGGCAAAATATAGCTCATCCCCGGTTTTTCGCTGCCAAAACCCGGAAAAGAAAACGGGAGATAAGCTGTTTCGGGGCCATATCAGCCGCGACTGCAGCGGGAAATCGGCGGTAAGCAAAAAATTGCCTATGCCGTCCAATGATCACTGCAGGCGCCGTCAGACAGAGAGGATCAATCCGGTGTTGAGGTGAAATCGGAGCGGTTGATGCCGTAGCGGGCCATCTTCTGGTTCAGCGTACGGCGTGGCAGATCCAGGGTTTCCATCACGGCTTTAATGTTGCCCTGATGGAGTTCCAGTGAACGCTTGATTACCTCCGCTTCGAAGGCAGCCACCTGCACCGCCAGTGGCTGACCGGGATCGTCGTTCAGCGCAGAAAGCTGTAGCGGTTTTTCTTCCGGGAACAGAATATCCGCCACGCTCATGCGCCGGTCCAGTGCATAGCGCATGGCGATATTTTTCAGCTCCCGTACGTTACCCGGCCAGGCATAGCTCTGCAGGGTGCGGATATCCTGATCCGGCAACAGCCGCTGTTCGCGGGCATGCTCCTCGGAGGTCATTCGCACATAATGCTCAAACAGCAATGGCACATCTTCCAGCCGCTCGCGCAACGGTGCGATATGCAACTGAGCGACATTCAAGCGGTAGAACAGATCTTCACGGAAGCTCTCCTCTTCCCGCAGATCGGTTTTCGCAGCAGCAATTACCCGCAGATCGACACTGATCGGGGTGTTGCCACCGAGGCGTTCGATTACGCCCTCCTGCAAAGCCCGTAACAATTTTATCTGCAGGTGCTGTGGCATGCTCTCGATCTCATCAAGAAACAAGGTGCCGCCACTGGCGTATTCAAACTTACCGATCCGGCGCTTATTGGCACCGGTAAATGCACCGGCCTCATGCCCGAACAACTCACTCTCGATCAGCGACTCCGGTATCGCGCCGCAGTTAATCGGCACAAAGTTTTTACTGCTGCGGGGACTGAACTCATGCAGAGACTGCGCGACCAGCTCCTTGCCGGTACCGGTTTCACCATAAATAATCACGTTGGTATCCAGCTCTGCCTGGGTCAGGATCTCCTGTTTCAGACGCTGAATCGCCGGCGACATACCGATCAGCCGACGATCAATACCGCTGGATGAAGAGAGATGCTGCTGCAGGCGCAGGTTTTCCAGCATCAGACGGCGCTTTTCGCAGGCGCGCTGAATAGTTTCCACTAATCGCTCGGGGTTAAATGGCTTTTCAATGAAATCGTAAGCGCCCTGACGCATCGCCGCCAGAGCCATATCCACATCACCGTGACCGGTGACCAGCACCACAGGGAAGCCGGGAACCTGCTTCAGCAGCTCAGCCATCAACGCCTGACCTGTCATCTCCGGCATCTTCACATCGCTCACCACCACACCGGGAAATTCCGGGGTAAACTGAGCCAGCGCCTCGGCGGCACTGCTGCAGCCAATCACCTCAAAGCCCGCCATCTGCAACCATTTCTCTGTGGAACGGCGCACCGCGGCTTCATCATCCACCAGCAGCACTTTGCCCCGTGGGGACTGACTCGAATCGCTAATCACTTGTAACTCTCCTCTACCTCAACCTGCGCCTGACAAGGCGGCAGCCAGAGACGGAAACAGGCGCCTCCCCCTTCACGGTTTTCAGCACTGATATCGCCCCCCAGATCACGCACAATGGATTTCACAATTGCAAGTCCGAGTCCCAGCCCTTCACCAATGGGTTTCGACGTGGCGAAGGGATCAAATAGCTGCGGCAGCATCTGCGGTGAAATGCCACTGCCGGTATCCATCACCTCCAGCTCCGGTCTGGCCGAACCCTTAAGACGGATGGTCAGGACTTTACGCTGCTGTTCCTGCATCGCATCCAGCGCGTTTTTAATGAGATTTACCAGCACCTGTTCAAGGCGGGCATTATCACCCATGACATACAGCCCCTGCGCTGGCAGATTCAGCTCTAACTGCACGGCCTCATCGGCCAGCCGCTGGCGGAATAACTGCAACGATTGCTCGATAACCAGTTGCAGCGAGACCGGACGGGTCTGCTCCGGCTTTTTAAATGCATAGGTTTTTAGCTGACTGGTAATCTGCGCCATACGCTGCGTCAGATCTTCTATTTCAAGCAGGCTCTCGGCCAGCATCTCCGGCTGCGCGGTCAACTGCTTGCAGATCGCCACATAGTTGCGGATCGCGGTCAACGGCTGGTTAAGTTCGTGTACCACTGCGGTCGACATACGCCCCAGCACCGCCAGTTTTCCGGCCTGAACCAGCTCCTCCTGCGCCTCTTTCAGTGCCTGAGTGCGGGCCTCTACTTTCTGCTCCAGCGATTCATTAGCGCTCTGCAGCGCCAGCTCCAGCCCTTTGCGGCGTGAAATATCGATTAAGGTCACCAGAAACTGTGGCGGTTGCTGCCCCTGCATCTTACGTACCGAGATCATCAGCGGAAACTGCGAACCATCGCCGCGATTACCCACCGCCTCGTAGCCCACCAGCGGCGCGAAACCTTTTTCACCTAATCGGCCAAGCATCCGTGCCAGCGGCGTCTCGCCCTCGGCTACCAGCAACTCAATCACCGGCTTATTGATTATCAGCGCCATCGATACCGCAAACTGTTGCAGCGCCATCTCATTGGCAAAGGTAATGCGCCCTTGTGCATTAACCAGCAGCAAGCCTACCTGAGCATTATTGATAATCGCTTTTTGCTGCGCTTCACTGCGCGCCAGTGCGGCGCGGGTTTCGTTCTGTGAACGCAGCTTGAGCTGGCGCTCGCGCAGCAACAGCCCGAGCAATCCAAAGGCAAGGCAGCCACCGAGCGAAAACAGGGTCGCGTGGCGAATATTTTTCTGCACCATGCTGGCATCGTTGAGCACCGTCACCTGCCAGTCCAGATCATCCAGACGTACGCTCCGTGCCAGCCAGTGTCGCCCCTGCGCCTGCCACACCTCTGCGCTGATGCCATCGCTGAGGGGAATTGTCTCGATCTGTACCTGCTGCTGCATCGGTTTGAACCGGGACAACACCGCTGAGCTGTAAAACAACACACCGCTGTTATCCTGCAACAGCAAAGCGCCGGTCGAGCGGAGCTTGCTCACCAGCCTCTGCAGCTCAATACGTACCACGGCAGCACCGCTGAACCGGGTGCCATCATAAATCGGAGAAGAAAGGTAATAAGCCGGGCTACGGGTTTGCGGATTCAGGCTGAACTGACGCCCGCGGTGACCACTCTTAGCCTGCTGAAAGTAGGCCTGATCCTGATGACTGCGCAGATAAAAATCCTGTTCATCACGCCAATGGCTGTAGGCGGTCACACGGCCATTGCGGTTAAGCAGAAACAGCGATGATGAACCGGCCACCAGGTTGGTCTGCTCAAGATAAAGACTGACCTCCTCGCTCCGCTCCTCCGTTGAGGAAAGAATCAGCTCGCGCACATCCGTATCCTGCGAGATCAGAAAAGGCAGGTAACGATACTCATCCAGCGCTGCACGTAGCTGGGAGATCACATTGAGCAGCTCATCTGAACCCTGACGGTGAATATGCTGCAGCGTCCAGTCCCGGGTCAGATTAACCACCTGCCAGGTGAACAGCATGCTGAACAGGGTGAAGCCCAGGGCGATCAGCAATCGTCTGGAGATATCCATGTCAGCCTTCAGCCCTGGTCTGGCGCATTAAACCGCAACCTCGCGCCAGTCAAACCGGGCCGCGCGACCTTCACGTACAGAACGGTACCAACCCGGTGCATCAATCACATCACCCCATGCGTCTAACTGAGGATATGCCAGCTCATTTTCACGACAGTAACGGGCCAGATCACGATTGCCCCATTCAAACAGCGAGCGGACGATCTCCTCCTCTGCTAACCGGGGCTGATCATAGAGCCCGGCCTGCTGACGCTGATGCTGCGCTTCGACCAGAATAATTCCGGCAGCGGTCGAGACATTCAGCGACTGAACCATCCCCATCATGGGGATCACCACATGGGCATCTGCCAGCGCCGCTGCTGCCTCACTGACACCCTGTTTTTCAGCCCCCATCAGCAGCGCGCAGGGCCGGGTGTAATCAAATTCACGGTAATCGATCGCCCGGTCTGAAAAATGGGCTGCCACCACCTGCATACCCTCGCCCTGAACCCGGGCAATAGCCGACTCCACATCACCGTGCTGGCAGGTTTTTACATAAAAATCACTGCCTTTGGCGGTACCACGGTAGGTACGGTAGCCCTCTTTCGGTACCACGGTGTGCACCTGATGGATCCCCACCGCATCGCAGTTGCGAATCAGGGCAGAGAGATTACGAGGCTTATTCACCTGATCCGCGATCAGGCTCAGATCAGGCTGGCGCCGGTGCAGCACCTGAAGCAGGCGTTGGGTACGTTCGGGGGTCATAGATACGGGTTTATCGCTGATTAAACTCAGGAACAGTAACAGAGTTTTTATCTCTGTGTAATAATGTGCGCCTCAATTCAGCCCTTAAGTAAACAGACTTACGAATATGACCAATCTGCCAGCCATCATCGCCTATCAGGGTGTACCCGGTGCGTACTCCCATCTATCCTGTCGCAAAGCGCATCCGGAACTGGATGCCCGGGCCTGTGCCACCTTTGCTGAGGCGATGTTTATGGTTGAAGGCGGTAAAGCCCGCCTGGCGATGATTCCTCTGGAAAATTCCACTGCGGGCCGGGTTGAAGAGATCTATCGCCTGATGCCAAAAACCAAACTGCACATTGTAGGTGAGCACTTTGAGCCGGTTAATCACTGCCTGCTGGCGCCACGTGGCAGCCGCCTGGAAGAGATCACCACCGTCGCCTCTCATCCACAGGCCCTGGCGCAGTGTGACGGCAACATCAACCAATTGGGTATTAAACCCGTGGCCAGCCTCGACACCGCAGGCGCCGCGGCCGATCTCAGTGCAGAACCGAAACACGGCCATGCCGCTATCGCCTCCAGCCTCGCCGCAGAACTCTATGATCTGGATATCCTGCAGGATAACTTTCAGGATAAAAGCGGCAACACCACCCGTTTTCTGATTCTGGCCCGCGACAGCCATATGCCGGAACTGGTTTCAGATATCCGCTTTATGACCTCAATTATGTTCACCGTGCGCAATATTCCTGCGGCGCTGTACAAAGCACTCGGCGGATTCTCAACGAACGGCGTCAACATGCTGAAACTGGAAAGCTATATGGCATCCGACAGCATGACGGCCACCAGCTTCCATCTTGATGTCGAAGGGCACCCGGAACAGAAGGCAATGCAGTATGCGCTGCAGGAACTGGACTTTTTTGCCAAGGATGTCCGGATTATGGGCACCTACCCCTGGCATCCGTTCCGTACCCGGGATGACCAGATCATCGAGTAAATATTAATGACAGAACTTTAGTACCAGAAGGATCATTCAAAAAAGACACTAAAGTTCAATGCTGCACCGCACAATTGCGTGCCATACTAAAATGGCAATTGCGGCTTGATCTGCCCGGGACATGGGGCAGTTCTGAAGCTCATCTGCATCCCATCTTCAACTCTGGCCTCGCCACGAGTTAACGCATTTTTCAGCCCCTCTGCGTGAGGGGCTTTTTTTATCCGCCGGGTACCACAGCAGCGACAACATAACTAACCGAATGTCCCTGCCGGGTACTTTCCGCCCACCGCTTATCCGTACAAGCCGACAACCGGCTACACACGCTTAAAATATCAGGCAAAAAAGGCTAATATTATGTTTTTATTCTTACGGGCGCCTTTACATGTCATCAGCCGCTGTCACTGATTCTGACTACTGCGACTTGCTTGTGGCACTCACCGAACAGCGGGACCAGAACTCACTGGCTGACTGTCTGGTGGATACTGCGCGAAAACTGAATCCCGACAGCCGATACTGGCTGTATGATTATCAGGAAGCAGACCAGAGTGCGCCCCGTCTGATAAAAAGTACGGAACCCTTATCCGACGCTGCACCAGACCTCAATCACCGACTTCTGCCACAACAGGAAGCACGTTTTTTCTTTTCGCAGGATGAGAAATTTTCCTATTACGGTTTTGGTATTCTCCACTCCCTCAGCGGTGTACTGGTCTGTGATCGGGTGGAGCAATCCAGTGAACTACACCCGATTATGCAAAAGCTGGTACGGGTCTACTCCAACCAGCGCTTCTTTATGTTCTCCGCCCTGAATGATGCACTTACCGGGCTGAGCAACCGACAGGCCTTTGATCAGCAGATCAGCCACCTACTGCAACAGAACAGCGCAAAACGACGCAGCAGCGACAAATTACCGGATCTGTGGTGCTTTGCCCTGCTGGATATTGACCATTTCAAGCGGGTTAATGACGACTATGGCCACCTGTTTGGCGATGAAGTGCTGCTGATTTTTGCCCAACTGATGCAGTCTACCTTCCGTGAAGATGACCTGCTGTTCCGCTATGGCGGCGAAGAGTTTGCCGTTGCCCTGCGGGGCATTTCGCTGGACACTGCCGATCAGGTCCTGAACCGCTTTCGCGAAGTGGTTGCTCAGGCTGAATTCCCGCAACTGGGACAGGTAACCGTCAGCATCGGCTATACCGCCATAGAAGACGGCGTATCCTTACCCCTGCTCATCGACCGGGCCGATCAGGCACTCTACTTTGCCAAAGAAAATGGTCGCAATCAGGTGCACAGCTTTGAGGCCCTGGCCAGTTCCGGCAAGGTGCAGCTCGCCAACACCTTCGAAGGCGATATTGAGCTGTTCTGAGCTCCCTCTCTCGTTATAACTAAACAGAATTAAAGAAATTTTATTAATATCAATATGAGCTAAATTTGATTTATTTTAGCGGCTTAAAACGGTATCGTTGGCGACCTTTATCAGGCTGCTGCCGGACGATCCCGGCACAGCACCCAAAGCAGACCTGCTATCCCGGGTCGACTGTTTAGGAACACCAACCATGAACACCTCCAATCCCTTGGCGCTGCTACCGCTGGCGCTGTTTCTGGCCCTGTTTATTGGCAGCGGTCTTTACTATCAGGCTCAGGGGACTGAGTTTGCGTTTTACCAGATCTCCGCACCGGTAGCGATTCTGCCTGCGGTTGCACTCTCTCTTCTGTTAGCCAAAGGCAGTCTCAACGAGCGCCTCGAACACTTTATTCGCGGCATTGGTGATTCCACTATCATCACCATGGTCGTGGTCTTTCTGCTGGCCGGTGCTTTTGCTTCTGTCGTCAAAGCGATCGGCGGCGTGGATGCCACGGTCAATCTGGGCCTGAGCATCATCCCTGAGTGGCTTCTGCTGCCGGGCATTTTTGCGATTGCCGCCTTTATTGCTACCTCAATGGGAACCTCAATGGGAACCATCGCCGCGGTAGCGCCGGTGGCTGTCGGGATCACCGAAGCCAGTGAACTGCCGCTGCTGCTGACTGTAGGCGCTGTTGTCGGCGGTGCAATGTTCGGCGATAACCTGTCAATTATCTCAGACACTACGATTGCAGCCACCCGAACTCAGGGCTGTGAGATGCGCGATAAATTCAAACTGAACCTGATGATCGCCCTGCCAGCCGCCATTCTGACCATGATCCTCCTCGCCTTCCAGAGCAACACCGGCGAAGTCAGTCAGACCGACTATGAGCTGATCAAAGTACTGCCCTATCTGACCGTACTGGTACTGGCGGTAGCCGGGGTAAATGTCATGCTGGTGCTGCTCAGCGGTATTTTGCTGGCAGGCGGCGTTGGTTTTATCAGTGTAGCGGATTACAGCGTGGCGCAACTGTCCAAGCAGATTTATGACGGTTACACCGGCATGCAGGAGATTATGATCCTGTCGATGCTGATCGGTGGTCTGGGTGCACTGATTAAACATCAGGGAGGCCTGAGTTTTATCGCGGCCTGCATTGAAAAGCTGACCCGCAGCAACAACGGCCGTCGTGCAGGCGAACTGAGCATTGCTGCCAGCGTGTCTGCAACTAACCTCTGTACCGCCAATAACACAGTATCCATTGTGATTACCGGATCACTGGCGAAAGATATCGCAGAGCGTTATGGCGTGAACCCTAAACGCTCCGCCAGCCTGCTGGATATCTTCTCCTGCGTTGTGCAGGGCATGATCCCATGGGGTGCACAGATTCTGCTGGCTTCATCCATTGCCGGGGTCTCGCCACTGGAACTGGTGACCTCTGTCCAGTACTGCTGGTTCCTTGGTCTGGCCGCACTGATCTCTATCATGATCGGGCGCCCCGGTTACAACACCCAGTAACCGCACCGCCTGTAAAACAATTAAAAAAGGGAGCCATTGGCTCCCTTTTCCGTCTTTGTGTCTTTATTGCCCTGCTGCGCGCTCAGCCTCTCTCTGCCAACGCTGCTGCAACTTCTCCAGCACCCGCGCAACCGCAGCAAAACCAAAACTGGCGGTAACACAGGTAGAGGCACCGAAACCGCCGGCACAATCCAGCCGGGTATTTCCGTCAGTTATGCTTTTCTGCGCGCAGACCGAACCATCCGGTTGCGGATAGACCAGTTGCTCGGTGGAGTAAACACAGTCCACCGCAAAACGCCGGCCACTTTTGCTGAAGCGATAGTGCCTGCGCAAAAATGAGCGCACTTTAGCCGCCAGCGGGTCATGGCTGGTTTTCGCCAGATCACAAATCTCTATTTTGGTAGGATCTGTCTGACCACCGGCCCCACCCACCGTAATGACCGGAATTTTTCGATAGCTGCAGTGAGCGATCAGCGCGGCCTTCTCTTTGACGCTGTCGATCGCATCAATGACATAATCAAAGGCATCAGTAATCAGCTCAGGAATGTTCTCCCGGGTGATAAAATCTTCAATCTCATGCACTTCGCACTGCGGATTGATCAGCCGGATACGCTCCGCCATCGCCTCGGTTTTAGCCCGACCTACATTGCCGTCCAGCGCATGAATCTGCCGGTTGGTATTGGTGATACAGACATCGTCCAGATCGATCAGAGTGATCTTACCTATACCGGTTCTGGCCAGCGCTTCGGCCGCCCAGGAACCGACTCCGCCTATGCCGATAACACAGATATGGCTCTGCTGAAACCGATCCACTGTATCCACACCGTAGAGCCGGCGGGTACCGCCAAAACGATTATCGTAATCCGCAGACAACTCAGACACTCCGCTCAGAATTCATCATCAGTCAGTTCAGTCAGAATCACTGAACCGCATTTAGCACACTTACCTTCAATGAAGATAATTGAATTCAACTCATACTCCACCGGATCAACCATCCCCAGATTGACCTCCTGGCAATTGTCGCACCAGGTCTCATTCAGAAATGCATGCTTTTCATCCGCGTCCCGGAGGTTAAAGTCACGTTCGATACGTTCGTTTTCTTCAGTCATGATGTAACCTTAATCAGATTATTTGGCAGCCCGGGCCAGTTCAGGGAACCGGGGTCAGCGAACTCAGTGCAGACCAGATCGCGACAGGGCGCATCAAAATGCTCACCCTGATCCGGTAAACAGGTAAAATAGTACTCATGCCCGTTAAGCTGAAATCGCAGGGCATATGCATGCAGATAGGTGCGATCTGCCGTCGCTCCATTATAGGCCGGATCCCCCAGAATCGGAGCCCCTTCACTTTTCAGAGCCACCCGGATCTGGTGGGTTTTTCCGGTTGCAGGTTTGAGCAAAAACAGGCGATAGCCCGGCTTCAGTGAGCGGCTGAGAAACTGCGTCACAGCCGGGTTTTCCCGGGTTTTAAGCAGCTTCCAGCTCCCCCTGCGCGCTTTAACCATATCACCGACAATCAGGCCCTGCTTACGCTGAGGCTTCGTAGCTGAAATCGCCAGATAGTATTTCTCGACCTGACGCAGTCGAAACTGCTCCGACAACTCAGCCGCAGCCGATGCCTGTCTGGCAAACAGCATCAACCCCGAGGTGACCTTATCCAGCCGGTGCACCGGAAACAGAGCATCCAGCCCCAGATTCTGCTTCAGCAGCATCGCCAGACCCGCCTCTTCCTGATCCTTATGTACGGCAATACCTGCCGATTTGTTAATCAGGATGAACTGGTCATTTTGTTCAACAATACGGTACACACGATCTTCCGCAAAAAAGCGGCATGATGCGGCAGATGACGGGATAATTCAAGTGACAGACCCCGGCCGTATCAGGTGCCAGGGTTACAGAAACAGACGCCGACTAAAGCGCCTCGATCAGCTTAATCAGTTTATCAACGCCGGGGGTATAGATATGGAACACCAGACTGCGCTTGCTGTCCGGATCTTTCATAAAGTCCACTTCGAGACAGGCAACATTATCTTCGAAAAACTTAGTCGCCGAAAAACGCTCATCGCTGGATTTAATATTAAGGTATTTAACCTTTTCAGACACCAGCAGCAGACGTTTTGACGTCACCACAAGATCACCTTTATGCCAGTCACGGCCTAAAAGCTTACCTTTAGGACTGGTATGGGTCACAGTAAAACGCACAGACTCTTCCATGAATACAAGCCCTTCCTTGTCGATCCTGGCCTGTAGTTTGTCGGTCATGTGTTTCTTACTCATACATAATCGCTCCTTAAACCGGGCTTTCCAGATGCCCTCCATTCTGCTTTACGCAATTGCAAAAAAACATGACAAAACCATGAAGAATGGATAACAAAGGTCAGGGTAGACCGGCAGAAGAGATAGCGCCAGAAGCCGAAAAAGCCTCAGCGCCTGAAAGTGCTCAGAGGCCTGTCACTTCCTTGATAAACGGGATAGTGACCTTGCGCTTGGCGCTCAGTGACGCCTGATCCAGTGTATCCAGCAGGAAGGTAAGATCATTCATATTGCGGCTGGCATGGTGCAGCAGAAAACGGGCAACCTCATCCGAAAATTCAAGTCCGCGCGCGCTGGCCCGCATCTGAATCGCCTTGAGTTTGGTTTCATCATCCAGTGCCTGTACCTGAAACACGATTCCCCAGCTCAGACGTGAAGCCAGATCCGGCAACAGAATTCCCAACTGGCGTGGCGCGGCTGAAGCGGCAATGATCAGGGTGTTGCCCTGTTCCCGAATGCGGTTAAAGAAGTGGAATAACCCCTCTTCCCAGACTTTATCTCCGGCAACTGCATCAACACCATCAATGCAGACCAGATCCAGAAACTCCATCCCCTCGAGAATGCCACTACCCAGATGCTTCAGCTCATCCAGAGGAATATAACCGGCGCTGCGTCCCACCGGTTCTGCTTCGTGACACACGGCCTGCAGAAGATGTGTACAGCCGACACCGGCGCCTCCCCAGATATACACAAACTGCTCGCCCTGACCACACGCAGCCGCCTTCAGGCTGGCGCAGAGCAGCTCATTACCCTGGGCATAGAAGTTTTCGAAGCGGGCATCATCACGCAGTCCAACGGAAAGCGGAATCTGAAATGGGTGATCAGTTGTCATTCATCAATGGTTCGGGTTGTTCAGGGTCTTCAGGCTGCTCAGAGGCATACAATTTACTGGTTTTATAACCATCATGCAGGTGCCTCAGCAGTACCATAATCACAGCGGCCACCGGCAGTGCTAACAGCACGCCAACAAAGCCAAAAAGCTGGCCGCCGGCCATAATAGCAAAAATAACCGCAACAGGATGCAGGCCGATCCGATCGCCAACCAGAAGCGGAGTAAATAACATCCCTTCAAGGGCCTGACCAATCATAAAGACCACGCCTACGTAAGCCAGTACTACCGGATCCTGAAACTGCATAAAGGCGGCCACGCCAGCCACTACAATGCCAACAAAGAAGCCCATATAAGGAACAATACTGGCAAGGCCCGCGATCATACCAACCAATAGCGCCAGATCAAGCCCCAGTATCCATAAACCGATCGCGTAAACAGCACCCAGCGCCATCATGACCAGCAACTGGCCTTTCATAAATGCGCCCAGCACCTCGTCACACTCCCGCGCCCAGAGTGAGATTCTGGGTTCAATATTCCGTGGCAACAGGTGTTTTACCTGATCCATCATCACATCCCAGTCGCGCAGCAGATAAAAGGTGACGACCGGAATCAACACCAGATTGGCAATCCAGGCGACCACCGCCATACTGGAGCGGGTAATCCCACCCAGCAGGCGCCCCATAATATCGCCGGTTTTCTGCCAGTCGCCGATCAGCAACTGCTTAATATGCGCAAAATCAAATGCATCCGGTGCCAGACCCAGCGTCACCTGCAACCAGGGCATTATCACAGTTTCAAACAACTCCACCACCCGCGGGACACTCTCTATCAGCACCTGAATCTGATAGCCCAGTTTCGGCAGCAGTAAAAGGATCAACAGGACCAGCGCTGTGGTCATGGCAATAAACACAATCACGACTGAATGAGTCCGTGACAGGCCTGCCGCTTCAAGCCGGTCTGCGATCGGATCAGCCAGATAAGCCAGCAGCGCCCCCACCAGAAATGGCGAGAGAATCGGCGCTAACAGGTAAACCAGCCCGCCCAGTACCAGTGCAACAATCAGAAAAAACCAGCGCTGTGACTCAGTCATCCTAGTGAGCTCCTGTAACAGGTCATCTATTCCTGCCAGCGGTAGCTCAGTGAGCGGCTACCATCCGGATTAGCGATCAGGTCAGCAGGCTGCAACCGCTGATCAACACTGATCGCCTGCTGCAAACGCGCTTCGCTGCCATCCAGTTGCACACGCAGCACCAGATCACTGCCCCGGGCACGCTCTGTATTCACTTCACGCACAACCGGCAAGCTTTTCAGGAAATCATTCAGTTGAATATAAGCCGCCAGACTGTTCACGTTACTGACCCGAACAGCGATGCCCTTTTGATAATAACTGAGACCATGGGTTACCACCGGCTGCAGGATCTGGTCAGCCGTGGTTTCAACCAGTTCAGTTAACACCTCATCCAGCGTCCCCGTGCTGGAAAAGCGCTGCGGATCGCTGCTACCGGACAGGCTCCAGTCGAGTTGTACCTTGCCTGCCGGGGTTGGGGTAATACGCCCGGCAACAACGGCATCAGGGCGATAACGCTTTGATGCCTGAGCGACAGGCTCAGCAAACAGGCCCCAGAGATCGCTCACTGGCAACGCAGCCTGATCCGTCAGATCGAGCAAAGGAAACTGCAATGGCAAACCGCGCAGTGCTGCCTTATCAGACAACTGATCCTGCAATGAATCTTCGGCAAGGACGAAGTCCCGCTCCCCTTGCAGCTCTGTTGCGAGCCAGACCAGAACGGCAGGCCTTGATTCACCGAGCGGTTTAAATCCGCTGCGCGAGAGCAGTTCATTTACCGCAGCCGGGCTGAAATCCAGTACCAGTTTCTGAGCATCAACCGTACCCTGATAGCTGAATTGCTGCAGAAATCCGGGCGCAGCCGAAAGCTGGCTCTGAATCAACGGGTTGCCCAGCAACGCCTTGTTGCCGGAGACCTTCACCAGAACCTGACGAAGCCCCTGCTGCAACGCAGCCTGATCCGGTGCCGCACTCTGCTGGCTGACCGGCAGCGTGGCCCGATACAGATCAGTGACCGTCGCTGCATTTAATGGCAGGGATAAGATAATCAGAAGCGCTGTAAAAAAGGTCCGCATCAAGTCCATTAGATCGCCCGAAATGTTGCTCAATAATAAAGAGGGTAACTGTAACATCACACATAAATATTTCATATTCATTGCCCAGATGAGTGTATTACAGACGCAAGAAACGGTAGAATACGCGAATTATTTTTCTTCCCTCTTTCCTTGTACATGAAAGGTTTACTGTTCCATGTCTACTGGTTCTGACAACAGCTCCCTGAGCTACAAAGACGCCGGCGTTGATATTGACGCGGGTAACGCCCTGGTTGATCGTATTAAAGGTGTTGCGAAAAGCACATCCCGTCCTGAAGTTATGGGTGGCTTGGGTGGTTTTGGCGCACTCTGCCGTATCCCGGAAGGTTACCGTAAGCCGGTACTGGTATCCGGTACCGACGGTGTAGGCACCAAACTGCGTCTGGCTATGGATCTGGGCAAACATGACACGATCGGTATCGACCTGGTGGCCATGTGCGTAAACGATCTGGTTGTTGCGGGCGCAGAGCCGCTGTTCTTCCTCGACTATTACGCCACCGGCAAGCTGAATGTTGAAACAGCCGCCGATGTAGTAACCGGGATCGGTGAAGGCTGCAAACAGGCAGGTGCAGCACTGGTGGGCGGTGAAACCGCTGAAATGCCAGGCATGTACGAAGGTGAAGATTACGACCTGGCAGGTTTCTGCACAGGCGTAGTAGAAGAAGATGAAATTATTGATGGCAGTCAGGTGAAGGTTGGCGACTGTCTGATCGGTCTCGCCTCTTCCGGCCCACACTCTAACGGCTACTCCCTGATCCGCAAGATCATTGAAGTGCGCGGCGCCGAGCTGAGCGAAGAAGTTGACGGCAAGCCACTTGCCGACGCACTGATGGCACCGACCCGGATCTACGTGAAGTCTCTGCTGAAACTGATTAAAAAATCTCAGGTAAACGCCCTCTCCCACATTACCGGTGGCGGCCTGCTGGAAAACATTCCTCGCGTTCTGCCTGCCGATGCCAAAGCTGTGATCGACACCCAGTCCTGGGAAATGCCAGCCGTATTCCAGTGGCTGCAGCAACAGGGCAATGTGGATGCAACTGAAATGTACCGCACCTTTAACTGCGGTGTGGGCATGGTTATCTGCGTGCCTGCTGAAAAACAGGATGAAGCACTTAAACTTCTGGCAGACGCGGGCGAAAATGCCTGGGTAATCGGCTCTATCGCCGCCGCAGCCGCCGATGAAGAACAGGTTGAACTGGCTGGCCTCGGAGCTTAACCCGCAGTATGAGTAAACGTATTGTCGTTCTGATCTCAGGCAGCGGAAGCAACCTGCAGGCGATTATCGACGCGATCGATGCCGGCCAGATTAATGGCCGCATCGAAGCGGTTCTGAGCAACAAAGCAGAGGCCTACGGCCTGGAACGGGCGCGTCAGGCAGGCATCCCTGCCCTGAGCATCAACCACCGGGACTTTGAAAGCCGCGAACAGTTTGACCAGGCGATGATCGAACAGATCGATCGCTACCAGCCCGACCTGCTGGTACTGGCCGGTTTCATGCGCATTCTCACCGCAGACTTTGTTCGTCACTATCAGGGACGCATGGTTAACATCCACCCCTCCCTGCTGCCGAAATATAAAGGCCTGAACACCCACCAACGGGCACTGGATGCCGGCGACACCGAACACGGTTGCACCGTCCATTTCGTGACCGAAGAACTGGACGGTGGCCCACTGGCAATGCAGGGCCGTGTCTCTGTCTCTGCTGAGGACACTGCAGACAGCCTGCAACAGAAGGTTCACAGGGTCGAGCACATCCTTTATCCTCTTGCTGTAGCCTGGTTCTGTGCTGACCGACTGAGCTGGAGCGCCGATGGCGTTCTGCTTGATGGCGCACCACTTCCCGCACAGGGCTACCAGCTAGATCAGGAATAATTCAGGAGCCAGTCATGCCCGGAATAATGCGAAAACTGCTGCTTACAACACTCAGTACAGCATTGCTCTCGAGCGCCGTTCAAGCCGGGCAACCGAGCCCGGGGCTGGCACCGTTTACTGCCTCATATGAGATCGACTGGGATGGCAGCATCTCCCTGAGTGGCGACACAGTACGCCAGCTCAAGCAGGGCCCGGAGCAGCAGTGGCAGTTCGAATCCAAAGCTTCTGCAATGTTTGCCAGCATCTACGAATCCAGCCGATTCACCTGGCACAACCAGATCCCCCAACCCCTTGAATACAACTTTAAACGCAGCGTACTGGGCAAAAAACGTCTGGCCGAAGTTCATTTCGACTGGCAGAACAGCCTGGTAACTAACAAGGTTGAAAACAAGCCCTGGAAAATGGAGATCAGCGAGGGGGTTCAGGACAAGATCAGCTACCAACTGCTACTGCAACAGGAAGTCGCTGCCGGCAAGCAGGATTTCAACTACAGCGTCGCCGATGGCGGGCATCTGAAAGAATACCGTTTTAAGGTAGATGGACGGGAGCAGATTGAAGCACCGATCGGCAGCTATGAAGCCATCCGTGTTATCCGGGTAAGAGATGAAGACAGCAATCGCCAGACCTATATCTGGTTTGCCCCCGAACTGGACTATCAGATCATCAAGCTGAAGCAGATTGAGAAGAAGGATAAAGCCTATACCCTTCTCCTCAGAGAACTCGCTCCTTAATCCAGATCCGGTATCCAGCTTGCCGGCATCCGCCGGAAACCACTGAACAGATCCTCACCTTTGTGATCGTCGCTGAGGTCAGCCAGCAGAATCCTGTTTTCATCGATAAACAGCACGGCAGTCTGCGCCCGCTGACCGGTATGAATATCCTGATAAGGCTCAGAAAACACCAACCGGTTTTCCGTATCCGCAGAGCCCAGCAGCTCGAAAAAATAAGGCCGCCAGCTCCAGTTATAACCGCGATGACGCTCGTTCAGAATCCAGCCCCTGTCACTGTTTTCATAGTTTGGTGAAGTCTGGTTACCCAACCGGTCGCAGATATAAAAACGTAACAGATGATCAGCCGCGGCAAAATGCTGCAGATCCTCATCACTGCCCGAAGCACGCAACACCTCGCGTAAAGCCAGCAGCTCAGCCTTAACCTTCTCTGCCCGCCAGTGACTCAAGGAGGTCGCGTTGATGGCCATATCACGGAAGTGACTCAGCAGATTACGCACCGTAGTTGTAGTCACCTCAGGCGCTTCCATCTCTGCCACCGCAGGTGAAAACAGGAAGCCCTGAACGTACACCGCATTACAACTCAGCGCCAGATAATACTCCTGCTCATCCTCAACCCCTTCACAAAGCACCTTGCTGCCCAGCTTAGATGCCAGCTCACCGAGCATTTGCACCATCGACGAGCCCCGGCTGTCACGACTGGCATTTTTCAGCAGTGTCATATCCAGCTTAATAATATCCGGCTTCAGCAGTGCAATCCGGTCAAGCTGGGAGAAACCGGTACCAAAATCATCAATAGCGATACGAAAACCGTGTTTGCGATAACGCTCAACCACTCGCTCAATAATCGACAGGTCACCATCCAGTTCGGTAATCTCAACCACTACTCTGCCCGGATCAACTCCCAACTGACGAATCATAGACAGCGTCGGGATATCATCCTCTGAATCAAGGTACTGCATCCACTCGGGAGAGATGTTAATACTGAGGAATGTATCATCAGGCAACTGACTGACCTGCTCCAGCGCCAGCATACGCACTGAACGATCCAGCTCCATACGCTCACTGACCGCCAGAGTCTGGTCTGAAAAAAGATGACCAGCAGAAACCACATTGCCCTCATCATCCTGCATACGTGCCAATGCTTCATAACCGGCAATCCGACCTGTTGCTGTTTCTACGATCGGTTGAAAATAGGGAAAAACGTTAACATTCATATTTCGATAACTCAGTTAATTCAGAGCGCCTGACTCAACGCCCGTGGGTAAGCGGTTCTATAGCTTGCAGACTATACCTGTTCCTGCCTGCTCTGCTTATTCTGATACATCTGCTGGTCAGCCAGTTCAATAAGTTTTGCCGCGGTGGTTGCATCCTCGGGATAGACAGCCTCGCCGATGCTTGCCCCCAGACTGATCGTCTCATTTTCGTAGCAGAACGGCTCATCCAGCAAAGCACAAATGGAATTCCTGAATGCCAGCAATTGCTCCTTTTCTGTAACACCCGGCAGGAGCAGAACAAATTCATCACCACCAAAGCGACACAAAGTATCCGAAGCCCTGAATACGGCTATAAGACGCCGGGAAAACTGAACCAGAACCTCATCACCCGCCGCATGACCTAGACTGTCATTGACCGGTTTAAAACGATCAAGATCGATAAACATAACCGCCAGACCGGTACCACTACGCTCTGCCCTCGCCAGCTCCATATCAAGACGATCAAACAGTGCCCGGCGATTAACCAGCCCGGTCAGCGCATCATGATTGGCCAGATGAGAGAGCTGAGCCTGCTGTTCGGCATAGCGGCTGATATCACTCACGGTAAGGATGATAAAATCCTGTTCATTGAGGGTCAGTTGACGCTCAGTCACCTCGACCCGGGTCGGTCCCCGCCCCCGGCTGAGCGCGACCAGCCCATTGTTTTTCTGACTAAACAACTGCCCTTCAGTCAGCCGGAGAAACTCCTGTTCAGTATAACCAAACAACTCCTGGCTCATTTTATTGGCCAACAAAACCTGTCTCCGCTGATTCAGCAGGATAAGGCTCGTTGCTGCTGTATCCACCAGATTGATAAAGTCCTGAACCTGCGATTCGGCCTGTCGTGAGCGCTGCTGAAACTGACGGATAATCACCAGAAAATTAAACAGCGCAAGGCCAAAAGCCAGCGTCTGAATCCAGCGTAAGCTCTGCGTTTTCTGCTGTGACAACATCTCTGTACGTGAAGTCAGCTCATTCATCAGATTAAGCAGCGCCAGATTATTCTCTTTCGCGAAATTAAGCGCGGACTGCAGCGCCAGTCGGTCATCGGGCTGTTGCAACACGCGCTCAAGATCAGGCTGCATATCAGTAAGCAATACTCGGGCCTTATTTATCAAAAAGAGCACCCGCATATCATCAGATGCAGAAAAAGGTTGCGACACACCATGACCGTCGATCACTGAACCACCTGACTCAAACGCATCCAGCGTACTGACAAACAGATGATATACCTCAGCGAGCTCCTCCCTGCCGGGATGAATATACGAAGCGTCCTGTGCCATCAGCAACAACACCTTGGTCAGACGTTGTGAAAGCATCCTTTGCCGGCCGGCAACATTGATTGACAGGGCATCCTCTTCTACCTGACGGGTTATAGAGTAATTAATCCCTAAAATAGTGCAGTCGAGCACCAAAAAGAGGCATATAGAAAGCGTCAGCCATAGCTTACTGCGCGAATGAGCTGCAAGACGCCTGCGCATCATCTCCCTGAAACCTCAACAGATTGATAACAAAACAGATAGCCATCAATTACAAACACAGGCCTCTACTCCCTGATCCCACCCGAAAAGCATAGCTAAACAGCGTTGAAAATTCAGAATTGCGTATAAGAATCCAGCTCAGGCGCCACCGGTACCTGCCAACGCTGTAGCAAGGATCGTGCATCCTCAAACTTTTTTTCTGCATCATCGCGCAAATGACCCAGTGAGCCAGACATACTGACCCGGGCCCTGAGCATCTGATACTTAAACAACGGAATGAGCTTGCGCTCAATATAGGTACCGCAGATCTTATCCTGCTGCATTACCACAGTCGGATCTGACGTAGTAAACAGCTCAGCCTCAAGCTCTATCAGATCCTGAGTATCCTGACACAACTCCTGCTGATCCAGCGTAGTCGTGGCTGCAAGCACATAAGGGCCAGACAACGGTGTAAACGACGCCACAGCCGTTGCTACACGTCGCTCTGCACGTTTTTCAGCCTGCTCGAGACGGGCTTTACGGTAATTGGCAAAGCCACTCTGGATCATTGCCATATCCTGCTTCAGCCGCTTATTTTCTTTCTGCAGGTCAAAGTTTTCCTGACTGAAATTCTGCATCGACTGTAACGGGCCAAGTTCACGGTATGCGGCGAGCTCAGAATAGAACTTAAAACCAAAAAAGCCGCCCAGGCCTATCAGCACCAGTAATACGCCGACGACACCACCAATTAACAGCATATTTTTCATAACAACCCATCGTTCCGCAAAAGAATCCGTTACTAAAAACCATCACATTTAATCCCGGCAAATACAAGTCGCGGCAAGCGTATAACCGGGATGTCAGGTCAGCGGGTACAAAAAAAGGCAGCCGTGGCTGCCTTTTTCTTAAACCGAAAGAGTGTCAGCTTACCAGCCAGTCAGCTCTTTCAGTGCATCGCCGATCTGCGCCAGAGAACGTACAGTCTTAACGCCTGCATCTTCCAGAGCAGCGAACTTCTCATCAGCAGTACCTTTACCGCCAGAGATGATCGCACCTGCGTGACCCATACGCTTACCAGCCGGTGCAGTTACACCCGCAATGTAAGAAACAACAGGCTTGGTTACGTTTGCTTTGATGTAAGCAGCCGCTTCCTCTTCCGCAGTACCACCGATCTCACCGATCATAACGATCGCTTCAGTCTGAGGATCCTTCTCGAACATTTCCAGAATGTCGATGAAGTTAGAACCCGGAATCGGGTCACCACCGATACCAACACAAGTAGACTGACCGAAGCCAGCGTCTGTAGTCTGCTTAACAGCTTCGTAAGTCAGAGTACCGGAACGGGAAACGATGCCCACTTTACCTGGCAGGTGGATGTGACCTGGCATGATACCGATCTTGCACTCACCCGGAGTGATAACACCCGGGCAGTTAGGACCGATCAGGCGAACGCCCAGCTCGTCACACTTAACTTTACACTCCAGCATATCCATAACCGGAATGTGCTCAGTGATACAAACGATCAGTTTGATACCTGCGTTTGCTGCTTCCAGGATAGAATCCTTACAGAAAGGAGCAGGAACGTAGATAACAGAAGCTTCAGCACCGGTTTCAGCAACCGCTTCAGCTACAGTGTTGAATACAGGCAGACCCAGGTGAGTAGTACCACCTTTGCCCGGAGTTACACCACCAACCATTTTGGTGCCGTATGCAATCGCCTGCTCAGAGTGGAAGGTACCCTGACCACCAGTGAAACCCTGACAGATTACTTTGGTGTCTTTGTTAATCAGAACGGACATTATTTACCCTCCGCTGCTTTTACCGCCTGCTGAGCAGCGTCAGTCAGACTGGTTGCTGCGATGATATCCAGGCCAGACTCGTCCAGCAGCTTGGAACCAAGGTCAGCATTGTTACCTTCCAGACGTACAACAACCGGTACGTTTACACCTACTTCCTTAACGGCACCAATGATACCTTCTGCGATCAGGTCGCAGCGTACGATACCACCGAAAATGTTAACCAGTACGGTCTTAACTTTTTCGTCAGCCAGGATCAGTTTGAACGCTTCAGTTACACGCTCTTTAGTCGCGCCACCACCTACGTCCAGGAAGTTTGCAGGGAAGCCACCGTGCAGAGCAACGATGTCCATTGTACCCATTGCCAGACCCGCACCGTTAACCATGCAGCCGATCGTGCCATCCAGAGCAACGTAGTTCAGATCCCACTCAGCAGCGTGCGCTTCGCGCTCATCTTCCTGAGATGGATCGTGCATTGCCTGCAGGTCTTTGTGACGGTAAACCGCGTTACCATCGATCACAACTTTGGCATCCAGACAGTGCAGGTTGCCAGCGTCAGTGATAACCAGCGGGTTGATCTCCAGCAGCGCCAAATCCTTCTCCTGGAACATCTGCGCCAGGCCCATAAAGATCTTAACGAACTGCTTGATCTGATCGCCTTCCAGACCCAGTTTGAATGCCAGTTCACGGCCCTGATATGGCTGTGCGCCAGTCAGTGGATCGATGGTCGCTTTCAGAATTTTTTCCGGAGTTTCTTCAGCTACCTTCTCGATCTCAACACCACCTTCGGTGGATGCCATGAAAACGATGCGGCGGGTGGAACGGTCTACAACCGCACCCAGATACAGCTCAGAAGCGATATCCGTGCAGGTTTCAACCAGAATTTTAGAAACAGGCTGACCGTTTGCATCTGTCTGGTAAGTTACCAGATTTTTGCCCAGCCAGTTTGCAGCAAATTCCTGCGCTTCAGCCGGAGAATCAACCAGCTTAACGCCACCTGCTTTACCGCGGCCACCGGCGTGGACCTGGGCTTTAACTACCCACTTGTCACCGCCAATCTCTTTAGCTGCTTCAGCAGCTGCTTCCGGAGTATCTACCGCTTTACCTTGGGAAACCGGAAGACCATATTCGGCAAACAGTTGTTTACCCTGGTACTCGTGAAGGTTCATGCTCTAATCCGTTGTGTTGTCACTAATGTTTTCTGCATCAGGAGTCTAAGTGTGCCCCTGTAGCAGCCCTGTTGGGTCAACAACAAGTCTTACTAAACGACCGGCAGCCCTTAGGCAGCCGGTCGAATCGATACGCTACAAATTAGCGTTTTTTGCGGTTCGCCATGTGAATGGCGTGACCATCAACTGCCAGTGCAGCTTCATGTACCGCTTCACTCACAGTCGGGTGAGCAAATACAGTCATCTGCAGGTCTTCTGCACTAGAGCAGAATTCCATGGCAATTGCAGCCTGGCCGATCAGTTCGGACGCGATTGCGCCAACCATATGAACGCCCAGAATTCGGTCGGTCTCTTCGCAGGCAATCATCTTAACAAAACCTTCGGTTTCGTTAGCAGCCATTGCACGGCCAGATGCAGCAAATGGGAATTTACCCACTTTGATCTTAACGCCTTCGGCTTTCAGTTCCTGCTCAGTTTTACCTACCCACGCCAGTTCAGGGTGGGTGTAGATGATGCTTGGAATAACATCATAGTTAAGCTGTGCGTGGTGGCCGGCAATAATGTCAGCAACCATAATACCCTCTTCGGAAGCCTTATGCGCCAGCATCGGGCCACGAACAGAGTCACCAATTGCGTATACACCCGGTACACCGGTCTGGCACTGCTCGTTGACGAAGATGAAGCCACGCTCATCCAGAGATACACCGGAATCATCAGCCAGCAGACCCTGAGTCTGAGGCTTACGACCTACCGCCACAATCAGCTTGTCTACGATGATCTCTTTATCACCTTCGGAATCAGCGAACTTAACCTTCACTTCTTTTCCGTCGATGATCTCAGTGCCAGTACAACGGGCACCCAGTTTGATATCCAGATTCTGTTTCTTGAACAGCTTGGCCGCTTCTTTGGCTACGTCTTTATCAGCAGCAGCCAGGAAGTCATCCATCGCTTCCAGTACAGTAACTTCAGTCCCCAGACGCGCCCATACAGAACCCATCTCCAGACCGATAACACCGGCACCGATAACACCCAGACGTTTTGGCGTTTCATCGATATCCAGTGCACCCGCATTGTCCAGAATCAGACCTTCAGTCAGCGGTGCTGGCGGAATTTCAACCGGTACAGAACCGGACGCCAGGATCACGTTTTCAGCTTCGTAAGTTGCAGAACTGCCATCAGCAGCCGTCACTTCAACTTTTTTACCGCCGTGCAGTTTACCCGCACCCTGCAGCAATGTGACGCCGTTCGCCTTGAACAGGCCGGTAATACCGCCGGTCAGGTTGCCAACAATTTTGTTCTTACGGGCAACCATCGCCTTAACATCCATGGTCACATCACCTGCAACCTGAATGCCGTGCACGTCGGCATGCTGAGCGTTATGGAACTGATGAGTAGACTCAAGCAGTGCCTTGGAAGGGATACAACCAACATTCAGACAGGTACCACCCAGTACCGCAGCGCCCTTGTCGTCTACCCACTTCTCAACACATGCAGTTTTCAGACCCAGCTGAGCTGCGCGAATCGCCGCAACGTAGCCGCCAGGGCCTGCACCGATGACAATAACGTCAAATTTATCAGACATGTTTTATCCTATCTTCACTCTGTTTTTTGTTGAGGGTCGACTTAGACTTCCAGGAGCATACGTGCAGGATCTTCCAGAAGATCTTTGATAGTCACGAGGAATTGTACCGCTTCCTTACCATCAATCATACGGTGGTCGTATGACAGAGCCAGGTACATCATCGGCAGAATCTCAACCTGACCGTTAACAGCCATAGGACGTTCCTGGATTTTGTGCATACCCAGGATCGCAGTCTGTGGCGGGTTCAGGATAGGCGTAGACATCAGGGAACCGAACACACCACCGTTAGTAATAGTGAAGGTACCACCCTGCATATCGTCCATACCCAGCTTGCCTTCACGACCACGCTTACCGAAGTCAGCAATAGTCGCTTCAACATCAGCCAGGCTCATCGCATCAGTATCACGCAGAACCGGTACCATCAGACCGCGGTCGGTAGATACAGCCACACCGATATCCTGGTAACCGTGATAAACCATGTCATTACCGTCAATAGACGCATTCACAGCCGGGAATTTCTTCAGCGCTTCGGTCGCAGCTTTTACGAAGAAAGACATAAAGCCCAGACGGGTACCGTTGTGAGTTTTCTCAAACAGGTCTTTGTACTGCTTACGCAGCTCCATTACCGGCTTCATGTTAACTTCGTTGTAAGTGGTCAGCATCGCAGCGTTCTGCTGTGCTTCAACCAGACGCTTAGCAATAGTGGCACGCAGACGGGTCATTGGAACACGTTTTTCAACACGCTCACCCGCCGCAACGTTCACAGGAGCCGCAGCCGCCGGAGCCGGAGCTGCCGCTGCAGGCGCAGCCGCCGGAGCAGGTGCAGCCGTAGCGCCACTCTTCATGAAGTTCTGTACGTCTTCTTTGGTGATACCGCCGTTTTTGCCGGTACCCGGGATCTGGGAAGCATCCAGACCGTTCTCTTCGATCAGCTTACGCGCAGCCGGGCCAACTTTGTCGGCATCACCTACAGGGGCAGCCGCTGCTTCAGCAGCCGGCGCAGCAGCAGAACCTGCAGCACCCGCTTCAAATTTAGCGATCACTTCATCACTCAGTACTGTATCGCCTTCCCCTTTCAGGATCTCAGCAATCACACCATCTTCCGGTGCTACTACTTCCAGTACTACTTTGTCGGTTTCGATATCAACAATCAGTTCGTCGGCAGAACAAGCTTCGCCAGGTTGTTTGTGCCAGGTTGCGATGGTGCCGTCTGCTACAGATTCCGGGAACGTCGGCGCTTTGATTTCGATAGACATGTTTTTTCCTTTATCGTTATCACCGTCAGGCGATTAAATTCATTTTTTCTGGTTAATCGCCTGATCAACCGTTGAGTGCTTCATTTACTAAGGTTTCCTGCTGTTCAGCGTGGACGGAGATATATCCGACCGCTGGTGCAGCAGATGCCGGGCGGGCAACGCCTTCAAGGTACAGCTTGCTGTCATGTTTATGCATAACATTACGCATATGATGCTGCATGGAGTACCACGCCCCCTGGTTCATTGGCTCTTCCTGACACCAGACCACCGTTTCCAGGTTGGTGTATTCAGCAATCGCGTCTGCGAGCTCTACTTCAGGGAACGGATAAAGCTGTTCAATACGAACAATAGCCACATCCTCTTTCTCCAGCTCGGCACGACGGTTGTACAGGTCGTAATAAACCTTACCGCCACAGAGAACCAGTCGCTTCACCTTCTTCGGATCAAGCTGATCTACTTCACTGATCACCGGCTGGAATGAACCTTCTGCCAGCTCTTCCAGTGTGGAGATAGCCTGCTTATGACGCAGCAGGCTCTTCGGCGACATGACAACCAGTGGTTTACGCAATGGACGTACAACCTGACGACGCAGCAGATGGAAGATCTGCGCTGGCGTGGTCGGTGTACAAACCTGAATATTATGTTCAGCACACAACTGCAGGTAACGCTCCAGACGCGCAGAGGAGTGCTCTGGCCCCTGACCTTCGAAGCCGTGCGGCAACAGCATAGTCAGACCGCAGAGACGCTGCCACTTATGCTCACCGGAGGTAATGAACTGGTCGATTACAACCTGAGCTCCGTTGGCAAAGTCACCGAACTGAGCTTCCCAGATGACCAGCGCGTTTGGTGTAGTCGTCGCATAACCATATTCGAATGCCAGTACTGCTTCCTCAGACAGGAAGGAGTCATGGATCGTCATAGCCGGCTGCTCATCAGACAGATTCTGCAGCGGAACGAAGGTTTCTGCGGTTTTCTGGTCATGCAGCACAGCATGACGGTGAGAGAATGTACCACGGCCCACGTCCTGACCGGTGATACGTACCGGATGACCTTCCGCCAGAATCGAGGCATAAGCCAAAGACTCTGCCATGCCCCAGTTCAGCTCCATCGCGCCGTGAGCCATTCGCTTACGGTCATCGATAATTTTCTGAACCTGACGCTGTACTGCGAAACCTTCAGGCACTTCACAGATTTTGTTACCCAGCTCCTGCAGAAGCTTGAAGTCGACCTTGGTTTCAGGGCAGTCGAACGACCACTCATGGCCCAGATACGGCTTCCAGTCTACAAACAGCTCAGCATTAGGTTCGTGAACCAGAGATTTAACCACATGCTCACCGTTTTCCAGCAGCTTGCGGTACTCTTTCTCCATCTCTTTGCTCTCTTCAGCACTGATTACACCTTCTTCAATCAGTTTCTGAGCGTAGAGTTCACGCGTGGTTTTCTGTTTCTTGATCTGCGCGTACATCAGCGGCTGAGTACCGGATGGTTCATCCGCCTCGTTATGGCCGCGACGACGGTAACAGAACAGATCGATTACCACGTCTTTCTTGAATTCATTACGGTAGTCGACCGCCAGTTGCGTAACGAAACGCACCGCTTCAGGATCATCACCATTAACATGGAAGATAGGTGCCTGAATCATTTTGGCCACATCAGTGGAGTACTCAGTAGAACGTGAGTCTTCCTGCTTGGATGTGGTGAAGCCGACCTGGTTGTTCACCACCAGGTGAATGGTTCCGCCGGTCTTATAAGCACGGGTCTGGGACATCTGGAATGTCTCCATCACCACACCCTGACCACAGAACGCCTGATCACCGTGGATGTTGACCGGAACAACAGTATCGCCGACATAATCTCCACGACGATCCTGACGGGCACGTACAGAACCCTCAACTACCGGCGCTGCAATCTCCAGGTGAGACGGGTTGAAGGCCATGGCGATATGCACTTCACCACCGGCGGTTTCAACGTTGGAAGAGAAACCCTGGTGATACTTAACGTCACCGGAAGTATCAACAACCCGCTTACCTTCAAATTCGTCAAACAGGTCAGCCGGATTTTTACCGAAGATATTAACCAGCGTGTTCAGTCGGCCACGGTGTGCCATACCGATCACAACTTCTTTCGCGCCCTGCTTACCCGCACGCTGAATCAGCGTGTTCAGGCACACGATCATGGATTCACCACCTTCAAGGCCGAAACGCTTGGCACCGGCATAACGTGAACCCAGGTATTTTTCCAGACCTTCAGCGGCAGTCAGACGCTCAAGGATCATCTTTTTCTTCTCAACCGGCGCTTCAGGATGGGAACGTACCGGCTCAAGGCGTGACTGAATCCAGCGTTTTTCCTGAGTATCTACAATGTGCATGTACTCAGCGCCAACGGTGGTGCAGTAGGTTTTCTTCAGATCCGCCATGATATCGCGAAGCGGTGCTTCTTCCGGGCCAAAGAACAGAGAGCCCAGCTGGAACACGGTGTCGTAATCCGCTTCTGAAAGCTCATGGAAACGCAGATCGAGGTCAGGGACCTGTTCGCGCTCCATCAGACCCAGCGGATCGATCTGCGCAACCTGATGGCCACGTACGCGGTACGCGTTGATCATACGCAGAACACGGACCTGTTTCTTCTCATGCTCAGAGCTGACTGAGCTGACCGCTACAGGGGCCGCGCGCTTCTGGTTTTTGGAGAGATAGAGAAAATGTTCTCTGATTGCGGAATGTGGCACGTCCTGTGTCAGGTTTTCGCCAACTTTAGGCAGTCGGTCGAATTCTTCTCGCCACTCCTGAGGAATCGCATTCGGATCCATCAGGTATGTTTCGTACAGTTCTTCAACGTATGAAAGGTTGCCACCATAGAGGTGAGCGTTCTTCCACATGAGATCCATGATGCTTTCTTGCATTCTTGATCACCCTGGCTCTGGGAGCTTAGTCGATTCTGCCGGGATCTCCGGCCAGCATCGCCCCTCTTTGAGTTACCTTCATTACCCGATCAAAACAGCTTTAACTGTCTCGGGAGTGCTATCTTAAAGCTTTTATTCGCAAGCTTTAATAAGTCTTTATGCGAATACCGTAATTTTTTTACAAAAATACTATTTTTTTCTTACGGACAAAAAAAAGCGGCGCCAGAGGCACCGCTTTTTGCATTTCATCAGGTCGCTTGAGACAACAGCATGTTGCGAATTTTGCCGATTGCCTTGGTCGGGTTAAGACCTTTAGGGCAAACGTTGACGCAGTTCATGATGCCGTGGCAACGGAAGACACTGAACGGGTCATCCAGATCAGCCAGACGCTCGCGGGTAGCGGTGTCACGGCTGTCCGCCAGGAAGCGGTATGCCTGCAGCAGACCAGATGGTCCGATGAACTTGTCCGGATTCCACCAGAAAGACGGGCAAGAAGTAGAACAGCATGCACAGAGAATACACTCGTACAGGCCATCCAGCTCAGCACGATCTTCAGGTGACTGCAGACGCTCGATTGCCGGTGGCGGCGTGTCGTTAATCAGGAACGGTTTGATCTTCTCATAAGCCTTGTAGAACTGAGTCATATCAACCACCAGGTCGCGGATAACCGGCAGACCAGGCAGTGGACGCAGAACCAGCTTGTCATCTTTAACAACAGCAGACAACGGAGTGATACACGCCAGACCATTCAGGCCGTTCATGTTCATACCGTCAGAACCACAGACACCCTCACGACAGGAACGACGATACGCCATAGACGGATCTTTGTCCTTCAGAAGCTGCAGCAGATCCAGCACCATGATGTCCTTACCACCAGGAATATCGATATGGATATCCTGCATGTAAGGAGCATCGTCAGTTTCAGGATTGTAGCGATATACACTAACCAACATGATAGAAGCTCCTTAAATTAGTAGCTACGAACTTTAGGTGGGAACGGTTCCATGGTTTTAGGCGCGAAGTTAACCGCACGCTTACCAATACGTTTTTCACCCGGGAAGAAGACAGAGTGGCACAGCCAGTTCTCGTCATCACGCTCAGTAAAGTCGTTACGTGCATGCGCACCACGAGATTCTTTACGTACTTCCGCAGCAATCGCAGTTGCTTCAGCAACTTCCATCAGGTTTTCAAGCTCCAGCGCTTCAATACGCGCAGTATTGAATGCCTGGCTCTTGTCTTCCAGATGCAGGTTTTCAACTTTGGCACGAATACCTTTCAGCAGCTCCAGACCTTTCTGCATGCTTTCGCCATCACGGAATACACCGAAGTACAGCTGCATGGTGCTCTGCAGTTCTTTACGAACTTCAGCAACACTTTCACCACCGGTAGATGTATTCAGACGATTCAGACGCGTCATAGCCTGTTCGATGTTAGCTTCGGTTGCGTCTTTAACTTCGTAACCTTCACGCATCTGCTGTTCGATCTGCATACCTGCCGCACGACCAAATACCACCAGGTCAAGCAGAGAGTTACCGCCCAGACGGTTAGCACCGTGTACCGATACACAGGCCACTTCACCACAAGCGTACAGACCATCAACGATGTTATCGTTGCCATCTGCATCCGGAGCGATTGCCTGACCGCCGATATTGGTCGCAATACCACCCATCATGTAGTGACAGGTCGGAACAACCGGAATCGGTTTAACAACCGGATCAGTCGCCGCAAAGGTCTTGGACAGTTCACAGATACCCGGCAGACGAGAATGCAGAACCTCTTCACCGAGGTGATCCATCTTCAGGTAAACGTGATCACCGTCTTCACCACAACCACGACCTTCCAGAATTTCCAGAATCATGGAGCGCGCAACAACGTCACGACCCGCCAGATCTTTAGCGTTCGGCGCGTAACGCTCCATGAAGCGCTCGCCGTCTTTGTTGATCAGGTAACCACCTTCACCACGACAACCTTCTGTTACCAGAACACCCGCACCGGCGATACCGGTTGGGTGGAACTGCCACATCTCCATATCCTGCGCAGGAACACCTGCACGCAGAGACATACCCATACCGTCACCGGTATTGATCAGAGCGTTGGTAGTAGAAGAGTAGA
The DNA here is from genome assembly GCF_030295765.1 of Neptuniibacter halophilus. Taxonomy (NCBI): domain Bacteria; kingdom Pseudomonadati; phylum Pseudomonadota; class Gammaproteobacteria; order Oceanospirillales; family Oceanospirillaceae; genus Neptuniibacter; species Neptuniibacter halophilus. The sequence goes on along the minus strand of NZ_AP027292.1, from coordinate 3,433,889 downwards.
TACGACCCGCACCACCGGTTGCCAGAACCGTCGCTTTCGCTTTGATGTATACGGTCTCACCGGTTTCGATGCAGATAGCAATACAGCCTACAACTGCGCCATCATCGTTCTTAACCAGATCTACAGCGTACCACTCGTTAAGGAAGGTAGTACCCGCTTTCATGTTGCCCTGATACAGAGCATGCAGCAGCGCGTGACCGGTACGGTCAGCAGCAGCACACGTACGTGCAGCCTGACCACCTTCACCAAAATTCTTCGACTGACCACCGAAAGGACGCTGATAGATACGGCCTGTTTCAGTACGGGAGAACGGCAGACCCATATGGTCCAGTTCAAATACCGCCTGAGGGCCTACAGAACACATGTATTCGATAGCGTCCTGGTCACCGATATAGTCGGAACCTTTAACGGTATCGTACATGTGCCAGCGCCAGTCATCATTCGGATCAGCACTCGCAATCGCACAGGTAATACCACCCTGCGCAGATACAGTGTGAGAACGAGTTGGGAATACTTTAGTTACACAGGCAGTGTTCAGACCACTCTGTGCCAGCTGAAGTGCAGCACGCATGCCTGCACCACCGCCACCGACTACAATTGCGTCGAAAGTAAGCGTACGTAGTTTAGACATAGATTAAATACCCCACAGAATCTGGATGCCCCACACAACGTAGATAAACGTCAGCAGACCACAAGCAGACTGGAACACGAAACGAAGACCGGTTGGTTTGATATAGTCAGTAGAAACAGACCACATACCGATCCAGACGTGTGCAGCAAAGGAAAGCAGTGCCAGCAGGGTAAAGATACGCATGGCGGTTCCCTGGAACAGACCCGCCCACATTTCGTAGGTCAGTTCTGCGCCAAACGCCAGATAACCAATCATAAAGATTGTGTAGACTGCCAGAATAACAGCGGTTACACGCTGAATCATCCAGTCATACAGGCCGCTACGGCCAAAGCTAGTGATACTAGTTACCATATCCATACTCCCGAAATCAGGACTGCAACAACAGCCAGTGCGACTGTTACTTTAGCTGCCTTCTGACCACTCTCGAGTTCTTCGCAGTGGCCAAAATCCATTACCAGGTGTTTGATACCCGCGAAGAAATGATACAGCAGTGCTGACACAGATCCCCACGCAATAAGCTTCGCAAAGAAGCCATTTTCAAACATATCAACAGCGGCATTAAAGCCAGCTTCAGACTCCAGGGACAAACCCAGAGCATAGAGCGCAAATACAGCACCAAAGAAGAGTGCTACACCTGTCGCACGATGCAGAATGGATGTAATCGCCGGAAGCGGCTGCTTGATAGTTCGAAGATCTAAGTTTACAGGTCTTTTCTTATTCACGGCTCTTGTTCACACTTTTTTCGGCCCCTTTGCAGGGCTCAGTTGTTCGGAAGTGTTGAAGATAAGTACCTCGCTCCTCAAGCTCACTTCCCCTGACTTTCTACTAAGATAGGTAGTCACGGGAGGTGAACTTCGGGGCGAGAGTATAAGCATTTAACCTTTACAATACAACGCAAACACAGCGCAGTTCGCCTTTTGTCTAGCACTACGCGGCATATCAAAAGTCGTACAACCAAATGATTATTCAGTCATTTGTACAATCCTGTTAGAAAAAATTCTAATTGCTGCAATGCGGTAATTAACCCATTTAGTCTGATTGACAAACTTTTCCCAGTCTCTATATTGGGTGGGTCCAATTTATCGGGCCAAGACTCTTAGATCTGACTATAAAAAGTCATATACAGAACTAAAACATAATGATAGGAGCCTTTTAATGGCTGATAAGAAAGCACGTTTAACGGTCGACGGTCTGGATGAATCCATTGAGCTGCCAGTTTATTCCGGCACCATGGGTCCAGACGTAATTGATGTGCGCCCTCTGACCGGCAAAGGCCTGTTCACATACGATCCGGGCTTTGTCTCCACAGCAGCCTGCGACTCAGGTATTACATTCATCGACGGCGGCAAGGGTGTGCTGCTACATGGCGGCTACGCAATCGATGAGCTGGCAGAGAAATCAGACTACATGGAAGTGTGCTACCTGCTGCTGAACGGCGAACTGCCAACTCCGGAACAAAAAGAAACCTTCGTAAACACTGTTAAAAACCACACCATGGTGCATGAGCAGATCAGCCATTTCTTTAATGGCTTCCGTCGCGATGCGCACCCGATGGCTATTATGTGTGGTGTGGTCGGCGCCCTGTCCGCGTTCTATCACGACTCTCTGGACATCAATGATGCCCACCACCGTGAAGTATGCGCATACCGCCTGATCGCAAAGATGCCTACCATCGCTGCCATGTGTTTCAAATACTCCTGCGGCCAGCCGTTCATGTACCCACGCAACGGCCTGAGCTACGCGGGTAACTTCCTGCAGATGATGTTCGGCACACCTTGTGAAGAGTACCAGGTGAATCCGGTACTGGAACGCGCCATGGACCGTATCTTTGTCCTGCACGCTGACCACGAACAGAACGCTTCCACCTCTACTGTACGTCTGGCCGGCTCCTCAGGCGCCAACCCGTTCGCATGTATCGCTTCCGGTATCGCAGCCCTGTGGGGACCTGCCCACGGTGGTGCAAACGAAGCCGTACTGACCATGCTGGAAGAGATCGGTGACGAATCCAACATCGAAGAGTTTGTTGCCAAAGCAAAAGATCCGGAAGATCCGTTCCGCCTGATGGGCTTTGGTCACCGTGTTTACCGTAACTTTGACCCACGCGCCAAAGTTATGAAGAAAACCTGTGACGAAGTGCTGGCTGAACTGGGCGTAGAGGACGAACCTCTGCTGCGCATTGCCAAGCGCCTGGAACAGATTGCACTGGAAGACGAATACTTCGTAGAGCGTAAACTCTACCCGAACGTAGACTTCTACTCCGGTATCATCCTGAAAGCGATCGGCATTCCGACCAACATGTTCACTGTGATCTTCGCCCTGTCCCGTACAATCGGCTGGATCTCTCACTGGAATGAATTCCACAGCAGCCCGAACAAGATCGGTCGTCCGCGTCAGCTATACACCGGTCCTACTCAGCGCAGCTACCCGAAATAACCTCCGGGTTATCAGCAAAAAAGCCGCTTAACGCGGCTTTTTTTGTAGCTAATGCGCCTTCAGCGCCGATGACCGGAACAACTCTTCAAGCTCCGGCCCTGCCGCCAGCCCGGGGGCATAACGCAACCAACTGTAAACATTAGGCAGCTCAGGCAACCCCAGCCTGGAACCGACAAATTCAGTCCCTTCCGTTGCCGCACTCTGCGGCCGGGCTGTAATGGCCAGCCCGCTTTTTACGGCAGCCATCAGCCCCTGATAACTACTGGTGGTATACATCAACCGGCTCGGTATACCGGCTTTCTCAAGCGCCCGCATCGCCACCCGCCGAAACTGGCACTGACTGCTATACATCGCCAGCGGTACTTCACGATGCCCACTCCATTGCCATCCCTCAGCGCCAATCCATGCCAGCGGCTCTGCCCCCAGTAAACATCCCAGACCATCACTTTCCGACATCGACAACGTCAGCACCAGATCATACTCACCCCGCTCGAAACCGGCGTTCAGATCGGGACTGTAAGCCGTTTCAACGTTGAACCGGATAGCAGGATGAGAACGGCTGTAATTGGCCAGCAAGCCCGGCAAAATACCCTCAGACATTCCCTGAGACACACCCAGCCGCAGCTCTCCGGATGCATCACTGACCTGCAAAGAGGCTATAGCATCATCCTGCAACGCCAGCATTCTGCGTGCGTAACCCAGCAGCATCTCACCCTCCCCGGTCAGCACCCGCTTGCGACCCGCACTGCGAAACAGATCAACGCCCACCTCAGATTCCAGTTTCTTTATCTGCTGACTCACGGTCGACTGAGTCTTATGCAACACCTCGGCCGCCCTGATAAAGCCCTCATGCTCGATCACCGCAATATAGGTCCGTAAAAGATCACTACTGAGATTAGGCTGTGCCATCTTCCGCCCCTTTGATCGCATTTAACGATCAAATCAATAAAAACTAATCGTTATTTTAAAAGATAAACCAAGGCTAAGCTGACAACAAGCACTTATTCAGAGGAGCCGGATCATGCCTTACATCTCAGTTCAACTTTCAGCAGACATTTCAGCCGATCAGAAATCCCGCCTCAGCCGGGGCATTACCCACATCATGGGAGAGATTCTCGGCAAGGAAACCAAACTGACGGCCGTACATATCACCACGCAAGGCTCATCACACTGGAGCATCAACGCTGAACAGATCACAGCCAGCTCCGGCATGAGCGCATTTATTGACGCACGGATCAGCGCAGGCAGTAATACAGAAGAAGAGAAACGCAACGCAATAGCCGCACTCCACCGCTTACTTGAAACCACACTCGGCCATATAAATCCGATCAGTTACGCAGCACTGACCGAGATTCCCGCTACCGACTGGGGTTACGATGGTAAGACTCAATATGAGAGAAAGCTAAAACGCACGGCCAGCGGCGCAGTAGATACCGATCATTATCTGCATAAAGGACGCCGACTGCGCTCTGAAATACTGCCGCGGTTCGGCCAGCTTTTCCGCTGATACAGCACAGAGCACGCCTGTCAGCCACGATCAGGCGTGCTCCCTATACCTCAGGCAGCAACCCACGCGGTGGTGCCACCTTCCCTCCAGCGCTTTTCAAAAAAGTAATAAGCCACACTGTTACAGCAGGGCTCTATGATCGCCAGCAGACCACCTACGAACAGATCACCCGACAAGGCAAAGCCAACACCCCAGGCCACACTGAAGTGCAACAGAGCAAAGCTCAGTGTCTTGTTTCGTGTATTTACCACAGCCGCCTTAAGCCACATCCTCTCATGCAGATAGAAGGCCAGAGTATTCACAGCAGGTTCCAGCAGCGCAATCAGACTACCGATCAGCAAGTCTCCGGTCAGCAGATAACTCAGCGTAAATGCGATTGTGAAATGGATCGCAGCGAAATTCAGCGTCTTCTTCATGCCCTGCCCTCTATACGTCAAATCATTCAGTTAAGTCATTATCGATAATAGTTATCATTAACTAAATTTAATTATCACAACAGAGCTGATAGCTAGAGCCTATAGAAGGCTGCCATCCTGAGCAGAATAAAAAAGCCGGGCAAAAGCCCGGCTCTCAGATCAAAAGCAACGCTCAGTTATCGCAGGTCGCTTCAATTTTGTGGATGGACAGGTCAGCACCGTTGTACTCCTCTTCCTGAGAGAGACGTAAACCTGACACAGCCTTGACCCCACCATAGACGATGGCACCGCCGATAAGCGCAACAGCGATACCCGCCAGAGTACCGATCAACTGTGAAGTCAGGCTGACACCACCCAGACCACCCAGCATCTCACTGCCGAAAATACCGCACGCAATACCGCCCCAGGCACCACAAACACCGTGTAACGGCCAGACGCCCAGTACATCATCGATCTTCCACTTGTTCTGCTGGATGGTGAACAGAATAACGAAGATCGCACCCGCCACTGCACCAACAACCAGCGAACCCATCGGGTGCATCACATCAGAACCCGCACAGACAGCAACCAGGCCTGCCAGCGGGCCGTTATGGATAAAGCCCGGGTCATTTTTACCAAAGATCAATGCGGTGATAATACCGCCGACCATCGCCATCAGTGTATTCACCGCAACCAGACCTGAAATACCATCCATCGTCTGCGCAGACATCACGTTGAAACCAAACCAGCCTATGCAGAGGATCCATGCACCGAGCGCCAGAAAAGGAATGTTAGACGGTGGAAACGCTACCAGCTTGCCGCCTTTGTATCGCCCGTTACGAATACCCAGCATAATAACGGCCACCAACGCCAGCCAGCCACCTACACCATGCACCACAACAGAGCCGGCAAAGTCATGGAAACCTGCACCAAAACTCTCTTCAAGCCAGGCCTGGAAACCGTAGTTACCGTTCCAGATAATACCTTCGAAGAACGGGTAGACCAGCGCCACCACCAGCGATGAAGCGACCAGAAACGGCCAGAACTTAGCGCGCTCCGCAATACCGCCTGAAACAATTGCCGGAATCGCAGCCGCAAATGTCATCAGAAAGAAGAATTTAACCAGCTCATATCCGTTACTTGCAGCCAGCTCAGCCGCGGGCGAGAAGAAGGTCACGCCATAAGCGACCCAGTAACCGACAAAGAAGTAAGCCATGGCAGAAAAGCCAAAGTCGGTGAGAATTTTTACCAGAGCATTAACCTGGTTTTTGTGCCTTACGGTACCCACTTCCAGAAAAGCAAATCCGGCATGCATGGCAAACACCATGATGGCACCCATCAGAATAAATAGAGTATTCGAACTCTGGATAAGCGTCTCTACTGCGCTATTGACGTTTTCCACTGCAGTCTCCTGTTTCTTGGCCTGATGCACCAGATCAGACCGACCCCGGAAGATCGGCACCAATATGGTGCATTTTTGATGTGCTCATTATTATAGTCAGGCAACATGACCCGCATGCTCAAAGTAAAAACCCTGATAACATGGGGCCTGCAGGGGCTAAGGCGCCAAAGCGGTGCAGCCCGGCCTGACATGTGCGTCAATTAGAAGCACATAGCATGCCAAAAAACAGTGCTCGCGCACTTAAAAGGCTCATCAGCCTTTGTGACGGATTTCGAAGCAGCAGTGTATTCGATTATTCCGACGGAAATCAGGGTCCAGCGTGGCCGCGCTGATATCCTTAATCTCAAATTCTGACAGCGCTTCATAATCCAGCTTGAAACGTCGGTAGTTGTTGGAAAAGTAGAGTACACCTTCCGGACGCAACAGGCGCATTGCCCCCTCAATCATATCCACGTGATCACGCTGTACATCAAGCACACCGGCCATCCGCTTTGAATTGGAGAAGGTCGGCGGGTCCATAAAGATCAGATCATAGCTGGCACCACGCTGCATCCTCAGCCATTTCAGACAGTCCGCCTGCACCTGCTGATTCGACTGATTATCCAGACCATTCAGCGCCATATTACGCTGCGCCCAGTTGAGATATGTAGCAGACATATCAACACTGGTGGTAGAACGCGCCCCGCCCACTGCAGCGTGCACCGAAGCAGTGCCGGTATAACAGAACAGGTTGAGCATATCCTTGCCGGCCGCCTCTTCCTGAATCCGGCGCCGAATCGGACGATGATCCAGAAACAGACCTGTATCGAGATAATCATGCAGGTTAACCAGCAAACGACAACCGTGCTCGACCACCTCTTTATAGCGATGGGTTTCAGAATGTTTCTCGTACTGATTTTTGCCCTGCTGCTTTTTCCGCTGCTTCAGAATAATGCGCGAAGCCGGCAACTCCAGCGCCACCGGCAGCGCTGTCATAACTTCCTGCAACCGGGAGAAGGTTTTCACCGGATCGATCTTCTTAGGCGCGGCATACTCCTGAACATGAATTTCATCACCGTAAACATCAACCGCCACGGCATACTCCGGGATATCAGCATCATACAGACGGTAGCATTCAATCTCTTCACGCCTGACCCATTTACCCAGTTGTTTACGGTTTTTCAGCAGACGGTTGGCAAACATCTGCGCACCCTCGCTGAGACTCACCTCACCGCTCTCTTCAGCAACCGGCTCTGCACGCTGCTCCGCTATCGGATAGATAAACAGACGACTCTCCAGCGCTCCATTAAACAGCTTGTACTGTTTGTCAGCACGCAGCCCGGTGACCTTGCAAAGGTCCGGGTTAGACGTAAAGATCGCAGCCGTCCAGCCGGCAAACTGCGATTTAAGCTTGTCTCCGAGATGGCGGTAAAGGAACATCAACTGCTGCGTTTCACCCAGGCGTTCACCATAAGGCGGATTGGTGACCAGCAAGCCCTGTGCCTGCGGAATCTGCTCCGCCCCCAGATCTTCCAGTCGCTGGGTAGTGAATTCGATCAGATCGGCTACACCTGCACGTTCAGCGTTCTGCCGCGCAGCCCGCAGCACCTTGCCATCCTGATCAAAGCCTGTCAGGCAGATATCCAGCTCAGACAGCGCTTTAGCTTTACGTGCTTTGGCTTCAGCCAGCAGGTTCTCCCACAATTCACGCTGGTGTCCGGTCCAGCGTGAGAAACCAAACCGTTTACGCTGCAGCCCCGGTGCAATATCTGCTGCCATCAGCGCCGCCTCGATCAGCAAGGTACCGGAACCGCACATCGGATCCAGCAATACCCCGTTCTCCTGCATCTGCTGTGGCCAGCCGGCACGTATCAGTACCGCAGCCGCCAGGTTTTCTTTCATCGGCGCCTCGCCCGCCTGTAAGCGGTAAGCACGACGATGCAGACTGTCACCCGACAGATCCAGCGCTACGGTCAGCTTGCCACGATGCATACGCACATTGATTCGCAGGTCCGGCGCTACTTTATCGATGCTGGGCCGGGCACCGGTGGTATCCCGGATCTGATCAACGATCGCATCCTTAACCTTCAGCGCCCCAAAATGGGTATTATTGATTTCACGGGTCTGACCGGAGAAATCGATCAACAGCGTGCCTTCACTGCGCATATGCTGCAGCCAGTCAACCTGCTGGACTTCACGATAAAGATCGTCAGCGGTTTCCGCTTCGGCTTCATGCAGCGGCATCAGCACCCGATTCGCCAGCCGCGACCAGAGGCAAACCCGATAGGCCTGTTCCAGCTCTGCCTCGCACTGAACCCCCGCAACGGTTTGCCGGGTCTCAGTGATCCCCAACTGATGCAGCTCCTCTTCAAGCAGCAACTCAAGGCCTTTAGGGCAGGTCAGAAACAGTTTCATAGGGTATTCAACTCGCTTTAGATTCAATTAAATCGCAAAAACATGAAAACAATTCAATGCCGTGTAATAAATTACAGCACCAAAGTAACTTAATGAAAGCAATCGTTTTTTTGCAGGCACACACTAACTGGATTTACTATAACCTGTAACCTGATAGTCATATTCAATCGCACCCGGGCCTGTTTTCCGATATTTATAGAAGTCTGCTCTGTAACAAAAACAACAAGCAGACTGATTTTAAGCGGATACCACGTCTCAAGGAACCGCTGCTCTCAAAACTAATGCATCAAGAGAGGCTCAACTACATGAAGAGACAAAAGCGTGATCGTACCAGCACACTTTTCAACCGCGGCTTTCAGGCCGGACTAAGTGGAAAATCCCGGGACAACTGCCCAGTTAACACATCAGATCTCAGAAGCCACTGGATGAGTGGCTGGCGCCAGGGGCGAGAGGCGCACTGGAATGGTATGGACGGTGTTTCTGCCATTCAATCCGATCCAGCACTTCACTGACCGAATTACTTAAATAAGCAGGCTCCCCTCGGGGAGCCTTTTTATTGCTCAGGCGATCAGCTCGCCGGAATCTGCATAATGGCTTTCACTGAATCGGTTACCAACTGTGGCCCCCGATAGATGAAACCCGAGTAGATCTGAACCAGACTGGCGCCCGCTTCAATTTTCTCGGCCGCATCAAAACCTTCGGTAATTCCGCCCACACCAATAATAGGCAACGCACCATCGAGCTCCTGCGCCAGAGTGCGAATCACTTTAGTCGATTTATTGCGTACCGGCGCACCGGACAGGCCGCCCTGCTCGTCGGCATAAGGCAGGCCTTCTACTCCGTCGCGGGATAGCGTGGTATTAGTTGCGATCACCGCATCCATCTCGTAGGCCTTCAGGGAAGCTGCCACCAGCGCCAGTTCCTCATCCGTCATATCCGGTGCAATCTTCACGGCAATCGGCACATAACGATCATGGTATTTAGCCAGCTTAGCCTGCTCTGCTTTCAGGGCATCCAGCAGACTGTTAAGAGACTCACCGTATTGCAGGGTTCGCAGCCCCGGCGTGTTCGGTGAAGACACATTCACCGTAATGTAGGAAGCACGACCATAGACTTTACGCAGGCAGTAAAGATAATCGTCGTTTGCCTGCTCATTAGGCGTATCTTTATTTTTTCCGATATTGATGCCCAGAACACCTTTGTAGCGGCTCTTTTCCAGATTGGCCAGCAACGTATCCACACCGTCATTATTGAAGCCCATGCGGTTAATAATCGCCTGCTGCTCCGGCAGACGGAAGATACGTGGTTTCGGGTTACCGGCCTGTGGTCTTGGTGTCACGGTGCCCACTTCAACAAAGCCAAACCCCATAGCGGCCATGCCATCCACCGCGATGCCATTCTTATCCAGACCTGCAGCCAGACCTACACGGTTAGGGAAGTTGATTCCCATAACCCGAACCGGATCTGACAGACTTTCAGCGCCCAGCAGCTTGTTAACTCCCAGAGCAGCCGCCAGATTCATAGAATGCAGGGCTACGTTATGGGAAAGCTCCGGATCAAGCTGAAACATCAGAGATCGCGTCAGTGAATACAACATATCGGTTCCTGGTGGAAAAATTTGCCCGATTATAGGCGAGGCCAAACATGAATAACAGGGGCAAGCTTCAACTCGCACCATCACGCACCATCAGGGTGCAGAAATAGCGGCTGCCGCGTTAAGCTATCTTCTCGATAGACTGATATTTGCCCTGATCCGTAAAGCGGATACAAAAGCGGCCCCGTATACCATCCCGCAGCAGAAAAGGCTGAAGAATATTGGCAGGAAAACGGACTTTGCGCCCGTCAATGGCGCGGGTGATGACGCTTTGCGCCACCCCCTGATACATCAGCTTGTATTTTTCCGGACTGATATGCAGATCAACAATAATCGTCTTCATAGATGTTGCATGGGCCAAATCGGCCCTGTTCTAACCTCAGCGACTGAACTGACTGGACTTAGCCAGATCGAATAACTCTCTCAGCGCCACAGTATACATCGCATATTCCTGTTTTTTTGCACTTTTCAACTCGGATAATACGGTTTTCCAGCGCTGCAACAGCCAGCGGTTTTCATCACACCACTTGTCGATCACATCATCAACGCTACAGCCTTTTACTCGCCCGTGAATCGCGCCTGCAACTGCGGCTCGCTGCTGCCAGTCAAGGTCATCACGAAATGCCTCACGGGCCAGTGCCTGCCAGTTATTGTCCACACTGAGCCGATTGAGGCGTTGTGCTAACCAGTCCAGCTCCAGCCGCTCCCCCAGACCGAAGTAGATTTGTGCGACTTTATCGACCGGTACCCCGGCATCCCCTGCCACTTCAATAATCCCCAGTGCCGCATACAGGCTGCGGGCTCCCGCCACCATTTTTGCCAGGCGCAATGGCACCCCCGCCTCCTGATAACGGCTCAGTGCTTTCTCCCAACGCTGCAACGGCTCCCCCCGTAACAACGACTCTGGTTTTGCCGTGACTTTGCTCAGCGCCGAACTGAAGCGCTTCACCTCTTTGTCGATATCCAGCTCTGAACGCCGGTTACGCACCAGCCATCGTGTTGCCCGACGCATCATATGTTGCAGCTCATGCATCATCTCTATCTGCAGGCGGCTATCAACTTTATGATCCAGCTTTTCCAACTGACGCCAATAGGCTTCCAGTGCAAAGATCTCCCTTGCCAGTACAAACGCGCGGGTAATTGCCACTTCATCAGCACCGGTAGAGACACGCAACCGGTCAACGAAATTGATCCCCATGATATTCACTATATGGTTGGCAATCTGTGTCCCCACAATCTCCCGGCGCAGACGATGGGATTCCAGTTGCTGCGGATAATCACGCACCAGATTGGCAGGAAAAGCCGTATACAGCTCTTTTGACAGATAGGGGTCATCCGGAACCGCCGAGCGACTCAGGGTCTCCTTCAGCTCGGCCTTACTGTAGGAGATCAGCACCGACAATTCTGGCCGGGTCAGACCTTTCTGCTGCCCCCGGCGCTCATTCAGCACCTCATCGGAAGGCAGGAATTCCAGCTCCCGGTTCAGCTTGCCGCAGCCCTCCATGCCACTGATATAGCGCTGAAATTCGGCCATACTCTCCAGGCTTCGCGCCTCAACCATCGAGATCGCCTGTACCTGACGATAGTTATTACGCAACACCAGTTCTGCAACAGCATCGGTCATCTGTTGTAATAGCTGGTTACGCTGTTTCTCCGTCATATCCCCTGCTGCAACAATCTGGCTGAGCAGAATTTTGATATTCACCTCATGGTCGGAACAGTCCACCCCCCCTGCGTTATCGATAAAGTCGGTATTAATACGGCCGCCAAGCAGTGCATATTGCATACGCGCTTTCTGGCTCCAGCCAAGATTACCGCCCTCACCCACGACTTTGCAGCGCAGCTCACTGGCATTTACCCGCACCCCGTCATTGGCTTTATCACCGATATCCGCATCACTCTCATCACTGGCTTTGACGTATGTGCCAATCCCCCCGTTCCAGATCAGATCCACCTCGGCGCGCAACAGTGCCTGAATCATCTCATTGGGCGTGACCTGATCCTGCCTGAGACCGGTGAGACGCTTCATTTGCGGGGTCAGCCTGATCGATTTCACCCGACGCTCGAATACTCCGCCCCCTTCAGAGATCAGTGCCGGATCATAATCACTCCATGAGGAGCGCGGCAGATTAAACAGCCGCTGGCGCTCCTGCCAGCTCTGCTCCGGATCGGGTTCCGGATCGATAAAGATATGCATATGGTTAAATGCAGCCACCAGCTTAATCCGGTTCGATAACAACATTCCGTTACCAAACACATCCCCTGACATATCGCCAATCCCCACCACTGTGAAGGGGTCGCGCTCCGTATGGATGCCCATTTCACGAAAATGACGCTGCACTGAAACCCAGGCGCCGCGCGCTGTAATACCCATCTTCTTGTGGTCGTAACCCTGACTGCCACCCGAGGCGAATGCGTCACCCAGCCAGAAGCCATAAGCCTTAGCAATCTCATTGGCGGTGTCTGAGAACGTCGCTGTGCCTTTGTCTGCCGCCACCACCAGATAACTGTCATCATCATCGTGACGCACCACCTGTTCAGGTGGTACCACCTGTGCGTCTACCAGATTGTCCGTCAGATCCAGCAGACCACTGATAAACGTTTTATAGCAACTGATTCCCTCTTCGAGGATCTCCTCCCGGCTCATCCCTTCGTGCAGCAGTTTGGCCACAAAACCACCCTTAGCACCTACCGGCACAATCACTGCATTTTTCACCTGCTGCGCCTTAACCAGCCCCAGCACCTCGGTGCGGAAATCTTCCAGCCGGTCAGACCAGCGCAATCCACCCCGGGCCACACGGCCGCCCCGCAGGTGCACCCCCTCTACCCGGGGTGAAAAGACAAATATCTCAAACTCAGGCCGCGGCAGAGGAATCTCCGGGATCTTACGGGGCGCCAGTTTATACGCGTAATACGGCTTCGGCTGCCCCTTACAGGTCTGATAAAAATTAGTCCGCATCGTTGCCTTGATCAGAATCAGGTACTGCCTGATAACCCGGTCATCATTCAGGCTGTTCACCTGATCGAGACTTTCCATCAGCCGCTGTTCCTGCTGTTTCTGCTGCAATTCGCTGTCCGGCTGAAAACGGGCCTGGAACAGCTTCACCAACAGCGCAGTGATCTCCACATGCGTATTCAGTGTCGCACTGATCGCTTCCTGACTGATCGGAAAACGGATCTGCTTCATATAAGCGGCATAAGCTCTGAGCATCGCCACCTCACGCCAGTTGATGCGTGCCGCGAGTACCAGACGATTAAAATCATCACTGGCGGCCCGACCCTGCCAGATACTCATAAAGGCACTTTCGAAAAGCTCTTTCAGCAACTCAATTTCAAGGGCCGCCGCGCCGGTATAGTGCAGTTTAAAATTGTGAATCCAGATAGATTCCCGCTTACTGTTAATCCGGTAGGGGTGCTCATCGATCACCCTGAGTCCGAGGTTTTCCAGAATAGGGATCACATCTGACAGCGGCAGCGAAGCACCGTAACTGAAAAGCTTCAGGTTAAAATCCCCCGCCTCCCGGTCCAGCGCCTGATAAAAACTCAGTTGCAGCGGCTCCTGTTCATTCAGGCATCCCATATGCTGCAGATCCACCACCGCTGTGCGGGCCGAAAAATCTGAGCTGTAACTGGGCGGAAAACCATGTCCGAAACGGTTGAAGGTCGAGGTTCCGACCTCTTCACCCAGCGCCTCCACCAGCGCATCGCGCAGATCGTCGCTCCAGCTGCGGGCAGCCTGACGCACCAGCGCTTCCAGCCGGGTCTGATCAAACGCTTCCTGAATATTTTCGCCGCGCAGAATGAATTGGGTTCGGGTGAGGATAGATTCCGAAAAATACGTGGTAAAGTCCGCCTGATCACAGCCCAGCTGTTCCAGCAAAAGCGACTGTACCTTGTTGCGGAAATCCGTGCTGTAGATATCCCGGGGCGAATACACCAGACAGGAATAGAACTGACCAAAGTGATCACGTCGCATAAACAGGCGGATCTGACGCCGCTCATGTATCTGCAGAATACCAATCACCGTCTGATACAACTCGTCGATACTGACCTGAAACAGATCATCGCGCGGATGGATCTCAAGAATCTGCAGTAACTCTTTCCAGTCATGGCCATAACGATGCAGCCCGGACTTCTCCATCACCGCATCCACTTTACGCCTCACGATCGGTATCTGGCGCGAACTCTGAACATAAACATTGGAGGTATAGAGACCGAGAAAACGGCATTCACCGGTGACCTTCCCCTGCTCATCGTAGCGTTTGATGCTGATGTAGTCCGGATAGGTCGGGCGGTGCACACTGGAGGGGCGGACAGACTTGGTAAAGGAGAGGATATCCGGGATCAGTACAAAGCCCCCGGCGTCGCGGTTATTCTCACTGACCAGCGCCGACCGGCAGTGCTCATCACAGAATTTAAGTAAGCCTAACTGGCTGCCCGGAATGGCTTCGAGCGATTGTTTACCGTCCTTTTCAACCAGTTTATATTCATCGTATCCGAGAAAAGTAAAATGCTCCTTGAGCCAGCGGATAAAATCATGCACTTCGGTCACCAGTGACGGCTCTATCCCTGCAACCGGACTGGCGAATACCTCAGTCAGATGGTCACAACGGGCCACCATCGGCTCAAAATCCTGCACCACCATGGAGACATCTTCGAGCACCCCATGCAGGGATTGCTCCAGCTCTTTAAGGTCTTCGCTATCGGTATGACGATCCACCTCGATGGCCACCATCGATTCACGCTGGGCCTGCCGCGACCGGCTGTCTTTCCTTAACAGAGAAACCAGCCCACCCTCAGAATCCCGTTTAAGGCAAACCACGGCATTATGGATGGCATGTATCGTCAGGTTACGGCGGTTAAGTTCCATCCTCAGGGAATCCACCAGAAACGGCATATCCTCCTGCAATACTTCGATGATGGTATGGGTCGATTGCCAGCCGTGCTGCTCGATATCAGGATTAAAAACCCTGACTTTGGCCTGTTCTGCTTTACGTTGCTGAATAAACTGCCAGCAGGCGATCGTGGAGCCGTACAGATCTTCCAGTTGCCACTCCAGCAGATCCGCAGCCGATGCAGAGGCATAATACAAAGAGGCAAACTCAACCAGCTCCTCGGCCCGCTTTTCGGCCAGACGATTACGCAGCTCCTGATGCAGCGCCTGCAGCAGGCTGTCTTTGTTCTCCAGACCTATATATTCCATGCGATCTCCTCAGCGGTAGCAGAAAGGGCCAGCCGAATGCTCACCTGACGGGCGAAACCAACCTAAGCGACTGATTTATTTACCGACTATTCAACAGTATAGATAATCTTGTTGAGCCTGCCGGGTTCCGGTTTCGCCTTGCGGCAAACCGCCCCCACCCTTCTCTGTGTTTGTCTTGAAAAGCAGAAATTATTGTGTGAAATCAATACGTAGGCATAAAAACCTGAGACACAGGCAATTGCTAAGGTCGTTAACATTACCCATAATGGCCTATCTTTGGAGTACGGCCCCGCCATTGCGCTCAGCGGCCGGCAAAGTGAGACCTTCGATTGCTGATGAACCCATGCTACCTGTTTCTGATCTTATTCCTGCCTCTTCCTCTGATGGCAGCCGTCACGGCTGAACTGGATAAAACGGAGTTATTCCAGGGGCAAAAACTCACCCTGACACTGGAAACTGATCAGCAAAATGCCAGCCGGCCAGACTTGCAGCAGTTGCAGCGCGATCATCTGATTCTCAGCACCCGTCAGGTCACTGTATCCAGCCACTCTACCGGCGCTGTCACCACGACCACTCGCTGGGTCGTGCAGCTACGGCCTAAACGTGAGGGCGAAATCAGAATCCCGGCACTGGAAGTCGCCGGCGAACTCAGCCCGGCACTGAACTTCACCGTACTGCCGGCGACCCAGAACCCCGGTCTGGGTGAAACAGACCGGGCTATTTTTCTCGAAGTAGAAACAGACCGGGATGAGCTCTACCTCAACAGCCAGTTGATCCTGAAAGCCAAACTGTATCATCTGAGCACGCTTCCAACCGACGCCAGCCTGAGCGCCCCGCAATCGCAGGATGCTCTGGTTAAGCCTCTCGATGAGCAGAGGCAGTACACTCAGGAAGTACGCGGTCAAAGCTATACCGTGACAGAATCCAGCTATGCTATCTTTCCCCGCGAGCCCGGTGAGGTCGAGATATCTCCGCTGTTTTTCTCTGCCACCCTGCCCGGCGGAAACTTACTTGAACTGCAGAGTGAACCACGCCTGCTCTCAGTGTTACCCGCCGCCTATACCAGCAGCCAGGGCAACTGGCTTCCTGCCAACTCCCTGTACATCGAAGACAACCTGCAGCAACGCAGCCAGTTAAATCAGGGACAGTCCCTGCGCCGGATCATCAGCATGGAAGCGGAGGGACTGCCTGCCGCAGACCTGCCTTCCATGTCCGGGTTGTTGCACGACTCTGCGCAGATCCAGTTGATCAACGTGGTGCTTGAAGAGCGGGTCAGCGAAACCGGACTGGTCAGCCAACGGGTTGAAGAGCTGCTGATTACCCCCCATGCTGCCGGCGAGATTAACCTGCCCGCAATCGACATTCCCTGGTGGGATATTGAGAAAGAGCAGGGCCAGCACGCCCAGATTCCGCAACGTAGCCTGAATGTCCTCAACGCCGCAGCCGCATCTCGGCCTTCCATGGCTGAAGCAAGCAGCGACAGCGACTCCTCTTCCCTGCTGATCTGGCTACTGACGGCCATCACCATGCTCACCACACTGGGTTTTATCTACTCATGGCATAAGCTGAAACAGTTACGCAAAGGGAGCCCGGCTACACACCCGCCAAACCGGGAGATCGATCCCCCTCTGTTACAGCCCGGCCTGAATCAGGTATATGACCGTACAGAGGAGCGCTACTTTTCTGCGCTGGCTGAAGCCTGTAACCAGAACAATCCCGCTGAGACCCGGATCAACCTGATCGCCTGGGCGCAGCGCTTCTGGCAGGATGAATCACTGAACAGTGTTGAGCAGTTCTGTCAGTTGGCAAATAATAAAACCATTAATGTGCTGATTCTGGATCTGGAGCAACATCTGTACAGCGCCACCCCGGAGCTCTGGCAGGGAGACCTGCTGTTTGAAGCACTCAGCCGGATACGTCAGCGCCAGCAACATCGAACCTAGTCAGTCGAACAGAAACCGGCCCGGTGGCCGGTCAGCCAAAAAAAGGAATCACCATGGAATACCAGAAACACGCCGCCTTTATGCGTCTGTTTGGCCTGGGTGGGGTCGATGAGAGCGAAAATGAACGCGCTCTGCGCTGGGGACGGCGCTTTGAAGGCCCCATGGTGATTGCTGCCGTATGGATACTGGTTGAATGGTACCTGCAATCGAAAAACCTGAGTAACCCTTACGCCTCTTTTGCTTCTGACTGGCTGATCTGGTTACTGTTTGCATCAGAACTTGCCCTGATGCTCAGTCTGGTAGATGACCGACTCCGCTATCTGAAACAGAACTGGATGAGTCCGCTGATTGTACTGGGCGGTCTTCCGGTATTGTGGGGCGTTAACACTTTTTACGCGGGCATTATCCGCTCCCTGCGTCTGGCCCTGACCATCGGTGTATTTCTGCGGGTATCCAAAGACACCCGCGATCTGCTGTCACGCCACAACCTGGGCATCACCCTGTTTATCTGCTTTATCATTCTGGTGATCTCGGGTCTGCTGATCTCCGGGATAGACCCCGCGTTTGAAAGCCCGATGGACGGCCTCTGGTGGGCGTGGGTGACGGTGACAACAGTTGGTTACGGGGATCTGGTCCCGGAAACCACCGAAGGCCGTATTTTCGGTTCGCTGCTGATTCTCATGGGGCTGGGCATGTTCTCCATGCTCACCGCCAGCTTCTCAGTGTTCTTTATCGAACAGGATGAACGTGAAATTACCGAAAAAGAGGAGGAAAACATCCTCCGCATTGAACAGCTCGAAAACCGACTGGAGCGCATTGAAAACCAGCTCGACAAGGCCCTCGAAGTCCTTAATAAGCTGGACTGCACGAGCCGTACCCCGCAAGACCCGGTAAACGCAGCCGCACCCCATTCAGCCAAAAAAGAAGATGAAGCCCCGTAGGCGGTCCGTTTCCTGAACCCGCTATTGGCCTGCTGAAACGCAGGCCTGCATCGCCGGTTTTAATTCGGGGTATTTAAATTTGAACCCCAGATCGAGCAGGCGCTGCGGGCAGACCCGCTGCCCTTCGGTCAGTAATTCCGCCCCCTCCCCCAGCATCAGTTGCAAGGCAAAACCCGGCATAGGCAGACAGGCGGGCCGATGCAACACCTGCCCCAGTGTTTTTGAAAATTCCCGGTTTGTGACCGCCCCCGGCGCCGTCAGATTAAAGACACCACTCAACTGATTGTGGGTCAGCAGCATGCTGATTACATCCACTTCATCATCCAGATGCACCCAGGACATCCACTGCCGGCCACTGGCCACCGGGCCGCCCAGTCCCAGCTTAAACGGCAGCAGCATCTTAGCCAGCGCGCCTCCCCCCGCTCCGAGTACAACCCCGGTCCGGATCAGGCAGACCCGGACACCCAGCGCTTCTGCCTGAAGTGCTTCCGCTTCCCAGTCAGCACAGAGACGATGCGTAAAACATTCCACCGCCGGGCTTTCCTCATTCAGCGGCTGATCATCCTGACTGCCGTAAAACCCGATGGCCGAACCACTGACCAGCACTTCGGGCTTTTCCGGTTGCTGGCTGATCCATTCTACCAACTGGCGGGTCAGGCTTATCCGGCTGTCGCGCAGCAGTGCCTTGCGTGTATCACTCCAGCGCTGATCAACGATGCCTGCACCAGCAAGGTTAACCACGGCATCGAACCGGTCACTGCCGGCAGGCGGCAACTCACTGATCCCTTTGACCCGATCAGCGAACAGGCTCTTTACCTTAGCGGGCTGACGACTCAGGCAGACCACCTCATCGCCCGCGTTCAGCCGCTCCCGGATCAGCGCCTGACCGATAAAACCCGTTCCACCTGTGATCAATATTTTCATCGTTTTATCCTTAAATTGTGACTGCGCCGCTTAACGATTATTGGTACGATCCCCGAATACAGTTAGATTAGTGAAAATTTGTAAGAGTGCACTTATGTTTACCGGAATTGTTCAGGGTCAGGCGGTTGTCCATTCCATTGAAAGAAAAACCGACTTCATGCGTTTGCAGGCTCGCTTTCCCGAGGAATACAGCCAGAATCTGCAACTCGGTGCCAGCATTGCTATTAATGGTACCTGCCTGACCGTCACCGCTTTTGAGGGCAATCTGATCAGTTTTGACCTGATCATGGAGACACTGCGGGTAACCAATCTCGGCCTGCTCAAAGAAGGAGACCCGGTCAATTTTGAGCGCGCCGCACGTTTTGGCGATGAGATCGGCGGTCACCTGCTCTCCGGGCATATCCACCAGCAGGTGGAGATCGTCAACATCGAGACACCCGAGAACAACCGGGTTATCTGGTTTGAAACCTCCGAACAGTGGCGCCACTACCTCTTTGCAAAAGGCTTTATTGCGCTGAATGGCTGCAGCCTCACCATAGGCGAAGTGAAGGGTAATCGTTTTAACGTCTTCCTGATTCCCGAAACCCTGTCGGTCACAACCTTCGGGCAACTGGAGGTGGGCGCTAAAGTGAATATGGAAGTGGACTCTCACACTCAGGCCGTCGTGGATACGGTAGAGCGTTATATGAATAATCGTGAGAGCTGACATTTTAATTAAAATTGTCATTAAAATTTCTCACAGAAAAATGCAAACAATCCTTTATAGTTAAGCGTATCTGCCGATAATAACGGATAACATCCGGCTGCTAAGTTGAATATGGGATCTGACGAACTGGAAAAGGAAAATCAGGAACTTAAGCGTACTCTGCGACTGTTGATCAACAAAGCCGAACGCAACGAGTCAGTCCTGAACAGTTTTTTTGAGGTAGAACTGCGTCTGCTCTCATGTTCGCGTTTGTCTGAACTGCTCGATCTGATACTGGTTGAATTCAAATCCCTGTTTCGTCTCAGCCATGTCAACCTGATCCTGTTTGACCCCGAACACGCAGCCCGCACTCTGCTGGATGATTACGTACCTCCTCCGCCCGGCAACACGCTGCGTTTTGTCCAGAGCCAGCGCTTACTGAAATCCATCTACCCCAACCAGAACATGATCATCGGCACACCGCGCGAAGAACTGCGACAGGAGGCTTTCCCGGTATCCGAGAGCCCGGTGCAATCCTGCGCCCTGCTACCGCTGATCCGTCAGAACTGTCTGATTGGCAGCCTGCATCTGGGCAGCCATGACGCCAGCCGGTATACCGAGCACGTGCGTTACGATTATCTGCAGCACCTCGCGCAGGTGATCTCCGTCTGTATCGAGAACTGCATCAATCAGGAAAATCTGCACCGCCTCAGCAGTATCGATATGCTGACCAAAGTGCATAACCGCCGCTCTTTTGAGCAGGAGATCGTCCGGGAGCTTTCCCGGGCCAGTCGAGGCAACTATGCGCTGGCCTGCCTGTTTATCGATCTCGACCACTTTAAAATGGTCAATGACACCTTCGGCCACCAGACCGGTGACCGGGTACTGCGAACCGTTGGCCTGTTCCTGAACAAGCAGTTACGCAAGACCGATATTGTCGCCCGCTACGGCGGTGAAGAGTTTGCCATTCTGCTGCCCAACTGCGATCAGGAACGCGCACTGGAAATTGCTGATAACCTGCGTCAGAAACTGGCCGGGCTGGTATTCCGCAATGAGGATGCCAAACCATTCCGCATGACCACCTCCGTTGGTGTATCGCTTTGCAACCCGGACAAATTCCCTCAGGCCAAACTCGAAGATATTGCCTATCAGTTGATTCAGGCCGCAGACAAGGCGGTTTACAACTCGAAACGCAACGGCCGGGATCGTATCAGCTTCAGCCCTTTTTCTGAACAGAACATCAGCCGGATCAGACAAGCCTGACCCGGCCCGGAGCCCTGTCTGGCTCAGCTTCGATTCAGCTCTTCAATCAACTCACGGTAAAGATCGTTATATTCATGTGCCCGCTTCTCACTGAAGAGCGGGTCGGATGGCATGGGGAGCTGCTGACTCAGCACTGCCAGCTCTTCATCGCTCACCTGCGCGGCAATCAGCGGAAACAGTTCACCCTCTTCATAGTTCAGATGACGAACCTGCAGCGTAACAAACTCCTCCAGCAGATCAGCAAACTCTGCCATCGGCATAACCGCATCATGCAGCACCCCGTCAATGGCGTCGCTCAGATGAGTACTGGCGATTTTCAGCGCGTCATGCTCCTCCCGGCAGGCCTGCAGTTTCTCGTCTAACCCGTGGCTGCGCTGCGCCAGAGCCTCGTACAACTTATCTTCCCGGGGGTGATGAAAGCCATCTGCGTAACTGGCGATATACTCAACCACATCCCCCATCAAACTGAAACTGGGCTGTTCGCCCTTGCGAAGCTTGTCGACCTGCTGCTGAAGCATCAGCAACAATTTATTCAGATTGACATGGTCCTGGTGTAACTCAGTAAGAATCGTCATTCTGATACCTCCACGGAAACATTTCTGCTTAATATATAGAGAAACAGCGCAGGCACATTTTGATGAGGATCAAGCAAGGCATGCTTTAGGAAAATCAAAAACCATAAGGTCGCTCAAATCAGCAACCCGTTATCCCGCTGACAGCAGCCGCGAAGAAAAAACTCGGCATTGCGCCGGTTCTGTGCAGGCAAAAAAAAGACCAAAGAGCCACGCTCTTTGGTCTGAAGATTCACACTTGGAAGAAACCTGCGGTTTCTGCCCGGTGCTTAGGCCAAGAGTAAAGCAAACGCTTCCTCAACCTGTATATAGCAACTGCCGGGCCAACTTTTAATCCAGCAGTCGCAAAAGCTCATCCAGCCGCTGTAATCGATAGTCGGTCACCTCCGGCCAGTGTCTGTCCGCAGGATCCACATGCACCGTAGTCACACCCGCAGCACGCCCGGAGAGCAGATCAAAGTGGAAATCTCCGACCATAACCGCCTTACGAAAACCAATATCCCATTGATTTAAAAGATATTTTATACCATCAGGCGCAGGTTTAGGGTCTACTTCATCCCGACCCAGCACATCTTTTGGGTCAAAAAACTGCGCGGCACCAATGGCATCGAGAGATAACAACGCCAGCTCCCGGCTGTTCCGGGTCAGTATACCGAGGCGACACCCCTGCGCCTGTAAGCGCTGTAAACAGGGCAATAAACCCATTGCAGGCCGCGCCTGCGCCGCATAATGGCGCTCCAGCTCATCTAACCGCTTCATTGTGGTGCGCCTGATCGGCTCTGGTTGAGCGGCGATAGTCGCCAGGATATCAGCTTCCGGCGCCATACCCAGCGCCTGACGGATATGAGCGAAATCATGCACCGGCTCAGTCAGGGTGCCATCAAGGTCAAATATCCAGGCTTGTTTGTCGCGCAGAGCAGTCATCAGCGTAACCGATACAAAAATGCCGGAAAGCCAAGGCTTCCGGCATCAGAGATGAAAACAGAAAACTACAGCTTACTCTGCAGTTGCGTAACAACCCTCATTAAAAGGGTCGATTGGGTTTTCCAGCAGGTCATCCTGTTTGAAATACAGAATACGACCTTCGAATTTCAGAGATTTGGAGGAGAACCAGCGATCCAGCTCTTCGAGCCGCTCGTCACTGGAGTTAGCATCCAGCCAACTGGTAATTACATTGTAGAAATACACCCCGAACAAACCTGCGGCAGCGCCGAGGAAGAAATCAGAGGCCAGCGCAAACAGCATCAGGACAATCCCGGCAATCCATATCCGGTTAGCTTTGGCATTTTTGAAAGCATCAGTCGCCGATTCGTGGCTGTCCTTGAGGCGCATGTAACGGCGGAAGTTTTGTTGAATGTCGAACTTATCTTCTGCAGACAGTAATTGTGACATGTTGCATCCTTGGTAAAACGTATACTTATTCTTTTGGTTATCCTGTCGGGCCCTACCTTATCACCCGACCATTGGCTTAGCCTGAGAACACTCCCCGCAGAAAAAGTTCGGACAATATTCTCTGACTTCTTTGCGAGTATAGCCGAGGGAACTTTAAACGTCCCCCCGGCGAAAGGCTAAAAACGACTTTTTATGCCAGACTTTTGCTAATTACTTCAAACACATCCTTAGACAGCTCACCACAATCGCGAACCGACTCCAGCGCTTCAATCATCAGTTTCTGACGCTGTTGCGGGAATTTTTTCCAACGGGTCAGCGGTGTCAGCATACGTGAAGCGATCTGCGGATTCTGCTTATTAAGCTGAATAATCTGCTGCGCCAGAAAACGATAACCTGAACCATCCGCGGCGTGGAAGTTAACCGGGTTCTGCGCACAGAACACCGAGATCACCGAACGCAGCTTGTTAGGGTTTTTCGCATCAAAAGCCGGATGCTGCATCAGCGCTTCAACCCGCTGTAATGCACCAGGCTTCGGATCCGATGCCTGAATCGACAGCCAGAGGTTCACCACCAGACTCTCGCCTGACCAGCGCTCATAGAAATCAGCCAGCATGGCTTCGGCGTCAGCAGCAAATACCGAGTGCACCACCAGTGACAACGCCGCCTGCATATCGGTCATATTGTCTGCTTTGGCATATTGAGCTTTAGCCAGCTCAAGGTACTCCTCCTTCTCGAGACTGATCAGGTAAGAGAGGCAGAGATTTTTCAGGCTGCGACGCGCAATCGCATCCGCTTCAGGAGAGTACTCTTCAGCAATGTCCGTCTCCTGATAACGTTGCAGCAACAGCGTTTCCAGTGCAGCCGCGAGCGTGCGGCGCACGAAATTGCGCACCTGATGGATTGCATCCACATCCACCACCTCAGCCAGTTCAGAGAGGTAGGCTTCAGAAGGCAGGCTCAGAACCTTGCTGACCATCGCCTGATCCAGCCCTTCAGCCTCGAGCACTGCGCGGTAGGCGGTGATCAGACGCTCATCCAACTGCATCGTCTGATCCGGCTTATAAGCCGCAATCAGTTCCTGCATGATATCCACCGCCAGTTTCTGCGCCGCATCCCAGCGACAGAAACCATCGCTGTCATGGGCCATCAGAAACATCAGCTCATCACGGGTGTAGGGGTAGGAGAGCTTGACCGGCGCAGAGAAACCGCGCAGCAGAGAAGGTACTGGTTTCTGGCTTAAACCGGTAAAACAGAACACCTGTTCCGTTTCGGTCAGATTCAGAACCTGTGTCCCCTGCCCTTCGGCAAGCGGAAGCTCGGCACCGGATGGATCGATCAGTCCGATCGCCAGCGGTATATGGAAGGCTGTTTTTTTCTCTTGTCCGGGCGTTGGCGGGCAGCTCTGCCGGACGGTAAGCTGATACTCGCCGCTTTCGGGATCAAACTGATCACTGACTTCAAGCTGTGGCGTTCCGGCCTGATGATACCAGGCACGGAACTGACTCAGGTCACGGCCCGAAGCGTCTTCCATCGCCTGAATAAAGTCTTCCGTTGTAACCGCCTGACCGTCATGCCGCTCGAAATAGAGATCACTGCCTTTGCGGAACAGTTCCGGCCCCAGCAGGGTGTGAACCATGCGCACCACTTCTGCCCCTTTCTCGTAGATGGTCAGAGTGTAGAAGTTGGAAATTTCGATAAAGGAATCCGGGCGGATCGGGTGTGCCATCGGGCCGGCATCTTCGGCAAACTGCGCGGTACGCATCACACCGACATCTTCAACCCGTTTTACCGTGCGTGAGTTCATATCGGCAGAGAATTCCGCGTCGCGGAAGACGGTAAAACCCTCTTTCAGGCTTAACTGAAACCAGTCACGACACGTCACCCGGTTACCCGACCAGTTATGGAAATACTCATGGGCAACCACCCCTTCCACCCGCTGAAAAGCGGCATCCGTGGTGGTTTTCGGATTTGCCAGAACGCAGGAGGTGTTGAAGATATTCAGGCCTTTGTTTTCCATTGCGCCCATATTGAAGAAGTCGACCGCAACGATCATATAGATATCCAGATCGTATTCGCGCCCATACACCTCTTCATCCCACTGCATCGCTTTCTTCAGCGACTGCATGGCGTAGTCGAGCTTATCCAGATCCTTCTCTTCCGCGTAGATCAACAGACGCACATCCCGTCCGGAAAGCGTAGTGTAGCTGTCTTCAATGTACTGCAGATCACCGGCGACCAGTGCAAACAGGTAAGAAGGCTTAGGAAACGGATCTTCCCAGGTTACCCAGTGACGCCCATTTTCGGCCTCACCGGAAGCGACCAGATTGCCGTTGGAGAGCAGCACCGGATAGTTATCACGGTCCGCTTCAATCGTGGTGCGATAAACCGACATTACGTCCGGGCGATCCGGGAAGAAGGTGATACGACGAAAGCCTTCCGCTTCACACTGGGTACAGAACATTCCGTCAGACTTATACAACCCTTCCAGTGCGGTGTTGCTCTCCGGATGAATCCGGGTTTCGCTGTGCAGCACAAACTGCTCCGGGAGCGATGAGAGCGTCAGGGTTTCTGCCTGCTGCTGATATTCGCTTTCAGCCAGGGTGCGGCCGTCGATCTTCAGGCTCAGCAACTCCACCTCTTCATGGCCGAACAGCACCAGCTCCGGTGCCTGTGATTTGCACTCAGGGTTACGCCGGCCCCTGAGTTCCGCAGACACCCGGGTTTCCTGCTCAAACAATTCAAAGCGCAGCTCTGTGGCTTCAATCAGATAGGAAGGGACCTGATAGTCCTTTAGATAGATTACTTTCGGTTCCTGGGACATAACTACACCTTGCTGGCCTGTCAGGCAGATAACGCTACCTGATAAGCGGTAAATTTACGCATGTTGATCACGCCACTGTCGAGAATCAGGTACTGACCTTTGATACCCTGCAAAACCCCACTCACCTGTGGCGTTTTATCAAAGTTTAAAGAGCCGACTTTCTGCGGATAGTTCAAAACCGGGTAATTAATTTCGACCTGTTCCGCATCAAAGATTCGCTGGATCGCTTCCAGACCGTACTCCTGCTCCAGCGCCATCAACCCGGTATTGCACTGGGCAAACAACTGGTCGCGAATTTCCGCCAGATTGAGATCGTCGACCTCATTCTTCAACATTTTGCGCCAGTTGGTTTTGTCTGCCACGTGCTCACCCAGCAGACGCTCTACCTTGCCGGACTGCAGACGGGTCGACACTTTGAGAATCGGCAAAGCCTGAACCGCCCCCTGATCCATCCACCGGGTCGGAATCTGCGTGCCACGGGTAATGCCGACTTTTACGCCGGAAGAGTTAGCCAGATAAACGTAGTGGTCCTGAAAACAGAACTGCTCGCCCCAGGTCGCATCCCGGCAACTGCCTTCGTGGAAATGACACAGTTCGGGCTTAACAATGCACTGATCGCACTGGGGTAGTTTTTTAAAGCAGGGGTAACAATAACCCTGATTGAAGCTTTTATTGGTTTTGCGCCCACAGTGGGTGCAGTTGATTGCCCCCAGGTATTCCAGACTGATCGGCTGCCCCAGCAGCTCATTCATCGAAACTTCCTGTTCACCCAGTGGCAGGTAGTAACGAACACCCTCTGCAGACAGTTCAGTGCGCATTTTATGCAACGCGCCACAACCTAACTGCTGCATCAGTTTTTATCGTCAGTCAGAATACGGATGGTATCGGCTGCCAACGGGTCTTTACCGTGCTGGCTTCCATCCTGTTTGGTGCGGTCGATAAACCCGACACGTTCTTCGGCCGGTTTATGTTCGAGGTCATAGGCGATCACTGCACGCATGCAGATATCACGCTGTTCGGGGGTAAGGCGGCGACCGTCAGGCCATTTGCCCAGTTCTACTGCACGTTTCAGGGACTGGTGCATATCCGGCGTCATCGCCTGGATCAGTTCTTCGTATGTCATCTGCGCTTCCTAACCAGAGGGTTGGCTTAAGCTCCAACCCGGAATAGCAGAGAGTTTACCACAACCGGTTTTTATTCCGCATGAACTGTAGTACCTGATCCTGAATCTGACGGCGGTTTTGCGCATTGGGTATATGCAGATCATCGATGGCGATCTGCTGCTCCAGATCAGGCAGGGCCTGTTGCGCTTTTCGCTGTAATTTTTCCGGATCAAAATACAGATCATCGAGGGCATAGATCAGTTGTACCGGAGCCTTGAAACGAGACAGATGCTCGATGGCAAAAGGCCCCGGCGGAATCAGAGTCATCGGCATGCCTGCCTGAAAGACAGCAAAGTAATACGCCTCGAGCTCCGGCCAGTTATCCCCCATCAGTGGTTTCATCAACTGATCGAAATGGAGTTGATCAGTGTGCAGTTTGAAACTCAGCAACGGTAGCACCAGTCGCTTCATCGGCCGCAACAGTGGCCGGAAAAACCCGGCAGGTACGACCAGCGATGCAGCACTGATACGCTCAGGTTGCTGTGCAGCCAGATCCAGCAGAACCGCAGAACCAAAAGAGAGCCCCACCATCGGGCAGCGCGGAATATCCAGCGCACTAAGTAGCTGATCGAGCCAGAGACCATAGCCCGGTGTGTTAGGGAGCGGGGCCACGCCGGGCGTTCTCCCGGCCTGACCGGGTATATCCGCACAGATCACCCGATAATGCTGTGTCAACGGCCAGAACAACTCAAGAGTAAACGGCGCAGGGGTATGCAGGCCATGAACAGCAAACAGCGGCGGCGCATCCTCAGGCCCTGCCTCAAGCACCCACACCGGCCCCATACTGGTCTGCAGGTATCGACCATCCACCCGGGCACCTTCAAAGCCTTGCAGCCTTTGCCACTGAGCCTGATAACGCTGCTTGAGCTCGGCACTGAGCCAGTCAATCTCCATCGTCAGTCACGCCTTTTCAGAACCATTCTGGCCACGGGCACAAAAACGACCCCGGCAATCAACCCAACCAGATGGGCCGTGTTAGCAATCTCACCAAAGCCGAGTGCGGTCAGCACCCCGGTGTAGCCAAGCGCCAGCCAGAACAGCATCAATCCCATCAGCGCCGGCGGCAGACCGATCTGCCTCTCCCGGTTAAACTTATCCCAGCACCAGGCATAGCCCAGCAGGGCAAACACGATACCGGACAATCCACCAAACCGTGGCCCGCTGACCCAGTATTGCGCAAGATTAGAACTCAAGCCGGAAAACAGCGCCAGCAGAATCAGCAGACCGCGCCCCTGCTCAATCTCTATCCGGCAACCTACAACCCAGACCCAGAGCACATTGAATAACAGGTGTGGCATACTGAAATGCAGGAACACCGGGGTGACCAGGCGCCACCATTGCATCGATTCAAGCGTTGCCCCAAGACCGGAACTGTAAATATTGCCGTTGCGCAGGATCAGATCCGACAGGGTCAGATGACGCAACAGATTCAGGTTCTCACCAAAGCCGATCAGGAGCGAGAGCATAATCGCCGTCGCAATCAGCACCACACTGAACCAGGCCCGGCGAGCCATCTCAAGAAACCCCGGCCGGGCACTGACGGGGCGGTTCACGACCAGCTCTATCCGACTCAGGTCAGCGCCATTGCGCCAGTGCTCATACAGCAGAATCAACTGCTCTGCGTCTACGCTGCGGGCAACCCACAGCTCCTGTGTCGTTTCCAGCTCAACCACCCGATGCGGCACCTCATAGCGCCACAGCAGACGGGTGAACTCCGTCAGGTCTTCATCCAGTGGCACAGTGAGCAGCTTAATCATCAGAGAGCCAACTCGTCCGCAATCTCCTTGCGGACATCAACCCAGACAAACTTATCCGGCTGGATCGTGGTTTCATCATCAAGCCGGTAAGCCACCAACTTGCCATATTTAACCGCACTGTAGTCTAAGCATGCGATATTTGAGGTAATCGGGGCAGGCTCCCCTTCGCGCCAGTAGTGCCCGATAAACAGCATTTTCTGCTCCGGCCCGTAATAGAGCAGATCATTATAGTCCTGCTCTGTGAGCTGCATCAGCGCAATATGCTCCGGCAGCGGATCGGGCTGGAATACCACATCACCATAGAGCTCCGGCTCCTCTGCCCAGAATTTTGTCCGGAAGAAACGCCGCTCAAAGCCATCTTTACTCACCATCACTTCGCCTTCCGGCAGGCGCAGATGAGTACCGCGCAACAGCCGGTCCATCAACGCCCACTCGAAGGTACCGCGCTGTGAAGAGCGATGCAGAAAACGATCATCGATCACATGATTGGGGTATTCCGCCTCAAACCGATCGATCAGACGCTGATGCCAGCAGGCATGCACCACCCGGAAATGCTCAAATTCGAGGTAGACCGGCATCTCCCGGATCCACTGCATAAACTTTGCCTGCTCCTGCGGATAGTTCGCCAGTTGCTCCAGCGTCTCAGCAAGAATACGGTGATGACGGGGGTTATGTTCACGCAGAAAGCTCAGCCCACTGCCCTCACGGCCGCGGGTACAGTAACTGAGGAAGTTGAATTCATGGTTACCCATGACGATCTGGGCTGCGCCACTGGCAACCATATCATAAACCAGATGGAGGGCTTCACGGATCCGCGGGCCGCGGTCGACTATATCCCCGAGAAAGATCACCTGCCGCTGAGGGTGCTGGTAAACGCCATTTTTCTTGCTGTAGCCGAGCTTTTCCAGCAACAGCTCCAGACTCAGGCAGCAGCCGTGAACATCACCAATCAGATCATATCCCTGGTATCTACGCGTCACCTTAATCTCCGAGCTTGGTACCCCAGCCAAGTTTTTCACGGCAGGTGGTATAAAAATCGTAGTTAAGTGGATGCAGCAGCTTCAGCTTATGCGGCTTTTTATGCACCGTTATCGTATCACCCGGTGCACAGGCAATATCGGTCTGACCGTCACAGGAAACCGTCGGATAAGCGCTGTTATTCGGACTGATCACCAGTTTCAGCTCACTGTTTCCGTTTACCACAATAGGCCTGCTGGACAGGGTGTGAGGGAACATCGGCACCAGCACCAGCGCATCCAGTTTCGGATGCATAATCGGCCCGCCACCGGAAAGCGAGTACGCGGTAGAGCCGGTTGGGGTCGAAACAATCAGACCGTCAGATTTCTGGGTGTAAACAAACTGCCCTTCGATATACAGCTCGAACTCAATCATTCGCGCGGCTTTACCCGGATGAAGCACACAATCATTCAACGCGGTGGATTCTGCAATCGGTACACCGTCACGCTTAACAATCACATCCAGCAGAAAGCGGCTGTCGACGGTATATTTTCCTTCCAGCACCTCAGTGACCTTCTCTTCGATCTCGTTCGGTGAGATATCGGTCAGGAAACCCAGGTTACCCCGGTTCACACCGAGTACCGGAACATGATACTGCGCCAGAGAGCGGGCGGCGCCCAACAGACTGCCATCGCCGCCAACGACGATGACCAGATCACAGATCTCCCCCATCATTTTCTGGGTACTGGTCTGCTGACCATGGCCGGGCATCACTTCAGCAATACGCTCATCCAGAATCGTATTCAGCCCCCGGTCGTTAAGAAAACGAATAAGGTGCTTCAGAGTATCAATAACTGATTTACTGCCCAGGCGGCCAATCAGGCCAATATTACGAAAGTAATCCATTTTTTCTCCGGATTAACACTGTCTGTGATTGAGTCCATCTAACTGATTTTTTACAGTCATTTCAATAAGTAATTGTATGCAAAGAGAAGCGACTCAAGTATGAGGAAGCGTTCTGCGCCCCTGCAGACCACCCGTGTGCACCGCCAGAATCCGGCTGCCCCGGGGATACACCCCCTGACCAATCAACTGAAACAGACGCATCAGCATCTTCCCGGTATACACCTGATCAAGTGGCACGGCACACAACCGCTCTGTCTCCCGGATAAACTGCAGCAGCTCTGCCGAAGTCCGGGCGTAGCCACCACCATGCCCCTCAAGATCCAGCCGCCAGTTACCTGCAGGCTGCGGAGTAACCTGAGCCATCAGGTCAGCAATATCCTGGCGTAAGAAACCGGCATTTTTCAGTACAGGGATACCCAGCACCTCAACTTGCGGACAGCTCAACGCCACCCCTGCCAGTGTGCCGCCCGTCCCGCAGGCCAGTACAATCTGATCGGGCCGGACACTGTCCAGCAGATCAGGCGTAACTATCTCCATCGCCCCCTTTACGGCCAGCGCATTGCTCCCGCCCTCAGGCACTATGCAGGCATCGGGAAATCGCTCAGCGAGCTCCTCAATATAAGCCCGGTCATGTCGCCGACGATATTCATCCCGACTGACAAAATGAAGCTGCATCCCCCACTGCGCAGCATCCCGCAGCGTAGGATTAGCGGCATAAGCCGGCTCCCCCCGGATCATGCCGATGGTTTCTAACCCCATCGCCCTGCCGGCATCTGCCAGCGCATGAATATGGTTAGAGTACGCCCCGCCAAAACTGAGCACACGCCTGAAACCCTGCTCACAGGCCCACTCAAGGTTATATTTAAGCTTGTACCACTTGTTACCACTGACCACTGCATCCGTCTGATCCAGACGCAACAGTGCCACCGATACGCCGGCTTGCAACAAAACAGGATGCTGCAGGTGCTGCAAAGGCACGCGGGGGCAGGCGTCGAACAGAGAAGGTGAGGCAGTCATAAAACAGTCATCATTTTGTCATCGGGCGCACACCAAACAGCTCTATGCTACCGCCGCACCTGAATAATTAAGGAATGAAGAATGGAAGATTATAACGAAGAACTACTCTGCCTGAACCGTGACGAGTATGAGGATGAAGATTATCCCGATGATGCGGAAGAGCTCTGACTAACGCTTTCAGTCCGAGCGCAACTTACTGCCCAGATGCTGCTTAATCAGCACAGTGCTGTTACCGCCTGAGTTTTTCGACTCGTACATCGCCAGATCAGCGCGCTGAACAATCTGATCGGGATTCTCGGTACCATTACTCTCTGTAACACCCAGACTGATCGAGACACTGACCACAGCACCGTCCGCATTGTCAGCCGCATAGGGGCAACGCTGATTAAACTTATGCCGTATCCGTTCTGCCGTTTTCGCCGCTGAACTGATACCGGTTTCAGGCAACAGAATCATAAATTCATCACCACCGTAACGCACCGGCACATCACAGCTACGCAGCGTTTCCGAAAGAATATCACCGATGATTTTCAAAACCCGGTCACCCTCGAGGTGGCCGTACAGGTCATTGACCTTCTTAAAGTGATCCAGGTCGAAACAGATCAGACTCAGCGGGTGCCGGTAACGCTTAGCCCGCTCCAGCTCACCACCCATCACCTGATAGAAATAGCGCTGATTAAAAAGACCGGTCAACTCGTCGGTAACAGAAAGGCGGTGCAGTTGCTGCTCCAGCTTTTTCCGCTCGGTCAGATCATGAAAGAAGCCAATGCTACTTCCCTCGTCCGGGTCAACAATGGCTGCCGACAAACGAATCGGTACTTCCTGCCCGTCTTTACGAACCAGATTGGTTCCATAGCCTTCGAGACTGCCGGGCGCACCCTGCTGGTCCGAGTGAATCATTCGCTTGATCGCTCTGGCCTCTTCAAGGCTGGGATAGATCTCCGCAATACTTTTGAGGCCAATCACCTCCGCTGCCGCATAACCGAGCAATCTTTCTGCCGCCGCATTGAACAGACGCACGACTCCCTTCCCATCGACGCCGATCACCGGGTCAGGACAGAGCGATACCAGAACTGTTTCATCGACACTATTCACGAAAGAATCCTATTAGGGTTACGCAAAACAACATGTATTGATGCAAGCAGAAGCCTTCACCCTTTCAGGTAGCCAGTCAAATATCAGATAACTTAAATTGAGGAGAGATGATATGAAGTGGTGGGCGTGGAGAGGCTCGAACTCCCGACATTCGCCTTGTAAGGGCGACGCTCTCCCAACTGAGCTACACGCCCACTTCAGAAGTGCCAATTCTAGAACCTTTCCGGCAAATTTGAAAGGCATCCCTTAAGGGAAAGTGGCGGAACGGACGGGACTCGAACCCGCGACCCCCTGCGTGACAGGCAGGTATTCTAACCAACTGAACTACCGCTCCACATGTATACGGGACTCTAACCCGCGACCATCTTCTCCTGAGAGGTGACAGTCAGGCAGCCAACTCATTAACTACCCTTTCCATTCGTAACCGCGACCGGGGCTGCACTTGAGTGGTGGGCGTGGAGAGGCTCGAACTCCCGACATTCGCCTTGTAAGGGCGACGCTCTCCCAACTGAGCTACACGCCCAATCAAGTGGCTTATCTCACTATCTCAGCACGTTAAGATAGTGGCGGAACGGACGGGACTCGAACCCGCGACCCCCTGCGTGACAGGCAGGTATTCTAACCAACTGAACTACCGCTCCACATATATACGGGACTCTAACCCGCGACCATCCTCTCCTGAGAGGTGACAGTCAGGCAGCCAACTCATTAACTACCCTTTCCATTCGTAACCGCGACCGGGGCTGCACTTGAGTGGTGGGCGTGGAGAGGCTCGAACTCCCGACATTCGCCTTGTAAGGGCGACGCTCTCCCAACTGAGCTACACGCCCAATCAAGTGGCTTATCTCACTATCTCAGCACGTTAAGATAGTGGCGGAACGGACGGGACTCGAACCCGCGACCCCCTGCGTGACAGGCAGGTATTCTAACCAACTGAACTACCGCTCCACATATATACGGGACTCTAACCCGCGACCATCCTCTCCTGAGAGGTGACAGTCAGGCAGCCAACTCATTAACTACCCTTTCCATTCGTAACCGCGACCGGGGCTGCACTTGAGTGGTGGGCGTGGAGAGGCTCGAACTCCCGACATTCGCCTTGTAAGGGCGACGCTCTCCCAACTGAGCTACACGCCCAATCAAGTGGCTTATCTCACTATCTCAGCACGTTAAGATAGTGGCGGAACGGACGGGACTCGAACCCGCGACCCCCTGCGTGACAGGCAGGTATTCTAACCAACTGAACTACCGCTCCACATATATACGGGACTCTAACCCGCGACCATCCTCTCCTGAGAGGTGACAGTCAGGCAGCCAACTCATTAACTACCCTTTCCATTCGTAACCGCGACCGGGGCTGCACTTGAGTGGTGGGCGTGGAGAGGCTCGAACTCCCGACATTCGCCTTGTAAGGGCGACGCTCTCCCAACTGAGCTACACGCCCAATCAAGTGGCTTATCTCACTATCTCAGCACGTTAAGATAGTGGCGGAACGGACGGGACTCGAACCCGCGACCCCCTGCGTGACAGGCAGGTATTCTAACCAACTGAACTACCGCTCCACATATATACGGGACTCTAACCCGCAACTACCTTCTACTGAGAGAAGACAGCCAGGCAATCATCAAATTGACTACCCTTTCCATTCGTCTGCTGCGATTTGCTTACCGCCCCAAACGGAGTGCGAATTTTACGGGTTTTAATGGGCATGTCAAACGTTTAAATAAAAAAAGTTAAATTATTTTCACTGGCCATTCTTTGTACAAAATCAGTAGGTTATGTTTCATACAGCCCTTTATTCAAGACCCGCTTAACCCCTTGTCGAACCGGCTCTTTTTTCTCCCGAATACAAGCCGATAACAATTACTCCGGGCACAATACAGCCCAGGCACAGATCAGGTAGAATCCTTAACTGTATTTGATATTGAAATAAGAGAGCCATTACATGTCCGCAGAAAGTGTTCATCAGGCACTGGAACAGTTTGTCAGCCGCCTAAAGCAGCTACAGCCCGAAGCTCCGCTGATCCCCTATAACAGCGACTGGCCTTCTGACTGCTATCTGCATACTGTGTCAGCAGGCACGCCCGTCGGCTGGCGCCCCGCATTGCAGACGCAGCCACAGGATATGTTTCAGCGCCTGAGCGAAGCACTCGAAGAAGATGTCCACCCGGACCTCGTCGCTTTTTATACCCATTTCTGGTCAGACCCGCTGCCAGCACATTGTAGTGACGGTGACCTGAGCCTTCTACAGGTATGGAACCCGGAAGATATGGAACGCCTTCGCAGCAACCTGATCGGCCACGCCCTTTCAAAGCGTCAGCAGAAACGCCCCCTGACCTTTTTCTTTGCCTGCCCGGAGCCTGACGAAAACTTTTTTATCAGCCTCGATAACTTCAGCGGCGAAGTCTGGCTGGAAGCCCCCGGCAAACCACCGTTACGTAAACTGGCCGACAACCTGAGCGACTTTCTGAATACATTACAGCCCCGCCCCATAATGGATATGGAGTAAATTAGATGCCTTTGCGACCCATTAGCTTTAAAACCACCTGCCTGACACTGCTGCTTGCTGCCGTTGCCGGCTGCGCCCCACTCAATACTCAGGTGCTTGATCTGCATCCTGAAATTTCAGTCAGCCGCCAACTGAAGCCCACCACCAGGGTTGATGTCCAGGCAAAAGACCTGAGAACTTCAGAGGTGATCGGCCTGCGCCTGACCAATCAGCTCCCCTATCCCGAAATCCGTCTCAAGGACAGCCTGCAGCTACTGAAGCACAGTACTGAGCATGCACTTCAGGATATGGGCATCAGCCGCCTGTATGCCGGAGAATTCAAAATGACGGTCAGCCTTATCGACCTGACTTATCAGGTACAGAAATCAGCTCTGAAGCAAGAGGTGAAGGTCAACATGAAATTACGCGTGGAGCTGGAGAAAGAAAATGACAGCTATCGCGGCGACTACGCAGCCGAACAGAGCCAGATATTCCTTGGCACACCGTCCGAGGCAGAAAATGAAAAACTGATTGCGGAGCTGGCAGGCCAGACACTCACACTGGCAATGAACGACCAGCAGCTTCTGGATTTTCTCCAGTTTAAGTAAACCGTTGCCGGGAGTGGCTGAATCACTCCCGGCAGCAACAGCTACCAGCCTACGGTATATGACAACAGCCGGCTGATCTGACAGAGCGGCCTGCCAGACTCCTCCTGCCACTGATTAAAGCTATCCTGCACCCGCTGCAGATCACGTTTAGCCGTTGGCTTTTTCTCAACAATTCCCTGTGCCTTCAAAGCCGCAACGACATCATCGGTCAGAATAAACGTATCCTTGCCAATCATACGCAGAAAATACGCACCGGAGTTCCCACCCAACTGGTTACCCTGCTTTTTCAGCAGCGCCCAGAGACCAATAATATCGCTCTGTGGCCAGTCCGCCAGAAAGCGGGCAAAACTGCCATGCTGCCCTGCCAGTTCATGCACCATCATGGCATTGATCCTTACGGACTTGATCTTTCCCCAGTGACGGATCAGCTTGTCATTCTGCATCAGGTTTTCCAGCCGTTCATCACTCATCAGGCTGATCTTTTCCGGGTCAAAACCAAAAAACGCTTCTTCAAAGGCCGGCCACTTTGCATCCACAAGGGAGTGCTTGAGTCCGGCTCTGAATACCCGTCGTGCCATATCACTTAACAACCGGTCATCCGCCTGCTCTGCCAGCACCTCCGGCACTAAGGGCTGCGGCAACAATAACTCGATATCCTCACCGGACCGGTGTGCCTGAACATGTTCATACAGCCACTTAAAGCTTTTCATAAAGGGTCATTCACTCTCTTCAAAATTCAGTGAGGCGGAGTTAACACAGTAGCGCAGCCCCGTAGGCTGCGGGCCGTCAGGAAATACATGCCCGAGATGGGCATCACAACGGGCACAGGTAATTTCTGTGCGGATCATACCGTGGGTACTGTCACGATGTTCGTCAATGATATCCCCTTCTGCCGGCTGCCAGAAACTTGGCCAGCCGCTACCGGAATCATATTTATGCTCAGACTGAAACAACGGCTCGCCACAACAACGGCAACGATACAATCCCGTTTTGTGATTCTCATAGTACTCTCCGCTAAAGGCCCTTTCGGTGCCTTTTTCACGGCAGATCCGGTACTCTTCCGCGGTCAACTGATCACGCCACTCCTGTTCGGAGCGAACAAACTTCTGGTTGTTTCCACTCATAATTCCTCCAAAACAAGAAAAAAGCCTGCAGAACGCTATTTCTCTAGGTTTCATATAATAATCGGCGTATGATTGTGTCCTTTTTTTCAAGGCGAAACATCATAAACCAAGGGTTTCATTGCAATAGGACAAGGCCACTTCGGGTTAATTCCCCGCGGCCACCAGCAGGACATAAAAATGCCAGTTATCCGTAAATCAAACAAGCTGATCAATGTATGTTATGACATTCGTGGTCCCGTGCTTCAGGAAGCCAAACGGCTCGAAGAGGAAGGCCAGCGAATTCTGAAACTGAACATTGGTAACCCGGCCCCCTGGGGCTTCGAGGCACCCGAGGAGATCGTTCAGGATGTTATCCTGAACCTGCCTGCCTCGCAGGGTTACTGCGACTCGAAAGGCTTGTTTTCCGCCCGTAAGGCGGTGATGCAGGAGTGCCAGAAAAAAGGCATTCGCAATGTCGGCATCGAGGATATCTACATCGGCAACGGCGTGTCTGAGCTGATCGTTATGGCAATGCAGGGCCTGCTCAATGATACCGATGAGATGCTCATCCCGGCGCCTGATTACCCGCTATGGACAGCCGCTGTCAGCCTCAGTGGCGGCAACCCGATCCATTACCGCTGCGACGAAGAACAGGACTGGGCCCCCGATATCGAAGATATGCGCAGCAAGATCACTGAACGCACCAAGGGCATTGTCGTCATCAACCCGAACAACCCAACCGGAGCAGTCTACCCGGATGCGGTGCTAAAGCAGATCATCGAACTGGCGCGGGAACACAACCTGATCATCTTCGCAGATGAGATCTACGACAAGATCCTCTACGATGAAGCCCGGCATACCGCGCTGGCCTCACTGGCTGACGATGTACTCTGCATCTCCTTCAACGGACTTTCTAAAAGCTACCGTGCTGCGGGCTTCCGCTCCGGCTGGATGATTGTCAGCGGCCCGAAACATAATGCCCGCGATTACATCGAAGGGCTGGAGATGCTTTCCAGCATGCGTCTCTGCTCCAATGTACCCACCCAGCACGCGATTCAGACGGCGCTTGGCGGTTATCAGAGTATCAATGAACTGATTGTGCCAGGCGGACGCCTTTATGAGCAGCGCAATCTGGCCTGGGAGATGCTCAACGAAATCCCCGGCGTGAGTTGCACCAAACCCGAGGGAGCCCTCTACCTGTTCCCGAAACTGGACCCGGAAGTCTACCCGATCAAAAACGACGAGAAGATGGCTCTGGACCTGCTGCTGCAGCAGAAAGTGCTTATCGTTCAGGGCAGCGGCTTCAACATGCCGGATACCCAGCACTTCCGTCTGGTATTCCTGCCACGGGAAGATGAACTGCGCGATGCCATTGAACGGATCCGCATCTTCCTCAAAACATACGAGCAGTAACCCTCCCCCCAAAAAGGCCACTGATTTCAGTGGCCTTTTTGTCAAGACAACGTCATCAAACCGTCTTATACTCAAAAGCAGAATCATTTCGCCCTATGCAACAACGGAACTCATAAATGTTTATCAAGGTAAGAAAAAACTGCGGCATCTACATGGAACATAACGGCCTGGAACAGGGCCATCTGGTTCCCGTCACGTCCAACTTCCTGATCAACCTGAATCAGGTGGCAGAGGTCTCCTTCTACACAATCAAGGAGAGCAAAACCCGCTATGATCTTGAGCATCACGCCGTTACGGTTCCGCCTCATACTCGCGTGATCCACCTGCAGATGAGCTACCTGTTCGGCTCCTACAAAGAAACCGTAGGCGACAAGAAAGGCCGCCTGGTAGACCGCTGCTACTATAAGCTCTACTTCATGCCTGAAGAGATGGGCCAGTACGAAGCGATTCGCAGCCATATTGAAGGCTTGGTAATTAACCAGGACTAGCATTCTGAAGCGGCCACACTGGCCGCTTTTTTTTGCCCGCGAATCAAAAAGTGCTTGAAAAACAGTCGCACAGAATCTAGTTATCCTATACAGGCATTGTCAGTGCCGGTACGGCGCAGCAGGCCTGACCCTCGGAATCTGATCTCTAAGGAGTAGATATGGAGATTCAAGCGTTATTAGAACAAACTGACCGCTTACCGAATGTTCCTGAAGTCGTCCGCCAGCTTATACAGCAGCTCAACAATCCAGCCGCTGATTACGGTGAAATTGCCGAAAAAGTTGGCAAAGACCAAACCCTCTCTCTGAAAATTTTACGTCTTGTTAATTCCGCACATTTTGGCCTCAGTAACAAAGTCTCATCGATCGATCAGGCTGTTGTGCTGCTCGGCATGTCACGTCTGAAAACGCTGGTAATCGCCTCAGGGCTTTCCGGTTCTGTGAAAGAGGTTGAAGGACTGGACCTGAAAAAATTCTGGAGCGAATCCTTTCGCGTTGCCGCACTGGCCAAATGGTTTGCAGAACGCAGCACTCAGGTGGAGCCGGATATGGCGTTTACCGCAGGGCTGATCCATAACATCGGTCGATTACTGCTGCATCTGGCGCAGCCGATGCGGGCGCAGGCAATTCAGACCCTGATCGAAGAAAAAGGCTGCAGCCGCAGCGACGCCGAGACAGAGCGCCTCGGCTTTACCACACCGGAAGCAGGACAGGCACTGCTCGATATGTGGAAATTCCCGTCCGAGCTGGGTCTTGCTGTACGCCAGCACAAACAACCCGCCAGCTTCGAAGACCCATCCGCCCTTGCTGCCGTGGTTAATCTGGCCTGTGTAGTCAACGCCTCCATCCGCCGCGGCGATGATCTGGCGACCCTGCAGAGTAAATTCCCGGCCGATATAGCAGAGCTGGCCGGAACCTCGCCGGATACGATTGGCAATCTGGACGAAGCATTAAATATGGAATCAGGCCTCGACGGACTGAATGATTAATGTGACTGACAGGGGCTGACCTCGGCCCCTAACACCCACCCGGCTCGGTCTGAACCGCTTTAATACACTGAATAATATCCTCGACATCCTGCAACGCCCGGTGACGCCGGAACTGCGCCCGGGCCAGAAAGCCAAACTGAATCCGCTGCTCTTTATTCAGAATTCTGTCGAGACCGGCCACCCGGAAACTGGGCTGAATCCCCGTCGCCTCAAACAACCGGGTGATCCAGAACAGATCAAACTCAAACGCATCACTGATCAGAGTTTTACCTTTAAGCTTCTGATTCAGACGCAGGCAGGCTTTACCAATATCCAGCCCTTTCTGCAGCAGAGTCGAACGCTCAATGCCATGAATCTCCTCAGCATGATCATCCCAATGATGCCAGTCATCCGCTGATTCGGGATTAATCAGAAAGCTGTCACGCTCCCCGGTCTGATCATTCACCCAGGCCACCTCAATAGGGTAAGACTCAGCACCCAGACCGCTCGCTTCCAGATCGATACAGATAAGCTCCACTCAGTTCTCCCTGACGTAACGCAATACTTTTAACCCTTTTTCCGCCTCAGCCTCGGGAAAATCATCCGGGTTAGACAGTCGCTCGATAAAGCGAAAATCCGGACACTCCTCCTGCATCAGCTGGCGTAAAAACCCGGTACTGTTTTTCGGATCGTTATGGCAGGCCAGCACCTCACTACCCGTCCGGGTCAGCTCATTCAGACGCCGGATCACCTTGCGGTAGTCTTTTTCTGCAACAAAACTGCCCGGCTGAAAACTTGGCGGATCAATCACAATCAGATCATAGGGGCCATACTGGCGTACCCGCTTCCAGGAACGGAACAGATCATAGGCGAGAAACTTAGCCCGCTCATCTGCCAGCCCATTCAGCCGATGGTTTTCACGACCCACGTTAATCGCGCCACGCGACATATCGACATTGACCACCTGTTCAGCGCCACCGGCCAGGGCAGCCACTGAAAACGCACAGGTATAGGAAAACAGATTAAGCACCCGCTTGCCGCCGGCGTTGTGCATCACCCAGCGCCGCCCTTCACGCATATCCAGAAACAGACCACTGTTCTGATTCCGCTGAGGTTTGACCTGATAGAACAACCCCAGTTCCATCGTATTCATCTGTTCAGGCACCTCGCCCCAGGCAAGACTCTGCTGAGCTTCCTGCCCCCGTGAACGGCGCTGAACCACTAACCCCTGAATAGCATTCAGGGTCTTCAGTGAATCACTCAGCTCAGTAACCCAGCTCTCCTCAACCTCTTTATACAGACGCACCACCGCAACCGGTGGAAACCAATCGATTACCAGATGTTCAAAACCGGGAAAACAGTGCCCACGACCATGAAAAATCCTTCGCGACTCGCCATGGGACAGCGCCAGCTGCCTGTTCACTTCTGCAATAACCTGCTGCATTCAGATACCTGTACTAAAGGTGTAAATCGGGGGTCAGATTATAGAGAGGGGCTCTTAAGGAAACCAGTCAACATGCGACGCCCCTTGAAACTTTTTGCGTCCACCCTCATCTAATTCCTGAGCCAGCCTGCCGGGCAATGAATACTCATTTCAGAACCGGGGCAAAATGGCTGCCAACAGGCCTTTATTTTTATTGAGCGCCGGCGCAAATAACGGCACACTGCGTCAGTTGAGCAGCACAACAGGCTCCAGTTTTTTTATAGGTATCATTTACAGGAAAACGACACTTATGATGCGTATCGGTTTACTTCTGGCGACAAACTTTGCGGTATTGCTTGTCGCAGGTATCTCTCTCAACTTTTTGTTTGGGAGCTACATCACCAGTGCAGGCCTCAACCTGCCGGTTCTTCTGATCTACTGTGCGGTATTTGGTTTCAGCGGCTCGCTGATCTCACTGTTCCTGTCTAAAAAGATGGCTAAGATGTCGACCGGCACCGAGATCATCACCCGGGCACGCAATGCAGATGAGCAGTGGCTGCTGGATACCGTGGCCGAACTGGCACAAGCCGCCGGAATCAAAATGCCTGAGGTGGGTATCTTCCCGGCTCAGCAGGCAAACGCGTTTGCCACCGGCTGGAATAAAAACGATGCTCTGGTTGCCGTCAGCCTTGGTCTGCTGCAGCGCTTCAAGAAAGAAGAGATCAAAGCAGTAATGGCGCATGAGATAGGTCATGTTGCCAACGGCGATATGGTCACCATGACCCTGATTCAGGGGGTGATGAACACCTTCGTTCTGTTCCTGACCCGCATCGTGGTTTACGCCATCGATCAGTTCACCCGTAACGAAGAAGGCGAAGGCGGTCTTGGCTTTATCGCTCAGATGGCCCTGACTTTCGTTCTGGATATGGTGTTCGGCATTATCGCCCACGCGATTGTTGCCTGGTTCTCCCGCTACCGCGAATACCGCGCAGACCACGCCGGCGCCAGCCTGGCATCCAGCCATGCCATGATCGGCGCCCTGCAGCGCCTGAAGGCAGAGTCAGAGATGCCGAACCAGATGCCAAGCACCCTGACCGCCTTTGGCATCTCCGGTGGCCGGGTCAGCGAACTGTTCGCCACGCACCCGCCGCTGGATCAGCGCATCGAAGCGCTACGAAACCAGTAAACTCCAGAGTTTTGTTTGAATCCCCGGCAATAGCCGGGGATTTTTTTTGCCCTTTCCCCTTACCTTACCGTCCCACCAGCTCTAGTTCTAAGGTCGTAGAAAAACCCAACTTTTTGTTGAAATTCAGTGTGTAATGCCGTTACAGTTAAAGTAAGTACATTCCCCTATCTGCATCTGTATAAAGAGAAGGGAGCAGAATAAAAACAACAAGTCGTACTGCACTGGAGTAGTCAGATGAGTTTAAATCTCACCCACAAAATCATGTTGGGTTTCGCCGCACTGGTCCTCTCGATCCTGATCGTCGGCGGTGGCGGATTGCTGGGTAACAGCAATATTTATGATCGCCTCAATCAAATCACCAGCGACACCCTGCCCATTCTGAAGGACAGTTTTAACCAGATGATTGCGCTGCAACAGGCCAATCAGCAGCTTTACATCACACTGGCCGAAAGTGACAGCGAACTGGTGGAACAGAGCAGCCAGACGTTTCTCAGCAGTCTGGACCTGTTTGAAAGCAAACTGCAGGAGCTCGCCCCCCGGCTGGAAAGCAATCCGCAGTTGAGCGAGCAGCTCAATCAGATCAACAGCCTGAGCCAGGGCTATCGTAATCTCGCAGGCGAGGTTTTATTGCTGCACAGCCAGCGTCTCGAACTCAACCAGCGGGTCACCGAGCAGGAACTCGACTTGCAGGGAAAAGGAGACTCAGTATCCGCCTGGACCCAACGCTATATCAGCAACAGTGACAACAGCGATGGGGTCATTGCAGCGCGTAACCTGATCCGCAGTGTGAACAAGCTGCGCATTCAGGTAAGCAATTTTAAACGTAATGGCGATCTCGATAGCCTGAATAAACGGATCACCGGTTTCAAAGGGGATCTGACCGATAAATATGCCGCCTTTGAGCAGGCTGACCTGAAAGCCAATCAGATCACCAGCCTGATTCCCGCGCTGAATAACCATTTTTATAAAGAAGACGGCCTGCTCGATCTCTACAACCGCCAGCAGCAGACACTGAGCCAGTTGCAACAGCAACTGCAACAGACCCATGAGACCCTGAAAGCTGTCAGCGCAGCAGCCAATCAATTTATCGAGTATGCCCAGTCAGAGGCTGCCGCTGCCGAAAGTAAAGCACAGAACACCCATAGCCTGAGCCGGAGCCTGATCATATTGCTGGTTGCCGGCGCGACACTGTTTGCCCTGCTGATCGCCTACGTCACCGTGCGCAGTATCCGCAAGCCACTGGCCCAGTTCACTGCGGAGCTGAACAAGCTGCGCAACGGTGATCTGACCGTAAGCTTTGATGAAAGCCGCAAAGATGAGTTCGGCACCCTCGCTGCTTCACTCAATACCGTGGTCTCCAGCCAGCGGGATATTCTGCAGGAAGTAGCTAACGGATCAGAAAACCTCTCCGATGTAGCACAACAGAACTCTGCAATCAGTCATCAGACCACCCGCGCTATGCGCAACCAGAGTGAGCAACTTGAGCTGGCCTCATCCGCTGCCGTTGAGATGGAAAGCAGCGTCACAGAAGTGGCCGGCCACAGTGCCACCACACTGG
The DNA here is from genome assembly GCF_030295765.1 of Neptuniibacter halophilus. Lineage (NCBI taxonomy): Bacteria > Pseudomonadati > Pseudomonadota > Gammaproteobacteria > Oceanospirillales > Oceanospirillaceae > Neptuniibacter > Neptuniibacter halophilus. The sequence goes on along the minus strand of NZ_AP027292.1, from coordinate 3,389,662 downwards.
ATGCCGTGCATCAGTGCGAAGACTTAAGCCAGACCGTGAACCTGAATGTGAACCGCACCCTGAGCAGCATTCAGGCTCAGGCTGAAGCGATCAACAATGCAGTTGATGTCAGCAATGGCCTGGCCAACTACAGCACTGAGATCGATGCCATTCTGGAAACGATTCATGCCATTGCTGAACAAACCAATCTGCTGGCGCTGAATGCCGCCATCGAGGCTGCACGCGCCGGCGATCATGGTCGCGGCTTTGCCGTGGTTGCCGATGAGGTACGTGGCCTGGCCAGCCGTACACGTAACTCCACCGATGAAATCCAGGAGATGGTCGAGAATATGAAGACCAGCATTCAGGAAGTCGTTGCCGTGATGCAGAGCAGCTACGATCAGGCTCAGGCCTGTGTCGGCCATGCCAACGATTCTCAGCAGTCGCTGGCGAGCATGAACCAGTCCATTGCGAACATCCGCTCGCTGAATATACAGATCGAAGACGCAGCCCAGCAACAACGGCTCGCGGTTGAGGAGGTCAGTACCCAACTGAACAGCATCAACTGTTCGGCCAGCGAGACAGCCGAAGGTGCTGAGCAGGCTTCACGCAGTAGCGAACAATTGCTCAACATTTCGCAGCAACAACAAGACCTGCTACAACGCTTCACGCTCTGATTTCACGGGACATACAGCGGTCGGGGAGGTCACAGCCTCCCCGACATGAAATACTGTCACACTGGCTCAAAAAATGTGTTTTCACTGGCTAAAATCGCTTGATGACTGATTTTTTAACTATTCCACGAAATAACGAAGGTTAAAATTGCTAATTGAGGTCACATCGCCTAGCTTTCATCTGGGATTAACCTCAAGTTCCTGTATCAGATCATTGTGTCATTTTGATGCAGAGGGTATCTTTGAGCCCGATTTAGAAATAACCCCAAATATTTCCTATCCCCACAAGGGATTTCAAATAATAAAAATTCGAGGCATATAATGAATAAATTCGCCAAGAAGCTGATGACAATCGGCACTGTAGCTGCACTGGCTGGTGCCGTTTCCATTGCGAATGCGGAAACTCTGAAAATTGGTCTGGCCGGACCTGCAACCGGCCCTGTTGCCCAGTATGGTGACATGCAGAAAATTGGTGTTATGGCCGCTATTGAAGACATCAACAAAGCGGGCGGCATCAACGGCATGCAGCTTGAAGGCGTAATCTATGACGATGCCTGCGACCCGAAACAGGCAGTAGCCGTAGCCAACAAAATCGTTAATGACGGCGTACAGCATGTTGTAGGTCACCTCTGCTCCTCCTCTACTGAGCCTGCTGCAGATATCTACGAAGAGGAAGGTGTTCTGATGATCACCGCAGCCTCAACCTCTCCGACCATCACTGAAAAAGGTTTCAAACTGGTATTCCGTACCATCGGTCTGGACAGCCTGCAGGGCAGTCTGGCAGCGGATCACATTCTGGGTAGCGTTAAGCCTCAGCGCGTTGCCGTGATCCACGATAAACAGCAGTACGGTGAAGGTCTGGCAACTGCGGTTAAGGGCAAACTGGAAGAGAACAAGCTGACTCCGGTTATGTTCGAAGGTGTAACACCGGGCGACAAAGACTTCTCTGCCCTGATTGCCAAACTGAAGAAAAACAACATCGACTTCGTTTACTACGGCGGTTACCACCCGGAACTGGGTCTGATCCTGCGTCAGTCTAAAGAGAAAGGCTTCGATGCACAGTTCATGGGCCCTGAAGGTATCGTCAACTCCGACCTGGCCAAAATTGCCGGTGAAGCAGTTGAAGGCGTACTGGCAACAGCACCGAAAAGCTTTGACCAGAATGCAGTTAACCAGGCCCGTGTAGAAGCGATCAAAGCCAAAGGCGAAGATCCGACTGGCCCATTTGTATTCACCGCGTATGCTGCGGTTGAGGTAATGACCAATGCGATTAAGGAAACCGGTAAAACCGATCCTTTCGAACTGGCTGACCACATCCGCGCTACTGAGCTGGATACTGCCATCGGTAAAGTGAAGTATGACGAGAAAGGTGACCTGACTGAGTCTACCTTCCTGGTTTACCAGCTGCACAAAGATGGTTCTAAAACCCCTGCGCAGTAATTTTTAATCACATTGCGGATTACTCTGCGGCTATCTACCAGAACGCCGCGGAGAGATCCTTACCCCCCTACCCTGTGATCCGGGGTCGGGGGGTCATGCTATCTGGTCCCTGTAAATGTCAGAATTTTCTCTTTATCTGCTACAACAGCTAATCAACGGACTGACCATCGGATCTACCTATGCTCTGATCGCCATCGGTTACACCATGGTGTACGGCATTATCGGTATGATCAACTTTGCCCACGGCGAGATCTATATGATCGGCTCCTATGTCGCCTTTATCGTAATTGCCGGCCTGCTCGGCATGGGCCTTGTCAGTCTTCCCATTATCCTTATCGTCGCGCTGATCGTTGCCGTCGTCATCTCCAGTACCTACGGCTGGACGGTGGAACGGGTGGCCTACCGGCCTCTGCGTGGCTCTAACCGCCTGATCCCGCTGATCTCTGCGATTGGCATGTCGATCTTCCTGCAGAACTTTGTCGGTATCTCTCAGGGTTACCGTGACGTTGCTCTGCCACCACAGGTCGTTGGCGGCTGGACCTTCGGTGATCCCTCTGTATTTGAAGTCACCGTCTCTTACATGCAGCTTATGATCTGGATCGCGACACTGGCCACCATGACCGCGCTAACCCTGTTCATCTCCCGTTCCCGGATGGGTCGTGCCTGCCGTGCCTGTTCTGAAGATCTGGGCATGACCAATCTGCTCGGTATCGATACCAACCGGATCATCGCCCTGACCTTCGTGGTCGGCGCTGCGCTGGCGGCTATTGCCGGTCTCCTTCTGGGTCTTTACTACGGCGTAGTTAACCCGTTTGTGGGCTTTATTGCCGGCCTGAAAGCCTTCACTGCAGCCGTACTCGGCGGTATCGGTTCGATTCCCGGTGCGATGCTTGGCGGTCTGGTACTGGGTGTGACTGAAGCGATGACTGCCGCGTTCTTCCCGTCTGAATATAAAGATGTGGTGGCCTTCGGTCTGCTGGTACTGATTCTCCTGTTCCGCCCAAGCGGCCTGCTGGGTAAACCTGAAGTGGAGAAAGTGTAATGACTGGCAAGTTTTACAACGCTATCTTCGCTGCCGGTATCGCACTGATTCTCAGCTGCATGATGATCGGTATCAAACTGGATACCGAAGGCACGCAGCTTGCGATTAAAGGCGCAACTCAGGAGCAGTGGCTCTGGATCGGTCTGGGTATCGGTCTGGTATTTCTCTCCCAGCTTTTCGCTGACAAGATCGATGCACTTTTCAGTAAAGTGCCTAAGCCGGATCTGGCTACACTGCTGCCACAAGAGCAGAAAATGGCCACGCTTAAACCATGGATGATGGCTCTGGTCATTGTCGCCATGCTGGTCTGGCCGTTTATGGTCTCCCGTGGCTCAGTGGATCTGGCCACTCTGGCGCTGATCTACATCATGCTGGGTCTGGGCCTGAATATTGTGGTGGGTCTGGCGGGTCTGCTCGATCTGGGTTTCGTTGCATTCTATGCGGTCGGCGCCTACACCTACGCCCTGCTCTCTCAGTACTTTGGCATGTCTTTCTGGGCTTGCCTGCCGATCTCAGCAGGTCTCGCTGCACTGTTTGGCTTCATCCTCGGCTTCCCGGTACTGCGGCTGCGCGGCGACTATCTGGCGATTGTGACGCTGGGCTTCGGCGAGATCATTCGTATCCTGCTGAACAACTGGACCAGCGTTACCGGTGGCCCTAACGGCATCTCCGGTATCGATAAGCCAACCCTGTTTGGCCTGGAATTCAGCCGTCGTGCTAAAGAGGAAGGGACCGTACCTTTCCATGAGTTTTTCGGTATCGACTACTCCAGCTCCTACAAGGTGATCTTCCTGTATCTGATCGCGGTAATCCTGACGCTGTTCGTTATCTACGTCATCAACCGTCTGATCCGGATGCCGGTAGGTCGCGCCTGGGAAGCACTGCGCGAAGATGAAATCGCCTGTCGCTCACTGGGCCTGAACCGCACAGTGATCAAGCTGTCAGCCTTTACGCTGGGTGCATCTACCGCAGGGTTTGCCGGCGCTTTCTTCGCTGCACGTCAGGGCTTTATCAGCCCGGAATCCTTTATCTTCATCGAGTCTGCCATCATCCTCGCCATCGTGGTTCTGGGCGGCATGGGCTCACAGGTCGGGGTCATCCTTGCCGCTATTATTATGACCATCCTGCCGGAACTGGCGCGCGAATTCTCTGAATACCGCATGCTGCTGTTCGGACTGCTGATGGTGATCATGATGCGCTGGCGCCCACAGGGTCTGGTACCAATGAAACGCCCACACCTGGAGTTGAATCGATGAGTCAGTTACTACTTGATGTGAACGCACTGACCATGCGTTTTGGTGGGCTGGTTGCGGTCAACGGCGTAGACCTGAAGGTTAAAAACCGCCAGATCGTTTCGATTATCGGCCCCAACGGTGCAGGCAAGACCACAGTGTTTAACTGCCTGTCCGGTTTCTATATCCCTTCCGGCGGCAGTGTTATGTTTGGCAATCAGCAGATCGCCGGCCTGAAGGATTACCAGATATCCCGCAAGGGCCTGGTACGTACTTTCCAGCACGTGCGCCTGTTCTCCAACATGACCGTGGTGGAAAATATGCTGGTTGCCCAGCACCGTCACCTGAACACCAACCTGTTCTCCGGCTTGTTCAAAACCCCCTCCTACCGTCGTAAGGAGCGTGAGGCGATGGATCAGGCCGCACACTGGCTGGAAGAAGTAGGCTTGCTCGATGTAGCGAACCGTCAGGCGGGTAACCTTTCCTATGGCCAGCAACGCCGCCTGGAGATCGCCCGCTGTATGGTGACCCAGCCGGAACTGCTGATGCTGGATGAACCGGCAGCCGGTCTGAACCCGAATGAAACCAAAGAGCTCGACGAGCTGATCATCAAACTGCGGGATGAGCATGAGATCTCCGTACTGCTGATCGAGCACGACATGGGTCTGGTAATGGGAATCTCTGATCATATCTACGTTATCGCCCAGGGCACCCCTCTGGCCAACGGCACCCCGGATGAGATCAAGAACAACCCGGACGTGATCAAAGCTTACCTGGGAGAAGACTGATGATGCTGAGCGTAAACAAGGTTAATACCCATTACGGCCAGATTCAGGCGCTGCACGACATCTCTCTGGAAGTGAATCCGGGCGAAATCGTCACCCTGATCGGCGCCAATGGTGCAGGTAAAACCACCCTGATGATGACCATCTGCGGTGATCCACAGGCCTCCTCCGGCACCATCACTTTTGATGGCGAAGAGATTACCGGCCTGCACACCCCGGAGATTATGCGTAAAGGTCTGGCCATTGTGCCGGAAGGCCGGCGTGTATTCAGCGGCATGACCGTGGAAGAAAACCTGTACATGGGTTCCTACTTCCGCGATAAGGCCGATGCCAAAGCCACTGCCGATCACGTACTGGAGCTGTTTCCCCGTCTGGGCGAGCGCTTTAACCAGCGCGCTGGCACCATGTCCGGTGGTGAGCAGCAGATGCTGGCGATCGGCCGGGCAATGATGTCGAAGCCGCGCATGATCCTGCTCGATGAGCCATCACTGGGTCTGGCACCGATCATCATCCAGCAGATTTTCGACATTATCGAAAAGCTGCGTGATGAGGGCGTAACCATCTTTCTGGTGGAACAGAACGCCAACCAGGCACTGCGAATCGCCGATCGTGGCTACGTTCTGGAAAACGGCCGCGTGGTTATGGAAGACAGCGGCGCTGCGCTTCTGGTCAATGACGATGTGCGTAAAGCCTATCTGGGCGGCTGATCACTTCAGCTTGCTGATCAACCGGCCTTCACGGCCGGTTTTTTATGCCTGCCGTTAACAGCCGTACCGTTAATAATGCGAAGGGGCCACCCCGTAGGCCTGACGAAAAGCGCGGTTAAAATGGCTCTGATCATAAAAGCCCACATCAGCCGCTACGTTTGCAATCATCTGCCCCGGCTGACGCAGCAAAGCGCAAGCCTGCTCCAGCCGGAACCGGGTCAGCCAGGCATGCGGTGTCAATCCTACCCGCTTCTCAAAGCGGCGCAGAAACTGATACCGGCTCAGACCACACAAACCGGCCAGCGCCTCAAGACTGACCTTATCCGCCAGGTGTTCGCGACAATACTCCTGAACCCGCTGCCAGTCGGGTTCGGACAACTGCCCCTTAAGCGACTGAGCACGTAGCGGCGTCAGTTGCGGTAACAACTGCTGCAGAATCGACAGCCACTGCTGCTCCACCCCCAGTACAGACAACGAACCCTGATGGCTGATCATGGTGTAGAGTTGCTGCAACCGGACCGACAACTGCGGGCTTTCAACGACACTGGCAGCAAACGACAGCTCACCGCCACGCTGAAATATCTCTGCAAACTCTCTCTGCATCATTGCCTCAGAGATGCGGAAAGTTTTCAGCCGGTAGGGACGAGCCTGATGCGAAGCTCCATCATGCACCTGACCCGGCGGCATAATTGCCACCCGCCCCGGCCCGAGCAGTTCAGACTGACCACGGCATGACTGTTTCTGCACCCCGTCCACCACCAGCCCGATATGGTAATCAAGATGATAATGGGGATTAAAACAGTGATCGTGATAGCGGGCCTCGGCCAGAATCAGCTCCGGCGTATCCGCTACCCTGTGGTACTGCACTTCTGCGTTCAAAATCCGGCCTCAGATACCCGTTCAGGAGCTGCCCAGTATAGCCTGATTATCAAACCAGCACCTACAGGCTTCAACCAGCGCCGTAACCTCCTCCTCCCGGGTCATAAACGAGGTCACCAGACGCACGACGCCAGGCGCCCAACGGTCAGAATAGAACTGGAACCCCTGCTCAATCAGGGCAGCACTCAACGCCTGCGGCATCTTGCAGAAAAGGATATTCGCCGCCACCTCACCACACAGCTCAATCCCCTCAATAGCGCCCAGCTCAGCCCCGAGGCGGGCGGCCATCGCATTACTGTGGCGGGCATTATTCAGCCATAGATCCTCTTCCAGATACGCCAGCATCTGTGCTGACATAAAACGCATCTTTGAGAACAGGTGGCCCGCCCGCTTGCGTCGATAACCCATCTCCTGAGCCAGCCCGGCATCGAACAACAGAATCGCTTCTGCCGCCAGTACACCGTTTTTAGTCGCGCCGAATGAAAGCGCATCTACGCCCAGCTTCCAGGTCATCTCCGCCGGCGTGCAGTCCAGTGCAACCAGCGCATTGGCAAAGCGTGCGCCATCCATATGCAGGCGCAGCCCGTGCTCCCGGCACACGCCGCTGATCTGCTGTAACTCATCTAAGGTGTAAACACTGCCGGTTTCTGTTGCCTGAGTAACACTGACCACCGCAGGCTGAACCGAATGCACATCCTGTTTTTTTACTCCGGCACGCAGGGCCAGTTGCTGCGGGTCGATTTTAGAATCGGCACCGCCAATCCCGATGATCTTCGCGCCGTGGGTATAAAACTCTGGCGCACCGCATTCATCGTTATTGATATGACTGTCAGGGTGGCACAATACCGCACCCCAGGGAGGGCACAGCACACTCAGGCTCAGCGCATTGGCTGCGGTACCGGTCGGCACAAGAAACAATGATACATCACACTCAAACAGTGCCGACAAACGGGCTTCACACGCAGCGGTATAGTCATCATGCCCATAGGGCGCAGCCATGCCACTGTTGCAATCCTGCAATGCCTGCAGGATCTGAGGCTGAACACCCGTTACATTATCACTGCTGAAACTGATCGGCCGGGACAGCCGTTGATTGGTCGCCAACATCGGATTCTCCTTCATCAATCCGCGTCAGTATGCCCGGTTACGATAACCGCTGCCTTGTAAAAAATTGCAATTTACAGCCACAGCTCTGAGATCGGCGTATCCGCGGAGAAATGATAGCGAATCTGCGCCTGCAGCAACTCCGCAGTTGCCAGCGCATCCGCCAGCGCATCATGCAGCGGATACTGCGGCAGGTGATACCGGCTACGGCTGTCAGCCAGACGGATCGAGGCCGGTTTACGCCCAAAAAAGCGCCGCAGACCAGCACTGAAACCCTGCCGGTGCTGGCGCGCTTCAATTTCCATGGTATCAACCAGCGGGAAACAGATGCCTTCGCCCACCCTGCGCTGCAAAGCCGCATTCAGGAAAGTTCGCTCCAGAGTGTGATAATGTACCACCGCGACCCGCCCCGCCAGCGCCTCCAGCAAGGGGGCCAGCCGTTCTGAAAGATCCGGCGCTCCGGCGATATCCGAGTGGGTAATTCCATGGATCACCACCGAATCCTCGGCCAGCGCCTTACGGGGTGTCAGCAACCAGTGACGTGCCTCTCGCAGACGAATACGCTGCAGATCAAATGGAACTAAGCCAATGCTGACAATTTCGTCCCGGGCGAAATCCAGACCGGTGGTCTCAAAATCCAGCGCCACAAAGGGCACCTCAGCCAGAGGGGTATCTGCGGCAATCACACCATTGGCATAAAACAGTTGCAACCGGGGGTCTGCGACAGAGAGCGCCTGCTCTCTGAAGAACAGGTTCCAGTCATCCGGGGCGCGCATGTTACTTTCAGGCATCGTGCTCTCCGGTCGGGTTATTTACGTGTCTGGGGGTATCGGAATTTGAGAAAACGCTGACTGTTACTCAGCACCTGAAACGCCTCTTTCAGATTACGTCGCTCGAAATCCGAGAGATTTTCAGGCTCGATATTATTATCCGGTTCCCTGCCCTCCTGAATATCCAGCGCCTGATGCCGGATTCTCACCATGGCAATAAATTCCAGCGCATCCCGCAGATCCGCCTCACGGCCTTTTGGCAGCAGATTGGCTTCAGCAATATCATCCAGACGTTCGAAAGAGTTCTGCGCGCGAGAGCCTACCGCCAGCGCATGCACACGGATCAGATCTGCTGTCGGTGCCGTTCCGCGCCGTTTCAGGTTGATCGAGTTACGATGCTGGCCATCCTGCTCCATGACAAAGCTTTTAAAGAAACCCAGTGGCGGCGTCCGGTTCAGCGCATTACGCGCCATGCAGGCGAGAAAATAAGGAGATCGGCCCGCCCGCCGCAGAATACCGGCGTTCAGCTTATCCGCCCACTCGGTCTTACCCCAGACCCCTTCCAGATCGAAAAAGATCGAACAGTGCAGCAACGCCTCCGGGTCCGGGTTATCGATCCAGTCGGCAAAACAGGCATCCCACTCAGAACGGGTCTTACGCCATTGCGGGTTTGTGGCCATGATATCGCCATTGCAATAGCTATAGCCGCAGGCATTCAGGCCGTCGCTGACAAACTCAGCCAGCCGGGCAAAATACTCTCCGTGTAAATCGGGCTGATAGCGATCATCCAGAATCAGTGCATTATCCTGATCCGTCACCACCAGTTGCTCATCCCGTGCCATTGAGCCCAGCGCGAGAAAACAGTAAGGCAAAGGTGGCGCGCCCAGCGCTTCTTCTGCCAGCTCCAGCAGACGCTGCTTAAAACTGCGCCCGATCACCGACATGGCACTGCCGATCATATGCGAGTTGGCATCTTCATTGACCATTCTTACAAAGCAGGCCTGCACTTCAGGCACCAGTTGCGCCAGCTCCTCTACACTCTGCTGGCGCATAATGTTGCTCACCATATAGAGGCTGTTCTGGGATTCATAGCGAACAATATCCGACGTCACCAGCACCCCGATCGGGCGCTGCTTTTCGATAATCGGCAGGTGATGCAGGTTAAACCGCAACATGGTCAGCATCGCCTCAAAGGCATAAGCATCATCATCCAGTGTCACCGGATCACGGGTCATTACTTCACTGACCGGCGTTTCCAGATCAAGCCCGGTTGCCACCACCCGGTTACGCAGGTCCCTGTCGGAGATAATGCCAGCCAGCAAAGGCTCGATGGAGCTTTCATCCCACTCTGATCGCATGATCAACAGTGAGGAAACCGATTCTGCCGACATTTTCTGGGCGGCTTCTCGTACTGTCGCGGTATCATCCAGCGCAACCGGTTCACGGCTGATCAGCGCAGTGACCTTGGATACCATCAGGTCATTACTCTCTTTCTGGGTCGATACCGCCCGGCTGAGCGCACTTTTTTCGTCCATTTCGACGTAATAGGCAAAGTGCTCGTAGTTATCACAAAGCTCAGTAAACAGGCTCTCTGGTAAGAAGTAGATCAGCGAATCTTCCAGCGCACGCGCCGGAAGACGAACCCGATTATTCATCAGCAAGCCCAGTTGCCCAAACAGATCGCCTTCACTTAAACGGTTATACAACTCGCCATTTCGGCGGTAGATCTCAACCGCACCGCTGCGAATGATACACAGATCATGAATTTCGGAACCAAACTCAAGAATCTGACTGCCGGCACGGTAATAGGCGATCTCCAGTTGGCAGGCGATCTCATTGACCACCGCTTCCGGTAGCTCATCAAAGGGGGGAAACTGTGCCAGAAAGCCAGCGATCTCAACTTGTTCTGCGTGCATATTGCTCCATCCTCCACAGAAATGATCTCGCTGCAGAGGTTCGATAATTTATTTAGTTAATCTAAATATTTTTCTTATCAAACCAGCGTTATAAAGCCAACCGGGCTCTAACCCTATTGCCTTGTCACGCTTTAAAAGACACAAGCCGGTCAGGGACCGGCTTGAACGACAGGACTCAGAGTTCGGTCTTGAGACCCTTATAGATACTGAAACACATCAGCAACAGGATAACGGTGAACGGCAAGCCCGTCGTGATCGCACCGGCCTGCAGTGCAGTCAGCGCTTCAGCACCGCCCCCAAACAGCAGCACCCCGGCAATCAGGCCTTCCATCGTCGCCCAGAAAATACGCTGCGGAACAGGCGTATCCACTTTACCACCCGCCGTGATTGAATCGATCACCAGCGAACCGGAGTCTGAGGACGTAATAAAGAACACCAGCACCAGCAGAATCGCCAGCGCCGCAGTCAGTTCAACAAATGGCAGGTTCTCCAGCATCTGGAACATAGCTGAGGATACTTCACCCAGACCATTACTCAACTGACCTACACCGCCCTGTACCTGATCCAGCGCCAGACCACCAAAAGCCGACATCCAGACCGCAGAAACCAGCGTTGGCACCAGCAGTACCGCAATCATAAATTCACGAACCGTGCGCCCCTTGGATACCCGGGCAATAAACATACCGACAAAAGGCGACCAGGAAACCCACCAGGCCCAGTAAAACACCGTCCAGCCGGTATAGAACTTCTCATCTTCACGGCCAACCCAGTTACTCAGCGGTACAATATCCGTGGCATACGCGGTTACCGTTGTGAAAAAATTGCCGAAGAAACCGCTGACAGAACCGGCCAGAATTACAAATATCAGCAGGGCTGCAGCCACCAGCATATTGATGTTACTCAGCACCTTAACACCACCCTCAAGGCCACGAACAACGGAGAACACGGCAATTGAAGTCACGCCGACAATAATGCCGATCTGAGTAGAAATGTTATTCTCAATGCCAAACAGGAAGTTGAGACCACCCGCAGCCTGTGAAGCCCCCAGCCCCAGCGAAGTCGCCAGACCAAAGATCGTCGCCAGCACCGCAATAATATCGATAACATGACCGATCGGCCCCCAGCAGCGCTCGCCGAGAATAGGATAGAAAGCTGATCGGATGGTCAGCGGAAGCCCTTTGTTATAGGTGAAAAAGCCCAATGCCAGCGCCACGACACCGTAGATAGCCCAGGGGTGCAGCCCCCAGTGGAACATCGTAGCCCCCATCGCTGCAGCAGCCGCTTCGGGGTGTTCGCCGCCACGTTCAGAGGCGTGCCCCACCAGTCGGTATAGTAAGCCACCGGCTCAGCAACACTCCAGAACATCAGGCCGATACCCATACCTGCCGCAAACAACATGGAGAACCAGGAAAGCGTCGAGAACTCTGCCTGACTGTCCGCACCACCAAGACGCACCTTACCTACCGGCAAAAGAATCAGCAGCAGGCAGAACAGAACAAATACATTGCCGCCAATCATAAACAGCCAGTCGAAGGTTTCGATTGACCAGGTACGCGCCCCGACCAGAATCTCTTTAGCCTGCGCGGGGAAAATCAGCGCCAGAACGATAAAGGTGACAACGGCTATCGCACTGGTGGTAAAAACCGGGTTATGAACATCCATACCCAGCACCTGAACATTATCCTGTCCGGCTTTATAGTCAGAGGTATACTCTGACGACTTATGGCGTTTTCTGGCCATCTCCGTCATAAAATTGCTCCATGGTTTTGCACTTGTGGTATTACTTTGAATAATTAATATTTTGCAATACTAACAAAGTAGCAGATAAAACCCCAACCAACCCGCCCCCGGCAGCCCGCCTCCCGGCCTTACAATCAGACCTTCCAAAGACATGATAACCCCCAGCCTGCACTGATAACCCCACTGCCGATTCGCGCCATCGTTAGCCGCCAGGCCGGCCGCAGAGACAAATCCGGTAATGACCTTAGCCAACCACTGATAACAAAAAATTATCAGATGAAGCAAAAATAAATCATTAGACAGATTAACAGCCCCTGTTAGATGATCGGTTAATCACACTTTTTTATTAGAGAAGCGGCCAACCAGAGCAGTTAATGCGCTGCACACCCTTTTCATGCAGAGGCGGAACGCGGTTCACAGGCTCCTCAGTTCTGCAGAAATCTGGGATATCAGGCGAGAGCTTCTATTATCAATACTACTGCGCACACAAGCGCTATAGCCTGAGCAACATAGATAAGGCGCGATTATGGATTTAAATCTGACACCTCGTGAAATTCGCCAGCAGATTCGCAGCGGCGAGTTCAGCACCAACACTTCCGGTCTGGCCCAGGGCTTTGTCCAGGGTAATCTGGCGATCATGCCAAAAGAGTGGGCTAACGATTTCCTGTTGTTCTGCCAGCAGAACCCTAAACCCTGCCCAATTGTCGGCATGTCCCGCGAGCCCGGTGACTTTATGCTGCCTGATCTGGGCGAAGATATTGATATCCGTTCCGATGTACCCAAATACCGGATCTACGAAAACGGCGAACTGATCCGTGAGCTGAATGATGTAAAAGAGGTTTGGCGCGACGATCTGGTGACCTTCGTCCTTGGTTGCTCCTTCTCCTTCGAAGAAGCGCTGATCGCTGACGGTCTGGAAGTCCGTAACATTACTGAAGGCGTCAACGTACCGATGTACCGCACCAACATCGCCTGCAAACCTGCGGGCCGTTTCAGTGGTAACACTGTGGTCAGTATGCGTCCGATGAAAGCCGCCGACGCGATCCGTGCCATCCAGATCTGCACCCGCTTCCCGTCAGTCCACGGCGCGCCTCTGCATCTGGGCGATCCGGCGGAGATTGGCATCAGCGACATTAACACACCGGATTTTGGTGATGCTGTCACCATCAAGCCGGGTGAACTGCCTGTCTTCTGGGCCTGCGGCGTCACCCCGCAAGCAGCGATTGAACAGGCCAAACCTCCATTCTGCATCACCCACAGCCCGGGCCACATGCTGGTTACCGATCTGCCAAACAGCCGTCTGGCTATTCTGTAAGGAGGAAGCATGTCTCTACGTTTAAATTGTGATCTGGGTGAAAGCTTCGGTTCCTGGAAAATGGGTCTGGATGAAGCGGTTATGCCGCATATCGATCAGGCCAACATCGCCTGCGGTTTCCACGCCGGCGATCCACTGGTCATGCAGAAAACCCTGACTCTGGCAAAACAGAATAACGTCACCGTTGGTGCGCACCCGGGTTATCCGGATCTGGTTGGATTTGGCCGTCGCAGCATCAAAGCCAGCGCCGCTGAAATCAAAGCAATGCTGCAATACCAGATCGCGGCCATGGATGGCATGGCCGCGTCACAGGGGCTGACACTGGAATACGTAAAGCCCCATGGCGCAATGTACAACGACATGATGGCCAACGCAGAGGTGCGCAGCGCTATTATGCAGGGTATTGCCGAATATCACCGCCCACTGGTGCTGATGCTGCAGAGCACACCTCAGGCGGAAGAACATCTGGCCGAAGCCGAACAGGCGGGTATCAGCCTGTGGTTCGAAATCTTCGCCGACCGCTGCTATGACGATGACGGCAAACTGCTGGCGCGCACCAAACCGGGTGCTGTCCACAGCAAAGAGAAGATGCTGGCTCAGGTTAAACAACTGCAGGAACAGGGTACGGTGACAACGGTCAGCGGTCACACCCTGAACCTGCGTGCAGACACCCTCTGCGTTCACGGAGACAACATGGACGGCGTTAACGCCATTCAGGAGATACGGGAGCTGATCAGCTAATGCGGGTTGAAGTAGCGGGCGAAAACGCCCTGATTATCTATTTTGGCGAGCAGACTGACCCGCGGGTTTCAGCCCAGGTGCAACAGGCGGTCACCATGCTGGAAACCGAGCTGGCCGATTGCCTGATCGATATGGTGCCCTCCTACGCCTCCCTGCTGGTGATTTTCGATATGCTGGCCTGCGACCACCTGCATGTGCGCAGCAAAATCCGCGCACTGCTCGGTCAGCTGGATCAGGCAAGCGCAAGCGAAGGCGTGCTGGTTACCCTGCCCGCCTATTACAGCACAGAATCCGGCCCGGATCTGGAAGCACTGGCGGAACGCGCCCAACTGAGCACGGATGAAGTGATTAAGATTCACAGCGAGATGGAGTACCGGGTCTATGCCATCGGCTTTGCTCCGGGCTTCGCTTATCTGGGTGAAGTGGATCCACGCATCGCCGCTCCCCGTCTGGCCACGCCGCGACAGAAAGTACCTCGTGGTGCTGTTGCTATAGCCGACCGCCAGACGGCTGTTTATCCGGCCGTCTCCCCCGGTGGCTGGAACCTGATTGGCCTCTGCCCGACCCGTATGTTTGATCCCGCAGCCACCCCGACCATGCCGGTTCAGGTGGGTGACCGGGTTAAGTTCCGGCCGATCACCCGGGACGAGTTCCTTGAACTGGGAGGTGAGCTATGAGCGGCTTTAAAGTACTCCAGCCCGGCCTGCTGACCCTGATTCAGGATGCCGGTCGTTACGGTCACCACCGTATTGGCCTGACCACAGGCGGCCCGCTGGACGCAGAGGCGTTTAAATGGGCCAACCGTCTGGTCGATAACCCGCTGCACAGCACCGCACTGGAGATCAGTATCGGCGGACTGGTACTGGAATCCCAGGTCAACACCTGTCTGGTCCTGACCGGTGCCGAGATGCCGTTGAAAATTAACGGCGTTGAGCAGGATCGCTGGCACGCTCATCAGGTACGCGAAGGCGACCGGATCGAGGTCGGCTTTTCCAGCTCCGGCGCACGCGCCTATCTGGCTGTCAGCGGCGGCTTTCATGTGGAGCACATGTTCTCCAGCAGCGCGACCGTAACCCGTGAAGCGCTGGGTGGCCTCAGCGGTGAAAAGCTGCAGCAGGGCGACTACCTGAGTTGCGCAGAGATCACTGAGCGCAAAGCATTCCGGCTCGCCGAGCAACACCGTCCGACCTACAGCGACGATATCAGCCTGAGGGTGATCACCGGATACCAGCAACAGGCCTTCAGTGATCTGGACAAACGACGCTTCTTCAGCAGCGAGTATGAGGTAACCGATCGTGCCGACCGCATGGGCTACCGCCTCTCCGGGCCGGAAGTCAACGCCTCGGTCGATGGCATTCTTTCTGAGGGCATCTGTCACGGAGCCATCCAGATTCCGGCGGATGGCCAGCCTATTGTCCTGCTGAATGACCGCCAGACCATTGGCGGCTATCCGAAGATCGGCTCCATGATCGCTCAGGACACGGCACGTATGGCACAACGCCTGCCGGGTGCAAAAGTGTCGTTTGAAGAGATCACCATTGATGATGCCCACAATCTGCACTGTCTGGCGCACGTCAAATTCCAGCGCACCGAACCCGATTCGGTTGATTAACAACAGCGCTCAAGAATAACGCTTCGCTGGCCCCGCCGGCGAATATACAAGTGGAAAATTATATGCAGACGCAAATTAACGAAGCAGAACTGAGTAAGCAGATTGAAGACCTGCTGGTAGCCCGCAACCTGCGGGGCATGAAAACCGTGCAGCCCGCATTGTCTCCCGGCTACTACCTGCGCGCAGCGCGCATCCTGAACAAATGCAAAGGCCATGTACTGATCGGCACCGGTTTCCCGGTAGTCGACACCTTTGAAACCGATGGCCCGGTGGGTGCGATTGCGCTTTACAATGCACTGGAAGCACTGGGCGCAACACCGGTTATCGTCTGCGGCCCGCCGGTCTCTCAGGCACTGATGGATGACTACCGGGTACACGAGATCCGTGTTGGTGAACATCAGGAACGGACTCTGGAAGCATTCCAGGCGCTGTACCACTACAACCCGGATGCCGTTCTCTCTATCGAGCGCCCGGGTCAGGCTGCTGATGGCGGTTACTACAACATGCGCGGCGAGAGCATCAGCGCACGTACCGCCTGTTTCGACACTTTCGTCCGCAACGCTAAGTGCCCGACGATCGGCATCGGCGACGGTGGCAACGAGATCGGCATGGGTAACATTCAGGACGCCCTGAAAGATCTGGATATCATGGCCTCAGCCACAACGGTTGATGAACTGCTGATCGCAGACGTATCCAACTGGGGCGCGTATGGCATCATCGCCCTGCTCAGCCTGTGGAACGAGCGTGATCTGCTGGATGAGATCAAGCCGATCGAAATCCTGCGCTACCTGTCTAAACTGGGCAGCGTTGATGGCGTAACCCGAATCAACGAACTGACCGAAGATGGTCTGCCGGTTGAAGAGGGCGACAGCATTATCGCCGAACTGCGCAAGCTGACTGGCTTCGCCTGATCCTCAGGGGCAGGCCTGATCGGGCCTGCCCTGCTTTGTTTCCCTTTTCCCCGCCCGGCTCTCTCGGCTATAGTGGTGCCACGCTGAACAAAAGAGCCCGATATGCGCCTGAGAAACCTGAACACCTTTGTCAAAGTTGCCCGCTTGGGTAGTTTTCATGCCGCTGCCCAGCAACTGCATACCACCCAACCCGGTGTATCTGCGCGCATCAATGCGCTTGAAGAGGAACTTGGCGTCACCCTGTTTCTGCGAGATAAAAGCGGCACCCGTCTCTCGGCCAAAGGAGTTCAGCTACTTCCCTACGCGGAGAAGATGCTGGCAATCAGCCAGGAGATGAAGGAACAGATCTGTGATCCGCAACCGCAAAAAGGCAGTATCCGCATCGGCGTCACCGACACCCTGGCCCACCTCTGGCTGACCGCCCTGCTGAAACACTGGCAGACACAACATCCGCTGATCTCCTTTGAACTCACCAGTGACGTGACCCAGCGCCTGCTCGACCAGTTGCAACAACATGAACTGGATCTGGCACTGGTCGTCGAGCACTACCACAGCCATCCGCAACTGGTGTCTGAACCCATCTGCAGCTACCCGCAAAAATGGGTGGTATCACCTGCGCTGATCGGAGATGCAAAGATTGAGAACGTTGATGATCTGGCCGGCTATCCGATTCTCAGTTTCCCGCGGGACACCAAACCCTGGGACTACTTGCAGGAGCTGTTCCGGCAGCAAACCCAGACCCCGCAGTTCCACACCTGTGGTTCGGTCACCAATCTGCTCGCACTGACCCATCAGAGTGTCGGGGTCGCCCTGCTCCCGGCCCCCCTGGTTGAAGATGCGATCGCCACCGGCGAACTCAGGGAGTTACACATCAGCACTGAACCACCCGCACTGAATTTCGCCTTCTGCTGGCGCCTGAATGATGAGCGAATTCTGCCAAAACTGCTCGCTGACAGCGGCAGAGAGATCATCACCTGATCAGGGCCTGAGCACCTCACGCACCCATTTAAAGCAGAAGATAGCCCTGTTATATACACAATATTCAGATGATAAATCTGTTTTGCAGCCTATTTCAGGATTATATCGTTAAATCTCAGGAGCTATTGCAAGCAATCCACTTTTTAAGGAAACTTCAGGCGACCAAATTTCCGGCTGTGTAACATCCCCATGATGTTGAATGCACAAACAAGCAAGCCGGAACACCATAAGCCTGGGAACTGAATTACACTTAGGCATACGCGAAACCAAACGGCCAACGCGGTCAGTCGCTGGCTGGCAGCAACACTGGCATCCGGTTTCCAAATAACACGAGTGGAAGGTAAATATCTATGAGCATCTCATACCTGAATGGCGACTACATGCCACTGGAAGAAGCACGCATCTCTCCTCTGGACCGCGGCTTCCTGTTCGGTGACGGTATCTACGAAGTGATCCCGTACTACGGTGGCAAATCTGTCGGCCTGATGCCTCACATTGAACGTATGATCAACGGCCTGGCAGCGATTGAGATCAAAAGCACCAAAACAGCAGACGAGTGGAAAACCCTGCTGGACGATCTGGTAGCACGCAACAGCGATCTGGGCGACAACCTGGGTGTATACGTTCACGTTTCCCGCGGCACCGATGTTAAGCGTTACCACGCTTACCCGGAAAATGTTGAGCCGACAATTTTTGCATTCTGCTTCAAGATCAAAGATCCGGAGCCGGTAGACCGTACACAGGTATCTCAGTACAGCCTGATCAGCACTGAAGATCTGCGCTGGCAGCGTTGCCACATCAAATCTACTGCTCTGCTGGGCAACGTCATCCACTTCCAGGAAGGCTACTCCAGCGGCAACGACGAAGCGCTGCTGTACAACGCCAAAGGCGACCTGACCGAAGGCAGCTCCTGCAACGTATTCATCGTAAAAGATGGCGTTATCGCAACACCGATTCAGGACAACCAGATTCTGCCGGGTATCACCCGCCGCATTATCATCGACAGCATCAAAGCTGACGGTTCCCTCAAGTTGGAAGAGCGTAACATCACGCTGGAAGAAGCACGCAACGCTGACGAGATCTGGATCACCAGCTCCTCCAAAGAGATCGCCCCTGTGACCAAACTGGACGGCCAGCCTGTAGGCGATGGCAAAGTAGGCGAAATCTGGGAACAGGCGTTCCGCATCTACACTGCATCTAAATTCGACTTCTGAGTTTAGACAGACCTTACAGAAAGGCCGTCAGGGAAACCTGACGGCCTTTTTTGTTGCGGCTAAAAAGATTCTGGGTTACTCATAGTGACTCCACAGCCGAAGCACCTTCACTACACGCTCGGCTTCAAGCACCTGATAGACCAACCGGTGTTGAATATTGATGCGCCGCGAGTAAGCCCCGGCCAGATCTCCAACGAGTTTTTCAAAAGGCGGCGGCTTGCGGAAAGGGTCTTCAGCCAATACCGCCAACAAAGCCTGCGCTTTCTGTTTCAGGCCCGCAGAAGCAAGCTTTTTCGCATCTTTCTGAGCGTGCCTGGTATAAACCAACGTCCATGTCACCAATCAAGGTCCTCATCGCAGTCGGCTGCCGGGGTATCCATCCCATCCCGAATCGATTCACGCATACCGGGCACAGACAGCAGATAGAGCGTTTCCTGAATCGCCGACCAGTCCTCCTCAGATACCAGCACCGCTTTATTGCGCTTACCCGTTATGTGAATAGGCTGATGTGACTCTGCGGTTTCATCAATCAGCCGGTAAAGATTACTGCGAGCTTCAGTGGCTGTAATTCCGCTCATAAACGGCCTCACATCTGTTTAAATATCATACAAATTGTACGCCTAAGCCAACGTACGTCAAGACGTACGTGAGCAATCCTTTGTCCTCTGATAATCACATGATTCAACGCCATCCAACCGCAACCCGTCGACCTATGGTTACAGCCCACAAAAAACCCGCCAGTCAGGCGGGTTTTATAATCAGGCTAACCTGACACTCATACAGCGCCTTTGGCCTGAGCCAGCTCCATCAGACCGCGGATCGCCACGGTGTAGATCGCAAAATCCTGCTGGTCGCTGTTTTTTATATCCAGCAACAGGTTCTGCCAGCGTTTCAGCAGAGCCGAGTTGGCTTCTAACCAACGATCCAGCAACGGATCGCTCTCCTGCTCGGTAGCTTCAGCCTGGGTATCCCGGGCCCGCAACACGGCGATGGTAATCGACTGCTGATGCCGGGTCAGGTCTTCACGGAAGCCGTCACGCGCCATCATCTCCCAGTGATTGGCAATCTCAAGCTGTTTGATCTGGTGATCAAACCAGTGCAGATTGAGACGATCGCTGAGACCGAAGTGGACACGGGAAACCCGATCCAGTGATTCTCCGGTTTGTTCTGACGCTTCAATCACGCTGAGCAGGGTATAGAGGCTGTCGGAGGCCGCCACGATATCTGCCAGCCCTTTCGGCACACCGACACGGGCCAGATCGGAATGCTGACCTTCCCAGCGCTCCAGATGCTCACCTTCCAGCAGATGCTCCAACTGACGACTGATCTGCTGCACAGCAGGGCGGAATTTCTCCACCGTCAGCGCCGCATTTCGCTCATTGCGCTGATGACGCATAAACCAGTAGGTTGCACGACGCATCATCCGCACCATATCGGCCATCATCTGCTGCTGCAGTTCCGCCTGAACCTGATTATCCAGTGCTTCGATATCGTTCCACAGTTGCGGAATATCAAAGACGTCACGGGCAATCACGTAGGCTGCTGCCACATCCGCACAGCTTGCGCCGCCCATCTGCATCAGCCGCTCTGCGAAAGTGATCCCCATGGTGTTAACCAGCCCGTTCGCAACCTGAGTCGCAATGATTTCGCGATGCAGACGATGCTGCTGAATCTGCGTCCGGTAATCCTTGATCAGGCGTTGCGGGAAGGCTGTCATCACCTCCTGACTGAGGTACTCATCGCCGGTAATCCAGGAGTTGATCAACTTCTCCTTCAATTCGGCCTTAACGTAGGAGATCAGCACCGACAGCTCCGGACGGGTCAGACCCAGCCCTTTGCTCTTGCGCTCCAGTAACTGATCGGAAGGCGGAATAAATTCCAGCGCCCGATCCAGCTTACCATCCGCCTCAAGACGATCGATCAGACGGATATATTCATCCATCGAACGCTTCGCCTGGGCATGCGCAATACTGATTGCCTGAGCCTGTTTGTAGTTGTTCTGCAGCACCAGATCGGCCACTTCATCGGTCATCTCACGCAACAGCGCATTACGCTGCTTAACAGTCAGATCACCGTTAGCTACCACCTCATTCAGCAGAATTTTGATGTTAACTTCATGGTCGGAGCAATCCACGCCACCGGCGTTATCAATAAAGTCGGTATTCGATTTACCGCCCTTAGCACAGAACTCCATACGGCCCTGCTGGGTAAAACCAAGGTTACCGCCCTCACCCAGCACCTTACAGCGCAGCTCGTTACCGTTAACGCGCAGGCCGTCATTCGCCTTGTCACCCACATCCGCATGGGTTTCGTGGCTGGCTTTCACATAGGTACCGATACCGCCGTTCCAGATCAGATCAACCGGTGCTTTCAGCAGTGCGTTGATCAGGTCATTCGGAGCCATACGATCCGCGCTGATCTCAAACCGCGCTTTCATTTCCGGGCTGATCTCAATCCACTTCGCAGCACGGGAGAAGATACCGCCACCGGCAGAGATCAGCTCCTGATTGTAATCTTCCCAGGTAGAACGCGGCAGTTCGAACATCCGCTTGCGCTCAACAAAACTGCTGGCTTCATCCGGATTCGGGTCGATAAAGATATGCATATGGTTAAACGCCGCGCAGAGCTGAATGTGCTCAGACAGCAGCATGCCGTTACCAAACACGTCGCCCGCCATGTCACCGATACCAATCACAGAAAACGGCTGCGTTTGCGTATCAAGGCCCAGTTCACGGAAGTGCAGCTTGACCGACTCCCAGGCACCCCGCGCTGTAATCCCCATCCCTTTATGGTCGTAGCCCTGAGAACCACCCGAGGCAAAGGCATCGCCCAGCCAGAAACCACGGCTTTCAGCAATTTCGTTCGCAATATCAGAGAAGGTGGCGGTGCCCTTATCCGCCGCTACAACAAAGTAAGGATCATCTTCATCCTGACGCACCACATCCACCGGAGGTACCACTTCACCGGCAACCAGATTATCGGTGACATCCAGCAGTGCACTGATAAAGATCTTGTAGCTGGCGATACCCTCATTCAGCCAGGCTTCCCGGCCGCCGGTAGCAGGCAGTTGCTTGGCGACGAAGCCGCCCTTTGCACCCACCGGCACAATCACCGAGTTCTTCACCTGCTGCGCTTTTACCAGACCCAGCACTTCGGTACGGTAATCCTCAAGGCGGTCAGACCAGCGCAGACCACCGCGGGCCACCTTACCACCTCGCAGATGCACACCTTCAACCCGGGCTGAGTAAACAAAGATCTCAAACATCGGCCGCGGCAGCGGAATCCCTGTGATCGCTTTCGGGCTCAGTTTGAAGGAGAAGTAATCTTTCAGCTCGCCCTGCCCGTCACGCTGGAAAAAGCTGGTACGCAAAGTAGCTTTGATCAGCTCCAGAAAACGGCGCAGAATCTGGTCTTCGTTAAGGTTATTCACCTTATCCAGCGCATCGATAATGCTGGTTTCGATCCGATCAGCCAGCGCAGCGACTTTATCACTGCTCTGACGACCCGGCTCAAATCGGGCCCGGAACAGCGCCACCAGCAGCCGTGTCACCTGAATGTGAGCAGACAGCGCACCGGCAATATACGGCTGAGAGAAACCAAAGCGGATCTGCTGACTGTAACGGGCGTAGGCACGCAGCATTGCCACCTCACGCCAGTTCAGGTTAGCGCCGATCACCAACTGGTTAAATTCATCGTTCTCGGCACGACCACTCCAGATATTGGCAAAGGCCTCCTGGAAAACATCCTGCACCTCTTCAAGTACCACCGGCTCGCCGCCACGGTAGATCAGGGTGAAGTCATGAATCCAGAACTGTGCACCATCTGCCCGACGCACCGAGTAGGGATGCTCACCCACTACCCGCATACCGAGGTTTTCCAGTACCGGAATCACATCGGACAGCACCAGCGGCTTGCCCGCATTGAACAGTTTGAAGCGCAACAGCTCGGCGCTCTGCTCCAGAACCCGGTAGAAACTCATGGTGATAGGCGTAGCCTCACCCAGCGCTTCAATCTTCTGAATATCGTAGACCGAGTTAGCCGGCGTGAAGTGTTCGCGATACGCACTGGTAAACGCGTAACGATACTGACGCAGCAAGCGGTTGCCCTGCTCTTCACCGACGGTTTCATTCAGCGCAGCAAACAGCTCCTCACTCCAGTCGCGGGAGACTTTGACCACATCATGTTCCAGCGCAGCCATATCCACCTGCGGCGGATTGTCCGGGTCGATCCGCAGCACATACTGTACCCGCGCCAGCACCGACTCGCTGAAGGTAGTCGTAAACTCAACTTCACTGGCGTTGGTCGCTTTTACCAGCAGATCCTGTACCTGCAGACGCAGCTCAGTATTGAAAATATCCCGCGGTACAAAATAGAGGAAGGTCATAAAGCGGTTACATCGATCACGACGCTGCAACAGACGCGCTTTACGCCGCTCGTTCAGGCTGAAGATCCCCATCGCGATCTCATGCAGCTCATCCTCAGTCGACAGCAGCAGCTCATCCCGGGGCAGGTCATTCATAATCTGCAGCAGGTGCTTGCCGTTATGGCTGTGCGGGTCAAAGCAGGTTCGTGCCAGTACCTGACGCGCCTTATCCCGGATCACAGGAATCGACAGCAGTGACTCGGTATAAACCGACGAGGTGTACAGACCGTGAAAACGCAGTTTGGCGATTACATTGCCCTCTGCATCAAAACGCTTGAACACAATCCGGTCCATGTAGGCCGGACGATGCACCAGCGAGTAGCGCGAGTCCTTAGAGAACATCAGCGTTGACGGTTCGAGCAGGAACTCTCGCTCCACCTCACGCAGGGAATCAATCGTGACCGTGCGCTTTTTCTTCTCCAGCTTTAAGATACCCAGCTCAGCACCGGACACCGGCACCAGCTTATCGCCTTCAACATTTACTTCATCGTAACCGAGGAAGGTGAAGTGATCGTCCAGCATCCAGCGCAGGAACGCCTGAATTTCAGTCTGATTCTGATCCTGCTCCAGCCCCTGCAGAATATCCTCTGCCCGGGCCCGCATCGCCGCATGATCACCAACCGCCGCGTGCACATGCTTAAGCACATTGGCCAGCTCACTCTGCAATGCTTTCAGGTCCGCATCATCACTGGTGCGATCCACCTCAAGGTAGATCACGGATTCGGCACTGGCCTGATCAGCATCACGCCCGACTACCGCCTTCAGCTCTTCAGCGTCACGCTGCGTCCAGATAATCGCATTGTGAATGGTATGGATCACCAGCCCTTTCAGGTTCAGGGCCATCCGCACAGAATCCACCAGGAACGGCATATCCTGCTGCAGAATTTCGATAACGGTGTGGTTGGCCCGCCAGCCATGCTGCTCCAGATCCGGGTTATACACACGAATCTTCGGTTTACCCGGCTCGAACTGCTCAAGGAACTGCCAGCACGAGAGGGTCGAACCGTAGAGGTTATCTACGCTGCGCTCTGCGAGTTCTTCCGGGGTCGCGGTTTGAAAGTAATGACGGGAAAAATCGGTCACCTGCGTGGCCACATCGGCAGGCAGTCGTTGCTGGAACATTTCGTACAAGGGTGACAGCAACTCACTGCTGTCGCAGACTCGGTCAGACATGTTGTTATTTTTTAACCTCAAATCCAGGGTTAGTTATTGGCATCCACAGCGTTTTACTGAGGACAAGCATCCATCTTCTTTACTTTTGGCCAATGGCTGACTGATCTGCCAGAGATACAGTCGCCATCGTTTTATAATTTCAGTACAACCAGCCTTTGAATCATAAGCTTAGCTTAAATTCAGCAGCATTCAGGTTATTCATCCGGCTGTCGGGTCCGATCATCCAGCAAGCGGTTAGTGACCCGTCCCAGACGCGCAGGCTGCTCATCCAGCAACCAGTCGATCATGGGCTGCATCTGAGTCGGCAACTGCACCATCAACTGATAGAGAATCTCCTCTTCCAGCTCGGCACTGTCGATCTCAGCACTGATCGCTTTATACAGGCGAACAATATCTACCCCTTCCACCTGAGCCAGCGTGGCGCAGTAAGCCGGCAGATCTTCGATACTGGTGTCCGCCAGATCTTTCAGCATATTCATCGCGTGAGCCGGGTTATCTTCGGCCAGCTCAACCAGCGCGCTGGCTTCTTCGTCCTCTTCATTCAGCTCAACACTGGCCTGCGTACGCGGATCCAGTTCAACCGCCGAATCAACCACAATCGCCTGCTGCGGTACGTAAGGCTCCTGTTCGTCCACCGGCAGCGCCGAACGGGCCTGCATCCGGTAGATTACAAACAGCAGCAACAGTACCTGCGCCAGCAGGATAAAGTTAAACAGCGATTCGGTACCGAACACACCCATAAAATAGGAGGATGACAGCGGGCCGACAATATATCCCAGGGCATAGATGGTCAGCAGACCGCCCATGGCCGATGCGGCCTGAGAGCGCTGAATACGGTCAAACGTTTCAGATATACCCATTGGATACAGGCAACTGATAATCCCGGTAATAATCGCCACCCCGGCCATCATCGGATAGATCAGGCCACCCTCAGCCAGCATAGGGGTCAGCAGGGTGACACCGAAACAGACCAGCAACAGGTAGAGGAGAATGGTTCGACGGTCAAAACGGTCGGACAATAATCCGATTGGATATTGCAGAATAAACGCCCCCAGCATCGCGGAAGCCATGAATACCGACAGCGCCAGACCACTGATCTCATAGTGATCCGCGTAGACCGGCAGCATGTTGATCAAGGCGCCGTAGAGCACACCACAGAAGGCTGTACAGGCAACCCCCAGAGGCGAGGCCTGTATCAACTGGCGGTAACTCATCGAACTCATCTCGGCAATAACCGGACCGGTCCGTCGGCTCATCACCAGCGGTAACAGCGCCAGAGCCATCAGAATCCCGCCCAGCACAAACAGCGTCATCTCTTTGACCGGTGCCAGATTGAGCAGGAACTGACTGACAAAAAAACCAAGGGTGATGACCACCTGATTGGTCGCCAGTATCCGTCCCCGGTTGCTCTCGTCAGCAACATCACTCAGCCAGCCGTCAATAACCGCAAGGCTGCAGGCAATGCTCAACCCCATCAGCATACGCATGCCCCCCCAGACCCAGGGGTTCATGGTCAGGCTGCAGACCAAAACGGCTATGCCCGCAAGGGCTGCGGAGGCGGCAAATATCCTGATATGACCGACCCGCCCAATCAGCAAACGACTGTAGTTTCCGCCGATCAGCATACCTACGGCATACATCGCCAGGATCATACCCATGCTTTCGGTCGGAACACCCTCCGCAGTCATTCGTACGGGCATTAACAGGCCTGCCAGACCGAAGCCAAGCATCATCACGAAACAACTGATAAAAAGGGAAGACAAAGGAGCAACAACTGCGATCATTAAATCAAATCCATCTGTGTGTCCGACTGTCAGATCATACTGCCGGAGCGAAGAAAAGCCAAAGTCACAAAAACCGGATATCCGTTTATTTTCAGAATAAAAACCCGTTTTCAACCACTAAACATTAGTATTTATGCCGGAGTTAACGAATAAACATACCAATATGACTTCACACTACAATTCCCTGTCTGACGGGGGAAGCGCCAGCGATCTGTCACGCCGGTTGTCCGGGCTGTTACCAGCCTTTACGTTCAACTCGTCTGAAACAGCATAGCAGGGCCTTTGCAGTAATTTAAACCGCCTGACTGTTCCGTTTTACGACATTTATTGTTTCTTTTTTCGTTATCGGCGGCCGGACTGCTGCAGTAAGCGGTTATCTGTCCTATCATGGGCGGTTTTCGGCTGAAACAAGCTGGCAACAGGATTTAAAGCAGGAACCCCATGTCTTACTCCAGTAAGCAACAATCACGCAGAAAACTAGCCGACACCACCGACTACCAGATAGGTCAGGACAACGTTCAGCCTTTTGGTCTGGATATCCATAACGCGGTGTTCCCTGTTTCCGCCTGCTGCATCATTATCTTTGTTACCCTGACTCTGATATTTCAGGATCAGGCCGCGCCGTTTTTTCAATCCCTGCGCCCCTGGCTGACCACCCATCTGGACTGGCTGTTTGTCAGCAGCATGAACCTGTTTCTGCTGTTCTGTCTGTATCTGGCCTTCTCGCCACTGGGTCGAATCCGGATCGGCGGTAAAAAAGCCCGTCCGGACTACAGTTATCTGAGCTGGATGGCGATGCTGCTCTCCTGCGGCATCGGAATCGGCCTGATGTTTTTCGGCGTACTGGAACCGGTCAATCACAGCCTTCAGCCGCCGCTGGGGATCAGCCCGCAAAGCCCGGATGCTGCCAGCATTGGCATTGCTGCAACCCTCTACCACTGGGGCCTGCATGCCTGGGCGGTATACGCAATTATTGGCCTCGCTCTGGCTTACTTCTGCTATAACCATGAGCTGCCTATGACGCTGCGCTCGGCGTTCTTCCCGCTGCTGGGAGACCGGGTCTGGGGCACGCCCGGTGATCTGATAGACATCCTCGCGGTCTTTGCCACCATATTCGGGCTGGCCACCTCGCTGGGCTATGGCGCCGAACAGATCGCTGCCGGTCTGCAACAACTGTTTGCCCTGCCCGAATCTAATCTGCTCAAAGTCGGGCTGATTCTCGGCATCACCCTGATCGCGATCATCTCGGTGGTTGCCGGAATGGATGCGGGGATCAAGCGCCTCAGTCTGATCAATATCGCTCTGGCGCTGCTTCTGCTGTTGCTTGTGCTGTTTAATAATTCGCTGCCAGCGGTTGCAGAGCGTTATCTGGATGCCCTGCTCGACTATGGTCGCTATCTGATTCCACTGTCGAATCCGTTTGGCCGCGAAGACACCGATTATTTCCATGGCTGGACCACCTTCTACTGGGCCTGGTGGATCGCCTGGTCACCGTTTGTCGGCATGTTTATCGCCCGCATCAGCCGTGGCCGCACTATTCGTGAATTTGTCATCAGCGTACTGCTGATTCCAACCTTGTGCTGCCTGCTGTGGATGGTGGTGTTTGGCGGAACGGCACTGGAACAGATCAGCACCGGCTACAGCGACGTGGAAGAGATCGTCCTCAGCCAGTCCCCTGAGCAGGCGTTATTCCAGATGCTTGAGGCCCTGCCCTTCAGCACCTGGCTATCGGCCATGTCATTGCTGCTGATTCTGACCTTCTTTGTGACCTCATCTGACAGCGGTTCTCTGGTGATCGAT
Organism: Neptuniibacter halophilus; assembly: GCF_030295765.1. Lineage (NCBI taxonomy): Bacteria > Pseudomonadati > Pseudomonadota > Gammaproteobacteria > Oceanospirillales > Oceanospirillaceae > Neptuniibacter > Neptuniibacter halophilus. The sequence continues at coordinate 3,361,443 of NZ_AP027292.1, read as the reverse complement.
ACCATTACCGCCGGGGGCATCATCAACCCGCCAGTACCACAGCGGGTGTTCTGGTGTTCTTTTGAGGGTCTGGTGGCTATCGCATTACTACTTGGCGGCGGGCTGGCGGCATTGCAGGCAGCCACGGTTTCCAGCGGGCTGCCTTTCTGTCTGGTGATTCTGCTGATCTGTTTCAGTCTGCATAAGAGTCTGAGCGCAGAGCTGCGCCGCTGATTCAGTCGGGCCTGCCTGTCCAGGCCCGCGCCTGCTCCAGCTCCGGATAAGCAAAGGCTTTAATCTCCGCCGAGATAAAGTGTGCCGCGACATGCTCCGCCAGTGAAACCACCGAAGAATCAGTGACCAGCGCTACCCGGCGAATCAGGTGGTGGTGATCATTGACGAACCGGAGGTGTTCCAGCAAGGCGGAAAAGGAGTGCCATCCGGGAAAGCTTTCGGTGCGGATAATAATGCCCTTGAGCATACCGCTGGCTTCGATGATCGGATCGATACGTGCCGCCGCCTCTCTGAAATCCTGCTCTGTCAGCGGCCCTTCCGGCTGGAGAATAATGACACTGATATCTGATGCGTATTCAATCTTCATAATCGATACCCTCCTGCTTTATTGCATTCCGATCGGATCAGGCTGCTCGCTCAGCCGCCAATCCTGCAATCCATAACGTCCCATCACCCGGCCAATCAGGTCAGTCTGTTTAATCTGCTGCATCCGCTGATCAAATATCGTCATCATCCGGTTCACCCTCGGCTCCAGTCCGGCCGCCGGAGAGAACGCCATATAAACGTCTGCACTCGTAACGCAGCCTGCACTCTTTAACTGCCGGGCCGCGCCAATTTTATTCAGCTCAAACAGGGTACTGTTATAAGTAAAGAGAAAGGCATCAATCCGGCCTTTAAGCACCTTGCGTACCTGCTGGGCAATAAAGCGTTCGCTGTAGGGTTGATACTGGAACTGTTGCGGATTGCTCTGCACATAGGGGTTCAGCTCTTCAAGCGAGGTATCCCGGGCGAGCCCGAACTGCTTGCCCTCAAGATCCTGCGGTGTCTGATAATGCCAGTCATCGCTTCGGCTGACAAAAAAGCACATCCGCTGCACGCCGACCTCCTGTCGCGGAAAACGCAGATCCGGTGCTTCGGCTCTGGCCGGCGAAAGTACCGCATCCACCTTTCCCTGACGCACCATCGCCAGCGCCCTGCTCCAGGGGTAGACATCCAACTGCAAGCGGTACTCGGTAGGCCGGTAGACCTCCCGCACCAGATCAAGAATATAGCCTTCACGCTCCTGCTGAGGACAGAGCTGGGGACACCAGTCGATCACCGCTATTCTGATCACCGGACTGGCGGCCAGTAACGGAGCGGTGGTTAATAGCAAGAGGGCTAACAACAAACGCATTCTGAGCTCCTCCAGCCTGAATAATGCAGGCCGGGCCTATGCGGATTATAGACCAGTCGGCGGAGTGCCGGGGCTGCCAGCCCGGTTAGTCAACCACCCCATCTGGCGCCGGGAGCAGGCTGAATTTAATGTTCATTAACTGAAGCCGCTTGATCAGAATCGAGATAATTTTATCTTTGAGTTTTTCCCGGATCTCTATCGGCAGTTCCGCCATCATATCCTGATCCAGCACCAGCGCCGAACACTGACTGGCAGCCACCACCCCCGCAGTGCGGGGATCACCGGTGAGGTAGTTCACCTCACCAAAAACCTCACCCGGCACCAGTTGGGTGATAACCGCAGCCGGCGTGCCCTTAATCACGTTCACCCGGCCGCTGATCAGAACAAAGATACGGCCATCTTTCTCCCCCTCACGGGTCAGCAACTCTCCCTTCTGATAACTCTCGAAACACCAATCCAGATTCGAGAGAAAATACCGCTCCGTTGAATCCAGTGTGTCGAAAAAGGTGATTTTCTTAATCAGCTTAAGGGAATTGGCTTTGGACAGCCTGGTCAGTTCACTCATCTGGGGATGTTCCCGGTCAATGGTCTGTTCGCCCGAATCTGCGCTCGGGCTGAGATACAGTATAGGATCAGCCCGACAAGCTTACTCCGGGAAAGAAGAAAATTCACCCTGCTGAATGGCCTTTATGACCTTGCAGCGCAGACTCATCCATCGAGCAGAAAACAGGGCCTCTCAGTCTCTGACAGCGCCTCCACCGGCTCAGACTCATCTTTCAGCATGACCCCTGACTGGCGGATGCGGATCGACTGTCCGATCAGCCAGATCAGCTTGTCGGTCGCATCCTGAAATGACAGACCGGCCGGGCGAATATTAGAGATACAGTTACGGCTTGAATCCTGCAGCCCGACCCGCGGCTGGTAAGTGTAATAGATCCCCAGACTGTCCGGTGAACTGAGCCCCGGCCGTTCACCAATCATCAGAATCAGCAGTTCCACCCCCAGTAGCTGGCCAATCTCATCGCCGATCGCCACCCGGCCCTGATTCACCAGACACAAGGGCGCAATCCTGAAATCCCGCTCACTCAGTGCATCCACGATATGACGGGTCATACGGGCCGCATGGGCCTGAACCGCCGTCGATGAAAGGCCATCGGCAATCACAATCGCCGCGTTATAAACCGGCGCATCAGCGCTGTATAGTTGCTGCAGGCACTGCCGGGATTCAGCACTCAGTGCACGTCCAAGATCGGGTCGCTGCAGATAGGTTTGCCGGTTCACTGCCTGACTGTTAAGCAGCAACCGTTCCGTTTCAGCAGGCAGTTCCGCCTGCAGTCTGTTCAGATCAAGCGGTATATGCACCGCATCGCGGGCATTGGCATGATCCATCTGAAACGCCAGCATCTGCTGCGTCGTCAGGCTGGAGCCGGTTCGCCCCAGACCGATGCGGGCATCGGTAAAGCGACGCAGGCCAGACCAGCTATTTTCCGTGCCGGTACCGGCTTGTTGCCCGAATGGTTGCTGCAATGGTTTCTCCGCCATATCAACCTCCCAACCGGCTTTGAATATGCTGCAGGGCCGGCGGTAGCTGATCGCCTACCATCAACCTGCCCTGTTCGTTGAAGATCTGCATCTTTACCAGCCACTGCTCAAACTCAGGACTCGGCCGGAGCCCCAGCAGGTCACGCAGATACAGTGCATCATGGAAAGAGGTGGTCTGATAGTTGAGCATAATGTCATCGGAGCCCGGAATCCCCATAATAAAGTTGACTCCGGCGCTGCCCAATAGGGTCAGCAGGTTATCCATATCGTCCTGATCCGCTTCCGCATGGTTGGTGTAGCAGATATCACAACCCATCGGCAGGCCCAGCAGCTTGGCGCAGAAGTGATCTTCCAGACCCGCCCGGATAATCTGCTTACCGTTATAGAGATACTCCGGGCCGATAAACCCCACCACGGTATTCACCAGCAGCGGAGAAAATTCACGGGCAACCGCATAGGCACGGGCCTCGCAGGTCTGCTGATCGACCCCGAAGTGCGCACCAGATGACAGCGCACTGCCCTGCCCGGTTTCAAAATACATACAATCCTGACCACAGCTACCGCGATTCAGAGAACGCGCTGCACTGTGAGCTTCTTTCAGGATAGCCAGATCGACCCCGAAGCCTGCATTGGCCTGCTCGGTTCCGGCAATCGACTGGAAAACCAGATCAACCGGCGCCCCCCGATTAATCGCTTCAATATGGGTAGTCACGTGGGTCAGCACACAGGATTGAGTGGGAATTTCATAGCGCTGAATCACCTCATCCAGCATCTTCATCAGCGTGACTACAGCACTGATATTGTCACTGGCCGGATTAATCCCGATCACCGCATCACCACTACCGTAGAGCAACCCATCGAGCACACTGGCAGCGATGCCGGTCGGGTCATCTGTCGGGTGATTCGGCTGCAAACGTGTTGCCATGCGTCCGGGAAGACCCAGTGTGTTTCGAAATGCACTGGTGTTGCTGCATTTAGCGGCCACCTTAATCAGATCCTGCAAGCGCATGATTTTACTCACCGCCGCAGTCATCTCCGGTGTCAGGCCCGGTGCCAGCTTGCTCAGCGTCTGCGTATCGGCCTGCTCACTCAACAGCCAGTTGCGAAACTCACCTACGGTCAGTGAAGCTACCGGCGCAAACGCACCCGCATCATGGCGGTCGATAATCAGGCGGGTAACCTCATCGGATTCATAGGGAATCAGTGCTTCATTAAGAAACTGCTTCAGCGGCAGATCGGCGAGTACCATCTGCGCCGCCACCCGCTCCTGCGCCGTGTCCGCCGCCACCCCTGCCAGCCGATCACCGGAACGCTCCGGGCTGGCTTTGGCCATGACCGTTTTAAGATCGGCAAACTGCCAGCGATTCCCCCCGGCAATAATTGAATACGCCATAGACTTTCCTTAACAGAAAACGCCAGCAGAGAGGCCTGTGTTAAACCGAAGCAGCTGATCCGGTTGTTACACAACACCACCGTGCCGGCGTTGTTCAGAGTGAGCCACTCAGGGCCGTTATCTATTTATAGTCAATATAGGTGTCATTCTCATGCTTGATCGACGCGATCACCGTGCCGATGGTCACTGCAATCGACAGCGACAGAATCACCGTAATCGCCAGCGGGCTGTCCGCAAAGGTGAATACCGCTTCTGTCCCTTCCCAGGTTGTAATTGGACTTACATTCATCGTATTGCTCCTTATGCAGTCACTGCATTACCAGGTGTTGTTGAGTGATCCGCTGTTGCCGGAACCGATTCCGGGTAAGCGGCCAGAGGTACTTCAACCAGATCCAGACCCGCTTCTTCCGCTTTCGGCGGTACCCGCAGGAAGCCGGCTTTTGCCATCAGGAAGGAGAGTCCAAAGCCCGGAACAAAGCCCAGCAGTGCCATGACGACGGCACTCTTAAGCTGACCGAAGAAGCTGATCGCCGGCGCACCCTCGATCACATTCGGGAAACCACTGAATACGCCCAGACCGATAATACCGATCAGGCCGCCCACACCATGTACCGCAAAGGCGCCCACCGCATCGTCGATTTTGAATTTTTCAGTAATGAACTTGTCTGCCAGAGGTGCAACCACACCGCCGGTGATACCCATCAGGAACGCCAGTGGCGGGTAGTACAGATCAAGACCGGGAGCCGCAGAGAAGATACCGGCCAGTGCACCGGACATCATCCAGAATGGCTGACGGGTAATCACATAAGAACCGATAATACCGCCGGAGAATGCCATCAGGGTGTTAAAGCTGATGGAAGACAGGGTAGTCGGTGTACCGAAGATCGTGGTCCACTGTGCACCGGTGCTGTAGATGATACAGCCGCCGAGGAAACCGAAGAAACCAACAATAATCAGCATCAGGCCGATAATACTCATCGGTACACTGTGACCGGTAATCGGCTGCGGTGTGCCGTCCGGCGCAAAGCGACCGATACGTGCACCCAGGTTAATGGTTACACCCAGCGCGAAGAAGCCCGCGACCATATGCACTGCACCCGCTGCACCAAAGTCATGGAAGCCCCACTCTACGGTCAGCCAGCCCTGTGGATGCCAGCCCCAGGCGGCGCCCAGAATCCAGACCACCGAACCGAGAATAATCGCCAGAATAATAAAGGAGCTCATTCGGATACGCTCAATCACCGCACCGGAAAAGATCGATGCCGTGGTCGCGGCGAACAGTACAAACGCACCCCAGAAGATACCGCTGGCATTATCGGTCAGGTTCGGCCCCATTGCAGATGACCAGGGCAGGCCCGCTTCCGCTGCAGCAAAATCGGGTACAAAACCGTTGTACATTGCCAGGTAGATCCACCAGCCGAAAAAGAAGAAGGTGGGAATAATGAACGCGAACGCCAGAATATTTTTCACCCCGGATGCCAACGCGTTTTTCAGACGTGATGCCCCCATCTCGTAGGCCAGAAAGCCTGCGTGGATGATCACCATCAAACCGGTACACCACCAATAGAACACTTCCATATTGATAGTGCCGGACATCTCGATCAGAGTTTGCAACTCCGCGAGTTTCTCTGCTACTTGTGCCTGGTCCATAACGACCCCCTATTGTGATAAGAACTGTCTGTATTGACTGCAGGCGAAGCTTTCATACCCCTTAAAAACAACACCTACAGTAATAAAATTTTCTCTTCAGGAAATGCAATCATCGTACCTAAAAACAAATCCCTTTATATTTCAATCAACTAGAATCAAGACGGGTTTCCTGATGCTTAAACAAAGCACCAAAGTGGTTCCGCTTGCACTGCCCCGGCCCACTTTGATACGCCCCCTGTTTACTGATCAGGCTTCACCCTCTTTACGCTGACCGCAAAAGAAGCCAACGCCATAGGTGGGTGACTGAAAGGTGATCACGCTGCCCTTCGGGAAATAGAACACATCGCCCACCGTGGCATGGACCTCGTTGCCGGTCTGATCCTTAATGATCATCTCCCCTTCCACGATGATCTTCATTTCGTGGTAGGTGTACTCGTATACCAGCGGCTCATCGGATTTCTCCATCCGGTAAAAGCCTGCAACGATGGTTTTCTCCGCATCATCAGAGACCGCCACATCGCCGAGAAAAGCATTAATACCCGGCTGGCCCATGCTTGGCAGATCTGTTTTGATCGCCTGTTTGTAGTAAGTCATTGCAGAAGACATAGTTAAGTTCCTCGATTTATGAGAGTTAAATAAGGTGTATTTCAGGCGCGCACCCGGGTGCGCTCAGGATCATAAAAAGGCAGGCTCACCACCTCACCGGCCAGCCGTTTCTGCTGACCGTCCAGTTTGCCTACCTCAAGACAGGTGCCCTTTTCGGCAAATTCAGGTGCCACCCGGCACAGTGCTATCTGTTTGCCCATCAGGGGTGATGCGGTAGCACTGGTCACAACACCCACCGGATAGCGACCGTGAAACACCGGATCTCCGTGAGCCGCCGCCTCGTTCTTTTCAAGCACCAGCCCGACCAGCTTTTTCCGGCTCTCGGGTGCCTGACGCGCAATCGCCTCGCGGCCAATAAACGTTTCCTCTTTGGTTTTCAGTGGCACGGTAAAACCGATACCCGCTTCAAATGGATTGGTTTCAGGACAAAACTCATGCTCCGCAAAGATCAGCCCCGCTTCGATGCGCAGCATATCCAGCGCATCGAACCCCATCGGTGCGATGTCGTGAACCTGCCCTGCCTGCCAGATCTGCTCCCAGACTTCCGTCGCGTTGTCCGGATGACACCAGACCTCAAACCCCAGCTCGCCGGTATAGCCTGTGCGGGAAACCATCAGCGGAATCCCGTCCGGGCCGCCGAGCTTGCCGATCAGAAAATGGAACCAGGCCAGCGAATCCATATCCGGCTGCGACTCAGGTGTCCAGATCAGCTCCCGCAGCAGGTTGCGGCTCTGTGGCCCCTGTACCGCAAGGTTGTGGAGTTGATCGGTTGAATTACGGATACTCACGCGGAAGCATTTCTCCCCGGCCTGCTGACGCATCCAGTTGCCGGTGTAAGGGTCACCACAGACCCAGCGATAAGCCTGCTCGCCCATGCGGAACACGGTGCCATCGTCGATCATCCCTCCGGTCTCCAGACAGATCGCCGAATAGGCGATCTCTCCCACCGCCAGACGCCGCACGTTGCGGGTCAGGACATACTGCAGAAACGCTTCTGCATCGGGCCCCGTTACCTCAAATTTGCGCAACGGTGACAGGTCAATCATCGCCACCCGCTCGCGGCAGGCCAGATACTCTGCCTGCGCGCCCCAGCCCTCATATTCGGCTGCCACCCAGTAGCCCCGGTATTCAATCAATCGCTTGGTGAGTGCTGCAATTTTTGGATGGAAGCCGGAAGTTTTAGTCATGCGAGGTAGCTCCTCAGGTGTGATTCGGTGAGCGATAGCCCGGGGAAATTCCAGTTCAGAATCGTAGATGCGGACATGAATATCCGTGGGGTTCCAGCCGTTGGCCGGATCGATATCATCCGGGCAGGCAGAAGAGGCACAGATCAGATCCCGGTTCGCGCGCAGCAACACATAGTCGCCGGGACGTGACCAGGGCTCGTCCATATAGATGCTGCCGCAGGGCTCTACGCCGGTATTAAAAAAGAAATTGATCGCCGGCCAGGCAGCCCGTGGCTGGATGCCATAGCGGGTCAGCGCACGATTAAAATTGTCACTGCAACTGATATGGCCAAAGTAGCCGCTGTCCTCGTAGTATTTGGGCGAGCAGGCCATCAGAAAACTGTCGTGCCGGCCAACGGTGTCCTGCACCAGCTCCACCATCGGCTGCATATCAGCAGCCAGAAAGCGGGAGTGCAGCCCCGGCTGCGGGTTATCTAAACCCTGCACGGTGCGCGTCGCTGTGGCATCCAGCCCGACCTCAACCTGCTGTTCCAGCGCCGCCCGGTCAAACGCCAGAAAGTCAGAACACTGCTTGCCGGCCACATCGATAATCTGAATCCACTCGCCGGCTTTCACCTCATAGGTTCTCGCCGTTGCCCGGGGAATCCGCAACTCCTGCCTGACCTCAGCCAGCGGCGCCGGGAGCCGCTCTTGTGGTGCCAGCAGCCGTGTAATGCGCACCACCACCTCTGTGGCTGGCTGATGCTCATCGACTAACATATCGGGACCGGCTGCAGAGACAATCACAGTGACCGGCTCAGGAGCCTGCAGCGTGATCCGGGCTTCTCCCGGAATCCGCAGCGCATTGCGCAGATGTGCCGGGGTAACCCCTAAGGCATCCAGCCGCTGTTGCAGCAGCGCAGCAGACTGCCCTTCCCCCTGCAACTGATTGGTGATCTCCGCCGCTTCGACCGGAAAGAACCCATCCAGCAGATGCGGTGCAGGCCGGTTCTGAGCATCCATAATCAGCAACTCAGACACCTGTACGCCATCCGCCGCTTCCAGTTCCAGCCGGTCGCCGGCATCAAGTGCGAAGGACTCAATCTGCTGCCCCTCAACACGAAAACAGTGCGCGTCGCCCCCCGTCTTCATATTGAGATAGCAGCTCTCTGTCCGCTCCACATTCGTCTTTTTCAGCATCACTCACCCCGATGTCAGACCCTGAATACAGAGCCCGGAACTGTTCTGAGTTAGTGCAAACACAAATCTGATGTTCCATTTATGTGCACAACTTCTGTCTGTTTTATTAGTGACTCACAGACTTTCCTGTTGCTAATAAATATTTACCATCAGTATTTTTGGGACAATCCTCCATCAGAGATACCCCATTAGGGATAAGTCGTTATCTGGCACGGAAAATGGCATGAAAACTGCTGAACAGGTTTTAACTTCTTCAAATGCAGTGAATGTTCCGTTAACAGGAGACAACCGCAAGATGGGGATTAACTTCAGGAGCTGGCCGGGCATCGCAGGCCTGTTTGGTTTAAGCCGCTCACAACCGACGGGATCTCCTGCGGCGCAGGAATCAACGCTGGATGATCTGGCATTTGAACTGGCAACGGCCAATGAGATCAGCGAAACCCTGCCCGGGGTGATTCGCCGCTGCCAGCAACAGTTACAACAGCGATTACCGGCGCAGCCCGATGCCCGCCTGCTGGTGCTGTTCAGTAATTCACTGACCGCAGAATCCTTTCTCCACCATGCCGATGAACAACCACCAGCCGCGAGGTTGATTCAGCAGTTACATCGCACCTTTACCCTGAGCAAGACCACGCCGGCCACACGTTTCAAACTTCCCCTGCAGGATTCTGAGTTGACCGTTGACCCACAGCCGCTGCTGAAAACCGGCAATCAGGAGATCTGGCTGCTCTATACCTTTCGTGGTGAAGCGCCGGGCGAGCAGCAACTGATCTGGCGAACCAGCCCCATAGAGCAGGCGCTGAAGAGAGGGATTGGCGCCTGGTATCAGCGTGAAGAAAAAGTTCAGGCGGCACTTAAAGCCGAACGCGCCATTTACGCAGCCGAACTGCACGACTCTCTGGCTCAGGTACTCGGCTATCTGCGCCTGAAAAGCGCCCGGCTCGATAAACTCTGCCAGCAGCCCGACTATGCGGAGCTGAAACCGATTACCGAAGATCTGGCCGCCTACACCCACTGCGCTTACCGTCAGGCGCGGGAGCTGATCACCTCCTCCCGCCTGACCCTGCAATCGGAAAGCCTGTCTGAAGGGGTGATCAACTCGATTCGCGAGTTTGAACAGCAATCGGGGATCGTCTTTGAACTGGACAACCGGGTACAACTGAACCTGCTGACGGCCAGACAGTCGATGCAGGTGCTTTATATCATCCGCGAGAGCCTGAGCAATATAGTCCGCCACTCCCACGCTTCTCACGCCCGGGTCAGCATGACGCTGCGTAACAACCGTTATCTGCAGATTCTGATCGAAGACAACGGACAGGGCATTAACCCTGATGCCGCCCGTAACGACAGCTTCGGCATCCAGATCATGCATGAACGGGCCGAACGGATAAATGCCGAACTGCGCATAGAACCCCGTCCCGGCGGCGGCACCCGGACCTTACTGAATTTAGATGCTGGAGAGGAAAATGAGTGACAAGCCGATCTCGATTGTAGTGGTGGATGACCACCCTCTTTTCCGCCGTGGTGTGGTTGAGCTGGTAAACGACAGTGACCAGATGCGCGTCACCGCCGAATATGACAATGGCTTCAGCCTGCTGGACAATCTGCAAACGGATGACCCGGATATCCTCCTGCTGGATCTGCAGATGCCGGATCAGACCGGTCTGGAACTATTGCAGCAGATCCGCGAATGCGACGACGACCTTAAAATCATTATTATCACCGCCTGCAATGATCAGGATAAGCTGCTCGAAGCGCTGCGCTTTGGTGCCAATGGCTACCTGCAGAAAGATACCCCACCGGATGAGATTCTCGACCACCTGCTCGCCGTTGCCGAGGGCAAGACTGCGCTCAATGCCGATGCCATTACCTCAATTGCCACCCATATACGGCAGCACCACGCCGAAGAATCGAGCCAGAAGAACGCCGTGTTTGAAGAGATGACTGAGCGCGAGCGGGAAACCCTGTTCCTGATCGCCCGGGGACTCAACAATAAACTGATCGCCCGCGAACTGGGCATCAGTGACGGCACCGTTAAGGTGTACGTAAAGAACCTGCTGCGCAAACTGAACATGCACTCCCGACTGGAGCTGGCAGCCTGGGCACACCAGAACCTGCCGCAAGACCAGTTGAACTGAGGAGACTCATTATGAACCTGCTTAAGTGGCCCGGCAGAAAAGTTCCGGCAGAGGACAGCAGCCAACTGCAAACCCTGCTGGACAGTCTCAGTGATGTGGTGATGGTAATCGACCACGCGCAGCAGATCAGCAGCGTTAATGCCAGTTGGGAAAGGATTACCGGCTACCCGCGCAACGACACACTGCAGCGTACCTTTGCCGATTTTCTCCACCCTGAAGACATTCCCCTCTGGAACCGGCTGTTTACCGCAGATACCCGAACAGTCCCCGGCCCGGGCTGGCTGCGCCTGCTGCATCATTCCGGCGAGATACGCTGGTGCGAAATGCGCTTACAACCCATCAACCCGCCTGAGCCCTACCCTCTATCAGCCACCCTTTGCGATATAACGCCTCAGGTACGTAATGAGCAGACCCGTGATGCCAGCCACCGCAGCCTGCAGAGCCTGGTCGATCGTCTCCCGGCGATGCTCTATCGCTCACGTAATAACGCCAGTTGGACTATGGAATATGTCAGCAGCGGCTGCGAACTGCTCACCGGCTACCCGGCAGAAAGCCTGCTGAATCAGTCTCAGATCAGCCTCGGTTCCATGATTCACCCGAACGATGCCGATTATGTCTGGGAAGCGGTACAGGCCGCGCTGCAATCACAACAGAGTTTTGATCTGGAATATCGCCTGACCCGAGCAGACGGGGTACAGATCCGGGTGCGTGATAAAGGCTGCGGCCTCTACTCTGAAAGCGGCATGGTGCTTGGCGTTGAAGGCATCATTCTGGAGTGTCATTAAGCCCGGGGTAACCGGATTACCCCGTTTTGCTTACCCAATCATGGGAATTTTTCTACCGGGTAAAGCCCTCTACCGTTAGGTCATAACGCTGCTATACGCAGCTTCCTGATTGATTTAGAAAAACAATTATGGAGTGACCTATGACTACACGTATCGCGATTATCGGTGCCGGCCCCAGCGGGCTTGCTCAACTGCGCGCTTTCCAGTCAGCCCAGGCTAAAGGCGCTGAAATTCCTGAACTGGTCTGCTTTGAAAAACAATCGGACTGGGGCGGCCTGTGGAACTATACCTGGCGCACCGGGCTGGATGAAAACGGCGAACCGGTTCATTGCAGCATGTACCGCTACCTCTGGTCCAACGGACCTAAAGAGTGTCTGGAGTTTGCAGATTACAGTTTCGATGAACATTTCGGTAAACCGATCGCCTCCTACCCGCCTCGCGAAGTGCTCTGGGATTACATCAAGGGCCGGGTAGAGAAAGCCGGTGTCCGCGATTACATCCGCTTCAACACCCCGGTGCGAAATGTGGAGTACGATGCCGACACTGAGATGTTCACCGTAACCGTACACGATCACAGCAACGACACCGTATACGCCGAAGAGTTTGATTACGTTATCTGCGCCTCCGGCCACTTCTCCACCCCCAACGTCCCTTACTTTGAAGGCTTCGAAGGCTTTGGCGGGCGCATTCTGCATGCCCATGATTTCCGCGATGCGCTGGAGTTTAAAGATAAAGACGTGTTGCTGGTTGGCAGCAGCTATTCGGCGGAAGATATCGGTTCCCAGTGTTATAAATACGGCGCACGCAGCCTGATCAGCTGTTATCGCAGCAGCCCGATGGGCTACAAATGGCCGGAAAACTGGGATGAAAAACCCAACCTGCTGCGGGTGGATACCGACACCGCCTACTTTGCCGATGGCACCAGCCGCAAAGTCGACGCCATCATTCTCTGCACCGGTTACTTGCACCACTTCCCGTTCCTTGACGAGAGCCTGCGCCTGAAGACCGATAACCGCCTCTGGCCGCTCGACCTCTACAAAGGGGTAGTCTGGGAGCACAACCCTAAACTGTTCTATCTGGGCATGCAGGATCAGTGGTACACCTTCAACATGTTTGATGCTCAGGCCTGGTATGTGCGCGACATCATCCTCGGCCGGATTCAATTACCCGAGACCAAAGCCGAGATGACCGCTCACAGCATGCAGTGGCGCGAACGTGAACTGGAGCTGGAAACCGCGGAAGAGATGTACACCTATCAGGGTGATTACATTCAGGAACTGATTGATGCCACCGATTACCCGAGCTTCGATATCGCCGCCGTTAACCAGACCTTCCTTGAGTGGAAACATCACAAGAAGGAAAACATTATGACCTTCCGTGATCACTCCTACCGCTCACTGATGACCGGCACCATGTCGCCACCGCACCACACGCCATGGATCGATGCGCTGGACGACTCACTGGAAGCCTACCTCTCCGATAAAAGCGAAATTTCCGCAGCCGGTTAAATGCCTCACGCTCCCGTCACCCGGCGGGAGCGTTTACTTTCAGGAGCACTGAACCTAATGACTACACTCACCACAATGACAGACTGTTCTGTTGAACCCATGACTGCCGATCTGGATGGCTGGAAAGTCATCGCCGGTAACCCCGGCATGAAAACCTGGATTGAGTACACCAGCCCCGACGAATCGATGATCACCGGTTGCTGGGAAGCCACCCCCGGCACCTACCATGCCACCTACGCCAGTTGGGAGTTTATCCATATTATTGAAGGTGAAGCGGTCATCACCCCCGATGGCGGCGAGCCCAAAACCATCAAAGCCGGCGATGCGCTGATGCTGGAAGCGGACTTTGTTGGCACCTGGGAGATTAAACAAAAAATCTTTAAGCATTTTGCCATCAAACTGAAGTAACCAGAGGCAGGGCCCGCGCGCCCTGCACCTTTTCTGTGCCCGCACGACGCCACTGAATCAGACCATCCATTGTCACCGGTCAATTGCCCTTGCCCTTGTCCTCTCTCTACTATACTTTTCTATCTATGCAGTAGCGCTGGAAGACCCTCAGAATTCAGAATTAAAGGAATAGATGTATGTCAGTAGAAAAATTCCGCCTGGTTACCCGAAGCGACTTTGATGGCCTGGTGTGTGCGGTCTTATTGAAACACCTTGATCTGATCGACGACATCAAGTTTGTCCATCCCAAGGATATGCAGGATGGCTCGATCGACATCACATCTGCCGATATCACCACCAACCTGCCCTACGTAGCCAGTGCCCATCTGGTGTTCGACCACCACCTGTCTGAAACCCTGCGTAACAGCGGCCAGCCTGACAACCATATTATCGACCCGGACGCACCCTCAGCGGCACGTGTGGTATGGCGCCACTACGGCGGCCACGATGCCTTCCCGGCCGAGTGGGATGAGATGATGGAGGCGGTCGACAAAGGCGACTCCGCCCAGTACAACCGCGAAGAAGTGCTGAACCCGAAAAACTGGGAACTGCTCAACTTCCTGATGGATGCTCGAACCGGTCTGGGCCGTTTCCGCGAGTTCCGCATCTCCAACTACAACCTGATGATGGATCTGATCGATTACTGTAAAAACCACAGCATCGAAGAGATCCTGCAACTGCCGGATGTACAGGAGCGTGTAGAACTCTACTTTGAACAGGAAGTGAAATTCAAAGACCAGATCAAACGCTGCGCCACCGTACACGGCAATCTGGTCGTCCTCGACCTGCGCAACGAAGAGGTCATCTACGCCGGCAACCGCTTCGTGATCTACGCCATGTTCCCTGAGTGCAACATCTCCATCCACGTACTCTGGGGCCTGAAACAGCAAAACACCGTATTCGCCACCGGTAAGTCGATCTTCGATCGCAGCTCCAAAACCAACGTCGGCGAACTGATGCTGCAATACGGCGGCGGCGGACACCACGCAGCCGGCACCTGCCAAGTTGAAAACGACAAAGCCGAAGCAAGCCTGCAACAACTCATCGACAAAATCACAGCCGACGGCTAAGCCGCTTTGCCCCAATGAAAAACGCCGCTCAATGCGGCGTTTTTTTGTATCTTTGTGTCTGTTGCTGGGGTGGCTAACGACGCTCAGCGGTCATTAACTCCCAAAGCAACACGCAGCGTTAGCTGCCGGTGCCTTCGCTTGCTCAGTTTATTTGTTCGCGATACCAAATGGTATGTGTACCATTGGAATATCACCTGCTTTTGATTCCAAATGGCTTCTCTGGTCATCAAAAAACATATGAGGCTTCAGCTTCGACAATATCCTATTTTTTTCCATTCCTCCTAGAAAAAACATCTCATTTGCACTTACACCCCAGTCCTCAAGGGTTGTGATAACACGCTCATGAGCTGGTGCATTTCTAGCCGTAACGATTGCGGTAGTTAGAACCCGTTTATAATCCCGATCTCTTTCTATTTCACGATCTTCAAGTTTTTGGAGGAAAGCGAGCTTTTTAAAAAGATCTGCTAATGGCCCGGGCTTGTGAGGTATTTCAGAATTTGCCACCTCATAAGCGTGAAACTCTGGAAGGTCTCCCCCCTTGAATACTGCCTCGGCTTCGTCATCAGCGATAACTCCGTCAAAGTCGAATGCAATTCTTAGTTCATCGCTTTCATCATCACTAATATTCTTGCTAGGTAAAACCAATCCACCAGGATAACCAGCGTCAATTGCATTTTGAACATCTTCCTCGTTTGCCGATAAAAATAATGATGCGTTAAATGCCGGGATATACTCAAATGGCGACTTTCCCTCCACAAATGCGGCTCGGGAAATATCAAGATCATAATGTTTTATTGACCTAAAAACCCTTTTACCCGTAGCCGCCGAGTTCCTTGACAATAACACTACTTCGACTGGTAGTTTTTCAGGAAAACGCTGATTAATTTTCAAGAACTTCTTAATAAAAGGAAAGGCAACGCCTTTTTCAAGCACCTTATCCAGATTCTCTTCTTGAAATTTCTTATAAGCATTCGGCCCTTGCTCGACAAAAACCGAATGTGACTCAGACAAATTAAATAAGGCGCTTGAGGATACCGCTACAACCAGCTTTCTTTCAATTGGGTATGGCATAGTACTCCCTTAAAATTTGAACGCCTAGCTCTGCGGCAAACTTGAAGCGCAGCGGAAAAACTGCCCGGCAACAGCGCCTTGTTAATAAGTCGCTTACTCAGAAGCTAGCTCGCTAATAAGCTTTGATATTTTTACCATACCACGCTCCATGCCTTCACTTAGTACATCACTTCTTCGGTATATAGGGACAATAATATCAAGTTTCTTAAATTCATTATGCTGCACAATGAGATCTAGATAGGATTGCAACACCTCAGGCCTTGTACTTTGTCGTGAAAGGTCTTTTTTCGCCTTTTCTTCATAACGACTAATTTCAACAGAGTCATCGTCATCATGTTTTGCATAATAAAATTCACGGCCAAGCCTTTTTTGCGACCACTTTAACTTACCTAGCACCCTTTTAATCTCTTCCTGAAGCTCCGCTGTCCCCATTTGTCTCTTATACCTCTGTTACCTTTAATTTGCTGTCCCAGCGGGGACAGTAATTTTAAATTCAATTGGAGTAAATTATGTCTAAAAACTCAATGTCAAAAGCCGCTGCTGCTCGAATTCAGTCAGCTACAGCAAAAGCAAACGGTGGAGCTGTCCCTAAAGGATCATTTGCCGCAAGAGCGCAATCCGCAGCAAGTCAATCGGGATCAACACCACCGCCTAATGGGCCAAGTAAAACCGGCAATCCGTCTGGTGGTGGTCGAGGCAACAATCCACCAAAAAGTAAATAGGAGGATTTATGCCTGATACCTCTACAATGTCTGATGATGAGTTAGATCTTTGGTCAGACATCAACAATCCGAATAATGATGCGGATATGGATGACTGGGCCGATGCCCATAATCCAAACAACGACGATTATTTGGAGGATTAACCCAAAAGTAGCTTGGGCTTGCCCAAGCTACTTACATGACTTTGCATTCTGCTCAAAGGCTTTCAAAAAACCTTCTTCATTTATCTTATAACGTATATACGAAATTTCGTTCATCGTGTCTTCTAGGGCACAAAGACACAGTTTCTTCTTAGAGCCATAACTGCTATACGATAATGGTTCCTCATATGAGCTAGAGCACGCTTCCAAAACTGCATATTCGACGGCCAACGGATAACGATTATCGGTGATTGCGTAGTCTATAAATTGACTTCCACCATAAGCTAGTATGGCGGCTATACCAGCTGCTTTAAGTGGTTTCTTAACAGTAAATTTCTCTATAACATTTTCACAGGTCTTACATTGAAATTCGACTGTTGCACCGACTTCAGCTTTGTCACCGCAAATACATGATTCTGTCATTTTGTGCTCCATGCTGATTAAGACTTATAAGATTTTAATAATCGGGCCCTGCAAGCTTCCAGTTTTTTTATCCAAGGGTGGGTAATTTTTATTTACCGAAGAACGGAAGTATCTGGATCAAATCGATCACATGGCGAGAGCACGGACGGCAAAAGAAAGGAAAAGAATTTAGGAGTGTGGTCATCATCCTGATTTATCCGCCTGAACTACCTGCACTTTGCAGGGTGATCGAAATCACAGACTTTTATTCGGGTACTCCAGTTACCCACCGCCTTGAACTATATCGCCCTCGCGGATTGATTGCTACAGCGTATAAGCTGACGGTGAGCATTGAAATGGCTGCATTTACTGGCCCCGGATCGTGGAAGGATTACCGAATCAACTGGCACTGAGGTGAAAGTGGCACCCCATTCCCCTTCTGTGCAGCCGAGCATTTCAGATTTCAAATGAAAAAGCGCGAGCACTGTTTGAGGTCGCTTGCGACCGAGTTTACCGACACTGTGTGTCGGCCCTCCGGGCCAGCTGAAGCTGTTCAAGCAAAGCTTGTCACAGCGCCATTTGAAAACTGAAACGCGCAGGGAAGTTGGCGCAGCCAACCAAACAGCAGGGGCGGTTTTGGGCGGTTTTGGGTTGTCAGGGTATTTGGACGCCCAAATACCCTGACTCGCCAGCAAGGCGAAAGCGGAATCGAAAAATAAGACCTCACTCTGCGGCATAACCTCGATTAAACGCTAATCACCCCAGAAAAGGTATTTAAGTCTGTCTACAAAAAGCACTGCTCCAGCTCAGGCAAGTCTGCTATTGGCACATTGTCGTTCGACAAAGACTGAGCACGTCCATAACGAATCACTAAGAACCTCTCCATCAATAGAATAGCTATTACCCTCTAAGCAAAATACTTAAGCCCCGCCACACCGGCAATAATCAGAAAGATACAGCTGATCCGCAGCAGTGCTGCGGATTCACCGAGAAACAGGATGCCGTAACTGGCCAGCATGGCCGCGCCGATGCCGGTCCAGATCGCGTAAGCGGTGCCGACCGGGATGGTACGCATCGCCAGCGAGAGGAGGCCCAGACTGACGACAATCAACACCCCGCTGATCAGCGACGGCCAGAGCCGGGTAAAACCGTCGCTGTATTTCAGGCCTATGGCCCAGAAACACTCCAGAACCCCGGCGATGCAGAGATAGATCCAACCCATGGTTTCACCTCACTACGCGGTTTCAGTTAGCCGGATCGAACTGGGCCAGATAATCCACCACCGTGCTGTGATAGCGGGTTAAGCCTTTATAGTCGATCAAGGGTGCGGGCAGGGTTTTCATCACCCGGTGCATCCGTTTCGCCCACTCCGGGTTGGTTACTATATCTTCCAGACTCATCAGGTAGGTACGGATACTGAACATCAGCGCATTACTGCGTGGCATCCGGTCCAGCACCTGTAATTCAACCCGCAGGTACACCTTGCTGCCAACATTCTCCGGGGTTACGGATGTCCGCTCATGGCCCCATTCGTGGTAGGTCTCGGGGGAGGTGTCCATCCGGGCATTCACCGTCAGCGTCCAGTTGAGACGGCGTACCGGTTTGCCCACCGGAATGGCGGTCAGGTACTTCAGTGCCCGCTCGAAGATCCCTTCGCTGTGAGCCATCGGTACCGGGCCGTGCCACTCGGTGAAGCTCATGCCGGCATCGAACGCCAGCGACCAGTCTGCCGGACAGGTGATAATGCCGGCATCCAGAAACAGGTCACCATCCCGCTGATCGAGCAGGGCAAAATCCCCCTGCAACTGACGGCCCATGTATTCCAGTGGCGGCATCGGCAGTGAGCTGCTGTCGGCAAAGGTAAACTGATCATCAATATCCAGCAGGTGGTTCTGCCAGCGCCATTGGTCGCCCTCCCGGGTCAGGCTGAAATGCTCCGGGTAGTCTTCTGCCAACGAGACCATACACCGCTCGATCATATCCCAGCAGGCCAGATCCATATGCTCCATGGCCAGACAGCGGTGCGGCATATCTTTCAGCACCAGCGCCCGCTCTTCCATCTCCGAGAGGTAGTGTTCATCAATATCGAGGAACTTCTCATAGGCCGAGCCTTCGCCGCCTTTGGGCAGGTGCGGCTCCATGTTCACCGAGTATCGGTAGTCATCTTCCGGAAAGGGAAACGGGAAGCGCTTTATCGCATCGGGACTGTTGCTGTAGGTAAAATCGTTTCGGAATGTCTGAATCTCTTTAGGTGCTACTCGCATGGCTCTACTCCTGAATATCAACAATCAGTCGTTCGGATTTCGCCCGTGATACACAAGGCATAACGACCCGTCCTGAGGCTTTTTCTTCTGCCGACAGGAAATTATCCCGGTGATCGACTTCACCGCTCTCTACACTGCAGACACACTGGCCACATACACCGCCGCGACAGAGGTTTGGCACGTTGATCTGCGCCGCTTCCAGCGCTTCCAGCATGCTTTCCTCTTCGCCGACCCGGATCACCTGACCGCTGTGCCGGATCTCAATCTCAAACGGTTTGCCCGGCTGCGGTGCAGCGAACTCCTCGTAATGGATCGCGCTGGCCGGGATGCCGAATTCTGCTGCCAGACCGGTCATCCCCTCGATCAGAGACAGCGGCCCGCAGATATAAAAATGGGTGCCTAACGGGCGCTGCTGAAACAGCTCGGTCAGTTCACAGCGCTCAGCGGCATCGGAGTCATAGGCGAAGTAACGCGCGCCTAATTCAGCCGCCAGCTCCTTGCGGTAAGCACCGGTCTGACTGCCCCGATAGAGATAGTGCAGTTCGAAGTCCGCATCGCGGCGCATCAGCTCCGGCAGGTACGAGAGGAATGGCGTGATCCCCACACCACCGGCGATCAGAATATGTTTCTTCGCTTCCCACTGTGGCGCGAACATATTCGCCGGCGGGGTAATGTTCAGCCGATCACCCACCGCAACCGATTGATGCATAAACCGCGAACCGCCCCGCGAATCCTCTTGCAGGCGCACCGCAATGCGGTATTCCGAGGTATCCCAGGGATCGCTCATCAGGGAGTAGGCATTGCGATGTATTTTCTGCGCACCTGGCATCTCCACCACCACATGGGAGCCCGAAGAAAAAGGCGGTAACTCACCTGAGAGCGGACGCAGGGTAAACTCGCGGATGGTCGGTGCTACCTGCTCCACTGCGCTGACCCGAACACTGATCTGTTCAATATTCATTAGCTCAACTCCATCTGTTCAGGAAGATCCTGAGGATCTTCAGCGTTCGCCTGATAGGCAAAGTAAGCCCCGTGTTTTCGCGCAAAATGATCAGTCACCGCAAGATGCCGCTGACACCCAACGCATACTGCCGGGCTGCGCGTAACGCCTCCGGTAATGCTGTAGCAGTGGCAGCAGAAAATCTGTCGTGCTGATACCACTGGCTGGCTCAGACGAATCTGTTCCGCCAGCATGCCGGCACTGCGCAGGTACTCAAACACGCCCCAGAGATAGGCTTCATCACCCGCCACATAGACCATACTGGAGAGTGGCAGCTCGCTGATCTGCCCATTCAGTCGGGTTTCGACCTCGGCCTGATCGGCCAGCGTCAGCAGCGAGCGCTGCTCCTCCCGGCAGCTCTCAAAAGCCAGCGCCAGCTCCTCCGTCATCTGCGCCTGTACGATAAACAGATGCCGGGCAGCACGGCTGTTTTTAACCACGGGCTGGTAAACCGGGCGGCTCATCACCGCAGATATATCTTCAGGTTGCATAGCACCCCTCCTAAGCGTTCAGATCACTTTGCCTGATCAAAAAATTCCTATAGAGAAATACTATTTCCTGAGGTTTTATTAACAATCCTCTGGAAGGGGTACCCTGTTTTGGGTAATGCATTGAAACAGGCAACCTGAGCGATGGTATCGCCTGATGTGCGTTCAGGAATGGAGTAATTCATCCTGCGCCTGTCTGTTGTAGGAGCGGTGTCTCACCGCGAATTATTGAGCACAGCCAATCGCGGTGGGGATACCGACCCTGCGAACTCCTTATGAACCAACCGGACAATCGCGGTGAGGACACCGCTCCTACGAAACCCGTAAGAACATAACGCGTAAAAAAGCCAGCTACCTTCGGGTAGCTGGCTTGATTAGGCCCGGGTAGAACCCGGACGGGTACAGATTCAGACGGTTCAGGAGGTGAAAGCGGCAAGCCCGGACGGTTGCCCGGCATACTCCTGCATCGCATCCTGCAGTGCCTTCCACAGATACTCGGCGCTGCTGCTGTCACTCAGCAGATAGAACACCGGAATACCTTCCAGCTCATGGTGGATGATAATGGCACTGACTCTGGCCACCGAGCTCTGCACTACGGCTCCCGGCGGGAACTGATCCGGTCGCAGATCGACACCACAGAGTTTGGCCATCAGGTCCGGCAGATGCCGTCCTGTCAGGGCAAACCAGGCATGGGAATCCTGACAATAAAGCGGATAACACCCGGATTCGTTCATCACCCGGATATCCAGCATCCCCTGTGCCGGCTTATCGGCCAGCGGGTCTGCCAGCACCCAGCATTCGGTTTTACCCAACCGGGCCACCAGACTGCGCGGCTCACTCACCACCGCCTGATTGATCGCGGCAGGAAACGGCAGCCCCTCGCTCGTCAGGATTTTTTCCGCCTGCGGGCCACGAACACCGAACCGACTCAGCTCAGACAGATCGAGCAGCGCACACGCCTGCAGTTGCTGCAGACTGTCCTGTGCTGAATACTGCGTAATTACGGCCGCATCTTCGTGCACTTCATACGCTGTGGCCGGGTGCAGGTGATAGGTCTGGCTGCGCCGGGCATAGGACTCAGGTCTATTTGGGTTCATCTTCACAACTCCTGTCTGAGGTTATCCGGATCATAGAATGGCAGGCTGACCACATCGGCCTGTACCATTTCACCGCCATCTACCCGAATCGAAATCTGCTTGCCGGGCTCGGCATCATCGGCCGCAGCGTAGGCCATTCCGATAATGCAGCCCGCCGCCGGCGAATACTCACATGAGGTGACGTTGCCACTGACATCATCACCTTTGATCACCAGATGCCCCTCCTCCGGTTTGCGGCTTTCGGCCGGCAGAGTAAAGCCCACCAGCTTGCGGCTCAGAGGTTGTGCCATCATGATATCCACCGAGCGGCAGCCGACGAAAAACGGCTTCTTGCGGTTGATCGCCCAGCCCAGATCCAGCTCGCCGGGATGACTCATGCCATCGGTATCCTGACTGACGATAATATGCCCCTTTTCCAGCCGCAGCAGACGCTGGGTTTCAACCCCAAACGGCCGGATATCAAACTCTGCGCCCGCCTCCATCAGCAGATCCCAGAGGGCTTCGCCATAGGAGGATGGCACATGCAGCTCATAACCCAGCTCGCCAACAAAACCGACCCGCAGCAGGCGCACCGGTATGCCGTGCAACTGCCCTTCGCGATAAGCAAGATAAGGGAACCCTTCCGAGCTGAGATCCAGATCATTGATCAGTTTCTCTAATACCTTACGCGCGTCCGGTCCGGCGAGATTGACCGCCGCAAACGCCGAAGTCACGTTGTAGATATCAACATCAAGACGCCACTGGGCATTCCACTGAGTCATATCGCGGTAAACCCGGTCAACGCCACTGGTGGTCGCGGTGACATAAAAATGATCATCGCTGATCCGGCAGGCCACCCCGTCGTCAATCACCACCCCGTGATCATTGGTCAGCACGGCGTAACGAGTTTTACCCACCGGCTGTTTCAGAAACGCAAAGGTGTAGATACGGTTCATAAACTCGGCCGCATCCGGGCCACGAATCTCGATGCCGCCCAGGGTACTGACGTCTATCAGACCGACCTTGTTGCGCACATGGCTGGCTTCGGCATGAATACACTGATCCCGCTGATCGGCCGGGCCGTAAAACGCCGGGCGCTGCCAGTTACCGGCAGGTATCATTTTTGCACCCAGCGCCAGGTGACGACGATGCATCGCGGTGCGTCGGTACGGATCAAAGATACGACCGGCCACATGGGCGAGTTTTTCCGGCGCAAAGGGTGGTCGTGCTGTGGTTACACCGGTTTCGGTCACGCTGCGATCGGTTGCATTCGCCACCAGACGCGCGGTTGGCAGCGCCGAGTGACGCCCCTGAGAAGGCCCCATACCGACCGTAGAAAAACGCTTCACCAACTGCACATCGCGGTAACCCAGACGGGTGGCGTTAACGATATCTTTGGCCTGCAGATCCTCATCGTAGTCGACAAAATCTTTGCCTTTCGGGTGGCTGAAGATCGGCCAGTGATAGTTCACCTGACGCTGACAGCTCACCTTGCCGGGTTCATCGACCGGATGCCCCAGATTTTTCAGTGCGCGCAGTGCGGCACGCTGACCATCGGCCAGCACCGCTTCAAGCTCATAAACCCCGTTAACCGAACCGGCGATGTGCAGGTGCTCAGGCAAACCGCTTAGGCTGAAGGCTGCTGCCTCATCGCTGTAACTGAGTTGTGCCCCCGCCTGACAAAGTAACTGGTAAGCCGGCATAAAACCTGAACTCATGCAGAGCAGATCACAGTCGATCTGCTGGGCGTGTTCCGCCACCTTGCCCTGCCCGGCAATTCGACGAACTTCCACACCGCGCAGCTTGCGGTTACCCCGGGTCGGCAGCGCTTCATAAACGGTGCTGCCTTCGATAATCCGTACTCCATGATCGCGCAGGGCCGCTGCCAGCTCCGGTGCAGCGCCATCGCTGCGCATATCCACCAGTGCTTCCAGCTTCACTCCCTGTTCCAGCAGATCCAGTGCCGTCAGGTAACCCTCATCGTTACCGGTCAGGACCACCGCCCGGTTCCCCGGTTTGACCGCGTACCACTTCATCAGACGCTGCGCCGCACTGCAGAGCATAATGCCCGGCAGGTCGTTATTGCGGAACACCACATGCTGTTCGAAGGCGCCCGATGCCACAATGCACTCGGCAGCACGAACTTTGTACATCCGTTTGCCCTTAATCACCGGCAGGTAGTTATCACTGAACCAGGCGTTACACACCGCCTCCGTCATCAGCTCAATTCTGGGTTCTGCCTCAACACGGGCCAGCAAATCCTCACGCAGTTCGCTGGCCTGTCGGCCGCTACGGTCAAAGCGATGATAGCTCAGCGCCCCACCGGCAATCGGCTGCTCCTCAACAATCAGCACACTGGCTCCGGCTTCGGCAGCGGTCAGTGCCGCACTCAGCCCGGCAGGGCCACTGCCGACCACCACCAGATCATAAAAACGGTACTGCTTGTCGTAGTATTCCGGTGTGAATTCCAGATCCAGTTTACCGAGCCCCGCTTTCTCGCGGATAAAGCCTTCCCACTTATCCCACACCCCCATCGGTTTAAAGAAGGAGCGGTAGTAGAAACCGACCGGCATAAAGCGGCCAAAGTAGCCCAGATAGGCATCGCGATCGTTTTCCAGTGAGCCGTTGTAGTTCTGGCCCTCAACCTGAATCCCTTCACGGATGTTCTCCCGGTCGGCCAGCACATTCGGCTCGCCACCCAGCTGTACCAGCGTGTTGGCATCCTGACCCGCCATAGTCAGCGGCCCGCGGGGACGGTGATATTTAAAAGAACGGGAGAGCAACCACTGCTCATTGGCCAGCAGTGCACTGGCGATGGAATCGCCCTCATAACCGCTGAAGCGCTGGCCCTCAAAACTGAAGCTGACCGGTTTATCGCGATCGATCAGCAGCCCCATCGGGGCGTTTAACCTTGACTGTTTCATGCCACAGACTCCTCGACTGGCGAACTGAACTCAACCCGTTGGCTGAAAATCTCTGCTGGGTCATAGGTACGGATAATCTCGTCGGTCGCGGTATGCCGCTCGGCAATAAACCAGTAACCGGAGGGTGCATGCAGCCACCATTCGCGCATCACCGTAACGGCGTTATCGTGATAAAACACATACTCCGCCCACTCTTTATCGCTGCAGCGATTCGGATCAGGCATTTCACGCACCTCACCCCCGTGGACAAATTCACTGATATTGCGGGGTCCGTTCATCGGACAGTTCATAATTTTCATCACATCCCCCTTAGTGACTGGCAGCCGTAGCGCCCATCTCGTTGACCTGACGGAAACTGTCAAAGCGGGCCATAGAGAACGGCTGGATCAGCTCAGGCACCTTGCCCCCGCTGGAGACCAGTTCAGCCATGGTCTTGCCGCAGATTGGGGTGGACTTAAAGCCCCAGGTGCCCCAGCCGGCATCCAGATAGTAATTTTCAACCGGGCTCAGCCCCATAATCGGACTGTAGTCCGAGGTCATGTCGGTCAGGCCCGCCCACTGCCGCATCAGGCGCATGTTCGCCATAAACGGGAACAGCTCAATCGCATGGGCCAGCAGGCTCTCTTTCAGATCCATGGTGGAGCGGGTGTTATACAGCGGATAGGGATCAGAGCCGCCGCCAAACACCAGCTCTCCGCGCCCGGTCTGCTGCACATAGCAGTGCAGCGAGGGCGAGCTGACCAGTGGATCAAGGAAGGGTTTCACCGGCTGGGTCACCATCGCCTGCAGCGGATAGGACTGAATCGGCATGCGGAATCCGGCTTTAGCTGCCAGCAGTGAACTGTGTCCGGCCACGGCCTGAATGGCGCAGCCACACTGAATCGTGCCACGGTTGGTTTTCACCGCCGTTACCCGGTTATTGGTCACCACAATATCCGTGACTTCGGTCAGTTGGTGCAGCTCAACCCCGCGCTGGGTAGCGCCTTTGGCGTAGCCCCAGGCCACCGCATCATGCCGTGCGGTCGCCCCGTCCATGTGCCATAGCCCGGCCAGAACCGGCAGATGCCCCGGGTTCATATTCAGCGTTGGCACCAGCTCTTTGATCTGCTGCGGATCGATCAGCTCGGTTTTACCGCCATAGTGACGGTTGATCTCCGCCCGCTGGCGGAATCCGCGCACTGCCGCATCGGTATGCGCCAGCGTAAGCTGACCCCGCTTCGAATACATGATGTTGAAATCAAACTCGTTGGATAAGCCTTCAAACAGTCTGACCGATTCGGTATAGAACTTTACCCCTTCCGGAGTCAGGTAGTTGGAACGGATCACCGCCGTGTTACGTGCGGTGTTGCCGCCGCCCAGATAGCCTTTCTCTAACACCGCAACATTGGTAATGCCATGGTACTTTGCCAGATAGTAGGCGGTGGCAACCCCGTGGCCGCCAGCACCGATGATGACCACATCGTAGCTGGATTTCAGCTCCGCAGGCGCCGGCAGATCGGCGTGTTTTTCAAATGGATAGTCTTTATTCAGACCATACTTAAGTAATGAGAAAGGCATAAGCCCTGCCTCCATAATCTATTTCAGATAGATAAAACTGAATGATTAACCGGCTTTCAGCCGGGCTTCCCGTTGTGCTTCGATTGCCCGGGCTGCGGTCAGTGTGTTCTGCATAAGGCAGGCGATGGTCATTGGCCCCACGCCCCCCGGAACCGGGGTAATCGCGCTGGCAAGTGGCTCTGCGTTGGCAAAGTCCACATCCCCGACCAGACGCCGGCGACCGTCCCGCTCGATGGCATTGATACCCACATCAATCACAATCGCGCCCGGTTTGATCCAGCTCGATTTGACCTGCTCCGGGCGACCGATTGCCGCAACGACGATATCCGCCTGAGAACAGATCGCTTCGATATTGCGGGTGCGGGAGTGCACCACCGTGACACTGCAGTTCGCCTGCAGCAGCAGTGCCGCCATCGGTTTACCGACGATGTTGGAACGACCGATCACCACGGCATGTTTTCCACTCAGATCGTCACAGACCTGACGCAGCATGATCATGCAACCCAGTGGGGTGCAGGGCACCAGCGCAGGTTCGCCACAGGCCAGCGCACCGACATTCATCGGGTGAAAGCCATCCACATCTTTCTGTGGTGAGATCGCTGCGATCACTTCCGCCTCGTTGAGATGATCTGGCAGAGGCAACTGCACCAGAATGCCGTCGACTGCCGGGTTCGCATTCAGCTCAGCAATCAGTTGGTTAAGTGTCTCCTGCGAGCAGTCCGCCGGCAGCTTGTGCTCGATGGAGTTCATCCCCACTTCACCGGCCCGCTTCACCTTGTTACGGACATACACCTGGCTGGCGGGGTCTTCCCCCACCAGCACCACGGCGAGGCCCGGTGTACGTGCATAGTGTTGTCTGAATGCGGTGACCCCAAGGGCCACCTCATCGATCACCTGCTGTGATATCTGCTTGCCGTCTATTAACGATGCCATTGCAATCACCCCTACTTGAAGACAACCGTCTTGTTGCCGTCGAGAAATACCCTGTGCTCCACATGCATCTTCACCGCCTTGGCCAGCGCCACGGTTTCAGTATCCCGGCCCACCGCAACCAGCGCTTCAGGGCTGTAGGTGTGATCCACCGGCTGAACCGCCTGCTCGATGATCGGGCCTTCATCCAGATCGGAGGTCACATAGTGCGACGTGGCACCGATCAGTTTCACACCGCGCTCATGGGCCTGATGGTAAGGCTTGGCACCTTTGAAACCGGGCAGGAAGGAGTGGTGAATATTGATCGCACGACCGCTCAACTCAGCACACAGGTTGTCGGAGAGGATCTGCATGTAGCGCGCCAGCACCACCAGCTCGGTACCGGATTCCTCAACAATCTCCAGCAGCGCGTTTTCCTGATCGCGTTTGTTCTCTTTATTCACCGGCAGGTGGATAAAGCGAATCCCCTCACGCTCGGCCATGGGCCGCAGATCTTTGTGGTTGGAGACAATCGCGGTGATCTCCATGTTGATTTCGCCTTTGTGCAGGCGGTACAGAAGATCATCCAGACAGTGGTCGAACTTGCTGACCATGATCAGCACTTTGGTCGGCTGATCGGCTGCCACCAGTTTCCAGTCCATATCAAACTGTTCCGCGATCGCTTCGAACTCGCCGCGCAGGTCACTCAGACCATAGGCGCCCTGCTCCACATGAAAGCGGCAACGGGTAAAGAAGGTATGGCTGTCCGGATCATCGTACTGGCTCATCTCACTGATGTAGCAGCCCCGATCCGCCAGAAACACGCTCATAGCTGACACAATGCCGCTGCGCGCCGGGCAGCTCACCTTCAGAATGTATTCTTTGTTTGTACTCTCGTTTGTCATAACAGCAGCCCCTACGGCCCCCCTGATTGGCTATGTCCGGGTTTTTCGAGACAAAAGAACCCCGGCGAGGCGCCACGCACCTCGCGTAACATATTGATTCGATTAATTAATTAGAATTGCTGACCGGGAATCCAGGTAGTACCGGCCAGTGGCACACGCGCCATCGCTGCGGATTCAACCGTCAGCGCGACCAGATCTTCCGGTTCCAGGTTACGCAGATCATTTTTACCGCAGGCGCGGGCCAGGGTCTGTGCTTCCAGCGTCAGTACATTCAGGTAGTTTGCCAGTTTACGACCCGCCACCACCGGATCGAGCCGTTTCATCAGCTCCGGGTCCTGCGTGGAGATACCGGCCGGGTCTTTACCTTCGTGGTAATCATCGTAAAAACCTGCGGCGGAACCGATCTTTTTGAACTCTTCATCGTACATCGGGTGGTTACAACCCAGCGCCACCAGCGCTGCGGTACCAATCGCCACCGCATCGGCTCCCAGTGCCATACACTTGGCTACATCGGCACCGTTACGGATACCACCGGAGACAATAAGCTGTACCTTACGGTGCATGCCCATCTCCTGCAGTGCCTGTACCGCCTGAGGAATCGCGGCCAGCGTTGGAATACCCACGTGTTCGATAAACACATCCTGAGTCGCGGCAGTACCGCCCTGCATACCATCCACCACGATCACATCGGCACCGGCTTTCACCGCCAGCTTCACATCGTAGTAGGTACGGGTAGCACCGACTTTAATGTAGATCGGTACCTGCCAGTCGGTAATTTCGCGCAGTTCCTGAATTTTGATCGCCAGATCATCCGGGCCGGTCCAGTCCGGGTGACGGCAGGCAGAACGCTGATCCACGCCTTTTGGCAGGGTACGCATCTGTGCCACACGATCGGTGATCTTCTGCCCCAGCAGCATGCCGCCGCCACCGGGTTTCGCGCCCTGTCCGAGTACGACTTCGATCGCATCCGCTTTGCGCAGATCATCCGGGTTCATGCCGTAGCGCGATGGCAGGTACTGATACACCAGTTTGCTCGACTGACCGCGCTCTTCCGGTGTCATACCACCATCACCGGTGGTGGTGGAGGTGCCCATCAGAGAGGCGCCACGCCCCAGCGCCTCTTTGGCGTTTGCCGACAGCGCACCAAAACTCATGCCGGCGATAGTGACCGGAATATCCAGCACAATCGGCTTCTTCGCGAAGCGGGTACCCAGTGTAACGGAGGTGTTGCACTTCTCGCGGTAACCCTCCAGCGGGTAGCGCGACATGCTTGCGCCCAGAAACAGCAGGTCATCAAAGTGCGGCAGTTTACGTTTTGCACCAAAGCCACGGATATCGTAAATACCGGTGTCGGCAGCGCGACGGATTTCGGCCATCGTTGTGCGGTCAAAGGTTGCTGATTCCCGCAGGCCATCTTTCACATTAATATCTTCACTCATTGTTCTGTCCTCAAGATCCAGCATTAATAGGCTGATGCGTTATCAACTTTAAAGTTATAGAGACCACGGGCGGAGCCGTAGCGCTTGAACTGAGCCGGATCTTCATCGACCCCGGCGCGGTTCAGCAATGCGGTCAGCTCCTCAATGTGCTCATCGCGCATCTCTTTCTCAACGCAGTCGGCACCCAGTGATTTCACGCTGCCCTTCACGTAGATATGCACCTCGTAGAGGGAATCGCCCAGCGCATCACCCGCATCGCCGCAAACCACCAGCGAACCCGCCTGGCCCATAAAGCAGCTCATATGACCGACGTTGCCTTTAACCACGATATCGACCCCTTTCATGGAGATACCGCAGCGCGCACCGGCATTGCCTTCGATGACCAGCAGGCCACCGTGAGCGGTAGCACCTGCCGCCTGAGACGCATCGCCTTTGACCCGGACGGTACCGGACATCATGTTCTCTGCCACACCCTGACCGGCATTGCCGTGCACCGTAACATGGGCTTTTTTGTTCATACCGGCACAGAAGTAACCGGCGTGCCCCTTAATATCGACGGACAGATTCTGGTCAAGACCGCAGGCCAGGTTGTGCTGCCCTTTCGGCTCCAGCACTTCCCACTCCCGTTCGGTACACTCAACTGCCTGTTCATGCAGAGCCTGATTCAGGTCACGAACTGTCTTTTCTGCTAAATTGATCGATTTCATCGTTCTATCCTTCACTAAGCTCTTACTGATCACGTTCCCAGACATAGATGGTGGCCGGCTCCGGCTCCCAGACTCTGGCATTCTCGATTCCCGGCAGGGTTGTCAGCGCCTGATACTCTGAAGCCATCGCCACGTAGTCATCCGTTTCCGCCAGAACCGCAGGCTTACAGGCGATCGGATCGCGTACCACGGCAAAGCCGTCGCGGGTGCCGATGGTGAAGGTAAAGAAACCATCCAGATCCTTAAGCGCGTTTTCCAGTGCCTGATTCAGCGTGTCGCCTTCCTGCAGACGCCAGGTCAGGTAACCTGCTGCAACTTCGGAATCGTTCTCAGTCTGGAACTCAACACCTGCACGTTTCAGCTCTTCACGCAGTCGGTTGTGATTAGAGAGGGAGCCGTTGTGCACCAGACACAGATCCATTCCGGTTGAGAACGGGTGACTGCCCTCCATGGTGACCGCAGATTCTGTCGCCATGCGGGTATGGCCGATGATATGGCTGCCCTTCATTCCAGAGAGGTTAAAGGTTCCGGCGATATTCTCCGGCAGCCCCACCTCTTTGAGGATTTCGATCGACTGGCCGGCACTCAGCACCAGCACATCCGGTGCTACCGAGCGCACCATTGCCAGCGCCTGATCCGCATCGGTCTGTACTTTAAACACAGCGACTTTGCTGTTCTTGAACCACTCAACACCGCAGCCAAGGCTGTCCTGCAGTGCGATCGCCAACTGATCCCAGTCATAAGATTCATCGCTATGGCGCAGGGTCAGCTTGGTTGCATCCTCTGCCACTTCATCACCATAAATGGCGAACCCGGCACTGTCAGGACCACGGTCCGTCATCGCAATCAGCATGGGAGTAAATAGTTCACCCAGCTGGCTCTCCAGTGCTTTGTTTTTAAGATAAAGACCCACTATTCCACACATAAAAACCTCAACTCTTCTCAGCCAGGTAAATTAGAAAAATTCGGCGTAACGCTTCAGTTCCCAGTCGGAAACATGGCGGCTGTAATCGATCCACTCCGCGCGTTTCACTTTCAGGAACTCATCAACAATTTCACTGCCCAGACGCTCTTTAAGTACGCTGTCTGCTTCCAGCGCATCCAGTGCTTCGTTCAGGTTCTGCGGCAGAATTTCGATCCCTTCGGCTTCGCGTTCCGCTTCGCTCAGGGCATAGAGATTGATATTTTTCGGCGCGCCCGGGTCCAGCTCCCGCTCGATCCCGTCCAGACCGGCCGCAATCAGCGCAGCGTGAACCAGATACGGGTTGCAGCCGGAATCCGGCAGGCGGAACTCGAGTCGGCCATAAGGCACCCGCACCATGGCGGAACGGTTATTGTCACCGTAAGCGATATAGGCCGGTGCCCAGGTGGCGCCGGAAGCCGAACCGCCAACAACCAGTCGTTTATATGAATTCACGGTCGGTGCAGAGAAGGCGCACAGCGCTTTGGCGTGATGCAGCAGACCGGCGGTGAAGTGGTACGCCATCTTCGACAGGCCCATACCGTTCACATCACTGTCATCGTTAAACAGGTTTTTGCCATCTTTATCGGTAATGGAGAGATGGAAGTGCATGCCGTTACCGGTGCGGTCGGAAGCCGGTTTAGGCATAAAGGAGCAGATCATGCCCAGATCATTGGCGATCTCACCGGCCGCCATCCGCACCATGGTGAAACGGTCCGCAGACTCCAGCGCATTTCCGTAGGTGTAGTTGATCTCGAACTGGCCGTTAGCGTCCTCGTGATCGATCTGATAGACATCGAAGTCCAGCTTCTGCAGAGACTCCACCAGCGTTTCCAGAAACTCGCGGGAACGGGACAGGCCTTTATAGTCGTAGCAGGGCTTATCGAGTTGGTCGGTCTCATCAACCGGGGCCAGACTGCCATCTTCGGCGCGGCTGAACAGAGAGAACTCAGGTTCCAGACCGGTGTTCAGAGTCCAGCCTTTATCGGCCAGCTTTTTCAACTGCTTCTTCAGAACCACCCGGCTGTCATATGGGTAGGGTTCGCCATTCACATGACCATCGCAGACAATACGTGCATAACCCGGCTGCCAGGGAACAATCGACAGGGTATCCAGATCACCGCGTGCCATGAAGTCAGGACCATGCGGCTCCATTCCCAGACCCCAGACCGCAAACCCGGCAAAACCCGCACCGCTTTCAACCACGTCCATCAGACAGTGAGCCGGCACTGATTTAGTCTTGGCAACACCATGAATATCCACAAATTGAGCCAGGATATATTTGATCTCATTGTCACTGATGAACTTATCTATATCTTTGGACATTTCCTTACTCCATGCTTTTCGTACCTGCCGCTTGCTGGGCCAGAATCAGGCACTTTCATTTCAGTAAATTTATTTACCTAATAGGAAAGCACAGAGCGTGCCAACGAATTTCCTATTGGGAATATTTATTTCCCAATGCGATAAGCCGTTGATTTACAAAGAATTGGTAAAATTATTTTCTTTGTGGGAATATTATGAGGATTCAGCGACACCCGTTTGCACACCGATAAAGCGCACCGGTTTAGCACACATGGCACCAGATAGAGGCACGTTTCGCGATGAACGACACAAAGGACACCAAGTTTGATCTTGACCAGTACATCGGCATGAAGGTCAAAAAAGCCCGTCTTGATGAGGGGCTGAAACTGGTCGATGTAGCACGGATATCCGGTATCAGTCAGGGGATGGTGAGTAAGATAGAGAACGCTCAGGTCTCAACCAGTCTGGAAACCCTGAGCCGACTGTGTAACGCGATTGGCCTGCCGATTTCGAAACTGTTTACCGACTATGATCGTCCCGATGGCGGAGCCCAGTTCACCAAGGCCGGTGAAGGGCTGGAAGTGGTCCGGCGCGGCACCGAGAAGGGTCACACCTACCAGCTACTCACATACAAACGCGGCGGAAAAACCAACTTTGAGCCGTTTATGGTGAGCATGGACGATCTCTCAGAGGTATTTCCCACCTTCTCCCATCCGGGTGAGGAGTTTATCTATCTGGTTTCCGGTAGTCTGGTTTACCGCCACGGCAACCACCTTTATGAGATGGAAGCCGGCGACAGCCTGACCTTCGATGCCGAAGTTCCTCACGGCCCGGAGCGGCTGGTTGAAGTCCCTATCAAGCTGCTCTCGATCATTCACTACGACAACGAATAAAACGCTCACTGTTCAGCGCCACGGCACAAAAAAAACACCGGCACAGGGCCGGTGTTTTTTTGTCGGCGAAGGTGTTTATTTATCTTTGGTGAATTCCGGATAAGCCGTCATACCACATTCGTACACATCCATACCTTCCATCTCTTCCTCATCACTGACCCGCAGACCCATGGTCTTTTTAATGATCAGCAGCACCACAAAGGAAGCGGCAAACATCCAGACAAAGGTCGCCACCGTACCGATCAACTGACCGGCAAAGGTCGCATCGGGGTTACTTAACAGTACCGCGAAGATCCCCCAGATACCGGCAGAGCCATGAACGGAGATCGCCCCGACCGGGTCATCGAGCTTCAGCTTATCCAGCATCAGCACAGAACCCACCACAACCAGGCCGCCAATAGCGCCTATAACGGTCGCCAGCCCCGCCGTAGGTGCCAGCGGTTCAGCGGTGATCGCCACCAGACCTGCCAACGCACCGTTAATGGTCATAGTCAGGTCGGTTTTGCCAAACAGTGCCCGAGCCAGCAGCGCCGCAGCCACCATACCCGCAGCCGCGGCCGCATTGGTATTGACAAAGATTTTCGCAACCGCATTGGCTTCATCCACGTTGGCGATCTTGAGCTCAGAGCCACCGTTGAAGCCAAACCAGCCCATCCAGAGGATAAACATGCCCAGTGTCGCCATGGGCAGGTTCGCACCCGGAATTGCATTCACTTCGCCCTGTTTTCCGTAACGGCCTTTACGTGGCCCCACCAGAATCACAGCCGCCAGCGCCGCCGCAGCACCCGCCATATGCACCACAACAGATCCGGCAAAATCCTGGAAGCCCAACTGGTCGAGGAAACCACCGCCCCACTTCCAGTAACCCTCTACCGGGTAGATAAAAGCGACCATAAAGATGGCGAAGGTGAGGAACGGCCAGAGGCGCATCCGCTCAGCCACCGCGCCGGATACAATCGACATGGTCGCTGCCGCGAATACTGCCTGGAAGATAAAGTCAGCCATACCGGAGTAGTACGGCGCATCGTCACCGCCCGCCAGCACAGATTCCGCACTGTTATCCGCGCCCAGCATAAAGTCGAGGCCCGGAATAAAACTGCTCACCGGATTAGCCGGGTACATGACGTTGTAGCCGACCAGCAGATAAACAATACAGGCGATACCGTAAAGCAGCGCATTCTTGTTGAGAATCTCAACGGTGTTTTTAGCCCGAACCAGACCGGCCTCGAGCATGGCAAAGCCTGCGGCCATCCACATCACCAGTACGGTGCACATCAGAAAGTAAAAGGTGTCCAGCGCATAGGCCAGCTCTAAAGAAAGGTTTTCCATGGTTTACTCCTTACAACGCCATTTCGCCGGATTCTGCCGTTCTGATACGGACGACCTGTTCCAGATCAAAAACAAAAATCTTTCCATCGCCCACCTTGCCGGTGGCGCCTGCATTGCAGATCGCCTCTGCAACAGCCTCTTCCTGATCCCCGGAAACGGCTACCTCAAGTTTTATCTTGGGCTGGAACTCAATCTTGTACTCGGCACCACGATAAAGCTCGGTGTGGCCTGACTGGCGGCCATAACCCCTGACCTCAGACACCGTAATTCCTTTGACCCCCACCTCCTGCAGGGCTTCACGAACGTCCTCCAGCTTGTGGGGGCGTATGATCGCGCTTATCAACTTCATCTTTGAAACTCCCGTTAAGAATATTTATTTCTTAATAGGAATATCGAAGAATCGTACCAACTATGAAAAAACCTTATTAATCAGATGGTTAGCTAAAGAATTGCCATTTTTGCGCACAGCGACCGCTATATTTATGGGCCTGCGCAGCCGAGCCTGCCCTATCCCGGTGCATCCATACACATCTGAAATGGGGCTAACTGCGTAACGGCTGTGATTGCCAGTCACTATCAACGGTATTGGAAATTGATATTTCTATAAGTGAACCGGTGAGACTAGGCTGAAAGGACCGGAAAACATATCAGCAAAACAGAGCAGTACCTACTGATAAGAGATGCCAACCAACGAAAGGAATACGCCGTGAGCCAGAGTAATCAAAGCGCAGGAAAATGCCCGTTTATGCATGGTGGTAATACCACCTCGGACAGCACCAATGTCGACTGGTGGCCCAAAACCCTCAATCTGGACATCCTGCATCAGCACGATCATAAAACCGACCCGCTAGGCGAGAGTTTCGACTACGCCGAGGCGTTCAAAAAGCTTGATCTGGAAGCGGTTAAACAGGACCTGAAAAGCCTGATGACTGACAGCCAGGCATGGTGGCCTGCCGACTGGGGGCACTACGGCGGCCTGATGATCCGCATGACCTGGCACGCAGCGGGTAGTTACCGTATTGCCGACGGCCGTGGTGGCGGTGGCACCGGTAACCAGCGTTTCGCTCCACTGAACAGTTGGCCGGATAACGCCAATCTGGATAAAGCCCGTCGTCTGCTCTGGCCCATTAAAAAGAAATATGGCAACAACCTCTCCTGGGCAGATCTGATCATCCTCGCCGGTAATATGGCTTATGAATCCATGGGCCTGAAAACCTTTGGCTTCGGCGGCGGCCGCCCTGACATCTGGCATCCTGAGAAAGATACGTTCTGGGGTGCCGAGAAAGAGTGGCTGGCACCCACGGAAAACCCGAACAGCCGTTATTCGGGCGAGCGCGACCTGCAGAACCCGCTGGCGGCGGTGATGATGGGCCTGATCTACGTTAACCCTGAAGGGGTTGATGGTAAGCCGGATCCGCTTAAAACCGCGCAGGATGTACGCGTCACCTTCGCCCGCATGGGTATGGATGATGAAGAAACCGTGGCCCTCACCGCCGGTGGCCACACCGTGGGTAAAGCACACGGTAACGGCAACGCCGACAATCTGGGGCCTGAACCGGAAGCTGCAGATGTCGAAGAACAGGGCCTTGGCTGGAACAATAAAGTGGGTCGCGGCGTCGGTCGGGACACGGTGACCAGTGGTCTCGAAGGCGCATGGACCACTCATCCGACCCAGTGGGATAACGGCTATTTTAACCTGCTGCTGAACCATGAGTGGGAACTGAAGAAAAGCCCTGCCGGCGCCTGGCAGTGGGAACCGGTAGCTATTAAAGAGGAAGACAAACCGGTTGACGTGGAAGATCCTTCAATCCGCTATAACCCGATCATGACCGATGCGGACATGGCGATGAAGATGGACCCGGATTACCGCAAAATCTCCGAGCGCTTCCATCAGGATCAGGCCTACTTCTCGGAAACCTTTGCCCGCGCCTGGTTCAAACTGACACACCGGGATATGGGGCCGAAAAGCCGCTATCTGGGCGCCGACGTACCCGCTGAAGATCTGATCTGGCAGGACCCGATCCCGACCGTGGATTATCATCTGAGCGACACTGAAATTGCCGACCTGAAACAGCAGATTATGGCCAGCGGCCTCAGCGTTTCAGAACTGATCGCCACCGCCTGGGACAGCGCCCGTACCTTCCGTGGTTCGGACTACCGTGGCGGCGCGAACGGTGGTCGGATTCGTCTGGCTCCGCAAAAGGACTGGGAGGGCAACGAACCCGCCCGGTTACAGAAGGTGCTGAGCGCACTGGAAACCCTTCAGACCAGTCTGGATAAACCGGTGTCAATGGCAGACCTGATTGTACTTGGCGGCTGTGCAGCACTGGAGAAAGCAGCCCGCGACGGCGGCGTGAATATCGATGTGCCTTTCACCCCGGGTCGCGGTGATGCGACTCAGGCAATGACCGACGAAGAATCCTTTGAGGTGCTGGAGCCGTTGCATGATGGCTTCCGCAACTGGATGAAGCAGGATGATTATGTGGTTTCAGCCGAGGAGATGTTATTGGATCGCGCCCAGTTAATGGGCCTGACCGCTCCGGAGATGACGGTACTGATCGGCGGTATGCGGGTGCTCGGCGCTAACCATGGTGGCAGCCAGCGGGGCGTCTTAACCGATCGCGAAGGTGTGCTGAGTAATGACTTTTTCGTCAACCTGACGGATATGAATTACACCTGGAAACCGGCCGGTAAAAACCTGTACGAGATCTGCGAACGTCAGTCCGGCTCTGTGAAGTGGACAGCAACACGTGTGGATCTGGTGTTCGGTTCCAACTCCATACTCCGCGCTTACGCTGAGGTTTATGCGCAGGATGATAACCGTGAAAAGTTTGTCCATGACTTCGTTAAAGCCTGGGTCAAAGTGATGAACGCGGATCGCTTCGATCTGAACTGATTCTGCACAACCGAAACAGCGGGGATGGCGTTTCTTAACCGAGGCCCATTCCCGCTTTTGTTACCCGGCTATTCGCTCACAGCGCCCTGCCAGTCGTCAATAGCATAGCGATCCAGTATCAACTGCAACTGCCCGTTTGCCCGCATCGCGCGGATTCCTTCAGAAAGAATCCGGGCATAATCCGGGCTATCCGGGTTGGCTCTGGAGAAGCCGATGACCACCGGGTTGAGCGCATGCAGACTCCCTGCTGCTGCAATCTCCTGCGCCATTCCCAGCTTTGTGGCGGTGTATAACACCACAATCCGGTCATCAATCAGGGTATCGATACGATCTTTACGCAGTTTTTTCAGGTTTTTTTCCAGCGGCGCTTCGCCATGAACATACTGAACCTTCGGACTGTGTTTATGCTGCTGCAGATAAGTCTGAATCTCGGCAAACACGTAATCTTTGATCACGCCTATTTTACGCCGCTGCAGAGAGCGTTCTGAATCATCAGGATCATATTGCCAGCGGTCCCCCTTTCTGACAAAAAACACATTCTCGCTGACGCCGAGTATTTCGCCCGGCACCAGAAGATCACGTGCCAGTGCATCCTCGCGGTAGATGCCCACGACCCCGTCCATCTGTCCATTCTGAGTCTGCTGGATGCCCCGGGCATAGGGCCGGATCTCATAACTCACCTGATAACCCGCCACCTCAAACACCGCCCGGGCCAGTTCAATCAGGTAGCCTTCGCGTCCCTGTCGCGGGTCCATGGTGTATGGCGGCCAGACATCCGCCGTCAGACGGATCGGGTCTGCCAGCACTGAAAGAGGCAGCATCAGGAGGATGCACAGAACGACTGAATAACGTCTCATCGTGTGACGAAGCCTGTATATCAATGGCCCGGAACCGTTCAGGCCGGTAACAGCGGACGCATAAAGCTACGTTCGTAGCTGATTACACAACGGGTTTCTTCTGCGAAGCGAAAAGCCGCAAGGCAAGCCTCATCCTGCATGGAGTCTTTGCGGTATTGTTCATATTCAGCCAGTGACGGAAAGCTGAACAGCGCCAGCGCGATATTACTGGCCCCTTCAGAAGGCAGGAAGTAGCCATGATGCTGACCGCCGAACTTGTTCACCAGCGGAATCCACATCTGAGCATACTGTTCAAACTCGGCCAGTTTGTAAGGGTCAATCACGTAACGCAGATAACAGGTAACCACTATTTTGTCCTTAAACTGTCATGTTAAGGCTCAATCTTCTTTCAAAATCGGCCGCAGGTCATCCAGTTTATCAAACAGATGCCAGATATAATGTTCAGTACCGTTCTCCCGGTGGGGGTGCAGATCCGCCAGTTCAGGATCAAAACGATAGCTTTCGAACGACTCCTTAGATTTCCACTCCACCAGAATCATCACCGTGCGCGGCAGCATATCCCCCTGCACGGACTCACGGAATTTACCCAGCGAGATCACCTTGCCACCATGCCGTGCCACCGCATCAACCGAGCGCCTAGCATAAGCAAGATATTCATCACGATCTGAAATATCAAAAAGGTTCAGGGCATAAACCGGCATATTGAATACTCCTTTATGTTTGCCTGCCCTTCAGCCTATTCCATGCACACCCGTTGCGCCAAAAAAAAGCCGCCACCTGAACAGGTAGCGGCAAGGTTTACAGCACTCAGAGGCTATTTTTTACAGATCAGGCTACGGCAGACTGCTCTTGCTGATTGGCACCGTAGATCAGACGATACAGCAGGCAGTAACCCAGCATCGCACTGATAATGGCGTTCAGGGGTGCGACGCTGAACAGACCACGCTCCGGTGATGCAAACGAAACACCGATGGCGATTGCCCAGGCGATAATCGCCGCCCAGTTAACTGATTTGAACTGATGCTGATCCGGCTGCGCGTAACAGGTTTTACAGCGCAGATAGAAATCAGCAATGATCACCCCGCCGATTGGCGGCAGCGACACGCTGAGAAACACCAGCCAACTGACAAAGTTGTTGTAGAGGAACTCCGCGAAAATCGTCCCGATCGCACCGGCGACAATCACCAAGTGTACCCGCTTCAGACCGGTGATGTTTGCCAGCCCCAGACCCGAGGCATACAGCGCATTATCATTGGTAGTCCAGATATTCAGCACCAGCAGTGCGATCCCTGCGCCCAGCAGCCCCTGTTGTGCCAACACCTCGGCAATATCTGAAAGCCCGGTAGACGCCGCGCCGAATGCACCGAAGATAAACATCAGGCTGTTACCAAAAGTAAAACCGATGATGGTTGCCCAGACCCCGACTTTGCGGCTTTTCGCATAGCGAACGAAATCCGGCGTCAATGTAGCACCACTGATAAACGAACCAACCGCCAGCGAGATCCCTACCGCAAAGGTGAGCTGTTCAGCCGGCGCCACCGCCAACAGTGCATCCAGCCCCCCCTGAGTATCAGAGATTGCGGTGTACACCGACATACACCCCAGTATCAGGATGGCCGGCACTGCAATCGTACTCAGCCATTCGATCGCTTTGAAGCCGATGACTACGGTGTAGGTCATCAGAATCCCGCCGCCGATAATCAGTGGCAGATTGGGAATATCGAGAAACTTGTTGATCGGATAGGCAAACATCGCCACCCCCACACCAAACCAGCCGATCTGGGTAATCGCCAGCATCATCGAGGGTAACTTAGAGCCATTTTTACCAAAGGCGTAACGCGCCAGAATATGCGTGGAAAGGTTGGTTTTGGCTGCGGCGTAGCCCAGCAACGCGCCATACAGCCCGAGAATCAGGTTACCACCAAAGATCACGATAAACAGATCCGGCCACAGCCTGAAGCCCTGACCCAATGTGCCTCCGGTCCACATACTGGCGGCAAAAAAGGTAAAGCCAAGCATCACCGCAGACATGGAAAGCAGACCACGCCGTGCGCTTTCGGGGACCGGGGATAGCGCATAGTCCTCGTGCACAGCAGCGTAGTTCTCAGAGTTTTGCCGGTCAGACATTGTATTTCTCCTGTCTTGTTTTTATTCGTATTGAGAAAATTTCCGGGCTCAGAAGCGCCCGGTAGAGAAGCTCAGTGATTCCTCTCCCGCGCCCAGCGAGACAAAGTTTTCCTGAGCCGGGGTTCGCGCGATCACCTGACCACGCCGCACCACAAACAGCCGGTTTGGTTTCAGTTGCAGTGCCTCCACCGGGCTCTGCGCCTGCAGCACCACAAAATCCGCATGGCAGCCAACGTCGAGTCCATAGCCTTCCAGCCCCAGTACCCGGGCACCATTTTCTGTGACCGCAGCAAAGGCCTGTCGCATCTGCTCAAGTCCGGTCATCTGTGCCACATGCAGCCCCATATTCGCCACCTCCAGCATGTCGTGGCTGCCCAGGCTGTACCAGGGGTCCATCACACAATCATGGCCAAAGGCTACATTGATCCCGGCCTGGATCAGTTCAGGAACCCGGGTCATACCGCGGCGTTTCGGATAGCTGTCATGCCGTCCCTGCAAGGTGATATTGATCAGTGGATTAGCCACCACATGAAGACCCGCCTCACGCATCAGCGGCAGCAGCTTACTGACATAGTAATTATCCATGGAGTGCATTGAAGTCAGGTGGGAGCCAGTAACCCGGCCCTGTAATCCGAGGCGCTGAGTCTCAAACGCCAGGGTTTCGATATGCCGGGAGTGCGGGTCATCACTTTCATCGCAGTGCATATCAACCTGCAACCCACGCTGTTCGGCGATCTCACATAACTGGCGTACAGCACTGGCACCCTCGTCCATAGTGCGCTCAAAATGCGGGATGCCCCCCACCACATCAACGCCCATATCCAGCGCTCTGAGCAGGTTTTCGCGGGAGCGGCCATAACGCAGGAAACCATCCTGAGGGAAGGCCACCAGTTGCAGATCAAGGTAGGGCTTCATCTCTTCACGTACTTCCAGCAATGCCTGTACCGCCAGTAACCGGTCATCGCAGATATCCACGTGACTGCGGATACAGAGTGTGCCGCGGGCAATTGACCAGCGACACATCTGCAATGCCCGCTGTTTGATCGCTTCCACCGTCAGATCGGGCTTGAGCTCGCCCCAGATCTGAATCCCCTCCAGCAAAGTGCCGGACTGGTTCAGTCTCGGTTGTCCGAGGCTGAGGGCAGAATCCATATGAAAGTGGCTGTCGACAAAAGGCGGAGTGACCAAACAGCCCGCCGCGTCGATCTGTTGTTTTGCCGGCGTCTGAATCGACTCACCAATGGCACTGATTTTGCCGTTCTCTACCGCAATATCGATCCCTTTACGGCCATCGGGCAGAGTGGCATTACGAACCAGCATATCTAACATGCTACGCTCCTGAATTATCTGGAAGATGAAATAGCTGACATAACCCACACCTGACGGCACTGATTAAAGGCACTAATGTCGGTTACAGATAAGCGTTCTCAGACAGACGAACAGCCTGTTATTGAGAAAAACAGAAGAGATATCAGATGATCACAAACGCAAAGATTTTGGTTTGCTTAAGGTTATAAAGGTAGATAGAAGGCAGACAGGGAGGGTATTTAAACGATCCGGATCGAACAGCCGATATATTAAAAAACATTTTCAGAGAGTGCAGTTTTGATTTAATTAAACAGAGGAAGCTCATCCAGAACAGAGCAATGATGTGCTCCGCCATGGTTAAGCCTGATAAAACCTGCTGTCTGATTAATTTAATCTGCATTGCCGGATACCGGAATTATTATTAATACCCTGCTCGTCATTTATCAGGGTTAAATACCTGTTTAAAAACTACGCTCAGGCGGGTTTAAGGTCAACACTTTTTTCCGTTTACTGTGACTCTGTGGCGGCCACGAAATCAGCCGCTTCCTGCCGGGTGTAAAACTGCCCCTGACTGACAAAGCCAGAAACAATACTCTCCCTTATTTCAGTCACCCTGCCCTGTTCATCGCGCCGGGTCACCCAGTCAGCGGGCACCGTCTCAAGATAGTGGCAAGGCGATGGACGCCCGTCAGCAAAGCAGCAGAGCACTGTCTCACCGGTCAGTGAATCCATGAAGGCCGGGCGAAAACCGCAATGCCGGTTGCCGGCACTGACGCCTCCGCTGGCAGCATACACCTGGTTTTCCCTGAGTAACCGGGCTGATTGATGAATCGCAGACATAGGCCTGAACCTGATGTTGTTATGTTTATTTTACCATTAGGTAAAATATAGGCCATTTTACCGTCAGGTCAAATTATTTATCGTTCATTTCAGAATTAAAAAAGCCACTTTAGACTGAAGCTCAAAGTGGCCTGAATGGTGGCGCTCAGCACCTTCACAAACAATGTGACTCAGCAGCGACTACCCGGTCAGTGAAGGGGAACTCAGACCGGGCAATGCTGCCACAGCCAGATATCAGAAGTGCCACTTAACCAGCAGTGACGGGCTGCGCTCATCTACATCGGTACCAAACTTGTTAGTCCAGTGCGCATACTCGATGCCCACATACAGCGGAGACGAGGTACCCATCAGTTTGCCGGCGTTCCACTTCAACTGCGAAGTGAAGTTAACCTCTTCATTGTTAGTCGAGGTGGATGTAGAC
The DNA here is from genome assembly GCF_030295765.1 of Neptuniibacter halophilus. Classification (NCBI taxonomy): domain Bacteria; kingdom Pseudomonadati; phylum Pseudomonadota; class Gammaproteobacteria; order Oceanospirillales; family Oceanospirillaceae; genus Neptuniibacter; species Neptuniibacter halophilus. The sequence goes on along the minus strand of NZ_AP027292.1, from coordinate 3,318,010 downwards.
CAGTCAACAAAACCATCGTAAAGGAATTCAGCATTGCCGATATTGAATGGCAGACCCCAGGTCAGAGTGACCATGGTATCGTCATCCCAGAGCTCGTTCTTAACCCGGTAGAGGTTAGCATTGAAGTACTGGAAACCCGGTACATCGAGGGCAAAACCAATACCCGCCATGACGTTGTCAAAGCCGTCTCCACCCTCCCAGGTACCGGCAATCAGGACATCCTTCACCGGACCGAAGGAGAGATCATTGCCGGTGAGCTTACCCAGACTCAGACGCGGAGAGAACTCGAAGTACAGCGAATCGGTATCGTTTTCTCCCATCTCACGATCGATGAAGAAGAAGGTGTCGCCCCAGCTATGACCGCTGGCATGTTCAAAGGTGAAGTACTGCCGGTCTTCGTCGCCCAGCTCGTAGTCAGTACCGTTAAGATAACTGATACTGAAATCACTCCACTCCTGCTTTGCACTGGCAGCAGAAGAGGCAAGAGCAAGACTGAGTGCGCAAACCATATGTTTTGTTTTTATATTCATTGTCGACCTCTGTTTTAATAACCCACAAGTGTTAGCGTTAATGCCGCTCCTAAGGATATTAAATTTTTTTACCATATGGTCAACTAAACCTTATACCCAGTCTTTATCTATAAAAAACATTTAGTTTTGAATTTATTTAACTAACGTTAAAAAACTGATTCAAAGCGGTGCATCCGTTTATTATTTATGACCTTTTTAAGTGCATAAAAAAACCGCCTTTAATAAGGCGGTAAGAGGTTTATAGCTTCCGAAGAGAACTAAGAAGAAACTCTGGAATCTGCGAATCAGTCGTGTAGCCCTCTGGCTTACAGAGCACTAACAGGACTTATGCGCAGGTTCCCTTATATAAAGTTGGAGAAAAGCTGGGACTCGATAGAATCCACCCGGGTTGCAATCTGCTGGGCCAGATATTTCTCCGGCAGGTTTTTATATTGCGGGTAGATCGCCAGCCGCTCCTGCAAGCGATACCCGGACTCAGAGGTTTTAAACTCCAGTGCCTTGATCTTTGGCCAGGCCCGCTCCGGATTAATATGATCGATGGTCAGTGGCGATACCCCACCCCAGTCATTGATCCCGGAGAAGATGTAGTCCTTATAATGCTCCTGCAGATTCGGCGGTGCCTGCAGGCTGATGGTAGGGTCGAGAATCAGGCGGGCAACCGCCAGCGTCTTCAGCATATCCTGCTGATCCGGCTCCGGCCAGTCTGCCATCGCCGTACCCGGTTTGGCGCGGAAGTTCTGCACAATGACCTCCTGAATATGGCCGTAGCGCTGATGGATTTCGTTGATCGCCAGCAGGCTGTCGACACGCTCCTGCCAGGTCTCGCCAATACCGATCAGGATACCGGTGGTAAAAGGCACATTGTGTTTGCCGGTCAGCTCCAGCGTTCGCAGACGCTGTACCGGGACTTTGTCCGGACAGGCATAGTGCGCCTGCCCTTTCTCCATCAGACGCCGGCTGACGTTCTCCAGCATCATCCCCATGCTGGCAGATACCGGACGCAATTTAATGACGTCCTCCTCCGAGAGTGTCCCGGCATTGACATGGGGCAGCATGGAGGTGTGTTCAATTACCATCTGACACATGGCCTGCAGGTAATCGACCATAGTGCTGTAACCCAGTTCAGCAAGACGCTGACGCGCTTCCGGGTATTTTTTCTCCGGCTTTTCACCGAGGCTGAACAGCACCTCTTTGCAGCCCAGCGCCTCCCCCTTACGCACCACATCCATCACCTCTTCCGGGCTCATGATATGCGCGTCAGGCGAACCCGGTGCTTTAACAAAGGTGCAGTAGCCGCAGGTATCCCGACACATATTGGTCAGGGGTACAAAGACCTTACGTGAATAGGTCACCACATCGCCCCAGTGCATATCGCGCAGTGCAGACGCTTGTCTGCGCAGCGCCAGTATCTGATCACTGTCGGCATTTTCCAGTTTGTATGCTTGCTCAACTGACAACATCGCTCAGCCTCCCGGTTATTTATTTTTCTGTTCGGTATACGTGTCTTACTGCCGCGTTGAAGCGTTGATATTCAATATATGTTTATTTTACCAAACGGTCAAATAAATAATTTTAGGCATTTTTATCAATAAGTTAACGACGCTATTAGTTGAATGCGGTTCTTCATCTGGAGTTTTTTCAGGATATCCGAAACGTGCCGTTTCACTGTGCACTCCTGGATTCCCATCTCATAGGCAATCTCTTTATTCATCAGACCCGCCCTGAGATAGTGCAGCACCGCGCTCTGTTTATCGGTCAGGTATTCCATCCGGGTTTGTGCACCCGACTTCAGATCCTGCGCATCACTCATATCCACGCCGGAGAGTGATTCCACGCCGGCAATCCCATCTGGCGCTAATGCGGTGAACAGACGCGCTTCAATCTGCCGCAACGGGTCGTTACAACGAATCACTCCCTCTGCGCCAAAACATTTAATTTTAAGATTAAGGCCCGGTGTCAGTTCACCGCAGAGGATGAGAATCGGGCTGGATGTGCTGTACAGGTAGGAGGTCACCTGCGGGCACTCGCCGACAGACAACAGGCTTTCATGAACCAGAATCAGATCAAAACACTGTCTTTGACGAATCGCTTTGGCAAACTGCTCTTCATTGGCTGCTTCGGAAAATACCAATGAGAGATCCAGCCCGCCGAGAATTGATTTCAGCCCCTCCCGGGACAACCCGCTGGGATCAGCGAGCAGAACTTTCTTAAACCGCATAAGATCATTCCTCTACTGCTGAAAGCATAACCCCCGGTCGGTGACCGGGGGTTATGCAAAGAGATTAACTCGGGAAGGAGAAGCTTACCCCTTCACGCACACCGCTGGATGGCCAGCGCTGGGTAATCGTCTTGCGCTTGGTGTAGAAGCGAACTGAGTCAGGGCCATACGCATGCAGGTCACCGAACAGGGAGCGCTTCCAGCCACCAAAGCTGTGGTAGGAAACCGGTACTGGCAGCGGTACGTTGATACCGACCATGCCCACCTGAATGTGATCAGAGAAGTAACGCGCCGCTTCGCCGTCACGGGTAAAGATACAGGTACCGTTACCGTATTCGTGATCGTTGATCAGTTGCATCGCCGCCTCCATTGAATCAGCACGCACTACCTGCAGCACCGGGCCGAAGATCTCTTCCTGATAGCTCTGCATCTCTGCTGTGACGTTGTCGATCAGCGTTGCGCCCACATAGAAACCTTCTTCATAGCCGGCAACCTGCGGGTTACGGCCATCAACCACCACGCTCGCACCATCGGCTTCCGCACTGCTGATATAACCGTTCACTTTCTCCTGATGAGCACGGGTGATCACCGGGCCAAAGTCGTTTTCGCGGTTGCTGAACGCACCTACTTTCAGTGGTGCCATCGCTTCTTTCAACTTAGCGACCAGCGTATCCGCGGCTTCATCACCCACGGCAACGGCAACAGACAGGGCCATGCAGCGCTCACCGGAGGAGCCGAAAGCCGCACCGAGCAGTTGGTTTACGGCGTTATCCATATCCGCATCCGGCATCACGATGGCGTGGTTTTTCGCGCCACCCAGTGCCTGACAACGCTTACCGTGCGCGTTCGCCGTGCTGTAGATGTACTCAGCAATCGGTGTAGAACCAACAAAGCTGACCGCTTTAACACGCTCGTCGGTCAGCAGTACATCAACTGCTTCTTTGTCACCGTTAACGACGTTGATCACGCCTTTTGGCAGACCCGCTTCTTCCAGCAGTTCAGCAATGAACATAGTGGAGGAAGGATCACGCTCAGATGGTTTCAGAACGAACGTGTTACCGCAAACGATCGCCATCGGGTACATCCACAGCGGTACCATCGCCGGGAAGTTGAACGGCGTAATACCGGCCACCACACCCAGTGGCTGGAACTCACTCCAGGAATCGATACCCGGACCGACGTTACGGCTGTGCTCGCCTTTGAGCAGCTCAGGCGCACCGCAGGCATACTCAACGTTTTCGATACCGCGCTGCAGTTCGCCCATCGCATCGTGGTGGATCTTACCGTGTTCTTCACCGATCAATTCGCAGATTTTGTCTGCATGCTGTTCCAGCAGGTGTTTGAAGCGGTACATCACCTGTGCACGTTTCGCCGGTGGCGTGTTGCGCCATGCCGGGAAAGCGGCTTCTGCTGCTGCAATCGCCTCTTCTACGGTTGCAACGCTTGCCAGTGCAACCTGCTTATCTGCGGCACCGGTAGATGGGTTAAAAACGTCCTGGGTGCGCGCCGCATCAGTGCGGATCTCGCCATTAATCAGATGTCCGATCATTGTCATGGGTGACCTCTCATTATTCTTATTCAAAAGGAATGTTTAATCTGTGTGGAGCCGGATCAGTCCAGCTCCATGATGGATTCGCCTATCGCGTTAACCACGTTATCGATCTCTTCACGCTCAACGATAAATGGCAGGCCAAGCTGAATCGTGTCTCCGCCGTAACGCACGTAGAAGCCTTTCTCCCAGCACTTCATCGCAATCTGGTAAGGACGCAACGCAGGCTCACCCGGTGCAGACTCGATGGTGATACCTCCGGCCAGACCGTAGTTACGGATATCACTCACATACTTCGTGCCTTTCAGGCCGTGGAACGCCTGCTCGAAGATCGGACTCATCTCTTTAACCCGGGGAATCAGCTTGTCGTTTTCCAGAATATCCAGAGACGCCAGCGCCGCCGCGCAGGCTACCGGGTGACCGGAATAGGTGTAGCCGTGCGGAATCTCCATCATGTAATCCGGGCCGCCGTTTTCCATAAAGGTCTGGTAGATCTCGCCTTTGGCAATCACTGCGCCCATTGGCACAGCACCGTTGGTGAGCTGTTTAGCCACGTTGATCATATCTGGCGTTACGCCAAACTCTTCAGCTCCGGTCCAGGAGCCCATGCGACCAAAACCGGTGATCACCTCATCAAAAATCAGCAGGATATTGTGCTGATCACAGATCTCACGCAGACGCTGCAGGTAGCCTTTCGGTGGTGGGATCACCCCGGCAGAACCCGCCATCGGCTCGACAATGACCGCAGCAATATTCGAGGCATCGTGCAGTGCAATCAGCTCCAGCAGCTCGTCCGCTTTCTCAATGCCGTTCTCCGGCATCCCCTGAGAGAAGGCATTCTCTTTCAGCAGTGTGTGCGGCAGGTGATCCGCATCCACACCCTGACCATAAAGTGCCCGGTTGGCACCGATACCACCCAGACTGAAACCACCGAAGTTGACCCCGTGATAGCCTTTGCTGCGGCCGATCAGTTTAGTTTTGCCCGGCATCCCCTTCTTGCGCCAATAGGCACGGGCCAGCTTCAGCGAGGTGTCGGCACTCTCTGAGCCGGAACCGGTGAAGAACACATAGTCGAGACCTTCAGGCGTCACGGATTTGATCCGGTTTGCCAGCTCAAACGCTTTAGGGTGCCCGTACTGGAAGGCCGGGGCGTAATCGAGTTGTTTAAGCTGTTGCGCCACCGCTTCTGCAATTTCAGGCCGGCAGTGACCGGCACCACAGGTCCACAGACCGGACAGACCATCAAACACTTTACGCCCGCGGCTGTCTGTCAGGTAGGCACCACTCGCCTCGGTGAAGATGCGCGGATCATCCTTGAACTGGCGGTTAGCCGTGTAAGGCATCCAGTAGGCTTCCAGTTGCTCCCGGCTCATGCCGGCAAAATCAGGTTTATCTAAATCAAACATGGCTTGTTCCTCAGTCGATGTCAGGTATGCCCGTGGCGGTTTTCAGTGTTCGCTAATGAGCATTCATGAATTTCATCTTCGGTTACGCCTCAGGGTGAATAAATCCAAAAGATCTTACCTTCAGTCAAGCAAATACTTACCAAACGGTAAAATTAAGTATATTCTGTGATCAGTTTGTAATTCCGGCCCGAACGGGCGAGTGAGGTGCATATGACGAAAAAAAAGATTGTGGGACATATTGCGGGCGCTGATATCCGCATGCTGAAAATATTCAGAGCGGTGGTCAGTTGTGGGGGGTTCTCGGCTGCCGAGTCAGAACTCAACATCAGCCGCGCAGCGATCAGTCTGGCGATATCAGATCTGGAGCAAAGACTGTCGCTCAAACTCTGTAACCGGGGGCGCAGTGGCTTTTCACTGACCGATGAGGGCGAGCAGGTCTATCTGGCCACGCTGCAACTGCTCTCCTCCCATCAGGAGTTTCAGCGGCAGATCAACAGTATTCACTCGGAGCTGAAAGGCGATCTCGATATCGGCATCACCGATTGCCTGGTGACCCTGCCCGGTATGTTTATCACCGATTCACTGAAGCAGCTTAAAGCCCGGGCGCCGGAGGTAAATATCAACATCGAGATGATACCAGCGATCGATGTCATCAAAGCCACGCTCGATGGCAGAATACAAACCGGCGTCGCCCCGGTGGTCGGCCATAATCCCAACCTCCGCTACATACACCTCTACGACGAACAATCTCACCTCTACTGCAGCCGCGAACATCCCCTCTTCCACTACACCCCTGATGAGCTCTCCGAAGAACTGATCGCCCAGTGTGATGTGGTATTCCCCTCCTACCAGCAATCAGCGGAGGTCAAAAGTCACTTCCAGCCGTTTCAGAAAGGGGCCAAAGCCTCCGACCGGGAAGGGGTCGCATTTCTGATTTTAACAGGCTGTTATATCGGCTATCTGCCCACTCATTTTGCACAGAAGTGGGTCGACCGCGGGATGATGAAACCGCTTCAGCCGGAACGGTTTAATTTTGTCACGCCCTACGCGGCCATCACCCGGAAAGACCTGGCACCGAACCTGATTCTGGCGAATTTTCTTGATGTATTGCAGATCCAGCTACAGGCCGCCTGAATAAAACTGACAGCGCACCCTGACTTATTCGCCCATTACGGAATGCGCCACTTTTATAGAAAATAGCAACATTTATGCCCGAATTATTTATGTAAAAGGAGAATGAATTTATTTTTACCAAATGGACAAAAATATTTGCCAAGGCAAAAATGTCGCTTTATATTGACCACACGGTAAAAATTTAATAAACCGTTAACAGCACTCTTAATAAACTCAGAAGTTCTCACCGAGCTTCGCCAGAATAAGAATAAGAGGAAGTAAAATGAAGACTGGATCAGCAGACTCTGCATCCGCGGTGAAAGTGGGGGAGTTCTACGAACTCAGAACCGATTCAACCATACAGAACAGCAGTCATTACAACGATGACATCGCGCCTACCCAAGTAAAAGAGCGAACCTGGAATGTATGGAACGTAGCAGCCCTTTGGGTGGGCATGGCCATCTGCGTACCGACCTACACCCTTGGTGGTGTACTGACCGCCTACTTCGGATTATCGGTTGTTGAAGCCCTGATGGCGATTCTGATCGCCAATATCATCGTCCTTATCCCCCTCACGCTGAACGCCTTCCCTGGCACTAAATTTGGTATCCCCTTCCCGGTATTGCTGCGCTCATCCTTTGGCATGATCGGCTCCAATATCCCCTGTCTGATCCGTGCGCTGGTCGCCTGCGGCTGGTTTGGTATTCAGACCATGTTTGGTGGTCTGGCGATTCATATACTGTTCTCTAATCTGCTGCCGGGATGGGAATCCCTCGGCGGTACCGGCGAGGTGATCGGTTTCTTCATCTTCCTCGTCCTGAACCTGTATATCGTGATCAAGGGTGCAGAATCGATCAAGATTCTGGAGACACTGGCCGCCCCTCTGCTGCTGGCAGTCGGTATTGGCCTGATGATGTGGGCCAGCCCGAAAATCTCCTACGAAGCCCTGCTGGCCATGCCGGCTAACCGTCCGGAAGGCGCTTCATTCTTCGGCTACTTTGCCGCTGGCGTTACCGCGATGGTCGGCTTCTGGGCAACGTTGTCCCTGAATATTCCCGACTTCAGCCGTTACGTGCGTTCGCAGAAAGATCAGATCTCCGGACAGATCATCGGCCTGCCCCTGACCATGTTTTTCTTTGCTGCGCTGGGTGTCGTGCTGACCGCCGCATCGACCTCGCTGGTTGGTGAAACGATTTCTGATCCGGTCACGCTGATCGGTAAGATCGACAGCCCGTTCTGGGTAGTGATCGCTATGATCCTGATTATCATCGCGACCCTCTCCACCAACACCGCAGCGAACATCGTTTCCCCTACCAATGACTTCCAGAACATCGCACCGAAAAAGATCAACCAGACCCGTGGTGTTTTGCTCACCGGTCTGATCGGTGTCCTGCTGATGGGCTGGGAGCTGCTGAAAAAGCTGGGCATGATCGAATCCGATGTCAGTGTTGAAGCGATGTACAGCGGCTGGTTACTTGGCTATTCCTCCCTGCTGGGGCCGATCGCCGGAATCATGATCGTCGATTACTTTGTTATCAAACGTCAGCACCTGAGTCTGCCCGACCTGTATCTGACCAACGGCTGCTATTCCGGCTTTAATATGAACGGCATGATCGCCTTCGCCCTGCCGGTTGCCCTGACCGTCTTTTCCCTGCTGACCGGTGAACTGAACTGGTTCTATCAGTATGGCTGGTTTACCGGTTCCATTGCCGGTGGCCTGATCTACTGGCTGATCGCCCGCACCAGCAGCGTACCGGTGTCTCAACTGGTACCGCAGAACGACTGACCGCTCTGCCCGGCCCCGTGCCAGCACGGGGCCCATACCCTGTTAATTACCCTATCTGCAGACAGTGATCTGCACCTTCTGACATGATTAAAGGAGTCGTGCCTATGTCCATTGTTATCCGTAATGGCACTATCGTTAACGCTGACCAGACGTTTAGTGCAGACATCTATTGTGAAGACGGCAAGATCGTTGCCATTGGCGAAAACCTGGAGGTACCTTCCAGCGCCGAAGTAATCGACGCGTCCGGCCAGTATGTCATGCCCGGCGGTATCGACCCGCACACCCATATGCAGTTGCCATTTATGGGCACGGTTGCCACCGATGATTTCTTCACCGGTACCGCAGCAGGTCTCGCTGGGGGAAATACCTCGATCATCGATTTTGTGATTCCCGCACCACAGGAGCCGCTGCTGGAGGCCTATCACAAATGGCGCGACTGGGCAGAAAAATCTGCCGGTGATTACAGCTTCCACGTCGCCATCACCTGGTGGGATGAAACCGTTTCGGCAGATATGGAAACTCTGGTCAAAAAGCACGGGGTTAACAGCTTTAAACACTTTATGGCGTACAAGAACGCCATCATGGCAGACGATGAAACGCTGGTAAAAAGCTTCCGCCGCTGCATGGAGCTGGGCGCGATGCCTACCGTACATGCCGAAAACGGCGAGCTGGTATTCCAGTTACAGCAGGAGCTGCTGGCGCAAGGGATCACCGGGCCTGAAGGCCACCCGCTCTCCCGGCCACCGATTGTAGAAGGTGAAGCCGCCAACCGTGCCATCCAGATCGCTCAGGTAATGGATGTCCCGATCTATCTGGTACACGTTTCCTGTAAGGAAGCGCTGGATGCAATTACCCGGGCCCGCAATGACGGTCAGCGTGTGTATGGTGAGTGTCTCGCCGGTCATCTGGTGATCGATGACAGTGTATACCGCAATGAGGACTTCGAGTTTGCCGCGGCCCATGTGATGAGCCCGCCGTTCCGCTCCAAAGAGCACCAGTCGGCGCTGTGGAAAGGCCTGCAGGGCGGTAACCTGCACACCACCGCTACTGACCACTGCGCCTTCTGTGCAGAACAGAAAGCCGCCGGTAAAGATGACTTCACCAAAATCCCGAACGGCACCGCCGGCGTTGAAGACCGGATGGCTGTGCTTTGGGATGCCGGCGTTAACAGCGGCAAACTGACCATGAACGAGTTTGTCGCAGCCACCTCCACTAACGCCGCCAAGATCTTTAATATTTACCCGCGTAAAGGCTCTGTCTCGGTCGGTGCGGATGCGGATATTGTGGTCTGGGACCCGGAAGGCAGCCGGACGATCTCTGCCAAGACCCATCATCAGAACGTGGACTTTAATATTTTTGAGGGCCGTACCGTTAAAGGTATCCCATCCCACACGGTCAGCCGTGGTAAAATTGTCTGGGCAAATGGCCAGTTGAATGTCGAGAAAGGCGCAGGACGCTACATCGACCGGCCCGCCTTCAACCCGGTATTCGATGCTCTGAATAAGCAGGCTGAGCTGAATGCACCACAGCCGGTAAAACGGGGCTGAATGTTCTGACATAAGCAAGATAAAGGGGTCTACGCTGACCCCTTTTTAAATTCAAGGAGTGGGATAATGTATCTGATCGGTGTCTGTGTGGTTCTTCTGGCAGGTGCAATGCTGCCACTGCAGGCGGGTATCAACTCCCACCTCGCACGATTCAGCGGCAGCGCACTCTGGGCCTCCGCTATCTCGTTTATGATTGGTTGTGTGGCTCTGATCGCCGTGAACATGGCCCTGCGTACCACCACACCCAGCATGATTCAGTTGAAAGACGCACCCGCCTGGGCCTGGATAGGCGGCCTGCTGGGCGCATTCTTTGTTACCGCCATGGCGATGTTCGCGCCAAAACTCGGTGCCTCCACGCTGGTCGCGCTGGTGATCGGCGGTCAACTGGTCACAGCAGTCCTGCTGGATCACTTCGGTCTGGCGGGTTATGAAGTGTCCGAAACCAGCCTGACGCGCATTGCCGGGCTGGTTCTGGTCGGCGTCGGCGCGTATCTGACCCACCGGTTCTGATCAGACAGCTCTATATGAACTCATCCCTGGGCTTCCCCCGGTATTGTCGGGGGGAAGTAACATCAACAACACAGGCTGGTTTTCAGCTCACCGTTCTTTGATCGCTAATTGATTCAACCTTCAGACGAAGCCCCAGCCCATGTATTAACTGAGTAAAACTAGACAGCTTCGGATTTCCGTTAGCCGAAAGCATCTTATACATACTTTCACGCCCTAAACTCGAGCGCTTTGCGAGACCTGAAATACCATCTTCCTGAGCCTCTGCCAGATTTCTAAGTGCCATCAGAATGACAGCAGCATCCCCATCACGCAGGGCTTCGTTTAAATATTCAGCCGCAATATCCGGGTCACGCAACTGCTCATTGTGTGTAGTTCTCACATTACGCGCCATACCTACTTCTCCGTTTATGGTCTTTCCAGAACTTTTTGGCTTACTTTATATCTCTGGACTGGCTGGATTTATTACCGCCACAGAGTAACAAATAAATTGTTTGACCTTCTTTGGCGAAGTACACCCTGTAGCCCGGGCCATAGTGAATACGTAACTCACTAAGCCCATCACCAACAGGCTGCACATCTCCGAATAAACCGAGCTCCATTTTATCTATCTGCAGAATGATACGAGCCTTGGCTCTGACATCGCGTAAGCTCCCCAACCAATCGGCATAAGGGCTTCTGCCATTTTCATCAACGTATTCATTCACTGTAATCATCAGGTCAGACATACATCAATTGTATCCCAAAGGATACAATTAACAATACTGCACGCACCAGCCTGATGCATTTCGCCCTTAAACGGTTCATCTGCTACCGGCTCCGGGAGCATACTTCAGCTCCACCCCACCCTAACCAATTTTATTAACCCATATAAAACAATGAATTAACTTCATAAAGATCATTAATTTTTCCATTAGGTAAAATTTTGGCATATCCCCTGCAGATGCTAAGGAAACTTTGTTGAGACTGCTTCAGAGGATCATTTATGACGCACGCCACTAACCAACCCTCAACCATGCTGAAGATGGGTGAGTTCTACGAACTCAGCCCCGGCTCCGATCTGGAACAGAGCCAGCACTATAATGCGGATATCGCCCCGACGCGGGTACAAGAACGGAACTGGAACCTGTGGAATGTCGCGGCCCTCTGGGTTGGCATGGCGATCTGTGTCCCGACTTACACGCTGGGAGGCGTGCTGACTGCCTATTTCGGCCTGTCAGTCATGGAAGCGTTGATGGCAATTCTGATTGCCAACATTATTGTTCTGATTCCTCTGACCCTGAACGCTTTTCCCGGCACCAAATTTGGCGTGCCGTTCCCGGTGGTTCTTCGCTCCTCTTTCGGCGTTCTGGGCTCGAATATCCCCTGTCTGATCAGGGCGCTGGTTGCCTGCGGCTGGTTTGGTATTCAGACCCTGTTTGGCGGGCTGGCGATCCATATCCTGCTGTCGAATATCCTGCCGGGCTGGGAAAGTCTCGGAGGCACCGGCGAGGTGATCGGTTTCTTTCTGTTTCTGGCACTCAACCTGTATATCGTGATCCGCGGAGCTGAGTCGATCAAACTGATGGAAACCCTGGCCGCCCCGCTCTTACTGGGTGTCGGTATCGGCCTGATGCTCTGGGCCAGCCCGAAAATCTCCTACGAAGCGCTGTTGGCAATTCCCGCCAACCGCCCGGAAGAAGCCTCCTTCTGGGGTTACTTCTTTGCCGGTGTGACCGCGATGGTGGGGTTCTGGGCGACCCTCTCGCTGAACATTCCTGATTTCAGCCGTTACGTTCGTTCGCAGAAAGACCAGATTATCGGCCAGACCATCGGTCTGCCTCTGACCATGTTCTTTTTTGCGGCACTGGGTGTAGTAATGACTGCCGCGTCCCCGGCACTGGTTGGCGAGACCATCTCTGATCCGGTTACCCTGATCGGCAAAATCGACAGCCCGGTCTGGGTGGTGATCGCTATGCTGATCATCATTGTTGCGACCCTCTCGACCAACACAGCGGCGAATATCGTTTCCCCCACCAATGACTTTCAGAATATTGCGCCCAGGAAGATCAACCAGACCCGTGGTGTATTGCTGACCGGCCTGATCGGTATTCTGCTGATGGGCTGGGAGCTGCTCAAAAAGCTGGGCATGATCGAATCCGATGTCAGTGTAGAAGCGATGTACAGTGGCTGGCTGCTGGGCTACTCCTCGCTGCTGGGCCCCATCGCGGGCATTATGATTACCGATTATTTTGTGGTACGCCGACAGCAGTTTGAACTGGTCGAACTCTACTCGACTCACGGTGCCTACAGCGGTTTTAACCGTCACGGCCTGACTGCGTTCTTTGTTCCGGTCACCCTGACCCTGTTTGCCCTGCTCACCGGCGAACTCAACTGGTTCTACCAGTACGGCTGGTTCACCGGCTCACTGCTCGGCGGGCTGATCTACTGGCTCAGCACCCGCACCGTACCTTATTCCGTTGAGCGCAGTCAGCTAGTGGCCGAGAACCCTTAACGACCGGGTTCTTCACCACAGGTTTATCTCAAACAGCCTCCGGGCTGTTTTTTTATTCTTCTACCCCACACCGTTTCCAACAGGTTTGTCAGTTAACGAACCGTCTTCATCAATCCCTCGCCTACCATACGTCCGGCGCATCAAGGGTTATTTAAAGGTCAATAAACAGTGGGGGTTAAGCATGCTGTTTCCTCACCCGCCTCCAGTCCTGCCAGAACAGGTAGAGACCACTGAGAATCACGATGCTGCCACCGAGCCAGGCGAGCTTATCGGGTAGTTCATTAAACAGCAGCCAGCCGAGCGCCAGCGCCCAGATAATCTGTGAATACATAAACGGGGCCAGTGCGGTAGCGCGGGCGTGTTTGTGGGCGATAATCATCAGGCTATGGGCCATACCACCAAAAAAACCGATGCAGGTCAGTGCCAACCAGACAAGGGTTCCTGTTGGCGTCACCCAGATGAAAGGGACATAAAGCGTGGTTGCCAGCGTGCCTACCAGCGCCGTAAAAAACAGCGTAACCTGCACCGGGTCCTGCTCGGCCAGTTTACGGGTGGTCACGTTATAAAGTGCAGCACAGCAGGCAGAGCCGAAGATACAGAGCGCGCCTGACAATGCTGTTGAATCCAGCGTAGCGGAACCGCCGGGCCGGACAATGATCAGTGTGCCGGCGAATCCGATCAGGATCGCCAGCAACGCGCCGCCAGTAACACGCTCTCCCAGCAGCGGGACAGATAACAGCAGTACCAGCAGTGGAACCGTAAAGAAGATCGCGGTCGCTTCGGCCAGCCCGAGCAGCGTCAGCCCATAGAAAAACAGTAAGGTATCTAACAGCAGGATCAGCGAGCGGCCGATCTGCACCCGGTGCTGAACGGCGCGGATCAGACTGCGGCCATAGCGGGGCCATAGCCAGCAGAAGATCAAAAACAGGTGCCCCACGTAGCGCGCCCAGACCACCTGCCCTACCGGGAGACGCTCACCCAGATATTTCGCCAGTGCTTCCTGCACAGAGATCAGTAGCATGGCCAGAAGCATGTAGATGATTCCGCGGATCTGCTGCGTTTCCATGGTCTTATCTGCCCATTTTAAAAACAGGAAAGCCCGGCCGGTACACACCAACCGGGCAGTTGCGTTCTGCCTGTTCAGGCCGCTTCGTGCAGCGCTGCAGTCAGATCCATAATCGCCTGCTTACCATCGCCAAACAGCATCACTGCATTATCTCTGGCGAACAGCGGATTGGGCAGGCCGGCAAAGCCGGGGCTGAGGCTGCGTTTGACGATCACTACATTCCTCGCCTGATCCACATCGAGTATCGGCATACCATAGATCGGGCTGCCTTTATCCTCGCGCGCCATTGGATTGGTCACGTCGTTAGCACCAATGACGATCGCCACATCGGTTTTGCTGAAGTTGGGGTTGGACTGTTCCATGGTCTTCATGGCGTCATATTCCACCTCTGCTTCCGCGAGCAGTACGTTCATATGGCCCGGCATGCGTCCGGCCACCGGGTGAATAGCAAACTCCACCACCGTACCGCGACTCTGCAGGGTGTCCGCCAGTTCACGCACCGCGTGCTGCGCCTGCGCCATCGCCATGCCAAAGCCCGGTACAATAACCACCCGCCCGGCATCTTCCAGCAGCATGCTCACCTCATCCGGTGTTGAGGAGGTCACCTTTCCGGCGTAGACCTCATCGGCGTCGATCGTATTGCCATCCGCTTCGGCCATTTTGCCAAACAGTACATTGGCCAGTGACCGGTTCATCGCCACACACATAATCCGGGTCAGGATAATTCCGGAGGCTCCGACCAGTGCGCCGGAAACGATCAGGACATTGTTGCCCATGATGAAACCGGCCGCGGCTGCCGCAATACCTGAGTAGGAGTTCAGCAGGGCGATTACCACCGGCATATCCGCACCACCAATCGGCATTACCAGCGTGACGCCCAGCACCAGCGCCACAGCCACCAGCAACACAAAACCCCCGCTGCCAAGCTGGCCGGTGGTCAGCATCCAGCCTGTAGCGACTGCAACAACCAGCAGCATCAGGTTGATGTACTTTATGCCGCTGAAGCCCATCGGCTGCCCGGGCAGAATTTCCTGAAGCTTGCCGAAGGCTACCGCGCTGCCGGAGAAGGTAAGGGTGCCGATCAGTACCGTCAGCATCATAGATGCGTTGGCCACCAGCATGGCTGAACCGGAGAGTTCACTGCCCTGCGCCAGCAGGCTGAAATAACTGGCAGCCGCCACGCCAAGTGACGCGCCCCCACCCAGACCGTTAAGGATGGCCACCATCTGTGGCATCGAGGTCATCTGGACTTTAACCGCCAGTACACCACCGATCACAGCGCCCAACAGCAGGCCAGCAGCGACCAGTTCATAACGAATCACCTGCTTATCCAGCAGGGTGACCACAATCGCCAGCAACATACCCAGTGCCGCAAGACGGTTCCCCCGCGTGGCGGTTTTTGGCCGGGTCAGCCCTTTAATGCCCACCACAAACAGCAGTGCGGAAAGCAGGTAGAACAGATTGATTACCATACTATTCATCTTCAGCCCCTCCGCTTAAACATACTGAGCATGCGGTTGGTCACCCAGAATCCGCCGACCACGTTGATGGTGGCAAAGACAATGGCGATAAAACCCAGTGCCTGTACCAATGCACCGGAATCCGGCCCGGAGCCGGCAGCAAGGATCGCACCCACCACGGTGATACCGGAAATTGCGTTACTGCCGGACATCAGCGGCGTATGCAATGTCGGTGGTACTTTGGTAATCAGCTCAACGCCGAGGAACACTGCCAGCGCAAACAGCGACAGTAAAATCACGAAACTTTCCATCAGGCGACCTCCTCCATAACCGGCTCATTCAGCAACGGAGACAATCCAAGCTGATCGCGAATACGGCTGTTAACCAGTTCCCCCTGATGGGTGATCACCGAGGCCTGAATGATCTCGTCATCAAAGTCGAGCTGATAACCGCCCTCTTCGTTGAGGATGTTGTTGAGGAAGTTCTCGATATTATTCGCGAACATCTGGCTGGCATGATTTGCCAGCGTTGAGGCGATATTGTCCGGGCCGATCAGAGTGACTTCGTTGACCACACGGGTTTCACCGTGACAGGTCAGCTCGCAGTTACCGCCCCGTTCAGATGCCAGATCAACAATCACTGCCCCCGGTTTCATCTGCGCCAGCATATCGGCGGTGATCAGCACCGGCGATTTTGCCCCCGGCACCGCGGCTGTGGTGATCACGATATCCTGTTCAGCCAGTATGTTCGTCATCTGCTCCCGCTGGCGCTGCAAAAACGCCTCGCTCTGCTGCCGGGCGTACCCGCCCTGACCTTCCGTGGCTTCAGCCTCCAGTTCCAGCTCCACCGGTTTAGCCCCGACCGAGAGAATCTGTTCCCGCGCGGCAGGTCGCACATCGTAGGCTTCAACCACCGCACCCATGCGTTTTGCGGTGGCCGCCGCCTGCAGGCCCGCAACCCCCGCCCCCATAATGAAGACCCGCGCCGGGCTGAGATTACCGGCGGCCGTCATCATCATCGGATAGATTCGTTTGCTGGCATTGGCCGCCAGCAGGACTGCCTTATATCCGGCCAGTGTTGCCATTGAAGAGAGCACATCCATGCTTTGAGCCCGGCTGATCCGCGGCACAAGCTCGAGAGCCACACTGGTAATCCCCTGTTGCGCCAGTGCCGTGAAGCGTTCCTGATCACTCAACGGGTCCATCATGCCGAGCAGCAGTTGCCCCTCGTCAAGCAAGGAAGCGGTTTCGGTGAGGGCCTCACCCGCCAGATTCACAGCCACGACAATATCTGCGCTGGCACAGCAGGCACCGGCAGAACCGACCAGTTCTGCTCCCGCCTGCTGATAGGCTTCATCGCTGAACCCGGCAGAGCTACCGGCTCCGCGTTCAACCACAATATCAATGCCGCGCTCTGTCAGGCGCTGTACATTTTCCGGAATCAGCGCCACCCGGTTTTCACCGGCCTGACGCGCTTTAGGTAGTCCTATTTTCATTTTTACACTCCCCGAGCCGTCCTTATTTCAGGCAATAGCTGTCCATGCGCGTGAAAATCACGCACAGACAGGAATGACTGACTGAAACTATGTGAGGAACGGACTCAGCTTTTTTTAGATTTATTGTCAGGCCCCGCAAACCTGTCCAGGACTTACAGTGAACACAGGGTGTGTTGCAGACGTGTTTGCCGGGGCCTCAGAGTCGTTATGGAATGGGATCAGTTGCAGGCCTGGTTGATCACAGCCTGCAGCAGCACGTTACATCCGGCGTGCAGATGTTCCGGTTTAGCATTTTCCTCTTCATTGTGGCTGATGCCGTTTTCACAGGGCACAAATACCATGCCGGTCGGCGCTACCCGCGAGATGTAGCAGGCATCGTGTCCGGCACCACTGACGATATCGCGATGGCTGTAACCTGCATCGATCGCCGCCTGACGCACTGACTCCACGCAGCCTTTATTGAATGGAACCGGTGGCGAGTACCAGATCTGCTCAAATTTCATCTCTAACTGCAGCTCATCGGCGATCTTGGCGCTGATCTCACGCAGCTGATGATCCATTTTCGACAGCACCGCATCATCCGGATGACGAAAATCAACGGTAAAGAACACTTCACCCGGAATCACGTTACGGGAGTTCGGGAATACCTGCAGCAAACCTACAGTGGCACAGGCGTTTGGCTGGTTAGTCAGGCCGATCTGATTCACTTCATCAATAATCTGCGCGGCACCGACCAGCGCATCTTTACGTCGCAGCATTGGCGTAGGGCCTGCATGTGCTTCCTGACCGGTCAGAGTCACTTCATACCAGCGCTGGCCCTGAGCATCGGTCACTACGCCAATCGTGGTCTCTTCCTCTTCAAGGATCGGCCCCTGCTCAATGTGCGCTTCAAAGAACGCTTTCACCGGGCTGCCTACTTCATGCTCACCGGCATAACCGATCCGCTCCAGCTCTTCGCCCATGGTTTTGCCATCCAGATCGGCACGGCTGAGGCCATATTCCAGATCGAACACCCCGGCAAACACACCCGAAGCCACCATTGCCGGCGCAAAACGGGAACCCTCTTCGTTAGTCCAGATAGAAGCTTCAACAGGATGCTCGGTTTCGATGTTGTTATCGTTCAGGGTACGAATCACTTCAAGACCCGCAAGCACACCGTAGACACCATCAAATTTACCGCCGGTTGGCTGGGTGTCGATGTGGCTGCCCATCACCACCGGTGGCAGGTCATTGTTTTTGCCCGGACGACGCGCGAACACATTGCCGATTTTATCGATACGGATGCTGCAACCGGCATCCTCACACCACTTGATAAACAGATCACGGGCTTGCTTATCCAGGTCGGTCAGCGCCAGACGGCAACAACCGCCCTTCTCCGTGCCACCGATCTCACCCATCTGCATCAGGCTGTCCCAGAGTCTCTGCTGATTCGTTTTTATATTTTTCATCGCCGATAAGCTCCTGTTTTGTTGTTTTGGCAATGGCCTAATAAGGAGGACCAAAAATTAACCACATGGTAAAAATTAGAATATTTTTACCATATGGTCAAATAATATTTCAAATTAATACTGTGCCGTTTAAAACCCGTTTAATTTGAGTATGTTAATGCTATTTATCCGAGGCTGATCCGAATAAATTCGGCGTATCATTCGCTCACAGCAGAACCCGGTGCCCCATTCGCTGCTGCTTGGTTTTCATATATCCGAGGTTTCTTGTCCGGTAGCGCACCTGCAATGGCAGGCGTTGTCGTACCCTGATACCCAGTGCCTGTAATCCGGTCAGCTTAGCCGGGTTGTTGGTCAGCAGGCGGATTTCGCTGATCCCGAGCTCTTCCAGCATGATCGCTGCTATCCGGTAATCCCGGCCGTCTGCGGGTAATCCCAGCGCCAGATTGGCATCCACCGTATCCAGCCCCTGATCCTGCAACTGATAGGCCCTGAGTTTATTCGCCAGACCGATACCCCGCCCCTCCTGCCGAAGGTAGAGCAGCACGCCGCTTCCCTGCTCGCTCATCATGCGCAAAGAGGCTTGCAACTGCTCGCCACAATCGCAGCGCTCGGAGGCAAACAGATCGCCGGTGGCACATTCTGAGTGGATTCTTACCATCGGAGCGGTTTCACTGGCCACATCACCCAATACCAGCAACATGTGCTCTTTACCGGTTTCGGCTTCTGTAAACACGGTCATGGCAAAGTCACCGTAATCGGTGGGCATAGGGACGGTTACGGATCGGATCAGTTCGGGTTGTTGCTGTTGATTTTGATCAGACATGACAGCGTTCCCCCTGAGCAGTCTGCGGTTGAAAAGTCAGCACCCCGGCATTACTGCCGGAGTGCTGAAAGGGGATTACTTGGTGAAGTGAGGAATAATGTGCTTGCCGTACTTCTCTACGATGCTCTCTTCATCTCCACTGTCCAGATAGATGTTGAACTGGGTTGTGCCTGCTTCTTCCAGATGACGCAGTTTAGCGATGTGCTCATCTACGCCGCCCAGTACACAGAAGTCTTTCACAATATCTTCGGTGATAAAGTCCAAATACGGGTTATCGCTCTGACCGTGTTTGGAGTAGTCGTAGCCTTTACGGTTCTCGATATAAGAGGTCAGACTCTCCGGCACCAGACCGCTATGGGCACCGTATTTTTCAACGATATCTGCCACATGGTTACCGACCATCGCCGGGAACCAGCGAGTGGCTTCGATACAACGCTCTTTGGTACCGAAGTAAGCCGGTGCTGAGGCGATTACCTGATAGTTACTCATGTCGCGACCCGCAGCCTTACCCGCTTCCAGCGCCTGATCGGTGAACCATTTCACCAGCGATGGTGAGGCGATCTGCAGCACTACACCATCACCGTATTCACCGGCAGTCTGCAGTGCTTTCGGGCCATAAGCACCGATGTAAACCGGCAGGTCATAACCCTCTGCCCATGGGAATTTAACCGGAGCCGGGCAATCGCCGTACATCACTTCTTCACCGCGAACCATGGCTTTAACTTTTTCGGTGAACTCCGCCACACGCGCCAGGTTGGCCGGTTTTTTACCCAGTACACGCACGCCACTGTCACCACGTCCCAGACCGATGTGGAAACGACCATTACTCTGCAACGCCAGGCTACCAAACAGGCTCGCCGCCTGTGACCAGTCACGGGCATTCGGGTGCGTTACGCAGGGACCGAAACTGATTTTTGAGGTGTGCTCCATACACATAGCGATCGCCGGGTAGCACTCACGCCACAGTACATGGGAGTCGTAGAACCAGCAGTGGGTGAAACCCGCTTCTTCAGCCTGTTTGGCCAGATTACGCGCACGCTCAGGGCTGATGAAGCCTTTAAAAGTAATACCGAAATCCATAATTATTCTCCTAATCTTCAGTATTGAGTCGGGGGGTCGTTCAGTGGTCAGGTGCCCAGATCTTCACTCCCGCATGGGAGAAAGGCACCTTCTTGGAAATATTCAGTCGAATCAGAATCGGGGTGATCGCCTCGATACAGCGGGCATTAACCGCCGGGCCCGCGTTATAGGCTTTGATATCCAGCATATTGATCAGGTCGATCACCTTCTCTTTCGCCGCCAGATCGTTACCACACACCAGAATGTCGCAGTTAATGGAATGCTCCAGATTATTCAGCGTGGTGGCCGATACGTTGTGCAGTGCGCCCACCACCGGAATCTCTTCACCCAGCAGGGCCTGTGCGGCCTCAGTGGCAGAGCCTTCAGGTGGCATGTTCAGCGCTTTCGGATCGCCATCTGCCAGTGGAACCACAATATCCACCAGCACTTTGCCGGCCAGATCCGGCTTGATCGCTTCCAGCGTGGCGTTGTGGGCAGAGAACGGTACCGCGAGAATCACCAGCTCATCTGCGGCCGAGGTCGCAGCGGAGTTATCTGTTCCACTGATCACACCGCTCACATCCGGCTGCAGGCCATTCAGTTCCTGAGCGATCTCCTCTGCACGGGCACCGTCACGGGAACCCAGAACCACATCCACACCCGCCGCAGCGAAACGTAAAGCCAGCCCCTTACCCTGTGGGCCTGTACCACCTAAAATTGCTATTTTCATCTGAAAAGATCCTCATGTTGTGGACGGACGAGATCGCGTGCTGAGCTGTCGCTCTTCTGCCAATCAACGCCTTTAAAAATCAGTACGGGTTTCTTACCCTCTTTACTCATCAGCAGACCGGACGCCGCTGCGATCTCATCGGCCAGCGCCGGAACGGTCACCATCAGCGGACGGCCATAAGCATCGGTTTCGCCGGCCAGATCGATCTTGCTCGGCACATGGGCCAGACCGACCGCGACATTGACCAGCCCCATGCGCCAGGGGCGACCAAAGGTGTCGGTAATAATTACGCCAAGGCGTTTCGTGCTGGCCTGTTCCAGTTCAGCGCAGATCTGCCGGGCACTGCGATCCGGGTCTTCCGGCAGCAGAATCACTTTGCCTGCTGCGTCGACATTGGATTCATCCACCGCCGCATTGGCGCAGATAAAGCCCAGACGATGCTCAGCAATGATGGTGCCTTCGGCCTGCTCAGGACGCTTTGAGGTACGCACCAGACGGTTGGATTCAGACAACACGACTTCTACTTTGCGCGGGTCTTTATGCAGCTCCGCTGCCAGCTTTCCGGCTTCTGCCGAAGGGGTTACGTCTGCCAGATCAACAATCCGGCCTTCCGCTTTGGAGACCACTTTGTGGGCGATCACGATAATGTCACCGTCATCCAGTGAGACCCGGTTCTGATCGAGAGACTGAAGGATGATCTGTGCCAGCGGATCGCCCGGTTTAATATCGGGAATCCCCTCCAGCACTTTGATTACAACGTCCTGCGTAGCCATGCTCATATCCCCTATGCAAATTTTTTGTCTAAGCCGCAATCGACCCGGAACAGATCCCCGGGGCGGTCGATATCAAAGGAGAGCTTCTCCAGATACAGGCGCTTGGTCTGCAACCCCAACTGAAACGCAGTCAGTAGATGAATCTGGCAGGAGTTCGGGCCATAGCTGAACGGCATCACATCCGGCGGCGTGGTCAGAATAGCGTTGGTGCCGCCATCGTATGAGGGACAGACAATCGCCGAGCGCTCACCCCGCGGATGGTTCAGCAGTTGCTCAACCTCATGCTTTTCCAGGGTTTCAATATCGCCGGGGACGATTAACTGAGAGTCGTACCCCCGAGCGGCGTTATATTCCGCAGCAATTCGCGCGACGTTATTCAGCCCCGCCATCTCACGATGTTCAGTCAGCACCTCTGCGCCGGCGGCTTCCGAGATCTCTTTGATTACCGTGGAGCCGGTGATTACCAGCAGGTTATGCTGGGGGTAATGCTCGCGGAAAAAGTGCAGGTTCTTCTCAAACAGCGAGATTGCCAGTTTTTTGCGTTCACGCCGGTTCAGTACCTTGGAAAGCCGCTTCTTCGAGCGCTCCGGGCTTTTCATAGGAATCACGATAGACAGTTTCATGGTCACGCCTCCCGAAAAGCCGGATTGAGACTGCCGACCGCATCAATTAAAGATGGAGTGACTTCAGCCTGTCGCTGCCGGGCCTTAGCCGCTTTACGCTGCGCCACCGCCTCATACAGGTGAACGATGGTTTCTGCCAGACGCACCTTGTTGGTCCGGCTGAACATCAGCGTATCGGTGGCCAGCACGTTGGCGATTTTTTCATCCAGAGCGGGCAGATGTTCCAGATCCTGCTGATCGATGATCAGCGCATCGATCAGGCCCCGGTAATAATCCGCCACGCCGAGCACATCGGCGCTGTGACCGGCCACCTGCATCATCCGGTCTGCGGGCCCTTTAACGGTTTTACCGGCAACAATGGGCGATACCGCCACTTTAAACGCAGTCGAATCAAGCAGTGCATCGGCGATGCCGGGAACCGAGAGAATCGGGTTGATACTGACGATCGGGTTACTCGGCGCAATCACAATCAGATCGGCTTCGGCAATCGCGCTGATCGCTTCGGGTGTAGGCCGGGCCTCATTGATCCCTTCGATCCGCACCTCGAGTACCTCGGGCTGACAGCCCTGTTTAACAAAGTAGTCCTGGAAGGGAATCCAACCATCCGTTGTGCGCACACGGGTCTGAATGGTGTCATCGGTGGGTAACAGGATGGGCAGTTCAAGACCGAACGAAGCCGCGATTTTCCGGGCAATCTCGCTGGCTCGCACCCCCTGCTGACGTAATTCAGTGCGGAAGATATGGGTGGCAAAATCCTGATCGCCCAGATACATCCAGGTATCAGAACCCAGTTTCTTTAACTGCTCCAGCACACGATTGGTTTCGCCTTTCAGCCCCCAGCCTTTCTCCCGGTCGATCTGTTCTGACAGGGTGTAAGTCAGAGTATCAATATCCGGTGAGACCCAGAGACCATGAAACATCTGATCATCGGCCACATTACCGAGCACACTGAACGCTGCGGCATACCGGCTGTAGGCGAACCCTTCAGCCATTTTGGCGCCACCTACTCCACCGCTGAGGAGCAGGATTTTCAGGGGCGTCTGAGCATTCATTATGCAGCCCCTCCCGTGGTCGCGATCAGCTCCAGCGAACAGGCTGAAGCGCGGGCAATCAGATTTGGTGCTGACCGGGCTGGCTGATAATCATAGGCCTGCACCACATCGTAGAGGGTGTTACGTCGAACCGGCTGGCGGCCGGCTTCGGCAATCATCCGCACCATATCTTCCGGTACGATCTCCTGACCGTTTTTGCCCCCCGCCGCACGCGAGATACTCTCGTTCATCAGCGTGCCACCAAGGTCGTTGGCGCCGGAGCGCAGCATCTGCTGGGCATATTCAGGGCCCATCTTGACCCATGACGCCTGAATGTTATCGACCCAGCCGTTCAGCATCAGGCGGGAGACCGCATGCATGCGAATATTTTCCTCAGGCGTCGGACCGGGACGTACATCGCCGTTTTCGACATAGAGCGGAGATTCATAATGCACAAAACCCAGCGGAACAAACTCAGTAAAACCGCCGGTCTGTTTCTGAATGTCGCGGATCTTTCCTATATGCGCCGCCCAGTGTTCCGGGCTGTCGATATGGCCATACATAATCGTGGCGGTGGTCGGCAGACCGAGTTGATGCGCCGTGGTGATAATTTCGACCCACTGCTCCGTGGTGAGTTTGTCGCGGGTCAGTTGCTGACGGATCTCTACATCGAGAATTTCCGCTGCGGTTCCCGGCATGGAGCCCAGACCATGATCGATCAGATCCTGAATAAATTCTGCAACCGACACCTTACTCTTGAGCGCACCAAACCAGATCTCAAAGGGAGAGAACGCATGGATATGCATCGCCGGTACACGGGCTTTGATCGCCTTCAGAATTTCACGGTAAAACGTGCCATCGATATCCGGGTGCAGACCGCCCTGAATACAAACTTCAGTCGCTCCACGGTTCCAGGCTTCCTCGGCCCGTTTGGCGATCTCTTCCAGACGCAGAAACTCCGCATCTTCATCGTCTTTTCGTTTAGCAAAACCGCAGAACTTACAGCCCATGTAACACACATTGGTGTAGTTGATATTGCGGGTAATCACAAAGCTGGCCTGATTGCCAACAGCACGCTCACGAATAAAGTCTGCGGTGGCGATCAATGCATCCAGATCCGGCCCTTCGGCCGAAAACAGCGTGACCGCATCGGTTTCTGACAGTTCTTCGCCGTCCACCACCGCGCTGAGAATCTCCCGCACCGGCAGGCTGACCGCAGCAAACCCTTTCAGCAACTGCCGGCGGGCCGCTGCATCACTCTTCAGACTCAAAATATTCGGAGCATTCATAATTCTTTCCTTAACCTATTTCGCTGAACCATAAGAAAAGACGTAACGTTCCTGCCCTGTCGCAACGCCCTGAAGCGGCATTGGCAATGAACTCACTGATCGGGAATCTGAATCAATCGGGAAATGAAGCAGGGGCTCAGGCTTTACAGAATCCAGCGCCGGGGCCTTAAACCCACCGCGATAGCAGCCTGAAATGATTGCTGGTTGAGGTACGGAAACACGCCGCGTATCCATCAAATCCATTCTCCGTATTTATTCTTATTCTCGGTATCAGGTTTGCGCCTACAAACTTTTTACCAAACGGTAAAATAATACTAGATCAACTTTTACCAGATGGTCAAGAAAAATATCTGAACGAATTTATCGGCTAATACCGGCCCAGAACCAAACAAGGCAAGCCATTGATTTAAAAAAGATTAAATTTAGAAAAGAGATGAATTGAGCGAGGCAAAAAACGCCGCGATTGACTGAAAAGATTAAGCGAGCGCATAAAAAAACCGCTGCGCAGATGGCAGCGGTTTTATCAGAGAAAGGTAAAAATCGGGTCTTATTGCAGACCAAGCCCCTTGATGATCATATGGGTCAGGAACTCGGTAGCCTTCTCAAAGTCTTCATCCTCCAGACCGTTTTTGCCCAGAGAAAGGCTGATCTGTGAGGAGAAATCTGCATAGGTCTGGGTGGAGGACCAGATCAGGAAGAACAGATGATAAGGATCAACCGGATCCATTAACCCCTCGCTGATCCAGCTTTTAACCAGCTTTACATCCTCTTCCAGAACCGGAACCAGATGGTTCTTCAGATAATTTTTCAGATAAGGTGCGCCATTAATAATTTCGATAGCGAACACCTTGGATGCATTCGGGTTGGTGCGCGAGAGCTCCACTTTTCCGCGGATATAGTTGCGCACCATCTCAGCAGGATCTTTACCCTGCTGCTCCAGTAACTGCATCTTATCAACCCAGAGGTTCAGGATATTCTCCAGAACCCGCTGATAAAGCACCTCTTTTGAAGGAAAGTAGTAAAGCAGGTTCTGCTTCGACATCCCCGCCCTTTCGGCGATGGTTTCGATGGCCGTACCGTTATAGCCATTGGCTGAAAACAGATCCTCTGCGGCACGGAGAATCCCCTCTTCATGCGCTTCCCGGATACGGGAGCGTCGACGGGGTTTCTTTACTACAGCTTCATCCACTGAATTTGGCATGCTGAACAATTCCAATAATAAAAAGTAACATTCGAAACTTATTTTACCACATGGTAATTATTTCCGTCTGCATAAACCGCCAGACGGTGGCGCAAATGCCCCCTGTAGGAAACATTGAACCGGGAGAGGCCTTCCCACCTGCCATGCTGCTTCTCCCCGCATGATAACCAAATCGGCATAAAGTGTTTAGTTAAACCTTAGCGGGCTCCCTCTGCCCCCGGTGGGCCAGAGTAAACGACACCCCGGTCTGTAAATATTTTGTGTTTTTTTATAAGTCCCTCTTTTCTATCAGGATATTTGGACTATTCTAGGTTGATGTATTGATGAGGGACCAACATGCAGTTTAAAAAGCGCAAACGTCGCAGCGTCATAGTCAGGCTCTGCGCACTGGTAGTTGTACTGGGATTCCTGGGGCTGGGGTCGGTGTTTGTCTGGATGGGTATGGACACTGCACTTCACCAGACCTCCGGACAGGCGTTCTGCGGGAGCTGCCACAGCATGAAGCCGATGCAGGCATCATTCCTCGATGATGTGCATGGCGGGAAATCGACTGTTGGCGTTCAGGCACTGTGTACAGATTGCCACCTCCCCCATGACAGTTACATTAACTACCTTTACGTCAAAGCTAAAAGCGGCGCCTGGGATGTTTACAAGGAGTATATCGCCGGTGCCGAAGACGTAGACTGGGTTGAGAAACGTAAACACGCCAACCGCTATGTTTATGATTCCGGTTGCCTGAAGTGTCATAACAACCTGGAGCAGGGTTCCGAGCTGGACAACAAACAGTTCGTTGCACATAAGCCATATTTTCAGAAAACGGTCAGCAAAAGCTGTATCGATTGCCACGATGTCGGGCACAAAAACCTGATGTTTCATCTACAGGAAGTAGGGAAGTCAAAATGATAAATAAGCTGATATTACAAAGGTACCTGCTGCTGGTAGGGCTGATACTTCTGCCCCTGACAGGCCAGGCCCAGGAACAATCAGGTCTCGACCTGAGTGCGGTTAAGACGATGGATTTCAAACGCGGCCTGTCCGAACTGGATAAGACCTGTATCGGCTGCCATCAGGATGAACAACCGGGCGTGGTAGCCGACTGGAAAGCCAGCCGGCACAGTCACGTGGGGGTCGGCTGTAATGACTGTCACGCGCGCACCGCCGATGCACCCGATGCCCAGCTTCACAATGAAGGCGACCTGAAAGGTGTTTATATCAGCCCGCTGGTCTCTCCGGATGTCTGCGGACGCTGCCACTCAGCCGAGCAGGAACAGTTTAACCAGAGTGGCCACTTCCGCGCCTATCGTCAGATCATCCCGAAAGACAGCCTGCATGCACTGGTTGCCGTCCATGAAGGACGCAACAACAAAGAGCTGGGTAATGCCCCGAATGAAACCGGCTGCATGCAGTGTCACGGCACCGAGATTAAACTGACCGCAGATGGCAAACCGGACCCGACCACCTGGCCTAACGCCGGGATGGGTAATATCTACCCTGATGGTGCGACCGGTAGCTGTACCACCTGCCATACCCGGCATAAGTTCTCGATTGCAGAAGCACGTAAGCCCGCGGCCTGCGCCTCTTGCCATCTGGGGCCGGACCACCCGGACATCGAGGTGTTCAACAACAGTAAGCATGGCCACGTCTTTAACGCCGAAGGCTACACCTGGAAGTGGGATTCCCCGTCCGATGGCTGGGAGCCGGGCGATTACCGTGCCCCGACCTGCGCCACCTGCCATATGAGCGGAATCGGCAAACTCAATACCACCCATAACATTACCGAACGCCTGTTCTGGAACCTCTGGGCGAAAGAATCCAAGGTGCGTAACTCAACCGATGTGCTCAGCCCGCTGCTGGGTGACGGCCCTGCAGGGCGACAGAAAATGGAACAGGTGTGCAGCTCCTGCCACAGCAGCACCCACACCAAAGGTTTCTTCGCTCAGGGTGATAAAGCGGTCCGTCTGTATAACGAAGAGTACTATACGCCGGCTAAGAAGATGCTGGATGACCTGAAAGCGAAAGGCCTGCTGACAGATAACCCATGGATCGATGAGTTCCAGATCACCTTCTACCACCTCTGGCACCATGAGGGCCGTCGCGCACGTCACGGTGCGATGATGGGCGCAGCAGACTATGCCCACTGGCATGGTTTCTTTGAGCTGCAACAGGATCTTTACAAACTCGAAGTGATCTACGAAAAACGGATCAAGAGCGGCAAAATCGAGGAGTAACCTCTGCCCCTCCTCTCCGGCTCACCCTCAGAGCCGGGGAGGAACCTGCCCATTACCTTTGCGCATCAACCAGCCGGGCTATCGCTCTGGCGGCATCATCCGGGCTCACAGAAAGCCCATCGACTACCCCCTGCCGGTTCATTTCAGGCTGATTCTGACTCAGTTTCCACTGCCCTGTGATCTCAGCGACCTCAATCTCCAACCCGATAATCGCAGGCAACATCTTCTGAATATACGCCTCAGGCGCATCCGTAATCGCCCAGGGCTCAGCGGCTCCCTCTTCATGCTGAGCGGTTAAGCGATCGACCAGTCCGTACTTCCACTGATCATCCTGGATAAACTTAATCACCCCCTTCACATGCACCACCACGTAATTCCAGGTGGGCACCGCTTTACCATGCTCTTTTTTGGTGGGGTAATGGCTCGGGGAGATATAGCAGTCAGGGCCATTGAATATAGCCAGTACCTCAGCACCTGCCGCTACCGTCTTCCAGATCGGATTCGCCTTAGCAATGTGTGCCCGCAGATATAACTGATCCCCTTCAGACTCCACCAGCATCGGCAGATGAGTTGCCTCAATCCCTGATTCGGTGGGTGTCACCAGAGTTGCAAACGAATACTGCTGCATTAAAGCCAGCAGCTCGGCGGTATTTTCCTGCTGGAATCGCTTCGGTATAAACACAGATAATCCTTAACTGAACGCGTCTCAAAACAGAGTAAGGTTATATACCGTTTCAAGATAGATTGATTGGATAAAGTTGCGCAAAGTATAAAGCCAGTCGCATCAGCGCAGCCACGTGACCTTTGTCCAGACCGTGATTAGAGGAGCGAAAGCGAGAGAAAACGACTGACCAGTTCCGTGCGGTTCCGGACCTTGAGTTTGCTGTATATGTTAACCAGATGAACCTTCACGGTACTTTTCTTGATACCAAGGATATCTGCGATCGCCTGATTGCCCCGGCCACACCCCAGATGTCGCAAAATTTTCTGCTCGGAGCGTGTTAAATCTTTCAGATCGGGCAAAAAAAGCGGCATTAATTCAGAAGCAACGGCGGGCTCTGGCGCTTCTTCACGGAGTAACGCCTTCAGGTATACCCTCGCTTTAGCCACACCTATAGACATAGGTAAAATTGCCCGCACACCGGATTCAGCCAGTTGCTGATGGGAGCGTCCGAATACGGAAGAGAAGAGAATCAACTGGCCCGGCGTAACACCATGTTCGCAGAGCCTTTTAAGCGAGTTAAGGGAGCACTGTCTGACGCTTACCAGAATCAGGGTATCACCCGCGTCAATCCTTGGCAGGCTGTCAACACAGCGATGCTGGCTACAATACTGTCCGGGATCAATCTCCTTCAGCAACATAGCAAGCCCATAACTGAAAAGAGGTTGATCACAGACAATATGTATCATCGATCAGCCTTGCAGCATCTCTTTCCAGTTACCCGGATAAACCGCATAAAAAATTGTCGCGCTATCCCCTTCATATTTGAGCTCGGTACCTTCCGGGATCCAGAGAATATCTCCCGCCTCGGCAGCAAAAGTCTCATCCGCGGTGACCAGCCGAAAACAACCTTCCACCACATAGACAACCTCATCATAGAGCACGGTCCAGGCGATGGAGCACTGATCGAATCGGGCGATTCCTGCGCCCATGGTGGAACTGATATCCGTAGACACTGCACGGCCCACTTCAGCATGGCCCGGCGGCCCACCACGATGATAAAACTCGATGGAATTCGACTTAATTAGTTTTACAGACATATCAACCTCAAGAAGTGGACTTCCCTGTCCGGGTTAAACCTGCTGGAGAACAGGCGATCAGAGCACTCCAAGCGCTCGGGGAATAAACAGCGAGAGTTCAGGTACAAAGGTGGTTACCAGCATCACCGGAATACCCACAGCACCAATCAGGTAGAGGGCAGGCATTATCGATTTGTGAATCGACACCTGACCTATACGGCAGGCCATATAAAGAATCGGCGCCACCGGCGGGCTGTTAGCCCCAATAACGACTGAACAGGCGACAATTGAGGCGTAATGCACCGGATCGACACCAATGGTGGTGATCAATGGCATAAACAGAGGCGCAATCACGACCGTTACCGACAGATCGTCCATAATTGCCCCGGTAAAAATCAGAAAGGCGTTCACCATCAGCAAAATCAGTATCGGGTTTTGTACCAGCGTCGTAATCGCTTCAGTCAGCTCCTGAGGAACCCGCTCTGCAGTCAGAATACGTCCGATCATGAACGAGAACAGCAGGATCAGAATAATCGTTCCGGTGGTTTCGCCTGCAGACACTACACTTTCGCGTAACTGCCGCAGTGTCAGATCCTTGTAGACAAAGAATCCGATAAAGATTGCCGTAACAACCGCAACCGCAGCTGCTTCGGTTGGTGTAAAGATCCCACCGTAGATACCCCCAAGAATAATAAACGGCATCGACAGGGCCGGAATCGCACTTTTGAAAATCTTGCCACGGGTACGATCACCCAGATTAAAGTTGGTCACTTCCTCTTTAAACAAGCGCCCGGCACAAAACCGGTTAAACAGAATCAGGCCGATAATCAGGAGCAGGCCTGGCCCGATTGTGGCAGCAAACAACGCAGTAATGGACTGACGGGTGACCACACCAAACAGAATCAGCGTAATTGAAGGAGGAATGAGAATGCCAAGCAAAGATGACATACCCAGCAGCGCACTGGAATACCCACGGGGATAACCCCGCTGAGCCAGAGGACCGACCATAATGGTTCCGATGGACGCCACGGCTGCGGTCGCGGTTCCGGAGATTGCGCCGAAGATGCCCGAGGCAAAAACCATTGAGGCTCCCATACCGCCTCTGCGCCCCATCACAATCAATTCAATAAAATCGACCAGCCGACGGGCGATACCGCCACTCTTCATGAGATACCCAGTAAGTACGAAAAGCGGTAGCGCCAGCAGAATGATATGGTCTAGCGAGCGAAACCCCTGCAACAACAGAGTTGTCATTTTTACATCAAAAACAAAAACCAGATATCCAAGCACAGCGGCAAAGGACCAGGCTACAGGAACCCCGATAGCCATCAAAAAAATCAACAGAAACACAGCCCAGATAGCCATTACTCTTCCTCTGCTTCTTTAACATTATGACAAGCACGACCGCTGATCAGATCTCTCAGCGCATATACAAGACACCCCACACTCGCCAGAATAATGGCCGACTGAGCAACCAACTGCGGAATATCCAGACCTTCGGTGTACTGCGGTCTGCGCAAAGAGAAAGACAACATGCGCCAGGAGAGATAAACAAAAAATGCGCACGTCCCCACCATAATCAGCGCGATAACCCGCTGATGAACCTTCTTCCAGAACGATGACTTAATCTGTTGCGGTACAAAATCGACAACCAGATGCTCCGCCCGACGGCTGGCGATTAATGCCCCCATCATGTACAGCCACATCGCACCGATCAGCGCCAGTTCGTCCAGACCAATAATGGATATTTCAAGGACATAACGTGTAATCACCTGAAAGAAAACCAGTCCGGCCACTGCCGCACTGGTGAACAGCGTGAGCGTTTCAAAGATGGCGGCGAACCATTTATCCAGTTGAGTCAAAAACACTTTCATAGGACTTCTCCGGATGCGCCTGACTCCGACCGGGCCAGAGTCAGGCACGATTGACATTACAGGGCTGGAGCCTGGTCCTTCAGTTTCTGAACGATCTCTTCGCCCAGCTCATCCACCATCAGTGGCCATACCTTTTCACGCGCAACTTTCGCCAGAGTTCTCAGCTCTTCGTCGTTCAGCTCGATATACTCCATACCGGAAGCCGTTGCCTGGTCAATGTAGTACTGGTCCCGCGTCCTCGCTTCCTTAAACTGCTTGGCCATTACATCAGCCGCCGCCTGGGAAACAATGCTCTTCTGGTTGTCAGACAGCTCATCCCACACTTCCATATTCATGGACAGCGCTCCGGTGACGAAGGTGTGCTTAGTGCGCACGTAATAGTCCAGAACATCACGGAAATACTCATAATCCCAATAGATGGTATTCCCTGCATCACCGTCAACTACGCCGGTCTGAATCGAGGTATAAACCTCACCCCAGGTAATGGCGGTCGCCTGATACCCCATGGCCTGCAGAGTTTGCGGGTTAGGGAAGTTCGAAGGCACACGAACCTTCATTCCCTTCGCCCCTTCAATCGTGGTGGCATAGCGGCCTTTTGACGCCACACCGGCAAACCCTTCCGGCCATGCACCAAAGTATTTCAGGCCCAGATCAGCATGAATATCGCCGTTGATCTTATTCAGCCAGCCGCCATCTTTATACGCATCAAATGCCTGCTCCCAGTTGAGAAACAGGTAAGGAGTGTTGCGCAGCCCCATTTTTTTATCGTAAGAGGTCAGAGGCCAGTTCAGCATCATATCGACTTCGCCGACCACCAGCAGATCGAATACCTCTTTCTGATCGCCCAGCTCATCCTGATAGAAAATATCGACGGTAATTTCGTCATCAGTGCCCTGAGTACGCTGCTCGATCTGAGCAGCCCAATGTTCAATCGCTTCGCCAGCCGGAGACCCCTTGGCACCGGAATCGGTAGCCAGCTTCAACTCCACTGGCTCTGCCTGAGCAGACAAACTCAGCGCAGACGCTGCAACCGCTGAAAAAAGAAACGTATGTAGTTTTTTTAGTTTCATTCGAACACCTGTTATTTTTAGTTATCAACCGACAGAACATTTACAGCTCTGAACGACTAGCAAAACGAGCCATCTGCATACGCAGAGGCACTCCAACCCTGAGAAAAATTTTGGGGGGTAACCAGGACGGGTTACCTGATACCTCGACCATATCCTGCAATAGCTGCCCATGACGGCCCGCGACCATATCGGCCAGCATCATGCCGGAGATCGTCCCTCTTGCCGCCCCCACACTCTGGTCGCAGCACGATGCATAAACCCCCTCTTCTACCTTGCCAAAGAAGGTTTCAAAATTTCCTGATAAGCCACTTGCGCCGCCCCACGTATACTCAAATTCAACATCCTTAAGATGCGGGTAACGGGCCAGAAACCCCTCCCGGTGGCGTAATTTCATCTTAGGCAACAAGTGTGCAGGCGTGTTGTAATCGTGAGCATATCGATAGGAGTTACGAATAATCAGACGGCGGTCCTGAGTCATTCTGACCGTAGTCCCTGCATGATCAGCCGGCGTCAGGCCCCAGTCAGTTTGCCCGCCATACACCGACATTTCGGCCTCACTCAGCGGTCTTGTCATACTGGCAAAGGTCATTACCGGGAGAATCCGGTTACGCATAAAGCCCAGCTCAGGGGTAAAGATATTGGTCGCCAGAATAATATGCCGGCAGCGGACTTTAGCACCATTATTAGCAGTCAGGACAAAACCCGTTCCGGTGCGTTCAATTTCGCTGATCGGCGTCTCTTCCACGACCCTTACATTAGAGGGCATATTATCAGCCAGACCACGCATCAAGGCGGCCGGCTGCATCAGCATGCCACCGGGTGTATAGATAGCTGCGCTGTAATAGTCTGTTCCGAACACATTGCGCATTTCCTCCGCAGAAAGCCGGTGGTAGACCTCATTCCCCTGCTTCAGAAGATGCTCGTAATTAGCGAGATGCTTTTCACCACGCTCCCCTACCGCAGCCTGATATTTACCTGCTTTGGACCATTGGCACTCAATACCGTACTTGTCGATCTGAGTCTCAAAATACTCGATGGCTGTCCTGTTCAGGCGAACAATTTTCGCTTTATGTGCATCGCTACTGAGCTCGAGTTCCCGCTTATGCGGCTGATCAATCACGAAGCCGGAATTACGCCCGGATGCACCCTGACCGATCTTCAGCGCATCGATCAGCAGAAACGGCTCATCGGGTAAGTTCTCCGCCAGCCGTCTGGCTGCCGCATTACCTACAAATCCTCCCCCGATCACAACGGTATGGAATGTTGCTTGATCCTCCAGCGGCGGAAAGCTACTGACATTATTAAGCAGCTCATACCAACCACACTGGTTGTCGTATTCAGGTAGTATCATTGTAAGCCTCAACTTCTCTTCTACTGGGCTACAGTCAGCCTCTTGAAGCGGCATATTTGCTTACATAAATAATTATTTCTACACAACAAGGCATAATTAAGGCATTCTAAGCCTCAATATAAGAAATACTTATTTTCAAAAAGAAGACCCGTTATGCCTCAACCGGATCGCCGACCTTTAGACACTGCTGCGTTAAACACCTTTGTCACCCTCTCTGAATCCGACTCTCTGACCGATGCCGCTCACCGGCTCGGCGTCTCTCAATCGGCCATCTCCCAGAGCTTAAAACAGCTCGAAACACACACCGGCGTTACACTGGTTGTTCGTCGTACCACGCCGCTTCAACTAACCCCGGCCGGAGAAGTCCTGCGTAAACATGCCGCCAGTATTCTGGGAGATCTCAGGCGCTTAAATACCACGGTACGGGAAGCTGCTCAGCAAGGTGTCGTCCAGTGTCGTGTTGGTCTGGTAACCTCCTGCTCCGAGGTTTTTGGCAGCAAATTGATCACGGTGCTGAAAGAAAAGGCGGAGCGCCTCAGTCTGAAAAGCGGCCTGACGCCACAGCTAATTGAAGCTTTCCTGAACAGGGAGATTGATATACTGATCTCAGACGACCCGTTAACAGGTGAAGAGGGGCTGGACCGGCTGAAGGTCTTTCGTGACCCGATGGTTCTGGCCTATTCCCCTAGACTTCTGCCGGAAAAGGAAGCCTCACTGGAAAGACTCGCCGAGCATTCACCGATGATCAAATACAGCCGCTCAACGAATATCGGCATCTATTCGGAGGTCGTTTTGCGCAGAATGCATATTCAGGCCAATATCCGCTACGAAACAGATGACACCCACACCCTGATGAACTTCGTGCGGGATGGCCACGGCTGGGCCGTTCTCAGTGCGCTCTGTCTGGCACAAACGTTCTACAACCTGGATCGCATCAAAGTACTGGAACTGGATAAAAGCAAACACTCCCGAAGTATCTACCTCATTGCACGTAAAGGGGAACTGGGCTCAATACCCACGCAGATTAACGAGGCTCTTCAGGGATTGTTTTTTGAAAACATCTGCCCCCAGCTTATCGGCAATTACAACTGGATGACCCCCGGTATCTTCTCCCCGGAGCATTAGCAGGGAGTAATGCATTGCACCGACAGCCCCTCTGGAATAAAGCCAGAGGCAAGCCGATTAGAGATCACCTGAAAAAATGGCGGGAATTAAACCGGGGAAAGTCAGGCACAAAAAAACCAGCTCAAGGCTGGTTTCTAAGTGCATTCCTGTAAGGATTTGGTGGAGCCTAGCGGGATCGAACCGCTGACCTGTTCGCTGCCAGCGAACCGCTCTCCCAGCTGAGCTAAGGCCCCACATCAGGAAGTGGGCGTATATTAATCGTCGATTACAGAGCTGTCAACGCGTTGAATAAAAAAGTTTTTCTATTTTTTAAACCAGTAACTCATGGCGGTAAACTTCGGAATAAGGGACCGGTTTACTGAACAGGAACCCCTGCACCATATCGCCGCCTGCCTGATCAATAAACTCGAGCTGGCTCTGGTTCTCAACCCCTTCGGCAATCACATGTAACCCCAGACGGTGGGCCATGGCGATGATCGCTTCGACGATCTGCCGGTCGTGATGATCGTGTTCAATATCACGGACAAAGGTCCGGTCCACTTTGAGGGTATCCACCGGCAGTTGTTTAAGCTGGGCCAGCGAGGAGTAACCCATACCAAAATCATCGATGGCAAAGCGACAGCCGATCTGACGCAGTTCATTCATCTGCTCAAGTGCCAGATCCAGGTTCTCCATCAGGACGGTCTCGGTAATCTCAAATTCGATCATCGCCGGGTCGACCTGATAGCTTTCCAGCAAGGATTTGGCTTTATCCGCAAAGTCCCCGGAAACAAACTGGTGGGCACTGATATTTACCGCAATCGGTACCAGAGGCTCACCCTGATCGACAGCCTGACGAATATGCCGGCAGGCCTCCTCCAGCACCCAGTCGCCTATCGGGATAATCAGGCCGCACTGTTCCGCTACGCAGATAAACTCCATCGGCGACACCAGACCTTTTTCAGGATGGTTCCAGCGGATCAGGGCTTCCAGCATAACGATCTGACGATTATCCAGACGCACAATCGGCTGGAAATAGAGTTCCAGTTCATCGTGCTCCAGCGCAAATTTAAGCTCCTGCTCAATCTGCAAGCGCTGAACCAGCATCTTCTGCAGATCGTGGTTAAAGAAGGTGGCACGATTTTTACCCAGTTTTTTCGATTCATACAGGGCAATATCGGCATTACTCAGCATCTGCTGCAGGGAAGAAGAGTCATCCGGAATCAGGGTAATGCCGATGGACAGGCTAACCCTCAGCGGCACCCCCTCAATGACTATTTCATTGCGCACGTTGCTGATCAGTTTATCCGCCATGTGCTGGCAATCTTCACCCGACGTGACGTTCATCATCAGAATGGCATACTCATCGCCACCCAACCGGCAGATGATGTCGCTCTCACGCATGGTAGCTTGCAGACGTTGCGCAACCTCTACCAGTAATCGGTCCCCTGCGGCATGGCCAAGGCTGTCGTTAACGCGCTTGAAATCATCCAGATCAAGGTACATCAGTGCTGCCTTTTTACCGGTGCGCTGCAACACTTTAACCTCGTATTCCAGTTGTTCCATAAACAGGCGCCGGTTTACCAGCCCGGTCAGCACATCATAAAACGCCAGCTCATTGAGCTGCTCGGTCTTATCCGCCACCACGGCGCGTAAACGATCCGGCTCGCGCATGATATAAGCCAGCAGAGAAGCCAGCATAGCCGCCAGCAGAATGCTCAGAACAAACCCTTCTTCAATCAGCAGAGGCCGGTCTGGCAGAGGTCGGCTGAGAGTCAGGCGCCAACTGGAGTTAGGTACAATAATGGGGAAACTGACGTGAAGGTTATCCAGAGCCTTTTCAGACTGCGAAAAAATTTCCCAGGAACCGGTATCAGGGTGAACCCGCTCAAGCGTGAAGCCGTAGCCGTCTTTTTCCAGTTGCTCAAGATCCGTGACTGCCAGAAGGTCTTCGAGAAAGATCAGCGCCGATGCAAAACCCCAGAACTTATCTTTACCCTCTTCGCTGATAAATACCGGATTGCGCCCGATCACGGCCACGCCGCCCTGTACCAGTTCAAAAGGCCCCGCCACCGTCAGACGGCGCTCACGGATCGCCAGCTCAGCCTCCTCTCGCCGCTTGTCATCTTTCAGCAGGTTATGGCCAATCGCTTTTTCATTACCGGCTAAGGGATAAATACGTTCAATCACGCCATTGGGCGCAAGCTGCAGGTTGGATATCCCGCCCAGCGCCTTAATCGTTTCATCTGCAAAACTGTTAAAGTTTTCCATGTTGCCGTTGGCAAAACGGATCTGCAGAGATAGCAGGTAGGTGGCCGAAAGGGAGCGCCCCAGACGCCGCTCGATGGCACTCGCCTGAGCATTAGTGATCTGGTTCAGATGAAGTTTCTGCTCTTTTTTCCAGGCGGAATCGAACAGGAGAACGCCGTAACAACCCGAAGCTGCAACGCCGATAAAGACAAGAAAACAGACTAAACTGCGCAACGACCCCACTCAGAACCTCGAAAAGACAGCAACAGTCATTAGTTATAATAGTTTCAGTACAGCACACAAGGCTGCTTTTTGACTAAATTCTGCTTAATTGATGCACCGCAGAGAAAAAAACCCGCCGTAGCGGGTTTCTTCCAGACCTTGTTAGCCTTCGATCTGACTACTCAGATCACGGTATTCTTTTTCCCAGCGCTTGGCTTCCTTCTTAGAAGGGCCACCCAGCACATTCACAGCGTGACGCAGACGGGCACGGGTCATATCCGGGCCGAGAATCGCCATGGAGTCCATTACCGAAACGGTCTGGTTTGTACCGGCAACAGCAATAAACAACGGGAACAGGAAGTCACGAATCTTAAAGCCCATCGCTTCGGCAAGTTGTTTTAGCTGTGAGAACAAACGGTCCTTATTCCACTGGTTTTCAGTATCCAGCAACCATACTGCATATTGCAGCATCCGGCGGATATCGTCTTTCTCCAGTGATTTGTGCTCAAAATCAGCTTCAGAGATATCCAGCATGCCAGACAGGAAGAAGCTCGCCAGCGGTGCCACATCAGACAGTTTTTCAACCCGCTGCTGAATCAGCGGCACGATCTGCATCAGGTATTCCGGGTTCAGCGCCCACTCCTGAAACTTAGCGGCAAACTGCGCCGCATCCAGATCTTCACGCAACCACAGGCCGTTCAACCAACTCAGTTTGTCCTGATCAAAAATAGGACCGCCCAGAGAAACACGCTGGATATCAAAGTTATCGAACATCTGCTGACGGGTGAATTTTTCACTCTCATCCGGCATCGACCAGCCCATACGGCCCAGATAGTTGAGCAGCGCTTCCGGCAGGAAGCCCATGCGCTGGTAGTAAAGGATACTGGTCGGGTTCTTACGCTTAGACAGCTTGGATTTATCCGGGTTACGCAGCAGTGGCATATGACAAAGCTTAGGCATCTCCCAGCCAAAGTACTGGTACAGCAGCTTGTGCTTAGGCGCGGAGTTGATCCACTCTTCACCACGAATCACATGGGTGATCTGCATCTGGTGGTCATCGACCACGTTCGCCAGATGATAGGTAGGCATACCATCGGATTTCAGCAGAATCTGTGCATCCACCATGCCCCAGTCCAGCTCGATCGTGCCACGCAGCATATCTTCCACTTCGCAGGCACCTTCCTCTTCCGGAACCACCATACGAATCACATAAGAGGCACCCGCCGCCTGACGTTTTTCAACTTCATCAGCCGGCAGCGCCAGATCGCTCTGTTTCAGCGCAGTGTGGCCACCCGCCGCGCGGCGTGCATTACGCAGTTCATCGAGCTCTTCAGCGGTACGGTAGCAGACAAACGCCTTACCCTCTTCCACCAGTTGCAGCGCATATTTAGCGTAATCGTTTTTACGTTCACTCTGACGATAAGGACCGTGTGGACCGCCCACATCCGGCCCCTCATCCCACTCCAGACCGAGCCAGCGCAGGGAATCCAGGATCTTCTGTTCCGATTCCGCCGTGCTGCGTGTCTGATCGGTATCTTCGATTCGCAGAATAAACTGGCCGCCGTGCTGACGGGCAAATGCGAGGTTGAACAGCGCGATGTAGGCGGTGCCTACGTGAGGGTCACCTGTTGGAGAAGGTGCAACACGGGTACGAACGGTTGTCATTGGTGTCCTTGGAAATCAGAAATGAAAAACAGTGGCGGGAATTATATACGCAGTGGCCCTTACGGGGCCACTAGCAAAAGACTATCTCATGTCAGCAATCAGGCGTAGTTTTGCCAGAGCACGGCCCACCAGATCAGGGCACCCATACCCAGCGATACCAGAACAACAGCAGACCCCAGATCTTTCGCCAACCCTGCCAGTTCATGAAACTCGGTACCGGCGCGGTCTACCACCGCTTCAATCGCTGTATTGACCAGTTCAAAAGCCATCACCAACAGACAGGTACAGATCAGCGCAGCCAGTTGCATCGGCGACTGGGCGACAAAAAACGCCAGCGGTATCAGCACCGCACTGCCCCAGACCTCATAGCGGAAAGCAGGCTCCTGCGCATAAGCCGCTTTCAGCCCCTGCCAGGAGTAGATGGTCGCCAGATAAAACCGCTTAAAACCGGTAATCTTGGTGGTGTATCCATTTGTTTGTTCAGTCATAAGATTCACAATTCCTGATCGTCTCCGATACCTGATGGCACACAAGGCTATCACTTAAACAGAATATGCCCAACCCGGTGCAGCGTAAACGGCCCAGACAGTATATAATCGCCGCTTTGTTCAAGCCGTTAACCACACCAGCACAGCTTCAATGACCCAAGTTACTACCGATCTCAACCGCCGTTTTACCGTAGCTCCGATGATGGACTGGACTGACCGTCACTGCCGCTATTTTCACCGTATTCTCAGCAAGCAGGCAGTGCTGTATACCGAGATGGTCACCACCGGTGCGCTGATCCATGCGGAAGCGGATCGTTTCCTGCGTTACAACCCTGAGGAACAACCGGTTGCGCTGCAGTTGGGTGGCAGTAACCCTGCCGAGCTGGCGCAGTGTACCAGACTGGCGCAGGAGTACGGTTACAACGAGGTGAACCTTAATGTGGGTTGCCCCAGTGACCGGGTGCAGAACAACATGATCGGTGCCTGTCTGATGGCTCACCCGCAACAGGTGGCCGACTGTCTGCGCCAGATGCAGGCCGGGGTGGATATTCCGGTCACGGTTAAACATCGCCTCGGTATCGACGATATGGACAGCTACGAAGAGCTGGTGCAGTTTGTTGAAACCGTGCGCGAATCCGGCTGTGAGGTGTTTATCATCCACGCCCGTAAAGCGATCCTGCAGGGACTCAGCCCAAAAGAGAACCGCGACATTCCGCCCCTCAAGTATGAGTGGGTCTACCGGATTAAGCAGGCTTACCCTGAGCTGGAAGTACATATCAACGGCGGGATTAAAACCCTTGCAGAGTGTCACACACACCTGCAACATGTTGATGGTGTAATGCTGGGGCGTGAAGCCTATCAGAATCCCTACCTGCTGGCAGAGGTCGACCGTGAATTCTACGGTTGCGAAGAAGCACCGATCAGCCGAAAGGCCGCGGCGCTGGCCATGCTGCCCTACATTGAGCAGGAGCTGGAAAAGGGAACCCCGATCAACCATATCGTTCGTCATATGCTGGGGCTGTTTCATGCTCAGCGCGGCGGAAAGCAGTTCCGTCGGTATATCAGCGAGAACGCCCATAAACCCGGCGCCGGTAGCGAAGTATTACTGGCCGCTCTGGAACGCGTTCCCGATTAGTCATGGATTAGGAAAAAGATGAGTCAGTTAGAGAAGCTAAAACAGATCACCACGGTTGTTGCTGATACCGGCGACATCGAAGCGATTGCCCGGTTCAAACCGGTAGACGCGACCACCAACCCTTCCCTGCTGCTGAAAGCGGCGCAACTGCCACAGTACGCAGATCTGCTACCCGCTGCTAAAAGCTGGGCGCAGGCACAGGGCGGCAGCGATCAGGATCAGTTGGACAACATGACTGACCGTCTGGCGGTTGAAATCGGTAAAGAGATCCTGAAGATCATTCCGGGCCGCATCTCTACTGAAGTTGATGCCCGCCTCTCGTTCGATAAAGAGGCCACCCTGAAGCGCGCCCGTAAACTGATCGCGCTGTATGAAGAAGCCGATATCAGCCGTGAACGCATTCTGATCAAAATCGCTTCTACCTGGGAAGGCATTCAGGCGGCCCGCGAACTGGAACAGGAAGGGATCAACTGTAACCTGACTCTGCTGTTCAGCTTTGCTCAGGCGGCGGCCTGTGCCGATGCCGGTGTTTACCTGATCTCACCTTTTGTTGGCCGTATTCTGGACTGGTTCAAGGCCAACCGTGAAGGTGATTTCAGCGGCGCCAACGATCCCGGTGTACAGTCTGTCAGCGGTATCTACAACTACTACAAAGCCAACGGCTACAACACCATCGTGATGGGTGCCAGCTTCCGTAATATCAGTGAGATTCAGGAACTGGCAGGCTGTGACCGCCTGACCATCGCTCCGGCACTGATGCAGGAACTGGAAGAATCCGGTGACGATCTGCCAGCCAAACTCTCGGCTGCTACGGCACAGTCTGAGCAGGGCAAACTGGCCCTGAGCGAAGCGGAGTTCCGCTGGATGATGAACGAAGATGCCATGGCCACTGAAAAGCTGGCTGAAGGTATTCGCAACTTCGCTGCCGACCAGATCAAACTGGAACAGCTTCTGGCCAATATCTGATCGGCTAAAGACTCAGCGCTGGTTTTTCCGGCGCTGACCTTCCCTTCTGCTGTCTATACTGAAACCCGGACCGTCCCTTTTTCGGCTCAGGAGAGATCAGTAATGGATAGCCTTTTACTCCCCTACCCCAAAGTGATGCTGTTCGACTGGCACGGTACGCTGGTCGATACCCATGGCGCCATGTATCAGGCAATTGAAGAGATGCTGGCCCAGCTTGATGAGCTGGATCTGGTTCGGCATATTTTGCCGGAAGAGGACGCCAACACCGAAGATGATGAAAAACTGATCCGCTATATCCGTATCTACCGCCACCTTCACCCCCGGGTGCTGGCCGAGCAACGAATCTCGCGCACCGATGTTTTCGAGGTACTGTTTGGCGATAACCCGGAAGCCAACGCCATTGCACATAAGGCCTACAACGACTGCTACCGGAACCATTACGGCGAGGTAAAACCGTTTCAGGCGGGCATGTACGAATACCTCTGCTACCTGAAAGAGCTGGGCATTAAACTCGGAGTAGTTACCAACCGCAGCCGGGAGTTTCTCGACCCGGAACTGGCCTGCGTCGAGCAGGGGCGCTGGCAGGGGCTGTTTGATGTCACCCTCTGCGGAGATGAAATGTGGCACTACAAACCCGCGCCGGATTCTATGCAGCAGGCCGCCGAATCGATTGGCGAACGGGCCAGCCGGCAGCTCTGGTATATCGGTGACAGTGTTACCGATATGATGACCGCAACCCGTGCCGGAGTCAGCAAGGTATTCTATAACGGCGCCCTGTGGACGCCACACTGGTTTGAGCAGACTTTCTCGCAGCAGGGCCAGCACCGCTGTGACCCGGACATCATCATCGATGATTTTGATGAGCTGCTCGATCTGGTGCTGCAGAGTCAGGATAACCCCTTCACTGAGGAACAGCGCCAGCAGCGCCCGCCGCGTCTGCCGCCGCGACAGCTTCAGCCTCCCCGCCAGGAACCGGACTGGCATCCGGCTGTCGCCCGACTGACCTACCCCAAAGTGGTGCTGTTCGACTGGCATGCAACGCTGGTAGATACCCTCGACGCGATGTATCACGCCGTCGACGATATGCTCAAAGAACTGAAACAGATGGGCCTGCTGGAGCAACTGGTGGATTCCGCACAATGCAAATCACCGGACGATCAGCGTCTGGTCGAGTATGTTCGTGACAACCTCAGCCTGCACCCGAAAATCAAACTCGACCGTAAGATCTCCCGCACCGATATCTTCGAAATTCTGTTTGCCGACAACGAAATAGCCAAACAACTGGCGCATAAAGGCTTTACTGAGCATTACCGCAAATACTATGGCAACGCCCTGCCTTTTGAAGCCAAGGTCAAACAGATGCTGGAAGGGCTGCGCAAACTCGGCCTGACCGTTGGTGTCATTACCAACCGCGACCGGGAGTTCTTTCTGCACGAACTGAATACGGTGGATGGCAGCTGGGCTCATCTGTTTGATACCGAAATCTGTGGTGATGACACCCGGCGCCGCAAACCCCATACCGATCAGATTCTCAAGGCCGCCGATAACCTCAACTTCAATCCGGACGCGGATATCTGGTATGTAGGAGACAGCACCACCGATGTGATCGCCGCGAAATCCGCCGGCATCACCAGCGTCTTCTTCAACGGCGCCCAATGGGATCAGCCCTGGCTGAATAAGATCTTTCCGGGTAACGAGCGCTACCCTTATAAACCCGATGTGGTAGTCAATGACTTTGCTGAATTCTGGGCGCTGATTCTCTCCTGCCGCAAGCGCAGCCTGCATCAGGATTGAAACGTCAAATCAGGTAAGACAAGCATCACCCGGATTGAGTATGATCAGAACCATTAACTGACCGGAACCAGACAGGGATTTTCATGGCCGCCTCAAACCTGCTTGCCTTAATTGACGATATCGCCACCCTCCTTGATGACGTGGCTGCGATGAGCAAAGTAGCCGCGCGAAAGACCGCCGGTGTACTCGGGGATGATCTGGCCCTGAATGCGGAGCAGGTCTCCGGAGTGCGGGCCGACCGGGAACTGCCGGTGGTCTGGGCAGTGGCCAAAGGCTCCCTGCTGAACAAGGCAATTCTGGTTCCGGCAGCACTGGCGATCAGTTACTTTATTCCCTGGCTGATCACCCCGCTGCTGATGCTCGGCGGCCTGTTTCTCTGCTTCGAGGGGGCCGAAAAGCTGGCGCATAAATTTCTGCATAGCAGCGAAGAGCGGGAACAGCACCATAGCGAACTGAATCAGGCGATCAGTGATGAGCAGGTCGATCTGGTCGCCTTTGAAAAACAGAAGATTAAAGGTGCGATCCGCACCGACTTTATCCTCTCTGCAGAGATCATCGTCATCACCCTCGGAACCGTCGCCGGTGCCAGCCTGATCACCCAGTTGGGCGTGCTGATCGGCCTTTCAATTCTGATTACAGTCGGTGTTTATGGACTGGTCGCGGGCATCGTCAAACTGGATGATCTGGGGCTCTATCTGTATGAGAAAGCCGATGCCTCTGATCTCCAGAAACGCGTCGGTCTGGGTATTCTCAAAGCCGCGCCGATGTTGATGAAAACCCTCGCCGTAGTCGGCACTATTGCCATGTTTATGGTCGGTGGCGGCATTCTCGCCCATGGCCTGCCTTTTCTTCATCATGCGATAGAGGCGCTGACTCACAATCTGAGCGGGATCACAGCGGTACTGCTCAGCACTCTGCTGGAAGCCCTCTCCGGTGTCTTCGCCGGTGCCATTCTGGT
The DNA here is from genome assembly GCF_030295765.1 of Neptuniibacter halophilus. Classification (NCBI taxonomy): domain Bacteria; kingdom Pseudomonadati; phylum Pseudomonadota; class Gammaproteobacteria; order Oceanospirillales; family Oceanospirillaceae; genus Neptuniibacter; species Neptuniibacter halophilus. Next base: position 3,273,017 of record NZ_AP027292.1, on the reverse strand, counting down.
GCTGCTGATAACACTGGGTCAGAAGCTGTTCTGCCGTAACCGTGCCACCTGATCAGCGCCGCCTGACTGTCCCTTTATTGTCATAGAAGGTCGATCTCTGGCTGCACAAACAGGCCCGGTCGCCGAAGCTGACACGGGTTGAGTCCCTGACCCCGCCCACTATTTTGGGCTTTCCGGTCTTTCTCAGACTGGCCGCGGCGATTCTCTGAGGGAGGTTTAGCGCATAAGCCTAAAGCATAAGCCCCTTGTTACATTTGGTTAACTTTTCGAAAACATTCCGAAAAACTCTTCCTGTCTACTAAAGCTGCACAAAAAGAAGGCAGTTGAATCCGGGCCTGACCGCCGGTTTTCCGGGCGGCCGTTAACCCTGCCTCAGTTGCCATTCTGCTCCTGCACTCTGCACCGATAAAAATAACGCTGTGAAAAGGAAGACCCTATGCAACTCTTGAAACGACAGGTTGGCGCCGAGCAACCCTACTGGAAAGCCGGCCCATTCAAAATCCGTCTGCCGTTCGTACACTACCGCTGGGAAACCCCGGAGATGATCCAGGGCCTGGTCATGTTTGTTGTTGGCCTGGCCATGATTCCGCTGCTGGAAAAATACCTGGGTATGCCTTACGAAGCGGCGCTGGCATTCACCTTTGTCGCAGGCCTCGGCTACATGCTGCCCGCCCTGCTCGGCGTACCGCTGGTTCCCGGCTGGATCACCCCGGCCATTCCGGTAGTACTGCTCTACCTGAAAGGCTTTGAGCCAGGGCCGGAAGCCATCAAGGCACTGTTTGCCCTGCAACTGGAAGTAACCATCATCTTCCTGTTTCTCGGGGTTACCCGTCTGGGTTCCAAACTGGTGAATGTGATCCCGAACTCGCTTAAATCCGGGATTATCATCGGTGCCGGTATTGCGGCGATGATGGGCGAGCTGAAAGTGGGCGGACGTATCGACTCGACCCCGATCTCCCTGATCATCGGCTCACTGGTTTCCGCCTATGTGCTGTTCTCACTCTCCTTTAAAAACGTGGTTGAATCCAACCCGCTGGCGAAGAAAATTGCTAACTTCGGTATGGTTCCGGGGATGATTCTGGCGATGGTCGTTGGCTGGATGGTCAGCGAATACCCGCTGCCGGATATCCAGTGGGGTATCACGCAGCCTGACTTCGGCCTGATGTGGCAGTACCTGACCTTCACGGTGGGCTTCCCCGGCTGGGATGTATTCCTGCTGGCGATCCCAACGGCGCTGATCGCTTACGTTATCGCCTTCGGTGACATTATTGTCGGCTTTACGCTGGTGAAACGTGTTGACCATATCCGTACCGATGAAGTGATTGAAGATAACGTCGACCGGGTACACATTGTGACTGCATTGCGTAACGCCCTGCACGCCTTCTTCGCGCCATGGCCGGGTCTGGCGGGTCCACTCTGGACGGCTGCCCACGCCACCGTAGCTGAACGTTATGCGATGGGCCGCAAAGCAATGGACTCAATTTACAGTGGCGGCGGCACCTTCTGGGTGACCGGTATGATCGCGCTGTTTATCCTGCCGCTGGTGACCCTGTTTAAACCGGTGCTGCCGATTGCCCTGTCGCTAACACTGGTTCTGACCGCTTATATCTGCATCATGGTGGGTATGGAACAGTTGAAGAACTCTGTCGAGCGAGGTGTCGCCGGTATTGTGGCGGTCACACTGGCCATGCCGGATCCGAAATCCACCGTATATGCGGTAGCGATTGGTCTGATTCTTTACTTCCTGATCGAGCGTCCGAAACTGCTGGGCAAGCACAACCCTAAGGATGAGGTGATCTTTGCTGACGGCGAAGAGGAAGCCGCTCAGATGCAGAACAAAGAGAAAGAGAAGGCCGAAGCCTGATCTCCCTGCGGATACCTTTCGCTGCGGCGGAGGGTATCCGGCCCGTTTTGTTGAGCCCTCACGTCCGCCTCTGCCCATCCTCTCCGCGTATATACACCCTTCCGTTCTGACCGAAATTGCGCTAATTCTGAACGATTTTAGTACGACTTTTGGCGAATTTACGGCTAAAATGCACTGCTTTGTTCCCCCACAGAGCACTGATTAATCATGCTGGAAAAACTGTTTAAGCTCAAAGAGCACAACACCAATGTAAAAACAGAAGTGATTGCCGGAGTCACCACCTTCCTGACCATGGCTTACATCATCTTCGTTAACCCGAGCATGCTGGCAGCAGCCGGTATGGATCAGGGCGCCGTATTCGTTGCCACCTGTCTGGCCGCCGCAATCGGCTGTCTGATCATGGGTCTCTGGGCCAACTATCCGGTTGCCATGGCACCGGGTATGGGTCTTAACGCCTTCTTCAGTTTCACGGTCGTCGGCCAGATGGGCTATAGCTGGCAGGTCGCGCTGGGAGCGGTATTTCTCTCCGGCGTATGCTTTTTCCTCCTGTCGGTCTTCCGCATCCGAGAATGGATCATTCACAGCATTCCACTGTCACTGCGTGGCGGCATCGGTGCCGGTATCGGGCTGTTCCTGGCGTTCATCGCGCTGAAAAACGCCGGTATTGTCGTTGATAACCCGGCCACACTGGTGCATATCGGTGATATGACCAGTTGGAGCGCAATCATGGCCTGCCTCGGCTTTGTCGTTATTGCGGCACTTTACCACCGCCGCGTCACCGGCTCGGTGATGATCGGTATCCTGCTGATCACCGTCATCAGTATTCTGGCGGGTCAGGTTGAGCTGCACGGCGTGGTTTCTGCGCCACCGAGTCTGGCCCCTACCTTTGCTCAGCTCGATATCGGCGCTGCGCTTGAAGTGGGCCTGATCGCGATCGTCTTCTCCTTCCTGTTTGTTGACCTGTTCGACACCTCTGGTACGCTGATTGCCGTGGCGCAGAAAGGTGATCTGCTGGATAAGGATAACAAGCTGCCACGTCTGGGCCGTGCGCTGATGGCGGATTCCGGTGCCACCATGGCCGGTGCCGTTATGGGTACATCAACCACCACCAGCTATATTGAATCCGGCGCAGGTATTGCGGCGGGTGGCCGTACCGGTCTGACCGCCGTAGTGGTAGGTGTGCTGTTCCTGCTGTCGCTGTTCCTGTCGCCGCTGGCAGGTACTATTCCGGCTTACGCAACGGCGCCTGCGCTGTTCTTCGTTTCGGTACTGATGACACACAGTCTGGTTAAGATCGACTGGGATGACATCACCGAAGCGGCACCGGTTGTGATTGCGGCAGTGACTATGCCCCTGACCTTCTCCATTACTACCGGTATTGCACTGGGCTTTATCTCTTACTCAGCTCTGAAGATCCTGACCGGTCGTATCAGCGCGCTGAATTCAGCGATGCTGATCCTGCCTGTGCTGTTTATCGTTAAGATGGCGTTTTACGGTTAATCCCGACTCATCGCATTCAGAAACGGGGCCTGATGGCCCCGTTTTTTTCTGGTTAGCCTTAACCCTTTTCTTTGGAAGCAGTGATCTTCGAGCCGGGGCGTTGTCTTAAGCATACGCTGCTGATTCGTCCCTTCCGTTTAGCCTTGTTGGTTGTCCTTTCGGGTTCGCCTTGTTGGCGAGTCAGGGTATTGGGGCGGCTTTTTTGATGACATTAACGCCCTATTCCCAGCGCACCTCAGTGGTAAACATATACCCGGCACCATAAACGGTTTTGATCAGCTCCGGGTGCTGCGGGTCAGACTCAATCTTCTTGCGTAAACGGGACATACGTACATCGATACTGCGGTCATAAGGTACACAGTTCTCGCCCAGCAACTGATCCCGGGAAAGAATCTGGTAGGGATGGCGCAGAAGCGCCAGCAGCATATCGCCTTCGGCACGGCTGAGAGACTCGTCCGGCCGCTCGGGGTGCTTCAGGTTGAGCGATTCCGGCTGAAAGGTCCAGTTGGCAAAACAGGCCACTCTGGGCTGATCGGTCTGAGTGCTTTGCTGTTTGCGTATCCGGCGTAGCAGACTCTGCACCCGCGCGACCAGTTCGCGGGGTTCAAACGGTTTAGTAATGTAATCATCGGCGCCAAACTCAAGGCCCAGCACGCGATCCGCCAGTCCATCCCGTCCGGAAACAATAATCACCCCGACCTCTTTACTCTCCAGTCGGCGCACCAGCTCCATGCCATCCATATCCGGAAGATTAAGATCAACAATACAGACCGATGGCAGGGTTCGCTCCAGTGCCTGCAGCGCGGTTTCTGCGTTACTGAAATAGCGGGCCTGATAACGAAAACCGGTCAGCGTAGAACAGATCAACTGACCCAGATCTTCTTCATCCTCAATTACATAGATCAACGGAGTAGTAATAGCCGATGTCATCTGTTTCCCTCATCACTCATCGCAGCCATTTGAGAGGCGATTGCGCGTTCCAGCGCGGCGCTATCAAATGGCTTTTGCAGCAGGATATAGCCAAATTCGGTCTCGGGGGGTGTCTCGCTGTAGCCGGTCATAATAATGGCAAACGCGTCGGGGTAAAGCAGTTTAACCGCCCCCACCACATCGTGGCCGGTCGCACTGCCCGGCATGATGACATCAGATACCACCCCCGCCAGTTGCTCCAGCCCGGTGAGCAGCGCCAGCGCCTCGTCACCACTGGCGGCCTCAATCACCGCAAAGCCCTGAGCCATTATCTGCCGGCGTACCAGTTTGCGCACATCCTCATTGTCTTCCACCAGCAGTACCAGCGCGCTCTCCGGTCGTTTCGACAGGGTCTGCTCCGGTGCCGGTAAGCTCACCGGTTTGCGCTCATCCGTGACATCGACCGCGGGCAGCAGGATATCGATCCGCGCCCCCTGCACGCCGCTTTCCAACTGATCGCGGTTACCAATGCGCAGATACCCGTGCGACTGGCTGACAAAGCCGTAAACCATACTCAGCCCGAGGCCTGAACCAGCACCAGTTGCTTTGGTGGTAAAGAAAGGCTCACAGGCTTTTTCCAGTGCTTCGGGGCTGAAACCCTCACCGCTGTCGAGCATAGTGATCAGTACGTAGTGCCCCGGTTTGACCTCATCTCCCCAGAAAGCGCTGTGATCTTCCGCTCGCCGGCAGTCAAAACCACTGACCTGAAGCAGCAACTCCCCGCCACGGGGCATCGCATCCGCCGCATTAAGGCTGAGGTTAACCAGTGCATCCTCCATCTGTGCCGGATCGGCGAACAGATCCGGTGTATTCGGCCTGATCTCAGTTTTCAGCCGGATATTATCCGGCAAGGGAGCAGCCAGCAGATCGACCAGTTCACTGATCAGTTGCTCTGGTTGAACACGACCGGGCTGCAGTGGCTGGCGCCGGGAGAAAGCCAGCAGGCGTTTAGTCATATCCGCCCCACGCCGGGTTGCACGGATCGCAGGAACCAGATTCTGCTGTACCTCTTCACCCAGTTCGCGGTTCTGCTGCAGCTCCAGAAGGTTACCGAGAATAATGGTCAGCAGATTATTAAAGTCATGGGCCAGGCCACCGGACATCTGCCCGACCGCTTTCATCTTACTGGCCTCAGCCATCCGCTTCTCCGCTAAGCGTTCGTGAGTAATATCGATGGAGAGGCTGAGCATCCCCTCGACTTCGCTGCGCAGATTATAAAATGGCAGCACAGTTCGCCGGGTAATCATCTCCTCACCCTGATGGTTCAGGCGATACTCATACACCGGGCTCTCGCCCTGCATCGCCTTCTGCAGATAGGGCTGCAGGTCGGCACTCATTTTCTCACCCACTACTGCGCTGAAAGTTTTGCCAACGATGCCGCTCTTAGTCTGACCAAACATCTCGCGGTAGGGGCGGTTAGCAAAGATATAGCGTTGCTCTGTATCGAGATACGCCACCTGCGCAGGCAGCGCATCCAGAATCAGCCGCTGCCGGGTTTCTACCGCACGCAACTCATCCTGCGCCAGTTGCAGTGAGTCCACCGCCTCCTGCAACTGACTGTTCGACTCGGACAACTCATGGGTCCGGGACTGCACCCGGCTGTTCAGGGTCTGGATATTGTCGCGCAGCCGGTCGACCATAAAATCAAACGATTCAGCCAGTACACCCAGTTCATCATCACGCTGAATCGCTGTTTTTGCCGACAGATCGCCCCGGCTGATCTTATACGCAGTCAGGGACAACCGTTTGATCGGTGCCGTGAGCCACTCCGCAAACAGAAATGCCGCGACCACCGCCGCCAGCAAGGCGAAAAAGCCCATCGCCAGAATCCGCTGGCTCAACTGCACCGAACTGCTCTGCAGGTCATCCAGATAGACCGAAGAACTGATATACCAGTCAAAGCCGGACAGATGCCTGACCAGCGAGAGTTTCTCATAGATGTAATTGCCCTGATCATCCGGCCGGTCCCACTTGTAATAAAGCTCGGCTCCGGTATCCGCCACATCAATCAGGTCCTGATAGATCGGCCGCCCGGTAACCGGATTACGCTGGGTTTTGAAGTTAATACCGTGAATATTCGGATTAGGGTGGAACAGCATATTGCCGTCAGAATCAAACACAAACAGATAGCCGCTGCGGGCAATCTTGATATCCTTGAGCGCCTGATTGATCTCCAGAATCGCCTGCTGCTTACGCGCGGCAACCTCCGCTTCAACATCATCCAGATAGACGCCGGCCCCCATCACAAAACGCCATTCGGGGTAGTTCCGCACGTAGGAATATTTATCAAGAATGGTCTGCTGCTGGAGGCGGTTCCAGCGATATTTATAGAACCCTTCGCCGTCCCTTTTTGCCAGTTCCAGCAGGCCGGGGATGATCAGATTACCCTTTTCATCGCGAATATCCGCCATATCACTGTGCAGCAGATCAGGGTCAGGATGGGACAGCAGCTTGGCATCGTAACTGGCCACCCAGATGTAATTGCCGTTACCAAACTCGAACTGGCGCAGATCGTCGAATATTTTCTCCCAGATCTGTTCGTCCGGCAGCCCCGCAGCCCTTCCGTCACGCAGGCTCAGGGCAATATATTGCTGCGCCAGATCCAGCACCGACTGCAGGCGCTGTTCATGGGTCTGCAGGGTACGGTCAACATAGTTTTCAGTGCTGGCATACATGCGGTTAGCCAGATCATACACAACATTCAGCATCTGCCGGTTAGCGTTAAGTTCCAGCTTGAAAACGTTGTCTTTGATCAGGGGAACGCTGAACCAGTAGATAGCACCGAAGATACTGCTGATCAGTGCCAGCAATACAACAAAGAGACGGAGGGTGATCGAAGATTGACGGCGCATCCGGTTACTTTTTTTATAATTTTTATCTTTATTGGCAGGCGGAAAAGCACTGGCCGGTGCCTGGCGATATGACCGAATCCGCTGCGTATTCGCTCAAATGTATCACAAAGTGAAGCCCCCGCTAGCCGGTTGTTACATTTGGTTAGATTCGGCAAACAGTTACGCAAAGGTTTCTGCCTAGGGTAAGGCCCAACAAAATAACAATTCAAAGCGACTCAGCGGGTGCACGATCCGAGATCGTCAGCCCGGCTGCCACGCTGTAACAGGAATAGAAACAGCCCTGCCCGCAATTGTTCATCCATTTGCGCTGTCGCAGCCCGGGTTGTTGCACCATTCCTCAGCTTTTTCTGATTCAGCCTGTGGTGCAGTGTGGACCGCAGAAGGTCATGCCAGCAGCACTGAATCAGACAGCGGGTTCCGGGGGATCCACCTTGTCATTGTGCCAGATTGCGGGGTGGATCTCCTGGCTTAACGCCCACAACGGCAGGATGCCGGTCAGAATTGTTACCGATTTCAGCACAACAATGAGTGGAGCACCTGTGGCCCCGGCGACAGGTAATAACAACGCCCCAGGCTGGGTAACAGCCCAAAGGGGGAAGCGATGAGGAAATCAGTGTGAACGACTCTTTAGTAAGTGGCATGACCATGAATCCCGATTCAGCGTTTGAAAAGGATCTTGACCAGAATCAGGCGAACTATTCAGCCCTGACCCCGCTGACCTACCTGGAACGCGCCGCCAGCGTCTACCCGAACCGCACCGCCACCGTTCACGGTGAGATCCGCCGCACATGGGCGGAAACCAACAACCGTTGCAAACAGCTTGCCAGCGCACTGCAGAAGCAAGGGGTAATGCCGGGTGATGCAGTCTCTATCATGGCGCCGAATCTGGCGGAACACTTTGAAGTTCACTTTGCCGTGCCTATGTGTGGCGCGGTACTGAATTCAATCAATATCCGACTCGACGCTGAAGCGGTCGCCTTTATTCTCCGCCATGCCGAAACCCGGGTACTGATTACCGATCGCGAATTCAGCACGGTAGTTAAAGCCGCACTGGAGCTGCTGGAGCAGAAACCGCTGGTGATCGATATTGATGATCCCTACTGGACCGAAGGCGAGTTCATCGGCGAGATGACCTACGATCAGTTCCTTGAACAGGGCGATGCCGATTTCACCCCTTACCGGGTTCAGGATGAGTGGAACGCGATCACCCTGAATTACACCTCCGGTACCACCGGTGACCCTAAAGGGGTGGTTTATCACCACCGTGGCGCTTACCTGAACGCGGTCAGCAATGCGATCTCCTGGGGTATGGAACAGCATCCGGTCTACCTCTGGACCCTGCCGATGTTCCACTGTAACGGCTGGTGTTTCCCATGGACCATCGCAGCGATGGCCGGGGTCAGCGTTTGTCTGCGCCATGTCCGTGCCGATGATATTTTCAATGCTATCAAAAACGAGCAAGTGGGCTATTTCTGTGGTGCGCCGATCGTTCTGAACATGCTCAACTCTGCTGATGATGCACTCAAAGCCGGTATCGAGCATAAGGTTAAAGTGATGACCGCCGGCGCAGCACCACCGGCCGCAGTCATCGCCGGTATGGAATCTCTCGGCTTCAGCGTAACCCACGTTTACGGCCTGACTGAAACCTACGGCCCTTCCGTAGTTTGCGCCTGGCATGAAGAGTGGGATGACCGGTCTCTGGATGACAAAGCCCGCCTTAAATCCCGTCAGGGGGTGCGTGCACCGATGCTGGACGGCCTGATGGTCGCCGATCCGGTCACCATGAAACCGGTACCTAAAGATGGCACCACCATGGGTGAGATCTTTATGCAGGGCAATCTGGTGATGAAGGGTTATCTGAAAAACCCATCCACCACCGCCAAAGCCTTTGACGGTGGCTGGTTTCACTCCGGTGATCTGGCGGTGTGGCATGAAGATGGCTACATCGAGATCAAAGACCGCTCCAAAGATATCATCATCTCCGGTGGCGAAAATATCTCCTCCATTGAGGTGGAAGATGTGCTCTACCGTCACCCGCTGATTCAGGAAGCCGCCGTGGTTGCCAAAAATCACGAAAAATGGGGTGAAACCCCCTGCGCCTTTGTTTCCCTGAAAGACAGCGCCGACCGGGATATTACCGAGAAAGAGATTATCGATTTCTGCCGCGAACACATGGCGCACTTCAAGGCGCCAAAAGACATTGTTTTCGGCCCGCTGCCTAAAACCTCGACCGGAAAGATCCAGAAGTTCCTGCTGCGGGATCGCGCCAACGGCGAAGCCCCTGAGGAAAACTGATCTTCAATAACTGACAGCGTTCAACGCTCCCTGCGGCCGGCCTGCTCCGGCCTGCGGGGATCTGCGAGGTACCCGGATGAAAATAATAGTCACCGTAAAGCGTGTTATCGATTACAACGCCAAAGTGCGGGTAAAGGCGGATCAAACGGATGTCGATCTGAGCAACACCAAGATGGCGATCAATCCCTTTTGCGAAATCGCCGTTGAAGAGGCCGTGCGACTGAAAGAGAAAGGAATTGCCAGCGAGATAATCGTTGTCTCTGTCGGGCCCAAAGCCTGTCAGGAACAGATTCGTACCGCCCTCGCGCTGGGCGCTGATCGCGGTATTCAGATTGAGACCGATGCGTCACTCGACTCACTCTCTGTTGCCAAACTGCTGGCGGAAGTGATCCGGCAGGAACAACCGGATCTGATCATCAGTGGAAAACAGGCGATCGATTCCGACAACAACCAGACCGGTCAGATGCTGGCGGCGTTGCTGGATATGCCTCAGGGCACCTTTGCCTCCGATCTGAAAGTCAGTGATAACCGGATTGAGGTCATCCGCGAGGTAGACGGGGGTTTACAGACGATTGAGCTGCGCATGCCAGCCATCGTCACGACCGATCTTCGCCTGAATGAACCACGCTATGCCTCCCTGCCAAATATCATGAAGGCAAAGAAAAAGCCGCTCAGTGTCACCACACCGGAACAGCTCGGCATCACCCTGAAATCCCATACCCGGTTATTAAAAGTAACCGCACCGGCCAGCCGGCAGGCGGGCATCACCGTCAGCAGCGTCGATCAGTTGATCGACAAGCTGAGAACCGAAGCCAAAGTGATTTAGGGGGCTGCATGGCTATTCTGATTATTGCTGAACATGATAACCGCAGCCTCAAAACTGCAACCCTCAACACCGTTACCGCTGCCAGCCAGATGGGCGAAGAGCTGCACCTGCTGCTGGCCGGTTGTAACTGTAAGGTGATTGCTACCCGGGCCGCCGAAATAGAAGGTGTTGCCAAAGTTCTGCTGGCCGATGCCACCACCTATGAGCACCATCTTGCAGAAAATATGGCGCAACTGATTCTGGAACTGGCGCCGGGCTACAGCCATATCGTTGCCCCTGCCAGCAGCAGCGGTAAAGATATTCTGCCCCGGGTCGCGGCCCGGCTGAATGTGGCTCAGATCTCCGATATCACTGCCGTAGAATCCGCTGATACTTTTCAGCGGCCTATCTATGCCGGTAATGCGATCGCCACGGTGCAGTCGCTGGATCCGATCAAAGTGATTACGGTACGCAGCAGTGCCTTTACTGAAGCAGAGGCCTCTGCTGATAGCCCCGCCCCCATCCATGAACTTCATGCGTTCCATGATGCCCGGCTCTCCGAGTATGTGCGCTGCGAGCTGGTTGAATCCGAACGCCCGGAACTGACCTCTGCTCCGGTAGTAATCTCCGGCGGGCGGGGCATGGGTAACGGTGAAAACTTCCGCTTGCTGGAGCAGGTAGCCGACAAGCTCGGCGCGGCCGTGGGCGCATCCCGTGCTGCCGTAGACGCAGGCTTTGCACCCAATGACATGCAGGTGGGCCAGACCGGCAAGATCGTCGCCCCTGAGCTCTATATTGCGGTAGGTATCTCCGGCGCCATCCAGCATCTGGCGGGCATGAAAGACTCCGGGGTGATCGTCGCGATCAACAAAGATGAGGAAGCCCCGATCTTTTCCGTGGCGGACTACGGTCTGGTCGGCGACCTGTTTGAACTGATACCGGAGCTGCAACAGAAACTATAGCTTTACGACTTATAGCGCTTTGGCGAGGCGGGATCGCGCTGCTGTGACTCGCTTCGTCCTTTTTAGCCGCTTTAACCCGTTACGGAGCAACGGCCAGGGGAATAATGCCCGCGCTCCTCTTTTAAGAGAGAAGAATATGAGCACCTACACGCCACCACTACAGGATTCTAACTTTGTACTGCAGCAACTGATCGGTCTCGATCAGCTATGTGCCGACCTGAACCTCGACGAGGTTAACAGTGAACTGGCCGGTGTTGTGATTGAAGAGGCCGGTAAACTGGCGGCGGATGTGCTCGCCCCGCTGAATCTGGCCGGCGATCAGAACCCGCCCGCTCTGAGCGACGATAAAGTTGAAGAGAGCCCCGGCTTTGCCGATGCCTATCAGCAGTACGTAGAGAACGGCTGGGCCACACTGACCGGCCCCGAAGCATTTGGCGGACAAGCCCTGCCCAACGTACTCGGCACGGCGGTAAACGAACTCTGGCACAGTGCGAATATGTCGTTTGCGCTCTGCCCGATGCTCAGTCAGGGCGCCGTAGAAGCGCTGATTGCGCACGGCGATGAAAACCTGCAGCAGCAATATCTGCCCAACCTGATCAGCGGTGAATGGACCGGCACCATGAACCTGACCGAACCCAATGCAGGTTCCGATCTGGCCGCCGTCGCCGCTAAGGCCGTGCCAGAAGGCGATCACTACAAGATCAGCGGTCAGAAGATCTTTATCACCTGGGGTGATCATCAGATGGCTTCCAATATCGTTCATCTGGTGCTGGCACGCCTGCCGGATGCACCGGCCGGGGTTAAAGGGATCTCCCTTTTTATCGTGCCTAAATTCCTGCTGGATGAGCAGGGAGAGCCCGCCGGGCTAAATGATGTGAAGTGCATATCACTGGAACATAAACTCGGTATTCACGGCAGCCCGACCTGCGTTATGAGCTTTGGCGATAACGGCGGTGCCACCGGCTATCTGGTAGGCGAAGCCAACAAAGGCCTGAGCTACATGTTCACCATGATGAACCATGCCCGTCAGTCAGTCGGCCTGCAGGGGCTTTCCATCTCTGAACGCGCCTACCAGCAGGCCCGTTTGTACAGTCAGGAACGTTTTCAGGGCAGCGACCGTGATGGCAACAAAATCGCCATCATCAACCACCCGGATGTGCGCCGGATGCTGATGGCCATGAAAGCCGGTAATGAGGCGATGCGGGCACTGGCTCTCACCGCTGCAGCCGACATTGACCGTGCGCATCACGGCGATACTGCAAGCCAGAGCCGGGTTGAACTGTTTACCCCGATTGTTAAAGGCTGGATGACCGAACTGGCGCAGGAACTCACCTCGCTGAATGTTCAGGTTCATGGCGGCATGGGCTTTATCGAAGAGACCGGCGCAGCACAGCACTACCGCGACGCCCGCATTCTGCCGATCTATGAAGGCACCACCGGCATTCAGGCACTCGATCTGATCGGTCGGAAAACGGTCTTTGATAAAGGTGCCGCGGTGCAGCAACTGGAAACCGAAATTCAGGCCACTGTTGAGAAACTCAGCGCAGCCGGCAACCCGACCCTCAGCACCCTTGCTACACAGTTGAACAAAGCACTCGGGCAGGCACAGCAAGCCACCCGCTGGATACTGGACAGTGCCGCAAGCGATAAGCAACTGATGGGTAATGTCAGCGTCGATAACCTGATGATGCAGGGCTATCTCTGCGGTGGCTGGCTGCTGGCAAAAAGCGCCCTGCTCGCCCACCAGCTAAACAGCAGCGAGAACGACTTTGGTCCGGCGTTTCTTAGCGCCAAAATCTCAACCGCTGCGTTCTACGCCGATTACTACCTGCCTCGTGTAGGTGGTCATGCAGAAACGCTGCTGAGCGGTTTGCGCCACACCTTTGCGCTGGATATTGATCAGCTCTGATTGTAACCGGCTTTTTCACATCCCGGGGAAAGGATTCCCCGTTGATTTCTTGCTCGTCGTATAAAGCAAGATGCCGTTTGCCCTCCCTCTGTCGGAGGGCTTTTTTTGGCCTGCGCTTAAGCCTCCCGAGCGCTGCGGCATTTGAATAGCGCTTGAGGTTTAAACTCGGGCCACTTAACGGTAGAATTTTCACCCTAAAATTATCAGTGTATGGAAGAGCAGAATGGGTCGTGCTTATCAGAACCGTAAAGAGTCTATGGCGAAAACGTCTGACGCCAAGGCCAAGGTTTACAGTAAATTCAGCCGCGAAATCTATGTATGTGCCAAAGCCGGCGGGGGAGATCCCTCAGGTAACCTGGCACTGGCAAGCCTGATCGAACGTGCCAAGAAAGCCCAGGTACCGGCGCACGTTATTGATAAAGCACTGGATAAGGCAAAAGGCGGCGGCGGTGAAGACTTCTCCCCGGCCCGTTATGAAGGTTTTGGCCCCGGCGGCTGCATGGTGATTGTGGAATGTCTGACCGACAACCCGAACCGTACCTTTGGTGATGTGCGTAACTGCTTCAACAAAACCAAATGTAAAATCGGTTCTCAGGGCAGCGTAAGCCACCTGTTCGACCACAGCGCGATCTTCGTATTTGACGGTGACGATGAAGAAGCCGTGCTGGAAGCGCTGATGATGGAAGATGTGGATGTCAGCGATATCGAATGTGAAGATGGCAAGATCACCGTATTCGCGCCTCACACCGACTACTTCAAAGCGAAAAAAGCCCTGCAGGACAGCATCGAAGGTCTGGATCTGGACGTGGATGAGATTCAGTTCGTACCGCAGACCACCTCTCCGGTCAGCGAAGACGATATGCCGATGTTCGAAAAGTTCATCGATATGCTGAACGATCTGGAAGATGTGCAGAACATCTACCACAACGCTGAAGTCTGATCCGCGATCAGTAAACAACAGAAACCCCGGCTAATCCCGGGGTTTCTTTTTTATTGGCCCTGTCCGGTCGAATAACCCATGGCGACCCCGAATTGCCCACACCAGATACCAGTGCTAACATTTGTTAGCACAGCAAGAGGTAACGATCATGGACACCCGAATCCAGTTCCGTGTAAATGAAGAAACCAAGCGACTGGCTCAGCAGATGGCGGAAAGTCAGGGTCGAACTCTGAGTGATGCCTGCCGCGAACTGACCGAGCAACTGGCAGAACAACAGCGAAAAGCACTGTCTCATGACGCCTGGTTAACTGAGCAGATAAACCAGGCTTTCAAAGCGCTGGATGCCGGAGAGACAACCTTTGTCGACCATGAATCTGCAAAAGCTCAAATGGAGGCACGCAAAGCCAGAATCCGTAACCGGAGCAGGTAATGATTTTATGGGAGGAAGCATCGCTTAACGACCGGGAAAAGATTTTTGAATTTCTCTACGATTTCAATCCCGACGCAGCAGAAAGAACAGACCAACTGATTGAGTTAAAAGTAGAAAATCTGCTTCTGCAAACATTGATGGGCGTGCAGAGAGAAGGAATTCCGGGGCGACTACTGATCATCCCTGAAATTTCAATGATCGTATCTTACTGGGTTGACGGTGGTAACATCCACGTCATGCGAGTACTCCACCAAAAGCAAAAATTTCCTCTCGACTGAGCAATATTTCCTGAGGAACCGGACAAATAAAAACGGCGCTACAGAGTGTTCTGTAGCGCCGCAAAAAAGACCAATCAGAGAAAGAAACCCAAAATCCCCAAACAGCTACTGATCAGTCATCCATTCGCTGGATAGTATGTAGAACAGCGCTGACTAAGAAAGTTCCCTCTCCCCGTCATTTATTTTCTGCGCCTGTCTCTGACCTGCTCCCCCGCCCTTCAGAAACAAAAAAAACCCGCACTGACGATCAGGGCGGGTTTTGCTCAATCAGGGCTGCTTATTTCATGTTGTTCATGGCTTTGAACTTAGCCATCAGCTCAACTGGCTGCTTTTTCTTGTTGCTTTTGTTCAGCACGTAAACCACTGTCTGACCCTGTGGGCCTGCAGCGATCTGAGTGAAACGGTAAGGCGCTTCACCTACGGTGCGTACGTCTTCCATATCTTCCAGTGTGCTGAATACGTACAGACGGCCATCTTCGCCGCGCATTTCGCCGTAGAACGCTTCAGACGCTTCCAGTTTGCCGTTGTACATGTCGATACCGGCAATACCGGAGGTTTTCTTCTTGTCTTTACCGGTCAGACCGAAAACCAGCGTCTCGCCTTTTGGGCCACCGCCGATGAAGACTTTACGGTAAGAAGTTTCACCCACTTCCAGGAAAGACTGGTAAGTCGCAAAATCGTCAAATACATAGTGACGGCCTTCGTGCTGTACTTCGTACAGATCCTGGTTGTTCAGGTCTGCTACCTCTTTTGTCTCTTCCTGTTTAGCCTGGTTTGACTGGCAACCAGTCAGCGCGATCATTGCGCCTGCAACAACAGCACCTGCGATCAGTTTTTTCATGGGAGAAGCCTCATAAATCATCAATAAAAATCAGAGGCACTTTACTGAGCAAAGATTACAAAACGATGTCAGTTTGACTCATCCATCAAACTAAACGTGATAAAGGTGGTAAACAGCAACAACGCCACCATCAGTGGCGGATAGGGGAAAAACAACATCAGACAGAGGGCAGCAATCCACAACAGTTTGGCCTTACTGCGCTTGGCACGATGGCGCCGGGTAAAGAAGCGGCGATAAAAGTGTTTTTCATCAGGGGTCCTGTCCCGCATCCAGCCCGGAGCAAGCAGCATCAGCAGAAAGGCCAGAAGATGTCGGAACACAAGCTCCCCCTACGCAAACAGAAAACCTTCTATCAGCATAGGGGATCGATCAGTAATCTGCCACGCGGTAGAGCACGGAATCATGGTAACCGGTGGTCACGGCAATCACACCTGAGAGCATCTGGTTCACTTCAGGCACGCCGCTGTCCACGATCAGTGGCCGGCCTTCCAGTTCCTGCAGCTTGGTTTTAGTGGCGATCACATGGATATTCTGTTTTCCCAGCCGCTGCAGCAGTTCCGGGCTGAGCTGCTGGTTGCCACGACCAATAATGTGTCCCTGACCGCCGATCAGTGTAATGACGATCTGGCAGGGCTCACCGTCGGTCAGTTCGAGAAGTTGCTGCGCCGTGCAATCCGCAGCGATCAGTTCACCATCACGCACCAGATCCACACCGAGCAGGGTATTTGGCAGCCCCATCTGCTCCATCACCGCAGCAACGGTAGAGCCGGAACCCATAATGTAATAGCTCTCCGGGTCCATCCGCTCGATCATATCGGCTGCGATATCATCCAGCACCAGTTCCTCTGATTCGCGGCCACCATTTTTAACATGCTGCAGGTAACGATGTTCCTGCGGCACCCGCAGTTCACCATAATATTTGGCGCGAACGGTACCGGCGCGGAAGGCTTCTTCATCGATATCCCGCACCTCCTGATCGCCCAGTGTGACCAGCTCACCTTTTATCAGCATGGCAATAATCTCACCCGCAGCTTTTGGTGTGACCGCATAAACCCCGGAGTGGATCTTAACCCCGGCGGGAACCCCCAGCACCGGAACCTCTTCAGCGATCGCCTCGCAGATATTCCGCGCTGTGCCATCACCGCCGGCAAAGAGGATGATATCCACCCCGGCCCTGACCAGATCATGGGCTGCATTGAGGGTGTCCTGAGCCGTGGTTTCGCCGCTTTTAATCTCACCGATCACGGTCGGCTCGAAACCGGCCTCACGGGCGATATCTGCGCCCATCTCGGCCGGATAAGTTACCAGTTCCAGTTCCAGCCCTTTTAACACCTCAAGTGCCTGCAGGGTTCGCAAGCCGGCTTTGGGTTCCGCACCCAGCGCCAGTGCCTGACGCGCGGTGTTCTCACCATCGCTGCCTTTAAGTGCCACACTGCCACCGAGCCCCGCCAGGGGGTTAATAATCAGGCCAAGCTTAAACACCGATAATCTCCAGATGTCCGGTTTCGATTAAAAATTGCTGATAAACAAATCCCGCCAGAATCAGATGCGTCTCATCATCCAGTTCAAGGAATTCAACGCCGTGGCGAACCACCTTAGTGATCCCGCCCTCGGTCGGCTGCACGCTGCGAATCAGGGCCGGTGCCAGCACCACCTGATCCACACCCGCCACCTTAAACCGGGTGGTCACAAACAGTTTATCGCCCTGCTTACCGAGGGTTGCCGGGGCATCAATGCAAGCGCCTTTCAGGCTGATATCGGAACAGTAGGCGTTGACCGGCCAGTCCAGACGCAGGCCTTTACCGGTTTCAAATTCATCGACAGAGACCAGCAGGTTGACCGGGACACGGGTATGACTGCGAATTCGCCGTACCTCAGTATCCTCAGGGTATTCAAGATGCCAGTAGGCGAAAGGCGCGGTCTGAATCTTCAGAATGCGGGCGCTGAAAGCGCAGATAAAGTTGCCACTCATCAGACGCACCGTAACCCGGGCACCTTCATTAATAGCGCCATTCATCCGCGGTGCCGTCACCATCATGCTGCCGTTTTCACGGTAGCCCAGCAGTTGAACGCTGTAGCGGCCCCGTGGACTGCGGGTCTCTATCTGTACCTTTTCGCCAATACGGGGGTTGAGTTCGGCCAGTGTACGGACCGTTTTTAATTGTTCTAGCGCTTCTGCCATCTGCGGGTTCAGTATTCGGGGTAAAACAAGGTGCTATAGCTTACGGGATTTAGTCGCGCTCTGCGAGCCGAAACCCGAGCCCCTTGAGCAACTCAGGCTGCCGGGAATCAGCCACTTCCAGAGCCGCAAATTCACGCCGCACCCGATAGCCTTTGCGTAACTGATCAAACGCTTTTTTCTGTGCATCAAGCGGCAGGTTAAGGGTTTCACGCAACAAGCGATCATCCTCACGCGGATCATAAATCAGTTGCATAATCTCCAGCGGACTTCGACCCTCCTCCGGGGTCCAGGCCAACTCCGCTTCGGGCAGGAAGTCGTTCAGTGATTCCCCGCACGCTTCACCCAGATGCCGGCACAGCGCCTGATAGAGCATATAGGTGCCACGAATCTTGCCATCCAGACTGTAACCGGCAATATGTGGCGAGACGATCGCACAGCGTTGCGCCAGCGCCGGATCGACCGCAGGCTCGTGCTCCCACACATCCAGTACAAAGGTCAGATCAGAGCGCTGCCGGCCGATCTGCAATAACGCCGTGTTGTCGATAACCGGGCCACGACCGGCATTGAGTAATATCGCGTTTTCGCGTAACCGGCCCAGTTGCTCAGAACCGAGCAGATGATAGCTGGGATGCTTACCGGAACGGGTCAGAGGTGTATGGGCGCAGATAATATCGGCCTGCTGCAGTAAGCTGTCCAGCTCAACAAAACCAGATTCCTGTTCAGCACGCGGCGGATCATTCAGCAGCACCTTATATCCGAGTGCCTGTAAACGGCGCTGCAAGCGGCCTCCCACATTACCGACACCGATAATGCCGTAAACCCGCTCTGCCGGGTTAAACCCCTGCTGGGCAGCCAGCAGAAAGATACAACTGAGTACATATTCCACCACCGCATCAGCATTACAGCCCGGCGCGTTGCTGAAACAAATCTTACGCTGTGCCAGATACGCCTGATCCACATGGTCGGTGCCGATGGTTGCCGTGCCCACAAACTGCACCGGGCTGTCTGCCAGCAGCGCCTGATCGACACGGGTCACGGAGCGGACCAGCAAGGCATCGATCCCCACCAGATCAGCCGCGCCGATCTCCCGTCCCGGACGCAGTATGACCTCGCCAAAGCGGGAAAAAATCTCGCGGGCCATCGGCATATTTTCGTCGGCCAGAATTTTCAGTTTTTTGTTCTGCAATTTATCGCTCTCCGGGCTTTACAAACAGGCTCAGATCAGGCTCAATGCGCGGTTTTCGACGCATTTAACCCACGGCCCAACCGCCGTAAACAGGTACGGATTTTCAGGTGATAATACGCTGGCAGAAAGATCAGGACTACTACATCGTCAGGATGTATCAGGACCTGGTTGGCGATTGGATCGTCGCCCAAAGCTGGGGCAGCTCACCGGAGCAGAAAAATGCCTGTAGCCAGACCGTTATGTCATCCTGTCAGGACGCGCGCGTTCTCGTGCGAGAAATACGTAAGCATCTGAAATCCGAAGGTTTTCGTCTCGTTGTACGGGAAGAGACCCAGCTTGGATTCGAATTTGACCCCTGCCAGCTTCAGGAACTCGAGCAGTCTGCTGGTACGCAGTCCCCTCTCCTCTTCCGGTCACCGAACCTAAATCAATAATCCCCCGCTTTATACAGCATCTTCGACCAAAGTCCAAAGCCGCTCGAAGCCTCTCTCTGATAGATTGCTGCTACTGTGTATGTGTACACGCCAATCTTTATAAAACAATAAGATATTAAAGAGTTATGAGCGGAAATTTTGTTGCCTACTATGTCAAAGCAATCTGTCTTGTTCTGCTACTGAGCCTTGTTGCCGCCGCAGCAGCTTACTCGATGGGCACAGGTACCACCGAGCTGATCATCATCATGGTGACCAGCCTGATCGCAGCGCTGATCGCCTTAGGCGTGCTGCACCAGAGTCTGCTGGGCAAGCTCAGGCGCGATTTCCAGCATCTCGGCTCTGTTGAGAACGATCAACTGGAACTTCTGCCGGCACTTCTGGGCGATAAACTCAGCAGCAAACGCGCAGACGACACCAGTAAACGCCTCTCCTCCAGCGCCAATGCCAATGCCGTTGCCGCTGCTGAAGTCTCCTTTTCTGCAGATACACTGAAGACCAAACTGGACACTCAGGTTCAGGAGATCAGCGCGATCGCCGAGAACTCTGAACAGATGACGGTGACCGTGCAACAGTCGGCTCAGCAGGCCGAGATCGCCGCCGAAATGGCGATCAGCGCAAAAAATACAAGCGCTGACGGCCAGCAGGCCCTGACCGGTGCTATGGCCACGATCCGCGAACTTAACTCTCAGGCCGCAGAGACCCTCAGTCTGATCGAGCAGTTAAATGAAAAATCCCTGAAGATTCAGAATGTCACTCAGGTGATTGAAGAGATCGCCGAACAGACCAACCTGCTGGCTTTGAATGCAGCTATCGAAGCCGCCCGCGCCGGCGATCATGGTCGCGGCTTTGCCGTGGTAGCCGACGAAGTACGCATGCTCGCTTCCCGCACCGCGAGCGCTACCGGCGAGGTGGAAACCATCGTTGAAGAGATTCGCACCGAAACCCAGCAGGTTGTCCAGCGCATTCAGTCCCTCTCTGCAGATGTAGAATCCGGCACGGCGGCCATGGAACAGATCAGCGAACAGCTTGGCGGAATCAGCCATCAGTCCGCTGAAGTAGAAGCCCAGATTTCGGTGATTGCCGAAGGCGCGCTGGCCAATCGTCAGAATCTTGAGGTGATCTTTAACTCCCTGCAGACAGTGCGTGGTGAGCTGGAACAGAGCGATGAAGAGGTCAGCCAACTGGCGCGTCAGGCCTCCGCCCTGATGGAAGCCGCGGAAGATTCCAATGCGATTCTCGCCTCCGCCTCTGAAGACAACTACCACCAGCCATTCTTTAAGATTGCCCGCGAAGCGGCTGACCGGATCGGGCGTGCCTATGAGCAGGCCATCAGCAGCGGCCAGATCAGCGAGAGCAACCTGTTTGACCGCAACTACGTGCCAATTGAAGGCACCAACCCGCAGAAATACAGCACCCGTTACGACAGCTTTGCCGACCGTATACTACCGGGTCTTCAGGAACCGGTACTCAGCCTGCATGACAAACTGGTATATGCGATTACCACCGACCCTAACGGCTATATCCCGACCCATAACAACCAGTTTGCCGCACCGCCCTGCGGTGACTATGAAGTGGATCTGGTGAAGAGCCGCAGTAAGCGTCTGTTCAACGACCGTACCGGTGCACGCTGCGGCTGCCACACCCAGACCATGCTGCTGCAGACCTACAAGCGTGATACGGGCGAAATCATGCATGACCTCTCTGTGCCTATCTACGTTAACGGCCGTCACTGGGGTGGCCTGCGTATCGGCTACTGGCCGGATCAGAACTAAGCCGTTATTCTCTCAGAACTTATTTTCCGTTCGCCCGGGTTTGAATATCCGGGCAAATCGATATAATCGATTCACATATTAATAAAAACGGGCGTTGAAAAAGCCCGTTCGCTGCCTGCGGTCAGGCCAGCCTTCGCCACTCAAAACGGAGGAAAAAGCCGCAGCCACTTTGATTCGACAGGATAAACGATGAGTAAATTTGAATACGCTGAGATGCCCAACCGGGATGGTTTCTTTGGTGAATTTGGTGGTCAGGAAATACCACCTGAACTGAAGCAGATCATGGATGAAATCAACAACGCCTACGAAGAGATCCGCAGCAAGCCGGAGTTCCAGCAGGAACTGGACGCCCTGTTCGCCGATTATGTTGGCCGTCCGAGCCCGATCTACCATGCCAAACGCCTGAGTGACAAACTCGGCGGCGCGCAGATCTATCTCAAGCGTGAAGACCTGAACCACACCGGTGCGCATAAGATCAACCACTGTCTGGGCGAAGCCCTGCTGGCGAAATACATGGGTAAAACCAAAGTCATCGCCGAAACCGGTGCCGGTCAGCACGGTGTTGCCCTGGCCACCGCCTGCGCTCTGGTAGGTATCCCCTGCGAGATCCACATGGGTCAGGTTGATATCGAAAAAGAGCACCCGAACGTCACCAAAATGAAGATTCTGGGTTGCAAGCTGGTACCGGTTACCCGCGGCACCGCGACCCTGAAAGACGCCGTTGACAGTGCGTTTGAAGAGTATCTGAAAGATCCGGTCAACTTCATCTACGCGATCGGTTCTGTGGTAGGCCCGCACCCGTTCCCGAAAATGGTCCGCGACTTCCAGAGCATCATCGGCACAGAAGCCCGTGAACAGTTCCAGTCCCGTCATAACAAACTGCCGGACTACATCACTGCCTGTGTCGGTGGTGGCTCCAATGCCATGGGCCTGTTTACCGCCTTCCTCAACGACGACAGCGTGAACATTGTTGGCGTAGAGCCGGCCGGTAAAGGTCTGGATACCCCGGATCACTCCGCTACCCTGACCCTGGGTAAGCCAAGTGCGATTCACGGTATGAAGTGCTACGTACTGGAAACCGAAGATGGCGAGCCGATGCCGGTTCACTCCATCGCTTCCGGTCTGGACTACCCGGGCGTTGGCCCGCAGCACTGCTACCTGAAAGAACTGGGCCGTGTTCAGTACGAAACCGCATCTGATGAAGAGTGCCTCAACGCCTTTATGACCCTGTCTCAGGTTGAAGGCATTATCCCGGCACTGGAAAGCTCCCACGCAGTAGCCTGGGCGATGCGCAAGGCACCTGAGCTGTCCAAAGACCAGACCATTCTGGTCAACCTGTCCGGCCGCGGTGACAAAGACGCCGACTACGTACAAGAGAAGCTTGGATTGTGATTTAGAAACATCTAGAAAGGTTTAGTTATTGTTTTTTATGAGGTTTGCGCAAGCTCATCATTTCTAAACCTTTCTAGAGCCATTCTAAATATTTCACACAATTCACACAAATATCACACAAATCCTTTCCTTTGATCCCTTACCTCTCTCCACTTCAGAGGTCGAACAAATTCAGCGCTCATAGAGTCAATAAAGCTTCCCCTAAAGACTCCAGGGCTTACCAGCCTATGCAAACCCGCTATCAGTTGATGCAAATAACGCCAGGCAGCCAAGGAGGTTCACGGCGCCCCATAAACCCCCTTAGCGAGGCTTATTTAGTGATGGCCCCAAGCAAGCATCTGTATCTTACGGAACTTCCCTTGCAGATCATCCAGAATAGAAGCTAACTCATCACGGCTTTTCTCAGCGAACTGATCCCCATTGCAGAGATCCACAGAATATTGCCAGCCAGAGCAGGCGATAACACCAATCCTCAAAAGACTTCTATCCATCTCTGCCTCGCTGTGTGGTACACTGTTTTTGCGAATTCTTTGCGAATAAGCACTGGAGTTCGAGGTGGCCGCCAAAACTGCCTCGGACTTCACTCCTACTTGTTGCTGCTTCGTCCCTTCCATTTTTCTTACCTCAGTTGTTAAGTGTCAGCGAAGAATATCAGCGAATTTTCCTTTTGAGAAGCCTGAAAAAATTTTGCATTTTCAGTTTAAGCCCACTTAGCAATAACTCCAGTTATATTAATTTTAACCGTCTAATCACTTTGTCAATAAACCCTTATTATTTAAAACATTAAAGCAAGACATTTAATTACCATTATAATTAATCAATTAAAAAATTGATTCTCAAAAATGGACAAAAACAAAGCATAAAAATTAAACAAAACAACAG
Source organism: Neptuniibacter halophilus (assembly GCF_030295765.1). Taxonomy (NCBI): domain Bacteria; kingdom Pseudomonadati; phylum Pseudomonadota; class Gammaproteobacteria; order Oceanospirillales; family Oceanospirillaceae; genus Neptuniibacter; species Neptuniibacter halophilus. The sequence continues at coordinate 3,249,524 of NZ_AP027292.1, read as the reverse complement.
GATAGCTAAAAAAAATCAGTCAAAACCATGCGTTTTCCATCAATCAACCTAGGCAAACAAACGCAAAATCGCTAGGAAATTCAAGTAAGAAAGCGTCTAATTAATTTGACATAAACCTCACTCAAATCCCTCCAACCTTCCTAGTTCCCATAGGTTTTCAAGCTTGAATTGATAGGGTTTTCTAAAGCATCTCAATTAAAGCCACTAATTTATTAATTACAATATCGGCAAGGCATTAGACTAAAGAATAATAAAAAATAGCAATTTCGTGCGCTGCGCACACTGCTTGAATGCTGCATATGAGGACGTATACTGAATCTCACAACAAGGAAAGTCCGGTACAAGGAGAGATTATGAAGTACATTTTGGCCATTGCTTTCGCAGCTCTATCTGCCTCCGTGCATTCATGGGATGGCTATGACTATGACAGTGGATCCCATGTTGAAATTCAGGATGGCAATCTGGTTCGCTCCGGGGAAACCATAGAGATATATGACTATGGTGACGGGAGTTATAAAGACGTCGAAGTTCAATCCGTTCAAAGTTACGGGTCTTCGGTAGAGATAGAGGTGTACGACTACGACAAAGGGGAATATCGCACTTTGGACATGGATCGATGAATCAGATTAAGCGAGACTGGCTTGGCGATTCCGTTGCAGGTGGATTCATTGGGTCCATCGTATTCGCCATTTTATACGGCCTGACGGATTGGCATGTATTTGCTGGCCTGGCTGGCCTCGCTATCGTTCCCTTTATGCTCTGCGTTGCGGCGGCCATCCTTGGCCCTATCATCAAAACGATCTCTAAGGTGCTCAGCTAGAGGCCTTGCTATAAGCCTTGTTGAATCGATCAACGGCCTGTTTCATTTCCAGTTCGATCCGCTTCAGCTTCTCATCCCTTTCAGCAGGATTTAGATCAGCTGCATAAACTGCATTTCGCTGTTTCCTCAGCCACTTTAATCGTTTCTCAGTCTGTTTGATCAATGGCTTTAGCTTAAGCAGCTTGTAGTTTTCACGGTAGAAAGCCTGCCTATCTCCTCCCTTTAGAGACTCCAGCTCAGCTTTAATCTGATCAACTTCATCCCTACGATCATAAAACTTCGTCTGGTCCTCGTAAGGTAAAACCTGCCCATTGATTCGGCTAAGGAACACGGTTCGATGTGCTGGCAGTTCAACATCATTCATAAGCTTGAATGCATTATCAGGCATCTTGCTGAATGCGAATTTTCCAGCGCCGCCTGCGAAATAATCGACAAAGTAACGCATTACATCTGGGTTAATGTCGATCGCACCAGATCGGTACTTTGAACCGCCGGAGACCTCGTTCAGAAACTCGGCAATAACACGGTAACCTTCCGGTGTAGAGCGCCGCGCCAGACTGCTATCTGGCTTAGGTGTACCAAACGGGAAGTTATCATTGTAGATACTGCCTCCCATGAAGTTCTCGTTAGCAACCACATCAACAATTGGTTTGGTAAGGGTAGGCGCAATATTCTTCAACACCGTCCCAGTAGCTGTATTGCTGTCCTGAAAGCCGATCGGTGAAAAACTTCCGAGTGCCGCAAGGGTGAGATCTACTGCGCCCTGTCCGGGCCCAGTACTTCCGCTGGTCACCGCTTCCGTTGAGGAACCAACCACATGGAAAATGTTGTAACCATATGGCAGAGGAATCTTCCAATATGAACCATCCTGTTCCCCGCCGAGCAAGGACTTCATGATGACCAGGTTTCGCTCTTTAACGTATTGAGGGACTTTGTCATACCAGTTCTCGCCGTCATCATCCTCGCCAGCGCCATTGCGATTAGCCATTGAGAGTGCATAAGAGCCAGCCATTAAACCGATACTTATTTTCTGTGCCGTGTTCAATCGCTCCCAAACTGGATCCCCGGGCTGACCTTTCATGCTTCCCATCGTCCGAGCGAAGTTCATCGTTCCCTGAATAGATGCATTGGCGAACATATACAAAGCGTTCAGTGTCGTACCCGCTTCACCCTTACGGTTGAAGTTTACTGTCATGTTTTTCGCCAGCGATGCTGCCTGTGCTTTACTCACACCAGCTTTTCGAGCGTTAACATAAGCTGACAGTCGCACGGCATTTTCCACTGACTGGTTAATATCCTCAACCAGTTGAGCGCTTGCCCGAGTCCATTTAAAGAAACTACCTTTAAATCCCCCTTGAGCTATATCCACAAGGTTCTGAACATCTTCCGCCTGGCCATCAATGTCCTTCATGTCGAAGTAGCCAGTTTTACCCCCTTGCTCCCTGAACTCATCAAACCAATTGCTCCACTCACTGCCTTTTTCTTTGCCCCGTAAAGAGCGATAAATGGCACGCATCGCAGCTGGGACATCTTGCACCGTTTTTGCAGCTACCTTCTCTCCCTTGGCCTTGCCGTCCGCGGCGGACTGCTCTGCCTGCAGGTTCAAAATAGCAGTCTGGATATCTCGAGCAAAGTTACCTATTACGAATTCAGGGTTGTAGGAAGTGTTCACAGCAGACAGGAACCGACTAACCTTAGCCAGCCCTTGAATAATGAAGTTGGAGGTGTCCGGTCCCAGATTCTTCATCGCCTTCATTAAACGCGGATCTTCCAGTTTAATGTAGTGGGTAATGCCATCCCGCTTGGTAGTGAAGTAGCGATCCTGCATCATCGCCATAGGAATAGGCTGCTCTACAACCTCTTCATACACTTCACCCTCAGCATCCTTCCGCTTCACAATACGACGATCCATCTCTGGGTTTTCGTCGGTGAATACCTCCCAGTAGCCGGGATTCGGGTTGTTTTCAACCAACTCTAGAAAAGCATTCCCGACCTGGTTTTTTCGCTTCCGCACGAGCGTTTCGGTCAGATCCTGAATGGCATAAGAAGAGGGACTAGCGGCCTCTGACTGGCGACCCATAGCGCGTTTGCTCTCCTTGCCACCGATGGTAAAGCCTTTTCCGGATCGAGGAAGGGTGTCATCCTGCTCATTATCAGCGTACCCTTTGAGAGGAACGTAATGTTTATACGTCTCCTCCCATGCATCAATCATCCCGCCCTCTTCAAGCCCGCCGTTGCTGATAGCATCACGGCGTGCCGCCAGCATGTCATAAACAATGGCAGCCACCTGATCAAACTTATCCTGCTTACCAGATGCATTCACCTTGGCGACAACCTCAGCCGCCTCCAGGTTAGTCATGCCCGAGCCGCCATCCGGCATATCAGGATTTATCTCAGCAATATGAGCATTTCGTTCTGGGGCGTGCAGAGCATACAGGTATTCATCCAATGCCTTCTGGGTAATACCAAACTCCGCCATTTTTTTAGCCAGTGGTTCTACGAAGTTCTCCCGCATCAAGCGCAGATCGTTTTCCGCTTTACCATGAAAGAGCTCTTCTGCCAGATAAGCATCAGAGGTTTCATTAATTTTTCCGCCCGCATCCTTGATGTTCTGCTGCAGCTGTTTCAGGACATGGAATTTATCAGCCAGCCAAGACATGGCCTGACGCTTTAGTGTTTCATCTGGCGCTGCAAAGCCGCTCTCATTGTCAGGAGCGGCTTTACGTGAGAATGCAGGAGCATCCTCGATATGACTGTCACCCTCTTCAATCCCTTCAGCAAGGTCGGCAAAAAACATGGCCAGCTCATCACCGTCGGTTACACGCATAAAATGAGGCGTATCTACCTTTCCATCTCCCTCTCTGGCCGCCTTGTTAATCTGCTTCAACAGGAACGCTATATCTGCATTCGTCAGCTTTTCAAGCGACTTAAAATTGTAGCGTCGTAGCATATCCCTGATGGCGCCGTAGAACTCATTCAGGATCCGCTTAACTTTAGCGCCGAGCTTTTCATCGGTTCGTTGCTGATTGGCATGAGACAGGAATTCATCAACCAGATATGGCTCACCCTGAGAGGCAGCATAACCTGCTGCTGTCTCAAAATAGGGCTGCATATCTTCATAAAAACCGAGTTCTTTGGCCTTCGCTTTCATTCCATTAATGCCACCCAACCCCAACATCACCTTGCGGTAGGCTTTTGTGATATTCTTTCCGAAAGCCGCGCGCCCACCGTAGTGGGCAGATTCATGCAGGATTGCAGTCTCAACTGCTGTTTCATCTGCCATTCGATCAGCAACAAGGAAGATGTCGCCTTTATGAAGAACAGCATGTACCTCGCCTTCCGCTCCATGCTCGGCCGCTTGTTCAAGAATCGCAGCCGGCAGGTCAGCCTCAGTAGCGACAACCCGGATACCGACACCATCGCTCAACCGAAGTCGGGCAGCGATTCTACGAGCTACGGCTTCCGTTGCATCCACTGTGAGGACGGTACTGTTATCAGCACCATGACCCGCCGAACGGGAGAAAAGCGCGACACCTGATTCGGTTTCCTTGGACTCAAGCGTGCTAAACAGCTCATCAAAGGCTCGTTCAACTGGCTCAATTTCTTCGTTCTTCAGGTAGGGGTAGCGCCCGGAATCTCTCGGGAATTTATCCTCACTAATCACATTGGCCAGATAATCATTATCAAAACCAGATTGATCCATTTTGGTAATGACATAGTTTTCGAATGCCCGCGCTCCGCGTTCTATGATGCGTGACCAATACCCATCTACCTTTCCTTTATCAATAACCTCTGCGCGCTGCTTCATTGGCGACTGGTTCAAAACTTCCACCAAGTTCGCAAATGCCTTCTCCACAACAGGGCGCACACCTGCTTTGTGATCAGGATCTGGAATCCAATTCTTGGGGTCCAGGTAGCCCGAATCAGGATGTTGCTCACGCCGTCGCTTGAGATCCGCTGCACTCATTTTGTACTGGCGATGATCTTTATGAATCAACAGCTGTTCAGGCTTGTAGGTTACATAATTGTTTTTTCGGTAGCCGTCTGCAGTCTGATCGCTCAGATCAACGCCGCCGCGCTTATGAGCAAAGTAGTTATCAAGTGCATGGAACCACTCATGAGCAAGCGCACCCGCCCCTTTAGTTTTGGTGAGATTGATAACCAGCAAGTCAGGCTCATAGTGCGCAGAAGCTCCTCCCTTACCCCGAGAGCCAAAGCCGAGCCCCAGGCGTCCCTCAAGAGAGATCGCTTGAGAAGGCACATCGAGGATGCCGGCTAGATCCATCAAGGCATCATATGCCTGATTCAACATACCCTGGCGCTCTTTACCACCTGCGCCCTGTTTTACCCAGTTTCCAAACTCAACACCACGGAAACCAAATGCATCCTGAAATTCATCAACCGTTATGTCCTTCCCCTGACGATAATCCTGGCCGGTCCGAGGACGATTTTCTTTGGAGCGAACATCGGCCTTTTTGACATTATCGCGCTCTTTTACACGTTCCCATTCAGAAACAAGTGCCTCATGATGATTCCGTAGGTACTTGCGCGCAGCCCCAAGCTCATCAAAGGTTTTCAGCCTTCGCTGCTCTTTATCTCCGGTCTTATTAATGAAGTACTCACCGCGTGTACTGCGGATTTCAAACTTCATCTTCAGATTGACAGCACTTTCTCCCAACTTTTCGTTCACCTGATCAAGGATCTGATCCAGCTCTGCTGCTCCTTTGAATGGGTGGCTGCGATAATCAATACGCACCCAGATCTGATCTTCAGTACCAATGGATTCATTTGCCTCGATCACCTGTACTTCACCGATACGGGACCAGTTCGTGCGGTCCAGCATGGTTAGCAATTCAATCCGATTGGCGATTGCACCCAACTGACGGCTTTTGCTTTTGCGAAGGTGCTCGAGAAATCGTTCCACGGAAGCACCGGATTCATCCAACATCACCAGCATATCCCGGGCGCTACGTACCGATTCAACCCAGCGCTGCAAGCGGTATTTTTTGCGTGGTTTTGCAGGGATAAGATCACGTGCAACAAAGGCAACGGCCGCCTGGCCAGTATCTTCGATTCCATCAATTTCTGCCTTGGGCCAAATTTTACTCAGCGAACTGGCAGCTATCGCATCGTCATCCATGTTATCCAGGCGCTCACGAACCGCTGGCATCTCATCCTTCCGTGCGCGCCCCAGTTTTTGCCCAAAGTCATCCAGGTCTATCGCTGACTGCGCCTGACGTTCTTGCTCATTAGGGGGAGTCGTAACCTTTTCAGGGTGCAGGATCCTTTTTGCCTGATCGGAACCTTGCGCCTCATCTTTGAGGCTCAAATCGGCTTGTGTCTCAGATTCAGCAAGGGTTGAAGTACTAACCTGAGTGATGCCACCCGCCGCTTCAGAGCTTGGAAACTCGCGCGCTAACGGAATCAACTCATCAATAGGCGCATTAAGGCGTATCACTTTGATCGGTGCGCCAACCTCTCTTTTAGCCAGCCACTGATGATGCCCATCCAACACAAAGTTATCAGAGGAGACCAGGATTGAGCGGTCTCCCCCCTCATATTCCATGGCCTTCCTCACTTTCTCAGGCGAAAATTCAGCCTGGGTTGGCTTCAGACTGTTCGCCGGCAATTCCATCTGCTGATGCGATACGCCTCGAGCATTCATGAAGTTCGTCATAGCCCCGCGATGCTCCGCTTTGATTTGCGGCATTTCTGCACGCGGAACACCCTTGGTTCCCGTCTCATTTGAGAAAGCCGTCCATTCACTGTTGAGAGGTACACCGGCCATATCCTGAGCTGGCTCGCGCGCCTGCTGCTGGATATCGATCATCTGTTCTTGAGAAATGCCCGGCTGTGGCAGGGCTGTACCCGGCGCCTGACGCTTTACAATGCTTTCTCCCACTCCCTCATAAAGCGGGTTTAACGGCTCCGCCTCAGGTGCCATATACGGCATGTTGATCTGACCTGTCCCCGGTGGAAGCTGCTTAACGCGGTTGTCCGGAAGCTCACCGCTTCGATCCAGTTCACCTTCAATCGCACTCGGGGCATAAGGCGTCTGCCCTTCTTGCCCGTAAAGAGCCCCAAACGTGTTGGCCTCTGCTTGCGCTTTAGCTGCACGAACATCTGCAGGTATATCGCCATAAATAATCTTCCCGTCTTCAAGGCGATTAACAGGGCCTTGGGCCGTAATGCGCTGAGTTGGGTTTCCTACACCAGCCGGGCTTGGGGCCTGATCGTATACACTGCCTTCAGGGTGGGGGGCAGTTGGTACAACATCCCCTCCCAGCACCTCGCCCTGCGCCACATAAGCAACAGGGTAATTAGCTGCCTCCTGCTTTAGCGGCTCACTCGCCTCAGTGACATCACGGTAAATTTTATTGGCATTCTGGAAAAGTCGATTGGCAAAATCATGCTCCCCGCGGTTACGGAACCCGTCTGCGCGCTCATACAATTTCTTGGCATTGCGAAGCCGGGCCGACTCCTCATCAAACCCCATGCGCTCGGCAGCAATAATCAGCCCATCAATGCCCGACATGTCTCGACTGCTATGCTGTTCATCGACCAACGGTGTCTCATACTGCTCAAACGTAACGCCCAGATCTTCGGCTGTCTGCACTTGAGCCTGCCGGGCTCGAGTTTCCCCGACCGCTTCCGGGGTAACTTTGCTTTGCACTTCAGCTTGAGCAAGCGACTGGTCCAGTATATCGCCACCCTGAGCGGCCGCTTGTTCACCAGCCTGTCTGATTTTTTCGTCTGCATTTGCCATCGGATTACGGGTGATAAGGCCTGCAGCACCGCCCATTGCCCCACCACCCAGTGCGCCAGCTGCGGCGGCGTTAATGATTTCCTTGGTGTTTACCTCTCCCAGATTGACCAGCAAGGATTTACCATTTGTCTCCACCCAATGCTTCGCATGTTGTTCAACAAGCGTCTGCAGTGCTTCGGTACCGGCTTCAAATCCCCCCTGCTTAAGCAGCTCACCTGCAACAGAGCGCTTCACCTGCTCTTTTGCCGCGCCCGCAATGCCAAACTTACCCAGTATGCGAGCCACAGGCAGGGCATCAAATGCACCTGCTATAGCACCATGTGCCAGCGACACCCCTGCATCTTCGGTTTCGCCGTAAATCGAGCCCGTTTCCATACCGGCCGATGCACCAAATGCACCTATGCCCTGCCCGGCAGCCACACGCTGTGCAATCGCTTTGCCGGCTAGCTTAGCGGCAACATCCTTGGCCGTGCCTTTAGCCAACTCCTTGGCCATGATCTCAGCTGCTGCTTTTTTGGCGACTTGCTTACCAACCAAACCTCCGATACCACCGCCCGCAATAGCGGTGGCCATGGTCGGTACCAGGTTGCCCAGCGTATAGCCCGCCCAATCAAGCGCGTCCTCAACACCCTCTATTTCCGTAAAGCCCTCAACATTCGGGGCATACTGGCCGGCTTCAGCGGTATTTTTCTGATAGGTACCTATACCCCAGGATTTCAGATCAGTTGCACCAGCCAGGTCACCCAGTGCAGCAGCGGCGCCGGCGCCCATCGCTTGGATCTGATCCACCCCAGCCTTTACACCCTTTGTAAATTGGGAGTCATTATTTGTCGCAGCATAAACCAACTGCTCCTGGGAAAGGCTGCCAAACTGCTCAGGCTCAAGGCGAGGCAAGATAGAAATAAGCTGATCATCAGAGATCTGATTCAGCTCGGGAAACTCATTTCGGAGATCTTCAATGTAGCTCACGGGTGTCCTCTCGACAGGCCGGGATAGTATTAATTAGCGCCCATCAATCTACTGTAAAGCGCCTTTGCTTGTTGCTTTTGCGTATCTGTGCCGTTGCGGTAAATATCTTCAAGCATTGTCATGAAATGCTTTTTCGCATTCTGATCGTTTGTGCCTGCCGATGCCGAATTAAAAAGACCGCTATTGTCTGGCAATGCCAGACCTGCCAGATCGTCAACCCGGTTAGCCACATTGGCAAGCTGAGCATCAAAATACCGGATCTGCTTGGCATTATTCTGCGCCGCTTGTTGCGTGGATTGTTCATTCTGGTGCTGGTCAGAAAGAGGGATGTGCTTACCAGGCTCTGACGGGGCAGCAGCTCCATCGGAAGCCTTGCTTTGCTGGTACTTTTGGATGAAAGCATCGGGATCAAAAGGAGCTTGCTCGCCGCCCTCACCACCATCCATGTAGCGCCCGGTCATCGTATCCAATATGCGAGTCTCGCCAGTTGCGTCATTGGTTACCGGTTTAAAACGGCCAACCTTCCCGCCACTGACACCGGTTCGCATGCTTGCTATCTTCTCTGCCGACTGTCGATCCAGCTGACTCTGCTCAGTTTTAAATTGCATTTCCTGGTCAAGTCGTTCATCAGCCCTCGCCTGCTCATTGTCAGAAAGCTCTCTACGGAACTGGCGATCGTTCTGCGCTTCTTGCTGGCGCCACTGCTGTACGCGCTGCTGCTTCAGATCATCCTGCACATTTTGGCCAATGCCCTGAATGGCTTGGCCCATCCCAATAGCGGATCCCCAACCCATTACAGCCCTCCTTGCTTTGCTTGGCCAGCCAAACTTTGCACTTCCGCAGGGTCATAACTTCCTTGATTTGCGGTCAACCACATCTGAACCGCAAGGCTCATGGCCTGCTGAATATCCTGCTCTTCAATCTGCAGGCGCCCGGTTTGATTAATGGCATCCGCGAGATCATCAATGACCTTAATGCCCAGTGCCAACAGCACTACAAAGTCCACTTTGCCAAAGTGCTCCTGTAGCTTCATCACAACCTGGACAACCATGTTGCCGAGCGCTTCCGCAGGTTCACCGCCCTGCATCGCCTCTTGCATCATGGAGCCAAACACCTGCTCGTCATACATGATTTGCTGGGCGATCTGGAAGCCTTTCTTCATCATCTCAACCTGGCCGGGGTTCAGATCTTCAGCAAGACTCAGCAGCCCACCATCCGCCTGAGGCTGCCCCTGCTGTGGATTCATATCATTCATAAATGCTCCTTATGCGGTCATTACCGGCACGTACCGGCCTTGTGCTTCATCCCATCGCAGCCCCTTCAAGAAAGAGGTGTCTGCAACGGAGGCTCTTCGCGCCCTTTGTTCTTCGTAGTCCTTACGCTGCTGCTCCAGTTCCCATTCCGCTCTTTCCTGTAAGCCATCTCCTGCCATCTTGCCGCCATATAGCTGCAAGCCGCCTGAGACCATTTGGCCTTTGACGTAATCACTGCCCAGCAAGCCATCAAACAAACCGGAATCAGAGCCCGCTGAAGAGGCCGCACCGCCTGAGAAATCCAAAAGCCCCTCATCACCAAAGAGGTTTCCTTTGTCATTCAAAGACCCAACAAAATTACCCAGCTTGTTATCTCCAATTGCTCCACCTACGGAATCAAGAAAGCCATTGGTGACAATCCCGTTGTTCGCATTTGATATCCCTGTTGATACAGCTTCAGTAAATGTCCCACTTGCCGCCTTGCCTGCCATAGCATCAGCAATACCATTCTGCATCTCTGTAAGCGCTGTAACGCCTTCAGCACCTGACGCGCTAGCTGTTGCTCCACCGGTTACCGTTTCTTGGACAGTAGCTGTTCCTGCCCCAGCGCCAGCACTTTCAGCCCCAGCAGAGAGACCAGTAAAAGACATGTAGGCCCCTACTCCACCCAGGGCAGCTTTCAGCAAGTTCCCTTCTTTGATGCCCTCAACGGCAGTCTTCGCCGCCATTACGCCGCCAACTACTTTCAGCAACGGCACTACAGCTTGAACGCTCATAACTCACTCCTTCACGATTGAGTAACTTGCACCTACCCGGGCACCCGGAAAGCGTCGGTCGTACAGTTTTTCTGTGCGCCGTCCTTCTTCGCCACCATAGGATATTGATAAGAAAATTTGTTTGGTCTCCGGAAAGCCCCAGGCCCATTCAATGAATCGATCCAGCATTCTGACACCGTCCCCGCGGAAGCCGGGCTGGATGTAAAAGAACTGCTCTGAAGCCACAAAACCCTGATGCCACCAACCAGGTGCAAGAAAACCGAGCAGCATACCAACCAGTTTCCCTTCGACGTCCTTGACTAAGAAAAGCTGATACGGACTCAACACAGCGGACTTCAGATTGGCAGTAATTGTCTCTCGGCACCCATCAATTACGCCCAAGGTTGCCGAGGTATCTCGGCCTTCTTTGCACAACTCAATGACAGCCTCAATATCAGCCATGCATGCGTGACGAATCATTAGTTACCACCATCTCCCCCACCGGGACGCCATATAGGTATCACCGGTGTTGGCTCTTTAACCCACTCGCCTGCTTTAAGCGACCAGGTGTACCCCTCTTCATTGAAGCTGGCCTGCTTATCTGCTGGCTTGGTTTCACCGTACTTATTCACCAGATTGCCACTACTGTCGGTTGTAATGCCTGAGATATACATACCGCCATCACCAAACGTATATGATGGAGTTGTAGGCTGGATAGAAGGCTCTTGATAAGATCCAGATCCATCTGTGGAACTTGTGGTTCCGCCGGTTCGAGTAACACTGCCATCTGAGTTGATTTGGATGTTTCGCAGCGTATTAGAAATCTCGGAGCCTTTCTGAAACTGCTCCCATAGCGAAGCGACCGCTGCTGATTTTTCAGATCCCGTCATATCCGCCGCATTGATGTCTGCCACCCCTTTGGTGAACTGTGCATACAAGCCAGCTTGCTGCTTCAGCGCTTCCACTTCACGCTGAGTCGCGCTATCAGCCAATGCCAAGCGCCACTCTTGATCAAACTTTGCATTATTTTGATCAGCTGCAAACGCCTGCTCACGATCTAATAAACCGTGGTCAAATAAGTTTTTCTGAGTATTGAGATCTTTCTGAAGCTCAGTTCCATATTTTTGAGAGGCAAACTGGTTATGGGTCGCTGCATCAGCTTGCGCAATAGGTAAAGCAGCTTTGATTGCCGCATCCTGAGATGCACCTGCAGCCATGGAGCTGTTAAGCATACCTCGCTGCGCAGCATAGGATTCACCCTGCTTACGAGCTTGGTTCATATAGGGGTTGTCTTGATCAAGCAGATCCGTTAACTGACCGGATACTGTTTGCTTTTGCGGGTCGATAGAATACCCAGGTGTTGCGGTGGTCGTCATAATACGATTCCTCTGTTATCACAACAGTGGTTTGATCAAAGTGTAACCGATTTTTCTTGAGTGTGTGGATTGATTTATCAGCTAAATGCTCGGCTCACACTCTTGATAGAAACGCTCATCGGTGTGGCATCTATTAGTCGGGCCTTCCCTTTGTAGGATGGCTTCACTTTATACCCCATTCTCAACCGAAAGCATTTCCCCGAGGAGATCCGCACCACCCAGTAAAAACCAGTTACCGTTCGGCGCTGGCCGTGAGTGATCACCATTTGCCAACCGTACCGGCCAGATACATCATCAACCTCAAAGGCTCCATAATACTTAATCATATCTGTCGCATTCAGATGGAAACCTGAAACCAGCCTATCCCAGCCACCTAATGGATTCCTGAAAGCAGCCCAGCAATACATTGCCCACCATGAACCCGGATCCGGAATATCATCACCATCGATATCAGGGGCGGAATGAATCCGGGTACCATCGCCCATCAAACCATTCTCTCCTTCCCAGATCAGCGCCCACTTAGGCAGCCGGATATAGCGCCAGTGCGCCTGGTGAACCGGATGGCCGGCTTTTGGCTCAGCCTCGTAGCGCCAGCACATGGCAATAGGTATCAAAAAAAAGCCCGCCGGGATCAGAATCAGGGCGGGCAGCAGGTTTAGCAAAATGCAGTCGATAAAGATCAACTGCAACACATACTTAAGCAGGCGCATCAGGCATAGCCTCCATCACGGTTTCAAGGGTTGGATCGGGAATATTGCCAGCCTGCCAATCAGCCAGCATTGAGTAACAAAGATCCCAGCACGCAGCCACCCAGGCACCAAGCGCCTCGCACTCGGCGCGGTAGCCATTCTCGTAACCGCAGTATTTCCCGCAGCTATTGATATTGTCGTAGCCGCGATCACGCGCCTCTTTGTCATGCAGGGCCTGAACAGCCCGCTTTACAGTTTCAATCGATGCAGCGTTAGCCTTATCATTATCAACAACGATCACACCATCTACGATTGTCAGGAACTCAGGAGCAGCCGGTAGGCTACCCCTTTCAAACTCCACACGCTCAACACCACCAGGGACACTGGACTGTTTAGCACAGGTCTGGAATAGACCGTCTTGCATATATGCAAAGCCCATTACTTAGCCCTCCCGATAAAGATGATATCTGTATGCTCTCGATCTACAGCCGCCCCTGCGGAGTTATAGACAACGACCGTGCATTCCTTCTCGGTAGATAGTCCGCGACTCAAGTCACCTGCTGATAGACCCTCGTTGCCACCACTTCCTAGAGCTAAATAGTCCCTGTCCGGCTGAGGTTCGGAGAAGATGATTTTATAGATACCTGCAGAGGTTCTAACAATGTCGTCTACGTTATAGCTGGACTTGATCAGAGCAGGGCTTTGGGTACCGTCAAATGACACCCACGCCCGAAGCACCTGATCGCTTTCAATGCCTCCCCTTACCTTCAGATCACCATGCACCTCAGTGTCCTGTAGCATTCCCTTGGAAATCGGGAAGTTTTCAATAGAGGAGATGCCTCCCCCGGCATCAAGAATCAGCTTGGCGAGGTAGACTCGCTCGGTAGCCGTGTGCTCCAAGTGGTTGATTGGAATCACGCGGATATTATCAATACTACCCACGAAGTCTGCGCTACAGTTAACGCCTGTATTGGCACCAGCGCCTGCTACAATGATCTGCTGCTTAACCCCTAATCCATTCAGGAGCGCACCATTCACACCCCCGCACCGTCCACGGATAGAACCTGAAGTATATGCAGTTACCTCCCACTCAATCAGATAGGAATCACCTACGGTAAGAGCCATGTCATAGCCAAGGGTAGAGGTATTGGTTTGAGAGCCGTCACTATGCGCCTCACCGCCTGAGATAGACCAACCATCCCCTTTAGTCCAAACAGTGTCCGTATCGAAGCCACCATTTGTCTGCTTTTCAGTAGCTGATTCATACATCACCCCCTCAGAGATGTTGTAATAGTCAGACGGTAGGACGGTGTTAAATTCTAGTTCGGCTAGAGCTGTGACAGTACCACTAGAAGTTTGAGTTACATTTATACGGTGATATAGGTAGGGTGTTGTATTATAAGAGGTATCTTGTAGATCTCCCCATAAGTATGCGCCATTACCTGTATAATTAGCGGTTGAGTAACTACCATCAATAACTACCCAATTCAGCCCATCATTAGAGCCTTCAATAGTAAAGCGTTGAGGTGTCTCGGTTATGGCATTGTACTCACGTAAGCGCCATGACTTGAGGATTCGCTTCTCAGTAAGCTTATATTGAAGCTGAGAAACTTGAGAGCCAACCGTCCAGAAAGAACTGGTTAGCATATTGTTAGGGTCTTTATTAAACGCCTTCCAAGCATAGTTAGTAGAAGTCTCCCCGCTCGCACTAACAACACCTGTGGAACTCTCATAACCACTATGCTTGGCGGTAGTCCTCAGGCTTGGATCAAGCGGAGACTCTACGCCCCATTCATCAGCGCTGTCGCGGGAGGTTCCGATAAGTGGACGATGCTCAGTGGTTCCATATGAGCCGTTCCGATCTTTATAGAGATACACGGGGCGGGACAGTTGATCTGCTTCAAGAACACTAACATTGTCAAAGGTCATGGACTCGCCTGCAGTACCACCATGACACCCCAGCCGGACAAACACTGTGCTAGAGGTCGCTGTGAACTCTATGTTGTAGTATCCAACAGGTAGCGCCGTGGTGTTTGTATACATTTCTGTACCACTGGTAGACTCACCCACCCGCACACGGGCACCTACAGGGCCAACATCATCAGTAATATCAAACTGTAGTACGTAATTCCGACCTACCTCTGCTGCAAAGGATTGGTATATATAACCATTAGCCTCAGTGTTGGTTACGGTAACGCCGTTTGCATCAACTGTAACAGTTGCGTTGTTAGCTACATTCCACCCGGTAGCATCCGTATCAAAAGAACCGTTAGTCAGTTGATTGGATCGCGTCTTGAATGTAGCCCCTGCACCTACTTGCTCAACGTAATCAACAGGGCCTAGCGCATCGAAACCGCCAGCGTAGCTAATTAAGCTGTTCTCTTTGATTGATACGGTGTCAGGAGCTACCGGGTAAGAGTACTCGGCCCATGCTTTAGTGCCGTCTGAGGAGGTTTTTGCGAATGCCAGGAACAGGTATTTATTGTCCAGCGTGTTATACCAAGAGCCTGTAGAGGTGGCAACAAAACCTCCCGGCACAAACTCCACCGGAGTGCCGCTAGTTTCAGCATCAACACCCCCTAACAGGTACTTATCCGTGCGAACTGCATCAATAAGAACCCATTGCGTAGTCCCTGTAGTCAGGTTTTTAATCAAAAGCCAACCAGCAGTATCATCACCAAAGTCACAATCTACGTAGTTACCCGGCAGCCCTGTACCAATGTACTGACCCACTTTAGACACCCCCGGAACAGAGGCGAAGTGGTAGGACATGTATTGAGCGCCGCTGGCATTGAGATGTCCGGAAGATCCTAATGAGATAACGCTATCAGTTGTAACGCAATCACTCCCGGTATTGGTGGTCAAAGCCCCTGTGGTGTTTAGCAATATGGCGTTCAAAGTGCCGTCCCACTCAGGAATCTTAACCAGCCAGTTGTACCCGCTTGCCTCGTTTTTATAAATGCTCAGCTCTGGTGGTATAGGGAGGTGATATGGTAGCTCATGGCCAGCAATCCCGTCCGCCTCATATCCGACCATAGAGAAGCCAGTTTGAGGGTTGTAGTGACAGGTATATGGTTTATTTCGATTGGTGACACCTTTAGTACGGTGCGAAGTTTGAAATGACCACACTACATGCGCTACGCCTGTGCTGTTTATGCCGGTTTCAGTTCCAAGAGAAATACCATTATTAAGGAACGCAACACCGTCAACTGCAGCCTCATCAAGCGTTGAATCCGAACGAAGTCGATTATCCCCACCTCGCACGGTGTCAAATAAGTAATGCCCTGTTGTACCAGTACGGGACTTAATCCAAGTCAAACCGCCGAACTGTTCACCGGCCACCCCCCATTGGCTTGTCATATCGACACCAGTGTTAACAATTAAATCGGGCGCGCCTGTAAACAGGGTAGAGCTTTGGCCTACTCGCGTAGAGTCATCTTGAGAAACAGCCGCCTGATTCAGTACGCAGTTGCGCGCAGAGTATGGAACCTTGTTAATGCTGGCAGCCGAGTTAGCTGCGGCAGTAGCGGAGCCTGCTGCGGCAGTTTCCGAAGCAGCCGCGTTAATCTCAGAGGCGGCTGCATTTATCTCAGAAGCAGATGCCACTGTCTCAGAGCTTGCTGCGTTGGAAGCTGATGCCGCTGCCGCATTCGCGGAAATGGCAGCATTTGACTTCGAGGTGTCTGCAGCAGTTGCTGATGTGGATGCGTTAGCGGCAGAGCTACTCGCTGCATTAGCAGAGCTGGAGGCGCTCGCGGCTGAGGTTGCGGCACTGCTTGCCGAAGATGAGGCAGACGCTGCGGAGGCCGCTGCATTGGTTTCTGAGCTGCCTGCAGCAGAAGCACTGGAAGCTGATGCCGATGCGCTGCTTGCTGCATTAGATTCACTGGTTACAGCTGCAGATGCGCTATTTGCTGCGCTAGCAGCTGAAGCCTCTGCATCTGCTACTGAATTCATGGATGGACTATCAAGACGGAAATTAACTCCATCATAAGTAAGTGTGACAGTTGCTGCTGCTGACAGGTCTCCGGATTTGAGTGCCGTGCCATCAGGTCGTTTAATGGTTTTGGCGCCAAGACTATCCACGTTTACTGTAGAAGGACCGGTGTTTGCATTTACCACCTTAAACCGCAGCGTCATGCCCGCAGAATAAGCGGTAGGTGCATAAGGCATCGCAATCAAGTAGTTGTTAGCCGTTCCGGTGTCGATACCTAACGTTACCCGGCCTTCTTTTAACTGGGTTTCGGTTGGCAGCTTATCAAAGCCAGCCTCCACAGAATCGAGCTTGTTATCGACATCAGAACCACGGGCAGTTTCGCCTTCAACAAACCGCTGACCGAGTTCTGAGTTGTCAAAATATTCGTTAGCCACGCTTCAATCTCCGAGCTGAAAAATGGGTTGAATAGCCAGCAATGCGGTGCGGCTTTGCAAGTGCAGATTTGGTATTAATGATGAAGTTGATGGCCGTTGCGGTACCGATCGTATCGATCTTGAAGCGATCCACGATAGGTGATCCCCAAGCAAACTCGCTCCAGTTGGAAATTCCCCACTGACCGCCTTGCGCCAGTGCATCCTTGAAGAGCACCAAGTGTCGGGCTATTTCGTTATCGCCATAATCGAACTGTGGAAGCGCTGAAATCTGAACTGTGCTTTCGGCCTGGATATCAAGGAAGACTCGCCGAAAACGCTTACGGATATCCGGGTTTCCGAGATGGTTGTATGCAACTGCCAGCGTTGTCTGGATATCAGCGCCATTAAACGAAGTGCCGCTGTTCATTTGGAAGACATCACCTTGATCCGTTCCAATGAACATTTCTTCTTGTCCGGCAACGACACCAGAGCAGGCTGCCTTAACAACAACAGGCAGTTTTGCCGTGGTAATACCCCATGTCGCCCCGCCGTACCATCGGCAAATCAGCGCGGTACCATCGCTGTAAAAAAGCCAGTACTGATTTTTACGTTTCAATATTGCGGAACAGGTGGGCGTGGCAGTCAGGTCCAGCAGAGGCTTAACCCGTTCCCCCCAATTACCAAGCGCAAAGTCACCGAAGTCATCAATTGTATCGAGGCTCGATAGGCCTGCTTCTGCCAGAAATAAAGCAGACCCGCCCAGACTCTGGGTAGTGCCCGAGATAACGCCAGTGCCACTGTGATATTCACGCTGAAAATCAGCGCTAATGGTTCCGTAAAGGATTTGGACAGACTTCTCGCATGCAATAGCCAGCGCTTTCTTCAGGGGAGCAAAACCCGTCAAGCTATCCGATACGCCAAACTCACCGGCTCCATTGGCTGTTTGCCAGTCGCTCGGGTCACCCAGTGCTGAAAATTGAACCGAGCCCGCTTCAAAACCAATGAATAAGTGGTTTGAGTGCTCCTTGAGGAATCGCCCTCCTGCAGGCGCATTTGTCAGTTCAGACAAGGTTGTCCCGTCATACTGCCATGGCTTGCCGCTATTTCGGCATTGCATCATCATGACCTGAGCGTTGGCCAGCGCTTTAAACGTCGCCGTATCCAGTTCATAAGGGCCGATCGGCATTGTGCCGGCAGCGGGTGCTATTTCGCTCCAGGTGCCAGCGTTATTCTTATAAAGTTTGGCAGCTCCAGCATCTTCTCGAATTCCGTAGAGCTCTCCTTTATAAACCTCCAATCCAAGCACATCACCAGAACCTGCAAGTGTGCTTCCGCCTATCTGGGAATACCCCTCAAGGGACACAAATTTGCCATTGGCATCCAGTTCATAATTCAGCGCCAGTAGCGCTCTCTCCGGATTCATTTCAATGGGCGGCGAGATAAGATCCAACCCGCCGGATAGAGCAGTGTATTTGTTGCGCGTGGTCATTGAGGCACCACCACAATGGCATCACCGCCGGTGTTAACCTGACTTGAATTACCATCATCTGGTAACTGATGACTTTCCAACTGCTCGATCGCAATAGAAAACCGTTCAGCGCCTTCCTGTTTCACTTCTGGCGCGTCTTCGAATGATCCGTAGTAGATCATCGCACGCGCTACGATCACTTCATGGAAGCGTGCAGGGATCAGTGGCTGGTCATTATTGGAAGCCATCTCTGACGCCTCAATAAAGCAATCAGCAGTCAGCGAATAACTCGCATCCGGTACCGGGCTCAGTTTTAACTGCCCATCTGGCATCAGCACCACGGTATCCGGTGTAGATTCGTTGGTGTCCACGGTCCACCCATCTCGCACCGCCTGCTCATACTCGATGACGTTGAGTGGTTCGCCATTCAAATAAAAGGTTCGCTTATCCCAGATGCCAATATCAGCCTCAGAGTACAGTGCAATCCCTTGCTGAACCGCAATCGTTTTCTGCGCCCAAAGGAATTTCCAGTTAAACCAACGATTGCAAATATCGATGTAGGCCTTGTTGGTCCACTTAACGATATTTTGCATTTCGCCGGTTTGGCTGGTCACGGCTGCAGGACCGGTACCAGTAACGCCGCACTCGCGGCGCACATCCTGGCAGAGCTCGAGGAAATTCACGGATTAACTCTCCAGTTCAACCTGATTGCCGTGATTGTCGAAGTACTCACCATCCTGATAGAAAGCAACGCCCGGCAGACCCCGCACCGTGCCAAAGGCCTTGGAACGGTTCAGTTGCAACGGCAGCTCCGGATCCTGCTCAATATCACCTTCTTCGTCATTGCCATCATCTGGCTCTGCGTCAGGATCGAGGTCGCTCGATTCGGCCGTTGAGCTCACAGCTTCAGCTGCTGCAACAGGATCGGATTCACCCTCTGGCTCCTTCCGCATGGCGGCGATAGCTTCCGTCAACTTTGCTCGCAACTTGTCTTCGCTGATGTTGTGAGCGACACGCACATTCAGCGTCTCCTCAGCGAACTTTTTCATTTCGTCAAAGGTTGCTGTCTTCGGATCAATCATCGTAGTAATCCCCTGGTGCACGGTCGGTATCACGACCAATACGGTGATGAGGGTGCAGGCGTTCCCGGCCGACAACACCATCTGATTCAGAATCACGCTCAGGAAGCTTATTCACCCCTTCACGCTCCATTTGCTCGCCCCAGCCTTCCTCAGCCCAGCGATAATCTTGGTTCTTGCGCATAACACGCCTCCCAAAGAATAAGGGGGCAAATGCCCCCTTAGATCAGAACCACTCGACTGCTACGTGAATATCACCCACGCCAGCTGGAGAACCTCCAGTAGGTGCAACCTGAGAGATCTCAAGGGTCTCACCCTTCTCAATCTCCACGCCGGTCAGCTCGCCAGCGGTATCGGTCGCAGACTTGGCTGAACCCGCCGCCAGCGTCCCCATATTCATATTGCCAAACTTATCAGCGTCGGAACTCAAACCGGCCTGAAGATAGGCAGGTGTGGTCACCGCAGTAAATGTCGTGGTTGCAGACACTTGCATATCAACGACACGGCCGCGCTTGCCTTTCGGTGCTTTGATGCGCAGCGTCTTACCGCTCACAAAGTTCTGTGCTGGCAGCACATAGGTATCACGCTGTGGATTGTCATACATCGCTTTAATCTCCCAATAAAAAAGGCCCCATCAAGGAGCCTTATTTCATCTGAGATCCAGCCGCTTAAATGCGGTCAGATCCTTTCTTGGGGCGCTGGTTGCCACCCTTGTTGTGGGTTTCAGTACTTTTCTGAGAAGCTGATTCGCAGAAAGATACGCCTTTTTGCAGGCCACCAGAGGTGCCTTTTTTAGCTTTAGCCATGAGTCATGCCCTCTTTACTGGCTGTTAAAGGAAAAGCACGGCTTATGCCGCGCTATCCCACTTCAGGATGCGTGCCTGAGCCGGGTCAGTGTGGCTGATGCCAAAACCACCCAGGAAGTACCAAGCAACGCCTTTGGAGCGACCGTAATCGGTCGGGATCTTACCGCGCACCTCTTCAGGGATAACGATACCTTCACACACGGTATCGCCGCCGAAGAAGTATGCAGCATCGGATTTGCCGTTGGACCAGCTTGAGGAGCCGACGTTGGTCTGCTCAATGAAGCGGCAGCCTTCATAACGGCCAATTTCTCCGTTCATGATCATGCCAAAGCCAGCCTCAACATACTGGTGAATCGTTTCCAGTTCGTTCTTGAAATTACGGAACGTACTTGGGCGGCCAATGGAGCAGTAGTTATCACCGTCAAACGGGATGATATCGCGCTCTTTCATCTCATCCACAATGGACTTGATATGCTCTTTGCTCATAGCGATATCGTTGGTGATACTTGAAGTGCCGCCGGTTTCTACGGTTACCGCACTCGCATTGTTACCACCGGTTGGCGCCACACGCAGCGGTGTAGCATTGAACTGTGCGTGCGCCGCGCCATCCAGCACCTTGCGCGCATCGTTCTTCATCACCTTCTTGATGATCTTTTCAACCGGGTGTTTCGACAGGTTATCCAGCTTACCGGTGTAAGGTACAGAGTTACCGTACTCGGTCACGGTCATGGATTCCTGACGAATCTCATAGTTGGTTTCAGGCATAGCGGTGTTTTCATCCAGTTCACCGCCCGCTTCCTTCACGTCAGAATAGACGTTCCAGTAAAGCTTATCGCCTGCGTTCAGGCCCTTACCTTCCTCGATGTCGCACGCCTGACGGAAGCGGCAGTTTGGCTGCAGCGCCTGGCGCAGAGTGTCGGAAAGCTCGTCTGAGTACATGTATCCACCGAGAACATCGGTTTCCCATACTTGTCCAGCCATTTTACTTCTCCTTACGTTTCACAACGTTAGTTCAATAAGATTATTAACCTGCGGCACCCGGTCGCTGAGAGCGCATATCCGCAATGGTTTGCGACCGTGTTTTAGGTGGCGCAGGGTCTTGCCCTAAACTTGCTGACTGATTATTACCAGCAGCGATTTTTCCAGCAGCCTGACGCTTGCGATTCGTTCGCTGATCCTTTGGTGCCGGTGTTGTCATCTTCTTTTTCCAGTCCCGAATGTTTTCTCCTGTCTGTCGCATGACCTGTTCAGGCGTCAGATTAGGATTTTCATTCCACAAGTCCCTTGCGTGGTTTTTAGCCAGGGCATAAAGATTAGGGTCACCGACAATATCTGGAAAATCATTCCTGAAATCGTCATTAGCCTTGCTGGCTTCATCCCTGCGTCGCGCACGTTCATTCTGCAGTGCTACCTGCTCTGCAGCGGACTGAGCTATCTGATTCACATCGACGGCTGGGGTGGCTGGAGTGCGCCCCAATGTGCTCATTTCGACAAGAATCTCATCAGCCTTTTCATCTTCACCATGCAGCATCGCTTCTCGATACTGCGCAGCCAGTTCCTTCTGCTTCGCCCTGATGTCCGCGTCCCCTGGGGATGGCGGCGCTGGCGATAACGAAGATTGCTGAGCCTGTGCACGCTCGCTCAGCTTCATTTCCATATCTGTAAGCTGCTTTTCCCGAGCCGCAACTGATTGCATGCGCTGATCAGCCGACTCATTGATCTGAATGTTGCGAAGAGCTTTATCCCAAGGAATTTCCTTCTCTTCCCCATTCACTTTGGCCTTCACAAAATACTGACCATCACGCTCATATACAGGAGACTGGGCCGCCTGAGGAAGTGGTTCCGGATCAGAATTATCGCCAAGGTCATTATTAGGGTCTGAGCTTTCGTCTTCTTCACCCGATAATTCTTCCTGATTTTCCTCTTGGCGCCCGCGGCGAACGTTACCCGCTATCTCTGCCAGACGTGCCGCCCGCGGGTCCGCCGGCGCTTCAGCAGGTTCATCATTGATTTCATCTTCTACAACATCATGTTGCTGGTCGGTAGATGATGGATTGCCTGCCGCATCATGCTGAGCAGACTCGTCGGTGATGATAGAGTCATCTTTCTCGCCCATGATATATCTCTCTTGGTTGCTGTGATTAATAAAAAACCCCGCCGTAGCGAGGTTTTAAAAGGGTGGGTTAGCGCCGATCAATCTCTTCCAGTTCGTGCAGGCTCTGCTCTGACTGGCGCCCGTTATTAATGGCTTCATCCAGCCAGGTCATCAATTGCTGCAATCCCTTGGCTTTTATCTGCAGTTCTTTGACTGACTGTTCCCGCCATGCTGGCATCGAAAGCATTTCATGCTGAATTTCTTCAAGCTCCGCCTTGGCCCGACCGGTAATATAGCGCCCCACATTCGAGGACAGAAATGTTTCAACTTCAACACCCAGCTTTGCCTCAGCAAACAGGAAGTCCATCTGGCGATCAATCTCATTCATCAGAACGTATCATTCCCCTGTGAAAGGTTTTGAGCCTGCAGTTGTATCCGTGTCTGATCATTCAGGTTACGGCCTGCTGCGATATCTCGGGTAGTCTGGATACGACGCTCTTCAATTAGCGCCTTGCGTTGCAAGTCTTCAGCCTTGTCCGTGCGCTTATACTGCAGTTCCTCACGCTTGAGCTGTGCTATCTGGTTAAGCTCTTGCAGGGCAAACTGCATATCGAACTGAAGCTTCTGGCCTTCTTGAGCAATTTTTTGCCCCTTCTGCTCCAGCTCCATGCGCTTAATTTCAAATTCAGGATCCGGAGGCGGCGCATTCTGCTCCTGAAACTCAGCAAACTCCTGCTCGTTCATAAAGAAACGCTGACCGTCCTTGTATCCCACGGCACCAAAGATCTCGTTTACCACCTCTTCAGGCTTCACTCGGACCAAGTAGTTTGGAGCGATCTGACCCAGTGCGCCGAAACCGGTAATCATGCGATCCAGTTTCTGCTGTGGATTGGTTGCCCCTATTCCTACGTTAACGCGAACCGTGAGCTCAGCCTCAAGCAGCTGATCCAACGGCAGGTTTTCACCATACTTCTGATACATGCCTGCCTTGCGGGCACACAGCGCCATGATGGTTTCGTCTGTTTCATACTTCTGTTCGAGCTGAACGAGCTGTCGCAGAGTTGGCTCCACCCAAGTTT
Source organism: Neptuniibacter halophilus (assembly GCF_030295765.1). NCBI lineage: Bacteria > Pseudomonadati > Pseudomonadota > Gammaproteobacteria > Oceanospirillales > Oceanospirillaceae > Neptuniibacter > Neptuniibacter halophilus. The sequence goes on along the minus strand of NZ_AP027292.1, from coordinate 3,226,019 downwards.
CAACAAACGTCCGGATACGGTACTCGCTGACTGCAGAAGCGCTGCCATTCATCAACTCCATCCCGCCAACGGTTTCATTCAGGGCTCGGTTGTTTTGCACGCTCGCCTGGCTGAAAGCACCTGCTGCTTCATCCATCAGTACATCAAGCCGGTCCTGCTCTGCATAACTGGAACTGGTAACATCCGGCGTACTCTCTGTCCGGATCTCCTTGATAATGTCATCCATCATGACACCGCCGCCCGGGGTGTTACGCACCAGGGCAGCTGTATCAATCTTGGCACCACGGCGAATGTAATAACGTTTATTCAGAACCAAATCGACGTTATCAGCACGCTGGTTGATAACACTGTTCACGCGCTCCTGAAGGCCTGACGCCAATTCTACGGGGGATTTGGGATAGTTTTTGAACGCTTCAAGGTTGCAGATGCCCAGAGTAATCGGGCGCATACCATGCAAGTACACGTCCTCAAGCGGCTCAGGGTCCGACAGCAGAAGCATGTCTCCCACGGTCCAGTAAACAAACTCTTCGCCTTGTATGCGAACAAAGTTCTCACGCAGCCAAATGATTGTGTAATCGCCATAATCAGTGACTTCCGTGGAGTCATTGCGCTTCTCACCTTCTCGCGCCTTACGTGTCGCATCATTGGAATTGTCTTCCTGTGATGCCGAAATCAGTTGCTCAATGGTGTAGTTCTTCCAATCCTGACGCCCTGTTTTGCTATCTTCGCTTCCCATTCGCGCCAACACATCACACGCAAACATTGGTACTTCACGTATCACGTAAGGGCTGGTACTGATTGGGTCTCGCCAGTCAGCAGCAGGATCAAAACGCAAATTTTCAAAAGGAATCAGGTCAACACACGGCTTATCATGAAGCACTTCCGCGTGCTCTATCTCCTGATAAGCCGGCTGGCCTTGATCATCCAGAACGGGCTGTCGGGTATATGCATCAACCAGAGGAACCCTTTCAACATATGCCTTTTCTTCGTACCGCCAGTAGTTGTAGGAAGCAACGATGCCATAGACCTGAGCCGCCTGATAAGCCCCTACAGAGGTCAAGAACCACGGAATACTGTGGGCTAACCGGTAATTCAAAAGCTCCTGATTAATCTCTGCTGAGGCTTGCTGGCGCGGATCACCATCATCTCCGGCAGATACCGATACCAGATCAGCGGTTGAGAACATCGCTGCCGCAAATGCAGCCTCGTTGTTGGTAACCCCTTGACGGCTCTTTGGATGGAACAAACGGTTTCGGTTACGGTAATTCGGGCTATTAAACTTCGAATCACGGGCGTGCTCATTGTTGAAGTGCGCCAAGTTCTTCTCAACCTGGCGACGGATATCGGCATCCAAGAAATCAGATGAGTTGGAATAGATCTGCCGAGCTCTTTGCAGCCAGTAGTTCTCTCCACTATCTGTTTGTTTCTGCTCATCACTCTGCATGCTGTACTCGTCCTGCAAAATCCCTTACCAGCCCGGCATATTCATCATCTCGGCGCTGGCCGCGATGAAGGTTAAAACGCTCCAAGATCTCTCCGCCGGCCTGCATGACTTTACGCAAACCGGGATCCAGCTTATCCAGATGAAGATAAAAACCCCATTGGCCACTAACGCCCAGCAGCTGAACCGTCGCGACATTGTTTACGGTGTCCGCATGAACCGCCCACAGATGTCCCGGATAATGCTTCCAAAGCTTCTCGGCAATCTGTTTGGCTTTTTCCATATCAATAATCGCGCGCTGAGCATCAGCCTGGGTCAGGAACTCCCCCTGATACTCTTGAGGCATAAATTCATCTGTCATGGATACGTCTTCACATGCTTGCCAGGCTTGGCGGTTTTTTTCTGGAAGTTACGTTTTGAGAACTCATAGGCAGGCTCTTTATCTTCCTTACGCCCTTTCTCTGCGAGGTTTACCAACGTTTTGAAACTAACGGTTCGTGCCGTACTCATCCCCATACCTCCGGCTCAAATGATTCAGGCATCGTGTGCTCAACATACCCGCGGGCAAACTGCTCAAAAGCATCGTTGCCGTGGGATGCCCAGTCATGCCGCGGTGAGTCCTTAAACGCACCTAACTTGTCATCCCATTCTTTCCGGTAGTGATCCAGGCACTTAATGCCCTGCGCTGCGTTCTCTTCATCAAACCAGCACAGATTCAAAATATCGCGCACCGCCTGAATAGCCTCGCCCTTGGATTGCACTCTGGGCACGACACGCACATCAAAGCCAGCGTCCTGCGCGATCATCTTCCGGCTTTTATTATCCTCTCGGGTCAGATCGACAATTTCCGCATCATGTGGAAGGTACATCGTCCCAAACACATACCCGAATTCACGCAGCCGTTTCAGATAGAACTGGATTGCTTCGCCATTGTTCTCGTAATAGCGAATGAACCGGTATTCCATATGGACGTGCTGCATGAACCAAATTGAGGTCGAGTCATTGCGGCCCAAATCCCAGAAGGTATGTACTGGCAGTCTTGGATCATAGGGGATGCTACGAATCCGGCTTTGCTGACGAACCAGGGCCATCTCTGATCCGTAGTAAGCCCCCTCGATTGCTTGCTCAAAGGCTTCTTTCGGCGTGGATGGATACTCCCGCTTCATTTTGTCTTTGAGCACCGAAGCCTTTTTCACATACCAGGCTTTCTGTCCGGCTGTCAGCTTGCGGTCAATTTTGATCTCGAGCTTTTCGAAGTACTCTTTATCCTTCGCCGTGATAATGACCGCATCCGGCGGCAGCGTGTAATCTGGCTCATCCCACCAAGGAAAGAAGTGGAACCGGAAATCCAGATCGGTGAGCGGAATACCCATCTCAACCAGTTTCTGAGCTTCCTGACAGTAATCAAAAAAATACCCTTCGTTGCCTTCGGCGGTTGATTCCAGCGTAAGCTGGCCGTCCAGTGGCACCGCCTCAAAGGCACCGGTTACAATCTCCTCAGCCTTATCCGGAAACTTCGCGCAGATCTTACCGAACTCAGAGACATGCAGGCGCTGCAGGGTGTCGCCTCGATATGAGGTGCCAACCTGTATGGATGAGCCATTCGAGAACACATACCCCTCACCCTTATCGTTCACCGGCGTCGGGAAATCCAGCTCAATCTCTTCAAAGATCTGCATCCACACAGCAGGGATGTGCTCGTAAGCGAATTTAATCTTGTTTCGGAAGATATCCTTTGCTGAGTCCAGCTTGTGAGCAATACAGCCTGCTGCGAAGTTGGCGTTAAAAAGACAATCATCCAGCGAGTCGATCATCTCGAACGTGGTGAATCCCAACTGCCGGGCCTTCAATATGATGTTTCTAGACCAGCCCTCGATATATCGCTTTCTCTGCGCCTTGTTAGGCCTGAAGCGCTCTACCCGAGAAATCTCTTTGCCGTCTTTGCTGGATGAGGTCTTAACCTTAATTTTGTACAGGACGTTTAGGCGAAACCACTTAAAGCTGAGCGCATAGATTAGATCACGCTTATCCTGTAGCTGGCCGCTGTCGTAGAGTTCAATGTACTTATCAGCCAGTGAAACCTCTTCCGCTCTATCCATCTTGACGCACTTCTTTCAGCAACTCCTGCAGAGACTTTTTGGCCCCTACCTCTACGTCTAGCTTGTCTTTAAATGCCTGAACATTGACGTGCTTGCCGATGAGCTCAAGGTTCCTAACCTTATCTGGCCATTTAATTTTCTTGAGAACGCCGGCAATCTTGCGATCGTCCCCGCGACCCTCGTATAGCTCTGCCAGATCCAAACCGGTGATAAATTGCCGCCAGATCTTCGGCCACTTACTGATTGGTTTGAAAGAAAAGTCATCATTCAGAATGTCAGCAAAATCCATCCTATCGATCTCAGTGAGACGATTCAGGACATAATCTGCATCCACCCGGGTACGCTCCATTCTTGCTTCCATCAGCTCAGCAATACGGGCCATCACTGCGGGATGCTCTGACACCTCAACAGCCTTTCGGTTGATCGTTGCAGGCTTCATTTTGGCGCAGTTATAGTTCTTCTTGTACGCCTCAGTCTTATCCTGCAGCACCAGAAAGTCTTGACAGAATCCCTCCTGCTTAGGGGTCAACTTATTGCTCATTAGGACTCCTCGTATTCCTGCTGCCCTTGTTGACCCGGCTCAGCCCCCGGGAGATCAGATCACCCCCTGGTCAGGTAGTTACTGATAATCCTGATTCAGCTGCCCAGAGACCTGCAGCCGCTTAATAATTTGAAGCTGTTCGTTAATAGTCCCTTGCGCTGCCAAGACTGCTTTTAGCTGTTTTCTAAGACCGGAATCGTCAAAGTTGTGCAGCTTGTAAACCAGCTCCCCAACGTCATCTACTTGGTCACTCGTTGCCAGATGATCGATGGATGGAGCTTCCGGCATCTCGGGGATTTCAATGCTGGCAACCGCCTGACCCACATCTTCCAGCCGCTCAGTCACCCCAGCAAGCACTTGCTCAATGGACTGGAGTTGATCTGCTGGCTGAGGCAGCGCTTTCAGACTTCGAGTGATGTCATTAACAGCCTCTGTAATTCGACCTTCTACTCGGCGCTCAGTCACACTGACAGCATCAATAGCGGGTGTTAAGTCAAAGGAGAGTGCTTTGATGGCCTGCTGAATCGCATCAATACGTTCATCGGGCTTCAGAGTGCTCAATTGAGCCAGTTGCTCACCGATCGACTTGAGTTGCTTCTCCATCTCCTTACTAACGCCGCCAGTCTGGAGGGTTAAGCCAGCGCCGCCACTGTTACCAACGACACCTTTTACATTAACCTGCTCGTCATCCAGCGTGGCCAATACATCACCCTGGCCATTGAAGTTGAACCGGCTCACGACCTCATCTGCTATCTGCTGAATAGTCACGGGATCATCAATATCTACCCAGTTACCTGGTGGTAGACCTCCTGATTCTTGCGCAGAGAATGCTCCGTTTACTGTTACGCTACCCGTAAGGTTCGCGATATCAGATCCCGACTCCTGAACAGATAAGCCGCCGGAAACTCCCGGGTTGGTTGAGCCATTAATGGAAGCCGCGTCCGAGCCTTCGCCTTGTGCGGAAAGTGTGCCTGACACTGTGACCGTGGCAGCAATAATCGCGATATCAGAACCGCTTTCTTGGACGGCTACCGAGCCTGAGGCTTCTACACTGCCTGACAGGCCTGCTGTATCACTCCCGCTTTCTTGGGCTAACAGCGCTCCATTAAGACCAGGATTAGATACACCGCCGGTAATACTGGCGCTATCTCCACCTGATTCCTGTGCAGACAGACCACCGGTAATATCAACCGATCCGCTCAATGAAGCTGAATCAGCAGGGCCATCTTGTACACTGAATGTTCCGGTAACTGTTGCAGATCCAGAGAACGCTGCAGCATCAGTGCCCGACTCTTGAGCAGAAAGGGCCCCTGTGATCGCAGGATCCGATACCGTGCCATTAAAACTTGCTATGTCCGCTCCATTCTCTTGAGCTGCAAGACTTCCATCAATGAGCACGGTACCAGGCATTAATGCCGTATCAGCACCACTTTCCTGCACTGCTAGTGACCCATTCAACAAGACTGAGCCTGAAGCAGAAGCGGTATCTGAACCGCTCTCCTGAGCATTCAAAGAACCGGTTATGGCTCCTTGGTTAACTGTGACTACCTGCTCTGCTGAACTAAAAGTGCTGCCGCCAATGCCTCGGGCGCGAACGTAGTAGGTGCCTGCGCCAGAACCACTAACGGTGATCGATGCAGGTGAACTGGTGACCGACACCGGGTTGGTGCTTGAAGTGGTTAATTCCGAACCGCTGACCGGTATATCTGCATAAGGGCCGCCCGAAGTACTCGAGTACTCGAAATGCAGCTCTACCGTCTCATTACCACCGTGACCGCCACCCCAGGTCATTGCAGCCGACATGGTGAACGAGTTGCCCGTATCGATATTCGGGTCTGAGGCTGGCGAAGTAAGCGAGACCGATTGTAATGACTGAGCCATGGCTTACCTCATTTGAATTGCAGTAAGCAGCGCTCCTGAATTCCGGCCGACTCCAGTTGCTGATTCATGCCGTCAATATCTGACTGAGTTTGCGGATAGTCGGCGCACCCTTTTGGCTTGCAGGCATCACCGCCTACCTCATGAAGCTCACAGGTGTGGCGCTCAGTAAGATACTCACAAGGGCCCGGCTTATCTGGGCGAAAGGATGAGCACCGACAGCAGGCTGCTTTGCAGATCTCAACTTGACAGCGCATGCCGCCATTCTCTGCAGGCACCAGCCCGATAAGCTCCATCATGCGTGCTGGATTGCGGCTGAGGTCAGCGTCACATCCTGACCGTTTGCTATATTGGTATTATCCAGCACCACATCGGTTCCAGAAGTGCCGACCGTTAAACCAGTTAAATCACTCGCTGCACCACTGGTCTTGATTCGGGCTTCAGCAGCGACCCCAGCGGCTGACGCAGACACCGTGTTGTTATCAAACGCTAGCGTCCATGTATCAGTTGAAATGCTGCCACCGGCTACAGACAGACCAAAGGTAGCCAGCACCGTGCCCATACCAGCAGTGCCGATTTCCAAAATACCATCAGCAAAGTGGTCTCTGGTTGCTGTCATTCGTGCTGTTTTCACAGCGGCAGTGTAATTAACTGACATGATGTACTCCAGGACGCTTATCAGCGCTTTATTTATGTTGCTCTACAGAACTTGAATTCAGTTGATGTTCGCCAGCTTTGATGCGCTTTTCCTTACCGCGATGCCAAGAGGCAACGCCAAGAATGGCAGCGGGAATACCAAACAGCATGGTTGCCGATGAGATAAGCTGAGGAATCATGACCATGGCGTTCTGATTCCCTTTTTCGATCGCTTCGAAAGCCAGAAAGCCGACAGCAATTACTAGCCCCAGAAAAGCGAGCGCAGAAATAAATCCCCAAAACGGGCGCCAAGCTGATTGCCACCAGTGCTCTGACTGAGATTCAACCTGCATGGTGCGATTCACTGCCTTCAGTCGCTCAACATCCAGCTCCTCAAGGGCGATCAGAAACTCATTATTAGCCCGGGCCAGCGCGGTCAGTTGCTCGGTAGTCGCATCATTGGCCGCAATTGCCAGGCGATGTACATCAGCCCCTTCATCACCGGTCAGTTCTTTCGCTGCGATTCTCAACGCAGTGGATGCGATAACACTACCGCCACCCGTTGCGATCGCTGCTGCGATATCCGGGGCATACGCCGCTATTTTCTTAAGCCAGTCCATACATCACTTCCTCTGGATCAAAAGCTCTGTAAGCCTATCCAGCTTTTGGTTGATTGAATCCAGGCTGCGACTATTGCGGTTTTCTTGCCGCTCAATACTGGTCGTATTGTGCTGAATCGCCGTAGTGTTCTGAGAGATCCGCTTATCCTGATCTGCCAAGTAGAGGATGCCGGCCACAACGATGGTCAGCGTGGTCAGAATGTGACTGATTGATACTGTCTTATCCACATGCCATCCCTGCTGAGCCCTGCGGTCGGGGCCTTGGTAGTTATCCGATTCAACTTGTTGCTTCACCACAAATCACCCTCTTCCAAAAGCGTGTAAGTGAAGCGATTGCCCCAGTTTGGTTGAGCAATCTCACACAGCTGCATCAGCAGCATATGCTCATCGTAATTCTTCAGCACTTGGCATCCTGCTGACCACTTGCCAATGTCATCAGACTTCAAACCTTCCATTCGAGAATGGATGTTGATGCCATGCCAGCCGTTATCAATGGTGCCGCTTAAATCAACCTCAGCATCCAAATCAGCATCCCGGTAAACCGGCAGCGCCTTGGACTGTGTCAGCGCCTTAAACCGGCCCTTGTGCATACCCAACACATAAGCTCCGGAATACTGACCAGGGACCAGTACCGCTGTACCGAGCGGGTTCATTGGATGCTTGCGCCAATACACGCCCGGGTCAGTCGTGCAGTCAAAAGTGAAGAGCACCCAGTGCCCTTTCTGCCTAAATGCAACGCACAGCAGGTCATTGAAGCTATTTGCTTCCAGATCGCTGCTGCGGATACCGATCAAGTTGAGGTTATAGTCACCACGCTCGAAGAACTGGTAACCCTTCCGTTCGCATGCATGCTTCAGCACCGATACGGTCACGTCTTGTTTATCAAGCATGATGATCATCCATAGGGGCCGATGTTTACGAGCTTCACAGCTGGCTTGACCGGCAGAGGTTCGACGCAACGAGCTTCACAGCTGGCTTGTCAAAGAGAGGAAATCGAGAGCTATAGGTGAGCATACCGCCGCAGACAGAGGTCAACTGAGACAGGACAGAAACAGTTAACAGCGGCATGCTCGCCGATAGCCCCAAATTTCAGGCATAAAAAAACCCCGCTGCTGAGAGCGAGGTTTTTTCCTGAGGCACTGAGGCCAATGTATCTAACTTGGGTTAAAAAATAACACAAATTCGCGTCACGTCAAACTGTTAACGCATCCTAGTTTGAAAGTAACTTTCAATATCAGAAACAGCTTTATAAATGGTTTTAGCAAATGTCTCGTTATCATCATAATGGGTATAAAGAATCTTCTCGTTCTCTATTCTCTGGTCAACCCAGCGCTCCCCTGTCTTACGCATGAGGCGAAAATGCTTTGTCACAGCCACATGGAGCTCTCTTACAACAGTTTCAAGGCCCTTGAATGATGCATAAGACTCTTCCCCCCAAATCACCTTAGCCTCAAGTCGCGCTGATTGAAGCTCTGCCCATTTACCGTGCATGGAATTCAATCTATTTTGGTAAATTTCCATCTCGGCATTAATTTGAGCATCGAGTCCTTGGCTTTTGTCCCAGGAATACCTCAACATCGGATTCCGAACACTCCCGAACTCCTGTTGTAATTCGTAAGTAAGAAGCATTATTTTCTTTGCCAGCTCATACTCACTGGTACCTTTGAGCTGAGACTTCCATGTCGACAGACCGCTGACAGCAATCAAGAGCGCTCCAATGGCGCACACGGTCGTGATCAAATCCTTAATAAGCGTCCAATCTATCTCAGACATGACTGCACCACCCATAACAAAAGTGAATAACGACACAGCAACCCATAGCACAACCTCCTGATCTCCCTTCATGCCACCTCTCTCTGGTATTCCTTTTTCCTGTCTTCTGACTCAAGTAGCTCCTGCGCCTTGAGCATCGCAAGCTTCTTATTGTGCCGATACTGACGCAAATTGATACCCATTCGGGCAGCACAATCACGATCGGTCTGCGTTGCTTTGTAAACGGTCTGGTACCAGCGTTCAGCTATGAGTGCGGCATAGTACTTCTCATGCTTAAGAGCGACCTCACCCAGAAGCCATTTGGCCAGCGGGAGTCTACTGCTCTGTTTTCGCAGGAAGCTCGTCTCCATAAGCATCTTGTCCTCAGGCAACCGCGTAGAGCCGCCGGAGTCATCTGCAGCAAAGCCTGCTGTGAGCTGCTTCTTCCTGAAGGACGGGACTTTCTTGTTGTTTTTGTCCTTGCACCACTCAGTTTGAGAAGGCTGATGCCAGCCGGCTTCGCGATCTGTGCTGTAAAGAAAGCCGACGTATACCCCCACCAGGTCTTCAATCCGATCTTTCATTTGTTCATTCATCACGCTATCTCCTGTTGCCAAGGATACTTCCCGCCTTCCATCCAGCGCTGTCCGCTCCACTCTCCCACTTCCTGAATGTGAACCCACATGCCGGACTCAACCGACCGATCTTTCACAGGCTCTTCAATGGTGATCGATTTCACGAATTCATTCGTGTCATCCTGCAAAATCCCTGCTTGCACCAAACCGTCCTCAACCACCTTGGCTGCGTAGGCGTAGTTGCTACAGTCTCTGGCAATCGCTCGTTTACCAACAATTGGCAGAAAGATGATGTGCACAGGCTTATAAAACGGAGTAATACGTAATGGCTCACAAGCCTGGTGGCCGGCGTCTGCATGCTTTTTCCGTTTAGCCCAATGAATCCCGGCATAGATCGCATTAAGGCTGGGCGCCATGTATGGAACAAAAAAGCTTTCTGTTCGGGGAATTTGATGCTCTTGCTCCTCAGCCGCCAGTTGAGCTGAAGGAAGAACGCCGCATAAGAACTGCGGTTTATCGTCTTCAATACCAAAATCAGCAGCTCCCATGTTCAGATCCAACTGAACCTCTGGCTTCCCGCTTGGCTTTCTCATTGGTGCAGGCTTTGGCTTACCCTTATGCCCCAGCTTTGCATTCCAGCGGGTACGGTTGACCATCAGATCCTGATATTCCTTCTCGGTCATTTTCATTGAGCGGCATCCTCCACACCCACCGATGTAAGGCCTCTCATAATTTGTTCAGCCAACTCAATAGCAATTCGCTCTACCATGTACTCTTTAGGCGCCTGCTCCATTGTGAAGCGAGAGATGGCGTATCCATATTCACCGGTGTCAGGGTGACAAACCCGAAGATGAATCATTTGATCCATTCCCATCTTTACCCGGGTTTCCATAATCCCGAGCTCATCTACGTAATACGGCATCATTCTGAGTGGCGAGCCATCACCAATAACCGGCATGCCAAGGCTTTCAATACGCTCAACACGCACCCTTTGGGAGGCATGACGAATATTTATGACTTGCGGCTCTAAGCCAATAAATCGCTCATCTACAACCTCCGCAAATCGACGAAGCTGAAGCTCGCTGCTGATTAAATTATTTTCCAGATTCTTTGCCTTCTTCCCCTGCTCATCGAATCTGGTTTGGAGGTGCTGAAACTCCTGCCTCATCTTTCGTTTCTGATTTCTGCCAAATCGCTTACTCATTATTTGCCCTATCCTTTCAGTTATGCCGCCTTCAGTGCTTTGTGCGCATCCAGCAATCGCTTCTGTAAATCCCCGCGAGCTGTGTCCGGCAGCCCTGCGAGGTATTCCCTTCGCTGATCCAATGTCCAGTTGGTCAACATATGTTTGGCCAGCAGATCGATAGAACGGCAATTCTTCGACCACTGGCGTTGTAAGTGCACTGCCAGGCAATCGAGCAGATGGTCTTTGCTGCAATTGCCTGTTTTGTTACCGAGTTGGTTCATGCCGTAGAGTTGCCGTAAGCCAGCATTAGCTCTGCTTGCATTGTCTCTTTCTCCACTCGCTCCTTCGTTACCTTGAAGTAATCACTATCCAATTCAGTGCCAACGAAATCCAAACCCTCAATGTGAGCTGCGATCGCGCTGGAACCGCTCCCCAAATGCGTATCCAGAATTCGGTCACCCGGCTTGGCGTACTTGGACAGAAGCCACTGATACAGCTTCACAGGTTTCTGGGTCGGATGGATCCGCTTCTCTTTGTTCCTCATGTCCCCCTGAAGCATGCCCGACCAGCGATACTTGAACATGCGAACCGCTGTCGGAAAGCTGGTGTAAGCAAGCTCGCAATCTGCAAAGTTGCTGGTACCGTTATCTTTGTCCCAAACCAGCCAAGATGATGAGGCGCTATTGAAGCGATCGGCGAAATGATTTGCTCCCCAGATAATTTGGTTACGGCTCACTCGCTTCAGTTCTTCAAAATACTCAGCAGAAGGCGGCTCATTATCCCAGTCTTTATCAGCAAACGGAGTACTCTTAATCGCTGTGCCGCGAGTGTTCTTTGTACCCCAAAACTTCTGAGCACCACTTTTAGAGGATCTGGTACCGCTGCGCTTGCCTGCCTCGCCAAGACCATAGGGCGGATCCACTATCGCAAGATCGAAAGCGTTATCCTCAAGCGATCGCATGTACTCCATGCAGTCCACGTTCAGAAGCTCGATCACGGCTTCACCCCCTTCACGGTCACCAGACCTTTCTCAATCATCTTGCCCTGCGTTTCAGCTATGGCGTGAATCATGTGCCAGCCGCTGATGTGATGGCCGGGCTGACGGTTGTCGAGAGCGTCATGGCATGAAGAGCAGGCATAAACTGAAATCTGGTCCGGGCCTTTCATACCCATACCGCCCATACCGCAAGGGACGTGCGCCAGTACCGTAGTTTCAGGATTGAAGTTGCAGACGCCCGGCAGGCGCATGGTGCAGTTTTCTCCCCGGGCTGAATCTCTAAGCGCTTTGCTTTTGATCATGCCTGCTCTTCCTCAGATTCGTACTGCTCCAGTTGCCGACCGCCCACACCTGTCTGGATATGCTGAAGGTTTCCGACCTCATTGGTTTTCAGTATGCCTTTCGGATAAAAGACTCGAGGGAACTTGTTATGCCATTCACCTGTGTGACAGGCGGAACACAATGGCTCTTTATCATCCAGCTCAGCCTCCCAGTAGTAACCGGTTGCTGTGTTCTCTCTACAGCCGCATTTAGGGCACTGAAATAGGCTCATGAATCAAACTCCAGCATCTGAGCAAGGATGGTTTCAATCTGCGGCTCATTCATATCGGTTTTGCTGAGCACCATCCGCCATAACACGTTGAATACAGCCTTGTAGAGCTTCTGGAACTCTTGCTCTTCCATGCGGCCAAAGCTGATGCTTTTCGCTGTTACCTTGACTGAGCCGTCCAGGTTGTAAGTGACCTCACGGTAACCGGCCAATATGGTGACCTGTTCCCTGAATACCTCGAACGACTTCTCCGCCTTAATGCCTTTCCACTCCTGCACCTCTGGCTCCCAGTAATCAAAAGCTAGGTTGAGTAACGCGAAGAACCGGCGATGAAATACCGGGTTACGCGGCTGAGTGATACTTGCAGCAACAGGCCGGCCGATCTTGATCTTCTGAACCGTTTCAAAATCAGCTGCGGTCATTGGCATGAGCGTATTGCCTTGGCCTTTTACCAGCATGAGGTTAGCGGGCATCACAGCCTCCATAGCGCTACAGATAGCGCGATAATGGTTAATGTCCCTGCAAAGCAAATCACTGCTCTGCCGCCTTCAGCGCCTGAAGCGCAGAACCAAACTCACTGAACGGCAGTCTTAGCAGATCCAGACTCAGGCCCTGCTTTTGCCACAGAGAAGATTCGCGCATCTGCTTGCGTTCAAATTCCTCCTTCGAGGTCTTAAGCGGTGCCTCACCGTGAACCTCTATCAGCTTGCGGTACTTGGTTGCGTAGGCGTGGACCGTATTCACATCAATGCCTAAGTAGTTCGCCAATTCAGTGCGACTGCCTGCTGAGCGAGGGAAAAGCTTTACAAACACACCTACGGCATCAATCCGCGGCGTAGCATGTTTCCCACCCTTAGCCGCTGAACGAACCTTGAGCATGACCGGTACATACCCCACCGGGATATCCAGTAGTTCAGAGAGCACACTGAACTTCTGACGCACAGAAATATCCTGCGTATCGCAAAACCGGCAGGCATTGAAAAAGCTCTGAACTTCCGCTGATACTTCGCTCATTACAGTCCCATCGCCTCCTTCATTTCAGCCAGCGCCTTCCGGGCTGCAGCCTTGTTCTCTTCGGTAGCAACCCGGTCACCATGCTGGTGCTGTTCAAGCTTGGTTCGATCAAGACGATCGGGTAGCTCCAACTGCTCGCCTTTGGTTATCCGATCACAAATGTCGTTGTAAGCTGTCTTGAATGCCGGGAATGTTTTTTCACGGGTATTCGATCCCAACTCGAACCAGCCAACAGCCTTGCCAGCGTGATACACACCGGGATGACTCCATGGCTTCTTTGACGGAGATCGGCATTTGCTTGCAGCTTCCTGATAAGCGGCTTCCAGATCAGGCATACCCAGTTCTTCTGGCGAGACCTGGCACAGCTTTCTGAACTCGTTCAAGTTCGGCACAAAAGTGCGCTCACGCTCCAGCAGCTTCGTAAACCCGTGCTTGATCTGCTCCGCCGTCATACCCCGCAGACCCAAGCCCCATGTCTGAAAAGCTTCCCCGCCAACTTCACCATACTGGTTGGCAAACTGAGCGCCGTAGATCTCACTCATGCGAAGCCACAACTGAGCTAGCGTCTGGCGCACTTCCAGCTTCACATTCGAGTCGCGCGATGTACTCTGCTGCGGCTGCGTGCTGGCGATCGACCGTTGAAAGCTTTCGGGGTTGTCCGGTAAGACCTGCTGAATTGACTTGGGGTGCATGATTGATCTCCCAGCTGTTTTTGAAGTGCTCATCAGGGCCAAAAAATGAGGCCATCTGCTTGACGTATTCGGTGTTCAGGATGCCCTTGGCTTGACAGTACTGCTGATAACGCATCATGCCTTCAGCCAATTCTCGCCAAGTGCTTCCTTGCTTGATTCGGGCGTTGCAAGCAGAGAGCGCCCTACGCTTTGGATTAGCTCCTTCACGCTCAGGCTTATGCTTCCAAATCCACTCAAATTCTTTCGGATATACAAACGAAGATTTCATAGGTACTTTTTTTACAGAAGGGGTTTCATCGTCAGATGAATCAAGAGATACGTTAGTATCTCTATATAAGGTTTTATCTTCTTGTATAGTGGGGGATGAGTTGGGGGTTTTGCTGGGGAGGCCTTCGCTGTAAGCCCCGTGGTTACTGGGTTTCTGCTGGGGAGTTTGTTGGGGAGTGTATTGGGGAGATTTTTCACCCGGTTTTGTCTGATATTTACTCCACTTTACGATGGTGATGACAGAGCCAAACCGTGTGCCAGTTACAGAAATCATTCCTTCTTTTTTGAAGAAATTGAGTGCACCACGAACCATATCCTCAGTAACCCGAATCAGCTTCTGATCAAAGCAATTCTTCAATATTTGAGTGCGTCCTGAGATCAACTGGCCAGGCTGCAGAATGACATTGCGAGCCCCCAGCTTTGTCTTGTAGGGTTTATGAGTAGCATTGAGCAGTAGGTGCTCCCAGATGACACGCTTTACCGGACATTTAGCCCACGGCTCATCCTCCAGACAGCGGTGTAGAGAGATGAAGCCACCTTTGGCCTCGTAGTTCACAGACTGCCCCTCAGGGAACTTCAGAACTTGCGCGGTAGACGAGCTCATATTGCCCCCTCCTCACGCTTCACAGCGTTAGTTTGTAGCTTGCAAGGGCGCTCAGAGCGGCGCGCACGCGCGGTTTCCTTGCAAGCGTGATTGACCTGATTCATACTTACTCCATCATCTGATGACCCGCCGATGGTGCGCTAACACCGTTTGAGGCGGGTTTTCTTTTGGTGCCGCTGAATGGTTTGCCTATCCTTCCATTCGGCACTCAGATTTGTCCGATCTGGGAAGGCCCCTTCCTTCCGGCAAGATGTGAGGGGCCAACTTTTCTATCCGTTTTTCTTAGCCCAGGCACTGCGAGGGTTAAGTTCACCTTTACCACCAAACGACTGATCACCACTCTTGCGGCGATTCATTTTCCGGTGCTTGCGCTGGTTCTGTTTGTCATTGCTATGGATCATCACACCATCCTCTCTGTGAAGTCTTTTGCCCTCGTGCAAAAGATGCTGAAAAAGATGTTGCGATGGCCGGTGCTGATCTCCGGCATGTAGCTGGCCTTTATAGGTGCGCCTATCGCTATCTGTGCGCCTGATTACTCTCAGTCCAACCGTGAACACGTTACGCATCAGCCTGCGCATTCATCGCAACCAGAAGCAGAGAGCCTATAGGGTTTGTCCCTTGTTAATCAGGCGAATTACGCACACTGGCAACCTGATCACTCTCTGCTTTTGCGTTACGCACTGCTTACGGCAGTGAATCGGCTTTACTGTGTGCTCAGTCACTGGTTCTTTATGCTGCCGCTTTAAACTGATCCAGCTTGAACTGGACAATACGGCGGTGACGTTCCTGCAGCCCTTGGTGCGGCCGGTATTTCTTTTGCAGTGCGGGTTCTTTCGATTGCTCGCTGCCTGTCTCCGTTGCCGGCGAGTAAGATGCAGCGGGCGTGGATTGCTATTTGTTACTTCAGCAGGCACTGCCTGATGCCCCATCAGTGCCGCAAGCGCACCAGAAATACCTAATGTCACCATGCTTTTCTTCATGATCTCGTCCTCAGTTCGTCCACTTACTTTTTGAAGCCCACTCGGGAATAGGCTTTAAAAAGCCCGGCGCGTGGCCGGGAAAGTGCTGCTGCCGTTGAAGGGTGATTGTCTGTTTGGGCAATCGGAACCAAACTCAACGCTCTCACGTATATGCCCTCCCGTTTCGCTCATTAGGTGGGAGGCAACCATCAATGCAGGAATTCAAACCTGTGAGCTTGCCGTTTATTCACTAACCTGCGCTTTGACGCTCCTTGGAGTTAAAAGAACGGGGAATAGGTGCTTCCCGCTAACAGGTCAGCATGGCGAACGGCCACGCATCCCCTACTAGTGAATTCGATCCCCAATCTGATGCTTTAGCACTCGCATAAAACTGGTCATCCCCATGTCATCTGAGCTATCCGCACGGACCGCACGCTCGTCTACCGAAAAAACCTCAGATAACTTCAAGAAGTGCCGACGCTTCTCTTCAATATCACTGCATACCAGGTAGCGAAGATAAGCAGAGGCCGATGGGTAGCCCTGTTCTTGAGCGATCGCACACAGCTGACGCTCTTCATCCAAAGTCAAATGGACGGTTTTATGGGCAAGCTTCTTTTCTGCGGTGTCGTAGGGTTTAGTCATGGTTTTGAGTCCTTTGCTAAGCAGCTTTAGACGGGGTTGTTGGAGCATCCTGCTTACGAGCAATCAGCTCCCCTTTGCTATCTTTCTCAAGAACGCACTGTTCCGGATAAGCAAATCCCCCATCGCTTTTAATTTGCGAAATCCGCGCATCAGATAGCTCCAGCGCTTTCCCGATAGCTCGGTTGGTTTTGTAAAAACCTATTGCTTCTTCGAAAGTCATGGTGATCTCCTAAATCATAAACAGAGTTTAGAAACTTTAAACAATCAGGTCAAGGAACTTTAAACAACTAAAGTTTAGAATCCTTAAATATGGAAATGTACGAACGTATACAGCAACGCATGGCAGAGCTTGGCTTGAAGTCCGTTGATATTGTGAACCGAACGCAATTATCGAAAGGCGCGATAAGCCAATGGCTCAATGGTCACACCAAGCCCCGAGGAAAAAACCTAGATCTGCTTGCAGAGGTACTTCGCTGTACCCCTGAGTGGCTGCAGTTCGGTGTAGGTGATGATGATGGATATGCAGATCGCTTTGTAAGCATCCCAGTACTTGATGTTGAATTGGCAGCAGGGAGTGGCATGCATATCGATTGCGAACGAGTAAAAGAGCACCTGCCGATTTCGGTTGACTGGCTATTTCAAAACAACCTTTTTGCTGGTGACTTGGCTATCGTGAAAGTTGTAGGTGACTCGATGGCAAGCACGTTATCTGATGGCTCACTCATCCTGGTCGACACATCAGATAAGCGCCCGGTAAGCGGAAAGGTCTATGCGATCGCTACTGATGAAGACCTAAGAGTAAAGCGATTGCTTAAAAGAACGGATGGAAGCTGGGTAATTAGTTCGGATAACAAGATGGATCCGGCATACCAAGACGAAATTATTCCGCCTTATGAACTCAACAACCTCCGCATCATTGGACGAGCGGTTAAAGTCCTGATGGGAGATATTTAGCAAGGAGGCTACACCGTGAAGACCGAATCAATCATGCGCCTTTCCCTGGCGTTGCTTTTTCTTACCCTTGCAGCAGTGATTGGGGGGCTTGGTTACCTTACTGCTACAGACCCTCAGTTCAATCACATTATACGATCAGACCTAGACCTAAAGCAGCAACAGCATGATCGGGTCAGCTTGGAGTTAACGAAGAAGTGGAAGTGGCTGGCCTACAATGATGTCGCGGTATCTGATGAGCGCTACCCCATGGTGCTGATGAGATCGGGCTACAAGGTACTAAAGGTAAAAGATGGTAAGGCCTTAGTTGGCTGGCAGTACGAAGTTATGAATACTTCTCCAAAAACAAATTACGTAGCTACCATTTCGTTAGATTTAACTGATCGTGATGGCTTTAAAATCGCAGGTAGCAGCAAAAGCGGAAAAGTTCTGAAGGGATCGTTTTCCCAAATAAAGGACACGATTGAAATAGATAGCGATGATATCGACCGTTTAAGCAATACGGATTGGACAATATCCCTTTCGGGAGACTGGAAGGCAAGCGAAAAGAACACCCCAAAAACCAGGTACGAACGTTTTGTAGAACTCGTTCTTAATAACGAAGCACCTTGGTGGATCTATGAAGAGTATGGCGCAGATGAGCCCCCTGAAGCGGCAAAATTCTATGACAAGTGGCTCATGGTTGTTCAGGCATTAAGAATTAAAGCAGGCAAAGAACAGATCTAATCGCTTCATGGAATTGAGACCACAAGGAATTCAATCATGCTAAGGAGTGCAGCTTTAATTTTTCTTTCGGTAGCCCTTGCCGGCTGTTACGCATCTAATCCCAAACTGGGAAATGATATGTATAACGCAGGCAAGCATGCTGAGGCAATTACATACTGGAATAAAAGCAAGAATCATCCGGATAGCCAATACGGGCTTGGGCTCGCATGGCTCGAAGGCCTCAGTAATACTCCAATCAATAAAAACGAAGCCGCCGGCTGGTTTCTCAAGGCTGCCAAACAAGGCCACCTTAGCGCCATGAATAACCTTGGCGTTTTACAGATCGAAGCGGGGAACAAAGAGGCTGGCCGATCATGGCTCAATCTAGCAGCAAGAAACGGGCATCCTCTTGCCGTTAAAAACCTTAAACACTTTGGCTACGAGGTTCCAGCGCCAGACTTATATAACGCCAAACAACGCGCTTCTGCTGAACAAGCCAAAAGAGATGCTGAAATTGTTGCAGGAATGTTCAGCGCGTTTGTCCAGGGATACACCGGTAACTCACCTTATTACCGCCCACCTGCATACTCTTCACCGAAAATTTACGATTATGAAAGCCCTCAGAGAAAAGGTGGCGACCTAAGCGCATTCAACTGCGGAGTAAAACCTATTCCGGCACCTGGCTATAACGTTGGCAGTTGCATAAACGGGCAATGGCAAATGGTGAGTGATCGCGGTATCGAGCTTCATAATTGCGGCGTTAAACCGGTTCCGCCTGCGGGTTATTCCATCGGAGGCTGTGTAAATGGCCAATGGCAGATGGTAAGTAATGGCTGGATGGACACAACAAATTGCGGGCTAAAGCCCTTACCCCCTATTGGCTATTCCGTTGGTCCATGCGTCAACGGACAATGGCAGATGATTAGTAATTAAGTATCGAAATTGCAGACGATTTCATTGCTAGGCTTATCCTGGTGAACTTGCTGCCGATAGATAGTCTAAGGGAGTGAATAGGCTATATAAGGACAGCTCTGTCTGTAAGTTACGTGTAGTTTAAACTACTGGATAAATACACAATACGACTAAAAATCCTTGCCGTAGCCTATACAAGCGGACCTTTAATTTACTAAACTGCACCCAAGATACCGCTAAAGGTATCTTTTTTATTGCAACACCCTAGTTAAGAAGGGACTAACATGGCAACTATGACTGTAAGACAATTGGAGGCTTCAAGTAGCGCCTCCAGCGGTGCAATCAGTTATATTGAGCTTGCTCGGGTATCTGCATGTGTCGCTTTCTATGGCTCAATTGCATTAGTGATGTGCAAATTAGCCAAGCGTATTGCTGAAAAGACACTGAAAGCAGTCAAGGAAGTACCTGAGGACGAGATAATCGATCCTTCCGGCGAGCTAACGGAAGCTTTGGAGAAGATCGCTGTCACCACTTACGAGTTGTGCAGCCCAGAGCGCGCTAATAAGCGCAACGGATTCTTCTCCTCCCGTCTAAATAAAGAACTTATTGCACTAAACCACCTACACAACGATACACTAGTGTGGATTAATGAGCATAACGCGGACGCTGCAGGCTTGTCTGAAGGTGGACCGTATGAAACAGCGGATGATTTCATAAACTCACTAGTATGACTGTCGTAGGAAGCGGCGGGGTAGCAATCAAACGATTTGATAAAACCAAGAAGTTTGAAAAAGACTTCAAAAAGCTGACCCCGCATTATCAATCTATATTCGCTGCAAAGCTTAAAGACCTCCTGAAGGACCCTCGTCCTCCAGGGCTCAGGTTCGAAAAGCTTCAGGGTTACCGAAGGCCCGACATATATACAATACACTTGGATGGTAATTACAAAGCTTCCTTTGAAATACAAGGTGATGTAGCAGTCTTTCGTACCATAGGTACTCACAACAAGATTGATCGATCACCGTGACTCAGTAACCCGGCTTCTGCCGGGTTTTTTGTGCCTGCAATTCGCCCCCCACCCTCTCCTTCTGCTTAACCTCATTTTCTGCGCTCCAATGAGAGCGAATTACAACCCCCGTTGCGATCTGACTGCACACGCCTAAATATCAGCCCTCTCAAAAGTTTATTTTTTTTAAACTTATTCTTGACTGATAAATTTAACCTTTCTAAACTTTGTTTAAATTAACTAAACCTCTATTTAGACATGACTGAAAAGATATGCGCCTTCATTGCACTACTGACACCGGCAGCACTGTTGGCGCTAATGCTTTATCAAATCGCAAACGGACAAATCTGAGGACACGGCAATGAGTGCATCACTTCACAATTACGTTGACCGGCTGATTGGCCTTCATGCTGATGACCAAGGCCGCGAGATGGCAGAGGAAATTGAGCTGGAGCGTAAAGCCGAGCAGATCGCTGAAACACTGGAAGCGAGTGGCCGCGTCTGGGACGGAAGCAAATGGTACGACGACAACGATGTGCTGGCCCTGATGCAGGAAGCCGGTCATATCGATCGCTTTGCCACACGGTACCAGATGGCAGGAACGGACATTCAGCGCATGCAGATCAGCAAAGAATACGTAGCGCAGATGAAGATTACCCGGGTGGAATTGGCTTCTGAAATTGCGGCAGACGTACTGGCAGCCGAGATCACTGCAGCGGAGGGCTTCTGATGATGCCATTACAGCGAATCAAAGCGGCTGCTGAGTATCTGGCCAGCAAGCCAGAGCAGAACCGTAGTGAGCAGGAAATGTGGGCGGCCATTGCCACCCCTCAGCAGGTGCTGGAGCTGATTGAACGCATTGAGTATCTGGAACAGTCAGCCGGTAACCAAGAGGCAGCCTGATCATGAAACTCGACCGTTACATCAAAGCCAAGACTCAGGGCGAGATCATGAGCGCCCTACACGGCACCGGCAAAGCCTTTTACTACGTGCGCCGGGGTAAGCGACGCACTGCAGAGATTATTCACATCGGAGCCAAGGCTTACAGGAACGTGGCCCAGCTCCACTGATCGAACCGGAGATCCGCTCAACTCATTAACCTGACAGGACGGGAAAGATGAACGCACCAGCAACAGTACAGCAATCACCGATTGCAGCCATGGCATCACGCCTCAGCATTGATGAGGAGCAGATGCAGGGCATTGTGATGAACACGCTTATGAAGGCCAAAGGCAATAACGCTCAGGTCACCAATGAGGAGTTCGTAACCTTTCTGGCGATCGCCAACGAATACGGCTTGAATCCTCTTTCGAAAGAGATCTATGCCTTCTCGAATCGCGGAGCCATTCAGCCGATTGTCTCCATTGATGGCTGGCTAACCATCATTAACTCCAATCCTCATTTCGACGGCATGGAGTTTGAAGACACGCTGGACGGCAGCGGCAACCTCTCAGCGATCACCTGCCGTATTCATCGCAAGGACCGGAATCGCCCTACAGAGGTAACCGAGTACCTGTCGGAATGCATGGGCAGCTCAGAACCTTGGAAGAAATGGCCTGCTCGCATGCTTCGCCACAAGGCCACTATTCAGGCAGCGCGATATGCCTTTGGCCTGTCCGGCATCGTGGACCCAGACGAAGCTGAACGCATCAAGCAGGGTAATGCCGAGGAGAAAGAGATTAACCCTCAACCAGCCGCCCGCCCTGCCCTTGAATACTACCCGGCAGAGAGCTTTGGCGAGAACTTCCCCAAATGGCGTGATGCCATTGAATCCGGCAAGAAAACCCCGGAGCAGATCATTCAGATGGTGAGCAGTAAAGCCCTGCTCAGCGATGAGCAAAAACAACAGATCATGGAGGTTGCAGCATGATTATTCTCGATTTAGTACAGGGATCGCCAGAGTGGCATCAGGCCAGAGCATCCCGCTTCACCGCTTCAGAAGCGCCAGCCATGATGGGTGCATCGAAATACCAGACTCGTTCTGACCTGCTGAAGCAGAAAGCCACCGGTATCACCCCGGATGTATCTGAGCATCAGCAACGTATCTTCGACAATGGCCACGAGGCCGAAGCGAAGGCGCGCCCACTGGCTGAGCGCATTATCGGCGAGGAGCTGTTCCCGGCTACCGCAACACCTGATGATCAGGCGCTCAACCTGCTGGCCTCCTTCGATGGCATCACTATGATGGAAGACGTCTGCTGGGAACATAAGCTTTGGAATAAGAGTCTGGCTGCAAGCATCACCGCCGATGAACTGGAGCCACATTACTTCTGGCAGTTGGAGCAGCAGTTACTGGTATCCGGAGCTGAACGTTGCCTGTTTATGTGCTCCGACGGCACTGAAGAGAACATGGCGTGGATGTGGTACTACCCGGTTGATGGGCGGCGCGAAGAGCTGCTGGCAGGCTGGAACCAGTTTGCTGACGATCTGGCAGGCTATCAGCCCGAAGCACCAAAGGCTGAGGTTGTCGCGGCTCAACAAGCTGACCTCCCTGCTCTGGTCGTCGACCTGGTAGGCGAAGTGCGCAGCTCAAACCTTGGACCCGCAAAGCAGATCATTCTGGCGCGCATTGAATCCGTGAATACCGATCTCACCACTGATCAGGATTTTGCTGATGCTGAAGCCGCGGTGAAATTCTTTGATAAGGGTGAAAAGGAGCTTGAAGCCACGAAGAAACAGGCTCTGGCTAAAACCGCCTCTATCGATGAGATGTTCCGGACGATCGATGAACTGAAGGAAGCGATGCGTACCAAGCGCCTGTCGCTGAATAAGTTGGTCAAATCCCGTAAGGAAGAGATCAAAACCAGCATCATCCTGAAAGCTAAGCAGGAGTTGGCGGAGCATATCAGCTTCATTGAGCAACACATGGGTGGCTATCACCTCCCGACGGTTGCGGCTGACTTCGCGGGAGCCATCAAAGGTAAACGCACGGTCACCAGCCTGCAGTCTGCTGCAGATGACGAACTGGCCCGGGCAAAGATTGAAGCCAATCGTTTTGCTGAAAGCATGACCGACAACATCAACCTGCTGACCAAAGATAGCACCGGTTATGAATTCCTCTTCAGCGATCGTGAGCAGTTGGTACTGCTCGACGCCGGCCACCTCAAAGCAGAGATAAAATCCCGCATTTCTGACCATAAAGAGCAGGAACGCCAGCGCCAAGAGCAAGAACGCGAGCGCATCCGTCAGGAAGAAAAAGCCAAGGCCCAGGCTAAAGCCGATGCTGCCGCCCGGGGTGAAACTCAACAGCGTTCAGTAGAGGCTCGCCAAGAAGCAACTCAGGAAGCGCCACGGTTTACGCCTCCGGCTCAGAAGACGCAGAAAAGCGTCACCATCCCTAAATCAGAGTATCAGCAGCTGCAAGCAGACAGCGCAGTACTCGCCGCCCTTCGTGCTGCCGGCGTGAACAACTGGCAGGGCTATGAAGTGGCAATGGAAATGTTAGATCAAGCAGCTTAATCCCCACCCAATCGGACAGATAGGACAAATCGATGACAGATCTAATTAGCAAAGAAGAAGTAACAGAAGCTCTGAGCGAAGCGCTTCAAGAAGCCATGGTAGAGATGCCAGAGGATGACATTCTTGTGACCTCTTGCCACACCATGCAGGCCGACATCATGGGCATTATCGTGAACACCTGCAAGGCAATGCCGGATGTCTGGCAGAAAATGTCGGAAGAGACCCAGAGTGACTTTCTGGAATCCATTGATCGCCAGGTTAAAAGCACCGTTGAAAAGTGCGTGAAGCTTATCGCAGCTGATGGCCGCCCTTATGTTTTCGCCAAAGTGGACCAAGTGGTTTTTAAAGGCGGTATCGAAGCCAAGTTGAAGCTGGATAAAAACCCGCATGAAGATGGCGCACCATCCGGTGCACACGAATTAGCTGACCAGCAGGGCCAGATGGTGATGATCATACTTCCGGATCTGGAGCAGTACGAATCCAGCGAAGAGATGAAACCTGGCGCTGACGCTGATCAGCCAGATCTTCCTGAAATGGAAGACAGGGCAGCCTAATGCCCTGCCCAACCTGCATAGACGGGATCTGCACCTCCGGGTGCATTTCTCGGCACGCGCGCCCACAAAAAGGACGAAACAATGAAAAACAAAATGACCGATCTCAATAACCACCTCTTCGCACAGCTTGAGCGCCTGAACGATGAATCCCTCGAAGGCGAAGCGCTGTCAGCAGAGATTGATCGCTCGCGGGCCGTCACAGGTGTAGCCAAAGAGATCATTAGCAACGCCTCTCTCCAGCTGGATGCCATCAAACTGAAAGCTGAATATCAGGGATTGCAGGCTAATGATATTCCAGCGTTGCTCACGTCGGGTACATCACAATGAAAAAGCGAGCCTACACAAAAGAAGAGCTCGAATATCTTGAAGCTGGATACAAAGAACATGGTATTCCAGAGCTTACGATGATGTTCAATGAGACGTTTGATACCGATAAAACTGAGGGCCAGATTCGAGGGATATTAAAACGATATGGCTTTCGTTGTGGACGAAGTCCTGGTGATTTACTTAAACAGAGATACAAGCTAATGACCTCTGAGCAAGCTCAGTGGTTGCGCGATCATTACTTGCATCTGTCTCGCAAAGAGATATGCAGTGCGTTTAATGAAAATTTCGGTACCAATTTGAAGCTGAGCCAGATTATTGGGTTTCTGAAAAACAATAAAATCAAAAGTGGTCGCACAGGGCATTGGGGTACCAAGCCAGGCTGGAACGCGGGAACTGCCGGCAAAGGAATCTGCAAACCAAACAGTGGTAGCTTTAAACCCGGTTCCGAGCCAGTCAACAAGAAGCCTCTGTACACAGAACGAATAAACAGAGACGGCTATGTAGAAATCAAAATTCCACAGAATGACCCTTATACAGGGCGTGCTACCCGATACCTGGCAAAGCATCGATGGGTATACGAACAACACCATGGCGAGATCCCCAAAGGGAAAACAGTCGTTTTCAAAGATGGGGACCGTCGTAACTTTGATCCGGAGAATCTGGTTGCAATCACTCGCCGCCAACTCTCATTGCTCAATATCCGGGATTATTTTAATGCGCCTAACGAGCTGAAAGGCGCGATCTGGGCCTTGGTGGTCCTTGAGGCTAAAACCATAGGCCTTGAGCTGTCAGACGGCAGTAAATCACAGAAAGATCTTGTGCTGGAATCAATCATGATCCCGGGAACCTCTCGCGACATCGCAGAGCGTACAGGTATAAAGCAGGTTCAGGTCTGCACCATTCTCTACCTACTCAATAAGCAAGGAAAAGCGAAGGTGGTAGGTACAGCCAAACGCAATAATCGACCATTAAAAATTTGGTCAATCTGCAACTCAACCGCCGAACAGGAGAAGGCAGCATGAATGCAAAACCAATTTTATTTTCAGCCGATATGGTCCGCGCCCTTCTGAATGGACAGAAAACGCAAACTCGGCGAATTATCAAACCGCAGCCATTGCCTCATCAGGAGTGGTCAGGCTGGGTAATGGAAAGCACAAGCCGCAAAGAGATAGGCTGCGCACGCTGGTCTTCCGATGGGATTGGTAGAACCTCGCTTAGTGATGCTGTTTATGCCCGCCCACCTGCGCGCGCCGGCGACCTGCTTTACGTGCGGGAAACATGGCGCCAATTCGATTCTGCTGATGAATGCGACCACATGGATTTTCCGTGCTCCTGTCCGACTAATGGTGCACCTATATTCCGCGCCACTCATGATGATGGGGAGAGTGCATGGAAGCCCTCCATTCACATGCCGCGCTGGGCTAGCCGCCTGACTCTTCGCATCACTTCCGTTCGAGTAGAGCGCCTACAGGACATCAGCCAGAAAGATGCAATTGCAGAAGGTTGCGACAGCTCCGAAAGCGCCGCCGCTAATTCTACTGGTTGGTACGAAAAGCCAGTCAGAGCCTTTCAAAGGCTATGGGAAAGCACTTATAGCGAGGACAACTGGGCATCCAACCCTTGGGTCTGGGTTGTCGAGTTTGAGGTAATTCAAGCCAATGTGGATCGAGTAATCGAGGAGGCAGCATGAACCAGCAAGCACAGATCGAAACCGCAAAATTTTACTCGGTAGGCGAAAAAGACATTTTGACCGCCACCAGTATCGCCGAAGCAGTTCAGGAATATGTGGATGACCGAACTGATTGGGATTCGCCAATTTCTGAGCATGTTAAGGTTCAGGGCTGGGATCCAGCTTGCCTGACAGAAAGCAGCTGCTTTGAATTTGCAGTTGAACACCTTATCGAATGCCTCAATGAAAACTATGGCGCCCCTGACGGTGATGCTGATTATGACCTGTCAGAAAAAGCGAAAGCGCTATTCAATGAGTTTGCCAAACAGGTTGCTGCTGAATATCCGGTTTGGGGCTGTGAACGCACTGGCGACCCGATCACTGTCAAGGTTTCTGACTATGTAGAAGTTGAGGAGGGCGCATGAACCCGAATTATTGGGATTGGAGAGCGGTTTCACGCTATTTGAACAGGAAGAAGCGCCATGCGTAGAAGCAAGTACAACAAGCAGAAGCGGCTCAGAAGAACTGCTGCTGCAGTGCTGAGGCATAATCATGTAGCTGCAGCCTTTGTAGGCGGGAACAATGGGTATTCCCATATGGTTAACCACAAATCCAGGCTAACCATCACTCCCGATCAAACTCTCATCGATGTCATGACCGAATTAAGCTTTAAGTGGTCTACTTTGATCGCCGTGATGTGCTGTGATGAATTCGGTCAACATTACATGAAGTCAGAGCACGTCGACATTGATATCCCGCTAAAGCAAAACGAATTAGCTCTGCACTTAAATGATATGCACTTTGACCTGATTAAGGCCTGCAATGACAAGCATATTATCAACGTCGGCTGGATCTCTTCGCCCTTCCCTATTGAGTGGGATGAGGGCCAGGCATCCGAAATTTTTGAAAAGCTTGGTGGATGGAAGGTTGTACCCATCAAGCTCATTGAAGAAGCAGCTGCGTAGCACAAAAGCAACAAAGGCGGCCTGGACACCCGCCTCATAAAAAGGATGGAAAGATGCATAAGACACGATGTGAAGTAGTTCATAAAACCACTGAGCCTTCTTCAAGCAACGCTGAAGCGGTAACTGAAATGGGAGGCGCAGCATGAAAAGTGATATAGCGGAAGCAATCGGGTATATCCCCTTGGCAGATTGGTGTGAATTTGAAGGTGTTACAACAAACGCAATCACCGTTCGTCTATCCAAAGGAATTTGGCAGAAAGGAGTTCATGTTGTGAAACCCAGAGGCGGGCGATCAATGGTTAACTTAAAGGCAGCAAAACGATGGCTGGAAGGAAAATCAAACTCCCGCGCGGCATAAAGATTCGCAAGGGCAAGACATCAGAAAGTATTCAGATAGCTTTTACCTATAAAGGCGTTCAGTGTAGAGAGTTGCTTCAGATGCCAGCTACGGCTGGCAATTTGAAGTATGCAGCCAATCTGAGGCATGAAATATTAGCTGAGATAGAGCGAGGCACGTTCAGCTATATTGAGAAGTTTCCTGACAGTAAGCGAGCCGCCAAGTTTGGCTTTAACACCCAAAAACCCTTGATGAAAGATCAGCTAACCAGAGCTTTTGGAATCAAAAAAGATCAGGTCAAGCCGTCATCTATCAAGGCCTACCATACCAGTTTAACTACTCATTTAATGCCGGCTTTCGGTCATCTTCGTGTTGATCTGGTTACGCCAGCCATAGTCAGGGACTGGTTCGTTGAGAGCGGCCTATCCGCAAAAACGCTGCGCAATCATCGCATTCTGCTGGATATGGCACTGAACATGGCGGTCCAAGATGGAATTATATCGCGCAACCCAACGGAGTCGCTTCGATTAGAGCATATACTGCCAAAGAAGCGGCAGAAATCTGATTACAAGCCAGACCCATTTAACAAGGAGGAGATCAGCAAGATCATCGCAGCCGCTGACGAATGGTACCGCCCCATGCTCATCACCTGGCTATTTACCGGCATGCGCCCCAGTGAACTGATCGCCTTGACCTGGAAAGATATCAATCTGGAGGATCGCTTTATTGATGTTAATAAGGGGCACGTACTGGGTGACCGACAGACACCAAAGACCGAAAGCTCCGTCCGGTTGATTGATATGCTCCCACCCGTTTATGACGCTCTAATAGAACAGCGAAAGAAAACACTCTTTTTGAATGGTGAGGACGGGCAGGTCTTTCGAACCAAAAAAAGCAAAACCTGCTTTCTGGATCATCGCAATCTCGGGCGGTATGTTTGGAAGCCAACGATAGCAAGAGCTAAAATTCGATACCGTAACCAGTATCAAGCTCGACACACCTTTGCCAGCCAGATGCTCACCGAAGGAAATGACATATGGTGGCTGGCTCAGCAGCTCGGACACAAAGGCGTCGATATGATCAACCGCGTTTACGGTCAGTGGATACAGGACAACAATAAGAGCCGCTACGAGGCTAAGGGCAATTGGGAAAAAGTGGTATCAAATTCACACGATTATCACACAAATAAAATAAGTACCTAAAATAAACAAGAAAATTCAATAAGTTAAATTAACCAGAGACAAAGACGCCGACTACGTTGCGGACAAACTGGGTTTGTAAGCTCAGAAAGAAATAGAAAGAGATAGACCTTTCAAATCAAGCGGTTGTGTTCTACAGCCGCTTTCCTCCTCTTTCTATTGCTTGCCTCTATATTTCCAAAAATTCACACGCATTTACACAACGTCCCAAACTCTGCATTGGTCATAATTGATTGGGCAGGATACCATCATAATAAATACCCTCCTAAAAATGTAAGTAACGATGCTCCCTTCGGTAAAGGATTACTATGTTGGAAATTAACTTTGAAGCTCCGATTGAATTCAGCGCTATTGTCACAACAACAGTAAGTTTGTTTGCAACGTTCATTCTTGCCAGATATACCCTCTTTGCTAAGCGTGATTACCAACGTAAGGAAGCATTAAACAGAGTACTATTTAGTTTACTCGAATGCAGATGGGCGGCACAAAGAGCAACTCAATTCCAAGCTCTGGATATACCTAGAATTCTTACCGAAAGAATAGAGCTGAAATTACCTGGCTTTCGAAAAGCCGTAGAAGAAAGCTACAATTCTGAATGGGAGGTATTACTAAGCGGACTCGGTACAAAAATTGTTGATGGAGTGATAAACAGCAACTACAAAATACTGTATTCAACTGCAATTGAGGATCTAGCTAAAGTTGAACCCATGCTGGCGTATGAAATCAGTAGCAGAGCTAATTGGGATAAAACTTTCGAGCTGATGGAATCTCATCTAGAAACAGTTATGGAAAACACGAGTCTTGAATCAGATAACCAGCAGATTGTCTCCGATGCACTCGAAAAAAAGCTGGGGGACACCAAGGCAGAAATGCTTGATACCCTTTCGAAAGACATTCTAAGAGTATTAAGGCTATGCAGCATTACAAACTGGGCTAAGACTAAGATCGTTGGGCTTTGGCAACCTGCTCTATCACTAGAGGAAGACCTGATACTTTCCATCGATAAAACCATTGATGAAGATGTTCTTCCCTTCATGAGCAGCCTGTTACAAATGATCAGGGAAAGCCAAGATCAGACTTCACCTACAGTGACGGAGGAAGCATAGTCACTATTTTCATAAAGTACTTGGTAAGTAATTCACAAATAGTGCTCACAGTAAAGCTAGTGCAATTCAGACACTGTCAAAAAGACTAAGCTCGATCCGACTAAACGGCTGCTCTGTGCAGCCGTTTTACTTTCCCCCACCAGTCATAAAAAACCCGCACAATGGCGGGCTCTGAATACCAGAAGGTTGCGGATCATCTTAGCAGCTTTAAATCCGATTTCCGTCGCTTCTTCGCATCCCGGTAAAAATTCTCATGTGGGCCGATATTAAGCAGATAAAGCTCCAGACGCCCCTCGTTCCAGTGGTAACCGAGCAGCATCTCCCGCCCATCTATTTTGAATTTGTGAACCCAGAGAAACTTCAGATCAGCTTTTTTCCGGATGCCGATTTCCGGGTTTTCGATGATTTTCTCGATCTCATCTTCCACCCTTGTAAGCGTTTTTTCATCCAATGAGTCCATGACCCTTTTGAAGAGCCTGGATTCATAAACCTCAATCCTTTGATGATCTCCTGACATATCTGGTCACCTTACCCGCAGTCATCTCTTCACGAGCCAGCAACGCATCTTTTATGAACGCATAGGATAGCTCGGGGTTTTCTTCAGCGATCTTGCCAATTTTTGCCCAGTGTTCAATTTGCTTTGGCACCGACCGGCTTGAGACTTCAGAGTAAATTTTTACGTCTTCTACGAACGCATCGTCTAAACGGACACTTGTAGCCATCAGCACATACTCCATTCTGCCACTCGTTTATTGCGCGTGTTTCAGCAGAGATTATAGATAACACCTCTCTGCAACTTAGCACTTACCAGAACGAAGAATGCAACAATTTGTCGCATATAGCAACAAAACATCACATCCTTCTAAGCCACATTCTTCACCTTCAGCTTGCGTCCGCCGCGCTGCTCAACAATCAAGGGAACGCATTGCTGGCTGTCTTCGTAGATCACCACACAATCCAGACACTGGAAGCATTCGTCGTAATCAATTTTGCCGTCTGGCTCGATAGACTGATACTCGCAGCGTTTGTTACACAACTGACAGGGAGAGCCACACTCCTGCCGACGGGGCAGCCAGTTAACGATGCGCAGTTTTCCGAAGATAGCCATTGCCGCACCCAGCGGACAGATATACCGGCAGTAGCCTTTATAGACAAACAGGCTCAGTACCAGCAGCGTCACCGCCCAGAGGACAAAGGGCCATGATCGGTCAAAGATCAGTGTGATACTGGTTTTGAACGGCTCAATCTCCACCACCGATCCGGTCAGAGGCACTGAGAGCACGGCCGTCAGCAGAATGCCGAACAGAACAACATACTTGATCCATTTAAGGCGGGCATCGAGTTTGTCGGATACCTTCAGTTGCGGCAGTTTAAGAAATGCCAGCAGCTTACCGATCAACTCCTGCAAAGCGCCGAACGGGCACAACCAGCCGCAGAAGGTGCCGCGTCCCCAGATAAAGAACGTCACACCGATATACGCCCAGAGAATCACGGTCATCGGATCGTAGAGGAAAAACTCCAGACTGCGATCCGCCAGCCATGCCTGCAAAATGCCGGTGATATTGACGATTGAAAGCTGCCCCTGAGCGTACCAGCCGATAAATACCAGCGTGAAAACCAGATACACCGGGCGAAACCAGCTCAGATGCTGTTTGCCACGGGTCAGCAGCGGCTGGCGGATCAGCACCAGCGTCAGCAGCAGTAATCCACCCAGCAGAACCACGATATCTGCAGTACGGCCCGACCAGAGGCTGTGCCAGGTTTTGTTATCGGTTTCAGCGGCAATGTAATACTCATCCGGTAACCGGGTTTCAAAATCCAGCGTTTTGCTGACACTATCCGGATAAAGCCAGCCCTTCTGCCGGGTGACATGCAACTGATATTCGTAAGGAAAAGCCGGATCCAGTCCCGCCTGCGCGATCACATGAAACGCCTTCCACTCATAGTCTTCAAGCGCCTCCGGTAGCTTAATCTGATACGCCAGATCGAACAGATCCAGACGATCACTCAGATCAAAGTCACGCATCTCAATAGGCAGCCCCGCCTGCTGCAGACTGATCCGCTCAGGTACTTTGCCACGAACAAAATCCTCACCGACAAAAGAGTAACGCCCGTTACCAATCACCAGCAGAACCTGATCATTTGCGCCGATATTTTCGCGCAAATACTGCCATGCCCTCTCGGTAAGGAGATTACGTCCGACCGCCGGCAACGCCAGATTAGCCACATAAAGCTCGATAAAAGTCTCATCCGGCGCCTCCAGCGCCACCTCATCCTGACCTTCACCAATGGTGTCGATAAACAGCTTCTCCACATCCTGGTTAGCGAAGCGGAAACGTCTGATCAGCCCTTCATCCAGCAGTGTCTGCCACGCCATCGGTTTGTAAAGATCTCGGTTAAGCCGGGCGATCAGTTCCGGATCCCGCCCCTTGGCAAAACCCAGCTTTTCACGCGCCACAACCAGCGCCGACGACAGCACAGACTGATTGAAGATACGCACCGAGGCGGTCGCCTTGGTCACGCCGTCTATATAAGCATTTGCGGTATTGGCACGTGCCGCAGCCGAGGGATTCGCATCAATCTTGATATTCTGCATCAACGAGATGCCCTGATACTGTCTGGCAAAATCTACCAGCGGCTTCTCACCCAGCCCTTCAAGAAACACCGGCTCATGATGAGAGAGCACCTTCACATCCAGAAACACCCCGTCCGGATCGATCGCCACCAACAGGTTATATGGAACACCCGCAAAACCCGGTACGGCCGCCATATCGATTGACTCAAAGGCATAGCCCACCAGCGGTGTGTCGGTAGAAATCTGCTGATAAAGCGGCCAGATCGGCAGAACGCTGTCTTTGTCACCCACAATGTAGGGCGAGGGAAAAGCCTTTTCCATCATCGCTTTATCCATGACTCCCGCCTGAAGCGAGAGAGGACTCATCAACAGAATCAGGATAGAAGCCATCAACAGAAGCAGGAAAGCGTAAAGACGCAACAGAAAGGAATTCAGATAGCACATAACCATGAGATCGACGCTGGCTTAATTTTCTATGCTAGAGCGGTTTCCACTCCGCCATAACTATATGAAAGTTCTAAATACAGGGGCCTTAAGTACAGTATTAAGGCCCTTGTTACCGGTGCTAATGTGAGTCTGGGTCACAAACCGGCTTTGGCTGAATCAGCGATCTGCGGTGGAAGGATCAATCTGATTTCTGACCTCAGTTACCGTGCTGGCGGGAAACCCGCTGCGTCGGGCATGTTCATGAATCAGATCCTCAGAAGCACACTCATAAACGCAGTAGGTTTTATCCCCTGCCACATAGCTGTGCTGCCACTCAATAGCCTTCTGCTCTGCCTGCATCGCCGACAGCACAGAATTGGACTTCTCAGCCGCGGCACTTAAAGCCGCCTGATCTGCAGAGCCGATTTCCGGGATGTCACGCTCAATGATGAATTTAGGCATAGTGGTTTACTCCCTCTTATTTTTGTTTGAGGCCCCGATGCTAGTACGAAGCCTGCGGCAGGGTTTATTCCTAATCCGTAGCAGCTCACTACAGAATCTGTAGTAAGAATAAAAACCAAGAAAATACAGAGTGTTATATGCAATATTTACAATTCTGCCCGGTGGCCAAAGCGGCGGAAATTCTGGGTGAAAAGTGGACTCTGCTGATTATCAGAGAGCTGATCATGGGCGGCAGGCGGTTTAACGATTTTCAGCGCGGCATGGCGACTATTTCCCCGACCATGCTCAGCAAACGCCTGAGTGAACTCTGCGAGCACGGGCTGATTATCCGCAAAAAAATACCCGGCCAGCGCGGCTACGAATACTTCCTCACCCAGCGAGGTAAAGAACTGGCGCCCATCATCCAGCAGATCGGCGAGTGGGGAATGCGCTGTACCCGGGGCCAGATCTCCGATGCGGAACTGGATGTGGAACTGTTGATGCTCTATCTCGAACGTAGCATCAATGCCGATAAACTCCCCGGCGGTACCACCACAATCTGCTTTAACTTCAGCGATCTGGAACAACTGAGTAAGTGGTGGATTGTGGTCGAAGAGAAACAACTGGATATGTGCACGCTGGATCCGGGCCGCGAGGTGGATATCTGGTTCAACACCGATCTCAGAACCATGATCGAAATCTGGATGGGCGATCTCAGCTATAAAGCTGCCATCCGCGAACAGAAGCTACAGATCATTGGCCCCCGGGAGCTGACCAGCAACGTCACCGACTGGATGGATAACAGCGTCTTCGCTGAAATCCCCGCGGCCAGTGAGATTTAACAACGTAAACCAGCCCCACCTGATATGGCAGTAATGTAGGGTGCAATAGCGTGGCATATTGCACCCAATCCCTTTCCACACCCACCTTTTTGTCGGGTTACGCTACGCTAACCTGCATGCCTTCGAGCTAGGGATCACCGTAGGGTGCAATAGCGCAGCGTATTGCACCCAATCCCTTTCCACACCAACCTTTTCGTCGGGTTACGCTGCGCTAACCCAACCTACATACCTGCCAAACTGGCATTTACCGTAGGGTGCAATAGCACAGCGTATTGCACCAAACCTCTTTCCACACCAACTTTTTGTCGGGTTACGCTACGCTAACCCAACCTGCATGCCTTCGAGCTCGGGATCACCGTAGGGTGCAATAGCGCAGCGTATTGCACCGTCAATCAAACCACGGTGCTATCCCTGCGAAAAGACCTCACTTAACCCCACCACACTGCCGCAATCATCCGGTGTATAGCCCGGTAAACGCAGGACTGCTTCATGGAACTCAGGCTGCCGGATTGCCGTGAGCAACCGCACCACCGACTCCTGTTTAAGGGTTTTGTTGTGGCAAACCAACAGATACCGCTCACAAGATAACGGTATAAAATGAAGACCAAACTGCCGTGCGGCGGCTTCAACGCCCATGCCCACATCGGCCATGCCGGCGGCAACAAAAGCAGCAACCGCAGAGTGGGTAAACTCTTCATCGTTATAGCCGCTGATCTTGGACGGGCTGACTTTATTGCGCTTCAGCAGGTGATCGAGCAGCGCCCGCGTACCGGAGTCTTTCTGCCGGTTAATGAACTTAATCTCGGGTCGGATCAGATCCTGCAACCCTTCAATGCCTTTCGGGTTGTCCGGCTTTACCATCAGCCCCTGCCGCCGGGTAATAAATTTAATCACCCGATGTACCCGGGGTTTGAGGTAGCGGCTGTAGGTTTCATGCAGGGATTCGCTCATCCCCTCCATCGGCAGGTGAAAGCCCGCCACATCACAGGCGCCGCGGCTCAGCGAGGCCAGCGCCTCTTCAGCACTTTTGTATTGCAGATCAAGCTGTATTTCATCGGTGAAATCCGGTAACAGCGCCACCGCATAACCGTGACTGGCGTGTAAGCGCAACAAAGGATTAACCCCTTCCAGCGCCCGATGAATCTCAAGATTCAGCTCCGAAGCCAGGCTTTCCAATTGCGGTTCCAGACGTGCAACAACACGCTGTTCCGCCCAGAGCAGTTTCTCGCCCAGTGCGGTCAGCCGTGCTCCCTTGCCCTTTTGCATCTCAACCAGCGGCAAGCCGAAAAAAGCGGCCCAAGTATTCAGCAGATTCCAGCCATGACGGTAGGAAATGCCTGTTTGCGACGTTGCCTCGGTGAGTTTTCCGTATTCATGGATCGCCCCCAGCAGCGAAAATAGCTGAGGATTCAGACGGTTACCCTCTGAATCACGGAACGACCATGTTGGAACGACCTGAACCCTTTTCATATGCACGACATTTCATATTTTTAAAAAAGACACTAAATGCTACTTTAAATCCATAATAAAAGTACAGGTAGCGCGCTTTTGGCTACCAGAGCCACCAAATATGCACGAAAGTTCATATTTAAAGTGAGAATAAACATGACCGTCTTCCATGAGCCTTTGCAGCAGCAAGTATCCGAAGTAATTTCTGAACTGAAGCATAAGCCCGGTGCATTGCTACCGATCCTTCATGCCATTCAGGAGCGCCTCGGCTACATTCCGCCGGAGTCTGTCGGCAGCATCGCCGAAGCCCTGAACCAGTCCCGTGCTGAAATTCACGGTGTGATCAGCTTTTACCATCAGTTCCGCACCACCCCGCCGGGCAAGCATCAGGTCGAGATATGCCGTGCCGAAGCCTGTCAGGCGATGGGCGCACGCCAGTTAGAGGCTCATGCAAAATCCAGTCTGGGGATCGATTATCACCAGACCACTGGAGACCGCACTCTGACACTGGAACCGGTTTACTGCCTCGGCAACTGTGCCTGCGCGCCTTCGGTCAGAGTGAATGACGAGATCGTCGGCCGGGTCACCGCCGATAAGTTTGATCAACTGGTCAGCGAATTGCAGACCCAGAAGCTGGAGGTGCTGTCATGAGCAAGATCTATATCCCCCGCGATACAACAGCACTGGCGATGGGCGCCAACCAGATTGCCGCAGAGATCGCCGCCGAAGCAGAACAGCGCGGCGAGCCCGTAGAGATCGTGCGTAACGGTTCACGCGGCCTGTTCTGGCTGGAACCGATGATCGAGGTGGAAACCGCGAACGGGCGTATCGCTTATGGCCCGGTTGAGCGCACCGATATCGACAGCCTGTTCAATTCCGGCTTTCTGCAGGGCTCAACCGATCATCCGCTATGTCAGGGTCTGACCGAAGCGATCCCTTATCTGAAGAAACAGCAGCGCCTGACCTTCGCTCGTGCCGGGATCACCGATCCGGTGTCCCTTGCAGACTACCAGTCACTGGATGGCTTCAACGGCCTGAAAAAAGCGCTGCAGATGGATCCTCAGGCCATTGTCGATGAGGTCAAAAGCTCCGGCCTGCGTGGTCGCGGTGGTGCCGCCTTCCCAACCGGTATTAAGTGGCAGACCGTGCTTGATGCGGTGTCCGGACAGGATCAGAAATATATCGTCTGCAACGCCGACGAAGGCGACTCCGGCACCTTTGCCGACCGCATGGTAATGGAAGCCGACCCGTATATGCTGATTGAGGGGATGACCATCGCCGGTCTGGCGGTCGGCGCAACTCAGGGTTACATCTACCTGCGCTCGGAATATCCGGTGGCACACCAGATTCTCAACGAGGCGATCGAAAAAGCCGAAGCAGCCGGATTCCTCGGCGATAATATTCTCGGCAGCGGTCAACGTTTCCATCTGGAAGTACGCCTCGGCGCCAAAGCCTACATCTGTGGCGAGGAAACCTCCCTGCTGGAAAGCCTTGAGGGCAAGCGCGGACTGGTACGGGCGAAGCCTCCCCTGCCCGCAATTGTCGGCCTGTTTGGCCAGCCAACAGTAGTCAATAACGTCCTCTCTCTGGCGGCGATTCCGTTTATTCTCTCTCAGGGCGGTCAGGCCTATGCTGACTACGGCATGGGCCGCTCGCTGGGTACTCTGCCGTTCCAACTGGCTGGCAATATTAAACGCGGTGGCCTGATTGAGCTGGCGTTTGGCCTTACCCTTCGCGAGCTGCTGGAAGATTTCGGCGACGGCACCTTCAGCGGCCGGCCGATGCGTGCAGTACAGGTCGGTGGCCCGCTGGGCGCTTATATGCCGGAAAGCCAGTGGGATACCCCGCTGGATTACGAAGCTTTTGCCGCCATCGGTGCGGTACTCGGCCACGGTGGCGTAGTGGCTTTCGATGAAAGCGTAGACATGTCGGAACAGGCACGTTTTTCCATGGAGTTCTGCGTTGAAGAATCCTGCGGTAAATGCACCCCATGCCGAATCGGCTCTACCCGTGGTGTCGAGGTGATCGACCGTATCCGCAACAACGAAAACCGTGAAGCCAATCTAGAACTGCTCAGCGATCTGTGCGACACCATGATCGACGGCTCACTCTGCGCCATGGGCGGCATGACCCCGTTCCCGGTGAACAGCGCGGTTAAGCACTTCCCGGAAGATTTCCAACCTAAGACTGAGCAAGGAGCCTGATCATGCTGCAGTATTTCGATCCGAACAAAGATTACGGCACCCCGGCCCAGTTGTCAGAAAACCTGATCACTCTGGAGATCGACGGCGTTTCAGTTACCGTACCGGAAGGTACCTCGGTGCTGCGTGCCGCAGCCGAAGCAGACATCAATATTCCCAAGCTCTGCGCCTCAGATAATCTGGAAGCCTTTGGTTCCTGCCGGATCTGTGCGGTAGAGATCAGCGGCCGTCGCGGAACGCCGGCTTCCTGCACCACCCCGGTTGAAGAGGGGATGCAGGTTACCACGCAAAATGACAAGCTGGCCCGCCTGCGCCGCAATATCATGGAGCTGTATATCTCCGATCACCCACTGGATTGCCTCACCTGCCCCGCCAACGGCAACTGCGAACTGCAGGATGTGGCCGGTGCGGTTGGTCTGCGTGAAGTGCGTTACGGCTTTGAGGGCAACAACCACCTCCACGCCGAGAAGGATGAGTCCAACCCTTACTTCACCTTCGATCCGAGCAAATGTATCGTCTGCTCCCGTTGTGTTCGTGCCTGTGAAGAGGTTCAGGGCACCTTTGCCCTGACCATCGATAACCGGGGTTTCAAATCCACGGTATCGCCGGGTCAGAAAGAAGATTTCCTCGACTCCGAATGTGTCTCCTGTGGCGCCTGCGTACAGGCCTGCCCGACCGCGACCCTGATGGAGAAAAGCGTTATCGACAAAGGTCAGCCAGAACACTCCGTCGTGACCACCTGCGCCTACTGCGGCGTTGGCTGCCAGTTCAAGGCCGAGATGAAAGGCAGCGAAGTGGTTCGCATGGTGCCGTATAAAGATGGTCAGGCTAACCATGGCCACTCGTGTGTTAAGGGCCGCTTTGCCTTTGGCTACGCCACCCATACTGACCGCATCACTCAGCCGATGATCCGTGACTCCATCGATCAGCCATGGCAGGAGGTCTCCTGGGAGGAAGCACTGAGTTTCGCCGCCTCAAAACTGAAGGGTATTCAGGAAAGATACGGCCGCGAAAGTGTGGGGGGTATCACCTCCTCCCGCTGTACCAACGAAGAGACCTATCTGGTGCAGAAACTGATCCGTGCCGCGTTCGGTAACAACAATACCGATACCTGTGCCCGGGTCTGCCACTCACCCACCGGTTATGGCCTGAAGACCACGCTGGGTGAGTCAGCAGGTACCCAGACTTTCGATTCGGTGATGCAGGCCCATGCGATTATGGTAATCGGCGCTAACCCGACCGATGCCCATCCGGTATTCGGCTCATTGCTGAAAAAACGTCTGCGTCAGGGTGCCAGCCTGATCGTTGCTGATCCACGGCGTATCGATCTGGTAAAAAGCCCTCATGTAGAAACCCAGCACCACCTTAAACTGCGTCCGGGCAGCAACGTCGCCTTTATCAATGCGATGGCCCACGTGGTCATTACCGAAGGGCTGGAAGATCAGGCCTTTATCGCTGATCGCTGCGAAGAGCAGGCCTATCAGGCATGGCGCACCTTCATCTCAGAAGAGCGCCACTCTCCTGAAAGCACCGAAGAGATCACCGGTATCCCGGCAGCCGAACTGCGCAGCGCTGCGCGGATCTATGCCCGTGCGAAAAACGCGGCGATCTACTACGGTCTGGGCGTCACCGAACACAGTCAGGGCTCCAGCATGGTCATGGGTATCGCCAATCTGGCGCTGGCCACAGGAAACATCGGTCGTGAAGGCGTAGGTGTTAACCCGCTGCGTGGTCAGAACAACGTGCAGGGCTCCTGCGACATGGGTTCCTTCCCGCACGAACTGCCGGGCTACCAGCATGTCTCTGACGATGCAGTGCGGGCACGCTTTGAATCCGTCTGGGGTGTAAAACTGGATAACGAGCCGGGCCTGCGTATCCCGAACATGTTTGATGCCGCACTCGATGGCACCTACAAGGGCATGTACTGTCAGGGCGAAGATATCGCTCAGTCTGACCCGAACACCAACCATGTGGAAGCCGCTCTGCGCTCACTGGAATGTCTGGTAGTACAGGATATCTTCCTCAACGAAACCGCGAAGTTTGCCCATGTCTTCCTGCCGGGTTCCTCCTTCCTTGAGAAAGATGGCACCTTCACCAATGCCGAACGCCGTATCAACCGGGTTCGCAAAGTGATGCCACCACTGGCCGGCCTGCAGGACTGGGAGGTTACTGTGGCGCTCTC
Source organism: Neptuniibacter halophilus (assembly GCF_030295765.1). Taxonomy (NCBI): domain Bacteria; kingdom Pseudomonadati; phylum Pseudomonadota; class Gammaproteobacteria; order Oceanospirillales; family Oceanospirillaceae; genus Neptuniibacter; species Neptuniibacter halophilus. The sequence continues at coordinate 3,186,260 of NZ_AP027292.1, read as the reverse complement.
CAATGCACTGGGCTATGAAATGAACTACCAGCACCCATCCGAAATCATGGATGAGATCGCCAGCCTGACGCCTACCTTCAGCGGAGTCAGCTACGACCGTCTGGACGAGCTCGGCAGCATCCAGTGGCCATGTAATGACCTGGCACCGGAAGGCACGCCGACCATGCATCTGGAAAGTTTCCCGATTGGCAAAGGTCACTTTGCGATCACGGAGTACGTGGCCACCGAAGAACGCTCCACCCGCAAGTACCCACTGCTGCTGACGACCGGCCGAATCCTGTCGCAATACAACGTAGGTGCTCAGACACGCCGTACCGACAATCAGGTCTGGCATGACGAAGATGTACTGGAATTGCACCCACAGGATGCGGAAGATCGCGGTATCGTTGACGGCGACTGGGTTGGCATCGCCAGCCGCGCCGGTGAAACCGTCATGCGGGCACGGATCTCCGACCGGATGCAGCCGGGGGTGGTTTATACTACCTTCCATCATCCGGCCAGCGGTGCCAATGTGGTCACCACCGATAACTCAGACTGGGCAACCAACTGCCCTGAGTACAAGGTAACCGCGGTACAGGCCGTGAAAGTGAATGCGCCTTCTGAGTGGCAACAACGCTACAACGCATTCAAGGAGCAGCAACTGGGCCTGCTGAAACAAGCCCGGGACAAAGCACCCGCGTAATTCAGGAGGCTAAAATGGCACTGATTTCCATGGAAAAAAGCAGCAGTGACGAACTGAATCTGGGTCTGGAGCATTGCCATGCCCAGACCCGGGTTGAACGTCGCTATCAGGGCAACCAGATCAGTACGCTGGATCAGATTGCCGCCGAAGTACCGGTGGCAATGGTCTACAATGGCATCTCCCATGCGGTGATGATGGCCAGCCCCAGCGATCTGGAAGCCTTTGCCATCGGTTTCAGCCTCAGTGAAGGGATCATTCAGAAAGCGGATGAGATCTATGAGCTGGAGCTGGTCGCCGACCCGGGCCGGGTACATCAGGGTGTTGAGATCCATATTTCGATCACCAGCCAGCGGGCAATGGCGCTGAAGGAGCGCCGCCGCAATCTCACCGGCCGTACCGGTTGTGGCCTTTGCGGCGCCGAATCCCTGCATCAGGCGATTCGCCCCCTGGCAGCGGTTAAACCGACCCCACTGGTGGCAGCACAAAGCATCGAAAAAGCGGTCGCTTCTCTGGCTGATCACCAACCACTGCAACAACTGACCGGCGCCTGTCACGGCGCCGCCTGGTGTGACCGGGACGGTAATATTCAGTTAGTGCGCGAAGATATCGGCCGGCATAACGCACTGGATAAACTGCTGGGCACCCTCTGCCTCAGCGATCAGGACCTGAGTGATGGCTTTGTGCTGGTTTCCAGCCGCGCCAGCTATGAGATGGTTCATAAATCCAGCAGTTGCGGTGTTTCAACGCTGGTTGCGGTTTCCGCCGCCAGCCAGTTGGCGATCGATATGGCGGAAGAGTCCGGTCTCAACCTGATCGGTTTCGCCCGCAGCGGCCGCCACGTTGTTTATCATGCAAGTCAGCCCGACGCTGACCTTTCAGAGTAAGAGGAACTGTTATGGCAAACCATCAATTGGCCAGCCTGATTAAAATGGCGAACCAGATTGCCGCCAACAATGCCCATGTGGGTTCTGACGATGAAGTCGCGAAGATTATCGCCGGCCATATGCAGAAGTTCTGGGCCCGCTCCATGAAGCAGCAGATCCGCAGCTACCTGGAGGAAACCACCGAAGGCAACGAACTGAGCCCGGAAGCTCAGTCTGCCGTACTGTTACTGAAGTAATCACGCTGCAGTCATTCAAGGCGCCCCCGACACTGGCCGGTGGGCGCATCACGCTGTTTCGGATCGCTCATACGATAACTGACAAACCCCTGCCGGATCACCTCCTGCAGCAAGCCATCCTCAACGTTAAACCCCTCCTCGCTGCTCATCAGCAACTGACGGCACTGCGCACTGAGATAGACCTCAATAAAGTCATCCTGCTCAATCAGGGCATCCGGATAGTTCACCGGCAGGTATGCCAGACAGGCTTGCCAGATCTTCTCTGAGACCCGGCTGAAGCCATTAGCACGACGAGTCAGGCAGGAAGGACAGACCCTGACATCCAACATCAGATCAGCGCCCGGTTACTTCGGGTAAGTTTCAGATACTACCGGGCGATCACGGAACTGCTCACGTGCAGCTAGCAGCGCCGGATAGGGGCTGAAATCATAGAGTGACCGGAACTCAACCCAGTCCAGCGTCGCGATCAGGGCGATCACCGGCATATCCCAGTCAGCGAAAGCCCCCTGCTCTGCCTGCTGATTCAGCCAGTTCAGACTGTCGGGAATCCGCTCCAACTGGAGTTTAAACATCAACTGCCCGGCGCTCGGCTCCAGACCAGAACGGGTTGCCATAAACAGCACAATCAGCGAATCGGTCACCGCATCAATCGCACTGATCAGGTTATGCTGATCCAGACTCAGCGGCGGCAGGTCCTTTTTCTGCCGGAGATATTCACAGATCACATGCGAATCAAAGATCGTCTGGTCATCCTCAACCAGTACCGGCAGTTTGCGGATCGGCGTGATTCTGGCGTACTCCGCCCGCCCCTGATCGTTATAGACATCAACCGGCTCAAAGTGGTGTTCAATTCCTTCCAGCGTCATACGCACACGACGCACAAAAGGCGAAGGGTATGAACCGTAAACAGTGATCGACATGGTCAGCTCCAACCGTGGATTAGAAAAACTGAGCTTAGAGTATCGGAAATTTGCCGCAGTGAGTATGGGCAGAGAACGGGAAAAAGAAGTTGCCGGGGTGTTACAGGAACGCGCATACCTGTAACACCCCGACCTGATCCCTGTAACAGAAGATCAGCGGTAACGCCTAGTCGCTACCATATCCTGACACCTTAAGCTTGCACACCATGAGCACAGGACACACCGTTATTCTCGTGCTTTGCGCATATGACTGATGTTGCGAACACGACAGAAACTTACACTTAGGCGACTAAAAAACGAAGAACGGTAACGTCTTATATTTGAGCACCAAAATCTGTCATTTGATAATTTAATTCCAGGACATAACAGGTAGTTACATCGACATCAGTTCGAGTGGCACGAACCTTTACCCCCTCAGCGTAGCCGAGTATTGGAGCTAAAAAAGGATCAAGGGCGAGGACTGTCTGAGGCCGCTGTCAGGCCGAGTTCCGCAGCCCCCTTTTTAAGCGAAACACGCAGGGAATCCTGCGCAGCAGGACAAGATGCGGGGCGGCCTTTAGATTGTTAAGACTTTTGGCCGAACAAAAGTCTTAACTCGCCTCAGGGCGAAAGCAGATTGAGATCAGATATCAAAAAGGGGCCATGAAGGCCCCGCTTTGCTGTATAAAAGCAATCAGATCAAACCGAATAATCGTGGCAGGAACAGCGAAATCTCCGGCACGAAACTGGTCAGCGCCATCACCGGCAGGCCGACAAACAGAATCAGATAGATCGCCGGCATCACCGCATGATGAATACCCACCTTGCCAATCCGGCAGGCCATATAGAGGATCGGCGCAACCGGTGGACTGTTAGCACCAATCACCACCGAACAGGCAACAATCGACGCGTAGTGGATCGGGTCTACCCCGCTGGCGACCATCAGTGGCATAAACAGCGGAGCCACCACCACCGTGACCGACACATCGTCCATGATCATCCCGGTGACAATCAGGAACAGGTTCACCGCAATCAGAATCATCAACGGGTCTTTCACCAGCGCCGTGATCGTCTCGGTCAGCTCCTGGGGAATTCGCTCAGAGGCCAGAATACGCCCGATCATAAAGCTGAACAGCAAAATAAGAATCACCGTGCCGGTGGTTTCTGCTGCCGCAATGACACTGCTGCTAAGGCGCTTAATGGTCAAATCACGATAAACAAAAAAGCCGATCACAATCGCCACAAATGCTGCGATCGCTGCCGCTTCGGTTGGTGTACAGATACCGCCATAAATGCCGCCCAGAATCACCACCGGTAATGAGAGCGCAGGCAGCGCCTTCAGGGTCGCCTGGCCCTTACCGGGGAGGTTTTCCAGCCCGTCTTTGGCACCGGCAGAGGCCTCGCTGAACACCCGGCTGACACTGAAACGGTTCGCCAGAATCAGACCGGCAATCAGCAACAGCGCAGGGCCAATAGACGCCGCAAAGCAGGCCGCCACAGACTGACGGGTGACTACCGCGAACAGGATCATGGTGATTGATGGAGGAATCAGAATCCCCAGCAAAGAGGAGATTCCCAACAGCGCCGATGAGTAGCCCCGTGGATAGCCACGTTTCTCCAGCGGATCGATCATAATGGTACCGATCGATGCCACCGCCGCGGTTGCCGTTCCGGCAATCGCACCGAAGATACCGGAAGCAAGCACCATAGAGGCACCCATACCGCCCTTACGCTTGCCGACCAGCACCTCGATAAAATCGACCAGCCGGTGGGCGATCCCCCCGCTCTGCATCAGGTAACCGGTTAACACAAACAGGGGCAGCGCAATCAGGATCACTGAATCGATCGAACGGTACCCCTGCAACATCAGGGTATTAAAGTTCGCGTCGTAAGCGAACGTCAGATAAGCCAGCACCCCGGCAAATGACCAGGCAACCGGCACCCCGACAATCATCAGGAACAGCAGGATGCCAACCGCAATTAATCCTTCCATCAGTTCCCCTCCTTATCGGATGTTGCATCAGCGGACGTACTGAAGGCGTAACCCAGTACACTCTGAATAAAGTCACGCAGCGCATAGAGGGCACAGCCGACGCTGGCGAACATAATGGCACTCTGTGGCACCCATAACGGGATAGAAAGCCCCGGCGTGTGCTGCGGGCGCCGCATACCCCACTTCAGCATCCGGTAAGAGAGATAAACAAAAAACAGGGTGATCACCAGCGTGATCAGAGAAAGAAAACTTTGATGGATACGACGGATCATCTGGTCTTGCAGATTACTCTGCACAAAATCAACAACCAGATGCTCACGCTTGCGGCTGGCAATCAGGCCGCCCACCATATAAAGCCACATGCCAAACACCATGATCAGTTCCAGCAGGCCGATAATCGACCAGCCAAACACATAGCGGGCCACCACCAGAAACAGCATCAGCCCCACCAGCATCAGACTGCTGATCAGAGCGGTGGCATCCAGTAACCAACCAAATTTTTTATCAAGTGAGAGTAATAAACGCATCTTGAACACCTTAAAGGAAAGAACGGCGACAACCTGAGAGCAGCCGCCGTTCGCCAGTCATACGGTTTTAAAGCTGTGTAGCGTTACCGCGAATGGTATCCATAATCTCGGTGCCTACCTCTGCGTCCATCAGAGGCCAAACTTTTTCACGGGCAGCACGGGCGAACTCTTTAATCTGCTCATCAGACAGCTCGAAATACTTCATGCCGGCTTTTTCCGCTTCTTTAACGTAATGCTCGTCCTGCGCCTTAGCCGCGCTGAACTGCTGCATCATCACCTCTTTCGCCGCATCAGCTACCACTTTCTGGTGCGCTTCGGAGAGGGATTCAAACGACTCTGCGTTCATACTCAGAACGCCAGTCATAAAGAAATGCTTGCTGCGCACGTAGTAGTCCAGTTGATCGCGGAAGTATTCGTAATCCCAGTAGATGACGTTGCCCGCTTCACCATCAACAACGCCGGTCTGCAGTGCGGTGTAGACCTCACCCCAGTCGATTGCAGCCGTCTGATAGCCCAGTGCCTGCATTGTCTGCGGAGCCGGGAATACAGTCATGGTACGTACTTTCAGCCCCTCAGCTTCAGCGATGTTAGTCGCGTATTTACCCCGGGTAGCTACACCGTTAAAACCTTCTGGCCATGGGCCGAAGAACTTTAAACCGATATCCGCGTAGATATCACCCAGCATGTTGTTGACCCAGCCGCCCGGGCTGTAGGCTTTCAGCGCTTCATCCCAGGACAACGTCATATACGGGGTGTAGATCACGCCGATACGTTTGTCATAAGAGGTCATCGGCCAGTTCAGCATCACATCTACATCACCTGCCACGTGCAGGTCAAAGACCTCATTCTGGCTGCCCAGCTCATTCTGGTAAAACACCTTAACGTCGATGTCGCCACCCGAGTTCTTCTCAATCAGCTCAGCCCAGCGCTCCAGCGTGTCGCCAGCAGGCGAACCTTTGGCACCGGAGTCCGTCGCCATTTTCAGGGTTTCAGCGTGCAGCGGGGCTGTCATTAATGCGCAGGCTGTGACCAGTCCTGCCAGTAGGGATTTCATTCCGAGTTTATGTTTTGCCATGGTTACCACCTCAGGATTTTGTTTTTATCGGACGATGGTGAATAAGTAACAAAACTATGAATACTCGGTCAAAAACCAATAAAAAAGCATTAAACACCACAAAAACGCAATTCAACCAGCTAATAACACTATTTTGCAGCGCAAAAACAGGCCTATATTACACTTAATTTCTGTGCGGTAATTCCATCGACTTTTCCCGCCAATAGCAGGAGTTCGCAAACAGTAGGGGCAAGTGTCGTTTCTGAAATACTCGCTGAAGTGGTGCAGATGAGAATGAAAAAACCGAGCTTTTGGGTGGGATTTTCAAACCAAAAAAAAGCGCATCAGACCTGTGCGGACGATGCGCTTTTTTAGTGCAAAAACAATTAATTAAACAGCAATCGACCCAAAGCTTGGCTCTACTTTTGCACTGCTCAGTGCCGCCGCTGAACGCGCGATACTGGAGATCAGGCCCTCTTCCTGCAACGGCTCGCGGATATGGGACTGATCTGCCCCCGGGCTCCAGGCCACCTTACGCTCATCCCGCGGCGTAATACCGATATGCTTGCGGTAGCAGCGGCTGAAATGCGGCGTGGATATAAAGCCACAGGCCGCAGAGATCTCAACAATCGACATACTGGACTGTTTCAGTAACTGGCGCGCGCGATCCAGCCGCAGTCGCAGGTAGTAACGGGAAGGTGAACAGTTCAGATATTTCAGGAACATCCGCTCAAGCTGACGGCGGGAGACCCCCACAAAGGTCGCCAGCTCATCAAGACAGATCGGCTCCTCCAGATTATTTTCCATCAGCTCAATCGCATCGACCAGCTTAGGTTTAGACTCGCCACCATTATGCAACTGACGCAGTGGAACACGCTGCTGATCAAATTCACTGCGGATACGGTCGCAGATAAACATATCGGATACCGCATTCGACAATTTAGGGCCATGGTCGCGTGACACCATCTGCAGGAACATATCCAGTGGTGCGTTACCACCTGAGGAGGTCATGCGCTTACGATCCATGGTAAACAGACGGTTATTGCAACGTACTTTCGGATAACGCTCCTGCAACGCTGCCATACACTCCCAGTGCGCACTGCAATCGTGATCATCCAGAAGCCCGGCACTAGCCAGCACATAAGCACCGGTGCAGATGCCCCCCAGCGTGACCCCACGGCGCGCCATAGACTGGAGCCAACTGGTCTGTTTTGGCGTGTAACTGCGAGTAATATCGACACCACCGGCAACGATCACTATATCCAGATCGGCCGCATCTTTAATCGAATAGTCTGTAGCAAAACTGAGCCCGTCACTGGCGCTCACGGCTGCACCCGTTTCCGACACCATATGCCAGCTATACAGCTCTTCACCCGAGAGCTGATTAGCCATACGTAAAGGCTCCACGGCAGAAGCCAGGGCCATCATGGTGAAATTATCCAGAAGGAGGAAACCGACACGGGTTACTTTTTTGCCTGCCTGTGCGGCTGGCTGAGATACTACTTTTAGCATTGAGATGCCCTCTATCGCGTTTTTTCCCTGCATTGCAACCTGCATGCCACTCACCGAAAAACGCTATTTTTTATTATGTAGGACTACTACTGAGATGGTGCACCGGACGGTGTTCACCACCCCACCTCACAGTTCTAAGCTGCTGAAATGCCGTGCCTTTTAACGACACTAACATGAGCCTAACAATAAGCTAATTGGAAAATCCGGATCACCACAAAAACGACACATATGAATTCAGGCATACCTGTTTGCGACAGCCCACCCGTTAAAAATTGATTTATCGCAACAAAAACGACGTTTTTGGTCTCATCCGAACCGGCAGCAAAAACGACCAGAACCGGCCCTTTTTATGCCGCCAGAAATCACCGCTGCCAGTTCCACCCACAGCAGCATCAAAGCGCCAGAGATGTCGCGGATGATCAATTCTGGTGCGGCCTGAGGCAGCCGCACAAAAAACGTGCAGGTTAGAGTGACTTGCGGCTGCGCACGCTACTGTCGTAGCCGGACAACAACAATAACAGGAGTAGTTACCATGTGTAGCAACCATGCCAATCGCGGTGTTGTTTATAAAGGACCAGGCCAGGTCGCAGTCGAGTCAATCGCCTTCCCGGAACTGGCGCTCGGCAACCGCAAATGCAATCACGGCGTTATTCTGCGTGTACTCACTACCAACATCTGCGGTTCCGACCAGCATATGGTGCGCGGCCGAACCACCGCCCCGTCAGGTCTGGTACTGGGCCACGAAATCACCGGCCAGATCATCGAATGCGGTAACGATGTAGAGTTCCTCAAGCCGGGCGACATTGTTTCCGTGCCTTTCAACATCGCCTGCGGCCGCTGCCGTAACTGTAAAGAAGGCAAAACCGGTATCTGTCTGAATGTTAACCCTGCCCGTCCGGGTGCCGCTTACGGTTACGTTGACATGGGTGGCTGGGTTGGCGGCCAGGCGGAATACGTTATGGTGCCTTATGCCGACTTCAACCTGCTGAAGTTCCCGGATTCCGATCAGGCAATGGAGAAGATCCAGAGTCTGACCCTGCTGTCTGATATCTTCCCGACCGGTTTCCACGGCTGCGTTACCGCAGGCGTAGGCCCGGGCTCCACCGTTTACATCGCCGGTGCCGGCCCTGTGGGTCTGGCGGCTGCGGTCTCTGCCCAGTTGCTGGGTGCCGCCTGCGTCATCGTCGGCGATATGATCGAAGAGCGTCTGGAACAGGCCCGCAGCTTTGGCTGTGAGACCATCGACCTGCGTCAGGATGGCGATATGGAAGATAAGCTGGAGGTGATTCTGGGCGAGCGTGAAGTTGATGCCTTCGTTGACTGCGTAGGCTTTGAAGCCCACGCCTGTGGCTGCAACCACGGTAAAGAAGCCCCGGCAACGGTACTCAACTCTGCCATGAGCATCACCCGCGCCGGCGGTCAGATCGGCATTCCGGGTCTGTACGTAACAGAAGATCCGGGTGCAGTAGACGATGCCGCTAAACAGGGTGCCCTGAGCATGCGCTTTGGTCTGGGCTGGGCGAAATCCCACTCCTTCCACACCGGCCAGTGCCCGGTAATGAAATACCACCGCGCCCTGATGCAGGCGATCCTGTTCGATAAAGTCGATATCGCCAAAGCCGTAAACGTGCAGATGATCTCACTGGATCAGGCACCGGATGGCTACGCTGACTTCGACGGCGGCGCCGCGAAGAAATACGTTATCGACCCGCACGGTAGCGTGGCTGCCTGATTGAATAGCGATTAATGAAATGAAAGGAGGCGATTGCCTCCTTTTTTTGCTGTCACTGCCTATGAGGCTAAATATAAAAGTAAATAAACAGGCTTCATAAGCAGAAGTTCAAACAAGCGTATGATAAGCGTTGCAGAATTTCAGACATGACGGGCGCTTTGCAGCCCCTCCAGCCTCTTATTCCAATTACCCTCATGCTCAGCATCACATGCTTCTTCGGTATCAAACAGGATACGCTTTTTAATGTCCTTTACCCTGATCTGCTGTGATAAAAGTCTGGTTTCAATCGCGGCTTTGAATTGCTCTACAGCTTCATTTCCAATGGTTTTTTTCAAATTATCCTGCGTATCAAAAACGCAGATAACCGTTAAGCTTTCCGGAAACGCATGGAAATTAACCAGATGCGTAAGCCATTGAAATCCCTCATATGCCTTTAGATCCTCTTCGCATGCATCGGTGAGCGCTAAGACGATGCTTCTCTCTAACTTCTTATCGGTTTTTCGCATGATTTCCTTCCAGCCTGCCAGCCTCACACCTGCGCGCAGCGGGGTGCGAGCGCAGCGATTGAATTGGCAAAATTCTATCGCAAACAGGCGCCAAGCGCCTATAGAGCTCAGGGCTCAGAGCCAGAGATAGGAGATCGGTGTGTGTGGCCGGTAACGGTGGCGGATCTGGGCCTGCAACAGCTCAGCAGTGGCGATCGCATCGACCAGCGCATCGTGCTGGGCGTAGTGTGGCAGGCTGTAGCGACTGCGGCTGTCGGCAAGGCGAATTGAGGTGAGTTTTCGACCCAATACCCGATTACAGAATTTCGAGAACCCTTTGCGATGCAGCAGGGCTTCCAGCTCCATGGTATCCACCAGCGGAAAGCGAATCCCCTCACCCAGTCGGCGCTGCAGGCCCGCATCAAGGAATTCACGTTCGATGTAGCGGTAATGAACCACAACCACCCGGCCGGCGATCGCTTCCAGCAGCGAACCGAGAACAGATTCCAGATCCGGTGCTTCATTAATGGCGGAATGGGTAATACCGTGGATGACGACCGATTCCTCCGTCAGTTTACGCCGGGGTTTGAGCAGCCAATGGCGCGCTTCACGCACCCGGATTCGATTCAGATCGAACGGCACCGCACCGATGCTGATAATCTCATCTTTATCGGCATCCAGCCCGGTGGTTTCAAAATCCAGCGCGATAAAAGGCGTTTCGCTGAGTGGCGTTTGCGGTGCGACACAGCCGGTCTCATAGAACAGCCGCAGGCGGTCATCATCACAGACCAGCGCCTGATCCCGGAAGAACGCCTGCCAGTCCATTGCATCACTCAGATTCACGCTCATCGATCACTTCCGGGTGTAGGGGTAACGGAATTTGAGGAAGCGCTGACTGTTACTCAGCACCTGAAATGCTTCTTTCAGGTTGCGCCGTTCAAAGTCGGAGAGGTCTTCAGGCTCGATCCGGTTATCCGGTTCGCGTCCCGCTTCCAGATCTTGCGCCTGATGACGGATACGCACCATGGAGATAAACTCCAGCGCATCACGCAGGTCGGTTTCACGCCCCTTGGGCAGAATATCCGCTTTAATCACATCATCCAGCCGCTCAAAGGAGTTCTGTGCCCGCGAGCCTACCGCCAGCGCATGAACCCGGATCAGATCGGCAGTCGGGGCGGTGCCACGACGTTTCAGGTTGATCGACTTACGGTGCTGCCCGTCCTGCTCCATCACAAAGCTTTTAAAGAAGCCCAGTGGCGGTGTCCGGCTGAGGGCGTTACGCGCCAGACAGGCGAGGAAGTAGGGTGAACGCCGGGTTTTACGGACAATATAGGTGTTCAGTTGATCTGCCCATTCGGTTTTGCCCCAGACCCCATCCAGATCGAAGAAAATTGAGCAGTTGAGCAACGCTTCCGGGTCCGGGTTATCAATCCAGTCGGCAAAGCAGGCCTCCCACTCATCGCGGGTTTTACGCCAGCGCGGGTTGGTCGCCATAATCAGACCGGTACAGTAACTGTAACCACAGGTGTTCAGGGCATCGCTGACAAAGGCTGCCAGCTCTTCAAAATAGTCGCCGTGTTTCTCCGGCTGATAGCGGTTATCCAGAATCAGGGCGTTATCCTGATCGGTAATCACCAGTTGCTCATCCCGCGCCATGGAACCCAGCGCGAGGAAACAATACGGAATCGGCGGCGGGCCCAGCTTCTCCTCGGCCAGCTCCAGCAGGCGCTGCTTAAAGGTTCTGCCAATCACCGACATGGCACTGCCGATCATATGCGAATTGGCATCCTCGTTCACCAGCCGGACAAAGCAGGCATTCACCTGGGGCTGCAGCATCGCCAGCTCTTCAACACTGTTCTGACGCAAAATGGTGCTGACCAGATGCAGACTGCTCTGGGATTCGTAACGCACAATATCCGAGGTCGCCAGCACCCCGATCGGCCGCTGGTTATCCAGAATCGGCAGATGGTGCAGGTTATAACGCAGCATGGTCAGCATCGCCTCAAAGGCGTAGGCATCATCATCCAGCGTTACCGGGTTGCGGGTCATGACTTCTGTTACCGAAGTATCCAGATCGATGCCGGTTGCTACCACACGGGTACGCAGATCGCGGTCGGTAATAATCCCCGCCAGCAGCTCCTCTGGCCCCTCATCTTCAGGGTTTCGACGCATGATCAGCAGCGAGGAAACCCCCTCCTCGGTCATCTTCTGTGCGGCTTCGCGGATAGTCGCCGATTCATCCAGCGCCACCGGGCCGCGACTGAACAACGCGGTGACTTTAGAGATCATCAGGTCATTGCTGGCGTTCTGGCTGGACACGGCATGGCTGAGACGGCTGTTGTCATCCATCTCGACAAAGTAGGCAAAACTCTCAAACCGGTCACAGAGTTCGGTAAACACATTTTCCGGAATAAAGTAGATAAGGGAGTCTTCCAGCGTTCGGGCCGGCAGACGCACCCGGTTGTTCATCAGCATACCGAGCTGACCGAACAGATCCCCTTCACTCAGACGGTTATAGAGCTCGCCGTTACGTCGGTAGATCTCCACCGCACCGCTGCGAATCACGCAGAGTTCGTGGATTTCATCACCAAATTTAAAGATGTCTGTGCCGGCACGGTAGTAACTGATCTCTACCTGACAGGCCACCTCCTGCACCGCCTCTTTCGGCAGGTCGTTAAACGGCGGGTACTGGGCAAGAAACCCTGCAATTTCGATCTGTTCAGCTTCCATCAGCTAACTCGGCACTCCACACACAACTAAAGGCAGAGAGCAAAAAATCGCCCGAAGACGATTTTTTGCAGTGAAATCATGTCGCTCAGTATTCTACGACGACATCGCCATTAGGAACACTACAACAGGAGAGCACGTAACCTGCGGCCACATCATCGTCGGTGATACCGCCATTGTGACTCATGGTCGTGTCACCCTCTTTAACCAGTACCTTACAAGTACCACAGATCCCCATACCACAGGCCTTAGGAATATGCAGATCCAGCTTGGCCGCCGCCGCATGCAGAGTCTCGCCCGGTGCGATCTGGACGCTCTTGCCGTTATTGGCAAATTCTACCCGGTTCATATCGGACAGGGTCAGCGCATCCGCTTCTTCCTGTGCCTGTTCGGCGTTTTCAATCGCTTCCTCTTCGACACCCGCCGGCGTCTCACCGAAGGACTCTTCGTGGTAACGGCTCATATCGAAACCGTTATCCTTGAGCAGGTTGCGAACAGCAGCCATATACGGCTCGGGGCCACAGCAATACACTTCGCGCTCGAGGAAGTCCGGCGCAATCAACTGCAGTTTCGGCAGATCCAGATAGCCACGGTAACCGTGCCACGCCTGACCGTTTTCGATCCGCTCACAGATCAGATGCAGGCTGAAGTTGCCAATACGCGACGCCATATGATCCAGCTCACGCTGGAACACGATGTCGCCCGGTGTCCGTGCACTGTGGGCAAACACCATATCTACATCCGCATTGGTATCAAACCACCAGCGCGCCATGGACATCACCGGAGTGATACCCACACCACCGGAGAGCAGCAACACTTTTTCAGACGGAAAATCGATGCAGTTAAACAGACCTACCGGGCCGTGCACCGCCAGATCATCGCCCTCTTTCATATTATCGTGCAGCCAGTTAGACACCAGACCACCCGGATTACGTTTAACCGTAATCGAGAAGCTGTAAGGCACAGAAGGAGAACTGGAGATGGTGTAGGAACGCATCACCTGATTACCGTCGATCTCCAGCTCCAGGGTGACAAACTGACCCGGTTTAAAGAAGTACATCACCGGCTGCTCAGACATAAAGCAGAAGGTGCGCACATCCCAGGTTTCCTGAATCACTTTTACGCAACGCACATTGTGACGACCATTGGTCCAGGTCTGGGTATTTACCGGAATAAAGCTGTCGCTATTAACAGCCACAGGAACGGAATTAGTCATAGCTCATCTCTCATTATTCTGCGCCGGCAGGCTCCCTGTCACTCAGTGAAACAGGAGCTGCGAGTGCATCTCATCACCTATTGGCTGCATTGTTATCCCAACCTCTTTTGCAAAGTTGGCTTTTCGCGACAAAAACTTGCTTATTGCAGTCAAGCCTCAGAACTACGGCGGCATAGGTCGATTTGAGTACGCGCAGATGTCGCAAATGGTCATTCCGCGACAGCCAACTTGGGCGAGCATAGCCCCATCGGCAATGCCGTCACGATTTATAAGGTTTTACCCGGGTCAACCAACCCAACAGAGCAACGCGCATAACAACGATTAGCAGCACATGTGTGCTTGTGAGGACGAATAAATGAACCTGAATGACCTGCTGAATACCACCAGCGCCACCATTGAAGATGCCCGCAAAGAGATGGCGGAACTGCTTGAAGCACGCCCGCAAAACTACTCTCTGCCACAGCCTCTGTATAACGATCCACAGATGTTCCGCGTCGACATGGAAGAGGTCTTCCAGAAAGAGTGGTTGTTTGTGGGTATGACCAGCGAGATCCCTGCACGTGGCGACTACTTCACTGTTGAGATCGGTCAGAACCCGGTACTGATCGTGCGTGACGCTGATGGCAGCGTAAATGCTTTCCATAACACCTGCCGTCACCGTGGCTCCCGTGTCTGCACCGAACACCGCGGCAAAGTGGCGAATCTGGTTTGCCCTTACCATCAGTGGACCTACGACCTGAAAGGCAACCTGCTGTTCGCCGGTACCGAGATGGGCGATGGCTTCGATATGAAAGAACACGGCCTGAAAAAAGCTCACTGCAAAACCGCCGGTGGTTTTATCTTTGTCAGCCTGGGCAAAGAAGAACCGCAGGGCGATTTCGATGAGTTTCTGGCCACGCTGGAAGAGTACATGGAACCGTACGATGTGGAGAACACCAAGCTGGCGGTGGAATCCAACATGTACGAAAAAGCCAACTGGAAACTGGTAATCGAAAACAACCGCGAGTGCTACCACTGTGCCGGTAACCACCCGGAACTGCTGAACACCCTGCTGGAATGGGACGACACCAACGACCCACGTGCTTCAGACGAGTTTAAAGAACACTATGCTGCACAGGCTGCCGAGTGGGATGCAGAAGGCATTCCTCACGAGCACCGCAGCTTCGGCCCGGGCCTGCGTAACCGCATTGTCCGTATGCCGCTGAAGAAAGGTACCAGCGTCATGACCATCGACGGCGAAGCAGGCTGTAAAAAACTGCTGGGCCGGATCAAGAACCCAAGCCTGGGCTCCATGCGTATCCTGCACCTGCCAAACTCCTGGAACCACATGCAGTCCGATCACTTTATCGTGTTCCGCGTACTGCCGATCTCCGCTCAGGAATCACTGGTAACCACTAAGTGGTTCGTCCACAAAGATGCGGTAGAAGGTGTCGACTACGATCCGGAACGCCTGCGTCAGGTATGGGATGCCACCAACGATCAGGACCGCATTCTGGGTGAAGAAAACCAGTTGGGCATCAACTCCGTGGGTTACCAGCCGGGCCCTTACTCTGAGACTTTCGAGTTCGGCATTATCAACTTCCTGGAGTGGTACGGCGAAACCGTTCAGAAGAACCTGAAAAACCGCTAAGCCTTCATAACATCAAAGGCCCCTGCTTGCTCAACAGGGGCCTTTTTTATTGCTCATTTTTGCCAGACCATGCTCTCAACCAGAGCTCGCCTGACTTAACCGGCTGATATCCCGTTTTGGCGGTGCGCCAAAAAGCCGACTGTACTCGCGGCTGAATTGTGACGGACTCTCATAACCCACCTCGAAGGCCGCACTTGAAGCATCCAGATGTTCTGTCAGCATCAGCCTCCGCGCTTCATTCAGGCGCATCCGTTTCTGAAACTGCAGCGGGCTCATCGCCGTAGTGGAACGGAAATGACTGTGAAATGCCGACAAACTCAGACCCGCTTTCTCCGCCAGCTCTTCAACCTTAACCGGCTTTTTAAAGTTACTTTTCAGCCACTCTATCGCCCGCGACATCCGATAACCGTGATGACCAGCAGACACAATCTGCCGCAGCCACGGGCCCTGCTCTCCCACCAACAAACGATAGTAAATTTCCTGCTGAATCAAAGGTGCCAGTCCCGCCAGATTTTCAGGTTCCTCCAGAAGATCCAGCAAACGAATAAAGGCGGCCAGCAACGAGGGCGTAATCTGACTCACAGCAACACCCGGCTGGCCTTTACCGACCCGGCTATCGGCCATTTTCTGTTCCACCAGCATCTGGGTGATCACCCGGGTATTCATCTCCATGGTCAGCCCGAGATAGGGAGCCTCTTCACTGGCTTCAGTGATATGAGTCATCACCGGCAGGTCGACCGAAGTGATCAGAAACTGGTGTTTGTCATAACAGAACTCCTCCTCCCCTAAGAGCAGACGCTTGCGGCCCTGGCCGATCAGGCAAATACTCGGCGGAAGCATGTAGCTCTCCGGCTCGGTTTTATGTCGCCAGTGGTGCAGCGACAAGCCCGCAATCGGGGTATCAAACCGCTCCTGCCCGGCAGTCCATCGGGCAATTCTGTCTGCCAGCAGAGAATCACCGGAATCCAACATTTTCTGCTCGTCTGGCATCTTAACTATCCCCGTAATTACTGCGTTTATTGGTCTCAAAAGAAAGACATATACCTTTCCAAGACTAGCACTGCCATTCGGATGGCAACAATCAAAGCACGACCTAAAAACAGAATCAGGCAAGAATCACAGAGTATTGTGACAGTCACAATATCGTCACAATCAGTGCTTGCAGTCACGCCCTCCACTCCCCCTGTCCCCTTAGATAAATAGGCAAGAAATCAAAATGATCGTTCTAATGATTTTTCACCGCCGGTGATTATCTTAGATAAAGCAAAAAAAACAGTCAGCTCTGCCCCCAGATACCGAGACACCGGCAGAGGAATTCAAAGGTCATTTTTAAACTCACTGTACTGGAGCATAGAATATGAAAACCAAGGACCGTCCGTTTTTGAAAAAACTGCTGATGACCCTGAGCAGCAGCCTGGCCCTGATTGGCCCGGCACAGGCGACAGAAGCAGAAGAACAATCTTTTTACCCGGTTGCCACCCAGAAGTCCTTTGCCGGACCTGATCACCTGTTTACCGGTCAGGTCGATGTGGATCTGCTCTTCCCGGAAACCCCTAATACACCATTTTCCGGCGCCTACGTTCACTTTGAACCCGGCGCCCGTTCCGCCTGGCACCTGCACCCGGCAGGCCAGCATCTGGTAGTCACCAAAGGCACCGCCCTGACCGGTACCCGCGATGGCAAAGTGATTGCGGCGCAGGAGGGAGACGCGATCTGGTGCCCACCGGATATCGATCACTGGCATGGTGCCACACCCCATTCTGCGATGACCCATCTGGTGATCACCGGCAGTAAAGATGAAAAAAATGTGATCTGGAAAGAGCTGGTTGACGACGCAACCTACGCCGCAGCCGCAGAAAGCCAGCGCCCGGTCATGCCTGCAGCAACCACCCTGACTGAGCGTCAGCAGTGGATTATTCCGATCGCGGCACACACTGCCAGCGGTAATCTTCCTCAGTTGAAACAGGCGATCACTGAAGGGCTTGCAGCCGGACTCAGCGTGAATGAGATCAAAGAGATCCAGATCCATCTTTATGCCTACAGCGGCTTCCCGCGTGCCCTGAATGGGCTTTACAGTTTTATGCAACTGATGGAAACGCGTCAGGCACAGGGCATTAAAGATGAGCTGGGCCCTGAATTTGTGACGACACAGGCTAACCTCGGCAGCCTGGAGAAGGGTCTCGCGGTGCAGACACAGATGGCAGGCCGTCCGGTAACCGGCCCCCTGTTCGATTTTGCGCCGGCGATCAACACCTTCCTGCAGGCCCATCTGTTTGGCGACCTTTTTGCCCGTGACCTGCTCGACTACAAAGATCGCGAACTGGCCACACTGGGAGCACTGTCTGGCATCGCAGGTGCTGAAGCACAGTTGAAAGCCCATATGCATATCGCCACCAATGCCGGCCTGACAGAAGCCCAGTTGAAGGAAGTCATCGCTGTTATTCAGGCTATGATCGGTAATAAGCAGGGCACCACAGCAGCAGACGCATTCAAGGCCGCGTTCGCGGGTTAATCCGTTCTTATTACTGGGAGGAAACGTCGATGAGCCTGCACCGACCCCATTGGCTACCGGTCCTGATACTCAGCACGGCCCTCCCCCTTCAGGCCGACCCGCAGTTATCCCGTTGCGGAACAGCACAAACCTCAGGCAGAAAGACTCCCATGAAGATAGAACTGGTGATAGGTCAGCAGATCATCCCCGGAACGCTGGACAACACCCCGGCAGCATCGGATTTCTGCGCTCTGCTGCCACTGACACTCCGGCTGAAGGATTACCATCAAACCGAAAAAATTGCCGACCTGCCAAAAAGCCTGAGCCAGCAAGGCTCAGCCAGGGGATATAAACCCGAAGCAGGTGATATCACCTACTACGCTCCCTGGGGCAATCTGGCGATCTTTTATAAACCGTTCAGCTACTCAACCGGGCTTCTCAGGCTCGGCCAACTGAACGGCGAGATCAGCGCTCTGACCGAACACAGTGAGTTCGAAGTCACCTTCCGTCTCGCTGAATAAGTTGGCGCAAACTCTACCTTTAACTATCTGGCATTCAGTACTAAGACAACCGTTGCTGTATTTCCCCTTCAGCCAAACACTGTCCGCGAACAATGCCCAGACACAGGAATACCCGAAACATGATGCAGAAAGTCAGCTTTAACAATCAGTACCAGATGAAAGTCGCCGGTAATCTCTATCTGCCCGCAGATATGGCAGAGGGCGAGAAACGAGGCGCAATTATTATCGGCCACCCGATGGGTGCCGTAAAAGAACAGAGTTCAGTTATCTATGCCGAACAACTCGCCGCCCGCGGCTTTATCACCCTGGCGATCGACCTCTCCTTCTGGGGCGCAAGCGAGGGTAAACCGCGTCAGGCCGTACTGCCTGATATGTATGCCGAAGCCTTCAGCGCTGCCGTCGATTTCCTGGGCACCCGCGACTTTGTCGAACGCGAAGCAATTGCCGCACTGGGCATCTGTGGCAGCGGCGGTTTTGCGATCAGCGCAGCGAAGATAGACCCGCGCCTGAAGGCGGTTGCTACCGTCAGCATGTATGATATGGGCGCCTTCAGCCGTCACCTTTACGGCAACAGCCTGACCATGGAACAGCGCCAGCAGATGATCGCTGAATCAGCAGCCCAGCGTTATATCGAGTTCAACGGCGGTGAAACCCGGTACACCGGCGGAACACCCAACGAGATCGACGAAGATTCTCATCCGATCGCCAAAGAGTTTTTCGACTTCTACCGCACCCCACGAGGCAAGTTTACCCCGGAAGGTGCGCAACCGGAGTTGACCACCAAGCCAACCCTGAGCAGCAACAGTAAGTTTATGAACTTCTACCCGTTCAACGATATGGACTCGATCTCTCCCCGCCCACTGCTGTTTATCAGCGGTGATCAGGCACATTCGATTGAATTCAGCCAGAGCGCTTATGAAAAAGCGGTTGAGCCAAAAGAGCTGTATCTGGTGGAGGGTGCCGGTCATGTGGATCTGTATGACCGGGTAGAGCTGATCCCATTTGATAAGCTGGATAGATTCTTCAGAGAGCACCTGACAGGCGCGTAAGCGCCATTAAAAAACCGCCCGCATGGCGGTTTTTTTACTTACTCGCTGCCTGGGTTTGGATGTAGGAGCGGTGTCTCACCGCGATATCCACGTAAATAATTCGCGCTGAGACAGCGCTGCTACCCTGAGCACAATCAGAAATAATGGACTTTAAAACAATAAAAAACCCGGCACAGAGGCCGGGTTTTCGCTGTTTCAGTGGCTGAGCCGATCAGATCTCGGTTTTCAGACCTTTGTAGATACTGACACACATCAGCAGCAGAATTGCAGTGAACGGCAGACCGGTTGTGATCGCTCCCGCCTGCAGTGCAGTCAGTGCTTCAGAGCCACCACCGTAAAGCAGTACACCGGCAATCACACCCTGCAGAACCGCCCAGAAGATACGCTGCGGAACTGGCGCATCCACTTTACCGCCTGCGGTGATGGAATCGATTACCAGAGAACCGGAGTCGGAGGAGGTAATAAAGAACACCAGTACCAGAATAATCGCCATCGCTGAAGTGATCTGAGCCAGAGGCAGGTTTTCCAGCATCTGGAACATCGCCAGTGATACATCACCCAGACCATTCGCCAACTGACCTACACCACCCTGTACCTGATCCAGCGCCTGTGCACCGAAAGCAGACATCCAGACTGCGGATACCAGTGTCGGAATCAGCAGAACAGCGGTCATAAACTCACGTACAGTACGGCCTTTGGAGACACGTGCGATAAACATACCAACGAACGGTGACCAGGATACCCACCATGCCCAGTAGAACACGGTCCAGCCGGTGTAGAACTTCTCGTCTTCACGGCCCATCCAGTTACTCAGCGGCAGAATGTCTGTCGCGTAGTTACCCACCGTATTGAAGAGGTGACCGAAGAAACCTGTCAGCCCGCCGGCAATCACTACAAACAGCAGCAGTGCAGCAGCGATCAGCATGTTGATGTTACTCAACACTTTAACGCCACCATCCAGACCACGTACCACGGAGAAGATCGCAATCGCAGACACCGCCACGATAACCGCAATCTGTGTGGAGATGTTGTTATCAACGCCAAACAGGAAGTTCAGACCACTGGCCGCCTGAGAAGCACCCAGACCCAGTGAAGTCGCCAGACCGAAGATCGTCGCCAGTACCGCAACAATATCAATGATATGACCGGTCAGACCCCAGACCCGCTCACCCAACAGCGGATAGAAAGCAGAACGGATGGTCAGTGGCAGGCCCTTGTTGTAGGTGAAGAAACCCAGTGCGAGCGCGACCACACCGTAGATTGCCCAGGGGTGCAGGCCCCAGTGGAACATGGTCGCCGCCATGGCCGCATCCGCACCCGCCGGTGTCTTCGCTGCCGCGTTCAGAGGCGTACCCCACCAGTCGGTGTAGTAAGCCACAGGCTCGGCGACACTCCAGAACATCAGGCCGATACCCATACCTGCTGCGAACAGCATTGAGAACCAAGAGAGACGACTGAAATCGGGTTTGGCTGCTGCACCGCCGAGGCGTACTTTACCCACGGGCAGTACAATCAGGGCGAGACAGAACAGGACGAAGATATTGCCGCCGATCATAAACAACCAGTCAAAGGTTTCGATCGACCAGGTCCGCGCACCCACCAGCATATCTTTGGCATCGGCGGGAAACATAAGAGCGAGAATAATAAAGGTGAGAATTGCCAGCGCGCTGGTAGTAAAGACGGGGTTATGGATATCCATCCCCATTACCTGCACATTGTCCTGTCCGGCCTTATAGTCAGAGGTATACTCAGACGACTTAGGGCGGTTTAGAACTTGTTGGTTCATAGAACTCCTCCGGTTTTTATTATTAGAAGCACTGCATTGCCTTCGCGGCGCAGGTATCGCTTCCTTGTATTAGATAGCTCTTTCCGTCCCTTCCCGATCTCAGGTCACTATTAAAGAGTTACCACTTGTGAGTCTTGCCATTCTGCGAAACCTGAACAGAAACTGATCAGGCCTGATCTATCATACGAGCCCCTGTCCCGGCCATGCTGACTGGTTGCGACAGATAAGCGCCGCTTCTGTCTAAAATCGACATTGGCAAAACAGACAAACTTGAAAAATAAAATCCAATATAAACAGGAAGATAGAGAGAAAAAAACCAACAGGAAAAGTGCCGCAAAACAGGGCAACAGAAGCGGAGAAGTGCAGAGGTTTGCGCCAAAAAGAGGCGCTTTTTTGAGGAAAATCAGCAGCCGGCCGAAGCGGTCAGAGGGGCTGCAGATCCATCCAGGCGAGCCAGGCCATACTCAGGCTGATATAAAGCAGCAACAGCTCGCCGATGCGTTTCTTCCACACAGGGCGGGCTCGCTGCGGGCCGGAGCCTTTAGCCTGCATGGGTCGTTTCCCGGATCTGATCAATAAACTGCTGAACTTCAGGTAACAGGGTAATTTCACCCTTCTCCAGCGTACTGAACTGCGCTTCAACCAACGCAGACTGTGCTGAATCAGCTTCACACCAGGCGATCACCGCGTCCAGATTCTCCGCCAGAGATTCATCCGATTTGAGCGGTACGCCGCACGCTTTCAGTTTCTCAATCAGATCGATTTCATCGATCAGCTCAACAATCATCATCGCCATCACTCCCCTGTAAAAAAAGGCCCGGAGACAGGTTCCGGGCCTTACAGGTTATTACTTGATTACTTTCTCTTCCAGCAGCAGATTAAAGATCTCCTGCGCCATCTCACGGGCAGACCCCTCTTTAACCACCTTACCGGAGGCCCCCTGTGGTTTCGCGGTCGCCGCTTTGAATCGGTCAGCCGCGGTTTTTGCTTTCACCACCTTCAGGCGTTTTGGCTTCGGTTTAGCCGGCGCTTCAATCCATTCGCTGCGCGCGGTGTCTGCTACCGCAGCTACGGTTTGAGCCTTGATCTCGGCGCGCATACCGGGGCCATAAGCACTCTGACGTGCTTCCGGCGCCGCGTTATCAACGCTGGCTACAAACGGCAGCGCTACTTTAAGCGCACGTCGCTGACCGCGAGGCAACGCCAGCAGGACTTCAGCCACACCCTTCTCTACCGAGACGATATCTGCAATGCGTGGTACTACAGGCCAGCCCAGTTTCTCAGCCAGCAGATACGGCATCATGCCGGAAGATTCACCACTCTCGGCACGCACACCGGTCAGCAGAATATCCGGTTTGTTGCCCTGCAGGTAATCCGCAATGGAGATCACCGCATCATCTTTGGCACCGATCTTCAGTACCTGCATGGCACTGAGCCCGACTCCGGCGTAGCTACGCAGTGACGGTTCCTGCGGGTCACCGGCATGAAGCACGGTCAGACGTTCGGCGTTCAGCGTCATGCCCAGCTCTACCGCACGGGCATCCTGCTCGGCCCGGCGCTGACGGCCAGACTGCGGATGGCGTCCCACGGAAACCAGAGAGACGATATTCAGATTAGCGTTATCAGGCTGCATGCTGCTCCTCCCCCTGCGCTTGTTGTTCACGGTATTCCTGAGCCAGTTGTTGCAAGGCGCCCAATACCTCTTCACTGTCAGCGATCACACTCAGCGCGGCCCGTTTAACCATGTCACAACCGGCATCGGTATTAATGGCTATCACCTTGTCGCACTGGCCGATACCCTGCATATGCTGGATCGCACCCGAGATACCCACCGCCAGATAGACCCGTGCAGTAACCCAGGTACCGGTAGCACCCACCTGACGGAAGCGTGGCATAAAGCCATCATCCACCGCCACACGGCTGGCACCTTCGGTCGCCCCCAGCGTAGCGGCTGTCTCATGGAACTGATCCCAGTTGCGGATACCGTTACCGGCCGAGAGAATAAATTCAGCCTCAGCCAGCGGAATCGCATTCGGATCCACCGCCACTTCGCCCTGATCCTGCAACTGTGCCGCAATCACCGGCACCGCAGTAAGGCTCAGTTCGGTTGCTTCATGGCGGGTTTCGTCGATCGGATCTGCACACTCTTCCATCAGAATCAGCAGGCGTGGTGTTGTACGGCTGATATCGACACTGCTGCCCGCTGCCCGGCTGACACTGGTATCACCATTAATCTGCCAGACCTGCGTTGCCGCCCGCTCGCCCAGACGCGCCGACAGGCGGCAGCCCAGATCCGTACCGCCATTGACGCTGTCCGGGAACAACCAGTGTTTCGGCTGATACCCGGCTTCGATCGCTTCCAGTGCAGCCAGTTTCTGCTCAGGGCAGAAGCCTTCGTACTGTTCATCCTGCAGCAGGATCAGGCGATCAACACCGGCGGTATCAAAGTGTTCCTCTTTGCAACTGCCCATCACAACAGCCACTACAGCACCTTCACCTTCGTACTGTTTAACCAGTTGGTGTGCCTGACCAAGGATATCTTTATCCTGGCTGGTAAGACGACCGCCCACCATATCCGGCACCACCATAATGTAGAAATCGGGCTGCTCAACCTGATGCAGTGGCAACTGCACCTCCTGAGCCGCAGCACCGCGACGACCCACCATGCTCACAGTGGCGTTGCCTTTCAGCCGGTCAATACGCTTGATGCCGTTAGGGCCGATAAAACCGACCTTATGCGGGTTCTTGCGCAGCAGACCGCTCGGGCCACGTACTTCAGCCTGTTCACCGGCCGGATTGACCGTACCGTGCAGCGGATGCAAACGGTTACGGGCGATCCATTCGGCACGGGGATCACGTCGAAACAGATCAGACATCAGTGAACCTCCTCAATCAGTTGGCCGGCCAGAATTTCAGCGATATCTTTCACTTCCGGACGCGGTTCAACCACACCCTCCAGCATCGCTGTACACTGCTGACAGCCCACCGCTACCAGTTCGGCACCGGTTGTGTTGACATCTTCCATACGCATATCCGCAATACGGCGCTCACCCGGAATATCCGTGATCGGCGCACCGCCACCACCACCGCAGCAGCGGGAGCGGAAACCGGAACGTTCCATCTCGGCAATCTCAATACCCAGGCTGCGCAGCAGCTCACGCGGCGCTTCGTATTCGCCGTTGTAACGCCCCAGATAGCACGGGTCATGGTAGGTCACCGTACCACCACTGAACGCTTCCAGATTGAGGCGTTTTTCCTGCACCAACTGGTTCAGGTAGGTGGTGTGGTGCAAGACCTCAACACCTTCCAGCGCACGGCTGTTGAAGTCACCATACTCATTGCGCAGGCAGTGATACGCATGGGGATCGGTAGTAACAATCTTGCTGAACTTGTACTGCGACAGCACTTCCAGATTGCGTTTCGCCAGATTCTGGAACGCCGCATCATCACCCAGACGACGGGCCACATCACCGCTGTCCAGCTCCTCATCACCGAGTACTGCAAAGTCCACTTTCGCGGCTTTCAGCAACTTAACAAAAGAGCGCAAAATACGCTGGCTACGCATATCGAAGGCACCGTCAGATACCCAGAACAGCACGTCCGCTTCTTTCACATCGCTCATCAGCGGCAGGTTCTGATCCGCTGCCCAGTTGGTACCGCTCGCCGGTGAGTAACCGTTCGGGTTATCTGTGGCGATAATGTTATCCAGTACCTCAGCACCTTTGTTTGGCGTATTACCCTTCTCCATGGTCAGGAAACGACGCATATCAACAATCGCATCCACGTGCTCAATCATCATCGGGCACTCTTCCACACAGGCACGACAGGTAGTGCACGACCAGAGGGTTTCAGGATCGACCAGACCTTCGGTGATTACCTGATTCGGACCGCCCTGAGCGTAGCCCACCTCTTTACCCGGATAAGGGCTGCCAGCGTAGTTGGCATCCGTACCGCCAGCCAGACCGACCACCATATCCTGAATCAGCTTTTTCGGGTTCAGCGGCTGTCCTGCAGCATACGCCGGGCACATCGCCTCGCACTTACCACACTGAACACAGGCATCGAAGCCGAGCAACTGGTTCCACTTAAATTCGCTGGGCTTAGAGACACCCAGTACCCCTTCACCACGCTCGGCTTTTGCCAGATCCACCGGCTTGAGGCCGGTAGAACGACCGCCACCAAAACGCTCCGGACGACGATGAAACGCCAGATGCAGCGCACCGGCAAAGGCGTGCTTCATCGGACCGCCCCAGGTCATACCGAAGAACAGCTCACCCATACCCCAGACGATCAGTGCGCTCAGCACCAGTGTCAGAGCGATACCGCCCGTGCCTTCTGGCAGGATGCCTGCGGCGGGCAGGGTCAGAATGAAAAAGCCGGACGCAAAGGAGAGCAGGCTCTTAGGCAGACGCATCCACGGGCCTTTGGAGATCCGGCTTGGCGGGTTAAGACGACGTTTGTAGACAAAAATTGCACCGACAAACATCAGTGCCAGAGATGCCAGTAATGCCCAGGCCAGAATCTGGCTGTCGATGCCGAACAGATGAACCAGAATCAGCAGCACTGCAGAAAGGACAAAACCACCGCCGGTTGCGGCGTGGGTTTTCGACATATACTTGTCGCGCTCAACCACATCATGAAGGTCATGCAGGTAGCGTTTAGGCATCGCCATCAGGCCGGCGATGAGATTAACCGGCTCCGGTTGACCGGCACGCCAGAGATTAACCCGACGTACAGCACCGATCACTGCGAGCACCAGCACAACAGAGATCAGCAACGGGTGTAACCATTCCAAGTTCATAATTCACCCTCATAACACAGGTGGACGGGCAGTGAACCTGCCCTGTTATTCTTAATAAAAGCCAGCTAAGCGCCTGCTCTGCACCCCGGCGAGTGCCGGAGTGCGCAGGCACAGGCGGTTTACAGGAACATGCAGAGACGCAGCGCGTCGTACATTGCTGCATGGGTGTTGCGCTGGGAAACACAGTCGCCCAGACGCCACAGGATCATCCCGTCACCGGATTCAGCCAGAACCGGCTGTGGCTTGATATCGAACAGGGTGTCGTTGTCGATCTGACCTTTGTTGCGGGACTCCGCTTTCAGGCCGTAGTAAAGCTCTTCATTCGGACGCACACCGTTCTCAACCACCACCTGATCAACCACACGCTCCTCACGCTGACCGGTGTATTCGTTCTCCAGCACGGCGACCAGATTGTCGCCTTCGCGGTATACCTTCTCCAGCAGGAAGTCCGAGGTCATGATCACCTCTTTCTCATACAGAGAGCGGTAGTAGGTCGGGAATGTTGTACCACCGATACCTACACCCGGTTTGATATCGTCGGTCACCAGCTCAACCAGTGAGCCTTTAGACGCCAGATAATCCGCCGCAGACATACCGGAGAACTCACAGATGGTGTCGTAGATCAGTACGTTTTTGCCCGGCTCCGCCTTGCCGCTGAGGATATCCCAGCTAGACACCACCAGACCTTCGGCCGCACCCCATTCCGGGTTCTGGTCGATAAACGGACGACCGCCGGTTGCGATGATGCAGACATCCGGCTTCAGTTCACGAACCAGCTCTTCGTTGGCTTCCGTACCCAGACGGATATCCACACCCAGACGTTCCAGTTCCATCACCAGCCAGCGGGTGATACCGGCGATCTGATCACGCTGTGGCGCTTTAGCGGCCAGTGTGATCTGACCACCCAGCTCTTCAGCTTTCTCCAGCAGGATCACTTCGTGACCACGTTCAGCCGCAACACGCGCAGCTTCCAGACCACCCGGGCCACCGCCGACGATGACAACCTTGCGCACCGGACCGGTGGTTTTCTCAATAATGTGTGGCAGCCCCATGTACTCACGGGAGGTCGCCGCGTTCTGGATACAGAGTACATCCAGACCCTGATACTGACGGTCGATACAGTAGTTGGCACCGACACACTGACGGATCTGGTCTACCTGATCCATCTTGATCTTGGCGATCAGGTGCGGATCAGCAATATGCGCACGGGTCATGCCGACAAAATCAACGTAACCGGCTTCGATAATACGTTTAGCCTGGTTCGGATCTTTAATGTTCTGAGCGTGAATAACCGGCACATCCACCACCTCTTTGATGCCCGCTGCCAGATGCAGGAACGGCTCAGGTGGGTAGCTCATGTTAGGAATAACGTTGGCCAGCGTGTTGTGGGTGTCACAACCGGAACCCACCACACCAAAGAAGTCGAGCAGGCCGGTAGCGTTGTAGTAGGCGGCGATCTCTTTCATATCATCGTGGTTCAGACCGTCCGGGTGGAACTCGTCACCGGTAATACGCAGGCCAACCACGAAATCACGACCCACCTCTTCACGTACCGCTTTCAGGACTTCCATACCGAAACGCATACGGTTTTCGAAGGAACCGCCCCACTGATCAGTACGCTTGTTTACACGTGGAGACCAGAACTGATCGATCATATGCTGGTGAACCGCAGACAGTTCCACACCGTCCAGACCGCCCTCTTTGGCACGGCGTGCCGCCTGAGCGAAATCAGCAATAACGCGCCAGATCTCTTCCTCTTCGATGGTTTTACAGGTTGCGCGGTGAACCGGCTCACGGATACCGGATGGCGACATCAGGTTCGGCCAGTTTTCGCCATCCCAGCGGGAGCGACGGCCCATGTGAGTGATCTGAATCATGATCTTGCCGCCATGCTTGTGAACAGCATCAGCAAGATTCTGAAAATGAGGAATGATGCGGTCAGTTGACAGGTTAACCGAACTCCACCAGCTCTGTGGACTGTCGATAGATACCACACTGGAACCACCACAAATACAGAGACCACAACCACCCTTGGCTTTCTCTTCATAGTATTTTACGTAGCGATCCGTGGTCATACCGCCATCGGTGGCATACACCTCAGCGTGAGCAGTACTGACAATACGGTTACGAATGGTCAGGTTATTGATTTTGAGCGGCTCAAACAGAACGTCAAACTGGGACATAGTCATAGACCCCATCATTGCTTAACAGGCATAGACCTGTATTTAATTATTCTTTATGTGCAGGCGGCCCCTGACCGCCCGCAGATACTCTTGTCGGCTCTGCGCCATTCGGCTCAGAGCGGGGTTACCTCAAAGTAACCAACCTCACAGCCCTCTTCGGCGGCGCACTGAGTCTGCTCAGCTTTGGTACGCACGTCGTAACCCAGGCTTTCAGCGATCTGATCCATGGCACCGGCAAACCAGCCTGTGAACATGTAATCCACTTTGCGGTTAACCTGACCGTACTGGTAAACAAACGCGGAGTTTTCCAGACGTACTTTTGCGGTACCCTTTTCGATATCCAGCTCTTCAGTAATGAAGAAACCCCAACCACGCTGGGACAGACGCTTCATGTAGTGATGCCACACCTCTTCACCGGTAAAGCCGTGCTCTTCCGCTTCTTTCTCACACCAGTAGTGAGCTGACTTGTAGCCGGCTTTGTAGAGAATCTCTGCGTAACGCTCAGCACCAATCTCCTCTTCGATACCCATATGGTTGTTTACGAAGAAGTGGCGCGGTACGTAAAGCATCGGCAGTGCGTCTGTGGTCCAAACGCCGGTTACATCATCTACTTCAATTGGCATTTCTGGCGCATGTACACCCATATCTCTTTCCTCAAACCTGTTCTTGTTATTGCTAAATTAGTTAGTGTCCTGCTTATACGGGTTACTCGCCCCATACCTCTTTCAGCAGACTGACCCAGTTTTCACCCATGATTTTGCGAACCTGAGTCTCGGAGAACCCGTGGCGCAGCAGCGCTTCGGTCAGGTTCGGGAACTCACCCACCGTGCGGATACCTTTTGGATTAATGATCTCGCCAAAGCGGGTCAGACGACGGGCATAGCCTTTGTCGTGGGTCAGGTATTCAAAGAAATCGTGGCCGTGGCCCTGAGTGAAGTCAGTACCGATACCGATCGCATCTTCACCGACGATGTTGTAGACATACTGAATCGCTTCTACATAGTCATCGATGGTGGCGTTTACGCCCGCGCGCAGGAACGGAGTAAACATAGTGACGCCGACAAAACCGCCGTTGTCGGCGATATATTTCAGCTCTTCATCGGAACGGTTACGCGGATGCTCTTTCAGACCGGCCGGCAGGCAGTGGGAGTAGGCAACCGGCTTGGAGGATTCATCGATCACCTCCTTCGCGGTGTTAGGGCCCACATGGGACAGGTCGCAGAGCATGCCGACTTTGTTCATCTCGGCCACGATCTCACGACCAAAACCGGACAGGCCGCCGTCACGCTCATAGCAGCCGGTGCCGACCAGGTTCTGGGTGTTGTAGCACATCTGCACAATACCCACGCCCAGATCTTTAAAGACTTTGACGTAACCGATCTGATCTTCAAATGCGTGGGCATTCTGGAAGCCCATCATCACACCGGTTTTACCGGCGTCTTTAGCACGCTGAATATCTGCAGTCGTGCGCACCTTCATCAACAGGTCGCTGCTCTCTTCGATCAGCTCATTCATCTCGACGATGTTGCGCACCGTACCTTCAAAATTTTCCCAGAATGAAACCGTGCAGTTAGCAGCCGTCAGGCCACCCTTTGCCATATCTTCAAACAGTTCACGATTCCACTTCGCGCAGATCAAACCATCGATCACGATGGCATCTTTATGCAGTTCAGCTGCGTTCATCTTTCCGATCCTTTGTTCTGTTACTCGGGGTTTTCACCACAACGCCCTTTGCCATACGGCTCAGGGGACAGGCTGGGGTGATATTGGAGTTCCCCCAGATTTCCTTCAGTGTAATTTTTCAAAAAAAACCATTAGAGGCTGGAAACGACTAGCTCATTACCAAAACCGACGGCGCAAACAGAAAGAAAGGGCGCAAAGCCACACAGGTGGCGGCACAGACCTGAAAAGAAGAGGACAATAAGAAGAGAGAGAAAGACTGAAACAGGCCCCGAACGGGGCCCGAAATTACTTGTCTTTAAGGTTAACCGAACCGAAGGTGGATTCCTGCTTCGCGGCGCTGAATACCTCTTTAGACTGTTCATCCAGCACCGGTTTAAGGGCGCCATACACCGGTTTTTCGGTAATCGCTTCAGGCTGATCCGGCAGTGCAGATTGCTGCTTTTTCACCGTTGCCCGCTCCTCGCTCGGAGGAACACCCATCTGCTCGCGATAACATTTACTGAAGTGCGGCGTTGAGACAAAACCGCAGGCGGCTGCGATATCGATAATCGGCATACTGCTCTGCATCAGCAACTGTCGCGCACGCAGCAGGCGCAGACGCAGATAATATTTAGACGGCGAACACTCCAGATATTTCTGAAACAGGCGCTCAAGCTGACGGCGGGACAAACCGACGTAGCTGGCCAGCTCATCCATCTCGATCACCTCTTCGATATTCGCCTCCATCAGCGCCACTACTTCCAGCAGCTTAGGCTGCGCAGTACCCAGCACATGACGCAGCGGGACACGCTGCTGATCGCTGGTGTCTCGCACCCGTTCGCAGATAAACATCTCGGATATCGCGGCGGAGAGACGGTGACCATGCTCCTGCTTAATAAGCGTGAGCATCATATCTAACGGCACGGTACCGCCACTGCAGGTAAAACGATTACGATCAAGACTGAACAGCCGGTTTGTACACTTCACCAGAGGGAAGCGCTCCTGCATACCCGCCAGATACTCCCAGTGAATACTGCATTCATACCCGTTCATCAGCCCCGCATCCGCCAGCAGGTAAGAACCGGTGCAGAGCCCGCCGAGGTTACACCCTTTACGGTCCATCTCGGTTAACCAGCGCACATGGGATTTGTTATAGGCCTTGGATACATTCACCCCACCGGCGACAAAAACAGTATCCAGATCAGAGACCTCATCAACCGATGAATCCGGGGTGATCAGAATGCCATCACTGGCCCTGACAGGCTGACCACCGACACTCAGGGTAGACCAGGCATAAAGCTGCTCGCCACTGAGCTGATTAGCCATACGCAACGCCTCGACCGCCGAAGCGAGCGAGATCATGGTGAAATTATTCAGAAGCAGAAAGCCGATATGCCGCGCAGGCTGACGCTGCGCATCGTCGATATTGTGAGCCATTAACATCTAACCCAAACCAGAAACAGACACACTGCCAGCCCACAGGACGCGGGGTGGCAGTGCTTTAAACAACGAGTTTAGCCGGATTAATCAGCCTTGTCGCCTGTCTCGGGTTAACACTCGATCGCGTTGACCGCCAGGCCACCGCGCGATGTTTCCTTGTACTTATCCTGCATATCCATGCCCGTATCACGCATGGTCTTAATCACCTTATCCAGCGAGATAAAGTGCTCGCCGTCACCGCGCAGGGACATCTGCGTGGCATTGATCGCCTTCATCGCAGCAATCGCGTTGCGCTCGATGCACGGCACCTGCACCAGACCGCCCACCGGGTCACAGGTCAGCCCCAGATTGTGCTCAAGCCCGATCTCAGCCGCATTTTCAACCTGAGCCGGTGTGCCGCCCAGCACTTCGCAAAGACCTGCTGCCGCCATGGCACAGGCAGAACCCACCTCGCCCTGACAGCCCACTTCAGCGCCGGAGATAGAGGCATTTTTCTTACACAGGGCACCAATGGCCGCCGCTGCCAACAGAAAATCCACCACATTCTCCTCGCTCGGATTCGGGGTGAACTCCATGTAATACATCAGTACCGCCGGAATAATGCCCGCCGCACCGTTGGTGGGTGCTGTGACCATCCGGCCGCCACCGGCGTTCTCTTCATTCACCGCCAGCGCATAAAGGTTAACCCAGTCCATTGCGCCCAGTGTGGAGCTGATAACATTCGGCTTGGTCGAGCGGATCAGGGATTTATGCAGCCCCATGGCCCGACGTTTTACAAACAGACCACCCGGCAGCGTACCCTCTTTGTGCAGGCCGTTGGCGATACACTCTTTCATCGCCGCCCAGATATCCATCAGCCCGTCGCGAATCTCCTGCTCAGTGCGCCAGACCTTTTCGTTCTCCATCATCAGCTCACTGATACGCAGGCCGTTATCCTGACAGAGATTCAGCAGCTCAACCGCATTGTTGAATTCGTAAGGCAGCTCCACCTGCGGCACCAGATGCGCATCCGCTGTAGCCTGACTCTCATCGATAACAAACCCGCCGCCGATGGAGTAGTAGGTATTTTCGAACAGGATCTGCCCTTCTGCTGCAAACGCACTCAGGCGCATCGCATTCGGGTGATAATCCAGATTCTCTTCGAGGAAACGCATATCACGTTCCCAGACAAAATCGATCTCAAAACGGTTCAGCAGCTTCAGCTTATGGTTGGCCTTAAGCGCTTCCACCTCCGGCAGAATCATCTCCGGGTCGATACTGTTAGGGCGCTCCCCCATCAGACCAACAATCACCGAATTATCAGTACCGTGACCCACACCGGTTGCACTCAGGGAGCCATACAGCGCCACCTCAACCCGGCTGACATCCGCCGCAACTCCACGGGTTTCCAGCTCTGCGGCAAACTCCGCTGCAGCCAACATCGGTCCCACCGTATGAGAACTGGATGGGCCTACGCCTATTTTAAAAAGATCAAAAACACTGATAGACATACTGACTCCGCCGCGCAGGGGTGCGCTGATTCTTGTTGTGATAAAGAACGGATTATGCGCTCCCCCCAGAATCACGTATGTCAGATTACGACCTGTAGTTTGCTGAAAAAACCTGTTGCCGGAGGCCGATCACCCCGCAACGGCGACAACCTGCGCCGTTTCTGAAAAGCAATAAACGACGTATAAAACAAAAGAAACGAACATAAAAAAGCAGCCCTAAGGCTGCTTGATTATTGAGGTATCGCTTGTGGAAATGGGCACATGTCGGTGCGTGACACGGTGTAGACCACCCAGGCTATGCCCATCTGACCTGAGGTCTTCTAACGACACTTAGCGGACACCATTCAATCACCGCCACCTCCGTCGCCTCCTGTACTTTCCACTTTATTTGAGTCAGAAGGGCTAGAGCCATTACTTGATGCATCTGCAAATATGAACGATAGCATTAAGAAACGCATGATAAATGTTTGACCTTTAGGGTGCCTCTTCGCTTTAATCTCCTCCATGAGCATCATTATGACGAGTGAAGCACCAACTAAGGGTATTAACCAAATAAGAAAAAACTGTGCTCGTTTCTGACCTAAGCTATACAGCTCACTTTGGTTGAGGTGGTAAGTGGCAACAATGTTGAGGTAAACCACAAGCCCGATAAATAAAAAAAGTATTGTTTCTGCCATCAACAATTAGCCTCCATGCAGCAGCGGGCTTACTCTTATTTCAACGTCTCAGATCGACACTTAGCTGCCATGAACTGGGACAAATTTTTGCTGCGGAGCGCTTAAAAGACAGTCCCGCCACGAAGCGACAACAACAGTCACTTGTTATGTATGACTGATAAGGTCACCGTAACCCCATATGATGGTTCCGAGTATTGCCATCAAAAAGCCAGAGTGAATTGATAGCTTTTGCCGAGTAGAAATGCTCTCTAGCTCAACTAACTCGTCAGTAATAATCTTGGCTACATACTTAGATTCACTTATAACCCCCAAAACTACTAGAATTGATCCAGACCGTTGGAACCAAGATGTAGGGGACATGAAGCCTGCTTGATCCAAAAAAACGGAAATAGCTGTCACTACAATACCAACAACTATAAAAACTATTTCTCTTATCCCTGACGGATAATATTCCGAAGATTTCTCGTCCACTATTAACCTCGACTAAGGCAATGTGAGTTTAAGTACATAACAATTAGCAAACCGCCCGAAATGAAAACATCCTGTAAAGGTAAAATCCGCATAGCGACCAAATACTGAAACTTGTTAGTTGTTTATTCCCCAAACCCTTTTCAACCTTTTCGAAAAAGCATCCAAGTCCTGAAAAATGGTATCTTCTGAAACACCAAGTATGTATAGTTCGTCAAGTATCTTTTCTCGCGTTCTTTTACCATTTAATTCCAATTTCACTATACCTTTTTTAACTGGAGACAAAACATGATCTATTTTTTCAGTAGATGTTCCATGAAGTGTAAAGCAGCCTTTCTGAGAAACAAGCCTTCTATTTCTTGGCTGAACCCTTATTGCAATAGGGCCCTCCAACATCTCACTATCTTCATAGCCACCTAATGGTTCTGGTAGATACTTATCTAAATCAAATTTTTTCCGCAAATACCGATCTGAAATAGAAATATGCCCTTCCCATTCGACCGATTTTTTATTTAATTCGAAAGGATCAATCGCCCATATAACCCTATTCTCATTCACCTCATCTTTTTCCAAAGCAAAGAACAATGCTATTAAAGGCGATGTAGTCCAATCTAATAATCTAGTTGGCAATCCATAATGTTGCGCAAGAGCATAGACATCAAATCCATCGCTTAACTCTTCAGAAGAGTACAAAAGATATTCATTAACCCACTCTTCTATAATTGCTTGATGCCTACCTTCTTCTATACCTCTCCATATTGCGCCAGGCAATAGTTCATAGGATTTATCCGATACCCCTCTAAACCATATTTCTGCACCATTATTTAGGAGATATCTCTTCACTTTTTTAATAGCATTTAAATACCCAGACAAGCTTTTTATTTGAATTATTTCCATATACATCTCCTAAAAACCATCTATGGACACCCCGTTTTATGCAAGCAAAATTTTTCATGACATAAAGGCATTTCAGCCATCTATCCGGGTTTTAAATGAGGTGCTTACCTCTACCCCTGATGAATTCCGCTGACTGGGTGCTAATCATTTTAACGTCCTCTATTACGAACGATGTTAGTCGCAGCATTACCCCGTCAAGGTTTTACCTGTCTGTCATCAAACAGTTTTGCCCACGCAAACCTCAGCGTGCCCTGTTATCGTTTTATCCTACAGCCGGTTCTATATACCGCTGCCCTTTATTCAGTAGCGCCCATGCTATTCGGGCCAACTTATTCGCCATTGCAACAATGACCACGTTCTTATTTGCTCGCAGTGATAACGCATGTAACCAGTTACTTGTGACATTTTTCCTGGTCGTTGAATGCCTAAGCACTGCGCGCGCACAATGAATCAACATCCTTCGGATGTACCCGTCACCGCGATTATTGATTTCTCTGAGCACAGTTTTACCGCCACTGGAGTGCTGTCGTGGTACTAGGCCTAACCATGCTGAAAGTTGTCGACCATTCTTAAATGCAAATGCATTACCCACAATCGCGACCCAGAGTGGGCAACTTTTATGAACCAAAGAACACGGATGTACCAGAATCAACTCGATCGCATGGCGAGCGCGCGGGCGGCAAAAGAAAGGAAAAGACTTAAGAAGTGTGGTCATCATCCTGATAAATCCGCCTGAACTACCTACACTGCGCAGGTTGATCGAAATCACAGACTTTTATTCGGGTACTCCGGTTACCCACCGCTTTGAACTATATCGTACCTCGCGGATTGATTGCTACAGTGTTTGGATTGACGGCAAGCTTTGGAAAGAGCGTATTGGCTGGAGCCGAATATTAGAAGGACTACGAAAAGCGTTACCCCGCCTCAGGCAAGATGCATGAATGTCCGCTTTTGGCACACTGCGGTCGTCCCGGATCTGCTGCTCGATTCATTATAAGAAACGACAACTTCAAACTCAGTGCCCGTAGGACCCTCTCGATCTGCAATGATGCTCTGGTCACACCCCCAGCCTGAAAACCTCAAAAGTTGCC
Organism: Neptuniibacter halophilus; assembly: GCF_030295765.1. Taxonomy (NCBI): domain Bacteria; kingdom Pseudomonadati; phylum Pseudomonadota; class Gammaproteobacteria; order Oceanospirillales; family Oceanospirillaceae; genus Neptuniibacter; species Neptuniibacter halophilus. Next base: position 3,150,127 of record NZ_AP027292.1, on the reverse strand, counting down.
GGAAACCACCCATTTCAGCCAGCCGCCTCGGCGAAATTACACCCAAATAGAACAGTCCTTTACAAAGCCCGCGACAGAGATAAATGGAAATACCGTTGCGATTCAGGGGATTGCGACTTTAGTCTTACAACTGGCCCTCATCTTGCTTTTACCGTCTCCTATAACAAAAACAAAGAGCAAGACTATGCAGTGCTATGCCGCCCCCTACTCTGCGGTACTTTCATCTCCGGATACGAGGGTACGCTGATGCAGATCCGAACCATTCTTCTGACACTGACCCTGTTCTGCTGCCTTGTGGCCGGGCTCAGCGTGCTGTTCTCCTATCATCAATCACAGATGACCGTGCTGGCGCGGGAGGAGAACAACATCAACACCACCGCCAAGCTGCTGGCAGTTGAGCTGGAAACCGCACTTAACAACTACCGCAAGGTCACCTCAACCATGGCCGCGATGTCGGCCACACTCTCGGTGATGGCCCCCGAGAACCGAACAAGTCAGCACCATTATGCGCAGGCCAAAGCCCTGCTGAACAAATTCTGCATCAATAATATGGCAAGCCTCTGTTACCTGATGTCGCCTCTTGGCGAGGTGATTGTCGAGAACCGTGCCAGCCCTGAACAGAGCCTTGAGGGTAAGAACTATGCCTTTCGGCCTTATTTCAGCCACTCACTGAAAGCAGAGGAAACCGTGTACGCCGCCTTCGGTATTACCACCCGCCAGCGGGGTATCTATTTTGGTCATCGCATCACCGATCAGAATAATCAGACACTGGGGGTGGCGGTCGTTAAAGTCCCGATGGAGAACTTTGAGCGATCACTGGCAGGGCTCTCCGGTGCTTCCCTTCTGCTGGACCCGGAGGGTGTGATTTTTGCCGCTAACCGGTCCGAGTGGGTACTCAGCAGCCTCTGGCCCCTGTCTGCACAGGAACAGGCAGAAAAGAAAACCAACCTGCAATATGCCGGACTGCACATCGCCGATCTGGGATTCCGCTTCAACCCCGACCGCCACTATCTGCTGAACAACAAAGAACAGGCCTACTATATCGGTGCCGCACCGCTGCAAAACCTGCCCGGCTGGCAGGTGATGCACCTGCAGGACCCGCACCAGGCCAGCCCCTTTTCCGGTTCCATTATCGCAGTGGTCAGCCTGCTGTTTCTGGTCGCCTGCATCACTTCGTTACTGCTCTTCCGGGTCGGCATGGGTGATCTGAAACGCCGGGTTACGGCTGAGGAGGAGCTGAAGAACAGTGAGATCCGTCTGCGCCAGCTCACAGAGCTGACCAGCGAAGGTATTCTGATCCACCATCAGGGCACGATAATCGACAGTAACCATGCGGCGGAGCAGATCTTCGGCCTCTCCCGTGAGGAGTTGATCGATACCGATATCTGGCAACTGATGGCGCCCGAGAGCGTCGCTACAGCGGTACACAATATGCAGAGCGGTTATGAACGGCCATACGATATTGAAGGCCGGCGCCGGGATGGTGAAATATTCCCGATGCAGATCTGCGCCCGTGACAGCCTGTTACGGGGTAAAGGGATCCGGGTCTGTTGTATACGTGACCTGACCCAGAGCCAGAAACAGGTGACCGACCGGCTCTCTCAGGCGATCCATATCGCCCGTGAGGATCACCATCAGCTCAGCATACTCTACATCGATCTGGATAATTTCAAACGCTTCAACGACAGTTGGGGACATGATTTCGGGGATCGCCTGCTTACCGTTATCACCCAGAAATTCCGCGCTGCGCTTTCTGACAAAGACAGCCTGATCCGCTTTGGTGGCGACGAGTTTGTGGTGATACTCCAACACGTCGACCAGCATAATCCCGCACTCACCCGCATCGAGCAGCTCATACGCATTCTTAATGAAGATTGCCTGATCGATGACCGCAATATCAGCCTGTCGGCGACCTTTGGCATCGCCACCTATCCTGAGCACGGCTCCACCCCTAAGGCGTTGTTACAAAATGCGGAACTGGCGATGTACCGCTGCCGGGAGATGGGCGGACAGGGTTTCTATGCTTTTTACAATAACGAGATGAGCGCGCAGGCAAAGTATCGGCTCAATCTTGAACAGCAGTTACGTCATGCATTGGAAGAAGATGAGCTCAGCCTGCACTACCAGCCCGTATACAGTTACCTGCATCAGCAACCCCGGCTGTGCGCCGCCGAAGTGCTGGTTCGCTGGCACAGCAAAGAACTGGGCATGGTTGGGCCCGATCAGTTTATTCCGATTGCCGAAAGCTCAGGGCTGATTGTGGAGATTGGCAACTGGATTCTGCGTGAAGCCTGCCATCAGGGTGCAATCTGGGCCGCACAGGGCCACACTGACTTCCGTCTGGCGGTCAATATCTCACCCAGACAACTACAGCAGAAACAGTTTATCGATGCCCTGAAACAGATTCTTAAAGAGAGCGGCTTTCCCCCCAACCGGCTCTGTCTCGAGATTACCGAAGGGATGCTGATTGAAGATGATCTGTTCGCGGGCCAGATACTCAGCCAGATCAAAGCATCAGGCGTGCATCTGGCAATTGATGATTTTGGCACCGGTTATTCGTCGCTGTCCTACCTTAAGCGCTATCCGTTTGATTACCTGAAAATCGATCGCAGCTTTGTTATGGATATGGAGCAGGATGACAGCCATCAGCAACTGGTCAAAGCCTGTATCCTGATGGCGCACGGGCTGTCCCTCAAAGTGATCGCAGAGGGTGTAGAAACCAGCGGGCAACTGCATTACCTGAGTCAGCAGCGCTGCGACTTTTATCAGGGGTACCTGCTCAGTAAACCACTCGCGAGAGCGTGCTTTGAAGCGGAGCTGGAAAATTCACAAGCCCAAACAGCGCTCATGGCTGAAGCGGAACACGCTGACCTCAGCGCTGCCCTATGAGATTCGGGCAGTACCAGAAAGGATGAACCAGACCGGGCGGATCGGGTAATAACCGCTATTCTGGGAGTTGCGGCAAACGCCCGGTCGGGTTCAAACAGGGACTCAGAAAACCGGTTTAGTTGCTGAAAACAACCGTGCGGCTTCCATTGAGAAACACGCGCTTTTCAACGTGGTAACGCACCGCGTTAAACAGCGTAATACGCTCAACATCCTGCCCTTTGGAGATCAGATCTTCCGGGTAATGGGCATGATCTACCTGCTGCAGGCCCTGAGCAATGATCGGGCCTTCATCCAGATCGTTGTTCACATAATGGGCCGTTGCACCCACCATTTTCACGCCCTTCTCCCAGGCCTGATGGTAAGGTCGTGCGCCTTTAAAGCCCGGCAGCAGCGAGTGGTGAATGTTGATCGCCTTGCCATCCAGCCGCTCACACAACCAGGGCGAGAGCACCTGCATGTAACGCGCCAGCACGACCAGATCGATATCGTACTGCTCCAGCAGTTTAACGATCTCCGCTTCCTGATAAGGCTTAGTTTCAGCGCTGATCGGCAGGTGGTAATACGGAATATCGTGCCACTCGGCCAGATGTTCCAGATCCGGGTGGTTGGAGATAATCACCGGCACTTCGATATTAAGCTGGCCGGTACGATGGCGATAAAGCAGATCATTCAGACAGTGATCATACTTCGACACCAGAATCGCGACCCGCGGGCGGTATTGCGGAGGGGTCAGCTCCCACTCCATCTCAAACGGTTTTGCCCGTGGTGTAAAATCCGCCGCAAAAGACTCGGCACTGAAGGATTCTTCCTTCGGCTGAAATTCAATGCGGATAAAGAAACGTCCCGCTTCGCGGTCGTCGAATGAGTGGATCTCATCAACATAGTTACCGCTTTCGGCCATAAACCGGGTTACCACATCAACGGTACCCAGCCGGCTCGGACAACTGGCGGTAAAGATCCAGGGTTTGCTTTGGCTGTTCATAGCAACCTCATTATTATTCTGTGTGCTGGCCCGTTGCCGGGCCAGACACGTGCGCGTTATCCGGGTATCAGGCTTCTACCACCAGGCCGTATTCACGGCTGGCATCCTGAATCCAGAGCCAGATGTAGTCAGCAAAGCTGCGACGAATCACCAGCTCAAACTGCTGTTCAGACTTGCGTCGAACGGTCGCTGTGCTCTTGGCAAACACCGTGGAAACCACTTTGCCTACCGGGAACTCAGACGCGTGCAGATCCACCGGGACACATTTCTTCAGCAGATCCACCACGTTCGGGCCGGACAGCTCAAGTACGGTGGAACCGCCGCTGCCATTAACCAGCGAGTAGTGGCCGGTCATCACGTCGCGGAACTGAGTCTCGATATCAAAGGTCTCCAGACCCGGTACCGTGATCAGCCACTCATCCGGTGACATCCAACGAATAGCATAGTCGCCATTTTCTGCCGATGTCAGTGGCTGCAGTGGCAGCGCCACGCCCAGCACCTTCTCAACAGCAGCAACCTGCTCTGGGTTTTGTGGGTTGCAGCGCAGGGTCAGATGACCCAGCAGCTTCTGTTCACGCAGGGTCACGCCGCCCTGAGTCGGGCCCAGCTTAGCCAAGCCTTCCAGATCAGCGTGGTGCAGCGGAGACTGCCCCTGAATCTCAGCTCCGGGGACCTGATTCATGATCGCCGCTTTCGTGGCTGCAATCTGTTCTGGTGTCAGTACATTCATATCAGACATTTTGACGCTCCCCTTTTGGATCCAGGAAGATCGGGCTGCAAATTTCAGCCTCAATTACAGTGCCATTCGCCAGTGGGTAGTAAACTTTTTCACCCATGCGGTTGAGGCCGCCTTTAACAAATCCCATCGCCACGCTGTGGCCCAGGTTGGCACTCCAGTAGCTGGAAGTGACATGCCCTACCATCGGCATCGGGATCGGTGCTTTCGGATCAAATACACCCTGTGCACCTTCCGGGATCACCACTTTAGGATCGGTGGTTTTCAGGCCGACCAGTTGCTTACGGTCTTCACGTACACAGTCCTCACGGGACATACCGCGCTTACCGATAAAGCTGAACGGTTTCTGGTTGGATACACACCAGCCCATGCCCAGATCGTAAGGGTGAACCGAACCATCGGTGTCCTGACCGGCGATGATGAAACCTTTCTCAGCACGCAGAATGTGCATCGTTTCGGTACCGTATGGGGTCAGGTTGTATTTCTCACCGTGTTCGAACAGTTTTTCCCATACATGCAGACCGTAGTTAGCCTGAACGTTGATCTCGTAAGACAGCTCACCGGTAAAGGAGATCCGGAATACACGCGCCGGAACCCCTGCAACCCTGGTCTGTTTCCAGTCCATGAAGGCAAAGTTTTCATTCGCCAGATCACAGTCAGTCAGTTCAGACAGCAGTTTGCGGCTATTCGGACCAGAGATGGTCAGCGTAGACCAGTGATCGGTCACGGTGTTGAAGTACACCTCCATTTCCGGCCATTCAGTCTGGTGATAAAGCTCCAGCCATTCCAGTACACGGGCAGCACCGCCCGATGTGGTTGTCATCAGGAAGTGGTTCTCGCCGAGGCATGAGGTCACGCCGTCGTCGAAGACCATACCATCTTCACCACACATCAGACCGTAGCGGCATTTGCCCACCGCCAGTTTAGCCCATGCGTTGGTGTAAACACGGCCCAGGAATTCACGTGCATCACGGCCCTGAATATCGATTTTACCCAGTGTGGATGCATCCAGAATGCCAACGGACTCACGGGTCGCCAGACACTCACGGTTCAGCGCGTCCTGCATGCTCTCGCCTGCTTTCGGGTAGTACCATGGACGTTTCCACTGGCCTACATCCTCAAACTTGGCACCCTGCTCCACATGCCACTTGTGCATCGCGGTGTAACGCTTAGGATCGAACAGCTCACCACAGTCACGACCGGCAATCGCACCGAACGTAATCGGCGTGTAGTTCGGGCGGAAGATTGTGGTACCGGTTTCCGGAATCGACTTGTTCAGCGCCGCCGCAGCAATCGCCATACCATTGATGTTACCCAGCTTACCCTGATCGGTACCGAAGCCCATCGCGGTGTAACGCTTAACGTGCTCAATCGACTCATAACCTTCGCGGCACGCCACTTCAATGCCCGCTGCGGTTACGTCTGTCTGATAATCCACAAACTGCTTAGGCGCCTGTGAAGTCGGTTTCAGGTGCGGAATGTGGAACAGGGTCATTGGTGCACCCTCTTTCACCGCTTCCGCTGCCGGCAGAGACACTTCAGATGCGCTGAGGCCCAGCTCATTGATCGCCTGCAGACCTGCGTTCATACCTTCAAACAGGGCTTTACTGGTGGTATAGCTACCGTTAATGCCACCTGCAGTCAGTTGTTTCTGCACGGTAGGTCCCGGCAGGAAACCCACGACATCTTCATTCCATACCGGACGACTGCCGGTGTGGCATGACAGGTGAATGACCGGGCTCCAGCCACCGGAGGAAGCTACAGTATCGGCATTCAGTTTAACCACAGAGCCTGTAACACGATCGCCTTCAGGGCTGATCGGAGCGATCATAACGGAGTTAACACGCTTGCTGCCCTTAACCTCGATTACCGCCGCACCTGTTACCAGATTCAGGCCTCGCTGACGCGCTGCCGCCACCCGGTCACCGGTTGGGTTGGTACGGGTATCAACAACCGCCACCACTTTACGACCCGCATCGTGCCAGTCCAGTGCGGCCTGATAGCCATAATCGTTGGTAGTCATCACCACCAGTTCATTACCCGGCACCACACCGTAACGGTTGATGTAGGTAGAAACCGCGTTAGAGACCATGCAGCCCGGTACGTCGTTGTTGGCGTAAACCAGTGGACGCTCATGCGCGCCGGTCGCCAGCACAACCCACTTGGCACGTACCCGGTGCAGGCGCTGACGCACCTGGCCGTCCGGTGCGCGATCCGCAAAGTGATCGGTGCAACGCTGATGGATCGTCACAAAGTTGTGGTCGTGGTAACCATTTACGGTAGAACGCGGCAGCATCTGAACATCGTTGTAACTGCTCAGCTCTTCAACTACCGAGTTAACCCAATCGGAGGCAGGCTTGCCATCCAGGGTTTCTTTGCTGCTCAGCAGGCTACCGCCGAATTCGCTCTGCTCATCGGCAATAATCACACGGGCACCGCTGCGCGCTACGGTCAGCGCTGCTGCCAGACCCGCAGGGCCTGCACCGACTACCAGTACGTCACAGTGCTGGTTTACCTTGTCGTAGGTATCCGGATCATTTTCCAGAGGCGAACGACCAAGGCCCGCGGCCTTACGAATCATCGACTCGTAGGTATCCCACAAAGACTGCGGAAACATAAAGGTTTTGTAGTAGAAGCCCGGTGGCATCATGCTGCCACCCACTTTACCGACCATGCTCATCACGTCAGTTTCAACGCTCGGCCAGCCGTTAGTGGACTGCGATACCAGACCGTCGAACAGCTCCTGCTGGGTCGCACGGACGTTCGGTACCTGAGTCGCTTCAGTCGCACCGAGCTGCAGTACCGCATTCGGTTCTTCTGCACCCGCCGCAACGATGCCGCGTGGACGGCTGTATTTAAAACTACGACCTACAATATCGATGCCGTTTGCCAGCATCGCTGAGGCCAGCGTATCACCCTGAAAGCCGCTGTAATTTTTGCCGTTGTAGCTGAATTTCAGTGGCTTGGAACGGTCAATTCGACCTCCGTTCTGGAGGCGGTTTTGCTGTGTCATCTCGCCGCTCCTTTACTTAGCAGCAGACTGGGCAACCACGGTTGGCTGTTCCCCAATCTTGTAAACTTCTTTGATTTCGTAAGTCTGGGTGTCGCGGGTCATATTGAAAAACTTGCGACAACCGGCAGCGTGTACCCAAAGCTCATGGTGGATACCACGCGGGTTTTTACGAAAGAACATGTATTCGCCCCACTCTTTGTCGGAGCAGGCTTCCGGGTCCAGTGGACGCGCAATGTGCGCCTGACCAGCCGCGTGGAACTCTTCTTCTTCACGGTATTCGCCACAATGCGGGCAGTAGATATGAAACATCGGATAACCTCCCCTTAGTGTGCTACACCAGCAGCGCCGTGCTCATCGATCAGCGCGCCATTGTGGAATCGGAACATGGAGAATGGCTTAGCCAGCTCATGCATTTCACCTTTCGCCAGAGATGCGGCGAAAACGTTGCCGGAACCCGGCGTCGCTTTAAAGCCACCGGTACCCCAACCACAGTTGAAGAACAGGTTCTTAACCGGGGTGTCACTGATAATCGGACAGGCATCCGGGCAGGTATCTACAATACCGCCCCACTGACGGTTCATGCGCACACGACTGAAGATCGGGAACAGCTCTACAATCGCCTGCACGGTGTGCTCAATCGTCGGGTAGGAACCGCGCTGGCCGTAACCGTTGTAGCCATCGATACCGGCACCGATAACCAGATCGCCCTTATCGGACTGACTGACGTAGCCGTGTACGTGGTTGGACATCACAACGGTGTCCAGAATCGGTTTGATTGGCTCAGATACCAGCGCCTGCAGCGGGTGAGATTCCAGCGGCAGTTCAAAACCAGCCATATTCGCCAGCACACTGGAGTTACCGGCCACAACACAACCTACGCGATCCGCTTTGATCTCGCCGTAACGGTTGGTTTTAACGCCGGTAATGGTGCCATCTTCAATGATCAGGTCAGTCACTTCGGTCTGCTGAATCAGGTCAACACCATGCGCATCCGCACCACGGGCAAAGCCCCAGGCTACCGCATCGTGACGGGCAACACCCGCACGTGGCTGCCAGGATGCACCCATGACCGGGTAACGGGTATTCGCAGAACAATCCATGTGTGGCACCAGTTCCTGAACCTGTTTGGCATCCAGCACTTCGCCGTCGATACCGTTCAGACGGTTAGCGTTTACACGACGCTCGATATCACGCATATCCTGCAGGGTGTGGCCCAGGTTGAGCACTCCGCGCTGGGAGAACATGACGTTGTAGTTCAGGTCCTGAGACAGGCCTTCCCACAACTTCATCGCGTGCTCATACAGGTGAGCTGCTTCATCCCAGAGGTAGTTAGAACGTACGATAGTGGTGTTACGTGCTGTGTTACCACCGCCCAGATAACCCTTCTCGATTACCGCTACGTTGGTCACACCAAACTGCTTCGCCAGATAGTATGCTGTCGCCAGACCGTGGCCACCGCCACCGACAATAATGACGTCATACTTTTTCTTTGGCGTTGGGTTACGCCAGGCGCGCTGCCAGTTTTCATGATGACTCAGACTGTGCTTGAACAGTCCGAAACCTGAATAGTGCTGCATAATATCAGCTCCCGTTCTGGGGCGACCGGCCTCACCAGCCGCCCTATTGTTCTCTAATTTCTGATAACTGGCTTAGCGGTATACTGGGTAATCAGCACACAGCGCCTTCACCTGCTCTTTGACTTCAGCGATCCTGGCTTCCAGCGCTTCTGGCTGATTCAGCACATCCAGAATGTCAGCGATCCAGCCCGCCAGTGTCTGACACTGCGCTTCTTTAAAGCCACGAGTGGTTACAACCGGAGAACCGATACGCAGACCAGAGGTCACAAACGGAGACTGCGGATCGCCCGGTACCGCGTTCTTGTTCACAGTGATGTTGGCGCGACCCAGTGCCGCATCCGCATCTTTACCGGTCAGACCCTGCTTGATCAGGCTCAGCAGGAACAGGTGGTTATCGGTACCGCCGGAAACGATTTCAAAACCGCGCTCCACCAGCACTTCAGCCATCGCATTGGCGTTTTTAACAACCTGCGCCTGGTACTGTTTAAATTCAGGATCCAGCGCTTCTTTAAACGCTACCGCTTTCGCTGCAATCACGTGCATCAGAGGACCGCCCTGACCGCCCGGGAATACGGCAGAATTCAGTTTCTTCTCCAGCTCATTGTCGCGGGAAAGAATCAGACCACCACGTGGACCACGCAGGGTTTTATGGGTGGTGGTGGTAACAACATCAGCAACCGGAACCGGGTTCGGGTAAAGACCCGCCGCTACCAGACCTGCCACGTGAGCCATATCAACAAACAGGTAAGCGCCTACTTTGTCGGCGATATCGCGGAACCGCTGCCAGTCAACCACACGGGAGTAAGCAGAGAAGCCAGCAACGATCATTTTTGGTTTGTGTTCCAGCGCCAGCGCTTCAACCTGATCGTAATCAATCTCACCGGTTGTTTCGTTCAGACCGTACTGAACCGCGTTGTAAATCTTGCCGGAGAAGTTAACGTGGGAACCGTGAGTCAGGTGACCACCGTGGGCCAGACTCATACCCAGCACCGTATCGCCCGGCTCACACAGAGACATGTAAACCGCTGCGTTAGCCTGAGAACCGGAGTGTGGCTGTACGTTGGCGTACTCAGCACCAAACAGCTCTTTTGCACGATCAATCGCCAACTGCTCTACAACGTCGACGTACTCGCAACCACCGTAATAACGCTTCTCCGGATAACCCTCTGCGTACTTGTTGGTCAGCGCCGAACCCTGCGCCTGCATGACACGCGGGCTGGTGTAGTTTTCAGAGGCAATAAGCTCAATATGCTCTTCCTGACGCACTTCTTCTTTACCGATAGCCGCCCAAAGTGCGTCATCGTAGCCCTGAATCTGATCATTCTTCGTAAACATTTAAACCTCCTCACCCAACAGGCGAGATCTAATCGGGTTGTAGTTATTGTTTCCTGTTGATCCTGCTTAAAGCAGTGAGCAACGGTCCGGGAGGTAAACGCCGTTTGGTGCATCTGCGACACAGAGCCCTGACTTCATTACCCTAAGGTTTTGCTAAACAACTCCCATATCAGCCATAGTAACCAGTCTCTGATGCGGCACTATGCTCGTATACGTCTTGCTAATGTCAATTTACGACAGGCCATTCAGATACCCTGAAAAGGGCCTGAAAGACCGCTTTAATAACGCAAAAAAATCAGACTAAACCCAAAAATAACAATAAGTTACAGGCAATCAGCCAGCCTCCAGCCTGAATCCACTTATATAGAAACGGCATCCATTATTCTGCCTGCGACAGCGCAGCATTCTCTGATTGCTGGTTATATTTTGTCCTTGCTAATGTGCGGCAAATTCATTTGCGTGAGATCGCCGCTATGGCAACACAGGTAATTCCACCCCGGGAGAAACTGACCGGCTTTCTGTTTGTGCTCTGCTCCGCTGTCGGATACGGTCTGCAGCCTTTCTTTACTCAGGTTGCCTATGCCGATCAGGCCGACCCGATCGGTTTACTGTTTCTGCGTTTCACCATTGCCAGCGCCCTGATGCTGGGCTGGATCAGCCTGCGTCGCCTGCCCATGCCGCCGCTGAAACATTGCCTGCAATATCTGTTGGTTGGCCTCGGCTACTCCGGTGCGGCGATGGGTTACTACAACGCCAGCTACAGCACCTCATTCAGCCTGGCGGTGATTCTGATGTTCTCGTTTCCGGCATTTGTGGTGCTGTTTTCTGTCGTGGTACTCAAAGAGCCGCTGACCCGCAGCAACATCCTTTGTATTGCATTGGCACTCAGCGGCGTGGCGGTCACCGCCGGTATGGATCTGCAGGGCGATATGAAAGGGATTCTCTGGGCGCTGTTTGCCGCATTCAGCTACGGCAGCGCGATTATTTACGGTTCGCATAAGGCAGGTCCCGGCTACCCGCTTCAGTCTGCTTGTCTGGTACTGCTGGGGTGCATGCTGACCTTTGCCGTGGCCAGCACTCTTCAGGAGGTGAGCTGGCCCGCCACACAGGTAGGCTGGAACGCCATTATCGGTCTGGCCCTGTTCGGCACGATTCTGCCCATTGCCACCTTCATCGTCGGCTCACCCAAAACCGGCGCCGCCAATGCATCGATTATCTCCACGCTGGAGCCGGTGGTGGCGATCATCATTGCGGTTACTCTGATCGGCGAACCGCTGAGCAATAATGTGCTGTTCGGTGGTTGCCTGGTGGTGATGGCAACCCTGATTCTGCTACGCAGTCAGACCAAGGCCAGAAATTAGAGGACCAGACAGGTGCAATACGCTTCGCTATTGCACCCTACGGATTGAGCGCCTATTTGAATTAAACGCGCAGGCCGGGTTAGCGCAGCCTGACCCGGTAGTTCGTCGGTTCCGGTGGCATGCATACGATTTAAAACATTAACAATGCGGTGCAATACGCTCTGCTATTGCACCCTACGGATTGAGCGCCTCTTTGAATTAAACGCACTAACCCGGTAGCTCACCGGGCCGGCGCACGTCATTCAGAGCCAGCGCAACGCTGCTTCGATAACCGTGTCCATTCGTTTCTCCAGCACCCGGTTGTAGCGACTGCAGAGATAGAGCGTTTCGCTGACCGGCTCGGGGAGCTGATGAACCCGTATCTGATCAGGGCAGTCAAAGGCTTCAACCGCGTGGGCCGGTAATACCGTAAAGCCCAACCCCAGACTGACCGGCTTCAGAATCAGTCCAACCTGATTTGAGAAGCCCCTGAAAGGAAACTGCTGAACGTGCTGAAACTCCGGATAATTGGCCGCCAGTAACAGACCAGCATGATGCTCACCATCCGGGTGACCGATAAACCCCATTTCCAGCAGACGCGCCCAATCCGGATGCTCTACAGTATCTGGCGTTACCAGCAACAGAGGCTCATGCGCTATGACTCTGCTGCAGACCCCGGCCTGCATCGACTTGGATGTCATGAAGCCAATATCAATCGCCGATTCTACAATCGCTCGCTCAACATCCGAATTGGGAGCAAACCGATAATCGATAGCAAGACCCGGATGCCTGCTCTGTAATGCAAGGAGATGCGGATACAGTTTAAGCCCGACACTGCCCGGCGACATCAGTCGCACAACCCCTTCATAGGGTGCATCTTCACGCACCTTTTGCTCCAGATTGGATAACGCCTGCAGAATCTCCCTGGATTCCCTGTAGAGCTTTTGCCCCGCCCCTGTCAAAGAGAATTGCTTACCCTCTCTTAACAGCAGTTCAGTGCCCAACTGCTCCTCCAGTTTACGCACATGCTGACTGACGCCGGACTGAGTCATATGAAGACGTTCGGCGGTGCGGGTAAAGTGGCCTACTTCCACCAATGTGCAGAAGCTGCGCAGGCAATTAACATTAATCATCACGCTTAATTATCATAAAAATAATAAATGATAATTTTATCTAATGAATGGATGTTTGTAACCTGTGCTCAACCCGATAAGAGGAGGAGATAAACATGAGCAACACCTACCCAAGAAGTTTTTCACACATCGGTATCTCTGTACCGGATCTTGAGAAAGCCGTTAAGTTTTATACTGAAGTGCTGGGCTGGTATCTCATTATGAGCCCCACAGAGATTACTGAAGATGACAGCGCCATCGGCGAGATGTGTACCGATGTTTTCGGTGCCGGCTGGAAACGTTTCAGAATTGCACACCTGTCCACCGGGGACAGAATAGGTGTGGAACTCTTTCAGTTCGATAACCAGACCAATCCGGAAGACAACTTTGAATACTGGAAAACCGGGATCTTTCATTTCTGCGTACAGGATCCCAATGTGGAAGAACTGGCAGATCGTATCGTTGCAGCGGGAGGCAAACGACGCATGGAGAAACCCCGATACTATTATCCGGGTGAAAAGCCTTACCGTATGATCTACATGGAAGATCCGTTTGGAAACATTCTGGAGATCTACAGCCACAGCTATGAGCTGATCTACAGTGCCGGCGCCTATTAAGCCAGATCTGGCGGTGCAATACGCTCTGCTATTGCATCCTACGGATTGAACGCCCTTTGAATTAAGCATGCGGCCGGGTTAGCGCAGCCTGACACGGCAGTTCGTCGATTCGGGTGGCACGCATACGATTGAAGACATGAACAATGCCGGTGCAATAGGCTTGCTATTGCACCCTGCCCCCCGCTGATTTTCAGACAAAAAAAACCACCCCGGAGGGTGGTAAAAAAGACCCGTAGTAACGAGCTAGAGCGAGGCATGCCAGGGGTTTCCTGGGGTGAGGTGGGGGCACGGAATCGGGCTGCGACTATCCGGGACAGCAGCCGGGCATCCGTACCTGAGCCTTCAGAACAGGTACCGGCTATGGAAGCGGAGATGCTGTTCTATGAAGGATGCGATAAAAAAGTAGCTGTGGTCATAACCGGGCTGCATCCGCATCTCAAACACGATATCGCTGGAAGCCACGGTACGTACCAGTTCATCCGGGCGTAGCTGGGTGGTCAGATACTCATCCAGTGAACCCTGATCGATCAGTACCGGCGGCACTTCCTTCGCGTACTGAATCAGTTTGCAGGTGTCATATTCTTCCCAGGTCGCCGGGTCATTACCCAGATAAGCAGCAAAGGCTTTCTGCCCCCAGGGCACCCGGGTCGGATTGCAGATCGGGCTGAATGCGGAAACCGATACGAACTTGTCCGGATTTTTCAGTGCGATGGTCAATGCGCCGTGCCCACCCATGGAGTGGCCGCTGATCGCTGCTTTTCCGGTCACCTGAAAATGCTGCTGAACAATCGTCGTCAGCTCATTAACAATGTAATCGTACATCCGGTAGTTTTTCGCCCAGGGCTCCTGAGTGGCGTTCAGGTAGAAGCCTGCCCCCTGCCCCAGATCATAAGACTCATCGTCTGCAACCGCTTCACCGCGCGGGCTGGTATCCGGAACAACAATGGCGATACCCAGTTCAGCGGCAACCCGCTGGGCACCGGCTTTCTGCACAAAGTTCTGATCGGTGCAGGTCAGGCCGGAGAGCCAGTACAAAACCGGCACCGCCTGACACTCTTCATACTGAGGCGGCAGATAAACCGAAAACTGCATATCACATCCCAGCACTTCAGACGCATGCTGATACTGCTGCTGCCATCCACCAAAACTACGAACACTGCTTAGCTGTTGCATCTAAAATTGACCTCTGCGACGGATCTGATCTTTGCATTCAGTGCCGGACACTTCATCGGGCACTTCAGATTCAGAGCAAGACTAACTCGCAAAATTGATCAACGTTTATCCGAAAGCGACATATGATCGATAATCTGCGCGGGAGAAAAGGAAACCATTACACCGCCTTCTCAGGCGCTATTTACCTTTCTTTACAATCTCCGGGCTGAGGAGATGTAGTGAGTTAAATAAATTAATGGCATGATCTTCGGAACAAGAAAACAAGGAGATTTTCGCAATGAAGCACCTGACAAAAGCCGCACTATGTACTCTGTTCACCGCAACCATCGCGCTGCCTGCCGTGGCCGAAACACCCTTTGAAGACCAGATTGAAGCCCGCCAGTCCTATTTTCAGGTTCTGAAGCACAACATGGGCCTGCTCGGCTCGATGGTGAAAGGAAAACGGGATTATGACCCGGCCATCGCCGACGCCGCTGCTAAGGATATCTATCTGCTGAGCCAGCTTAACAACACCCTGATGTGGCCAGCCGGGTCCGATCTGGAACAGGCAGAAACTAAAGCCAAACCTGAAATCTGGCAGAACGGCGCCGACGTACAGGAGAAGTTCAAAGCACTGAATACCGCCGCCGAGCAACTGGCTGCGAATGCAGGTCAGGGTGCCGATGCGCTGAAGAAGAGCTTTGGCCCGGTCGGTAAATCCTGCAAATCCTGCCACGATGATTACCGCGCCAAGTAAGTTGTCATGACTATCCGGCCTCAGGCGTCATGCTGAGGCCTCTATTCCACAGGCAGCACAATTTATGTCTTCAATGATTAAAATCTGGGATCTGCCCACCCGTCTGTTTCACTGGTCACTCGCCTCGCTGTTTGTCTTTATGATCGTCAGCGGTAACAGTGATGATATGGTGGAGTGGCATTTTTATGCTGGCTACCTGCTTTCAGGGCTTCTGCTGTTCCGGGTGCTCTGGGGCCTGCTGGGTACCCGCTACGCCCGCTTCAGCTCCTTTGTCTTCCATCCGGGAGAGACCCTCAGCTATCTGAAAAGCCTGTTCAGTTCAGAACACCGGGCTTATGCCGGACACAATCCGATCGGCGGGCTGATGGTGTTTGCCCTGCTGCTATTACTGGCGGTTCAGTCCGTTACCGGCATGATGTCCACCGACGATATTATCTGGTACGGCCCGCTGTACAATCTGGTCGATGAGGAAACCGCCGGACTGGCCGGCTATATACATCACGAACTGCAACTGATTCTGCAACTGCTGGTCGGACTGCATATTTTCGCGATTATCTACCACAAGGTTCGCTTTAAGGAATCGCTGGCACCGGCAATGCTTCACGGTAAAAAGTCCCACGCCGAAAGCGCCCAACCGCATGAAGGCATTAGCTGGATCAAGCTGTCACTGGCGGCAGGCAGCGGCAGCGCCCTCAGTTATTATCTGTTTACGCTGCCCATCTGATTCTGGCCCGCCTCCCTGATCTCAGGGTGGGGGCTGTGTTTAAACAGCCCCCTCACATGCTTACCTTCGCTCATCAGAGTACCCGCCGAAGCGCCTGCATGGGCTGTAGCACCTACCAGAGAACAATTGTTCAAATTTAGTGCACGACATAAGTCTAAATTATGCGTTTCAGGGCTTTATCCTTAACTAACAATGCGTTACTAATACCCTAGAGACTACAATAAATTGTTGTTACAGAGCTTAATCAGGGCTCTTCTTAACCTGATTCTGATGCGGTGAATCCACTTCGCGTGTTCACATCCTGTGTCGTAACCATCAGACCGGCTTATCCAGCCCATGCCCTATTACCCGGAGGATCGCAGGATGAAATATATAATCTCCAAGGAACTTGAAGCTCAGGGCAGGCTCTACCACAGCGCCCCGCTTGAGAAGTCTGAATGCGAATACTTTCACACGCAGGTTTTACCCTGCTTAACCCCTGTCAGTGATCAACGCTACATCCAGAGTTTTTCTATCTTCAAGGAAACCCATGCACGCTGGAGCTATGTGCTTTGTGAAGACAAGCTCTACCAGTGCGTACTCTGGCCACCGGGATTAATCGTTCTGGAGTTCAGCCCGGAGGGCAAGATCCGGGCCGCAGCATTTAACAGCCTGCGCCCGGATCACAACGCCAGCGATGAGGCGTGGGATGACTACGACGAAACCACAGACCCTCAGTACAATCTGGTCTTTGAGGCCTGGGATGCCACATATGATGACTGGGCGTACCGGCAAAACCATTTCAGCCCGGCCAGCCCGGAAGAACTGGCGCTACAGCATCGCTGTCTGCGCCATATCGACAGACTTGTTCAGCAGGTAGAGGCGCTGCATCAGGTCAACCCGGACAGTTTTATCCCCTTCTGCAAGCAGAATATACAGACGTGGTGCGACCGCTTTCTGGCCAGCATCGGGCAGGCTTCCTGAGCGGCCCGATGCACAGCAGATTAACCGGGCTCACTCTGCACCGAAGGCAGCGCCGGTTCCGCATCGGCCGTGGGTTGATCTCCCTCCCGCGATGGCAGAAACAGAGATTTAAGGTCCTCCAGCAGCATCAGATTTACCGGCACCATGATCAGCGTGATCAGGGTGGCAAACAAAATACCAAAACCCAGCGAAACCGCCATAGGAATCAGGAACTGCGCCTGTACCGCTTTCTCAAACAGCAACGGCAGCAAACCTAGGAAGGTCGTCAGCGATGTCAGTATTACCGGTCGGAACCGCGCAGCACCGGCCATGAGTACCGCCTGATACGCCGCATCGTGTGAACCCAGACGCGATTTTAATTCTGCCTGACGACGATTGGTAAACTCCACCAGTACCAGACTGTCGTTCACCACCACACCGATCAGCGCCATCAGCCCCAGCAGGCTCATAATGGTCAGATCCATTCCCATAATCCAGTGCCCGACCACCGCACCGATCGCGCCGAAAGGAATGATCGACATCACGATCAGCGGCTGCAGATAGGAGCGGAACGGAATCGCCAGCAAGCTGTAGATGGCAAAGAATACAAACACCAGACCCAGCCCCATGGAGGAGAACGATTCTTCCTGTTCACGCGCTTCACCTTCGAGGCTGTAGCCGGCCCCCGGATACTGCAGCATCAGCTCATCCAGATAGCTGGCCAGATCCCGGTACAATACGGTGGTATTGGTGCTCTCTTTATCCAGATCAGCGACCACACTCACAGTACGCTGCTGATTGATCCGGTAGATCGCCGAAGCGCCCCGACCCGGTACCAGTTGCGCTACCTCATCCAGCGGCACCAGACCGGTGTCGGTTTCGATCTGCACGTTGCGCAGGTTACTGATCGCCTGACGCTCTGTATCCGGCAGGCGAACCATCACCCGGACCTCATCCCGGCCACGCTGAATCCGCTGCACCTCAATACCAAAGAAGTTATTCCGTACCTGACTGATAATCGCATCGCGCGTCAGACCCAGCGCATACGCCTGCGGTTTGAGTTCGATCTGCAACTCTTCTTTACCGTCAGACAGGTTGTCACTGATATCGAACAGGCTCGGATACTCCGCCAGACGCTGCTTCACCTGTTCCGCCATCGCCGTCAGGTCAGCGACGCTGCCGGAACTGAGACGGATATCCACCGGGTCTCCGCCACGTCCGAGCTCAGCGCGATAGATCAGGGATTCAGCTCCCGGCACCTCGCCGATCATCTCACGCCATTCCTGCACCAGACGTGCAGTACTCAGTTCCGGATCACGCTTCTCAGAAGGGGTCAGTTCAAACCGCACCCGCCCCTCTTCTGCGCTGCCACCATCGCCGGTGGTGGAGTAGATATTCTGTACCACGCTCTCGCCGGTTTCCTGATTACGGTAACGCTCCTGCAGGGTACGGGCCGCGGCGACCATCCTGACGATCGTTCTGTCGGTCACCTCAAACGGCGTACCGGAAGGCATAGTCAGCGTGGCACGCGCCGTGTCGCTCTGAATGCGCGGGAAAAAGACAAACTGGCTCCAGCCACTGAAGATCATCGCCAGAATCAGCACAAAGGTGCCACTGAACAGCGACAGGGTGGTCAGCCGGTGTTTCAGCGCCAGCGCCAGTAACGGCTGGTAATAACGCAGAACCGAGCGTTCAAAACCATCGGCAAAACTTTTCTGCCAGCGCGAAAATCCGCTGCTCTGTTGCTCTTTGCGCAAACGGATATGCTTGAGATGGGATGGCAATACCAGTTTCGACTCGATCAGGGAGAACAACAGAACCGGAATCACCACAAAGGGGATCTGCGAGAAAATGGGCCCGCGGGCCCCCTCGATAAAGGCAATCGGCAGAAACGCGGCCACCGTAGTCAGCACACCGAAAGTAACCGGTACCGAGACCTCCTGAGTGCCGCGAATGGCTGCCTGCAGGCTGTTCTCGGCCGATTGCATATGGGTATAGACATTTTCTCCGGTAACAATCGCATCATCGACCACGATTCCCAGCACCAGAATAAAACCAAACAGGGACATAATGTTCAGGCTGACACCAAACATCGGCAGCAGCATAAACGCGCCCATAAAGCTCACCGGGATACCAAGAAATACCCAGAAGGCGATCGACGGACGCAGAAACAGAGTCAGTAGCAGCAATACCAGAATACCGCCCTGAGCCGCGTTGCTGATCAGCAGATTCAGACGGCCCTTAACGATCTCTGAGTCGTCATCCCAGTACTGCATCTGCAGGCCTCGCGGCAGATCATCCTGACGCGACTCCACGTAGGCCTTCACTTTATCTGCCACACCAATGGCACTCTGGCTGCCAACCCGGTACACCTCCAGCATCACCGCCAGCTCGCCGTTGAACCGGCTGCGCAGTGCAGTCTCTTCAAAGCCATCGCTGACGCTGGCAATATCACTCAGGTGCAGCAATCCACCATCGGCCTGCGTTTTAACCACCACCGACTCAAATTCATCGCGCTGATACGCCTGACCTTTGGCGCGAATCAGAATGTCACCGCCGATGGTTTTTACATTCCCGGCGGAGAGATCCAGCGAGCTCTCGGCGATTCGGTCTGCCACTTCTTCCAGTGTCAGGTCGTATTCACGCAGGCGATCTTTGGAGATCTCGATAGCGATCTCATAATCCCGGATACCCGCCAGCTCCAACTGGCTGATACCGTCTATTCGCAACAGGTCATCACGCACCCCTTCGGCATAACTGCGCAGCTCGCGCTCAGTCAGATCACCCGACAGGGCAACCGTAATGACCTCACGGGTGCGGGTCGCCAGTGCCACCACCGGTTTCTCTGCCTGTTCCGGAAAGGAGCTGATCTCATCGACCCGGGCTTTTACATCGGCCAGCAGGTCACGCGGATCATAGCCATCTTCCACCTCGATGGTGACGGTGGTGCCGCCCTCAACCGAGCGGCTGGTCAGCTCTTCGATCCCTTCCAGATCAGACACTGCATCCTCAATCCGGGTGGCCAGACCGCTTTCTGCATCTTCCGGGCTGGCACCACGCAGGCTGACACTGACACTGATCGTGTCCGCTTCAACACTGGGAAATACCTCCAGCGGAATCCGGTAGTTAAGCGAGATCAGGCCCGCCAGCACAATGCCAAGCATCAGAAGATTAGCGGCCACATGATTTCGGGCAAACCAGGCGATCATGACGGGTCTCCTGCCTTCTTAGCCGCAGCCTGCGGCACTTTACCCTGTTCTGCCAGCGCGGGCTGGCGGATACTGACCGGTGTTCCCGAGACCACCTGTCCCAGTGTGGTCAGTACCAGTTGATCCCCGGCCTGCAATCCTTCACTGATCAGTGCCTGCTGTTCATCCTGCCAGCCGATCCGGATATCCCGGCGCTGTACAACACCCTCAGCAACCACGTAGACATAGCTGCCCTGATAGATCACCCGATTAGAGATAACAATGGCATTGCTCAGGGTGCGGCCCTGAATCCGGGCCTGCACATACTGACCAATCTTCAACGGCACCCGCCCTTCAGCGCGACTGCCATAGGGGTCATTAATCTGCGCCAGAACATAGAGCTGACGGCTGTCTTCATCGATCGCTCCCTCAGTCTGCACCACCTGCCCCTGCCACGCTTCATGGCCGATCAGGTCAGAGATAAAGCTCACCTGAGGCAGAGATTCGGTAACCGGGTCGCTGTAGCGGTAACGTTCTGGCAGCTCGACATAGGCCAGATCACGGCTCTGAATCGGCAACCGGACTTCGACATAATCCACTGCGTAAAGTGTTGCCAGTGTGGTGCCAGTCGCCACGACCTGCCCGCGATCCACAGACTTTTCCAGTACCCGGCCGGCATAAGGTGCGCGGATATGGGTGCGCTCCAGATTCAGCTCAGCCTGAGTAACCGCGGCCTGCGCCGAGGCCAGACTGGCTTTCGCAGCCTGCAACTGAGGCACGCGTGCGACCCGGTCCGGGGCATTGCCGCTGTACCCCAGCCGTTTCCAGTCCGCTTTTGCCTGTTCACTCTGGGCCTGCTCTTCACTCAGGGTCTGGCGGGCACTGGCCAGTGCTGCGCGGGCTTCACTCAATGCGACCTGATAATCCCGGTCGTCGATCCGCAACAGCTCATCGCCGGCTTCAAAGAAGCCACCGGCACGCAGATCCGGGTTGATCCAGACAATCTCCCCGGCCACCTGCGGCAGCAGTTCGCTCTGAGTCCGCGGCTGTACCCGGCCATAACTCTCCACCCAGATCGGAAAGTCCTCAGGCGTCACCGTTTCCACCTCCACACTGATCGCCGCACTGCGTTTAACCGCCATGCGCGGCGCTTCCGGTGGGTGACTGAAGACAAAGTAACTGGCGCCACCCAGCACGCTGATCACCAGCAGTGGCAATAATTTTCTGATCATGAGTCTGACGCCTCCGATTCGGCGAGGGAGATAGTGTTAGCGGATTCAGGCTGAAAGCTGCCGCCCAGCGCCTGAGCCAGACCGATGCGGTTTTGCAGCATGGTCCGGCGCAGGGAGATGATTTCGGTCTGGGCGTCCAGCGATCGACGCCGTGCCTCCAGCACGGTGGTATAGGTTTCAAGGCCACGCTGATAGCGCTCAAACGCCAACTGTTCAGCCTGATCAGCATTGCTGCGGGCTGCCAGATACAGTGCATGGCGTTGTTTCAGTGTTGCACGCTGATCGAGGGCGTTCTCCACCTCAGTAAAGGCGCTGTAGAGGTCATTCAGATAGCTGCTTTCCAGCTCCTGGCGCACGGCCAGTTGCTGAGCTTCCGTCGCTTCCAGACGCCCCGCATCAAACAGAGTCTGAACCAGCGATGCGCCCAGACTCCAGGCCAGACCGCCCCCGCTGACCAGCTCCGACAGGGCACTGCTGCTACCCCCATAGGCAGCACTCAGACTGAACGAGGGATAACGCGCACTATGCGCCGCGGCAAGGGCCTGATCGGCGGCCAGCAGGCTGAGCCAACTGGCCTGCAGATCGGGACGACGCAGCAGCATCCCGGAAGACAACAGCGGCATCTGCTCCTCTTCGGTCAGCGCCAGACTCGCTTCTGTAATCAGCGCAGCCTGCGGATAGCGCCCCAATAGCTGCTCCAGTGCCCGGCGACTTTCCGCCAGCGTCTGCTGCTGTTCCGCTACGGTTGAGTTCTGCGCATTCAGATCATTGCGCGCCAGAAACAGATCAAGCGCTTCATACAGCCCCTGACGGTAACCCGATTCGATCACCGCCAGATCACTTTCCAGAGTTGCGCTGCGCTCGGTGTAAAGTTGCAGCAAGAGCTGTGCTTCCTGTAACTCAAACCAACGGTTCGCGACAGAGACCGCCAGCTCCTCTTCCGCCTGACGCAGCTCTGCCGTTGCAGCGACAAATTCCAGTTGCGTCTGGCGTTGCCGCGCCCCCAGTTCACCCCACAGGTCCGGGTCCCAGCTTAATTCGCTATTCAGGGTGAGTGATCCGTCTGCATTCTCCGCGCGCTCAGCGCCGAGGCTCAGCGCCAGATCGGGATAGCGATCAGCATCCGAAATACGCAGAGCCTGCCGGGCCTGCTCCAGACGCGCCTGTGCCGCAGCCAGCTCCGGATTAGACTGCAAAGCCTCAGCCACCAGTTGTGTCAGTTGCGGATCATTCAGTTCTGTCAGCCATCCTGATAGCTGCGAACTGCGGTTATCAGTCCGGCTCCACTGTTCCGGCATATGGCTGACAGGATCGACCTTAAGCGTCTGGGGAGTGACACAGCCGGTCAGCATCAAACTCAGCAGCATCGTTGTCAGAAGGCGCGAGCGCCAGAGAGGCGTTTCCTGCCTGCCTCTGCCGGGCTGAGCAACAGCACCAGACAAAAGGTAATACGAATTATTGTCCACTTAACTCTCACCATGAGTCTTATTTATTAACAGTAATGCTAAAGCTACAGGGTGAAAGTGAAAGCGGTTTTACACATCTTTACGCCCTTTACAGATCGTTAACCCGTGCAGCGCTGAATCCGGTCGAACAGGCAACGCCACGCTGTAAAGCCGCAAAGGGTCAGCGGCCGCAGCCGCTGAAGCACAACCACTTATCTGCCCTCATTGCGGGCTCTGGTCGAGTTCGCTGGCTTTATCGCCTCCGGCAACCGAATAACGGATCGGGGCGTTACGTGTTTTCAGAAAATCCTCCACGCTCTCGCCGCGCATGCTGGCATACACCTCGATATTGGAAACTCCCACCACCGGGGCCATCTTTTCCAGTACAAAGAAAGTAACACCGTAGTGAATCATCTCGATCCACTGCTGGTTACGAATCATGGTCTGCTCTTCTGTGGTGAGGTTGTATTCCTGCATCAGCCCTTCCAGATCGCTGACAAAACGCGCGCGGTGTTCAGGAATCACAATCCGGTGCAGAAAATCATTGATACGATACGCCTTATGACTGCGCGCCAGCGTAAATGGATGGGTGCCGGAGAGCTTTTCGACACCGGCCAGCTCAGAGCCAATATGTTCCCGGTAAACCTCAAGATCGGCTTCATCCGGGGCATCCCCGAGATCCTCATAAATCAGCGTGGCGATATTGCACATCGAGGGCAGATAGCTGGTCTGATGTACTTTGTTCACCTTATCTGACAGGGCACCGCGCATAATCAGCCACATGATCACTTCGGCACCTTCCATACCGCCCTTTTCAGCGTATTCAGCCAGACGCATCCCGGTCAGTTGCTCCGGCTTGTGCTGCAGCAGTTCGAGAAACTCGTTATCCCAGGCTTCACTGGTAAAACCGCAGCGTTCGCCATGCACCTGATGCGATAAACCGCCGGTCGCTACAATCGCCACATTAAGATCTTCCGGGAAGCTCTGTATCGCCTTACGCAGAGAGCGTCCCAATTTGTAGCAGCGCCGCGCGCTGGGTACAGGGAACTGCAACACACCCACCTGCAACGGCACCACCGTACCGGCCCAGCCTTGCTGCGTATCTTCGGCAATCATCGAAAGCGGTGAGAAAAAGCCATGATCCAGCGGTTTCTTCTGAAAGAAGGACATATCAAACTCGTCTGCCACCAGCGCCTGACCAATATGCTGTGAAAGCGCCAGATGCCCCTCCACCGGCGGATAGTCACGCGCCCCGCCCCCTTCATCGGCGGTCTCATAACGGTCATCAATCCCCAGAGCAAAAGCAGAATAATGATCAAAGAAAAAGGAGGTAATGTGATCGTTAAAGATCATAAACAGCACATCAACCTGCTTTTCGCGGACCCACGTCTGAACCACCGAAAAGCCCTCAAAGATAGGCGCCCAGGCTGGGTCGTTCTGTTTATTGGTATCTTTTGCAAAGGCAATGGTGGGGGAATGGGAGGCACCAATGCCACCAACGATTCTGGCCATACTCGACTCCGGTTGTTATTTCCTGAATAACAGCAGCTTAAAATCGCAGTATTTTAGAAACAATCCGCTAAAATAGAACGATTCGTTTCTATTCAGAAACACCATCAGGCAGACATCATATGAACTGGAACATCGACGACATCCCGCTGTTTATTGCCACGGTGGAGCACAAAGGCGTGTCGGCGGCAGCGGCACATCTGCAACTGGCAAAATCCACCGTCAGCAAAGGCCTTAACCGGCTGGAACAGGCGCTGGGCTTACGCCTGCTGGAACGCAATTCACGCAATATCAGGATCACCGCCGAGGGCGAAACCTTCTACCGTCACTGCCTGCAGATCATGCAACAGGTTGAGGAAACCGAGGCCGCTATGTCTGGTCTGCAGGCGGAGCCCGGCGGTCGTCTGGTGGTTGCCCTGCCCATGGCATTTGGCCGGGAAATAGTCGCCCGGCACCTGCCCCGCTTTCGCCGCCAGTTTCCGAAAATTGAACTGGAGATCATCATTACCAGCCACCCGGTGGATATTATCCGCGATCAGATCGATCTGGCGGTGGTGATCGGCGAACTGGCAGATTCGGAACTGATTGCCACACCGCTCTACCAGAGCCGCCTGCTCTGGGTTACCACACCCGCTTACCGCGACAGCCATGAACTGGGCAGCAGTACCGAAGCCCTGCAAGGTCATATCCAGATCTGTGAACAGCGCTACCGCCATAGCCGCTTTCCGGTGCGTCAGGCAGAGAGTCGCAAAACCATCAACCTCAGCCGGGGGATCATCCATGTAAATGACCCGATTGCCGTTCGTGAGGCGCTGCTCAATGGTGGCGGCGTTTCTTTGCTGCCGGATCAGTATTGCAAACCCTGCCTCGCCTCGGGCGAACTGGTTGAGGTGTATCCCGAGGTTCAGTTTGAAGCGAGCGCGGCGGTACTTTCGGCGGTCTATCCGCAACGCCGTTTGATGTCGAAAAACTGCCGGGTATTTCTCGAATTCCTGCGCGAATTATGTGAACAGATCTGAAACTAACCACTATCACGCTGTTTGCGGAATGCACCCGGTGAGAGTCCGACCCGGCGTTTAAAGAAGCGTGAGAAATAGGCCGGGTCCTGAAACCCCAGATCGTAGGCGATCAGTGAGGCGGGCGCGGCGGTGTAGATCAGATAACGCTGGGCTTCGAGTACCAGCCGGTCCTGCAGCAGTTCGCTGACCTTTTTACCTGATACGGCATTGCAGGCACGACTCAGCCCCATCGGCGTGGTATTGAGTTGTTCTGCGTACCAACTGGCCGGACGATGTTCGCGGTAGTGCTGCTCAATCAACTGACACAGCGCTTTGTAACGCTGTTCGTAGCGGCTGCCGCTGTCGTGACTGGCGTAAGCACTTTTCAGCTTGCGACCGATGCGGATCAGCAATGAGTAGAGCAACCACTCAAACATCACTGTTTTTCCCGCAAGATCGTCGCGGTATTCCCGTTTCAGATCGGCGATCTGCTGATCAATCAGCTCAAGGTCCGCGTCCTGTTCCTGCAACGGTATCACCAGAGCCCGGCTGAACAGCTCATCGTAAAACGGGAAACGGTGCTGAAACTGCTCATCCAGCACCAGCAACTGAGAAACGGTAATCACCGAGCCTCTGGTTTGCTCACGACTGAATTGAAAGCCGTGCACCACGCCACTGGGAATGGTGATCAGACAGGGGCCCTGTTCGATCTGCTCCAGCCCGTCCAGATGAATCCTGACTTCGCCATAGCGGACATAGATAAGCTGGAACATCTTCGGGTGGGTATGGATATTGATGGTCCAGTCAAACAGCTCCGCCCGGGTGCGGATATCCTCGATATGAATAAATTCCGGGTCAGAACGGGATGTATCCTCACTGTAGAGTGAGTAGGTCGAGATCCGGGAACCGGCAGCCGCCCCGGCAAGGCTCTGCCCTCTTTTCAACGAGTCAGACATAACAGGTGCAGATCGGGTGTGCTGTTAATTAATACCATCAGTCAAAGCATAGCCCAGTCAGTTCAGCGCACTAACAGCGCTATGAAACAGCCGGTTCATCTCCGTGCAACAACGGTGTCAGGATTTCAGCCGCTGCACGAAAAGCTTCCTGCGCTGCCGGTGCGCCGCAATACACAGTGCTCTGCAGCAGAACTTCACGCAACTCTTCCGGCGTGCAGCCATTATTCAGCGCACCGCGCAGATGGCCTTTGAGCTCCGTTTCTGCCCGCAGCGCCACCAGCATCGCCACCGTTACCAGTGAGCGCTCTTTGCGACTGAGCTGATCACGCTGCCACACCGAACCCCAGGCGTGGCCATTGATCCACTCCTGCAATGGTTCGGTAAGCGGTGTCACCTGGGTCAGCGCCCGATCAACAAACTCATCACCCATTACTTCACGCCGGGTGGTTTCACCGGCACCAATCGCCTTATCTGTCATGGTTATGATTCTCCTTCATCAAAATACTGAGCCGGAACGCGCGGTTCCGGGTGTTGTTATTCGCAGCCCTTTGCCAGACGCTGCTGCAGCCAGCCAGAAAACGTTTCTGCCGCCGGATTCTCACGACTGCGGCGGGGCGTTACCAGATAGTAGTCGAGCCCCTGCAGTTGCGCACTCAGATTATCCAGCCCCGGTTGGAGCCAGCCATTGTGCAACGGGTTATGCAGCAACGCACGGCTGAGAATGGCAATCCCCTGCCCTGCCAGCGCCGCCTGCAGTACCTGATTTTCATCATCGAAACTGCGCAGGTTGATACCCGCTTTACCCTCAAACTGCTGGCGTAACAGCGGGGCAATCTCTATCGCCGGCAGGTTCGGGTTTTTCCAGGTCGTGACAAAAAAATCCAGATTGCTGCGCCCGGAAAGCGACGTCCAGTAGTCAGCGGTGGCAAAGCACCCCAGCGCTTCGTGCAGCAGTAAGCTGTGCCCCGGCTGAGGAGTAAAACGACCGTAACGGATCGCCAGATCGATGCTTCGGTCTCGCTCCAGATCGCTGATCCGGTCATCGGCTTTTATCTGCAGATCGATCTGCGGGTGTTGCCGCTGGAAGTCAGCCAGTTGTGGCACCAGCCACATGGCAGCAAAAGAACTGGTCGTGCTCAGGGTAAGCCGATTTGGCGTGTCGCTGAGCGCGTTCACTGCCAGCAACAGTTCCTGCATCAGGTTATGGCTGACCGCAGCCAGTTTCTCCCCCTCCCGGGTTAAGGAAACGGCCCGGGTCTGACGCTGAAACAGTTTCACCTGTAACCGCTCCTCAAGACTACGTATCTGGTGCGAGACCGCCGTCGGGGAAACATTCAGCTCCGCTGCGGCGGCTTTAAAGCTCAGCAGGCGGGCAGCGGCCTCAAATGTCCGGATACTGGTCAGGGAGGGTAAGCGTGCAAACATAGCCAACCTATAGATGAATTTAAGTTATCTATGAGAAAAATATAACCTTTTGTCAGTCAAGTCCAGCCGGCGCACACTGAGCTCACTGATGACTAAGGAGATAGCGATGAAAACCCTGTTAAGAATTGATTCAAGCGTGCGCCGTACTGATAACCCCGTGGCTGGACATAATTCAATCTCTAAGCAAATGGGTGACAGATTCATCCAGCAATGGATGAATTCAGATCAGCCCGGGCGACTGCTGCAACGGGATCTAGGCCTCAACCCGCCGGGGTTTATCAGTCAGGACTGGATCGCCTCGGTATTTACCCCGCCGGCGCAACGCAGCGCTGCGCAACAGGCCCTGCTCGAAGAGTCCGATCGGTACATAGAAGAGCTGGATCAGGCCGACCTGATTCTGCTCACCGCACCGATGTATAACTACGGCATGCCCGCTGTGCTCAAAGCCTGGTTTGATCAGGTGGTACGCATCAACAAAACATTCTCATTTGATCTGGCCCGTGGTGACTTTCCGCTGGAACCCATTATGTCTGGCAAAACGCTGGTGCTGATCAGTTCCAGCGGCGAGTTTGGCTTTGAGCCCGGCGGTATCCGCGAAGAGATGAACCATCTCGGCACGCATATTCAGGTGCTGGGCAAGTACCTGGGAGTAGAACAGTTTTATGAAGTACGGGTGGAATATCAGGAGTTCGGCGATCAGCGCCATCAGGACTCTCTGCGCCGGGCGCAGAAAGATATTGATGAGCTGGTCGCCGGGTTAACCCGCTAAGCCTTTTTCTGCGCCAGTATAAAGTCGCGGTATTTCATATCCTCGCTGAGAATATGCTGGCGCCACCAGCGGTTCAGATAGCTGTTCACCGAATCCCCGATAATAAAGGGGCTTTGCGGAAACCGGGCGTAGGTTGAACGAATAGTTTCCAGCCATTCGTTAAACTCCGCATGGCGCTGCTGGTGCTCGGCCAGCCCGGGATAACCACAGGCCAGCATATACTCCTCTTCCCGGCTGAAATGCTCTTTGGTGTAGCGTTTCAGCCGATCCAGAATCAGGTTGATATAGTCATGGCTCATGTTGGCATGATCCAGCTCCTCAACTAACTGGAACAGATCCTTATGATCATCATCAATCGCTTCATCGCCGACGCTGAGATCATGGGTCCACTTTACCGTTTCCATTTACGCTGCCTCCTTAAAGCAGGCCCAGAGCCAGGCTTGGGAAGATAATGATCAACGCCAGACGCACAAGATCTGACAGTACAAAGGGGAACACGCCCTTAAAGATCTCTTTGATCGGGATGCTCGGCGCTACCGACTTGATCACAAACACGTTCATCCCCACCGGCGGCGTAATCAGACCCAGCTCAACGGTAATGACCGCAATAATACCAAACCAGATCGGATCAAAGCCCGCCGCCTGAACCAGCGGGTACACCACCGGCACGGTCAGCAGCAGCATCGCGATACTGTCCATCACACAGCCGAGCAGGACAAACAACAGCAGTACGCAGAACAGCACCATGTAAGGGCTCAGTTGCAGGCTGTCGACCAGCTCCACCAGACTGAACGAGATGCGCGATACCGAGAGGAAGTAACCGAATATCTCAGCACCGATGATCATGAAGAAGATCATCGCCGACATAAACAGGGTTTCCTGCACCGCATCGACAAACTGGGCAAAGTTCATACCCCGGAACAGCGCGATAAAGAAGGTACCCGCCGCTCCCACAGAGGCCGCCTCAGTCGGTGTAAATAAACCGGCATAGATACCGCCGATGATCAGCGCGAAGACACCGGTAAAGGGTACCAGACCTTTCAGGCCCACCATCTTTTCGATAAAGCTGGTGCGTTCACCCGGCTGCGCCAGTTCCGGTTTCAGGGACACCACAATCGCAATGGTGACGCAGTAGAGCGCCAGCCCCAGCAGGCCCGGAATCACACCGGCGATAAACATCTCACCGACCGATTGCTCAGTGATCAGCGCATACAGCAGCAAAGCGATAGACGGCGGGATCATAATCCCCAGCGTACCGCCCGCCGCCAGCGTACCGGACGCCAGTGACTGGGCATAGCCGTTCTTCTCCATCTCCGGCAGCGCCACACGGGACACATACTCGCCGCCGTCGCCATAGAGGAGCCGGAGATCGCCGAAAATATACCGCAGGAGGTTACGCCCGCCAGCGCCATGCCGCCACGCCAACTGCCAAACAGCTTGCGTGCCCCCTCAAACAATTCCTGTGACATCCGTGCTTTGGAGGCAAACACCCCCATCAGGATAAACATAGGAATCGGGCTGAAACTGTAGTTGGAGAGGGTCTCAAACGGACCGCTTTCCAGAATCGCCATCGCCGGCTGAAATGCCACAATGGCTGTGAATCCAATAAACCCGGTCGCCGCCATCGCCATAGCGATCGGCATCCGGACTGCAATCATACCGAGCATCCCCAGTATGCAGATAAGACCGATCAGTGAAGCACTCATGCGACTTTATCCCCTCTCCAGAAAAACAGACAACGCAGAGAGATCAGCAGCGCCGCCAGCGCCAGCATGGCGGTGGCAAAAGAACTGATCGCGTAGAAGTAGTACAGCGGAATCAACAGATCCTGAGTGGTTTCACCGCTCATCTGTGCCTGTCCGACCGCATGCCAGAAGCGATAGCTCATTCCGGCACCCAGCGCGACAAATCCGAGCATAAACAACCCTTCGAGGATCGCTTTACCCCGCGATGGCAGCGCTTCAGTAAACAGATCAACAATCACCTGTGAGCGCCCTACCGAGAACGGCAGTGCAAACAGCACCATGATCAGAAGACCATATTTGATCAGCTCCACCCCACCGATAAAGGTCAGATCCAGCGAACCATCTGTCATTTTGAACAGCGTTCGGGTCACCACATCGGCAAGAGTGATAAACATCATAGAAACAAGGATTACGCCGCTGATCACATGCATGGTGTAGGTCAAACGATCAAACAGCTGGCTGAACGCCTTCATAACTCTCTCCAGTCAGCAAATAGCAGGCAGGGCTGAGCCGGTATCTCAGATACCCGGCACGGTAGCAGCTTAGCAGACCCTGCCGGGCCAGACCGGGAGCCTCAGCCTTAGCCGGGGCTCCGGTGTAGATTAGTTACAACTCGCAGCCAGTTCCTGGGCGCGGGCGTAAACTTTACGGGCTGGCAGACCTTTGCCTTCCAGTTCTGTCAGGTATTCTTCGGTAGCCTTCTCAAGCACCGGTTTCCAGGCAGGGTTTTCACCGCCACCCTCAACGGTGTAGATCTCGTGACCGGCTTCAACCGCCTGAGCACGACCTTTCACGTCCTGATCATCAAACACTTTTGCAGAGATCTGAGACCACTCACTACCGGAGTTATCATCGATCACTTTCTGCAGGTCAGCAGGCATGCTGTTGTATACATCTTTATTCATGGTTACCACAAAGGAGAGTGCATACAGACCGCCTACCTCCGTGTGATGTGAAGTCAGATCGTTAATACGGAACACTAACTGACCTTCCCATGGCAGGGATACACCATCAATCACGCCACGCTGTACGGACTGATAGGCCTGTGGTGCTGGCATACCAACCGGCTGAGCACCCAGACCTTCGAGCAGTTTTGCCACCACCGCCGTCGGGCGACGGATGCGCAGGCCCTCAAAGTCTTCAGGGACTGTAATCTGCTTCTCAGTGGTATGGATATGACCCTGACCGTGGGTGAACATGAACAGCGGTTTAGTCTCTTTATACTCATCGCTGATCAGGCCTTCGTCATACAGGCTCTGCAAAACACAGGAGCCCTGCGCCGCCGTTTTTACAATACCCGGCAGTTCAACGACCTGAGTCAGCGGGAAACGGTTGGCGGTGTAACCCTGAACGGTCAGCGTCACATCGGCGATGCGGTTTTTGACTGCGTCGTACTGCGCCGGCGGTTTAGCCAGCGTGGAAGAGGGATACACCTCAACCTCGATACGCCCATTGGAATCCTTTTCAATTTTTTCAGCCCAACCCTCAGCAATCACTTTATGCTGACCCGCCACAGGTGGGAAAAAGTGCGCCAGTCGCAGGGTGTACTCGGCAGCCTGAGCAGGTGCCTGAACCATCATGGCGGCCGTCAGCGCCAGAGCGGATTTCAGCATTGGCTTTTTCATTAGAAAGCTCCTCAGAATTATTATTATTACTATTTTCAGGTTAAGTTTCTTTTCTCTTGAACTCTGTCTGTCTAATCAGCCTGAGATTCAGGCAAATTCTTCCGTATCAATCTCCGCCTGGGTGACGTCGTTGTAACGTCCGCCCACCACAGTGTGCTGATTGATAATCTGATCCAGCCGGGTAAAGGCTTCGTCACTGAGGCTGATCGCCCCGGCACTGAAGTTCTCTTCCAGATGGTTCAGGTTGGTGGTGCCGGGGATGGCAACAATGTTGTCGCTGCGACCCAGCACCCAGGCCAGCGCCAGTTGCGCCAGACTGCAATTTTCCTGTTCTGCCACCACAGCTACCTGATCGAGCAATTGCAGGTTGCGGGCATAATTCTGCGGGTAGAAGCGCGGCATATTGCGACGCAGATCTTTCTCTGCGAGCAGTGACACATCACGCAGCTTACCGGCCAGAAAAGCCCGGGCCAGCGGACTGAACGCAACAAAGGTCACGCCCAAATCAGCGCAGGCATCCAGCACCGCGATCTCCGGGTTACGGGTCCAGAGTGAGTATTCGGTCTGAACCGCCGCAATCGGATGTACCGCATGCGCCTTGCGCAGCGTGTCTGCTGAGATTTCCGAGAGGCCTATATCGCGGATTTTGCCCTCTGCAACCAGATCAGACAGCGCACCCACGCTCTCCTCGATCGGTACATTTTTATCCCAGCGATGCAGATAGTAGAGATCGATCACGTCGGTCTGCAGACGACGCAGACTGTCTTCGCAGGTCTGCCGGATCATATCCGGATGCCCGTTGATCTCTCTGACCCCTTCAGCGTTACGGAACATGCCGCACTTGCTGGCGAGGACAAACTCACTGCGACGTGCTTTAACAAACTTGCCCAGTAGTTCCTCGTTATGACCGAAACCGTAAAGCGCAGCGGTATCGAGCAGGTTGTAGCCCAGATCCAGCGCGTTGTTCAGCAGCTCTCCCGCCTCTTTTTCCGATGGCGGAACCCCGTAGGCGTGGGACAGGTTCATGCAACCCAGTCCTACCGGAGCAGAAGTGAAAGAACCCAACTTACGTGTCATCATTCGAAGAACTCCTTGATAATTTATTCAGCCGCGTTGAGGCACTGTTCCAGACGATCCAGCGTATCCATCGCCGGGAAGCACTGTGACAGGCTACTGTTCGGTTCACGGCCTTCGCGGATCGCGGCGAAAAACTCACGATCCTGCAGCTCAATGCCGTTAAAGGAAACAGCAACACCAGACAGATCGACCGGATTACCGTGACCGTCTTCCAGATCATCATAACGGGCGATGTAGGTGCCTTTGTCACAGATGTATCGGAAGAAGGTGCCGAACGGGCCATCGTTATTGAATGACAGCGACAGTGTGCAGAGTGCGCCACCCGGCGTTTTCATGCCGATGCTCATATCCATGGCGATTCCCAGATCGGGATGAATCGGGCCCTGCATCGCCTGAATCTGGCTGGCGGTTTCGCCGGTCTGATACTGGAACAGGTCAACCGTGTGACAGGCGTGGTGCCACAGCAGATGGTCAGTCCAACTACGTGCTTCGCCCTTGGCATTGGTATTCGTGCGGCGGAAGAAATAGGTCTGTACATCCATCTGCTGGACTTTCAGCTCACCCGCCTGAATTTTGTCGTGAATCCACTGATGACTCGGGTTAAAGCGACGGGTGTGACCCGCCATCGCGACCAGCCCGGTTTCTTTCTGCAACGCGACGATCTTCTTCGCGTCTTCGATGTTATCGGCCATCGGAATTTCTGTCTGGACATGCTTACCCGCCTGCAGACACTGTGCGACCTGAGCGGCATGCATCTGGGTCGGCGTTGCCAGAATCACACAATCCACATCATCACGCGCCAGGCTTTCTGCCAGATCAGTGGTGTAATGAGGGATGTTATGTTCAGCAGCAAACGCCTGCATTTTTTCGGCATTGGTACCGACCACGGAAACCACTTCAGCGTCTTCAATCGCGCTGATCGCTTCCAGGTGCTTCATACCAAATGCGCCAGCAGCGCCTGCAATACATACTCTCATCATGGTTTGTTCACTCCGTAATTGGTCACGCTGACCCGCCATAGCTGGTCGATCTTTCCCTAAAAGCTATCACTGGCATCCGGGGCTGGATAATTAAATAACCGGGACGGCTATTCAATTTTTATATAGACAGATATTTTTTACTGGTCATCTAAATCCCCTGCCTGACTCGCACCACGCAATCGCTCCATAAACGAAAGCTGCGTATTTGTTGGCCTCCAGCTACGTCTTACGGTAAGTCCAATAGGCCGATAAGCATGCGGAAGCTCATAAGGAACAGGCTTAAGAATACCGAGTGATAATTCATGCTGAATCTGGTGTTCAGAGATCAGGGTGAGTCGGTCGCTGCCCAGCAGCAGGGAGCGGATCAGCACCTGAGAGCCACTCTCGACTAACCGTTGCGGCGCCTCTGTTCCGGCTTCGCTGAACAGCGATTCAAAAATCGCCCGGGTCGGCGTACCGCTGTGCGGCACCACCCAGGGGTATTTCTGCAGGGTCTGGATATCGACCTGTTTCATTTGGGACAGGGGGTGATCAGGCCGCGCCACCACCGCAACCGGCGAGGAGAATAGCTCCTCCTGCTGTACATCATCAGCGGGCGCCGGGAAGCGCAACGCACCGAGCAGGATATCGATATCACCGTGACGCAGGTGATAGAGCAGATCATCATAAGGGCCATCGTTCACCTTGATACGAAAATCCGGGAACTGCTCCGAGAAACCGATAATCGCTTCCGGCAATAACGAGGTTCGCGCCAGCGGCATACTGCCGATCACCAGTCGACCGATCTCACGGTTATGCAGTGCATCCACCTCATCTTTGCCCTGACGAATCTCGGCAAAGGCCAGCTTACAGGCTTTAGCCAAAGCGCGGGCCGCCTTACTTGAGCTGATACCGGTACTGGTTTTCTCGAACAGGACCACCTCCAGAACCCCCTCAAGCTCGCGGGCAGCACGGTGCAGTGAGGACTGAGAGATACCCAGATTACGTCCGGCAATACTGAAGTTATGTGCTTCGGTGACGGCCACCAGCGCCCTGAGCTGGGTGGTGGTGAGTTGTTGCAGCAGGTGCCCCGGCTGAGCCTTACTCCCTCCCAGACGGACGGCACCTTTCAGCCCGGCCTGTAACATCTCCATGGCCCGCTTCACCCTCACGGCAAAGATTTCACCGGACTCACTGGCAAACATCCCATCACTGCGACGCTGGAACAATGAAGTGCCCAACGCCGCTTCCAGTTTCGCGATCGCCTGAGTAATCGCGGGCTGTGACAGAAACACTTTTTCCGAGGCTTTACTAATACTCTTACAGTCAACCACCTCAAGAAATACCCTGAGATGCCTGATATTCGGGACTTCAAACGCCATGATACCGCTCCGGAAAATGCTTTAAAAAAACATAGCCTATCTCAAAAACTAATACCAACACTTTAAAAACTGAATAGCCAGCAAGGCAAATTGAGGCAGATACTGATGAGCATAAAGCAACCGGTTCAGCACACCGCTGACAGGCTTCACAGGTAACAGGAGATCTCCGAAGATGATTATCGATTGTCATGGACACTACACCACCACCCCACCCGGCGTTGGCGAATACCGCGATCAACAGAAGGCTGCTGTGGCCAGAGACCCTTCTTTCAAAGGTAGCAAAGGCAAGGTTGTTGTCTCTGATGACGAGATTATCGAAAGCATTGAAGGCAACCAACTGCGCCTGCAGCAGGAACGCGGCACCGACCTGACTATCTTCTCCCCGCGCGCCAGTTGGATGGGCCATCATATCGGGAACGAATACACCAGCCAGTACTGGACCGAGCATCAGAACGATCTGATCCGCCGGGTATGCGACCTGTTTCCGAAAAACTTTGCACCGGTAGCACAACTGCCCCAGTCACCGGGCGTTGATCCGGCTAAATCTGTACCTGAACTGGTGCGCTGCGTTGAGGAGATGGGCTTTATCGGCTGTAACCTGAACCCGGACCCGTCCGGCGGACACTGGCAGGATGCCTCACTGGCCGATCGATCCTTCTACCCGATTTATGAAAAGATGTGCGAACTGGACGTACCGGCCATGATTCACGTCAGTGCCGCCTGTAACGATTGCTTCCACACCACCGGCTCCCACTATCTGGGTGCCGATACCACCGGTTTTCAGCAACTGGTGATGTCAGACGTGTTTAAAGATTTTCCGGATCTGAAGATCATCATCCCCCATGGCGGCGGTGCTGTGCCTTATCACTGGGGTCGTTTCCGCGGCCTGATGCAGGATCAGGGTTACGAACCGCTGGAGATCTCCGCACTGAAGAACATCTACTTCGACACCTGTGTTTACCACCAGAAAGGGATCGACCTGCTGCTGGATATTATCCCGACCGAGAACATTCTGTTCGCTTCCGAAATGATCGGTGCGGTACGCGGGATCGATCCGGAAACCGGACACTATTTCGATGACACCAAGCGTTACATCGACAACAACAGCAAACTCAGCGCTGAGCAGAAGCAGATGATCTTTGAGGGCAACGCCCGTCGTGTCTTCAGCCGCCTGAAAATCGCAGAATAATAAGAGAGACAGGAGCCTCCGATGCAGGAGAATATCGTAGTACAGACTATCAAACGGGCTGACCCGGAGGTGATTGCCGGGCTGGCCAGATGTGGTGTTGCCACCGTGCATGAAGCCCAGGGTCGTCGTGGCCTGCTGGCCGATTATATGCGCCCGATCCAGCAGGATGTCAGTGTGGCCGGTTCCGCCGTGACCATCTCCGGCGCGGCGGGAGATAACTGGATGATGCATGTAGCCATTGAGCAGTGTCAGGCCGGCGACATCATGGTATTTGCCCCCACCTCCCCTTCAAACTTCGGTTTTTTCGGTGATCTGCTGGCCACCTCCGCTCAGGCTCGCGGTGTGGCCGGTCTGATCATTGAAGGTGGCGTCCGTGATACCCGGATTCTGCGCGAAATGAACTTCCCGGTCTGGTCGAAGCATATCTTCGCCCAGGGCACCATCAAAGAGACGCTGGGCTCGGTCAACGTACCTCTGGTCTGCGCCGATGAGCTGATCCATCCGGGTGACATTATTGTCGCCGACGATGATGGCGTAGTGGTCGTCCGTCGTGAAGAAGCCGAAGAAGTACTGGCCGAAGCACTGGCCCGCGAAGCCCGTGAAGAGGAGAAACGGGTACGCATGGCCAACGGCGAACTGGGTCTGGATATCTACAACATGCGCCCGCGTCTGAAAGAGAAAGGACTGAAATATGTCTAATAAAGCCCGCTGCATGTGGATGCGCGGCGGCACGTCTAAAGGCGCCTACTTCCTTGCTGAAGATCTGCCTGCGGACACGGCCGGGCGCGATCGCTTCCTGCTACGGGTGATGGGTTCACCGGACACGCGCCAGATCGACGGAATCGGCGGCGCTGATCCGCTCACCTCAAAAGTTGCGGTGGTCAAGAAATCCCAACGTAAGGGAGTGGATGTGGATTACCTGTTTCTGCAGGTGTTTGTTGATCAGGCAATCGTCACCGATGCCCAGAACTGCGGCAACATCCTCGCTGGTATTGGCCCTTTCGCGATTGAGCGCGGACTGGTGCAGGCCGGACAGGAGAACACCCGGGTCAGCATCTATATGCAGAACACCGGCCAGATCGCCATTGAGGAGGTGCCCACCCCCGGCGGCGTGGTGAGCTATCAGGGCGATGCCCGCATCGACGGCGTGCCCGGAACGGCTTCCGCCATTCCGGTGACCTTTACCGATACCGCCGGCTCCAGTTGCGGTGCCCTGCTGCCCACCGGTAATGCGGTGGACACCATCGATGGGGTTGAAGTGACCTGCATCGACAACGGCATGCCCGTGGTGGTAATGCGCGCCGAAGATATGGGCATCACCGGCATGGAATCCCGCGAACAGCTTGAGCAGAACGAAGCCCTGAAAACCCGGCTTGAGTCGATCCGTCTGCAGGCCGGACCGATGATGAATCTGGGCGATGTGACCCACAAATCCGTGCCAAAAATGACCATGGTCAGTGCCCCGCGGAGCGGCGGTAGCGTTTCGACCCGCACCTTTATTCCCCATCGCTGTCACGCATCAATTGGCGTACTCGGTGCGGTCAGTGTCGCAACCGCCTGCATTCTGCCCGGCTCTCCGGCCAATGCAGTGGCTGACCTGCCGCAAGGTCAGCAGAAGACCATGCCGGTAGAACATCCGATTGGCGAGATGACCGTAATCCTGACCCTGAATGATCGGGGTGAAGCGGAAAACGCTGCAATTCTGCGCACAGCCCGTAAACTGTTTGATGGCGACGTGTTCGCCGACTGATTTTGATAGGTACCCCAATGGATCCAGATTACTTACCTTTTCATGCCAACCCGAGCAAACCGACTTTCCGCGCACCGGTGGGTGCCGTCGATGCCCACTGTCATGTGTTCGGTCCGGCAGACAAGTTTCCCTACCATCCAAAGCGTAAATACACCCCCTGCGACGCGTCCAAACAGCAACTGTTTGCCCTGCGTGATTACCTCGGTTTCAGCCGCAACGTGATCGTGCAGGCATCCTGCCACGGCACCGATAACGCAGCACTGATCGATGCCCTGCAAACAGCCGGCAGTCTGGCTCGCGGTGTCGCAGTCGTCGACCCGGAGATCAGCATGCAGGCGTTGGAAGCGATGCATATCGCCGGGGTCCGTGCAGTGCGCTTTAACTTTGTGAAGCGTCTGGTAGACAGCACACCAAGAGAGGTGTTTCTGGGGATTGCAGAAAAGATCCGCAAGCTGGACTGGCATATCGTGGTCTACTTCGAGGCACCGGATCTGGAAGACCTGATCCCGTTCCTGAAACAGCTCAACACCACCATTGTGGTCGACCACATGGGCCGCCCGGATATCGCTAAAGGCGTTGAGCATGAAGAGTTCCAGCGCTTTATCAACCTGATGGCTGAAAACGAAAACATCTGGACGAAAGTAAGCTGCCCGGAGCGTCTGACCCTGACGCCACCGGATTACAGCGATGTGGTACCGTTCGCCCGCACGCTGGTAGAACGGTTCCCGGACCGGGTTCTCTGGGGCACCGACTGGCCACACCCAAATATGAAATCCCACACACCGGATGACGGCCAACTGGTCGATGTGATCCCGTTGATCGCGCCAACAGAAGAGCTGCAGCGCAAACTGCTGATCGACAACCCGATGCGCCTCTACTGGGAAAGCTGAAACTGATCACGCAGCAGAGCCAGCCTCTGCTGCGTCGTTTCCTGCTCAGAAAAGCGGATTAGCTTAATCCCGTCAGCTTGCAGCGCATCAGCACTGTTGCTGTCTACCTGCCAGCCCTCCCCTTCGATACTGACCACCGCCGCCACCTGATGTTTGGCACATAACGCCAGCAGCTCGCTCGGATAATGCAGAAGCACATTCAGGATCCGCGTTTTATGTTGCCAGGGTTCCTCGTTAATCAGGGCCACCACGTCAAACCGACCACTCTCCTGCAGCTCACGCAACAACGAATAGCTGGCCGGCCCGGTGCCGGTGAGTATCAGCCTGCGACGCTCATCACTGCGCCCACGGCGAAACCATTTTGCGAACAATGCACTCTCCTGATCGGTTACTGGCAACACAGTATCCTCTGCCCTGACAGAAATCACTTATGAAAAATCCCTCAGACGTGAATATTTTTTGCGAACACACCTGTCTGTGTGCCCTCGCTTAAGCTACCCTGATGCCAGCAAGGAGATCCTATGTCAGAACTAGCAAACATTACCGGCTACCACGCCCATATCTACTTTGATTCCACCACGCTTAAACAGGCCGAAGCCCTCTGCCTGCGTGCCAAAACTGAGATGGGGACCACCATGGGTACCGTGCATCAGAAGCCGGTTGGCCCTCACACCGAATGGAGCTGCCTGCTCACCTTCCCGCCTGAAAAAATCGCTGAGATGCTGCCTTGGCTGATCCTCAACCGCAACGGTCTGACGGTGTTTCTGCATCCTGAAACCGGCGACAATCTGGCTGACCATACTGAGCACGTTGTCTGGCTCGGTGAGAGCAAGCCACTGAAAACAGAGATGTTTCTTCCTGGTTGAACGCAACACCGCCATTCTGTACTAGGCTGATAACAGAACGCAGGTTTCATAATAATTAAGGCCAAGGTAAAGACCATGCAATGCATCACAGTGGCGGAGCTCCCGGCGGAGATCACCCCGGCTTACCTCGCTCAGGGCTCCCTTTTCGGCGCTCTGGATCTGGACTGCGTCAGTTTTTTGCTGCAGCAGGGTGAGATTCTGCAACTTAAAACCGGCGAAAAGCTGTTTGATGTGGGCCAGCGCGGCGATGCTTTCTTTATCGTCCTCACCGGCCAGTTGGCGTTTTATAAACAACATCAGTCTGAACTGCTGCATACCCGCGATATCGGCTTTGGCGAAGAGATTGGTTTTGTCTCCATGATCGCCCTGCATGACCATGTGGGTTACGCCTGCGCCAGTGAACCCAGCCTGATTCTGAAGATCAGTTGCAACCTGTTTGCCGACCTTCAGCAACAACACCCCGAAGCATTCGGCATCCTGCTTCTCAACCTCGCCCGGGATATGGCCCGCACCATCCGTAAGCTCAGTAACGCGCTGGTCGAAATCGAATGTGAGGCCCGGGAGTAAATAAAGCCACACTCTCTCCGTTAACTGGCAATCACAACCCATCTGCTTCAGAATCTCCTTTCTTAAGAGCGAACTTTAAAACTCTTCACAAGTTCAGGTTCAGACACAAAACTAAGGAAGCAGTGTGAAGCATCAGGGAAAGATAGCTAACTGGAATGACGCTAAAGGATACGGTTTCGTTGAACCCCATGGCGGGGGAACCCGCTCTTTTGTCCATATCAAAGCCTTCCGCTCATCCGGAAGACGCCCTGTAGATGGCGATATCATCGTCTACGAATCAGTCAGAGGATCTGATGGCCGGCATACAGCGAAAAATATCCGTTATGCTTCCGACCGGCTGAAAACAGCAAAGTCAAAGCCCAGAACAAGTAACCGGCCGGGCCTGCTCTTTACCGCACTTTTTTGCTCCGCTCTGCTAATCAGCAGCTTGCTTGGGCAAATACCCGGCATCATTCTGAGCATCTATTTTGCTGCCAGCCTGATCGCATTTCTGGCCTACGCTCTGGATAAATCCGCTGCACAAAAAGGCCAATGGCGAACGCAGGAAAGCACCTTACATCTTTTCTCGCTACTGGGAGGCTGGCCCGGTGCCTACCTCGCCCGGCAAACCCTGAGACACAAATCCAGTAAACGGGAGTTTATCTTCACCTTCTGGATTACGGTCATTTTGAATCTGGCGGGCCTGAGCTGGCTGATCAGTGATAATGGCATCAGGTTTATCGAAGCCGCTCTGGGGTAAGCCGGGTTAGCGGGCCAAACGCCTTCAGCGGAAAAGAGCAAAAACAAAAAAGCCCCTGCAGAACAGGGGCAATCGACAGAAAAACCAGAGGAACCTTTTACGTTTAATCGGTACCATCCGTCATCAGCAGCACGCCTGCACCGGTATTAGAAATGGGTGCGTGGTAGTGTTTATGCAGCAGATTGACGTTGGGTGCCAGCGCACCGCGCATCACCATCCACATAATCACTTCGATCCCTTCCGTACCGGCTTTACGCATGATCTCGGTGTTACTGAACGCGCACATCTTTTCCGGATCGTTGATGATGTAATCCATACACTCCAGATCGAATTCCACATCGATAATACCGGAGCGTTCGCCCTGTAACTGATG
Source organism: Neptuniibacter halophilus (assembly GCF_030295765.1). Taxonomy (NCBI): domain Bacteria; kingdom Pseudomonadati; phylum Pseudomonadota; class Gammaproteobacteria; order Oceanospirillales; family Oceanospirillaceae; genus Neptuniibacter; species Neptuniibacter halophilus. Next base: position 3,108,267 of record NZ_AP027292.1, on the reverse strand, counting down.
CGACAGACCGCCGGTACCAAACACCACCACTTTGGTGTCTTCCGGGTAAGATTCAATCGCTTTTCGCAGGGCTTTACCCAGATCGTAACAGCGCTGACCGCTTGGCAGCGGGTGCTGTACGGTATTAACCGCCAGCGGAATCATCTTGCACGGCCACTCCGGCAGATGACGGAACATCAGGCTCATCGGTACCACACAACCGTGATCCACTTTCATCTCCTGACACATGGTCATATCAAATCCCTGATCGATCAGGGATTCCGCCAGATGCCAGGACAACGGAGCATCACCTTCGAACGATGCGGTGGTCGGGATACCCCAGCCCTCATCATCATTCTGGTACTGTTCGGCACAACCGATGGCGAAGGTCGGCACTGTATCGAGGAAGAAGTTCAGGCCATGATCGTTATACACCACGATGGCTACATCCGGTTTGACCTCTTCCAGCCATTCGATAACCGGGGTGTAACCATCGAAGAAGCGTTTCCAGTAGGGATCGTTCTCCAGCTTGCTGGCCATGGCATTACCCACGGCCGGAATGTGGGATGTTGTCAGTCCACCAATTACCTTACCCATGCCAGTACCCTCCCCGCTTTTGTAACTTGTCTTCAAAACCTTCCGCGTTATCCAGCAGAATCTGCCTGAACTCATCGGTGGTAATTTTGTGGAACTGTGCGCCCGCATCCTGCATGTTCATGCCGTGGAATACGGCAATTTTTGCCAGAAAATAGACATTACCGCCCAGTTGCAGAAGCTTGAGGAAATCACCTTCAAGTACCGCTGTACGCTGCTCATCGCTGAGCTTAAATTTACGACAGTATGCATCCATATCCGCAGCAAACTCGTTGCGGTTGGCTTCACTGTTAAAGGAGTAGGCCATCTTGTTCAGGTTGTAAGCTGCATTCGAGCGCTCACCATTGAACACGTAAGTGCCCGGGATATCTTCATAATCATGCTTTTGCCAAACCATGCTGATCACCCTGTTGTTATTTTAAATTCAGCGATCTGACTCGCCACCCTGTTTTATGTATTTTTATAAAATACAAACGGGCATTTAAGAGACAAATCCGATTTAAAATTGTACTTTTTAAAGATTCCCGCTAATTTATAGTGATGCGAACACAACAACCTATACCCACGGTCCAGTTTTACGGTGAGCAGGACGAACGGGTTACCCCGGATCTGCTCCACTGCGAACCCCTGATTACCCGCAGCCGCGAACATCAGTTCACCATCCGGCCACACCGCCATGATGGTCTCAGCCAGATTTTTTTCCTCAAGCAGGGCGAAGGGAGTGCCAATCTCGACGGCGATCCGACCACCGTGAAAGCCCCCTGCGTGATTGTGATCTCCGAGATGTGCGTGCACGACTTTATCTGGTCAAGCGATGTCTCCGGCACGGTGATATCGGTAGCCAACCCTCTGCTCGACCGGGTGGCGGAGGTACTTAACAGCGAACATCAGGTACTGCGCTCAACGCTGATCATGACCGTGCGCCGGGAACAGGAACAACTGGAAACCATTCTGGACTTACTGCAACAAGAGTATAGTCAGCCTGCCCGGACCGGGCGGGCACAGATGCTGGGCTCGCTGATGAAACTACTGGCTATCTGGCTGGAGCGTAACGCCAGCCAGCGCCATTTTTCCGGTAATCAGCAGGATCGTAAGGGCGAATACCTGAACCGGTTTAACGACCTGATTAACCGGGACTTCCGCCAGCATCGGAAAGTAGAAAGTTACGCCCGGGAGCTGGGCATTACTGCTCCCTACCTGAACAACCTCTGCCAGAATCTGGTACAGCGCAGCGCCCTGCAACTGGTACACGACCGTCTGCTGCTGGAGGCTAAACGGGAGCTGATCTACACGGTGATGAGTGTCAGCGAGATCGCTTACGCACTGGGCTTTCAGGATCCGGGCTACTTTAACCGCTTCTTTAAACGCATCACCGGACAAACCCCGAAGCAATTCCGGAACAGCAGTGTTAAATCTGGGGGCCAGGGGCTAGGGGCTAGGGGCTAGGGGCTAGGGGCTAGGGGCTAGGGGCTAGAAAAATCTTGCCTTTGCTGGTTATCAATACTGGTTAGCTACTCCTTTCGCCCCATAATAAAAAAGGCACCGGAACCATGTTCAGGTGCCAAACCTATCGGCAAGGAACAGACAGCGTTTACTTCGTCTGGGGAACAGCGGCGTAAGCAACGATTTCGCAGAGCATCTCTTCGCGCGCCAGTCCGGCCACCACCATCGCGGCGCGGTTCGGGTACGGCGCTTGAAAATATTCGGCATAGACCTGATTAAACACCGGCAGTTGCTCACGCGCAGTTACGTAGATCAGTACCTGGGTCACATCATCCATGCTCAGTTCTGCGGCTTCGATGGTGTGTTTGAAGTTTTCCATCGTCTGCCGGGCCTGAGCTTCTATGCCCCCCTCTACTACCTGCCCCTCTGCATTGATGGGGATTTGGGCGGTAGAGAGCTGGCCGTTAGCGATGACCGCCCATTCCAGAGGCGCTTTAGAGGCAAACAGATCGGTTTTTACAGCTTGTTTCATGGTTGTTCACTTCATTCAGTTGAGAAGATCGGGAGCGACACTGCACTCCCGTTTAAGATCAGAGACCCTGCTCGTCGGCCATCTTGCGGGCGATCTGCGGTGCGGTCCAAAGGGATGGCAGCAGAACCAGAGAGACCGGTACAGCCGTTACCACGATAAAGGACTGCAGCGCGGAGATACCGCCGGAGCCGATTGAGATCAGCAGCGCTGCAACAACCCCCATCATCACTCCCCAGAACACCCGGACAGAACTCTGCGGATGATCCGTACCGGTCATCACCATGGAAACCGCGTAGGTCATGGAATCACCGGTCGTCGCCACAAAGATTGTCGTCAGGATCATAAACAGCACCGAGATAACAAAGCCGAATGGCAACTGCTCGGTGATCGCCAGCAATGCTGCGGGCAGGTTGAAGCCGGTGAAGGGCTCAGAAATTACCCCCGGATTCGCCAGCTCAAACGCCAGACCACTGCCACCGACAATGGTGAACCAGAAGCAAGTGATCACCGGTGCCACAATCGAGATCAGCAAAACCATCTCGCGGATTGTGCGGCCTTTAGAGATACGCGCCACAAACATCGCCATCAGGGGCCCGTAGCCAAGGAACCAGCCCCAGAAGAACACAGTCCACCAGTCCAGCCAGCCGGTATCGGCACGGAAGGTGGCCATCGGAATAAACTCAGCCAGGTAGGTACCAAACCCCTGCAGGTAGCTGTCGATAATGAAAGCAGACGGGCCAAACAGCAGGATAAAGCTCATCAGAATCAGGGCGAGGAATACGTTGGCCCGGCTCAGGATCTGAATCCCTTTGGTCACACCACTGACGGCAGACAGGGTATAGATAGCAATCAGGCAGACCAGTATCACCACCTGCGTAGTATAGGTGTTGGGAATACCAAACAACTTCTCCAGACCGAAGCTCACCTGCAGCCCGAGGAAACCGATCGGACCGACCGTACCGGCAACCACGGCCAGAACACAACTGGCATCGACGATAGCACCCAGCGGCCCACTCATCACCCGGTCACCGAACACCGGATAAAGCAGTGTACGCGGTTTCAGCGGCAGACCTTTTTCATAGTGCAGGTACATAAACACAATACCGGTCAGGCTGCCGAGGATCGCCCAGGCCAGAAAACCCCAGTGCATAAAGCTCTGTGCCAGTGCGTTATAGGCGGCCTGTACGGTGCCAGCTTGCGTATCAGCAAACAGAGGCGGCGCGGAGGTAAAGTGCGCCATCGGTTCGGCGGCCGCCCAGAACACACCCCCACCGGCCAGCAGCGTACACATGATCACCGAGATCCACTGGAAGGTAGGCATCTCCGGGGTTTTAACTCCACCCAGCACCACTGAGCCGGTACGCCCGATGGTCAGAAACAGACCAATCAGGAAGGTCAGCAGCAACAGTACCTGCCAGTAAGCGCCGAAATATCGGGTGGAGGTGGCAAATGCGCTGTTCACCAGAGCGGATACCATCTCCAGATCATAGAGGGCCAGTACCGCAAACAGTACCAGTACGCCACCACTGATCAGAAATACCGGCAGATCGACGCCTGCGAGCCATTTTTTTCCGCTCATTCCGGCCTCTTCTGTGCTGAGCTGTTGTCCGGCAACAGCGGCTTGAGTCGTATTGTTCATTGTAGTCTCCTGATGGATCTTTATATTTATTGGTTATCAGGGAGTTACGATGGCTCCGGTCGATGGCCGAAGCCCCGTAAAAGGGTTATCACAGGTTATGCAGGTTGCGGCTCCAGCCCCTCTTTGAGGAACTCAAACCAGTTTCCGCCCATAATCCGCCGCACATCATCTTCGCTGAAGCCACGTTCCAGCAGCCCGCGGGTCAGATTCGGAAAGTCACGGCTGTCACGGAACCACGACAGCGGACGCGGCCAGTCCGCGTTAGAACTGGAGCCTTCGCCGTAGTCCATCTCTTTCGACCAACGGCCGTTACGCATCCATTCGAGCACTGACAAAGGCTGTTCCTGACAGAGATCAGTACCGATACCGATGCGCTCAATGCCCATCATATCGGCGGCACTGGCAACCATGTCGCAGAACGCTTCCAGCGTGCAGTCCGGGCCATCCTTCAGGTGGAACGGATACAAACTGAAACCCAGCAGGCCGCCGGACTCTGCCAGTGCTTTAAGCACCCGGTCAGACTTATTGCGTTTAGCCGCGTGGAAGCTGGCCGGGTTTGCGTGGGAGATCACGATCGGCCGATCCGATATGTCAATTGCTTCCAGCGTGCTGCGTTCGCCGCTGTGGCTCATATCCACGATCATGCCGACCCGGTTCATCTCCCGAATCACCTGACGCCCGAACCGGGTTACCCCACTGTCCTCGGCCTCATAACAGCCGCACGCCAGCAAGCTCTGGTTGTTGTAGGTGAGCTGCATAATCATCATGTTCAGCTCACGCATCACTTCAACCATGCCGATATCGTCTTCTATCGGTGAGCAGTTCTGGGCACCAAACATCACCCCGACCTTGCCCAATGATTTAGCCAGGCGGATATCCGCCGCGCTTTTCACCGGCATAATCAGGTCACTGTTCAGCTCAAACAGACGATTCCATTCGGCAATTCGCAGCAGGGTCTCGCGTATCTGTTCGTGATAAACGATGGTGGCGTGCACCATGGTCACCCCGCCCTCGCGCAGTTGTTCAAAGATCTGCCGGTTCCAGTTGGAATACTGGAGACCATCAATCACGATCATCTCTTTATGTAGCTGTTCGCTGCGCATAGTCGTACCTCCGCAATGGCTCGGATCAGGCGCTGATGTAGGTTGTTTTCACTACGGTGTAGAACTCTTTGGCGTAGCTGCCCTGTTCACGAGGGCCAAAACTGGAGTCCTTACGGCCACCAAACGGTACGTGGTAGTCGGTACCCGCCGTCGGCAGGTTGACCATCACACACCCGGTTTTAGCGCGACGTTTGAAATCATTGGCATACTTCAGAGACTGCGTGCAGATACCACCGGTCAGACCGAAATTCGTATCGTTCAGCGTCGCCAGTGCCTCTTCGTAATCCTTCACTTTGATCACGCAGGCGATCGGCGCAAAAGCTTCTTCGCGGTTGATCGTCATATCGTTGCGGGTCTCGGTGAACAAAGCAGGCTGCATGTAGTAACCGTCTGTCTCCTCCTGCAACACCTCACCACCGTAAACCAGCTTGCCACCCTCTTGGGACGCAATTTCCAGATAGTTCAGGTTCTGCTCCATCTGACGTGCATCAGCCACCGCACCAATATGCACGCCCTCTTTCAGCGGATGGCCCACCACCAGCTTCTTCATGCGCTCAACCATCGCCTCAACAAAACGGTCGTGGATGCCTTCCGTCACGATCAGTCGGGACGACGCGGTGCACTTTTGTCCCGTGCCGCCGTAAGCGCCACCGACAGCACACTCCACCGCGTTCTCCAGATCCGCATCATCCAGCACCACCAGTGCATTCTTACTGCCCATTTCAAGCTGGCACTTAACCAGATTAACGGCCGTTGCAGCAGCCACTTTGCGGCCGGTTTCCAGCGATCCGGTAAAGGTCAGCGCGTTAATATCGCGGGAGTTGATCAGCACATCACCCACCTCGGAACCCGGCCCCATGACCAGATTAAAGGTGCCTGCAGGCAGATTCTGACGGGAGATAATCTCAGTCAGCGCCCAGGCAGAAGCAGGCACCTGATTGGCAGGTTTCCAGACGACAGCGTTACCAAATGCCAGTGCCGGAGCGATCTTCCAGGCACCGGTCGCGGTAGGAAAGTTCCAGGGGGTGACAATACCGACCACACCGACCGGCTCACGACGGGTTTCGATCTCAATACCCGGACGCACTGAGTCGGCGGTTTCGCCCATCTGACGCAGCACTTCTGCCGCGTAATAGTGGAAGAACTGTCCGGACCGGTAAGTCTCGCCTACCCCCTCAGCCAGAGTCTTACCCTCTTCCCGTGCCAGAATCCGGCCCAGCTCATCTTTGCGCGCAATCAGCTCATCGCCTATTGCCATCAGTACGGAGTAGCGTTGCTCCAGCCCGCTCTGAGCCCAGGCCTCCTGACCTTTATGAGCCGCCGCAATCGCAGCTTCAGTCTGGGCTTTATCTGCCTGCGCGTAGTGGCCAATCAGATCATTAGTATCGGCCGGGCTGATATTCGCCACACTGCCATTGTTACCTTCTACCCACTCACCGGCGATGTAGTTACGAAAAACAGAATCAGACATAGGAACCTCCCAAATGTTGTTGGCTCCATCTTAGGCGTCGTGCTTTAATAATAAAAATTAATAATTAATATCCGGCGATAAGCTTTTTTTATCATTTGGATATATTCAACCTGCCGGGGGGTTACCGATGTTGCCCGAATTCAAAATTGCTCAACTCCGCCACTTTGTCTGGGTCGCTGAACTGAAGGGATTTCATGCGGCGGCAGAAAAAGCCCATCGCACCCAACCGGCGATCTCACTGTCGATTCGTGATCTGGAAAATAAGCTGGGCGAAGCGTTGTTTGAAAAGCGCAATGCAAAAACCGCAAAAACGGAACTCACCCCCTTTGGTCAGCACTTTCTGCCCAAAGCCAAAGAGCTGATCGAACACCATGACCGTCTGTCTGAAGATATGGCGCTGCTGGCAGAGCATAAAACCGGGCATCTGCGTCTGGCCTCGGTGCCTTCCATCGCCAGCCAGGTGCTGCCGGATCTGCTGCAACGCTTTATTGCCGGCAGCCCTGAGCTTCATATCAGCTTTTTTGACGACAACTCCGATGCTGTTTTAAAGATGGTAGAGAACCAGCAGGTAGATTTTGGTATCTGTCACCTGTTCCATGAATACGAACATACCGATAAAGATTTCACCCAGATCTGGGAAGACCAGATCGGCGTGGTCTGCCCGCAGACTCACCCACTGGCAGACAAAACCGAACTGCACTGGGAAGCGTTGCAGGCGCACCGCCTGATCAGTAATGGCACCTCACGTCTGCTGGAGGACAGCGAAGCGAGCCCACTGCTTGGCCAATCGCAGTTTTATGTATCGAATATGATCTCACTGATCGCCATGCTCGAAGCCGGATTCGGTATCACCACCCTGCCCCGCTATGCTTTTCCACAGGAAAGCGAAACATTGCGCTTTATTCCCCTGACCCGCCCGACCGTACTGCGAAGACTGGGCATCGTTAAGCTCAGAGAAAAATCCCTGACACCTCCGGCTCAGGCACTGATAGATTTTATTCTGGAGCAGAATCGCCAGGCGGATGGGTAGGAAGGCCGGTAACAGGCCGGGAAGACCTTCACCCCGCCAAGCCCTCTGATCGCGCGGAGACCGCGCTCCTACCATAATGGCCCGTTGGAGGCCTGTCTCAGGCCGAAAAGCGATATCAAAAAGCAGAACAGGGAAACTGAAAAAAGAACGGGGTAGAAACTACCCCGCAAAAGCAACCAGCCGAAGCTGGAGGCACACCAAATTGGACAATGCTATGACGGAAGCTGAGAGCTGACTTCCGCTATAGGGCACAGCCACCGGAGCGAACTCCGGTGGCTGGCTGGGGGATGCGATCAGGCCCGAAAGGCCTGACCACTATCCACTCACCGGCCAGCGCGCAGTGTGGCCAATGAGTGAATTCGGACAGAGCTTTCGCTCCTTAGTCTTCCTGATAGGTTTCAATACCCGGACAGGAGCAGATAAAGTTACGGTCACCGTAAACATTGTCGATACGGTTGTTCATCGGCCAGAACTTGTTCTGACGGGTCGCTTCATTCGGGAACACCGCCTCTTCACGGCTGTATGGACGCTCCCAAACCGCACTCATGACATCAGCCTGAGTGTGTGGCGCATTGCACAGCGGGTTGTTGTCCGCAGGCCATTCACCACTCTGGACTTTGCGGATCTCAGCGCGGATCTGCACCATGGCATCGACAAATCGATCAATCTCCACCTTGGATTCAGATTCAGTCGGCTCGATCATCAGCGTGCCCGCTACCGGGAAAGACATGGTCGGCGCGTGGAAACCGTAATCCATCAGGCGCTTGGCAATATCTTCTTCAGTAACACCACTCTCCTCTTTCAGAGGACGGATATCGACGATGCACTCATGGGCCACTTTGTTGTTGCGGCCGCGGTAGAGTACCGGGAAGTGCTCAGCCAGTTTCTCGGTCATGTAGTTGGCGTTCAGAATCGCCATCTGCGTTGAAGCCTTAAGACCGGATTTACCCAGCATGACGTTGTACATCCAGGTAATCGGCAGAATCGATGCAGAACCGTAAGGCGCTGCAGCCACCGCTCCGTTTTCAGGATTCAGGCCTTCAACCGGGCTGACCTTGTGGCTCGCCAGGAACGGAGCCAGATGACTCTTAACACCGATAGGCCCCATACCCGGGCCGCCGCCACCGTGAGGGATTGCGAAAGTTTTATGCAGGTTCAGGTGCGATACGTCAGAACCGATCAGACCGGGCTTGGAGATCCCCACCTGCGCGTTCATGTTGGCACCATCCATATACACCTGACCGCCGTTTTTGTGGATGATTTCGCAGATCTCTACGATATCTTCCTCATACACACCGTGAGTAGACGGGTAGGTAATCATCAGACAGGACAGGTCATCTTTGTGCAGCTCAGCCTGCGCACGCAGATCCGCCACATCAACGTTACCCTTCTCATCACACTTGGTGACGATGATCTTCATATCCATCATCGCTGCCGATGCCGGGTTAGTACCGTGGGCAGAAGATGGAATCAGACAGACATTACGATGACCTTCACCAATCGACTCGTGATACTTACGGATCGCCAGCAAGCCGGCATATTCACCGGAGGCACCGGAGTTTGGCTGCAGGGAAACCTTATCGTAACCGGTAATCTCAACCAGCTGGTCTTCCAGCTCTTTCAGCATCTGATGATAGCCCTGCACCTGATCAGCCGGGGCAAACGGGTGCATGTTGGCAATTTCAGGCCAGGTCACCGGAATCATCTCTGCAGTCGCATTCAGCTTCATGGTGCAGGAACCGAGCGGGATCATGCCGTGAACCAGAGAGTAGTCTTTATTCTCCAGCTTCTTCATGTAGCGCAGCATGTCCGTTTCGCTGTGGTAGCTGTTGAACGTCGGATGCGTCAGGATCGCGTCTTCACGGCGCATCTCAGCAGCAATACCGGTCGCAGCGCCCGCTACGATCTCAGCATCCAGCGCAGCAACGCTGAGGCCATGATCTGCCCCCAGAATCACATCCAGCAGTTCAGCCACATCGGCCGGGCGCGAGGTTTCATCCAGCGTGATACCCAGCTTATCCGTGCCGATCTGACGCAGGTTACAACCCGCATCCAGTGCACGCTGATAGATCACCGCCTGGGTTTCCGGCAGCGTCAGGGTCAGGGTATCAAAGTAAGTATCGTTAACTGCCACGCCTTTCGCTTTCAGGCCGTTCGCCAGAATCGCAGTCAGACGATGAACACGCTCAGCAATGCGCTTCAGACCTTCAGGGCCGTGGTACACCACATAGAAAGAAGCCATGTTTGCCAGCAACGCCTGAGCTGTACAGATATTGGACGTCGCCTTTTCACGACGAATATGCTGCTCACGGGTCTGCATTGCCATACGCAGTGCCTGATTACCATTGGCATCAATGGAAACACCGATAATACGACCCGGGACGGAACGCTTCAGCTTTTCAGATGCGGCAAAGAATGCAGCGTGCGGGCCACCAAAGCCCATCGGTACACCAAAACGCTGAGAGGAACCGAGTACAATATCCGCGCCCAGTTCACCCGGCGATTTCAGCAGTACCAGCGCCAGAATATCGGCTGCCACTGAAACCATCGCTTTCTGACCATGCGCAGCATCGATCACGGCTTTGATATCACTGATATCACCATAGGTGCCCGGGTACTGTAACTGCACACCGAACGGGTCAGCCGCTTCCAGATCAGTCAGCGGATTACCCACCACAACCTCGTAACCAAAGTATTCGGCACGGGTTCTGATCACGTCGATGGTCTGTGGATGCACATCGTCGGCAACAAAATAGGTATTGGTTTTTTTGCGGTTGGAGCGCTTGCAAAGGGTCATCGCCTCTGCAGCCGCAGTGGCTTCATCCAGCAGGGAAGCGTTGGCCAGATCCATACCGGTCAGGTCCATTACCATCTGCTGGAAATTCAGCAGCGCTTCCAGACGCCCCTGAGCGATCTCTGGCTGATAAGGCGTGTATGCGGTATACCAGCCCGGATTTTCCATCACGTTACGCAGGATAACGTTTGGCACCAGGGTATTGTTATAGCCCATCCCGATATAGGATTTATTAACTTTGTTTTTGGCCGCGAGCTGTTTCAGATACGCCAGCGCATCGGCTTCGGACACACCATCAGCCATATCCAGTGCATCATCCAGACGGATTGAGTCAGGCACGGTCTGCGTCATCAGTTCTTCGATACTGTTCAGCCCCAGATAAGACAACATCGCCTGTGTCTGTTCGGAATCAGGACCAATATGACGCTGAGTAAATTCATTCGCCTGCTGAAGATCACTCAAGGTACGAGTTTCTACTGCCATAACAATAACCTGTGGTAACACGTTGTTCTGAAGTGCGTTCAGAACAATCAATTAAAGGGTGCGAAGCGGTCCTGCACTACCACTCCGCGTATGCTGGAGAGGCCGAAGCCTCTCCGGAAACCTGAAAGGGGACAAAGGCTGCAACCCGAAAAGTTGATTAGACCCTTCACAGCCGCAGCCTATCAATCAGGCTTCTTCAGCAATCGTTGCCTGGTAAGCTTCTGCGTTCAGCAGGTTTTCCAGCTCAGACGCATCGGCCAGTTTAATCTTAACGATCCAGCCATCACCGAACGGTGAGTCGTTAACGGTTTCAGGAGAATCTTCCAGCGCTTCGTTGACTTCGATAACTTCGCCGGAGACTGAAGCATAGATGTCGGAAGCCGCTTTAACAGACTCAACCAGAGAGAACTCTTCGCCCGCGTTTACTTCGCGGCCCACTTCCGGCAGCTCAACGAAAACCACATCACCCAGCAGTTCCTGTGCGTGATCGGAGATACCCAGAGTTACAGTGCCGTCACCGTTATCCAGAACCCACTCATGGCTTGGTGCAAAAAGATAGTTAGTAGGGATGCTCATAATAATTTTCCTATAGCTCGTTCGTTACACAGGTTGTTATCGATACAGCGGGAATTTCTGGCACAGCGCTTCAACCTGCGCACGCACTTCCGCTTCAACGTTTGAATTATCTTCAGGATTGGCTGCCAGCCCATCCAGCACATCACTGATCAGATTACCGATCTGACGGAACTCCTCAGCACCAAAACCACGGCTGGTGCCTGCCGGCGTACCCAGACGAATACCGGAGGTGACCATCGGTTTTTCCGGATCAAACGGAATACCGTTCTTGTTACAGGTAATACCGGCCCGCTCCAGTGCTTCTTCAACGATGTTGCCTTTGAGCCCTTTAGGGCGCAGATCAACCAGCATCAGGTGAGTGTCGGTGCCACCGGTTACGATGTCACAACCGCGCTCAACCATGACACCTGCCAGCACTTTGGCGTTCTCAACCACCTGTTCAATGTAAGTTTTAAACTCAGGACGCAGCGCTTCACCGAACGCCACGGCTTTAGCCGCGATTACGTGCATCAGCGGGCCGCCCTGCAGACCCGGGAATACCGCAGAGTTGATCTTTTTACCCAGCTCCAGATCGTTGGACAGAATCATGCCACCGCGAGGGCCGCGCAGGGTTTTGTGGGTGGTTGTCGTTACCACATCCGCATGCGGCAGCGGCGAAGGATGTGCACCTGTCGCCACCAGACCGGCGATGTGCGCCATATCCACCATCAGGTAAGCGCCCACTTTGTCAGCAATTTTGCGGAAACGGGCAAAGTCGATCTCACGTGGAATCGCAGAACCGCCGGCGATGATCAGCTTTGGCTGGCACTCTTCAGCCAGTTGCTCCACCGCATCGTAATCGATCCGACAGTCTTTTTCGGACACACCGTACTGCACCGCATTAAACCACTTACCGGACAACGCAGGACGTGCGCCGTGAGTCAGGTGACCACCGGCATCCAGCGACATCCCCAGCACCGTATCACCCGGCTGCAACAGTGCCAGCATCACCGCACCGTTAGCCTGCGCACCGGAGTGCGGCTGAACATTAATGTATTCACAACCAAACAGCGCTTTAGCCCGCTCAATCGCCAGCGCCTCAGCCTTATCAACAAATTCACAACCGCCGTAATAACGACGCCCCGGATAACCTTCCGCGTACTTGTTGGTCAGTACGGTGCCCTGCGCCTGCATTACCGCTTTAGAGACAATATTTTCAGAAGCGATCAGCTCAATCTGCTGCTCCTGACGATCAAACTCTTCATTAACTGCGGCGATCAGCTCAGCATCACGCTCAGCCAGATTCTGGGTAAAAAATGCTTCGCAAACCGCGTCGTTGCGATACAGATCACTGTGACTCATGTTGTTATTCTCTTAGTTAGTGCGAATGAAATAGAAGACAGGCAGGCCGTTAACAGGCCACGACGTTGACCGCCAGCCCACCCTGTGAGGTTTCTTTGTATTTGTCCTGCATATCGAGACCGGTCTGACGCATCGTTTCGATGACCGAATCCAGTGAGACGTGGTGTTTGCCATCGCCGCGCAACGCCAGCCGTGCGGCGTTAATCGCTTTCACTGCCCCCATGGTATTCCGCTCGATGCAAGGCACCTGAACCAGACCACCGATCGGGTCGCAGGTCAGCCCCAGGTTATGTTCCATACCGATCTCAGCCGCATTTTCAATCTGCTGAGTCGTTCCGCCCATCACTGCACAGAGCGCACCGGCCGCCATGGAACAGGCAACGCCAATCTCCCCCTGACAGCCCACTTCGGCAGCAGAGATGGAAGCGTTCTTTTTATACAGCATGCCGATCGCCGCAGAGGTCGCGAGGAAATCAAAGATGCCCTGCCGGCTGGAACCGGGCACAAAACGATCGTAGTAAGCCAGTACCGCTGGAATCACCCCGGCTGCACCATTTGTCGGCGCAGTCACTACGCGGCCACCTGCTGCGTTCTCTTCATTGACCGCGATGGCGAACAGGTTGACCCAGTCCATCACCGTCAGTTGATCTTTGAACGCCGCTTCAGGGCTGGTGGTCAACTCCCGATAGAGCTGATTAGCACGACGCTTGATATTCAGACCGCCCGGCAGTTCACCGGTAGCCGCACAGCCACGTCGGATACACTGATCCATCACCTGCCAGAGATCCCAGAGGCGCTGCTCCAGATCTTCCTTACTGCCCCAGACCAGCTCATTCTCCAGTACCAGCTCAGCAATGCTTTTGCCTTCACGCTCACTCAGCGCCATCAGCTCAGCACCATTATTAAAGCTGTAAGGCTGTTGCAGCTCATCTTCTTCTACAACGCCCTGACCGGCTTCCGCATCGCTGAGCACAAAACCCCCGCCTACGGAATAAAAAATGTTGTCATGCAGAATAATGCCGGCCGCGTCATAGGCTTTAAAGTGCATTCCATTCGGATGCTTAGGCAGGGACTCGCCGAAGTTAAAAGGCAGATCAGTTTCCGGATCGAACGCAATCATCCGCTCCCCGGCCAGATTAAGCTGACGGGTCTCGCGGATCTGTTCCACATAGACCGGCACCTGATCAGGATCGACCTGATCCGGTTTCTCATCCATCAGACCAATCATCACCGCCACATCAGTCGCATGCCCTTTACCGGTCATCGCCAGTGAACCGAACAACCCTACATGCAGTGAAACCACCTGATCCAGCAGCGCACGGTCGCGCAGCTCCTGCAGAAAGCGATTGGCTGCAACCACCGGCCCCACGGTATGGGAACTGGATGGGCCTATACCCACTTTATAAAGATCAAAGATACTCAGTGGCACGTTAACTTCTCCGCAGCGGTGAACCGCTCTTTTTATTATGGATAGGGCGATCAGCCTTAATAAGGCTTAGACAAGACCACCCGCACTTCGGCTCAGGACTGACTGCTTTTTAATCAATCCGCATTTCGATTTGGGCAGATTATCAGCGCAATTTTCCAAAATCAACAAAAAGTTTCTTATAGGAAACTTATTCTCCAGACGTATATCTCCTCCCCTCTCCTCTGTTCACTGACTCGACTGAACAACCTTATACAGCTCCCCTGTCCGCCTGTAACCGACACAACACCTGAGCCCTCTTCCAGCCCTGACCGGGCTCACCCACCTTAAGAGTTGGCTGACAGAAAACAGCCAAACACGACCCAAGGCAGACAAGAAATGTCGTTATGAATAAAGCATTATGCAAATTATGAAGTTCGCTCAATTTTCAGAATGAATAATTTTCCTATTCCGCTAACCCCCTGTTTTTTCAATACAAGCGCTGAGGAACCACGCAAACATCCACTGCCGGATGGAATCTGGGGGATATTTTTGATTGAAATAAATTTCCTGTTGAGCTAGGTTTGTTTCCTATTGGAAACTTATTCATCTTTTTCTATATTTTTTCTTCAGGCAGTCATGGAGAAATAAATAAGAGATAGAAGGTAGGTCGGGTCACCGGGGTGCTGATCCCCAGTAACCCTCCATCTGTCAATAAAAATAACAATTCTATGGAGTCCGGGTTTATGGAAACATTAAACTCAATCATTGGTGCAATTAACGGTATCGTCTGGGGTCCGTTGATGCTCGTTCTTATCCTTGGCGTCGGTTTCTTCCTGATGCTGGGGTTACGCCTGATGCCCCTGTTCAAGCTGGGCACCGGTTTCAAACTACTTTTCGAAGGTCGCAGCAGCCGTCAGGGTGAAGAGAAAGATGGTGAAATCTCTCCCTTCCAGGCACTGATGACCGCCCTGTCCGCTACGGTGGGCACGGGTAATATCGCGGGTGTTGCCACCGCCGTTTTCCTCGGCGGCCCGGGAGCCCTGTTCTGGATGTGGTGTACCGCGCTGGTCGGTATGGCAACCAAATTCTCCGAAGCCGTTCTGGCAGTGAAATACCGTGAAGTCGATGAAGAGGGTAACCACGTAGGTGGCCCTATGTACTACATTAAGAACGGTCTGGGTGCGAAATGGGCCTGGCTGGGCACGGCCTTTGCCATCTTTGGTGCCATCGCCGCCTTCGGCATCGGCAACACGGTACAGTCCAACTCTGTTGCGGATGTACTGGAATCCAACTTCGGTCTTAACCACTGGGCAACCGGCCTGATCCTTATGGTGCTGGTAGGTGCAGTGCTGATTGGTGGTATCAAACGTATCGGCGCAGTGGCCGGTTCGCTGGTTCCGCTGATGGCAATCGCTTATCTGGCGGCGGGTCTGGTGGTACTGGCCATCAATGCAGATGCGATCCCTGCTGCTATTGATCTGGTGTTCACCCATGCATTCTCACCAGCCGCTGCTGAAGGTGGTTTTGCCGGTGCTGCTGTCTGGGCTGCAATTCGTTTCGGTGTGGCACGTGGTGTCTTCTCCAACGAAGCAGGCCTGGGTTCTGCTCCGATTGCACACGCTGCGTCACAGACTAAAGATCCGGTTCGTCAGGGCCTGATCGCGATGCTGGGTACCTTTATTGACACCATCATCATCTGCTCCATCACCGGTCTGGTCATTATTACTTCCGGTGCCTGGACGTCTGGTGAATCCGGTGCTGCACTGACTTCAGCCGCCTTTGCTCAGGCGCTGCCGGGCGTGGGTAACTATCTGGTAGCCATTGCGCTGGCGATCTTTGCCTTCACCACCATTATTGGCTGGTCTTTCTACGGCGAGCGTTGCGTTGAGTTCCTGTTTGGTGTGAAAGCGATCAAACCTTACCGCTTGCTCTGGATCATTGCGGTTCCGGTAGGTGCGGGGGTCAGCCTGGACTTTATCTGGCTGGTTGCAGATACCCTGAATGCGATGATGGCGATTCCTAACCTGATCGCACTGGCCCTGCTGAGCCCGGTTGTATTCAGGCTGAGCCGTGAGTTCTTTGCCCGTGGCGGTTCATCTGCCGAAGCGGCCAGCGAACAACAGTAAGTAATAAAGCCGGGTCGGCTGCGGCCCGGCACTTTAACCCTGCGGTTTATTGAAAAGGTTCCGGCTGCACCCTGAGCTTTTCCCATAGAGCGTATTTGAACAACGATGACCACCCCGCCAACGCAGCGGGCTGGCAAACGAGCATGATGGAGAACACGATGTCTGAACTGAACAAAACACCGCTGTATGACCTGCACATTGAGCTGGGCGGAAAAATGGTCCCTTTCGCAGGTTTTGAAATGCCTGTTCAGTACCCGCTGGGTGTTAAAAAGGAACACCTGCACACCCGCGAACAGGCCGGTCTGTTCGACGTTTCCCATATGGGTCAGGTTAAACTGACCGGCGTTAACGCCGCTGCTGAACTGGAAAAGCTGGTGCCTGTCGATATCATCGATCTGCCAGCGGGTAAGCAGCGCTACGCCCTGTTCACCAATGAGGAAGGCGGCATTATGGACGACCTGATGGTGACCAACTACGGTGATCACCTCTATGTAGTCGTGAATGCTGCCTGCAAAGAGCAGGATATCGCCCATATGCGTACTCATCTGGCAGACGATGTTGAGCTGGAAGTGCTGGATGACCGTGCACTGGTTGCTCTGCAGGGCCCGAAGGCCGCTGAGGCGCTGTCCCGTATCTGCCCGGAAGTAAACGAACTGGTATTTATGGATTCGCGTCATATCAGCATCGACGGCGTCGATTGCTTTGTCAGCCGTTCCGGTTACACCGGTGAAGATGGCTATGAGATCTCCATTCCTGCCGCAGAAGCAGAACGCCTGTGCCGCCTGTTTCTGGAACAGCCTGAAGTCGAGTTTATCGGCCTCGGTGCCCGCGATTCGCTGCGTCTGGAATCCGGACTGTGCCTTTACGGACACGATCTTGACCCGACAACCACACCGATCGAAGGCAGCCTGATCTGGGCAATCAGCAAGTGCCGCCGCGCCGACGGTGAACGCGCGGGAGGTTTCCCGGGCGCAGAAAAGATCTTTGAGCAGATCGCTGACAAAAACTACAGCCGTAAGCGTGTTGGTCTGATCGCCTCCGGTAAAGCGCCGATTCGTGAAGGTGCTGAGCTGGTGAACGCCGCTGGCGAGAAAGTCGGGGTTGTCACCAGCGGCAGCTTTGGCCCGACCGTCGGCAAACCGGTTGCGATGGGTTATGTAGCCACCGAATACGCCGCACTGGAAACCGAGCTGTTTGCACTGGTCCGCGGCAAGCAGATGCCGATGGTAGTGTCAAAAGCGCCGTTTATTGAACAGCGTTACTATCGCGGTTAATTCATTATCTGACTCACACAGCGGCTGTGTTTAAACGCATGGCCGCTGCCCTACCCTGAGGTGGACCATGGACCTGATCCCATTAAAAGAGCTGAAAGGCGAATCGAAAATGTCGCGCCTGCGACACAAACCGGACCCGGAGCGCAAACGTCTGCGCAAACCGGAGTGGATCCGTATCGATGCGCGCTCCAATGCGAATGTTAAAAAGGTCAAAAAGCAGCTCCGTGAGCTGAACCTGCATACCGTGTGTGAAGAAGCATCCTGCCCTAACCTGGCAGAGTGTTTCAGCCACAAGACCGCAACCCTGATGATTATGGGCGCGATCTGTACCCGCCGCTGTCCTTTCTGCGATGTGGCGCACGGTCGGCCGATGCCGCTTGATCCGGAGGAGCCTAAAAATGTTGCCTCCACGATTCAGCAGCTGGGCCTGAAATATGTGGTTATCACCTCAGTGGACCGGGATGACCTGCGCGATGGTGGCGCAGCTCACTTTGCCGAGGTCGTTCGCGAAGCCCGTGCGGTCAGCGACACGCTGAAGGTAGAGATTCTGGTACCCGATTTCCGCGGTAAAGTGGATACAGCACTGGATATTCTCGCCACTTCGGTACCTGACGTACTCAATCACAATCTGGAAACCGTACCGCGCCTGTATGACGCTGTTCGCCCGGGTGCTGATTATCACGGTTCTCTTAACCTGCTGTACCAGTTCAAACGTCGTCACCCGGAGGTGGATACCAAATCCGGCCTGATGGTGGGGCTGGGGGAAACTCAGGAAGAGATCGTTCAGGTAATGAAAGATCTACGTGCCAACGATGTGGATATGCTTACCATCGGTCAGTACCTACAGCCGAGCAAGCACCATCTGGCAGTTGAGCGCTACGTCACTCCGCAAGAGTTCAAAACCTACGAAGAGATCGGATATGAGCTGGGCTTTAAGAATGTAGCCAGCGGACCGATGGTACGTTCCTCCTACCATGCGGATCTGCAGGCTAAGGCCCTGTAACAGGAGTAATTTCATGGCATTTCAAGGCAACAACCCCACTTTCACTCCCGGTAGCCCGCTGGTTCACCTGAACCTGCAGGCCGCCATCGATCAGCAGAGCCGGATCAGCAGTATCATGGTTCGTGAGCGTCCGTTTCTCGGTGATCTGGCACTGGACACCGAACCGGATAATCAGGCCCTGCTGATTGCGTTGGGTGAAGTGATGAGCGTTGCCCGCCCGCTGACCGTCAATCGTATCTCCTGTCTGGGGCGTCTGGCGATCCTTTGGGTCAGCGACACTGAATGGCTGGTTCTGCCTCAGGCAGGCACTCACGAATCGGTGGCTCAGGCACTGCAGGAATGTTTCGGTCAGGATATATCCCTGCTTGCAGAAACAAGCGGTCCACTGAAGCTCAGTCTTGAACCCGCAGCGCTGGCGTATCTGCTTAACAGCCGTAATACCTACCCGAACCATTTTGTCCGATACGATGACAGCGAACCCCGTGAGATCAGCATCATGCCGCTGCAGGATGCCGAAGACTACGACATTCTGATCCGTAAAAGCGGTGCGGAAGGGCTCTGGCAGTGGCTGAAACAAGATGCCAAACCGGCACAGGATCACTGAAAGGACACCCCAGAACTATGTCGGTTTACACATCCGTCAGCTTTACCGAACTTGAGCAACACCTGACAGAATACGAAGTTGGCCAGCTTATCGCTTATGAAGGGATCAGTGCCGGTGTTGAAAACAGTAATTTTTTTGTTGATACGGATCAGGGTCGTTACGTACTGACTCTGGTTGAATCCGTATCCTCTGCTGAACTACCGTTTATTCTCGGTCTGGTACAGCAGCTTAGTCGTCATGGCCTGCCCTGTGCAGAACTGGTTCCCTTACGCAATGGTGACGCCTTCAGCAGCCTGAATCAGCGACCCGCAGTCCTCATGCGACGCCTGAATGGCGCACCTCTGGAGCAGCCTAATCTGGCTCAGACCGGTATTATCGGTGCGACACTGGCGCGCGCTCACCAACTGGCCGCTGAACTGCCGGCCCGGCGCAGTGACCAAATCCCTCTCTGGTGCCAGCAATTAGCTGAACGCCTGATGCCCCGCCTGAAGCCAGAGCAACAGTCCCTGCTAGAGAAAGCACTCGCTGAAGCGCACCAGCTCGACTGGGAAAACCTGCCTGCCGGCCCGGTACATGCGGATCTGTTTCCGGATAATGCGCTGTTCAAGGGTGATCAGCTCGCCGGGCTGATCGATTTCTATCACGCCTGCCCTGCGCCCTACCTCTATGACCTGAGCGTGACGCTCAACGCCTGGTGCTTTGATGAGTCCGACGCCCGTTTCTGTCTGGACAAGGCCCGACAGCTTCTGCGTCATTACCAGCAGCAGCGTACTCTGAATTCACTGGAACAGGCAGAGTTGCTGCCGATGATGCGGCTGGCCGCATTACGCTTCTGGTTGTCGCGGCTACGTGATCTGCATTTTCCTTCCAGTGGCGAGGTCGTCACCCAGAAAGACCCGCTGGGTAAGCAGCGCCTGTTAGCCTGGTTGATGGCCACCACAGAGCTGGTTTTATAACCGGTCAGGATGAATTTTTTTCTGCTCCCCAAACTGGTTCACGCGCACCAGTTTGGGGTTGCTGTAATGCACCACCTCCCCAGCCCCGAAATACCCGGTTCCGGGCAGCTCAGATGCCTCTGACTTTCGCACCCGCAGCATGAATCACATTTTTTGAAAAAATATTCAAATTGAATTTTTATCCATTATCAGGATTAGAGAAACCTCTGTACCTCTCCTAAACTCATTTCTGCCGGTAAAGAGAGAGACCGGTGCCAGCAAATAAAAAGGTCGTATTAAAGGCCTTATCAGAGGGTAGAGGACGCAAGATGTTAACCTATGAAGAGTGCTTGGAGCTGAGTGACCTGACAGCAGACGAAGTCGGTGCGATTGCGGAACACGAACATATGGACTCCATGATCGCGATGGCACTGGGCCATTATATGATTACCCATGATGGTGAACAGAAGATAAAAACAATCATCATGGACGACATAGAAAAAGCTCAGCGTGATCGTAATTACGGCCACGCCGAGATGTTGCATAAGGTTCTGAAACACTTTATTGCAACCCATCCTGAACACAAATCCAGCAGAGTGGCCGCCTGAGCCGCTCTGCCAGCAAGACCCCTTCCCCCTTCGAACCGGTAACGGGTGCTGCGGCACCCTAACCGGGTCACCTTTTATTTTTCATATCCATAACTCTTTATTTGGAAACAGCTTTTTCCCTTTTCAACAACAGCCACAGCGGGGCATCAGAGCCAAATTCAGTTATAATTTACTGAACCGATATTGCCTGCCACGCCCAGAGTTCATAGATGAAGCGCTTTTCTAAACCAGGATCAGGTTTACTGGTCTGTCTTATCAGCCTGATCTCTTTTACGAGCGCGGCTAAAGAGCCGATTGTGATCGCGGCAGAGAACAGCTGGCCCCCCTTCTCAGACATGCATGGCAAAGGGATCTCCTACAATCTGGTGGAAGCGGCGTTTTCCAGCGTCGGCAGAGCGTTTTCCATTGAGGTACTGCCCTACGCCAGAGCCTTACGCTCAACCGAAATGGGAGAGGTAGATGCCTGCTGGAATGTGACCCGCCAACCCAGCACTGAGATGCGATTTCATTTTGGCGAAGAGCCGCTGATGCTGACTCAGGCCTCCTACTTTTTTCCTAAAGGTCAGGCACAGAATTTTACGCGCCCGGCGCTGATCCCGGACGGCTTTAATATGGGTGTGATCATTGATTACGAATACGGCGATGAGTACACACAACATCAACACCGATTTAAACAGCACGCAGTCAACAACCAGTCACAGATCATCAACATGCTGCTGACACAACGTATCGACGGCGCCATCATGTTTGACGAGGTCGCTCTTTATAATCTGAATCAGATGGGCCTGCCGGAAGATGCCATTGAGAAAGGGGCGATTAATCACGTCAGCGAGATCTATGTCGCCTTCAGCAAGAAGAATCCGCAGCACCAGCAACTGGCCCGGGATCTTGATCAGGGGCTCAGGTGGCTCAGAGACAGCGGTGAATATGACACAATTTTTCATGCCACTGAGCAGACAGCTCCAACAGGCGATACCGACTCCCAGACCCGGCCCCCGGCTCTGCAGTAACAGGTCCCCTTCGTTTTACAACACCCGGCTTGACCTGCCTGGCCGGTTTTCTCCTTGAGACCTCAATGGTTTGACAGGCATCAACGATGCTTAACCCATTCAGTGCTACGCTGCACGGACATTACACAGTTGCAGAAAATTATGTCCCGAGTTCGCCCCAATCCCGCACGCAGAGAGACCCCTGCAGATCATAGCGACAGCTATGTTTACCTGATTCGTAACAGCCTCTACGTCAATCTGACCGACCGCTGCACGCTGGCCTGTGGTTTCTGCCCGAAACATAACGGCTCGATGGAGGTTAAAGGCCACGAGCTGTACCTGAGTACGCTGCCCTCCCATGAAGAGGTGATACCACTGATCGGTGATCCGAAACGTTACAGCGAAGTGGTATTCTGTGGTTACGGTGAACCCACTCTGCGTCTGAAAACCCTGCTCCGGGTCGCTCGCTGGGTCAAGGGCCGCGGTGGCCGGACCCGGCTCAACACCGACGGGCTTGGCAGCCTGTTTCACAAACGGGACATCGTTCCCGAGCTGGCGGAGTGTATCGATGCACTGTCGATCTCACTCAACGCTCAGGACGAATCCACCTATCAGCAACATTGCCGGCCCAGCCTGAGCGGCTCTTACCCTGCAGTGAAAGCCTTTATCGCCCGCGCCAGCGAACTGATACCGGAGGTTTATGTCTCCGCGATCAACGGACTGGAAGGGGTGGATATCCCCGCCTGCAAAGCACTCTCAGAAGCCCGCGGCGGAATATTCCGCGAGCGCCAACTGGATGTCGTGGGTTAACTCTGCGACCCGCTGTATCGGATGCCCCTGAGGAACCTGAGCATAAGCCCTGTTGGTGCCCGGCACGACGGGCTCGCAGGTTCCCTGATCAGGGATCGGCTTTCTCTCTTGGCGGAAAGCTGATTTCGCCACCACCGGCTGGCAGTACACTGATCTGTTCAGGCACGCCCTGCTGATCCAGACGCAGCCGTCCGACCCCACTCAGGTTAAGTACCCTGTCATGCTCACGACCTTCAGGGATTCGCGAGCGGATCTGCATCCGGCGACGCTTGGTCAGCCAGTTCAATGGCGAGCGGCTGCCATAGAGCCAGCGGTTGCAGCGATCAAACAGCCGCAATAGTGTGTGCGGAAACTCATTCTTGAAACCACTGCAGGTGATCTGCCATATATCCGGGCTGTTCTTACGAAAACGTATTTTTATGTCGTAAGCAAAGGAGTAATGCACATCGCCGGACAGAATCACAAAATGCTGAGGTGTTTTCCGGTGGCGGAATATATTCAGGATCACATTGGCAGAGCCCGCATGGGCCATCCAGTTTTCCGCATCCACCATTAATGCGCGGCCAAAGTAGGTAAAGATGCGCTGAACGGTCTCAATCAGCTTCATACCGAAGATCGGGGCCGGAGAAACCAGCAGTACCGCATCCTCGCCCAGCAGCTCCTGTTGCAGATCAGATAGCGCTTCCCAGTCCATCAGGCCAGAAGGTTTGGCCTGACTGCTCTCCGACCACCAGCGTTTGGTGCGGGTGTCCAGCACCACCAGCTTCGGCGCTGTCGGCAGACTATAGTGCCAGGTTTCAAATTCCAGCAGACTATCTATCAGTTCCTTATTAGCCGTGCCCGGGCGGAACTGTTCCAGCCATGACAACGGAAATTTGTCCGGCGCATTTCCCCAGCCCTGACATAACCAGTAACCAATCAGGGCATTGCCGATAATACTGCGGGAGAACAGATGCTGGTATGCCGCCTCCTCCCAGCCTCGGGTCAGATTCCAGTCATCGGTGACATCATGGTCATCAAAGATCATATACACCGGAACATGCGCCAGGGCACGCTGAACCCTGTCCAGCCCCCGGCTGAACGTTTCAATTTCACGCTGCTCTTCGAGATACCGG
Organism: Neptuniibacter halophilus; assembly: GCF_030295765.1. Classification (NCBI taxonomy): domain Bacteria; kingdom Pseudomonadati; phylum Pseudomonadota; class Gammaproteobacteria; order Oceanospirillales; family Oceanospirillaceae; genus Neptuniibacter; species Neptuniibacter halophilus. The sequence goes on along the minus strand of NZ_AP027292.1, from coordinate 3,084,410 downwards.
TCACGGTGCGGCTCTGCCACATCGCTGATCCCCAGCTTCAGTTTCGGCCAGAGCTGGGGGGACCAGACCAGAAAGTACATAGCCAGCACTTCCGACAGGGTAATCAGATGATTATGTGCGGTGTCAGCAGTGAAAATCGGCTTGCGGGCGCCACCAAAAAAGCGCTCCTGCAGGGCCTGATTGGCCTTGGTATGGGGCAGCAGGGATTCTCGTTCGTAGTAGTTATGCGGACTGTTATAGAGCTCTTTGCAGTTACTGACCGTGGCGCCCTCAATCAATTCCGGGTAAAGCCCCAGCAGATCGATGGTTTGATGGATTGCCGAGAGCATCGGTCCGGCCACATCATCGGCATAGATCTGGTCACCGGCCATCATCAGCAACGCAGGCCGATCAGCCGGATCATTCACGCTCTGCGCCAATACCTGATCAACCCTCAGAAGGGCATCTTCCGAAGCATAGTGAGGCTTGCGGCAGGAGCCGTGCAGCACATGATCGAGCTGCATTTTCAGCACAAAACCAGGGCGCGTTTCCCCCGGGTAAAGCAGTGCCGGTACCAGCTCTCCCAGAGCACTCGACTGACCATCAACCTGACAGATCAGATCATAGTAAAGCCATTGATTATGGGGCAGTGGCGTGTCCGCCCGATAATGAATCAGGTGAATATAGGCGTGCTCCCCTACCTGCAGCGTTGAGGTGATTGCAGCACAATCCAGTTCGGTGAGTTGCTGCTTATCCGTGAACAGACTGAAGCGGGCCTGCAACGGCTCCCGCGTTACCAGCCAGATAACAACCTCTTCAGGCTGAACCCGACGCAGAATCGGTCCGGCAATGATATAGGGCAGTGCGGAATTGGCTGTGCTCATAAGCGTGTCTGTACTCTCCCTGTATAGAGGTCTGCTGATAGTTTATCGACCCGGGTAAAGACAATTCAATGGGTTTACCTGACTTTGCATCGGCAACAGAGGGGTTTAGCTCAACATTTGCCGCTGCTCCGTCCTCATGGCTGAACAGGGAGCAGGATTTGACACACAACAGTGTAAATACAAGGGCAAGAATAAAGGCCAAAAGGCTGGCACGACTGATCATAACACTATCCAATTTTACCGGGTCAACGCAGTCCCCTTTGTGGCTCAGGAGACCTCATTCGTCAGCCTGCGAAGCTGATCTTATGCAGGCTTTGAGTAGAGAAATGGATAATGATTCATTTTTTAAACGCTGGAACCTTCACCCCCTGTGCTATGATTCGCACAGATTTTTTACTGACAGACCGGAATAGCATGAAAAACGATTTCTTTTACGCTCTGGAGTCCGCGCCACTGGGTGCCCGGACAGATCTGGCAGAAGTGCTGGATAACCTTCGCTTTAATCAGGACGGCCTGATTCCCGCCATCGCCCAGCAACAAGCCACCGGCGAAGTGCTCATGATGGCCTGGATGAACCGGGCCTCCATTGAGGAGACGCTGAAAACAGGTCAGGTCTGCTACTGGTCCCGTTCGCGTCAGGCCTATTGGCGTAAAGGAGAGAGCTCCGGGCATGTGCAGAAGCTGGTAGAGATGCGTATTGATTGTGATGGCGACACACTGCTGTGTCTGGTTGATCAGCAAGGCCCTGCCTGCCATACCGAACGCTCCAACTGCTTCTACCACGCCGTTAAGGGCGATCAGGCCGAAGTGATTGCCGAGCCCTGCTGCGCACAGGGCTAAGACGCTCAGATTCCATGGCGGATTGAGGTTCAATCCGCCATTAAGCAACGCGGCTGAGCTTTAGATCATTGCTCCGGATTTTCGTTACCCGGCTCACAAACAGGCCTTCAGCTTGTTAATCTCAGTCTGCAACTGATCAATTCGCGCCTGAATCAGTGCCCTGCGGCGCTGCTCAATCCACTCCAGCCAGATATCCATCCCTTCACCGGAACGGGCAGACACCTGAATCACCCCGATCTCCGGGTTAACCCGGCGCGCGGCGGCGATACACTGTTCAACATCAAAATCGAGATAAGGCAGCAGATCGACCTTGTTCAGCAGCATCAGATCGGCTGCATGGAACATATCCGGATATTTCAGAGGCTTATCTTCCCCCTCGGTCACGGAGAGAATCGCAACTTTGTGCGCCTCACCCAGATCAAAGGCCGCCGGACAGACCAGATTCCCGACGTTCTCGATAAACAGTACCCCGCCGCTGAGATCCGAAAAGTGATCCAGCGCGTGCCCGACCATATGCGCATCCAGATGACAGCCCTTGCCGGTATTGACCTGAATCGCTTTCACTCCGGTAGCCCGAATCCGCTCCGCATCGTTCGCGGTCTGCTGATCGCCCTCAATCACCGCCACCGGATAACGCTGACCGGTTCGCTCGATGGAGGCCGTCAGCAACGTGGTTTTGCCTGATCCGGGGCTGGAAACCAGATTCAGGGCAAACAGGTTGTCGCGCATAAAACGCTGCCGGTTAATCTCCGCATAGCGGTTATTTTTGCCCAGTATATCCTGCTCAATCTGCACCATCCGGGTTTGTGACAATCCCGGTGCGTGCGCATGGGCAGGACCTCTCCCGAAATGAAGATTATCCCCCTCTACCGTGACCGGTGCTGATGAATAGCCATGAGCATGATCATGACTGTGGGTATGTTTTTCCGGGGCACGGGCATCCTTTTCCCCGGCAGACGCTCCCTCAACCCGGACTTCACCCTCACTGCACCCGCAGACTGTACACATCACTCCACCTCCAGCTCTTTTATGCGTAATTCATCACCCTGAGTCACCTGTAACTGATAACTACCACACTGAGTGCAGGCATCATAACGGTTATGGATTGGCACGGTCTGAGCACACTGCAGACACCAGGCTTCGCCGGGCCGTTCGATAATTTCCAGCCGTGCCTGATCCGCCAGTGTATTGCGGGTCACCGCTTCAAAGCAGAAACGCAGTGCATCGGTTTCGACCATCGCCAGTGGACCCACCTCGAGCCAGACCGTCCTGATCCGCTGATAGTGTTGCACCCGGGATTGCTCCTCAAGCACCTGCATAATCCCCTCGCAAATCGACATTTCATGCATCGTTAACTCTTAGCCTTTATGACATTCGTCAGGTCGAATGACAGAATCAGGTTGTTCCCGTTCGGCATCCATCGGTGATCTGAGGTTTTGGTGAGATCACACCGACACTTCATTATCCTGAACGGGTACTCACGCTAGCCGCGCATACTAGCTCTCAATTAAACCTTGTAGATACGCGGATGATTACTCCGTTCTTTAATTCTGCTAGGTAATTCAACACGCTTCCAGCGCGCTTTAACATTATTAGTCTGTTCACGATTCTGCGCCACGATAACCACCCGCATCAAAAAAACAATGCACCTGCCTGATATCGGGTAGCTGACACGCCTTAACACGTTTCTGCCCTTATAGCATGGCTGATGTGGTGTCAGTGCTGAAGACAGAGGACACCTGACAGCATTTCAGCGTAAGCGGAACGGCTGTCTGAAACTTGCAATCCGCAACTTATGATCAAAAATAAAATGAGTGCTAAATCCGGTGGATCAGGGAAGCCCGCTGGAGCATCAGCCTGACCGATACCCCCGTTTAACGAATGAGGCCCTGCTTATGAAGGTTTCCCATAAAGTTGCTCTGCTGGCATCCGCCATTGTTGCAGTCACCTTTGCCCTGTACTCACTGCTGCAATACCAGAGAGTCAGTGACTATCTTTACGAGAAGTCAGAACAGAGTACACTGGAGGCCAGTTCGGTGCTGAGCTACCAGATCAGTCACTGGCTGAATGCAAAGCTGAAACTGATCGATATGATGGCGGCACGCATCGATGGAGATTTCTCCCCTGAAACCATTCAGAGCACCTTTGAAAACCCCCTGCTTAAACAGGAGTTTCTGCTGATTTTCGGCGGACTGGAGACCGATGGTAAACCGATCACCAATGATCCAAGCTGGAATCCGGAAAACTGGGATGCCCGCAAACGCCCCTGGTACCCTTACGCCAAACAAAATAAGCAGGCCGTACTGACCGACCCTTACGCGGATGCGGCCACCGGGGAAATCCTGATTTCTGCCGTAGCCAATCTCTACGACAAAGGAACCTTTAAAGGCGCCTTCGGCGGCGACCTGAGCCTTAAAACCGTATCAGAAGCGCTGAATACACTGAACTTCCATAACACCGGTTACGCCTTTCTGGTCAACCGCAACGGCAATATCATCAGCCACCCCGATCCCGACCTGAACGGCAAGCCACTCAGCGATCTTTTTGATGATCAGCCCCCCGGCTTCAGCAGCAGCCTGATCGAAGCCCGTGTCGGGGGTAGCGATGTATTTACCGCATTTAACCCCCTGCAGGGTCTGCATGGCAGTGACTGGCTCATCGGTGTCGTGCTGGATAAAAGATTGGTCATGGCCGGCGCCCGGGAGTTTGGTATCACCGCACTGATCGCCACCCTGATCAGTGCCCTGATCTGTAGTGCTGCCCTGTATATGGCAGTTTCCCGGCAACTGCTGCCACTGGCCAGTCTGCGCAGCTCACTGGTTGAGATCAACAGTGGTGACGGCGATCTGACCAAGCGTCTGCAGATCAGCAGTAAAGATGAGTTTGGTCAGGTCTCCACCGACTTCAATGAGTTCATCAATTATCTGCAGAGCCTGATCAGCCATATTAAAGAGATCACCTCTGAAGTCCGCAATAACAGTGATATGACCTCCGCCTCTGCCTCCTCTGCCGCCACCAAACTGGAACAGCAACTGTACGAGCTGGACCAACTGGCGACCGCGATGCACGAGATGTCAGCCACCGCTCAGGATGTCGCCAGCAATGCCCAGCATGCGGCTGACTCGGCAAGACGCGCCGATGAAGCCACCGAACAGGGCGCCGCCGTGGTTTCCCGGACAACTGAGTCGATCGGCATACTGGCCGGGGATATGAACAACATTGTGGAATCAATCAAGCAACTGGCAGGTTACAGCGATAATATCGAGTCGATCCTGACCGTCATTACCGAGATTGCCGAACAAACTAACCTGCTGGCACTAAATGCGGCCATCGAGGCGGCCCGGGCCGGAGATATGGGTCGCGGTTTTGCCGTGGTCGCCGATGAAGTGCGGCGCGCTGGCCTCACGCACCCGTCAGTCAACGGAGGAGATCAAGAGTATGATCCAGCAGTTGCAGACCGGGGTCAAAAGCGCTGAGGGGATCATTCTCAACAGTCAGGAGATGGCAACCCAGACCCAGACCGTTGCCAGCGAGGCGGACGCCGCACTCAACATCATCCGTGACAGCATTCAGGAGATCAATCAGATGACGGTGCAGATCGCCACCGCTGCCGAGCAGCAAAGCGCAACCGCGGAGGAGATCAACCGTAATACCACCAATATCCGTGACCTCAGCCAGTCGGTTGCTGACAGTGCTAAAGAGCAGGAAAGTAACTGCCACGGTATGGCTGAACTGACCCTCCGGCAGGATCGTGAACTGAACAAGTTTAAAGTGTAAAAAAGAGCCGGGCTGCCCTCTGTTGCAGCCCGGCCCGAAAAACTAACCGGCGCGGAGCACTTTCTGCGCCGATTCTCGTTGCCGTAACCGCTGCAGATAAGGCATCAGATTAGCGGTATCAGAAATTAAACCGCCAAGAGGCGATCCGGCCAGATAATCCAGCATCGGCAGCAAAAGAATATCCGCCATACTGAAGCCTCCCCCGCACAGGTATTCCTTATCCCCCAGTTGCTTCGACAGGTTATCCAGCGCACGCTGCAATTCGGGTGTTGCCTGCTCGACTTTATCCATACGTACTGTGCCGTTTTCACCTTTCGGGCGGGCAAATTCCAGCAGGCAATCACGCACGATCGCCTGATCAATATATCGGCTGATCAGCGCACTCCACTGATCAACTTCAGCTCTCGCAAGCCCGGCATCTGGCTGCAGATGTGTACCGGAAAAATTCATATCCAGATAGCGAATAATACTGGCGGTCTCGCAGATCACCGCATCCTCCGTCAGCAACACCGGAATTTTTCCGTAGGGGTGCAGGCTCAGTAACTCTTCACTGGCCAGCGCCACCGGCTTGCCATTGTGTTCCATACCGTATTCATAGCTGATCCCCTTCTCCTCGCAGGCGATCATCACTGAACGAACAAAAGTGCTGAACTGAGGGCCGAGAATTTTAACGAAGCCAGACATGGCCAAATCTCCTTTTTGCTGAAAACTGATAATGACTCTAAACTCAGCAACAATATGTTCAAGAACATATTCTGAACCCAGGGCATACTATGACCCGCAGACATAAAAAAGGAGAGAATGATGGGTTGGAGCGCATCACAGAAACAGCAGAGCCGGGAGCGTATCCTGCAAAGTGCCGCTGAACTTTTCACCCGGGAAGGGTTTGAAAATGTTGGCATCAATGACGTCATGCAACACGCCGGGATGACCCGGGGTGCCTTCTATAACCACTTTTCCTCAAAGAGTGAGCTCTACGCCGAAGCAATTCTCGCCGCAGCCAATACAGCAAAAAATCTGGCCCGTGCCAATGCCAGCGACCGCAAACATCTGATCGAAGGGTACCTCAGCCTTCAACACCGGGAAGGTGATACATTGCGTTGCCCGCTGGCCTTTCTGACCACCGATATCACCCAGCGCGATCAGCAGGTACGCCAGACCTACACCCGGGTGCTGAAGGGCTTTATTCACAATATCCAACAACTGGACAACCGCGAAACCACAGATGAACAGGAAGCGATCCGCCAGGCGGTATTAATGATCGGCGCCGTCGCCATCTCCCGTGCGGTCGATGATGACAGCTACGCCGAAAAGCTCCTGAATAGCTGCCGGGACGGGCTGGTTAGCGAGCGCAGGTAGAAGGCGTGTCTCAGGCCAAACAGCTCTCTTGCTCTATCGCACCAGACATCGCGCGGAGACCGCGCTCCTACCGCATTAGCCCCGAAGAAGGCGTGTCTCACGCCAAACAACTCTCTTGCTATGTCGCACCAGATATCGCGCGGAGACCGCGCTCCTACCGCATCAGCTCCGAAGAAGGCGTTTTTCACGCCGGGAAATAACATAGATTTACTGAGTCCTCTGCCTGAGCCTCCGGCCATAAAAAAGGCCGCTGATTAAAGCGGCCCTGATCGGAACAGATACAAGCTCTCCGGGTTTACTTACCCCAGGAGTCACGTAGCCCTACCGTGCGGTTAAACACCAGCTTATCCGCACTGGAATCCTGATCGACAGCAAAATAACCGGTACGTTCAAACTGGAAACTGCTTGCCGCTTCAGCGCCGGCCAGACCCACTTCACAACGACTGCCAGTCAGCACAACCAGAGATTCCGGGTTAATAAATTCAAGGAAATCACGTTCCTTATCACCATCCGGGTTAGCTTCAGTAAACAGACGATCATACTCGCGCACTTCACAAGGCACAGAGTTATCGGCAGAGACCCAGTGGATCACCCCTTTTGGCTTATAACCTTCAGGATTGGCGCCTTTGGTTGCCGGATCATAGCTGCATTTCAGCTCAATCACGTTACCCGCGTCGTCTTTGATTACCTCATCACAGGTAATCACATAGGCGCCACGCAGACGCACCGCAACACCCTGTGTCAGACGCTTCCACTTACGCGGCGGTACTTCAGCGAAGTCTTCCTGTTCGATCAGCAGGTTACGGCTGAACGGTACCTTACGCATACCCATCGATTCATCTTTCGGGTGGTTTGGCAGTTCAAACCACTCCTCTTCACCTTCCGGGTAGTTGGTCACCGTCACTTTCAGCGGTCGAACCACACACATGGCGCGCGGCGCATGCTTATCCAGATCTTCACGGATGAAGTATTCAAACTGCGCCATATCCACCGTACCGTCGGTTTTCGCCACCGCCAGACTGTCGCAGAAATTACGAATCGACTGCGGAGAGTAGCCACGGCGACGCAGGCCGGAGATCGTCGGCATACGCGGATCGTCCCAGCCGTTAACGTGGGCTTCGTCTACCAGTTGCTTCAGCTTACGCTTACTGGTCACGGTGTAGTTCAGATTCAGGCGGCCAAACTCGTACTGACGGGGTTTGGACGGTACCGGCAGGTTTTCGATAAACCACTCGTACAGCGGACGGTGGTCAGCAAATTCCAGCGTACAGATCGAGTGGGTGACCCCTTCGATCGCGTCTTCCTGACCATGAGCAAAGTCATAGCTTGGGTAGATACACCATTTATCACCGGTCTGGTGATGGGATTCTTTCCGGATACGGTAAAGGATCGGGTCACGCAGGTTCATGTTCGGCGAAGCCATATCGATTTTGGCGCGCAGTACCCGGCTGCCCTCATCGAACTCACCCTTTTTCATGCCTTCGAGCAGCGTCAGGTTCTCCTCAACGGAGCGCTCACGGAACGGACTGTCTTTACCCGGTTCGGTCGCCCAGCCCCGGTATTCTTTGGCCTGCTCCGGGCTCAGGTCACAGACATAAGCCTTACCTTCACGCACCAGATGCTGTGCCCAGGCGTAGAAGGTATCAAAATAGTCAGATGCATAACGCACCTCGCCCGCCCACTTAAAGCCAAGCCACTCTACATCGCGCTTGATCGCGTCAACGTATTCCTGCTCCTCTTTGGTTGGGTTGGTGTCGTCAAAACGCAGGTTACATTCGCCCTGATACTTTTCCGCGGTGCCGAAATTCAGGCAGATCGATTTGGCATGACCAATGTGCAGATAACCGTTCGGCTCTGGCGGGAAACGGGTCACAACCTTCTGGGTAGTACCCTGTTCCAGATCCTGTTCAATCACCTGATGAATGAAATTGGTTGGCTTGCTGTTTTCTGTATTACTCATAAATAAGGTCTATTTCCCGACACCGCGTCAATTCTGTGATCTTCGGCGACCAGACCCGCCGAAAAAATTGCCGACTATTATAAACGGATGCACTGTAAAAATGGCATAGAGGAAACGAAGAATTTTTCAGCGCTCAGGTAAGCCTGTGCCGGGCACCGTTCTTTAGCTCTAAATCTTAAGCAGGATTCAAACAAACCCTTAGAATAAACAATGATGCGTTTCTTTTAGACTTGCGTATAATGGCCCCGAAACAAGCGAATGAAGTGGACATTACAACAATGATTATCCTCCATACGAATTTTGGCGATATCACGCTTGAGCTTGACCATGAAAAGGCTCCAAAAACAGCAGCAAACTTCGAACAGTATGTTTCTGAAGGCTTTTATAACGGAGTAATCTTTCACCGTGTGATCAATGGCTTCATGATCCAGGGCGGTGGATTTGAACCGGGCATGGTACAGAAAGAGACTCGTGAATCGATTGAAAACGAAGCCGATAACGGTCTTTCAAACGCAACCGGCACCGTTGCCATGGCCCGCACCATGGACCCGCACAGTGCCTCTGCGCAGTTCTTTATCAACGTTTCTGACAACAGCTTCCTCGACCACACAGCTAAAACTACGGAAGGCTGGGGCTACGCGGTATTTGGTAAAGTTACCGACGGTATGGACGTAGTCAACAAGATTAAAACGGTTGCCACTACAATGCGTGCCGGCCATCAGGATGTTCCGGCTGAAGATATCATTATCGAGTCGGCTGAAGTTGTGGACAGCGCCGCAGAATAATGACTGTCTACTTCGTCTCAGATCTGCATCTGAAACCTGAACGCCCGGATCTTACCCGGGCGTTTTTGCATTTCCTGCAACAGACGGCTCAGGATGCTGAAGCGCTCTACCTGCTGGGTGACATATTTGAAGCCTGGATTGGTGATGACACGCCCACCCCCGACCTCGAAGCGGTTTTCTCTGCCCTGCGCCAACTCAGCGCTAAAGGATGCAGCCTTTACTTCCAGCACGGTAATCGCGACTTTCTGGTAGGCCAGACATTCGCAGATTCGATCGGTGCCACACTGCTCAGCGAAGCACTGGTCTGCGACCTGCCCTGCGGCCCTGCGCTGATCATGCATGGTGATCAGCTCTGCACGGATGATCAGGAATATATGCAGTTCCGCAGCATGGTCAGAAACCCCGCATGGCAGCAGGCATTTCTCGACAAACCTCTGCAGGAACGACTGGCAATCGCCCGACAGCTGAGAGACACCAGCAAAGAGCGCAACGCCGCGAAAGATGATTACATTACCGATGTCAATCCTCAGGCAGTAGAGCAGGCTCTGGAGAACGCCGGTACCCGGTTACTGATTCACGGGCATACCCATCGTCCGGCCGAACATCAGCTTAACCTTGCCGATGGCAGCACCGCCACCCGTGTCGTACTCGGCGACTGGGATAAACTGGGCTGGTATCTGCGAGTTGAGCCGGATGGCTATCAACTGGTCAGTTTTGAAATTGAAAAAGCCGCTTGATCAGCGGCTTTTTTGGCAGTGCTTTTTTCCGGGCCTCAGGCTGCAATAAAGGTTGGCAGGCCACTATGGAAACGGAATTCGTCATCCGGCGCTTCAATCAGCTCCCGCTCCTGCTCCCGGAAGAAAGCCACCCGCTCATCGATCGGCTCACCCGCATACGCCTCAGCCAGCCCCAGATAATCCTGATAGTGGCGCCCCTCAGACTTGAGCAATGAACGGTAAAATTTCGCCAGCTCATCATCCAGAAACGGTGCCAGTTTGGCAAAACGTTCACAGGAACGGGCTTCAATGAATGCACCGATAATCAGCAGATCAATCAAACGGCCCGGTTCATAGGTGCGAACATGTTTTCGCATACCTGCTGCGTAACGCGCCGGCGACATATGATCATAAACAATGCCGCGCGCTTCCATGATCGCCAGCACCTGCTCAAAGTGGATCAGCTCCTCACGCGCCAGACGGGACATCTTATTCAGCAGATCGGTTCGCTCAACATAACGAAACATCAGATGCATCGCGGTAGACGCCGCTTTCTTTTCACAATGGGCGTGATCGATCAGCATAATATCCTGATTCTGCAACGCCGCCTGAATCCAGGCGTCCGGGGTTTCACATGCCAAAAACTGTTTGATTTCGTCGAGAGCGTCCATTAATGACCCTGATGGCTTAGCGCAATTAAAAGCCGGCAATTATAACGGCAGCACCGGATGGATGTAAGCGATCTGTGAACATAGCCCACCAGACATTGATCCGATGCAGCTTAGCTGCAGAAACGTCTGGCTGTTTTCGCTCAGCTATGCTGTTCTGCGGTCACCAGTTTCACTGCCAGACCAATAAACACAACCCCCGCCAGACGGTTGATCAGCACCTGTCCCCGTGGAGATTCACGTAACCAGCCGCTCAGCCCTGCTGCAAGCAGTGCAATCATACCCATCACACAAAACGCCACCAGAATAAACACCAGCCCCAACTGTGCCAGTTGCAGACTGAGCGAGCCGGCCGCGGGGTCGGCAAACTGCGGCAGAAACGCCATAAAGAAGATCGCCAGTTTAGGGTTACTGCTGCTCATCAGAACTCCCCGCCGGTAAAGCGACCAGCTACCCAGCACGGGTTGATTCTCATCACTGATGTGCGATGCCGCTGCGCGAATGGATTGCCACGCCAGATAAAGCAGGTAGATTGCCCCGGCTACTTTCAGCAAAGTAAACGCCAGCGCACTGACCTGAAAGATCACGGCAATCCCCAGACTCACCGCCAGCGTATGTGCAATCAGCCCGGTACAAAGCCCCAGTGTTACGATCACCCCGGCACGCCGACCATGCATGGCCGACTGCAGCAAGACAAAAATATTGTCCGGTCCCGGCGCCAGTGTGAGTAAGGCCGAGGCCGCTATAAAAGTGATTAAGGTATCCAAGCCCAGCATGGCCTTATCCCCTGTCAAAGTTCCCCTGGCCCGGCCAAAGATAACTATTAAATACAGTAAGTTAGACCGGAGCCTAGCACTCTTCTCCGGTTTTTGAAAAACACGGCCGTGAATAAAACCGCCAAACCCTCGAATTTCAGTAAAAAAAACCCCGTTTTCATAGCAATTTTTCTTCGAAATGTCGCGAAAAAGACTGTATACTGTCGCGCAATTTTAGGACCTCACTTAGTCGAGTAAAGAGATGACAGACTTAACCAAGTACAGAAACATTGGTATTTTCGCGCACGTAGATGCGGGTAAAACCACTACAACAGAACGTATCCTGAAGCTTACTGGTAAGATCCACAAGATGGGTGACGTTCACGACGGTGAAGCGACTACCGACTTCATGGAGCAGGAAGCTGAGCGTGGTATTACTATCCAGTCTGCAGCGACTACCTGTTTCTGGAACGACCACCGCATGAACATCATCGATACTCCGGGCCACGTTGACTTCACAGTTGAAGTATACCGTTCCCTGAAAGTACTGGACGGTGGTGTAGGTGTATTCTGTGGTTCCGGTGGTGTAGAGCCTCAGTCTGAAACTAACTGGCGTTACGCGAACGAGTCTGAAGTTGCTCGTCTGATCTTCGTAAACAAGCTGGACCGTCTGGGTGCAGACTTCTACCGAGTCGTAGATCAGGTTAAAAACGTACTGGGTGCAAACCCACTGGTTATGACTCTGCCAATCGGCCGTGAAGATGAGTTCACTGGTGTTGTAGACGTACTGTCTCAGAAAGCTTACATCTGGGATGACTCCGGTCTGCCAGAAAACTTCGAAGTAACCGACATCCCGGCTGATATGGTTGACGATGCAGCAATGTACCGTGAACAGCTGATCGAAACGGCGCTGGAGCAGGATGAAGATCTGATGATGGAGTACCTGGAAGAAGGTACTGAGCCATCTATGGACGACATCAAGCGCTGCATCCGTGAAGGTACCCGTAAACTGGACTTCTTCCCAACTTACTGTGGTTCTGCGTACAAAAACAAAGGTATCCAGCTGGTTCTGAACGCCGTTGTTGACTACCTGCCATCTCCAACCGAAGTTGACGCTCAGCCTCTGACTGATCCAGAAACCGGTGAGCCAACAGGTGAAGTTGCTACCGTTTCTGCTGAAGAGCCACTGCGCGCACTGGCATTCAAGATCATGGACGACCGTTTCGGCGCCCTGACCTTTATCCGTATCTACTCCGGTGTAATGAAGAAGGGTGACACCATCCTTAACTCCTTCACTGGTAAAACTGAACGTATCGGCCGTATGGTTGAGATGCACGCTAACGACCGTACCGAGATCGACTCTGCTCAGGCAGGTGACATCATCGCCGTTGTTGGTATGAAGAACGTTCAGACTGGTCACACTCTGTGTGATCCGAAAAACGAATGTACTCTGGAACCAATGATCTTCCCAGAGCCTGTAATCTCTATCGCTGTTGCGCCTAAAGATAAAGGTTCTGTTGAGAAAATGGGTATCGCGATCGGTAAGATGGTTGCTGAAGATCCGTCTTTCCAGGTTGAAACTGACGAAGATTCCGGCGAAACCATCCTGAAAGGTATGGGTGAGCTGCACCTGGATATCAAAGTAGACATCCTGAAGCGTACTTACGGCGTTGAGCTGGAAGTAGGTAAACCACAGGTTGCTTACCGCGAGACTATTACTCAGGCAATCGAAGACAGCTACACGCACAAGAAGCAGTCTGGTGGTTCTGGTCAGTACGGTAAGATCGACTACCGCATCAAGCCAGGTGAGCCAAACTCCGGCTTCACGTTCACCTCTACTGTAGTAGGTGGTAACGTACCTAAAGAATTCTTCCCTGCTATCGAAAAAGGTTTCGCTGGCATGATGAATGAAGGTGTTCTGGCTGGCTTCCCTGTACTGGACGTTGAAATCGAGCTGTTCGACGGTGGCTACCACGCGGTTGACTCCTCTGCTGTAGCATTCGAAATCGCTGCACGTGGCGCGTTCCGTCAGTCTATCCCTAAAGCGGGTGCACAGCTGCTGGAACCAATCATGAAGGTTGACGTATTCACTCCGGAAGACAACGTGGGTGATGTAATCGGTGACCTGAACCGTCGTCGCGGCATGATCAAGGACCAGGAAGCAGGCGCAACTGGCGTACGCATCAAAGCAGACGTTCCTCTGTCTGAGATGTTCGGTTACATCGGTCACCTGCGTACTATCACTTCCGGTCGTGGTCAGTTCTCCATGGAGTTCGCACACTACGCACCTTGCCCGGCTAACGTTGCTGAGGAAGTGATTGCAGAAGTTAAAGCGAAGAAAGACGCTAAGTAAGCCTCTCTTTTCGACCTGATAAAAAGCCCGCTGAGCAATCAGCGGGCTTTTTTGTTTCTGCCGGAACGTGCTGAACAGAAAGACACCGACCTGAAACGCTTACCTCGAACACTTACCCCAAACACTTACCTAAGGCAGTTGCATAACCAGCTGCTCCTCTGGTTCTGCAATAAAGTCACGCCACCAGGCCGACGTAGCTGCAGGCTGTTGCACACTGACGATCTCACCCATCAATGGGGTCAGCAATGTCACTCCCGTCTTTTCTGCATGAACACTGGCCCGCTCCAGTGGCTCGTACCAGTCATGCAACGCCAGATCAAAGGTACTGTTATGAATAGGGATCATCGCCCTGCCCTGCAGATCGATATGCGCCTGAACACTCTGTTCCGGTAACATATGTATCTCAGACCAGAGCTCGTTATAGGCGCCGGTTTCAATCAGCGTTATATCAAACGGACCATAACGCTCACCGATCTCTTTAAACCCGGCGAAGTATCCCGAATCACCACTGAAGAAAATATTCGCCTGCTGCCCCTGAATGACCCAGCTTGCCCACAGGGTCTTATCCCTGTCGAACAAGCCACGGCCGGAGAAGTGCTGGGCCGGTGTGGCAGTCATTGTCACACTGTCAAGCCGTACCGACCGCCACCAGTCACGCTCGATAATCTGCGCTTTGTCCACCCCCCAACTCATCAGCTTCTCACCCACCTTCAACGGGGTGACAAAGAATTCTGTTCGCTTCGCCAACGCCTGTAAGGTTTGCTTATCCAGGTGATCGTAGTGATCATGGCTGATAATGACCGCCTTGAGTGGCGGCAGTTGTTCAGTGGCTATAGGCGGTTCATGAAACCGCTGCGGGCCAGCAAAGCCAACGGGCGATGCACGCTCACTGAATACAGGGTCGGTGAGATAAAAGTGCTCATCCAGTCGGATCAACACGGAAGAGTGCCCCAGACGAATAACCGCCGGCCCCACCAGTTGTTCCAATTGCTCCACTTGCAGAGGTAGCATGGGCAGCTCGACTTGCGGAACAGGCGCTTTACGTTCAGCCCGGAGATAGCTGCGGGCGATATCGTAGATACCCGAGAGGGTTGTCTGATAATCAATCTCGGTATTTTTAAAGCGACCATCAACATAGGCCGCCCCCTGACCATCACCTTCCGGCCTCTGCTCTCCGAAACCACAAGAAGAAAGCAAACCTGCTGACATGAGCACCCCTCCAGTTATAAGAAAAACAAAACGCATCAACGCTCCCGGATTAGAAAATCCAACCAAAAGTAAACTACACGGTGTAGTTTATTTAAAAACTTCTAAAAGTAAACCATCAAGTGTAAAATCAGCGAAAATTTCGTTAATCACAGAGCCCGACAATCATGGCTGAAAAAAAGCCGTCCCGAAGTGAGCTGAAACGCCAGGCCATTCTGGTAGCAGCCAAACAAGCCTTTCAGGAGAATGGCGTTAAGGGGACCAGCATGGATCAGCTCGCAACCCGCGCTCAGGTATCAAAGCGCACCGTTTACAACCACTTTCCTTCAAAAGAAGCACTGGTTATCCACCTGGTCACCGACCTGTGGAAGCAGGCTGCTGCCGGCAGTAATCACCAATACCGTGGTGATTCTGCACTGGCACCGCAGTTGGCCGCCCTGCTGCAGGCAGAGCTGGAGCTGATCTGCAGCAGCGACTATCTGGAACTGGCCCGGGTAGCCTTTGGCCACTATTTCTATCACCCGGAAGCACTCAAGGCAGAACTGGAAAAACACGACAGCGATCAGACTCCCCTGCACCAGTGGCTCGCTGCGGCTCAGCGCGATGGGCGTCTGCAACCTGTAGAGATCGAAACCGCTATTACCCGCCTGCATGGCATGATTAAAGGTGAATGCTTCTGGCCCCAGTTGTTTCAGTTGAAACCACAACCGGATGCCAGCGCCCGGGCACAACTGGCCGCCGAAACCGCCGCTATTTTCCTCAATTACTATGAGATCCGACCTGAAGGACAGAGTGCATGAAGTTTATCGACCTTAATCCCGCTAGCGCATTTGATCAGGCAGTTAAGAGCTGCAACAAAGATAAAAAGCTGATTGTGTGTGGTTCGGATGAGGATCAGCGCTATATCGAAGAGGCCCTCTTCGAGCCGGGCCCGGACAGTAAAGCGATTCTGCGCGCTGCCGCTCAGGTCGACGCGAAAGCCTGGCTGCAGCAGCGCCGGGCAGAACTGGAAGCTAAACCGGAGTGGAATCCCGCTGCCCTTGAAGGCCAGTGGCAGGAAGAATCCCAACACAAACAGGGATTCAATCTGGCGACGGACTTCGTTACCGGCGAGCCGCTGCATACCCTGCTGGGCGTAAGAATCAAAACCGACCAGAGCTGGAAAGTCCCGGCTCACTTCCGTTTCGGCGGCTGGAATGAATGCCCTGCACCCGAAGTACATTGCGCTATCTGGAAGCGCTGGCAAAAGCTGTATGGTGCACATATTGTCGGCGTCAGCAACGATGTAATCGAAGCCCACGTCAAACAACCACCTGCCACTCAGGAAGAAGCCCTGAAACTCGCCTGGGAGCAGTACCTCTACTGCCCGGATATCGTCGAACAGGGTGTTGAATCCGTCGCTAAACTCGCCGAAGTCCTGATCAACCACGACTGCTGGTACTTCTGGTGGGATTGATTAGCAGGACAATGGTGCAATACGCTTTGCGATTGCACCCTACGTACTGGGGCTAGCGGCGAGAAAACAGACAAAAAAAACCCCCGCTTCACAGCGAGGGGTTCAAGGAAGGACAACAGACCGGTTCTGATAGGTAAACCGATCTGCCTTGCGCCCTTCAGTTTACAACGGGTTAAAAACTGTCGCCCGGAATCCGCACATTGCCTTCCATCAGGACACGCGCACTGCGGCTCATCACCGCTTTGGTTGCGGTCCATTCGCCATCGACCTCTGCTGCCGCCGCACCCACACGCAGAGTGCCGGACGGATGACCGAAAGTGACCGCATCACGCTCGCCACCACCGGCTGCCAGATTCACCAGCGTGCCCGGTACCGCGGCCGCCGTCGCAATCGCCACGGATGCAGTCCCCATCATGGCGTGGTGCAGTTTGCCCATGGAGAGCGCACGTACACAGACGTCGATATCACCGGCAGCAATCTGCTTGCCGCTGGAGGCTTCGTAATCAGTTGCTGGCGCCACAAAAGCGATCTTCGGTGTATGCTGGCGGGCAACCGCTTCTTCAATATCCTTGATCAGGCCCATCTTCACCGCGCCATAGGCGCGCATGGTTTCGAACCGCTCCAGCGCTTCAGCGTTGGCGTTGATATCTTTCTGCAGCTCCGTACCGGTGTAACCGATATCTGCCGCATTCAGAAATATAGTCGGGATTCCGGCATTGATCATGGTCGCCTGGAAAGTACCGATGCCCGGCACTTCCAGTTCATCTACCAGATTGCCGGTCGGGAACATGGAGCCTTCGCCATCCGCCGGGTCCATAAACTCAATGACCACCTCAGCCGCCGGGAAAGTTACACCATCCAGCTCAAAGTCGCCGGTTTCCTGAACTTCACCGTTGCTGATCGGGACATGGGCGATAATGGTTTTCTTAATATTTTTCTGCCAGATTCGTACCGTGCAGATGCCGTTTTCTGGAATCCGGGCCGGATCAACCAGACCACCACTGATCGCAAATGCACCGACCGCAGCGGTCAGATTCCCACAGTTACCGGACCAGTCAACAAAGGCTTTGTTAATCGCGACCTGACCAAACAGGTAATCAACATCATGATCCGGCTGGCTGCTTTTATCCAGAATCACGGTTTTACTGGTGCTGGAGGTCGCACCACCCATACCGTCGATCTGCTGACCGTAAGGATCAGGGCTGCCGATCACCCGCATCAGAATCTTGTCCCGCGCTTCGCCCGGTTCCTGTGCCACCTCGGGCAGATCCTGACGACGGAAGAAAACACCTTTACTGGTTCCACCACGAATGTAGGTCGCAGGGATTTTAATCTGTGGTACATGAGCCATTTATCAATCCTTTCTTACGATGTGGTGCACAACAGAACCACGATTAAGAAAATACTTAGTGACGATCACTCTTCAGCTTAACGATCCGCTCTGCGGCGGTTGCTCTACTCTGGCTGATCCATTCAGGTGAGTAATCGTGAGTAATAATTTTCTCAGAATGATGGGCGCTGCCTGTTCGACTTGGAGCGCCCAGCCCTGCGTGAGCCTTGCAGAGCTGAGCGTTACAGACAGCACCTATCGGTTTAGCCCGCTATCAGTTTCCTTCAAGGAAGTCTTTAGCGAAGCGCTGCAGAACACCACCGGCGTTGTACACGTGTACTTCCGCAGCGGTATCCAGACGGCAGGTCACCGGTACTTCTACCTTCTCGCCGTTAGCACGGTTGATGATCAGGGTCAGATCGCAGCGTGGCGAGATCTCACCCACGATGTCGAACGTTTCAGTACCATCAATGCCGTAAGTCTTGCGGGTTTCACCCTCTTTAAACTGAACCGGCAGTACACCCATACCCACCAGATTGGTACGGTGGATACGTTCAAAGCCTTCAGCAACGATGGTTTCAACGCCCGCCAGACGCACACCTTTAGCCGCCCAGTCACGGGAGGAGCCCTGACCATAGTCAGCACCGGCAACGATAATCAGGTTCTGCTTGCGCTCCATGTAGGTTTCGATCGCTTCCCACATACGGCTTTCGGTACCTTCCGGCTCAATACGGGCCAGAGAGCCCTGTTTAATCTCACCGTTTTCGTCACGCACCATCTCGTTCAGCAGTTTCGGGTTCGCGAACGTTGCGCGCTGTGCGGTCAGGTGGTCACCACGGTGCGTGGCGTAAGAGTTGAAATCCTCTTCCGGCAGACCCATTTTCGCGCAGTATTCACCCGCCGCACTGGACGCCTGAATCGCATTCGATGGCGACAGGTGGTCGGTGGTAATGTTGTCACCCAGTACTGCCAGAGGACGCATACCTTTCATGGTACGTTCGCCAGCCAGCGCACCTTCCCAATAAGGAGGGCGACGGATGTAAGTAGACATTGGACGCCAGTCGTACAGCGGGCTTTCAGCGCGCTCAACATCACCCAGATCGAACATCGGGATGTAGATCTGGTTGAACTGCTCAGGCTTAACCGCCTTAGCTACAATCGCATCGATCTCTTCATCAGATGGCCACAGATCTTTCAGGGTGATCTCTTTGCCATCAACCACGGCCAGCACATCATTTTCGATATCGAAACGCACCGTACCGGCAATCGCGTAAGCCACAACCAGCGGCGGAGAAGCGAGGAATGCCTGCTTCGCATGCGGGTGGATACGGCCGTCGAAGTTACGGTTACCGGAAAGGACCGCCGTCGCGTACAGGTCACGTTCAACCACCTCTTTCTCGATGACCGGATCCAGCGCACCGGACATACCGTTACAGGTGGTGCAGGCATAAGCGACGATACCGAAGCCCAGTTTTTCCAGCTCAGGCAGCAGACCGGCTTCTTCCAGATAGAGTTTTGCAACTTTAGAGCCCGGCGCGAATGAAGTTTTAACCCAGGGCTTACGTACCAGACCCAGCTCGTTGGCTTTCTTGGCCACAAGGCCAGCCGCTACAACGTTGCGTGGGTTAGAGGTGTTGGTACAGGAGGTGATCGCCGCAATAATAACAGCACCATCCGGCATCAGGCCGTCAGCTTCCTGCGCTTTGGCAGTCGCCAGCATCTCATCACCGGCAATACCGCGCTCAGTCAGTGCCGTTGTTGGCAGACGGCGGTGCGGGTTAGACGGGCCAGCCATGTTACGAACAACCGTAGACAGATCGAATTCCAGCACGCGCTCGTATTCCGCTTCTGCCAGATCATCCGCCCACAGGCCGGTTTGTTTAGCATAAGTCTCAACCAGTGCCACCTGCTCAGGTTCACGACCGGTCAGCTTCAGGTAATCGATGGTCTGTTCATCGATATAGAACATACCGGCAGACGCACCGTATTCCGGCGTCATGTTGGACAAAGTCGCACGGTCACCTATAGACAGGGTTGCAGCACCCGGGCCGAAGAATTCCAGATACGCAGAAACCACTTTCTCGTTACGCAGGAACTCGGTCATTGCCAGTGCAATGTCAGTAGCAGTAATACCCGGCTGACGTTCGCCAACGATTTTCACACCGATGATGTCCGGCAGGCGCATCATGGATGGCAGACCCAGCATAACGGTTTCCGCTTCCAGACCACCGACACCGATGGCGATAACACCCAGCGCATCAACGTGCGGCGTGTGGGAGTCAGTACCGACACAGGTATCCGGGTAGGCCACACCATCACGGTTCTGGATCACCGGAGACATCTTCTCCAGGTTGATCTGGTGCATGATGCCGTTACCGGCCGGGATTACGTCTACGTTATCGAATGCCGTTTTGCACCAGTCGATAAAGTGGAAACGGTCATCGTTACGACGGTCTTCAATCGCACGGTTCTTTTCGAACGCATCCGGATCAAAACCCGGTGCTTCAACCGCCAGCGAGTGGTCAACGATCAACTGTGTAGGTACAACCGGATTGACCTTAGACGGGTCACCGCCCTGATCGGCAATCGCATCACGCAGACCCGCCAGGTCAACCAGTGCGGTCTGACCCAGAATGTCATGGCAGACAACACGCGCCGGGTACCATGGGAAGTCCAGTGTGCGTTTGGTTTCGATCAGTTGTTTCAGGGAGTCGGTCAGCGCTTCAGGCTCACAACGACGTACCAGTTGCTCTGCCAGTACACGGGAGGTGTAAGGCAGTTTTGCGTAAGCACCTGGCTGGATATCTTCAATCGCCGCGCGGGTGTCGAAGAAATCTACAGAGGTACCTGGAAGAGGCTTGCGGTATTCTGTGTTCATGGCACAACCTGTCAGGTTTAATCAGGCCGAGAGGTGTTGGTAAAGCTAATCTCTCAGCTTTTTATTATTCAAAAGCGGGGCAGCAACCCGTCACAGACGGGTCACTGCCGGGCGTCGTATCTTATGGACGATCTTCAATCGCAACCCATTCAGCCGTTTCCGGACCGGTGTAGTCAGCGGATGGACGGATGATACGGTTGTTCGCGCGCTGCTCCATTACGTGAGCAGTCCAGCCTGCCGCACGGGAACATACGAAGATCGGTGTGAACAGCTTGGTTGGGATACCCATGAAGTTGTAGGCAGAGGCATGGAAGAAGTCTGCGTTACAGAACAGTTTCTTCTCGCGCCACATAACCGCTTCAACACGCTCAGATACAGCGTACAGGTACTCATCACCCACCTGCTCAGAAAGCTTTTTCGACCACTCTTTAATGATCGCATTACGTGGGTCAGACTCGCGGTAGATCGCGTGGCCGAAGCCCATGATCTTATCCTTACGCGCCAGCATCGCCATGATCTCAGCTTCTGCTTCATCCGCAGAACGCCAGTTTTCGATCATCTCCATCGCCGCTTCGTTAGCACCACCGTGCAGCGGACCACGCAGGGAACCGATCGCACCGGTTACACAGCTATGGATATCAGACAGGGTGGATGCACAGACACGCGCGGTGAAGGTAGAAGCGTTGAATTCGTGCTCTGCGTACAGGATCAGGGATGCGTGCATCACATCAACGTGCAGCGCTTCAGGCTTCTTGTTATGCAGCGTCCACAGGAACTGTTCACCAATGGAATCAGCATCGGTTTCAACGTCAATACGGATACCGTTATGGCTGAAGTTGTACCAGTAGTTGATCATGCCCGGGAACACCGCCAGCATGCGGTCGATATGATCATGCTGCTCGGAGAAATCCATCTCGGTTTCCAGATTGCCCAGCATAGAGCAACCGGTGCGCATAACATCCATCGGATGAGCATCTGCAGGGATCTGTTCCAGAACCACTTTCAGAGCGTCCGGCAGTGCGCGCATACCCTTCAGCTTGGCCTTGTAGGCATCCAGTTCAGCCTGGTTTGGCAATTTTCCGTAGAGTAGCAGGTACGCAACTTCTTCAAACTGAGCCTTGTCAGCCAGTTCTTTAATATCGTAACCACGGTAGGTCAGGCCTGCGCCAGTTTTACCTACGGTGCACAGTGCGGTTTCACCTGCTGACTGACCTCGCAGGCCAGCGCCACCCAGTTTTTTATCGCCCATAACGTGCTCCTGTTTTCCTATCGATGCGGGCTCTGCTGGCCCACTTAATTAATCGTTGATTTAAAGTGCTCTAACGGATCGTACCCGCCTGCTGAGGCGGTGTATCTCGCTTCGGAAGTGGCTGAAGAGATCTCTCCAGCCCTGACCGAAAACGCAGTTACACGACCTCAATTATTTGTTTTTACCTTCCGCAAACAGTGCGTCCAGTTTCTGTTCGAAATCGTGGTAGTTGAGGAAATCGTACAGTTCCATACGGGTCTGCATGGTGTCGACAACTGCTTTCTGATCGCCGTCACGCAGCAGCGCTTCGTAGACATTCAGCGCCGCTTTGTTCGCTGCACGGAATGCAGACAGCGGGTACAGCACCATAGTCGCGCCGTTTTCAGCCAGCTCTGCTGTGTTGAACAGTGGCGTTGCACCGAACTCGGTGATGTTCGCCAGCAGGTGGGCACCGTTGATGCCATTGGAGAAGGCTTTGTAATCATCCAGTGTGTGAACCGCTTCGGCGAAGATACCGTCAGCACCCGCTTCCAGACATGCCTGCGCACGTTCAACCGCCGCATTCAGGCCTTCCATCTGGAATGCATCGGTACGTGCCATAACGAAGAAGTCGTCATCCGTTTTGGCATCTACCGCAGCTTTAACACGATCAACCATCTCCTGCAGGGAAACGATCTCTTTATTCGGACGGTGACCACAGCGTTTCTGTGCAACCTGATCTTCAATATGTACCGCCGCCGCACCGGCTTTGATCATCTCTTTAATGGTACGGGAGATATTGAATGCACCACCCCAGCCCGTATCGATATCCACCATCAGCGGCGTTTCAACAGCGCTGGTAATACGGCTGACATCCGCCAGAACATCGTTCATGGAGGTCATACCCAGATCCGGCAGACCGTAAGAGTGGTTAGCAACGCCGCCGCCAGACAGGTAGATGGCTTTGTGACCGACACGCTCAGCCATCATGGCATGATAAGCGTTAGTGGTACCTACGATCTGAAGGGGTTTGGTTTCAGCCAGTGCTTTGCGGAAGCGGGCACCGGCAGACAGGTTGTTGGACATGTTATTCACCTCTGGTTTCGGTCGCTGCATTCAGTTTGTCTTCAATATTCTGTCGCGCTGAACCGATGTGACGCCGCATGAGCATTTCGGCCAGTTCCGGATCGCGGGATTCAATCGCGTCGATAATCTGGCGATGCTCCTTCAGCGCCCGCTTCGGTCGCGAGCTGGAGACACTGAACTGATAGCGGTACATTCGTACCAGGTGATAGAGATCACCGCCGAGGAACTCCAGCAGCTTAGCGTTCTTACTGCCGTGAACAATTCGGTAGTGGAAATCCAGATCACCCTCTTTTTGGAAATACGAGCGTCCGTCGAGCTGTTCGATACTCTTCTCGTGCTCATCCAGCAACTCACGCAGGCGGTCGATCTCTTCCTGCGGCATGTTTTCTGCTGCCAGACGACAGGCCATCCCCTCAAGGGCTTCCCTGACACGATAGATTTCAATCAGCTCTTTTGCCGACAGATTCACAACCCGCGCCCCGATGTGCGGCTTTCGCTCCACCAGCCTCAGCGCTTCCAGTCGCCGCATGGCTTCCCGCAGAGGTCCACGACTGATGCCGTAGGTCCGGGCAAGTTCCGGCTCACTGATTTTCTGACCCGGAGGAATATCGCCGACCACAATTGCGGTAACGATCTGTTCACAGACCCGGTCTGCCAAGGTGCGCGTTTCCGGTTGAAACGCTTTGTTTTCTGTCATCTCTGCCATAACAACCAATAAGATTGAAGATTGTCGACAATTTCGAACTGAGGCAACGATACCTGTGCTAAAAACCGCAGTCAACTCGAATTTGCCGATTAATTGTCAACACAATACAAAAGTTTAAGGGTTTTACCCTATTCTTGTTGTAAACCTATTTTTCCACAAAACGACGGGTCTCATCGTTCATAATCCGCGCGATCTGGCGCGGCTTCTGGAACGGCAGAGAGTGATCCGTACCCGGCAACATAAAGTAGTGCCAGTTGGGTAAACGCTCTGTCAGTTCTCGCTGATACTGGTGTAACAGTTCAACACTGTTACCGCCGATAAAGCTGGTTACATCACCCTGCGCCGCGACCAGCGCTTCGCGATCGATCTGCCGCACCGCATCCGTGACACAGTCCAGCGCGTTCGCAAAGCCTTCCGGGCGCTGGCCGAGCCGGCTGATCGTCACCTGTTCAACCTGCGGTGAGACCTTACGGTTAGGCGAAATGGTATCCAGAAAACCGATAATCCCCTGCTCTTTATTCGTAGCCCCGCGCAGATGCACGGTGGCCGCAGAGAGGGAGTTACGCAGCTCAACTGTAGACTCCCAGCAGGGACGATCGAGCACAGCGGATTCAAGCAGAAACTGTTTTTCTACCCGATCCGGGTGCTGCTGCTTAAACAGCAGAGCCACCAGCCCGCCCATGGAGTAGCCACCGAGATCAAACTGCCACCAGCCAAGCTGGTCTACCAGAGCGTTCAGATCCGCTACAAGCTCCTGAGCGCTGTAGCGGTGCTCCTGCCGATCCGGGTAGAAGGTATCTCCCATGCCGCGCTGATCCGGTACCAGCACCTCAGACCAGAGCTCAAGAAAGGCAATAATATGCTCCCAGGTGTCTACACCGGCCACGCCAGCGCCATGCAGCAATACCAGGCGGCGCGAGGTAGCTATTTGCGGATTTCGGTATAAACGATAAACGATATGCTGGTCGGGCAGATGGAATTCGCGCTGCTCAACCGAAAAAGGGTGTTTCATCTTAAAGCGATACTCTACTGTGGCTACTTATATTGAGAAACCTTCGTTATTATGACCCTCCATTCTAGTCCAACGCGCCGCTCAAACCAGCACTTTGTCGACAATCTTATGGTTTTGCCTATTTTCGACCCCTTATTGGACAGGCCCCGGCCGGTTACATACAATTCGCAACACTTTATTCAACAACCGGGATAAGCCAGCGCTTTGATCACCCAACGTCCCCTTCCCTACCTCAGTAGCAGTGAAACCTATTTCGAAAAGCTCCGCCCTCTCGGGCATGGGATTTTTCTCGATAGCGGCCGCCCCGGGTGCCCCTGGGGGCGCTACGATATTCTGGCGGCAGAACCGGTTGAGTTACTGGAACTGAATGCTGACGACCCGGTAAATCCGTTCACGCAACTGGAACAGCTCTACCAGCGTTACCAGCCGGAACAACCGGTAAACTCAGAACTGCCGTTCTGTGGCGGTATCCTCGGCCATTTTTCCTACGATCTGGGTCGCGCGGTGGAGCAGCTACCAGAGCAGGCTGACGTGTTTTCCCGGTTACCGGATATGCGGGTAGGAATGTACCTCTGGGCACTGGTGGTTGATCACCATGAACAGACCGCAACGCTGGTCGCGGATCACCGGGTCACGGCTGAGAAGCTGGATCAGATTGAACAGCGCCTGCAGGCTGAAACGCCAGCCGCCGCAGCACCTTTTAATCTGCTAAAGCCATTTACCGCCAATCTGAGCAAGGCTGAATATCAGCAAAAGCTGGCCCAGATAGACGACTATATTCACTCCGGTGATTGCTATCAGGTCAACTTTGCGCAGCGCTGGAACAGTGAGTATCAGGGGGATGCCTGGAGCGCCTACAAGCAACTGCGGGTCGCGGCACCCACTCCCTACTCCGCGTTTATTGATGGGGAAGCTCAGCAGATCCTGTCACTCTCACCGGAACAGTTTCTTGAGAGCCACCAGCAGCAGGTCACCACAAAACCGATCAAAGGCACCCGTCCGCGGGCAGCCGACAGCACTGAAGATCTGCGCCTGAAACAGGAACTGAGCGAATCGCGTAAAGACCGGGCTGAAAACCTGATGATTGTCGACCTGCTACGCAATGATCTGAGCAAGGTCTGCCAGCACAACAGCGTCCGGGTACCGAAACTGTTTAATATCGAAAGCTACGCCAATGTTCACCATATGGTGAGTACCGTCACCGGTGAGCTGAGTGCCGATGTATCGCCGGTTGCCCTGCTTGAACACTGCTTCCCGGGTGGTTCGATTACCGGCGCGCCAAAGATCCGGGCAATGGAAATTATCGAGGAGCTGGAGCCCCACCGCCGCTCAATCTACTGTGGTTCAATTGGCTATATCAGCCTCTGTGGGCGGATGGACACCAGCATCACGATCCGCACCCTGCTGTGCGAAGATGAGAAGATCTTCTGCTGGGCCGGGGGTGGCATCGTCGCCGACTCTGTCACTGAAATGGAATACGAGGAGACCTTCGACAAGGTCAATAACCTGCTCAACTGCCTGTCCCGTCAGATGGGCACCCGCAACGAGTAATCCCAGAGGGCGTTTTGTTACACACAGCCCGGCAATCTTTGCCTATACTAGAGCTAATACCCACAGGCAGGAATTGTAATGATCCGGGCATCCACTACTCTTATTACGGGCCTGCTGTCTGCTCTGACACTGTTCTCTCACCCGGTTGCAGCGAACAAACTTGAGGCACAGCCAGCCGGGCCGACTACCGTGGTCTGGTCCAGAACCGACTTTGCCCCGTTTTTTATCCTTGAGGGACAGTATGCCAATCAGGGCATCAGCGACCAGATCATCCGGCTTTTCTCGCGGAAAATAAGCGGATTCAACCACAAACCGACGGTGATGAGCCTCAAGCGCATGCTGCGTAATGCTCAGTCAGCCAATCCCATCTGCCATGTCGCCCTGCTGAAAACACCAGAACGTGAAACCTTTATTGATTACAGCCAGCCGATTATGCAGAACTACGGCAATGGCATTGTCACCACTGAACAAGGCCTGAGTAAGTTCGGGCTGACCCCGGACAGCATCAGTCAGATCCATCTGGAAGATTATGTTGGCCGCCCGCTCACCATCAGCATCCATGACGGTCGCGCCTATGAGCCCCATATCAACGACGTGATCAGCCAGTGGAAGACACAACCCGAGAGTATTTTTCAGGTTAAAACCGGTCTTAAGGACCATGAACGGCTGGTGCATTTACTGGTGAACGGCCGTCTCGATGGCATGATTGCCCGACCGGAAGAGGTGGAGTACAGCAAACAGCAGTTCGGCATCAATGCCCCGCTATTCTTTATCCCGATCGCCGACACGCCCACCCTGAGCCTCGGCCATGTCGGCTGCTCCAAAGGTGACTGGAATAAACCCCTGATGGCCGAGATCAACCGACTGATCGCGGAAGACCCTGAAGTGCGTCAAACCATAAATGCAGCTTACCGGCAGTGGTTACCGGAGCATCTCAGGCAGCACTATGACCTGATTAAAAACCTTTCTTTCAGCCCGCCCGATCATTCTCGCTGATCAGTTCGGCCATGGAGTGCAGGGTCAGGTCAGCACTGGAGGGAAACACATCCTCCAACCGGATCGAGATTCTGGCAAACATATCCTGAAGATCAAGAAACGCATCCACCACCGCCGGATCAAAGTGACTGCCGCGACCGGCCACAATCATCTCTTTGACATGATCATGATCCTGCGCGCCTTTATACGGGCGGCGTGAGATCATCGCGTCATATACATCCGCCACGGCCATCAGTCGCGCTACCAACGGAATCTGTTCTCCTTTCAGCCCTTGGGGATAACCTTCACCATCCCAGCGCTCATGGTGGCTGAGTGTGACCT
The DNA here is from genome assembly GCF_030295765.1 of Neptuniibacter halophilus. Classification (NCBI taxonomy): domain Bacteria; kingdom Pseudomonadati; phylum Pseudomonadota; class Gammaproteobacteria; order Oceanospirillales; family Oceanospirillaceae; genus Neptuniibacter; species Neptuniibacter halophilus. The sequence goes on along the minus strand of NZ_AP027292.1, from coordinate 3,056,564 downwards.
GCTGGGCGATTTTGAGGAATTTGACCGCCTCATTCTGAGGTGATTTGTTCAGCAACTGCTCTGCAGAACTGACTGCTTGATAACCCAGCAGCGTGTGCGTTTTCATCACCTCATATTCGGCATCGGTCAGCGCGCCGGGCTTTTGCAGAATATGATCCGGAATCCCTACTTTACCAATATCGTGCAGCGCAGAGGTCTTGTAGAACAGCTCAATCGTCTCACTGTCCAGCTCATCCGCAAACTGCGGCTGCTTACGCAGATGTTCTGCCAGTGATTTGACATAATGCTGAGTACGCAGAATATGGTTGCCGGTGGAATGATCCCTCACCCGGGCGATCGTCGCCAGACAAAGAATCGCCGCATCCTGAACCGCCAGCAGAGCGTGCTCACGGGCACAGGTGGGGTTCTCATCCAGCGGGCCGGCGCCTTCAAAACTCTGTTTAAGCTTCGCCAGGCTCATATACGTCTGGCATTTAGCATTCACCACCGCCGGATAAAACGGCGGCGTCAGATAATCAGAGCACCCCAGTGCGATCGCCTGTTCACGCAGGTCCTGAGCTTCATCCGGCCAGCACAGAATCACCGGATTGCCGATCTTCTCCTGCGCCACAACCCATGCCTGAAGGTCGGTATGGGCATGCAGATCCATTTGATCCGCGCCGAGCAACACTAGCTGTCCGTATTCAGCAGCTATGTTGAGCAGCGAGTCATAAGATTCAACCTGATACTCCTCCTGCAACAGCCCGGACAAACGGTCGGTTAGCTGAGGATTATTACTGACAATCACGGTTGAGAGCATGAAACACCTGTTCAGAGGGGGATATAAGAAGCCCGGGAATAATACTGACGATACGCGGATGAAACAATGTTCAGTCGGCTGTAATCACCTTTATTACCCCGTTATCGCTGATAAGCAGATCAGTTCTCAACCAGAGAAGCAAGTTCCGGCGCGATCCGGTTCGGGCTGAACCCGTTATACGGGCCACTTCAGGTTGCCGCAATTCAGGGCCTGCGCTGCCGCATGCTTATCGCAGAGTAAAAAAAAGCGATCCGGTGGATCGCTTTTCTGCAGATTGGAGATTAAAGCGACAGATTGCGGTTACTGGCTTTAATAAACTCTTTTTTCAGGTCTTCGTAGGTGTGGACGGCCGGGAACTGCGGGAACTCAGCAATCACGTTATCCGGCGCGTGGAACAAAATACCAGACTCCGCCTGAGTCAGCATAGTGGTGTCGTTATAAGAGTCACCTGCGGCGATCACACGGTAGTTGAGCAACTGGAATGCACGCACAGACTGACGCTTAGGGTCTTTCTGACGCAGGGTGTAATCCGTAATGCGGCCTTCCTCATTCACTTCCAGCTTATGGCAAAGCAGCGTCGGGAAACCCAGCTGGCGCATCAGTGGCTGTGCGAACTCATAGAAGGTATCTGACAGAATCACCACCTGGAAGCGTTCACGCAACCAGTTAACAAATTCAACCGCACCTTCCAGCGGTGCCAGACGGCTGATGGTGTTCTGGATCTGTGGCAGCGTCAGACCGTGCTCATCCAGAATCCGCAGACGCTGCTGCATCAATTCATCATAATCAGGAATATCACGCGTTGTAGCTTTCAGCTCTTCAATACCTGTTTCTTCAGCAAATGCGATCCAGATTTCCGGGATCAGTACCCCTTCGAGGTCAAGACATGCGAGTTCCACGCGTAACTCCTAATGATTTATTTGGTGTGCTTTTTTTATCGGCGGTTAGCCATTTGTGGCGCCAATTTACCCGCAATAGCAGAGCCTTTCAAGCCAGCCATAGGTCGGTACTCGTCATCCAGAAATGACAAAGCCCGCACAGGGCGGGCTTTGCAGGGAGTATAGCCGGTGCAGCGGCTCTACTGAATTCGGATCAGATATCCTTCGGCTGAACAGGGATGGCCTGTTTCATACCGGTCAGCACATTACGCTGGTGCAGCTCTTCATCAGTTGCGCCTACACCACCATCGGCTTTAGCGTTTTCGAAGTAGCACAGCGTTGGCTGGTGTGCATCAGCTTCCTGTTCGTCCAGCTGGACGTAAGATGCAATGATCAGCAGGTCGCCTTTGCTCGCTTTGTGAGCAGCCGCGCCATTAACAGAGATAATACCGCTGTTATCTTCTGCGCGGATTGCGTAAGTGGTGAAGCGCTCACCGTTGTTGATGTTGTAAATATGAATCAGTTCATATTCACGAATGCCTGACTTATCAAGCAATACACCATCGATGGCACATGAACCTTCGTAGTGCAGCTCAGCGTGGGTGACAGTTACCCGATGTAGCTTACACTTCAAAAATGTCTGCAGCATAGACTGAAATCCTGCGTTTAATCATCTCTGCCAGATAATTCTGGCTCCCATCCACTGTCTGCAGGCAAGTGAACCAAAAGGTTCCGCTCAGACAGTCTTTTATCGGTTGCCCCCTCCTGCGCACTCAGGCATCAGTGAGCAGGCAACTCGCGTTGTGCGGCGCACATATTACTAAAAAGTGGCCGCGATTTTAACAGAGACTACCCACTTTTATATATACAAATAGTCAGAGGCTCTAAGAATTTCCCCCCTGCATGTGCCACAGGCTATGCCGCCAGTAACGGTTGTCAGATGATTGCCGCGATCAGGCAGGTCAAATTGAGTCAGCTTCATTATCCTATTAGCTTTACTCACTCCCTTTCTTAACTAATTGATTTACAATACAGCACTTATTTTTACAGTGGCTGATTCAGGTACCTTGCCGTGACAGATAAAACCTTGACCGAAACGCTCTCAGAAAGCCTCCGAAACCGCATCATGATTCTGGATGGTGGTATGGGCACCATGATCCAGGATTACAAACTGGAAGAGGCGGATTACCGGGGCGAGCGTTTTGCCGACTGGCATATTGAAGTAAAAGGCAACAATGACCTGCTGGTGCTGACCAAACCGGATGTGATCAAAGCGATCCACCGGGAATACCTGCTGGCCGGTGCCGACATCATCGAGACCAACACCTTCAACGCGACGCAGATCGCCATGGCGGATTACGAGATGGAATCTCTCAGCCGTGAGATCAACGTTGAAGCGGCGCGTCTGGCACGTCAGGCCTGTGACGAGATCAGCGCCGAAACACCGGATCAGCCACGCTATGTTGCCGGTGTCCTCGGCCCGACCAACCGTACCTGCTCGATCTCACCGGATGTAAACGATCCGGCGTTCCGTAATGTCTCATTCAACCAGTTGGTTGAAGCCTATACCGAATCACTGGACGGCCTGATCGAGGGCGGTGCTGATATTATTCTGATCGAGACCATCTTCGATACCCTGAACGCCAAAGCCGCAATCTACGCAGTTGAAACCTACTTCGAAGAACGGGGCATCCGCCTACCGGTAATGATCTCCGGTACAATTACCGATGCCTCCGGTCGTACCCTCTCCGGGCAGACGACTGAAGCCTTCTGGAACTCGGTTCGCCATGCCAGACCGATCTCCATCGGTCTGAACTGTGCGCTCGGCCCGAAAGAGCTGCGTCAGTATGTCGAAGAGCTGTCGCGCATCTCCGAAACCTTTGTTTCGGCGCACCCGAATGCGGGCCTGCCCAACGCCTTCGGTGGTTACGATGAAACCCCGGAGCAGATGGCAGAAGAGATCGGCGAATGGGCGCAGTCCGGCTTCCTGAACATTATCGGTGGCTGCTGTGGTACCACCCCTGCGCATATTAAAGCGATGCGTGAAGCTGCTCAGCAGCATGCACCTCGTCAGTTGCCTGAACTGCCGGTTGAGTGCCGTCTGTCCGGTCTGGAGCCGATGAACATCGGCGAAGAGAGCCTGTTCGTCAACGTCGGTGAGCGTACCAACGTCACCGGTTCGGCGATGTTCAAGCGACTGATCAAAGAACAGGATTATGAAACCGCCCTCGACGTCGCCCGTCAGCAGGTAGAAAACGGCGCCCAGATCATCGATATCAACATGGATGAGGGGATGCTGGATGCCCATGCGGCGATGGTTAAATTCCTCAACCTGATCGCCTCTGAACCGGATATCGCCTGTGTACCGATTATGATCGACTCCTCCAAGTGGGATGTGATCGAAGCCGGCCTGCAGTGTATTCAGGGTAAAGGCATCGTCAACTCCATCTCCCTCAAAGAGGGCGAAGAGAACTTTATCGAACAGGCCCGCAAACTGCGCCGCTACGGTGCTGCGGTCGTGGTAATGGCGTTTGACGAAAGCGGTCAGGCCGATACCTATGAGCGTAAGATCGAGATCTGTGAACGCTCCTACCGGGTACTGGTCGACAAGGTGGGCTACCCGGCCGAAGATATCATCTTCGACCCGAATATCTTCGCGGTTGCGACCGGTATCGAGGAACACAACAACTACGCGGTCGACTTTATTCAGGCCACCGGCTGGATCAAACAGAACCTGCCTTACGCCAAGATCTCCGGCGGTGTTTCTAACGTTTCCTTCTCCTTCCGCGGGAATAACCCGGTACGTGAGGCGATCCACTGTGTCTTCCTTTACCATGCCATCAAACAGGGTATGGATATGGGTATCGTTAACGCCGGCCAGTTGGCGATCTATGATGACCTGCCCGAAGAGCTGCGTCTGGCGGTTGAGGATGTGATCCAGAACAGCCGTGACGATGCCACCGAACGTCTGCTGGATATCGCCGAAAAGTATCGCGGCGACGGCAGCCAGCAGGATGAAGCCAAAGCGCAGGAATGGCGCGAGTGGGACGTTAACAAGCGTCTGGAACACGCTCTGGTTAAGGGGATCACCGAGTTTATCGAAGACGATACCGAAGAAGCCCGACAGAACCATGATCGCCCGCTGCACGTCATCGAAGGCCCGCTGATGGATGGTATGAGCGTCGTGGGCGACCTGTTTGGTGCCGGCAAAATGTTCCTGCCGCAGGTGGTTAAATCCGCCCGCGTAATGAAGAAAGCGGTTGCCTACCTGATGCCGTTTATCGAAGCTGAGAAAGATGGCGCCAGCCAGTCCAACGGTAAGATCGTGCTCGCCACGGTTAAAGGTGACGTACACGATATCGGTAAAAACATCGTCGGTGTGGTGCTGCAGTGTAACAACTACGAGATTATCGATCTGGGCGTTATGGTTCCGGCTGAAACCATCCTCAAAACCGCACGTGAAGAGAACGCTGACCTGATCGGCCTCTCCGGCCTGATCACCCCGTCACTGGATGAGATGGTTCATGTAGCCAAAGAGATGGAGCGTCAGGGCTTCGATATCCCGCTGCTGATCGGGGGTGCCACCACCTCCAAAGCACACACTGCGGTTAAGATCGATCCTGCCTTTAAGCGTGATCAGGTCGTACACGTCACCAACGCCTCGCGGGCGGTAAATGTTGCGTCCTCCCTGCTGGGCAGTAAGAAGGAAGCCTACGTCCGGGAGATTCAGGAAGAGTACGTTGCGGTTCGCGAACGTCATGCCGCACGTATGAATGATAAGCGCCGGGTCACGCTGCAAGCAGCCCGCGCCAATAAATATGCAATTGACTGGGACAACTACACCCCACCGGCACCGCTGCAGCCGGGTATTCATGTGTTCGATGACATCTCCCTGAATGAAATTCTCGAGTACTTCGACTGGACGCCGTTCTTCCACTCCTGGGAGCTGGCCGGTCGCTACCCGCGCATCCTGAATGACGAGATCATCGGTGAGGAGGCCACCCGCCTCTTTGAGGACGCTCAGGCGATGCTGAAACAGCTGGTCGATGAAAAATTGCTGACTGCCAAAGCGGTGGTGGGTATCTTCCCGGCCAACAGCATCAACCACGATGATATCGAACTGTATACCGATGACAGCCGCAGCGAAGTCCTGATGCAACTGCACCACCTGCGTCAGCAGACCGAGAAGGTCGGCGGCAAAGCGAATATGTGCCTGACCGATTTTGTCGCGCCGAAAGAGAGCGGCAAAGGCGACTACCTGGGCGCCTTTGCGGTCACCGCCGGTCACGGCTGTGATGAACTGGTGGCGAAGTATGAGGCCGACCACGACGACTATAATTCGATCATGGTAAAAGCTCTGGCAGACCGGTTTGCCGAAGCTCTGGCTGAGATGATGCACGACAAAGTGCGTAAACAGATCTGGGGCTATGCCGCAGACGAGCAGCTCAGCAACGACGAGCTGATCGCTGAGAAATACAAAGGGATCCGCCCTGCTCCGGGTTACCCGGCCTGCCCGGAACACACTGAGAAAGGGCTGCTCTGGGAACTGCTGGATGTGGAGAAAAACACCGGTATGACACTGACCGATGCCTACGCAATGCTGCCAACCGCAGCGGTCAGCGGCTTCTACTTCAGCCATCCGGAGTCACAGTATTTTGGTGTCGCCAAGATCAGCGAAGACCAGGTAGAAAGCTACGCCAAACGCAAGGGTATGGAAAAAGCCGAAGCGGAACGCTGGCTGGCACCGAACCTGGGCTACGAGCCGGAAGAGGGTTAAGCCTGAGAGAAATGCGAAAAGCCGGACGCCTGTGCTCCGGCTTTTTTATGCCCTAAACACAAGCGGATTCATGAGTGGCCTGCCGGTAGCAAACCCGGTTGCGCCCTGCCTGCTTCGCCTGATACAGGTACTGATCGGCCTCCTGAAACAGGTTTTCAAAATTCGGCCGGTTCAGATCCAGCGTCGAGATCCCGATACTCAATGAATAAGCCCGGCTTACGCCATCCGAGCTGACGGCCCGATTGGACGCCTGAGACAACAGACGCTCCGCGAGTGCGATCGCATCGCCCTGCTCCGTCTCCGGCAACAGCACCAGAAACTCCTCGCCACCCCAGCGCGCCACCAGATCTCCGTTGCGCAGCTCTTTCTGCAGCAGGGAGGAAAGATCCTGCAATACCCGATCACCAAAACTGTGCCCAAGGCTGTCGTTGATCTTCTTAAAGTGATCGATATCCAGCAGCATCAGACAGGCATGATGCCGGTAACGCTGAGCGTTGCTGAGCATAGGTGACAGCGCGTTGAGAAAGCCACGCCGGTTATACAGCCCGGTTAACTGATCCCGTTCCGCCATCTGCTCAGCCCTGAGCTTAGCCACCTGATTGATACGGAACTGGTACGCCAGCGCGAAGGCAAACAATACCGCCTCCAGCAGCATCCCATACTCAACCGCATAAAAACCCAGCGCACTGTACTCAACCACGCCGGATACCGTTAATGCGGTAATGATCGCACTGATCATGGCGAACACCGCCGCACCCAGAAAATAACGCGCCTCTTTAATTCCATTCAAACAGGCGATGACGCCAATCAGCATCATCAACAGGGCAAACAGTACCACCCCGCTGAAAGCACTGTACAACAGCCAGAGGTGAAGCCCGGTCAGAGAGAACACGATGGCCAGCAGCGCCAACAGCAGCATATAGCCCATCGCAATCTGGTTTATCTGCGGAAGATAACGGGACAGAGGCAGGAAAAACCGCGCGAACAGTAAACCACTGGTGGCGTAGAGAATCATCAGCACCGGGATACCGGTGTTTTGCCATGCCGGACTTGCCTGCCATAGCCACTGGTTGCCATGGCCGGTATAGGCCATATTCAGCAACAGAAAACAGCCCAGATAGATGGAATAAAACAGATAACGACGGCTGCGCAAACTCATGGCCAGCAAGGCGTTATAGATCATCAACGCCAGCAGGAAACCGTAGATAATACCGTAACGATAACCCGAACTGAGTTGCTGCTGAGCGGCTGCCGGCTGCGAATAGAGCTTCATCGGCAGCAGCATCGGGTCAATACTTTCAACCCGCATTAACACGGTGGTCTGCTCCGATGCAAAGGTGTGCGGAAAACGGAAAAAGCGATGACTCCGCCCGGAAAACGGCAGTTTATCGCCGGTCTGGTAGTGGTGCACGGCGGTATCCGCGCTGACGAAATACAGATCGATCCTGTCCAGCCAGGCATTCTCTACCTGTAACACCCGGGATTGTCCCGTATGCTCAGCCGTTAACCGGAACATCAGCCAGACCGGGTCGGAGCCGAAACCAAAATTAAGCACCTCGCTCGTCCCCGTTATACCGCGCCGCTCAATCTCTTGTTCCGCAGCCAGATAATCATAGCGCTGCTTACCGGTTTCTTTTATGTAGCGGATCTCATAACCCGGCAGGGGCTGAACTTCAGACACAACCGGAATCGCTGCGCGAGCCTGCTGCAAGAAAGCCACCGCCAGCAACAGAAAAAGCAGGCAGGCACCCTCACGCATTCGTTTTTTGAGACTACGGGTACAACCAAGTGCAGCCACACCGACCCCTTACTGCATTCCCTGAGAGCTTTAAAGATAGCAGTTGCAACAGCACAAAGCTGACTTTCAAAACCGCTGCTGCAGGAAAACAGCCTTATTTACGCCGGATACCGATTGTCCGGCCAATGTTGGATGGTTTTTCCAGCGAGGACTGGGCCTCTGACATCTGCGCCAGTTTTGCCGACACCGCTTCCGGGAACGGGCAACTCTTGCGTTGGCTCAGATCCACACACATCGCCATCTGCTCCAGCGTGGAGGCAAGGTACTCCCCACCCTTATCGTCTCTGGCGAACATCTCGAAATACAGATGCATCCGCTTAGCGTCATGATCCAGCAACTGTGCCCGCACTTCGACCGGCTGATCCAGCACCACCTCATTGTTATAGGTGATATGGTTTTCCAGCACCATCCATGAGATCTGCGTTTCACGGGTAACGGCTTCACTCAAACCCAGTTCGCTGACCAGCGCTTCCCCGGCTTTGTCAAAAATCAGCACATAGTAAGCTACGTTCATATGGTCGTTATAATCCAGCCATTCCGGCTGAATATTCGTGCTGAAGACCACCTCTGGGCGCTGAGTCATCGCCTGCTCCTTCGCTGAAAAAATTAACATCTTATCTTCTACCGGGGCGACTGCCAATCGACTTTAGACAAGACCTGCTGCCGGCTTGTTGCTATGCTGAGGCTATATCCCCTGTGGGTTCATTCTCCAGCCAGTTTCATCCGGCTAAGATAGATTTTCACCCGGCAAAAACCGGTTCAGAAAAGGAAATCGCGACAATGAAAAAACACACACTCAGCCTGTCTGCTCTGCTCCTCAGCCTTCTGGCAGGCCACACCTATGCCGGCTGGGCAGATGCACTGAAAGAGGCGGTACAGGATGAAGAGCTGCAGAAACAGGTGATCGACACTACCCTCGGCAGCAGCAACGCCACCAGCAACACCCAACTGGACACCCAGACCCTGATCAACGGACTGAAAGAAGCACTCGAAGTAGGCAGCCAACGCGCGATCGAAGAGATCAGCCAGCCCGGCGGTTATCTGGATAATCAGCAGATTCGTATCCCACTGCCCTCCGGAATCGATCAGGTCGCCGGTCTGCTGCGGAAATACGGGCTGGAGCAACAGGTTGACCAGTTCGAAGAGAGCATGAACCGTGCCGCCGAAAAAGCAGCACCGCAGGCCACGGCCCTGATCGTCAACGCCATTAAAGAGATGAGCTTTGAGGATGCGAAAAAGATCTATCAGGGCCCGGACGATGCCGCTACTCAGTACTTTCAGGAGAAAACCAGCAGCCAGCTACGTGAACTGTTCCAGCCGAGCGTGAAAGACTCTCTGAGTCAGGTCGGTGCAACCCGCTATTACTCGGATCTCGCCGGTGAGGCCAAACAGATTCCTTTTGTCGGCGATAAAGTCAACGTCGATCTGGATCAGTACGTCACCGACGAAGCCCTCAGCGGCCTGTTCACCGTACTCGCCGCCGAAGAGAAAAAGATCCGCGAGAATCCGGCCGCACGATCTACTGAACTGCTCAAAACCCTGTTTGATTAACGGCTATAACCCGCATCAAACTGAGAAAGAGCCGCTAACCTGTGCGGCTCTTTTTTCCTTTTTAACCTCCGGGGCCCGGCCCTGTTTTGCATAATCATTGAGATCCCTTCTCATTCTTCTGCCGAAACCCGATTTCGACACTGACCTCAATATTGAGCAAACGGCCCGGTGGCCTCAACTCGCTGCAGGGTTTAAAATAGCCCCGCACACTCTCTGAATGACAAAGGCCACCATGAAATCTGTTGATGTCGATACCCCGGTTACACAGGAAAATGAAACCAACCAGACCAAAAATGGCTTTCTGGCCCTGGTTTCTAAACTGTGCTTTGACGAAAAACTGCCGATCCGCTTTATGTATAAAACGGTACCTGAGCACCTGAATGACACAGGCTGGCGTATGTTTACCGGATACGAAACTGAAGAGTTTCTGGAAGATGAACTGTCTAATCTGGTTCCGGTGCCGGTGGAAAAAATGTGTCGTCTTGACCCTTCCATGACAGAGCTGGTGACTTATAACGCAGGCACCGTCTGGGAACGCGCACCAGAGAGCGATGGCTGGGAGCGGGTACACGACTACCGTATCCCTTCACCCAGTGTTGAAGTAGAGATCACCAACGACGTTGATCGCTTCAAGGTTGAACCCGACGCATAAAAATTTCACAACACTGTCTTGAATTCCTGACAAGCGCCTTTATTTAGTAAGGGAACCTGCTAATAAATCCTGTTAGTGCTCTGCCTGCACGACTCGTTAGCCGGTTCCTTAGCAGATGCTCCCGGTGAGGTCTGCTGACTGGCCTGCTCAAACTGAGAGGCCGATCGATAAAAATATATTGCTTGATGAGGATATAGACTATGCGTGAATTCGACCTTTCCCCACTGTACCGTTCTGCTATCGGTTTTGATCGTCTGGCAAACATGCTGGATAACGCCAACCGCAACGACAACCAGCCCTCTTTCCCACCCTACAATATCGAGCTACTGGGTGAGAACAACTACCGTATTACTATGGCTGTCGCCGGGTTTGATAACGATGAACTGAACATCCAGAGCGAAAGTGGTTCTCTGACCATTACCGGCCAGAAAAAAGAGCAACCAGAGAACCGCCACTACCTTTATCAGGGCATCGCCGCGCGCAACTTTGAACGCCGCTTCCAGTTGGCAGATCATGTCAAAGTAGTCAAAGCGTCGATGGAAAACGGGCTGTTGCATGTGGATCTGGTACATGAAATACCAGAAGCAATGAAGCCTCGTCAGATTCAGATTGAGCACTGAATGCTTATCTGAGTAATCATAAAAAAGGAGGCCATGCCTCCTTTTTTAGTGCCCTGACCTCAAGGCTGTTTTTCAAAAACCTTAACTCCTTCAGGGATCTGATACCAGTCCTGCTTTTCACTGACCCAGACGTGGGCAGTCGGATTGATGATCCGGGTATCGCTGAGGGTGCTCGGCTTGAGTTTGATCTTTTCCGGCTCATCAGGATTGAAGTGATAGAGACGGTTACCACAGCAAGGGCAAAACTTCGCAGCACTGATATTGCCGCTCTCCGCCGGACGGCTCCACTCCTGCATCTCACCACTGAAGCGAATTGAATCTGCATCCACCATAGCGGTGATACTGAACGCACTGGTCGACAATTTCTGGCACTCCCGGCAGTGACAGGCCACAACCATCGCCGGTGGCGCCAGCAGTTCATAAGTAACCCCGCCGCACTGACAGGCGCCTTTTATCGGATATTCCACATCACTCATAGCGTTCTCCCTTCTATATGAGCAGCAGCCTGCTCAGTTATGTAACTATCGCTCAACAATAACTCAGGCACCACTATAGCGCCAGCGCGCAGAAGCGGGTAGTAAGTGGTTATGAAAGGGAGAACAGATCAGCACAGGCCTGCTGATAGAGGTGGTGCATCTCAGCGCTGAAAGAGCAGAACAAAACACGTTCAATTGCAGGATACTGCAGTAGCTGTTGTGCAACCGTTTGCAGAGCCAGCGGCACGGCCTGCTGCGGCGGATAACCATAAACCCCGCAACTGATGGCCGGAAATGCCAGCGATTTCAGCTCGTTTTCTGCCGCCAGCGCCATACAGTTGCGATAGCAGCTTTGCAGCAGGCCGGCTTCATTGTCATCCCCGCCGTACCAGATCGGCCCGACGGTATGGATCACCCATGGAGCTGCCAGTTGATAGCCGTGCGTCATTTTTGCCTGACCGGTTTCACAACCTCCCAGGCTACGGCACTCTGCCAGTAGTTCAGGCCCTGCGGCCCGATGAATTGCACCGTCTACACCGCCGCCACCGAGCAAACTGGAATTCGCAGCGTTGACCAGTGCATCGACCTGAAGCGCTGTAATATCTCCCTTAACCAGCTCAATCCTGCGCTCAATCTGCATCCGCTACTCCCCGGCAATCTTATGCTGGTCAAAATGCAACGCGAGCCAGATGGTCGGTTCCTGAGAGTCGGTCCGGGCAACCCGATGACGCTGATGGGCCGGCAGCAGGTAATGATCACCCGCCTGCAACTCGATCTGCTCCGGCAGGCCTGCAATCTCCAGCGCTGCGCTCCCTGAGATCAGCAGTACCCATTCATCCCACGCCTGATCGTACCACTGCCCTTCCGGCGTGGCCTGACCATGAGAGATAATTCGCTCAACCCTGACACCCCGCAGCGAGAACAGCGGGTCGAATTTCTCCGCATCAGGCCCGGAACCGGACAGATCGTAAAGATTCATTGTGCTGTTACCCGGAGTATCTGCCAACAGCTCACAAGCCCGCCTGTGGGAACAGTACAAAACGGGCGCCAGCCGAAGGCGTTACCGTTTATAGCCCGGCCAGATGACCCCGTTATGACAATCTGATTAATCCAGTTCATTATCCTCTTCACTCCATTTTTCAGTCTGGTAGATGAAGAACTCCAATGCGTCACTCCAGTAACCCAGCGGTAAGCCGGCTTTGCGCCGGAGCTGCTCAAGAAACTCTGCAGCCACCGGTAACTGAGCCCAGACAGCGGGCAAGAATGTCGCCTTATGCACCCCCTCCTTCATCACCAGCCCATCGATACCCGGACGGAGCTGGGCCAGCAGCGCCTCTTCAGAACGGGGGTGGATCGGTTGCAGGGGGGTTAACACGGACAACTCCACCTCGACCTGAGCAAACTCATCTTCATTCAGCGGTGGGAAACGCGGATCATGGAACGCAGCCGCCCGGGCACTCTCCCAGATCTCCTCAAGCAGAGGCCGGTGCGCTTTAAGACTGCCGATACAGCCGCGCAACTCGCCGAACTTTTTCAGGGTAACAAAACAGGCCCGGGGTTCGTTGAGCCAGGCCTCCTCCCGCTGCGGAGAGCGGACCTCCTCAGGATGAAATTCAGACCAGATCGCACTGCGCGATAACTGACTTAACGTGGTGCGTTGCTCAGCTGTATATGACATAGGCTCCGTATCCTACGACCCGTGTTTTATCGCCAACCTGAGGGCAATCACCGGAGTTGCATTGTGTAACCAGCTCGACCGAGCCCCCGGACTGCTGCAACCAGTGTAGCAGCCCGTTCAGTGCGTAACAGCCGCAGGCCTGCTGCGGCAGCAGATCGCTATGCAGCGCAACGATCGCGCGTGTCGTGGCTGTATCTAAACGTCGAGCTTCCTCATAGGGGTGAAAGTGGCTCAGGTCAGTGCTGATCAGCAGCAGTGTATTATCGCCGGCACAGACCTCTGTGATCAGCCCGGCCACCTTCGCGGCGCTTGCCTGACCGACCACCACGGGCAACAGAGGCAGAGAGAAACCCAGCCGCTGCAGAAACGGTAGCTGTACCTCCAGCGAGTGTTCCAGTTGATGTGCTGCGTCGTTGTACTGCACCAGACCACTTTGCACTAAACCGGCCAGAGCCTCCGTAGCCAGAGGATAATCACCCAGCGGGGTGCTGAAGCTGGCCACAGCGGGAACAGCCATACCCCGCACCGCGACCCGATGGCCCGGCCCCAACAGCAGAATCCGGGCATATTCCTCTGCCCGGCCCTGAAGCAAACGGTAAGCTGCCGCCGCTGTTGAACCACTGTAGATGTAACCGGCATGGGGCACGATCAAACCGCGTGGTGGCCGTTCTGTTGCCTCTGCTTCCCTGTGCAGCAACGCATCCACCTGTGCTGCCAGTACCTCTGCCTCAGCCGGATAGAACATACCCGCCACGGCAGCAACCCGTGTATTCATAGCCGCCTCCTGTTCTCTATAAAACAGTATGAGACAGAGCGGCAGAAAATGCCTGTCAGGAGGTCGGAGGTAATGCCACGGCCATCGCCTGACGCAGAGCTTCGGGGTCTTTCAGGGTCTTCACCTGATGGAACAGATGAGCTGCCTCAGGATAAGTTCGTTGCAATTGCTGTAACCACTGTTTGATCCGGCCATGAACATAGCGCGGGGCAATATCCTGCTCGATACGATTCAGGTAAGTTTCCACCAGCGCACTGACCTGATCCCAGTGATATCCCTCAACAGGGTCACCCATCTGCTGCTGTTTAATGGCCCTGCCCAGATCCGGACGGGCGATCAGGCCCCGACCGATCATCACATCGTCGCAGCCACTGACTTCGCGACATTTCTGGTAATCATGCCAGTTCCAGACCTCACCGTTGGCGATCACCGGCATGTTAACCGCATCACGGATGCGTCTGATCCATTCCCAGTGTGCCGGTGGCCGGTACCCCTCCAGCTTGGTACGGGCATGCACCGCCAGTCCGTCGGCCCCCGCCTCAGCAATGGCATGAGCGTTCTCCAGTGCCAGACTCTTGTCTTTATTCCCCAGACGCATTTTTGCAGTCACCGGAATCTCAGCCGGTACCGCCTCACGAACCGCAGCGACAATCTGATGAATCAGTTCCGGGGTGTCCAGCAGCACCGCACCGCCTTTGCTCTTGTTCACGGTTTTCGCCGGACAGCCAAAGTTGAGATCGATACCCGGCGCACCGAGTTTAGCCCCCTTGCGTGCGTTACCCGCGAGCACCGAGGGATCACTGCCAAGCAGTTGCAATATGACCGGCACCCCCGCTGGGGTGCGACCACCATTGTGCAGCTCCGGGCAGAGACGGCGAAACACCTTGGCCGGCAGGACCCGGTCACTGACCCGCAGAAACTCGGTAACACAAGCGTCAATCCCGCCCACCCGGGTCAACAGATCGCGCATGGTATAGTCAACCACGCCCTCCATGGGCGCTAAAATGATCTTCAAGAAGCTAAGCCTTATACTTGATTAATGGCAGGGGTCATCAGTGGCCGCCATTATACTGCAGCTCAGAAAAAAGGCTGAGAAGGGATTACACGGATGCGACTGTTTTTTGCCATCAACCTGATTGAGCGTGTTCAGGATGAGATAGAAACCCTCTACCTGCCGCAACTGCAGCAGGTCCGCTGGACGCCACCCGCTCAGCTTCACCTGACGCTGGCGTTTCTCGGCGAACAGCCCGAACAACGGCTGGATGAGATCATCGAAACCGCAGCAGAGATCCCCTTTCAACCCTTTGCACTGGCGTTTTCCGGCTGCGGCCACTTCCGCTCCGGCGTAGTCTGGCTGGGGGTAAAACAGGAACCGGCGCTCATGCGGCTGCAGGCTTCATTAAGCCACGCCCTGAGAAAACAGGGGCTGAAACTGGAACAGCGTAAATATATCCCTCATATCACCCTCGGCCGTTGTCATCGGCTCAGCCCTGAACTACTGACTCAGATCAGTACACAGGCACTGGGCTTCCGCAGCCGGATGGAGGTGGACAGTTACCAGTTAAAAAGCAGCCTCTTACGACCGGAAGGGGCCTGCTATGAGACCGAAGCCGAATTCTGGCCGGACTGAATCAGATCGCCCCTTCACCAGTGCTATCGCGCTGAGGACAGCGCGCCTGCGGAAGGAAAAAAACCTGATCTGCCAAACCACTATAGGCGCCCCCTCAGGTAGGAGCGGAGTCCCCTCCGCGAAAAGGTCAGCTTTCCGAAAACAAACAGGCCCGCATAAAGCGGGCCTGTAACTGCTGATTTGAGGCTAAACCCGGAACCGGCTCACCTGCTGACTGAGGTTGTCGGAAAGGTCGCGCAGCGATTCACTCTGACCTGCTGAGCGCTCTGCCCCCTCGGTGGTGCTGGACATGATGAGGTTTATTTCTGTCAGGCTCTGGCTGATTTCAGCAACGGTGGAGCTCTGTTCATCGGTCGCATTGGCCACCTGAGAGCTCATTTCACGCATCCGCTGCACGGCCGCGACCACCTGTGTCAGGTTACGGGTGCACGCCTCCAGTTGCTGACTGCTTTGCATCGCCCGGCCCGAACAACTGGACATGGTCTGGGCAGCACTTTCAGCGCCCTGCTGCAGGTTCTGAACCATGGACTCAATAGCACTGATTGAACCCTGAGTCCGGGTTGCCAGTGAGCGAACCTCATCAGCCACAACCGAGAACCCCCGGCCCGTTTCGCCGGCCCGAGCGGCCTCGATCGCCGCATTCAACGCCAACAGATTGGTTTGCTCGGCGATGTCGCGGATCACATTGATCACCTGACTGATCGAATCACTGTGCTCTTTCAGCTTGTTAACCCCTTCCATGGCATCATTCACTTCCTGTGCCAGCACGTTGATCCCCTGACTGTTCTGCACCAGTTGTTCACTGCTGGCATTGAGCTGCTGTTCAGCCTGCTGAGCATCGCTCAAGGTCTGGTCGGCATGATGGGCGACTTCTGATGCGCTGGCTTCCATCTCGGTAGCGGTTGCCGCCAGTCGTGCACTGAGCAGGCTCTGCTGCTCCACACCTTTCAGGGTTTCGCCGCTGATATCACTGCTGACCCGGGCGGTATCCTGAACCTGCGAGACGGTGTTCAGAATCTGTTCCACCAACTGACGTAACTGAGCGGAGAGACTGTTGGTACTCTCCGCCAGAGCAGAGAGTTCATCTTTGCCGAGCACTTCGACCTGAGAAGAGAGATCACCGGACGCGATCTGTCCCATCCCCTGAACAACCCGGTGCAGGGAACCACGCAGATGCACCACCAGCCGGTAACCGAACAATCCGGAGATTAATGCCGCAGCCAGCGTCCCCAGCGCAATCAGCAGCTTACCCCGGTTGATGGTATCTGAAGTGGCCTGCTCCACTGCAACGGCCTGCGCCTGCGCTGCGCGAATAAACTCTGCGATCAGTTCAGCATTGTGGCCGACCCGCTGCTCGATCTGTTCCAGCAACTGAGCCGAACGCTGCTCCGCTTCCAGCGACTGCAAGTGGGAACTCAGCGTCATATCCTCCCCTTTGAGCTGTGCGGTATAAGGCTGCCAGATCTCAATAACCGATTCGTAGGCTTCAGCTTCCAGCGTTTTGAGCTGTTGCAGCTTGGCATCAATCCGGGCCAGATATTTCTCTACATCCGCATTGAGTGCCGACACCTTTGAAGGCGCTGTTTCCTGCAACAACGTATTCACCTTACTCACCAGATAGGAGATATCATCACGCAGGGGACGGGCTAACTGCAAAAACTCAAAGCGGTATTCATCCAGCAGCAGATCCTCAAGGGTATAACCGATCTCGCTGCTGAGGTATTTAAACTCCTCGGCCTGCTCTGCTATATATGCCTGCTCCTGAAGGTAGCGGGACTTTTCACTGACAATCTGCCCGGCCAGCGCAAAAATCACATCCGTAAGCTGGCGGATCTGATCCAGACTATCACCCTCAGCACCGATATTGTTTAACTGATTAAAGTCAGTGGTAAAGGCTTGCTGCAGTTGTTCCAGACGCTGATTAACGGCCGCGCTGTCTTCATCGGCTCTGCCACTGATGTATTCGAGGAGAATGTATTTGGTATCGGCCAGATTAGCGCGCAAACTGGCGCTGAGGCTGACCCGGGGAGAGCTTTCATTGGTCACCGTCGACACCTGACGGCTGACAGCGTTAAAGCTGAAGTAGGCAACCGCTGCGGTCACCAGAAAAAGGCACAGCGTTACTGAAATGGTCAGTATGATCCGCTGGGATACAGAAATATTCATGGGTTACCCCTGCACAGCAACCACCTGCAGGCGCCTGCTCCAGCTATAATCGAGGAGCTCCGGCCACCCTATCTGCGTGGCATTGAGGAAACAAAAACGGCTACCCGTGGGTAGCCGCATTACAATCGGAATCAGGCGCGAGCCTCGAGGAAGTCCGCCATCCAGTGAGCCACCGCAACGGAGTCGGTTGCCGCATTGTCACTGCGCAGAGTTGTCAGGCCCTGCTCTGCAGTGTCGGTTGGAATCACTGCGCCTTTACGCAGATCCACCAGCGCCTCTTCATAGGAGACGTTAAATTCAGGATGTGCCTGGAAGGTGATAATACGATCATCGTAGATCAGACCGGCATACTGACAGAAGTCAGAGCAGGCGAAGACCTGAGCATTATCAGGCTTATTAAGTACCTGATCCTGATGCATCGCACTGATGGTGAAAGAGGTCGGTGCCGCTTTAATAAACTGGGTTGCACCGCGCAGTTCATAGCTGTGCAGACCTACACCCCAGCCACCCGGATATTTATCAACTTTACCGCCAAACGCCTCGGCAATAATCTGGTGGCCAAAACAGATACCGATCATCGGCTTATTCGCCGCATGGATTTCCAGAATCAACTGCTTAAGCTGCTGCATCCACGGCAGGTTCTGATACACGTTGAACTTGGAACCGGTGATGATCCAGCCATCGCACTGTTCTGCACCGCCCGGGAATTCTCCTTCGCGAACGTCAAAAACTTCATATTCAAACTTACGCTGAGCCTGATCAAATAGCTGAACAAACATATCCGCGTAGGAGCCATATTCATTCAGTAACTCATCCGGGGTGATTCCGGTCGCGAGGATACCAATTTTCATTACTTATACCTGTAGCTTATGACATAGAACTCAGGGCGCTGAGGGTGCAGGCACAGCGCCCTGTTTTAAAGTTGATCCAGGCCGGAATTACTCCGGCTTGGCCAGCAGACGTGCCTGACGGCGCATCTGGAACATCGCGGCAATAACACCCAGTGCGACAATCGCAATCATGATCGTAGCCAGCGCGTTCACTTCCGGGGTTACACCCAGACGTACTTTGGAGAAGATCACCATTGGCAGTGTGCTGTTACCCGGTCCGGATACGAAGCTGGCAATAACCAGATCATCCAGAGACAAGGTGAACGACAGCAGCCAGCCGGAGATAATCGCCGGAGCAATCAGCGGCAACGTTACCAGAAAGAACAGAGAGCTTGGCTTGGCGCCCAGATCCATCGCTGCTTCTTCGAGAGTTTCATCCATCGATGCCAGCCGGGACTGCACAATCACCGCAACGTACGCCATACAGAAGGTGACATGGGCAATAATGATAGTGCCGGTACCACGACCTGACGGCCATCCAAACAGCCCTTCCATCGCAACAAACAGCAGCAACAGAGAAAGACCTGTGATGACCTCTGGCATGACCAGAGGGGCAGTGATCCAGCCAGACAGAATCATCTTGCCGCGGAACGGTCCGAAACGGCTCAGGACAAACCCGGCCATGGTGCCCAGCACCACGGCAGCCGTGGCACTGATAAAGGCGATTTTCAGACTGAGCAATGCCGCATCGATAATCTGTTCGTTCCGGAACAGTTCACCGTACCATTTCAGTGACCAGCCACCCCACACCGTTACCAGCTTGGATTTGTTAAAGCTGTAAACAATCAGGGCAATGATTGGCGCGTACAGGAACAGAAAACCAAAACCCGCCGAAAAGTTAAGAAATAAAGATCTGCGTTTCATGACTAGGCCTCCTCTTTACCCTGACCGTTGCGGATCAGCATGATCGGCAACACCAACACCACCAGCATGACAATTGCCACGGCGGATGCCATCGGCCAGTCACGGTTAAGGAAGAACTCGTCCCACAATACCCGACCTATCATCAGCGTATCGGAACCACCCAGCAATGCCGGAATGACAAACTCACCTACCGCCGGAATAAATACCAGCAGACAGCCGGCAATAACGCCCGGAATCGCCATCGGCAGCGTTACCAGGAAGAAGCTGGTGACCGGACGTGCGCCCAGATCTTCAGCCGCTTCAAGCAGCGTCATATCCATTTTCTCCAGCGCGCTGTATAGCGGCAGCACCATAAACGGCAGATAGGTATAAACGATACCCAGATAGACCGCGAAATCCGTCTGCAACATTACCAGCGGCTGATCGATCAGACCGATGGAGAGCAGAAACTCATTCACAATACCGTTCTTTTTCAGGAAACCCATCCAGGCGTAAACACGCAGCAGAAAAGAGGTCCAGAACGGCAGAATCACCAACGCCAGCAACAGTGCACGTTTGCCACCTTCACTGCGGGCAATCATGTAAGCGATCGGGAAAGCCACCAGCAGTGTAAAGAAGGTGGAGATCGCAGCAATCTTGATCGAGCTGAGGTAAGCATCCAGATAGAACGCATCCTCAATCAGGAACAGGTAGTTACCCAGATTCAGTTTTAACGCCAGATAGGCTTCTTCCAGATCCCACTCCACAATCGAGGTATAAGGAGGGATGGCAATGGCGGTTTCAGACAGCGAGATCTTGAATACCACCAGAAACGGGATAAAGAAGAAGATCGCCAGCCAGAGTGCAGGCACAGCGACTACCGCAAGACGTCCCCAGTTAATACGGCTGAGGAAGTTATATTTGGTCATTCGTGACGAAGGACCATTAATCCACGCTGATCCGGTTGAAGTACTCATGATGTCAGTACCACGCTGCTGTCTTCATCCCAGGAGAGGAACACTTTATCGTGCCAGGTGAAACGCTCGCCCATGTGGCGATTGAAGTTAGGCTGCGTAACCCGTACTTCCTTGCCGCTTGGCAGACGTACCCGGTATACCGACAGGCTGCCCATGTAGGCGATCTCTTCGATTTCACCCTGAATGCAGTTCACATGACCTTCCGGTTTATCGTGGCTGATCTTGATCTTCTCAGGACGCAGCGCAACGTGCACAATCTGCTCCGGTGCACAACTGATACCGTGGTTAACAAACAGAGTGGCACCGGCTTCAGCCGATTCGATACGTACAAACGATGGCTGGTCTTCAACCACCTTGCCTTCGAACAGGTTAACCGAACCGATAAACTCCGCGACAAATTTGCTGTTTGGATATTCGTATACATCGTGCGGTTCGTCGGTCTGCACAATGACACCGTGGTTCATAACACCGATACGGCTGGCCAGTGTCATCGCCTCTTCCTGATCATGCGTTACCACAACGAAGGTAACGCCGAGCTCTTCCTGAATATTGATCAGCTCAAACTGGGTCTCTTCACGCAGTTTTTTATCCAGTGCACCCAGCGGCTCATCCAGCAGCAGCAATTTCGGGCGTTTCACCAGTGAACGGGCCAGGGCAACACGCTGACGCTGACCACCGGACAACTGATGCGGCTTACGCTTGCCGAGGTGGCCGAGCTGAACCATATCCAGCATCTGCGCGACACGCTGTTTCACTTCGTTACGGCTGACACCTTCACGCTTCAGGCCAAATGCCACGTTGTCCTCTACCGTCAGATGAGGAAACAGCGCGTAAGACTGGAACATCATGTTGACCGGACGTTTCCATGGCTGAATACCCGCCATGTCAACGCCATCGATCAGAATCCGGCCGCTGGTCGGCGACTCAAAACCTGCCAGCATTCGCAGCAGGGTACTTTTCCCGGAACCGGAACCACCCAGAAGACAGAACAGCTCGTTCTTGTAGATATCCAGAGAGATATTGTCGACGGCAGTAAACTCACCAAATTTTTTGGTGACGTTTTCAATTTTCAGGAATGGCTCGGCGCCAGCCTGTTTCCACAGAGGCGTTTTGCTCGCTGCTGTAGAGTTCTGCGTATCGATCGGCTGAGAGGAAGTCATAACAAACCTCGGTTACTTATTATTATCAAGGGGAATAGGTGTTATCTGCTGAGTTACAACATAGAACCCTGATGAGCAGCATCATTCCCCGGTTGGAAGTCACTAAGTAAACATTCTTCAAACAGAACACTTAGTTAGTAACTCGCCAGAGGCAGTTGGGGGAAGCGTTGCTTCCCCCGGCATTATCAACGTCCTGTTTTCACGCTGGTCCAGGCACGTGTCAGAGCACGGTCGAACTTAGCGGTATGCGCGTTCTGTGTGAACAGGTTAGCTTTAACCTCTTCAGATGGGTAAATACCCGGATTGCCAGACACTTCCTTATCCAGCAGTGGTTCAGCCGCTTTGTTAGCCACGGCGTAGTAAACGTAGTTAGCAATACCCGCGCCACTTTCGGCTTCGAGCATGTGGTCAATAAACTTATGGGCTGCTTCCGGGTGCGGTGCATCAGCAGGGATCGCCATCAGGTCAAACCAGACCATTGTGCCCTCTTTTGGGATGCTGTAGCCGATCGTCTGGCCCAGGTTGTTTTCATCCGCACGGCTCTGAGACTGCAGCACGTCACCGTTATAACCCAGTGCTACACAGATCTCACCGCTGGCCAGATCGGCAATGTATTTACTGGAGTTGAAGTATTTGATGCTTGGACGTACAGAATCCAGCAGTTCCTTAGCCTTTTTCAGATCACCCTTGTTTTCAGAGTTAGGATCCAGACCCAGGTAGTTCAGAGCAACGGAGATCACTTCCGCCGGAGAGTCCAGCAGGCCGATACCGCAATCTGCCAGTTTCGCAGCCACTTCGGGTTTGAAGATCATATCCAGAGAATCGAGCTGAGCATTTTCACCCAGACGCTCTTTAACCATCGCTTCGTTGTAACCCAGACCAATGGTGCCCCATGCCCAGGGTACATTGTGTTTGTTATCCGGATCGTGACGGGCAATCTTATCCGTCAGAACAGTGTCCAGATTACCGTAGTTGGTCAGCTTGGAACGATCGATTTCAGCATAGATACCCGCCTGAACCTGACGTTCCAGGAAAGCACCGGTCGGTACAACAATGTCGTAGCCGCTGCCGCCGGACATCAGCTTGGCTTCCAGTACCTCGTTGGAATCATAAACATCGTAGTTTACTTTGATACCCGTCTTCTCTTCGAAGGCGGTGATAATGGCCGGGTCAACGTAATCGGACCAGTTGTAGACGTTCAGCACTTTATCTTCTGCGATCGCAGAAGTAGAAATAGCAGCACTCAGCGCAACGGCCAAGCCAAGTTTAGTGTGGTGCATATACATTCTCCATTTAGGCACGGCAGGTGTTAAAAAACACTTGTCATTCAGCATTTCTGACAGCGCTATCAACCTGATCGGTCTGGCAGTCACTCTACAGAAACTCTTTGTTTTTTTTATTATCCAGCCCAGCCCCTCAGCATTTCGGCTTAAGGCACTGGCGCTTTGGCCTAGTTTGGGAAGCTTCTTCGAGCTTCTCCTGACGCAATTGTTACGTTGTCTTAAAATTTACGTGACCCACTGCGCCATCTATATACCCCCCAAAGGGTATTTTGCCCCGGGAGGAGCAGATTTTCCGCTCCCGCCGGGGCAATTCATCATAGGAATCCGAGGTAAGACTCGTATTCAATGTCAGAAATCTGTGCGTGAAGTTTTCGCTGTTCCTGACGTTTGGCTGCGGTGTATACCCGGACAAACTCCTCACCCAGATACTCCCGCAGTACATCACTGCGGCTGAAGATATCGGTTGCATCATCCCACTTATTCGGCAGAACCAGATCCTGATTCTCTTCAGCGTAAGCATCACCATCAATTGGCGCAGGCGGCATCAGTTTATTCTCAATACCGTACAGTGCGCCGGCGAGCACGGTTGCCAGCACCAGATACGGGTTGGCATCTGCACCGGATACTCGATGCTCAATACGACGGGCTACCGGCGGGCTTTCCGGAATACGGATGGCTACGGTACGGTTCTCATAACCCCAGCTAGCGCACGTTGGCGCATGCGCTCCCACCATAAAGCGGCGGTAGGAGTTCATGTGCGGCGCAAACGCCAGCATGCTGTCGGCCATGGTATTCATCAGACCGGCCACCGCATGCTTGAGCACATCAGTACCCTCATCACCGCCGTTGTCGAATACATTGTTACCGGCTTCGTCGATCAGACTGAAGTGCACGTGGAAACCGTTACCGCTCTTGTTCGCGTAGGGTTTAGCCATAAAGGTAGCGGAGTAACCATGCTTACGCGCAATGCCACGAACCAGACGCTTAAACATAATTGCCTGATCACCCGCCTGCATCGGGTTAGGTACGTGATTAAGGTTAATTTCGAACTGACCCGGGCCCAGCTCAGAGATGATCGTGTCAGCCGGAACGCCCTGCTGCTCACACACATCACGAACTTCAGCAAAGAAAGAGGAGAGACCATCCATCTCATCGATGGAGTAGCAATCAGTTTCAGCCAGACGACGGCCGTGACCTTCCACCAGAACCGGTGGCTGAGGACGCTGAGTCTCTTCGGACTTACCATCCATCAGATAGAATTCAAGTTCAGTCGCAACCACCGGAGTCAGACCCAGTTTTTTGAAGCGGTCTACCACCGCATTCAGAGCCTGACGCGGGTCAGCGCTGAACGGAGTACCATCCGGGTTGAACATAGTAGCCAGAATCTGGTTACGTGGAGATTCTGCCCAAGGTACCGGTACAGGTGCATCATGTACCGGCATACAGATACCATCGCTGTCACCGGTCTCGAACACCAGACCGTTATCCAGCACATCATCACCCCAGAAATCAAAACCGATGACCGAACGGGGCAGCTTAACGCCCTCTTCCATGACCTTACTGGCAGCAGAAGCTGGCATCCGCTTACCGCGCAGATTACCGTTCAGGTCGGTTATGAACAGATCAAACTCTTTATCGTTATTAGAAGACATATACATTCTCTCTCGCACAAAGATGCGTGGTCGCCCGGTTAGTGACCGGGCTGTTTCCGAACACAGCTCCGTAGGTGCAGCGAATAACCGTGTCCATTCAGCGAATCTGCTTCATCACTCTGTATTAGAATAGAGCAAATCCGGCAAATGTGATCACAAACTTTTAATTAATGTGATCACATTTTGATTTTTTGGTCAAGAACCCTTTTAATAGCAAAAGGCTTTCACCCAAATTCGTGATCGCATTAGAATAGAAGAAATTTTCCAGGCCAATATGCACATGGACAAGAAATCTCCCATAGAAATTACCTTAACTGAGCGTGATGACGCTGTAACTATCACCCAGTGGGTATATCAGACCCTGCGCAACGCGGTGATGAACGGCCAGATACTCCCTGGCCGGGCACTGACGATCCGCGAACTGGCCGGCATTCTTGATGTGAGCCCGATGCCGGTACGCGAAGCCCTGCGCCAACTGGCCGCCGAAAATGCACTGGAAATTCAGGGCAATCGCCGGGTCATGGTGCCGCAGATGACCGCCATGAAGTTCAATGAACTCTGCGAAGCGCGCATTGCGATCGAACCCCATGCAGCGGCCCGGGCACTCCCCTATATAGACAGCAAACGCCTCCAGGAGCTGCGTGATCTGGACTATCTGATTGATCAGGCCCAGGCCGAAGAGAACCTCGAACAGGTGAATATACTGAACCAGAATTTCCACCGTGCCCTGTACACCGCCAACCCGCATCAGGTCACACTCCCCCTGATAGAAAGCCTCTGGTTACAACTGGGCCCCTTTATGCGCCTGGCCTCCAGTAAGCTCGAAGAACACTATCTGGTAGACCGTCATAATGAAGCGATGAGCGCCATTGAAAAGCGTGATGCGTTCGCTCTGCAACTCGCGATCAGTGCGGATATTCGTGAAGGTATCGCCTTTGCAGGCACCCCTGAACTGCTGCATAACTTCATCCAGCAGGCGACCGGCAGCAGCCGCTGACGACACTGTTTCAGCCCTGTTTTTTCTTCTGAACGGCACTTTTCAGGTGCCGTTTTTTTATCTTTTTTGCAAATTCATCTGAATAATTTATGTTGACTTTTAAGTTTTGTGATCACAAAATCCAATCAACAGATCGAGTGAACGCCCTTTCACCGGGCAATAATTTGATCACAAAATAAAATCAACTTTGCCAAGAGTCAGGCTTTCAGTTCACTGCTAAGCCTTGTTGGGAGAAAGAGATGCTAGACGATAAAAACACCTCCGCTGTCAGCACTGCCGAAATTCAGGCGCTCGATGCTGAACATCATCTGCACCCGTTTACCAATACCGGCGCGCTGAATAAAAAAGGTGCCCGTGTTATTACACGCGGCGAAGGCGTCTATCTGTGGGACAGTGAAGGCAATAAAATCCTCGACGGTATGGCTGGTCTGTGGTGCGTTAACATGGGCTACGGTCGAAAAGAACTGGTTGAAGCAGCAACTCAGCAGATGAATGAGCTGGCTTACTACAACACGTTCTTCCAGACTACACATACACCTGCAGCAGAACTGGCGAAAGAGATTGCCAGTGTGACGCCGGGTGACCTGAACCACATCTTCTTTGCTAACTCCGGTTCAGAGGCGATCGACACCATTATTCGTCTGGTTCGCCAGTACTGGGCCATTAAAGGCAAGCCTTACCGCAACATCCTGATCAGCCGTGAAAACGCTTACCACGGCAGTACTGTAGGTGGCACCAGCCTGGGCGGCATGACCGGTATGCACAAACAGGGCGCACCGCTGGTACCAAATATCGAACGTATCCGTCAGCCATACTGGTACGGCGAAGCCGGCGACATGAGCGAAGAAGAGTTCGGTATTGCCTGCGCTAAAGCACTGGAAGAGAAGATTCTGGAAGTCGGCCCCGATAACGTGGCAGCCTTCGTTGGCGAGCCGATTCAGGGTGCTGGCGGTGTTATCGTTCCGCCTGCTAACTACTGGGCGGAAATCCAGAAGATCTGTAAAAAATATGACATTCTGCTGGCAGCCGACGAAGTGATCTGTGGCTTCGGCCGTACCGGTAGCTGGTTTGGCAGCGAAACGCTGGGCATCACGCCGGACATTATCTCCATGGCGAAGGGCCTGTCTTCCGGCTACCTGCCAATCGCTGCTGTCGCCGTTGGCGGACGTATCGCCAACGCACTGATCGAGCATGATGATGATTTCAACCACGGCTTTACGTACTCCGGTCACCCGGTGTCCGCAGCGGTTGCAATTGCCAACATCCGCCTGATGAAGGAAGAAAAGATCGTTGAGTATGTGGCTGACGACATCGGCCCTTACTTCCAGCAGAAACTGCGCGAAGCGCTGGCCGACCACCCACTGGTTGGACACATTGAAGGCGTCGGTCTGGTCGCAGGTATCGCTCTGGTTAAAGACAAAGAAACCAAAGAGCTGTTTGGCGATGATATCGATATCGGCCTGATCTGCCGTGACCACTGCTTCAGCAACGGCCTGATCATGCGTGCAGTTGGCAGCCGTATGGTGCTGTCACCACCACTGGTGATCAGCCGCGATGAAGTTGACGAGCTGTGCGAAAAAGCACGTCACTGTTTTGATCTCACTCTGGAGTCCGTTTCTTAACGGCTACTGTACAGAGCTTCCTGCCAGTTACGTTGACCGATCTGACTTGAAGCTCTCTTTTACTGGCGGTGGCAACACCGCCGTTTTTTTTGTTCTGGCTAAACTAAAAAGCATACCGGATAATTTCACTTAATCACGAACCAGCATATCGAGTCAGGTTAAGGGGCATCTATGATTCAACGACACCACCAGGAACGCAATTCAGCCGATTGTTACAAACACCTGGCGTCTTTGATTGACCATACTCGCCTGCGCAGCTTTCCGAAGGCACTGGAAGACTACCTCTCGACCCTCTGCCATTTCGACACCATCCTGATGGTGACTTTCAAAAAATCCCTCAGGCCGATCATTCTTCACCCCAGCGATCCGGCTGAGCAAAGCCCGACACTGCGTAACTACCTGAGCAAAGCTTATGTACTCGACCCGCTGTTTAACAGTATTCAGGCGGGCAACACACCGCAGGTCAGCCGTCTGGTCGAAATAGCCCCCGACTCGTTTGAAACCTCGGAGTATTATCAGAACTGCTACAAAAACTTTGATCTGGTCGACGAGATCAACCTGATCATTGAACTTAATCAGGGCGTCAACTGCTCGATCTCTCTGGGTCGTAAAACTAATCTCGGCACCATTACCCGGGCTGAACTGCATCGCCTGCAGGAAGCCTACCCGGTGATCAACGCGCTGGTCCGTCAGTTCTGGCTGTCGCAGTCTCAGGAATACGTTAAGTACGAGAAATCCGACAGCGCCATGAAACAGGCCCTGAACACCTTTGGCAGCGGCGTGCTGACCCGGCGGGAGCAGGAAATTTCCGGCCTGATCCTGCAGGGACACTCCTCAAAGGCGATTGCCAGCATGCTGAATATCAGCCTGGGCACGGTCAAGGTCCATCGCAAAAACATTCATACCCGGCTTAACACCTCCACGCAGTCGGAGATCTTCACCCTGTTCCTCGCTCACCTCAACGAACTGGAAGCGGCTGCGGCATCCGCCTGAATAACGTCAGCGCGGCTACCTGACAGATAAAAAAATACCCGCATCTATAGCGGGTATTTTTTGTGGCGTGCTATGCAGGGAAGCTGTCCCTGCAAGGCCGGAACATTACTTAGGTTTATCTTCCGGCTCTTCGTTCTGGGTCGGCGGTGCGTCCTGCTCACCCGCCTGGAACATGCCCCACATCTGCATATTGCGGTCGGCAATGCGGTTCATCATGGTCAGCGGATTCGCCGCGCCCATCATGGTCTGCATCTGCTCACGGATACGGTCCTGGTGCTCCAGGAATGACGCTATACTCTGCTCAAGGTACTGGCTCATCATTCCCTGCATGCTGTCTCCGTAGAAACGAATCAACTGTTGCAGCACCTGATTAGTCAGCAGGGTACCGTGCCCTTGCGCTTCCTGCTCACTGATAATCTGCAGCAGGATATTCCGGGTCAGATCATTGCCCGTTTTAGAATCTTCAACCTTAAAGGCTTCACCATTCAGTACCAGTTGTTTGACGTCATCCAGTGTGACGTAGCAACTGCGTGAGGTGTCGTACAAACGGCGGTTTGTATACTTTCTTAAAATACGCAATGCACTAATCTCTCTTGTAACATTCCCTTGGGTATCTCTGATCACGTTGCCTGGATCAGTCTTTTTTATTATCAGAACCGGAACCGCCCAGACCTGAGGTCATGATCCCCATCATCAATTTTTGCAGCGCTTCCATAGAACCTAAACCGCTGGTCAGGTAGGGCTTGAAGAGAGTCAGAGGGTCATAGCCATCCACTCCGGCTTCCATCTGTTCAGTAATCTTGTCCATCATATCCTGCTGAAATTTCTGCACATCTGGCAAACCCAGCACCTTTCGCAGTTCTTCCGGGGACATATCAATATCGATTTTGAACTTCACACCCTGACTCCTTTACCAGGCCGAATAGTATTCTAATCCTATAGCAAAACTACGGCAGTGCAAAATAATCAAATCAATTGTTTTGCTGCACTTTTTCCGGATAAATCCATATCAGTGCCAACACAATCGCGACAGAACTGGCCAGTGCCGACACGCCGAAAGTAACACCGGCACCGAAGCTGCCCCACAGCACACCGCTGACATAGGCCCCGGATGCACCGCCGAGCCCAAATCCGAAACTGGAAAACAGCGCCTGGCCCTGCCCTTGTGTACGCGAGGTAAAATAGTGATGAACCAGTGCGATACCCACCGCATGCAGGCAACCAAAGGTGGCGGCATGAAAGGTCTGCGCCAGCAGCATCAGCGGTAACTGCTGAGGCAAAAAACCGATCAGCAGCCAGCGGATCACACAGAGCAACAGGCTGATCAGCATAATCCGGCGAAGTCCCCAGCGCTGTTGCAGCCGGTGCATAAAGATAAACACGATCACTTCGGCAACCACGCCGATCGCCCAGAGCATTCCCACCTCCGCCCGGGTGAACCCCACCTCAACCATCAGAACCGAGTAGAAGGTGTAATAAGCGCCATGCCCAAACTGAACCAGGAAGCAGATGATGAAAAAAGCCAGTACCTGAGGCCGCAGCAATAACTCTGAAAACCCCTGCCCCGCCCCCCTCTGTTGCGGATCAACCGGTACCGGATCTTCCTCCGGTATCAACAGGGTGTTCAACCAGATCAGCAACATCAGCCCCAGCATCAGCCAGGGCAGCCAGCGTATACTGATCAGATCCAGCAAGGCGCCTATCCCGGACACGGTAATAATAAAACCGATCGATCCCCAGAGACGAATCTGACTGTAACGGGATTTTTCCTGTCCGAGCTGATTCAGGGTTATCACTTCAAACTGCGGTAACACAGCGTTCCAGAAAAAGCTGAAACCCAGCATCACCAGACCGATGCCAAGGGCCCCTTCCTGAAAGAAAATAGCCAGAAACAGAATACAGGTCATCAGTGCGCCAAAGCGGACAATCTGTACCCGTCGGCCACTGCGGTCAGCAAGCCAGCCCCAGAGATTAGGCGCTACAATTCGCGACACATGTAGCATCGCCATCAGGCTGCCGATGGTCTGGGCGGTAAATCCGAAGGAGGTCAGGTAAAGGCTCCAGTAAGGAACCAGCGCACCCAGCAGGGCAAAATAGAAAAAATAAAATCCCGACAGGCGAAGGTAGTTGCCTTGTTGCGTCATAAATATCTTAACCAGTTACTCAGACCACCAAGGTTAACAGAAATAAAAAGGCCGGTTCAGGCATCCCTGAACCGGCCACGGGTCTTGCCTGAATATCAGGCCTGTTCCAGTGCATCCAGCAGGTACTGAGGCAGACCGAAACAGCCCAGATGACTCTGCGGGTTATAGTAACGGGTCTTGATACCGCTGGCCGCGTAACGCTTCTCCAGCTCAGCCAGATCAAGCTGACGCAGGGCCGGATTATCAGACCCCCAGGCCAGTGTCATGACCCCGCCGATATAGGTTGGTACCGCAGCCACATAGAAGCTCTGGTCAGCAAAGTAAGGGCTCAGACGACGACGGGTCGTAATCACCTCATCCTGCTGCAGGAACGGTACGCCGTTCTGGGCAACGAATATACCGCCTTCGTTCAGCAGGCCTTTACAACCTTCATAGAAACGGCTGGAAAACAGCACCTCACCCGGCCCCACCGGATCGGTGCAGTCAGAGATAATGACATCAAATTTCTCGTCAGTCTGATTAACGTACTCGACTCCGTCAGCAATCACGATGTTTGCACGCGGATCATCAAAAGCGCCCGCAGAATGCTTCGGCAGGTACTCTTTACACATATCGATCACAGCCTGATCGATCTCAACCTGAGTGACATGCTCAACAGACTGATGCCGGCAGACTTCACGCAGGATCCCGCCATCACCGCCGCCGATAATCAGGACACGCTTAGCATTGCCGTGGGCCAGAATCGGTACGTGGGTCAGCATTTCATGGTAAACAAACTCGTCACGTTCGG
Source organism: Neptuniibacter halophilus (assembly GCF_030295765.1). Classification (NCBI taxonomy): domain Bacteria; kingdom Pseudomonadati; phylum Pseudomonadota; class Gammaproteobacteria; order Oceanospirillales; family Oceanospirillaceae; genus Neptuniibacter; species Neptuniibacter halophilus. Next base: position 3,025,413 of record NZ_AP027292.1, on the reverse strand, counting down.
TTGTCTGGATAATGCCGTCCAACGCCATTACCGTGCCATACACCGGGTTGCGGAAAATAATCAGATGCCAGGAATCGGTCTGCTGCTCAAACAACACTTCCTCAACATCAAAAGCCTGACCATAGCCCTTGTGCAGGGTTTCTTTGTAAGTATTTGTCATCAGTTTTCTCTCAACTCCGGTGGCCTGTGGAAATCAGCATAGACCAGATCGGATTTATAAAAAGGTTATTCATCGGCCCTCCCGCGAACAGGTCTGACCGGCGCGCATTTATACCCCTAAACCGGTTAAAAACAAAGCAGTTAAGACAATTTTATCTGCTCCACCCGAGGTAACATTTTCACTCAAATGTACTAACATTTTCATTCAGGCCAATAAGTTAATTGCTCATTTTGGTGCGCCGGGCACCAAATGCAGGCAGGCGTTGTGCATATTAGAAACATGCGTAATACGCCACACCCCCTATAACTAAAGGCCTAGAGCAAAACTAATACTAAAGTCTAATTTGACCGGCGGGTTGGTATATATTCTGCTAGGTTTCTTAGTAAGCGTTATTTTATTAATTCTGTTCGCTATATTATTTAAAAAAAATAACAACAGAGCTTTTGGCAACATCGCCTAAAAAAACGGAGAGATAGAATGAAAAGACTTACCTCAGTAATCGCTACAGGTTTGGCTCTTGGTATGGCATTCGGTGTCCAGGCTGCCACACTGGAAGACGTACAGGCGCGGGGCAGTGTTTCCTGTGGTGTGAGTACGGGTCTGGCGGGTTTTTCCCAGAAGGATGAAAATGGCCAGTGGAGCGGTCTCGATGTAGACGTATGCCGTGCAGTTGCAGCAGCCGTGTTTGGCGATGCCAGCAAAGTGCAGTACAAGCCGCTGACCGCGAAAGAGCGTTTTACCGCGCTGCAGTCCGGTGAAATCGATATTCTTTCGCGTAACACGACCTGGACTCATACCCGCGATACGTCTCTGGGTCTGAACTTTGCGGGCGTGAACTATTACGACGGTCAGGGTTTCATGGTTTCTAAAAACCTGGGCGTTACCAGCGCACTGGAACTGGACGGCGCTGCGGTCTGTATCCAGGCAGGTACCACCACCGAGCTGAACCTGGCAGATTATTTCCGTGCAAACGGTATTACCTACAAGGCAGTTACTTTCGATACGTCTGACCAGACCCGTGCCGGTTTCGACAGCGGTCGTTGTGACGTGTTGACCTCTGACCAGTCTCAGCTCTACGCGCTGCGCATTGGTCTGCAGGATCCTTCCGGCGCTATGGTACTGCCTGAAGTGATCTCCAAAGAGCCACTGGGCCCGGTTGTACGTCAGGGTGACGATGCCTGGTTCAACATTGTTAAGTGGTCGCTGGCAGCGATGGTTGAAGCTGAATTCCTTGGCATCGACAGCGCCAACGCTGACAAAGCTAAATCTGAAGGTAAGCCTGAACAGAAACGTCTGATGGGCGTGGATACTGATTCCGGCGAGAAAATGGGCATCAGCAATGACTGGGCCTACAACATCGTTAAGCAGGTGGGTAACTACGGTGAAAGCTTCGAGCGCAACGTTGGCTCCGGCTCTCCGCTGAACATTGCCCGTGGTCTGAACGCCCAGTGGAACAAGGGCGGGATTATGTACTCAAACCCAGTACGCTAAAGAAGACACCACAGAGGGACATTTCATGTCCCTCTGTTGTTATTGTCGGTAACCTTCTGAAGTTAAGTGCGTAATTATGACTGAACAGACACCGGTGAAATCGTCACCTTCGTTCTTCAACAATCCGCGTAACCGCTCGATTATCTATCAGATACTGCTGTTTGTGGGTCTGGCCTATTTTTTCTACGGTATTGTCAGCAATACCATGGCCAACCTGGAAGCCCGCGGTATACAGAGTGGTTATGGTTTCCTCTCCACCACCGCCGGGTTTGATATTCTGATGTCGCTGATCGACTACGATGCGACTCACACCTACGGCAAAACCTTTGTCGTTGGCCTGCTTAATACCCTGCTGGTCTCGGCCATCGGTATTGTGCTGTCGACTCTTGTGGGCTTTATCATGGGCGTTGCCCATTTCTCCCACAACCTGCTGATCCGCAAACTGGCTACGGCCTATGTAGAAACCTTTCGAAATATTCCTCTGCTGCTGCAGGTTTTCTTCTGGTACTTTGCGGTACTGGCTGCGCTCCCCAGCGCCCGCCAGAGCCTGAGCATAGGTGAAGCGATATTTCTCAACGTTCGCGGACTCTATTTCCCCGGACTGATAGGTGAGCCGGGTTCGGGTCTCGTGTATGGCGCTATCGCGGCTGCCATCGCTGCCATATTTTTCCTCAAACGCTGGGCCAAGAAGCGCCAGGACGACACCGGGCAGCAGTTTCCGGTTTTCCTGACCAGCCTCGGCCTGTTGTTTGGCTTGCCGCTACTGGCACTGATAGTTGCAGGGTTCCCTTTTGTCTGGGACTTCCCGGCACTGAAAGGCTTCAACTTCCGTGGTGGTATCACGGTCATTCCTGAACTGATGGCGCTGACAATCGCGCTGACGGTGTATACCGGTGCCTTTATCGCCGAGGCGGTACGTGCCGGCATTCAGGCAGTTCCCCATGGCCAGACCGAAGCCGCACGCAGCCTCGGCCTGAAAGAGAGCAAGATCATGAAACTGATCATTGTTCCTCAGGCGATGCGGGTGATCGTGCCTCTGCTTAACAGTGAATACCAGAGTCTGGTTAAAAACTCGACGCTGGCAACAGCCATCGGTTACCCCGATCTTTTTACCGTATTTGTCGGTACCACCCTGAACCAGACCGGTCAGGCGATTGAGATCGTGTTTATGACCATGGCGGTTTACTTTGTTATCAACATGACGATTTCGTTCCTGATGAACCGCTTCAACGAAAGCGTTTCTCTGACCGAACGCTAAGGGGGCTGAATCATTATGCGTGAGTTTAAACCTTTACCATCACAACCCGCACCTCAGGACACCGTCGGCCCGATTCACTGGATCAAAGAGAACTTCTTCTCTTCAATCATCAACAGTGCCGCCACACTGATTATTCTGGCGCTGCTGGTGACTGTTCTGCCGCCTCTGTTTGACTGGCTGCTGTTTTCCGCTAACTGGTCGGGCACCACTCAGGATGCCTGCACCAAAGATGGCGCCTGCTGGGTGTTTGTTATTGCCTGGTCAAAACAGTTCTTCTACGGCAGCTATCCCGCTGAAGAGCTCTGGCGCATCAACCTCTGCCTGATTGCACTGATCGCGGTCATCGCATCATCACAGCTTCTGTCGAAAGAGCTGCGCGGCAAGATCTCTATTCCGGCTTTCCTGCTGCTGCCTTTCGTTTCCATCCTGATTCTGGATGGAAGCTGGATCGGTCTGGAATATGTCTCTACTGACTACTGGGGCGGGTTCTCCCTGAACGTGCTGCTGGCGGCTGCCAGTATCATCATCGCCTTCCCGCTGAGCTTCCTCTGGGCGCTGGGGCGTCGTTCGGATATGCCATTTATCCGCAGTGTCAGCGTAATCCTGATCGAGTTTTTCCGTGGCGTTCCGGTACTGGCCCTGTTCTTTATGGGTTCGGTTATGCTGCCACTGTTCTTCCCGGAAGGGACTAACGTCGATAAGCTGCTTCGTGTCTGGATCGTGCTGACCCTGTTCATGGCGGGCTACATGGCCGAAGTGTTCCGTGGCGGATTCCAGGCAGTGCCTAAAGGCCAGTATGAAGCAGCCGACTCCCTCGGCCTGAGCTACTGGCAGAAAACCCTGCTGATTATCCTGCCGCAGGTTATTAAGATCTCTATGCCAAATATTCTGGCAACCTTTGTCATGCTGTTTAAGAACACGACGTTCTTGCTGATCATCGGTATCTTCGAGGTACTGAGTACAACCCAGACCGCCCTGACCAACTCTAACTGGCTGGGTGGACATTCGACCGAGGGCTACCTCTTTGTCGCCATCATCTTCTGGATCTGTTGTTACAGCATGTCACGTATCAGCGCCTCCATCGAACGCAAGCTTGATACCAGCCATAGGAATTAAGAGGAAATCCTTGTGAGTACAGAACAAGAAAATCGCATCGAAAATAATGAAGACATTATCGTCATCAAGGATCTCAACAAATGGTATGGCGAGTTCCACGTACTGAAAGATATCAACCTGCAGGTTAAAAAAGGTGAGCGGATCGTTATCTGCGGCCCATCCGGTTCAGGTAAATCAACCATGACCCGCTGCATCAACCGTCTCGAAGAGTTCCAGCGCGGCTCACTGACGGTGAACGGCGTGGAGATGATTGAAGATGTGAAGAATATCGAAGCGATCCGCCGCGAGGTGGGTATGGTATTCCAGCACTTCAACCTGTTTCCGCACCTGACCATTCTGGAAAACCTGACCCTCGGCCCGATCTGGGTACAGAAAAAGCCGAAGAAGGAAGCGGAAGCCACCGCAATGAAATATCTGGAGCGGGTTAAAATTCCGGATCAGGCGAATAAGTTCCCGGGGCAGCTCTCCGGTGGTCAGCAGCAGCGTGTGGCGATCGCCCGCTCGCTGTGTATGAACCCCGAAATCATGCTGTTCGACGAGCCGACCTCAGCACTCGACCCGGAGATGATCAAAGAAGTACTCGATGTCATGATCGAGCTGGCGGAAGAAGGGATGACCATGCTTTGTGTAACCCACGAGATGGGTTTTGCGAAGAAGGTCGCAGACCGGGTTATCTTTATGGATGCCGGTGAGATTGTCGAACAGAACACGCCGGATGAGATCTTCAATAATCCGCAGACCGACCGTCTGCAGTTGTTCCTGAGCCAGATTCTGGATCACTGATCTACTGGTTCGACCTTCCAGCGAAACAAAACCGCTGCCTGCATCACAGGTAGCGGTTTTTTATTTACAGCGGCTGACCCGCTTCATCCTCTTCAACCCACTCCTCTTCCTGCAATGCATCCTCAACCCACTGCTGCATCGCCGGCAGGGCCAGCAGCCGCTGCATATAGGCTGCGGCGGGGGCTGACAGTTCCGGAGCATAGGTTTCAAACCGCAGTGCCACAGGCGCAAAGAATATATCTGCAATGCTGAATTCACCGAATAACCAGGGTGCCCCGCTATCCCGCTGCAGCAGATCGCACCAGAGCTGATCGATGGCAGCCACATCCCGTAGTGCAGCTTCGCTGAGGTCAACCCGGCGTTTTGCGCGGCAGTTCATCGGCATCTCATTACGCAGCGCCGCATAACCTGAATGCATCTCCGCAGCCACAGAGCGGGCTCTGGCACGCTCAGAGGGGTCTTCAGGCCAGCCCCGCCCCTGAAGACAGGTTTCATTCAGATACTCACAGATCGCCAGTGAGTCCCACACAGTTACTCCATTGTCGATCAGTACCGGTACTTTCGCCGCCGGGGTGTGCGCCTCAAGCCGGGTATAAAACTCAGGCGTAAACAGATTCAGTTTTGTCTCCCTGAAAGGCACCTCGAACGCTGCCAGACACAACCAGGCACGCAGTGACCAGGATGAGTAATTTTTATTGCCGATAATCAGTTCCATTGCCGTCCTCCATTTAAGGCACCTGAAAAGAAGTTTCTTCATTCTGGCAACTTGCACTTCGCCTGACTAACGCATAATTTTGATGGTTTCTATTTACGCTGGTAATGGGTTGGAACTCACCATGGATATAGACGCACTGAGAAGCTTTATCGCTTTTGTCGATACCGGCAGCTTTACCCGGGCAGCGAAACAGATCTGCAGAACCCAGAGCGCCATCAGCATGCAGATGAAAAAGCTGGAGGAGGAAACCTCCCAGACGCTGTTTGTGCGCGAAGGACGAAATCTCGCGCTGACCGATCAGGGCCAGCAACTGGTCAGCTATGCACGCCGGATTCTGGCACTGCATGATGAGGCGCTGGGACAGTTTTCAGGCAGTGGCGATCACCCTCCCCTGACGCTGGGGTGCCCGGACGATTACGCCGAATCCATTCTGCCCGACCTGATAGAACTGATCAGACAGCAACGCCCAAGGCTTAACTTCAGGGTGCGCTGCGACACCAGCAGCCAGTTACGCCTGCTGCTGGATGCGGGAGAGATCGATGCAGCCATTCTGACCCGCGCACCGGAAGCGGAGGAGGGGTATCTGCTTAAACATGACAGTGGTATCTGGGCCCATGGCGGCTACCCGGATCTGCTGCAACAGGCAGTGCTGCCGCTGGTACTCTACGAAGCCGACTGTAAATTTCACAGCAGCGCCGTGGACGGACTTGAAAAACAGGGTATTCACTACCGGCTGGTCTGCCGCTCATCCAGTGCCACCGTATTGAAAAGCCTGCTGCGAAAAGGACTGGGACTCTGTGCGATGGCCAACTCCAGCCTCAGTGCCGGGCTCTGTCCGGTACCTTCAGGGGTTTTACCACCTCTGCCGGCGGTAGATATCGTACTGGCCGTAGCGCCACGGCCCCACCCGCTGTTTGACAGCGCATTGGCCGCCGGCCTGAGTAAAGCCTATTTCAGTGGAGCAGATCAGAGCGCAGCAGCATAACGCTCCTGCAGAATCGAAACCCGGCGCACGTAAGCCCGGGTTTCCTCATAGGGCGGAACCCCCTTGTAACGACTGACCGCACCCGGCCCGGCGTTGTAGGCCGCCGTCGCCAGACGCACATCGCCAGAAAAGTTTTTCAGCAGTTCCGCCAGATACTTCGTGCCGCCCTCAATATTCTGTTCTACATTGAAGCTGTTGCTGACCCCCAGATCCCGGGCGGTTGCAGGCATCAGTTGCATCAGCCCCTGCGCCCCGGCTCTGGATACCACATCGGCGCGAAATGCGGATTCCGCATGGATCACGGCTCTGACCAGCGCTTCATCCACCGCGTATTTCTTCGCCATGGAGCGTACCTGTTCGCGATAGGCAGACAGGTTCAATGGCGTGTTGTGCCAGTCCACTTTAGAATCCAGACGACAGGCGTAACAGTCAAAGCGTAACACCTCAAAACCGGTATCAATCGGGCGCTGGTCGGAGAATGAGATCACCCCGCTCTGATTACGGTATTTGTAAACCTGTGTCGTGGAACCGCGTTGTTGATTGGTGAAGTGTACGCCGCGCTCACGATCGCTCAGATTGGTGAACTCGACACGCCCGTCCGGATGCACAATCTTGCGGATCTCCCCGGCCTGAACAGACAAAACCGGCCCGACAGCCATCAGCGTCAGACAGATCATCAGTCGGTTAAGCGGTGCAGGTAAGCTCATCATAAACGCCAGTTTAGCAGGCTTTTAAGCGAATCATCAGACCTCTTTAGGGGGCAATACCAGAGATGAGAACAACAGCCCGGTTACCAGCGCAATGGCTACAAAGCTCATGCTAAAGGCAGTATCGATCCCCTCCAGTACATTTTTTTCCACCAGCAGAGAAAGGCTCTGAAAGCCAACACTTCCCGGTACCAGCAGAATAATCCCCGGCATCAGCATCACCCCACGGGTGATTCCTGAGAGGCGTTCAAACAGATTGGCCACCACTCCGGTCGTAAAAGCACCGATAAAGGCCCCCATCACCTGACCAAACATCTGCGCGCCATACCAGGTCGTGGCAAAGGCGATCAGACCACCTAATATCACCCAGTGCAGATCCCGCGGACGGCTCTGGAACAGAAAACAAAGCCCGACCCCGGCAATCATAATGGCCGGCCACAGGGTCCAGTCCGGCAGGTACCAGTGCAGGGTTACATCCTGAGCCGGAAACAGCCCCATCCCGACGGCATTACCTATCGCTACCCCAAAACCGATCTGCAGAAAGATCGTCCCGGAATAGACTAATCGGGCGGTGCCCGAGACCATATTCTGCCGCGCCAGCTCAGCCACCGCCGTGGTCAGTGGCAAACCCGGCACCAGCACAATCACCCCGGCCACGGTCGCAATATAGGGGGAACTGAGCCATCCCAGACTGGCAACAAAGTTGGCCAGCAATGCCGAAATCATTGCCGAGAGCGTCGGGAACAGATAACGCAAAGAGTCGGTCTTTAAGAACTTAACCGCGATCAGCCCGGTCAGCATACCAATGATCAGTGCGACGCCAATCTCCGGTACCGCGCCGCCCAGCAGGTGCGCAATACCCGCCGAAAGCAGGCCAAACCCCGCCATCTGCCCTTTAACACCAAACCTTACCGGCGCATTGTTGATCGCCTTCAGCTCACCGGCACCATCCGCCACACTCAGACTACCCGACATCACCCCGCGCACCACATTATTCACCTGAATCTGGCGCTCAAGATTAACCTCGCCCTGTTCAACCCGGAAAACATAGGTTTTAGGCTCCGGTTCTTCCGGATGGGAGAAGCTCATAATCAGATTGGTCGGCTGAGCCAGACACTGCACCCCAAAGCCCAGCGTCTGCCCGACCTGCTTCATCGTCGCTTCCAGCTCATAAGCTGTCATGCCGTTGGTATGCAGCGCTTTAGCCAGACGCAGCATAAACCCGACCGGCAACGTGCGTGGCGGGAAATTGGGCTGTTTATCCAGAGAGATATGATCCAGCAGATCAAACGACATAGACATGGCTCGTACAACGAAAATTGGGAAAATAAAAAAGGGTAAATTATCACTAATTTACCCTTCCCGAAGCGACAGATCTGAGATCAGGTCAGGTAATCACCGGAATCTCGCTGTTCACATCAGCATTCTGCGCCCGATCACGTAACAGGTGGTCCATCAATACAATGGCCATCATCGCTTCGGCAATAGGCGTTGCCCGGATACCGACACACGGGTCATGACGCCCTTTAGTCACCACCTCAATCTCTTCACCACGGGCGTTGATGCTACGGCCCGGAAGACGCAGGCTCGAGGTCGGCTTCAGCGCAATATGGGCGGTAATTGACTGACCAGTGGAGAGACCGCCGAGAATGCCGCCAGCATGGTTAGAGAGGAAACCTTGCGGCGTCATCTCATCACGATGTTCCGTGCCTTTCTGCTCGATGCAGGCAAAACCATCACCGATCTCAACCCCTTTAACCGCGTTGATACTCATCAGCGCATGCGCCAGGTCAGCATCCAGACGGTCGAAGATCGGCTCACCGAGACCAACCGGAACACCGGTGGCTTCGACGCTGATACGGGCACCGATGGAATTACCCTCTTTACGCAGAGCATCCATATATTCTTCCATTTCAGGAACGATCGCAGCGTCCGGGCAGAAGAACGGATTCTGCTCAACCTGAGACCAGTCAAAGCGGGCCATATCGATCTTCAGCGGCCCCAGTTGTGACAGGTAACCACGTACCCCGATGCCTTTGCTGGACAGATATTTCTTAGCGATCGCACCGGCCGCCACGCGCATAGCGGTTTCACGGGCCGAAGAGCGGCCGCCGCCACGGTAGTCACGGAATCCGTATTTATGGCTGTAAACATAGTCGGCATGGGCCGGACGGAACGTCTCTGCGATATTCGAGTAGTCTTTGGAACGCTGATCGGTATTTTTGATCAGCAGACCGATCGGCGTGCCTGTGGTGCGTCCTTCAAATACACCGGACAGAATCTCCACCTCATCCGCTTCACGACGCTGGGTGGTATGGCGAGAGGTGCCCGGCTTGCGGCGGTCCAGATCCAGTTGCAGATCCGCTTCGCTCAGCTCAATGCCCGGAGGGCAGCCATCGACGATACAGCCCAGGGCTTTACCGTGGCTCTCACCAAAGGTAGTAACTGTGAACAGCTTACCGTAACTATTTCCTGACATCGCCGTGTTCCATCCAAAAACTCACTAAAAACAAGGGGCGGGATTATAGCAGATTAAATCTGATCCCTGTATTGCATAAGATCGGCTGCAGTGATGGCGAATACACCGTTGCCACCGCGCTCAAACTCCAACCAGACCACAGGCAGTTGCGGGTACTGACTCATAAGATGCACTTCGCTGTTACCCACTTCTACCACCAGCAATCCGTCATCAGTGAGATAGTCATTGGCTTCGCGCAGAATCCGTCGGGTTATATCCAGCCCATCCGGGCCGGAGCCCAGCGCCAGTTCAGGCTCATGTCCGTATTCATTCGGCATACTTGCCAGATCCGCCGCGTCTACATACGGTGGATTACTGACAATCAGATCATAACGCCGCCCCTGCAAACCGGAGAAAAGATCACTTTCAATGGCGTGAACCCGCTCGGTCATCTCATGCTTTTCGACATTATGCCTGGCAACATCGATTGCATCGCCGGAGATATCAGCCAGATCAACTTCCGCTTCAGGGAACGCATAAGCACAGGCCAGACCGATACAACCGCTGCCGGTACAGAGATCCAGCACCCGATCCACCGGCCCCGGGCGCAACCAGGGAGAAAACTGGTTTTCGATCAGCTCAGCAATAGGCGAACGCGGAATAAGCACCCGCTCGTCAACGTAGAAAGGCAAGTCACAGAACCAGGATTCGCGGGTAATATAAGGCAACGGGATGCGCTCCTCGGCGCGTTTGCGAATAAACTCCAGCACCCGGCGCTTTTCCTGCAACGTCAGACGCCCGTCAAGCACCTGAGGGTTCGCATTCCAGGGCAGGTAGACCGCCGCCAGAACCAGTTGAGTCGCTTCGTCCCAGGCATTATCGGTACCGTGACCGAAATAGACCTGATGTTCACTAAACTGACTCATGGCATATCGGATATAATCACGCAGACTGTGCAGCTGATTTTCAATCGTTGCGGGCATCCCGGCTTGTTCACTCATTCAGTCGACACCGATTGTTTGATAAATTAGTCGCGCCATCTTAATAAAACTCTAGCAGGAACACCATGAAAGACCCGCACGACACCGCAAATGACGAGGATTCATTCCTGCAGGCGATGCAGGGTGTCAGCCGGCATCATCATGACCGGGCCGACCTGAGTAAAACCAGCAGCCGGCAGAAACAACTGAATGCGGATTATCGTCGTCAGGCTGCGATGCAGGAAGAACACAAGGTGATTGACGGCCTGTCCGATGAAGCGGTGGATCTGGTGGAGTCCGGCGAGGAGCTGCTGTTTGCCAACCCCGGCGTCCAGCTACGTCTGCTGAAGCGAATGAAACAGGGGCATATCCCCTGGGAGCAGGGTCTGGACCTGCATGGTTACACCGTCGATCAGGCACGAGACCAGCTGAGTAAGTTTATTCTTGATGCACGCCGTAACGACTGCCGCTGTGTGTTAGTGGTTCACGGCAAAGCCCACTCCTCCGGCAGCCAGCAGGCATTAATCAAATCTTACGTCAATGAGTGGCTCAAGCGCCTCGACGGCGTGCTGGCCTTCTGCTCTGCTCAGGCCCGGGATGGCGGCGCGGGTGCGCTCTATGTGCTTCTGAAGCGGGAGCGGTGATCAGTTAATCGGATCACCCTTTTCCAGAGCTTCAAGTTTATCTCGGGCTGCAAGGCGACCATACTCTATCGTCTCTGCCGCCCGATGAAACTCATAAAAACTGCACAGATCTTTGGGAATACGAATCACCAGATCCGGCGGATAACCGGCGATTTTATATTCCGCCAGACTCGCCTGCATCACCTCAACGGAGTTCAGGAGAATATCCATCCGCCCGCCCAGCACATGATTCTTCTGCGCTTTGACGCGATCCCGTTTTTCGATGTTCGCATTAGGTGCCTGCCACTCATCGCTCATCCCGCTGCGCTTCAGATATTTATTGCTCGGAAGCCGGAGATGACTGTGACTGGAATCGCCGGTGTTGAGATCCACCGCAATAATCAGGTCGGCCTGCGCGGCAACCGCGGGAATAATCGGCAACGGGTTGAGCACCCCGCCATCAACCAGCACCCGCTCCTCCTTGATCACCGGGGTGAACATCCCAGGAACCGCCACCGAGGCACGAATCGCCTCCAGCAGGGAGCCCTTCTGAAACCAGACCTCTTTCTGATGGGCTATATCGGCCGCCACCGCCGTGTAATCGACAGACAGCTCTGCGATATCAGGGTTGCCGAGAATTTCCGCGAGCTTTACAAACACCCGATCGCCACGAATAGCGCCGTGGGAGAGGGTAAAATCCAGTAAACGGACCACCTTCATCCAGTTAAGACTGAGTACCCAGTCACGATAATCACTGAGTTTGCCCGCCGCATACATGCCGCCTACCAGAGCCCCCATGGAACTACCTGAGATCGCAACGATTTGATAACCCCGACGTTCAATCTCCTCGATGGCACCAATATGGGCGTAGCCCCTGGCTCCACCACTGCCCAATACAAGAGATACAGTAGCCATGCGTTTCCCCTTACGGCTTAATCAATCGCTTCGCTATAGACCCGCACACGACCCTGATCAGATTGCAGAGTGACAAACGAGCCCTGAGCTAAAATTCTGACCCGCCCGGCTGCAATGCCAGATTCCAGCAGTTGCTGCCGAAGCTGCTCGGCACGCTGCTGCGAGCGCTGTAGTTGCTCCTCAAAGCGTCCCGCGCCATGATCAGATACCACCAGCCAGACCTTGCGATCAGTGTTCTCTTGCATATAACGGATCAACTCATCCACTCCCGACGCTCCCTGCAGAAAAGCAGGATCTCCCTGCTGCAATGCGTCGGTAAGGCTTAACTGATCAGACTGCAGTGATTCCAGCCGCAGATAGACACGCTTATTGCCGCGCCTGACCGAATAGAGGGAGAAAAACCGGTCACTCAGCCGATAGGCAGCAAAGCTCTGGGTACTGTCGACGCCGTAGAGCCGGGAGTAATCAAAAATCGCATTCGCCCACTGATTGCTGCTGCCGCAGTCTCTTCCTGTACAACTGAATAAGCGCTCAGCACCAAGACGCTGAAGCTGATCAGCGAAATACGCATACGCCTCTTCGGCACTGTGATTATCCGGAATCCGGTAAGTAATTTGCTGTAGCTCACCACTTAAGCGGCGCTCTTTCTCGGGCGCAAGCACGCCGTTAATTTTTTCCAGCCCACCCAGCACCAGACGATAATCCTCAGCCCGGGCCTGCTGATACTGGACAATATAAGAGCGGGGAAAACGCTGCAGAAGATCATTATCTGCAGAGTTACGAATATCCGTTTCCGCCTGAAGAGCGACCGGAATCAGCATCAGAATAAAACCCAGTAAACGCATGTCTGCCCCTATTTAAACCAAGCTGCAAGGCGCTCTGCAATCTCTGCAGCCGCCTCATGATACAGGTGAAGATGATGGCCTCCTGGCATATCAACCACCTCAACCTGCCTGAGATCATCAACCCAGCGATCGATAATACTGTCTGAAGCTCCCTCACTGGCTCTTATCACCATCGTCTCTGCTTCTACTGCATTGAGGAACGATCGGATCTGTTCCGGACTGAAGCGCAGCAATGAAGGCAACAGAAGTTTGGGATCATTACTCCAGATATATCCCCGCTCAGTTTTGTTGAGCCCCCTCTCCAGAAGCGCTTCAGCAGCACTGCGACTGACCGGCCAGCGGCCATTCATCCGGGCTTCAACAGCCTGCTCAAAATCCGGGTAGGGCCGCAGGGACTTCTCTGCCATGCGGCTGCGCTTCACTACCGCCTCAGCAAACAATCCGGGCAACTCATCGACCTCGTAAGCCAGCGGTGCCAGCCCTTCAATCAGCAACAACCGCCCTACCTGCTGTGGAAAACTGGCCGCAAACAACATCGCGATGCTGGCCCCCATTGAGTGACCGATCAGATCGACTTTTTCCAGTTGCAGGGCTTTGAGTACCGCATGCAGGTCAGCCACGTTATCCCAGATATGATAAGGCATTGCCTGAGGTCGATGATCCGACCGGCCATGCCCTACCAGATCCAGTGCAATCAGGCGGACACCCTGCAGATGTCTGGCTAATACTGAGAAGCTGGCGGCATTGTCCAACCAACCATGTAACGCGAGAACCGGCACACCTTCGGGATCACCGTATTCCACCGCAGCTAACTGGTAATCGCCCGCATTAATAATGATGTCGTGATAGTCAGACATGGTATTCCTTAAAAATTAATCTGTTAGGTACTATAGCGACAAAATGCGCTAATATCTTGCAGACCCATGGTTTAGCAGAAGCAGTGAGTATATGGATTTTACAGCCCGGCTTGAGTCAGATCCTTCCCTTGGTCGACCACAAAAACTTTTTTTCCTGCTGTTTGCCCTGCTGTTTCTGATCGCCCCGTTTTACTACCAGCCCAACTTCGGCGGTGAAGGCCTTTATATTCCTCACAACAGCGCCCTCTGGATTGTCGCAAGCTGGATTATCGCCAGTGCCAGCTTTCAGATCTACCGCCATGGCGAAATCATCCTGCCCCGCTACTGGCTGGGCATGGCGCTCCTGCCGATAGGCGCATTTGTTACCGGACTGATCGCCGAGAATAACAACCCCACCGAATGGTCCGTACGGATCTCGGTTATAACCGGTGGCTATCTGTTCTTCCTCAGCCTGTTCCAGTTCCGCCTTACCCCGAAACAGATTGACCGTAGCCTGTACCTGCTGATGACTTTCGGATTACTCGCGGCGCTCTACGCCGTGGTACAGGTTTTTACCGGCGGTATAGATGCGCGCTGGATGGTGATCAGCAAAGAGCACCTGCCCGTCGGCCCGTTTCAGCAGGTCAATATTCAGTCCTCTTTTATGGCGACCAGCCTGACCCTTTGCTTCTATCTGATCAGCCGCCCGACCCTGGGCACGATGAACTGGATCGTTCGGTTTGCCCTGCTGCTGACAATCATTACAACCAGCTACATTCTCCTGCTCAGCGGTTCCAGAGTTGGTCTGCTCGGCGCGTTAGCTGCACTCGCACTCCTGTTCGCCGGCCGCTGGAGATTGCTTCTCTTCAGAAAGCAATTTGTATCTCTGGCCATTATCGCCATGCTCACCGGAGGCGCCCTCGGCAGTTCGGGTCTGCATAAAACCGTCGATAAACTGGACAGACTGACCGGCGCCGACATGAGCGGTGATATCCGCTGGAGTATTTATCAGGCTTCATGGGAGCTGTTTACAGAGGAGCCGTTAACCGGCCATGGGATTGGCAGTTTTCAGCATGTATTCCAGGAGAAACGTGTAGAGTATCAGGAAAACGGTCACGTCAATCTGGAGAGTTCGCCGCGCTTTTCACATCCGCATAATGAACTGTTTTTCTGGCTGGTAGAGGGGGGGCTGATCGGCATACTTGGCATCATTGCTGCGGCAGTCGTGACCTTTATCCAGTTGTGGCGCAGTGGCTGGCAGCGGGGCAGTGCCTATGCGGCACTGTTACTGCCGATCACCTTTCATAGTCAGGTAGAACTGCCTTTTTATATTTCAACCCTGCCCTGGATCCTGTTGATCTACCTGCTGTTTCTGACCCATCAGCATGAGAAGAAAGTCCACTCTACTGAAAAGCTGTCCGAACTGGCCCAAAAACTGATCCCAGCTGTGTTCAGCATAATCGCCTTATGCAGCAGTTATGTCCTGACTAACGCTCAGGTCGCTAATGCCGGGCTGGTGAAATACTACTCGGGAGGACAGCAACAACCGCAACTACTGAAAGACGGCCTTAACTCCTGGTACTTTCAGAACCACGCCTCCTACCTGATCCTGCGCAGACAGATGTTTCTGGGGATTCAGCAAAAAGAGCCTAAGCTGATTCATGATTTCATCTCCTGGGCGGAACGGGCGATTCAGTTAATCCCGGCGCAAACCTACTACGTTGATCTGGCCCATGCCTACAATGCGCTCGGTGACAGAGCAGCCCGGGACGGAGTGCTTAATGCCGGACTGCGGATATACCCGAAGGATCCATCTCTGTTAAAGGCCCGGGAATTCTTCCGGCTTAAAAACCAAAAGATCAGTAGCGGCGCTTTAACACCCCGAGCCCTGCAGCCGGCCAGTCCGCCTCAATCAGGGCAATCTCAGCACAATTAAAGCCTGCGGGGTAACGAGTTCCCCCCTCAATCAGCAGCGCCTCGACCAGGGCAACGATCGGCATATGTGTAATAACCAGAGGTGTGCGTTCAACATACCCCTCTAACGACTCTATAGCTTCCATTGGAGCGGCCTCCGGAGTCCATAGAGGAGACTCAGCCAGCACCTGAACACCCAGCGTATCCGCCATGATTTCAGCAGTCTGCCGGGTACGGAGATAGGGACTGTGAACAATGCAGTCAACTGATGCCAGCGCATCACGCAGATCAGCAGCTTTTGCCTGTAAACGAAGCCGACCTGACTCCGTCAGCGATCGCTTTGCGTCAGACTCGGCAAACAGCTCTGCCTCGGCATGACGCATCAGATAGAAGTTCATGACTCACTACGTGGCAGTACAAATTCAACATCGGTGCTTTGCTCGTTCATCATGAGCATTTTTACCACCTCAGCAACCGGCGCCTTATTAAACACCACCTCATAGAGACCGCAAACCAGCGGCATATAAACACCCATATCGCAGGCCTTTTCCCGCACATGCTTGATGGTATTAACACCTTCAGCCACCTGCCCAAGCGCCTCGACAGCCTGTTCCAGGGTTTTACCTTCACCCAGCGCATAGCCAACACGGTAGTTTCGGCTGAGCGGCGACATACAGGTGACGATCAGGTCGCCGACACCGGCCAGTCCGATAAAGGTCATGGGGTTAGCCCCCATGCACACCGCAAACCGGCTCATCTCAGCAAGGCTGCGGGTCATCAGCATACTCTTGGTATTTTCGCCCATACCCAGTGCTGCGCTAAGGCCCGCAGCAATCGCATAGATATTTTTCAGCGTCCCCCCCAGTTCCACGCCATAGGTATCTGAGCTGGCATAAACCCGGAAATAAGCGGAATGAAGCATCCCCTGAACGGCGCTTCGCAGCTCAGGACAATCACTGGCAATCACCGTAGCGGTCAACTGGCGTGCTGCAACCTCTTTTGCCAGATTCGGGCCACTGAGCACGCCCACCCGGGCCTGAGGTAACTCTTCACGCAGAATCTCACTCATCAGACTGAAAGTCTGTGCTTCGATCCCTTTTGTAGTGCTGACCAGCATCTGATCCGGTTTCAACCATGGCACAGCCTGGCGAATAACATCCCGAAAGGACTGACTCGGAATTGCCACGAAAACCAGCTCAGCATCACTCAGCACCTCCTCCAGAGAAGAGGATGCCGTGATGTTCTCTGATAACCGGTAGTCTGGCAGGTAACGACTGTTTTCATGCGACTGATTCAGCAGATCAGCACGGGACTGTTCACGCAGCCAGAGACCTACTGAATGACCATTTTCTGCGACAATGTTCGCAATGACTGTACCGAAGCTTCCGCCACCCAGAACAGCTACTTTTTTTGTTTCTGACATAGATTGGGTACGCCCTGGCTAATTTTTCAGTTATCCAGACTGTCCAGCACTTTGTTAACCCCTTTAAACAACAGCATAACAATCAGATATCCTGCGCCGGCAAGCGCCAGAAATAAGATCAGCTGCAAAGGGTCTTCAGTACGCTGGTAGCCCGCGACGCCCAGTGCGGCAATCACCGCACTGAATACAATCGCAGCGATATTGGCGATACGCTTAGTTTTGTGTTTGTCCGCTTGTGCCATCTTCGGTCTTTGCCTTTACCGGGGATTCATCAGCAGCCTGCGCTTCGGTATCAACAGAGGCACTTTGTGCACCCGCACCTTGAACCTGCGCCTGATCTTCCGCCTCTGCAGCAGTAGTTTCATCTGCGCTAGACTCAGCTGCTTCGGTGATTGCCGTTACCGCCTCTTCAGATGCTGCGTCTTCAGCCAGAGCCACTGTTTCTTCAGCCTGCTCAGCCTCTTCTGTCTCAGTATCTGCAACCGGCTGTTTCACAGCGACACCCGCTGCCTGAGGCTCCTGAAGCAATTCAGGTTCAGGGTGAACACACTCCAGTTTAACGCCGGTTTCCGCTTCGATTTCAGGAATCAGGAAGGAATCATCTTCACAGGCGAAACAGATGGAGGCACCGGTTGCTCCGGCACGCCCGGTACGACCGATACGGTGTACGTAATCATCCGGGTCTTCCGGCAGCTGGTAGTTGAACACATGTGTTACGCCATCGATGTGAATACCACGGCCGGCAACATCAGTCGCTACCAGCACCTGAATTTCACCACTGCGGAAGTCTTCCAGGGTACGTACTCGCTTAGCCTGTGGAATTTCACCGGACATCAGTGCCGCTTTGATACCATCTTTACACAGACGCTCAGCGAGACGGCGTGTTTCATCACGACGGTTACCAAACACGATCACCTTTTCAGCATGATCTTTGTCCATGTAGTTACGTAGCAGACGATATTTTTCTTCGCCGGAGACCAGGTATACCGTCTGAGTCACGTTATCGGTGGTTTTAATCTGCGGCGCAATCTCAATTTTTACCGGATCCAGCGTCCACTGCTCGGCCAGATTAAGAATGTCGTCAGTGAACGTCGCACTGTAGAGCAGAGTTTGACGATCTGCACCCTTGCGTGGGGTATTGCGGACAATGGTACGGACATCCGGAATAAAGCCCATGCTCAGCATACGGTCCGCTTCGTCCAGCACCAGAACCTCAACGTTCCACAGATCGACATCCTTGCGGTTAATAAAGTCGATCAGACGACCCGGAGTCGCCACCAGAATATCGACCGGCTTTTTCAGTTTCTGTCGCTGCTTGTCATAATCCATACCGCCAACCAGACTCACCACATGCAGATCCGTATATTTGGACAGACCTTTAGCGTCTTCGGCAATCTGCAGGGCCAGTTCACGGGTCGGTGCAACGACCAGTGCCCGCGGCTGCCCAAGAGGGCGCTTCTCATCAATCGGGTAATCGATCAGATCAGTCACGATACCCAGCAGAAAAGCGGCGGTTTTACCGGTGCCCGTCTGGGCCTTACCGATAATATCTCGCCCCTGCAACGCAGAAGGAATGGTTTCTGCCTGAATTTCTGTGCAGTACTCAAAGTTGAGATCCGCCACGGCATGCAGCACATCGTCCGGCAGATTAAAGTCGTGAAAACGTACTTTACCTTCAACGGCGGGCACGACGAACTGCTCCGGTGTCCAGCGCGGCTTGTTTCGGCTACCCTGACGGCGGCGTCGCTGCTGGGGTTTACGCGTGGACTTGTTCTTCTTATTTTCTGAGCTGTTTGGCTGAGCTTCCACTTTTGCTTCTGTACTCAATTGACTATTCCTAAGAAAAATTGCGTCGGTATGGCGGGAGTGCTGCAAGCAACTGTTTACCATAACGACGGGTAATAAAGCGTCGGTCGAGCAGGGTTATCCTGCCCTCGTCCTGTTCTGTGCGCAATAAGCGTCCGGTTGCCTGGGTCAAACGCATTGACGCCAGGGGTATCACCCACTCCTGGAACGGGTTGCGTCCCTGAGATTCAAGCCATTCGGAGTAGGTCGCATCCACTGGATCATCCGGGACCCCAAACGGCAGCTTAGTGATAATGACATGAGTCAGGTAACTACCCGGCAGATCAACACCTTCGGCAAACGAAGCCAGACCAAAAATAACACTTGGCTTCTGTTCATCAATACGTTGCCGGTGCTGCCGCAATATCTCATGTTTGGCCAGATCACCCTGCACCAGAATATCGGCCACAATCTTATCAGGCATCTGCTCAAGAACATACCGCATCTGCCGCCAGGAGCTAAATAAAACCAGTGCCGCCTGCTCCCCGGGCAACTGCGCTAACAGGTAGTCTGCGAGTTCCTGATTGTGGGCATCCGGATTACCGGGGTCCGACCGCATCGCTGGCACCCTTAACTCGGCCGCATTGGCGAAATCGAACGGGCTGGCAAACACCGCATTCGGGCTCTCGGCAGGAATCCCCAAATCAGCATACAGCCGGTCAAAGCGCCCCAGCGCCGTCAACGTAGCCGAAGTAATCACTGCGGCATAGCATGGCTTCCAGAGGTGCTCCTGCAGGGTATCTGCAGCAGACACCGGGCTGCTACAGCATTCAATATCCAGCCCCTCAGGACCGTCGACTTTTACCACCCAGCGTGCCGTAGGCAAACCACCGGCCTGATCGGCTACCGAATAACTCCGGGCCAGCCAGAACACTGACTGCAGCCGGGCCAGCATCACCCCCATCTGCGGATACCACTTTTCGCAAAGGTCCCGCGGCAGATCAGCCAGTTCTCCGTCCAGCCCCTCTTTCAGCAGATCCACAATCTGCTCGAACTTAAGTACGACCCGCTCTGCTGAATTGGCAACATTATGACTGATCAACTGCAACGCCTCGGGAATCATCCCCTGTGCAAACCGGTAACGGTCACTTGGCCCCTGCAATTTATCCTCAAGCAACTGCTGCATCAGTAGCTGCCACTCCTGCAGAGAATGCTCCATATCCGCAAAGGGGGTAGCGAGGGTTTCAATATAGTTTCTGAGCACCATATGCTCAGCGCTTTCGGTCAGCAACTTGTTCAGACTACGGGTTGTCTTCGCAAGCCAGCGGATACTGGATTTAAGCCGCAGACTGTAGGAAAAGTGACCGGTGGTTTTACCGCCCAGATGGTGCCCTTCATCAAAGATGTAAATGGTATCTTCCGGTGGTGGCAGAATCGCACCGCCCCCCAGCGAGAGATCCGCCAGCACCAGATCGTGATTGGCAACAATCAGATCCCACTTATCAAGCTCCTGACGCGCCTTAAAGAACGGACAGATAGAAAAATTACTGCAGCGCCGGTTGGTACACTGCATATGATCACTGGTCGCCAGACGCCAGACAGGATCAGGTACAGTCTCCTTGAGCCCGTCGCGGTCACCATCCCACTCCCCTGAGGCATAAAGGCTGAGCAGAGATTTGAGCTCAGCAACATCCGCTGACTCGAGCTGGCGGGCAACCTCGTCTTCGTATAGCGCGATCTGACCGAGCTCATTCTGTTGCTCAAGCATCTTTTCCGCGTTGGAGATACAGAAATACCGGCCGCGACCTTTTGCCAGCCCATAGGTCAGATTGACACCTGCAGAACTGACCAGTTGCGGCAGATCTTTGAGAATGAGCTGCTCCTGCAGGGCAACTGTTGCTGTAGCGACGACCACTTTCTTCTTACGCTGCTGAGCCACGGGAACAGAAGCCAGCAGATAAGCCATGGTTTTGCCGGTACCCGTGCCGGCTTCTGTGACGCAGATATGCTGACCACCGCTGCGTACACCTTCTGAATCCTGATCGATAGAGCCCAGCGTGCGTGCGACTTCAGCAATCATCATCTTCTGACCATAGCGTGCCTTAAGCCCGCGGTTGGACAGAAACGCGGTGTAGGCATCCTGAATAGTGCGTTTGAGCTGCTGATCTAACAAGGCTGGAATTCCTGCAGGGTTGACCGGGGAATTCTACCAGTTATAAAACCGCATGCAAAAAATACTGTATAAAAAAACATGACTTGCTTTACAAAACAGAAATACTGTATAAAAATACACATACTGTATAAACAAACAGACTAATGATCATGAAACTCACTAAACGACAAACGGAAGTGCTGGATTGCATCAAACGCCACATTGGTGAAACCGGATACCCGCCGACCCGCGCAGACATTGCTAAAGATCTGGGTTTCCGCTCCGCCAATGCCGCAGAGGAACACCTCAAGGCACTGGCCAAGAAAGGCGCCATCGAGATCATCCCCGGAACGTCACGCGGCATTCGCGTGCCGGAACTCGAAGAGGAATCCGGCCTGCCGATTGTTGGTCAGGTTGCGGCTGGTTCGCCGATTCTGGCCCAGGAACACGTTGAGGATCATTGCACCATTTCATCTGACTTTTTCCATCCTAAAGCCGATTACCTGCTGCGTGTTAAAGGCACCAGCATGAAAAATGTGGGCATCATGGATGGAGATCTGCTGGCTGTACACCAGTGCAATAACGCCCGTGACGGACAGATTGTCGTCGCCCGGCTCGAAGATGAAGTGACGGTTAAGCGCTTTAAGCAGGAAGGCAATATCGTCTACCTGATCGCCGAAAACGAAGAATTTGAACCGATTGTTATCGACCTGAACGAACAGGAAGTAGCAATCGAAGGACTGAGTGTAGGCGTTATTCGCAGAGGTAACTAACCATGTTAGCACTACAGACAAACCCGGCCCCTCGGTTACTGTCACGTTCGAAACGTGAAAAGATTGTACGGATAAGACCTGCACAAACAACCGAGTGCGCACTGGCGGGCTCTATCACTGAAATCGTGGTACAGGGAGAAAATTTCTCTAACATCCCGATGCTGATGCCACTGCTCGCGCAGCTCAGCCGTGATGATCGCTGGTTTGTCTGGATTGCCCCACCGGTACTTCTACCAAAACAGCTGCTGCTTGAAGCGGGCATTGATCTGCGTAAGGTTATTCTTCTGAATCCTGACAGTAAACACAGCACCTACGAGCTGGCGCGGCAGGCACTCAGTACCGGCACCAGCCATGCGGTGGTCAGTTGGCCAGGCTATCTTTCGGAGGAAGAGTTTTCCGGACTGGAATCCGCGGCAAAAGCAGGTCAGAGCCACGGCATTGTCATACGCCGCAGAGAACACAGCTAACGAATCAGGTTTATCAACCCGGGCAACATATTTCCGCTGCCAGCTCTGCCCTTCCCCTTGTGCAGATGCTGGCCGGAACTTTTCAAAGATCAGAAGAATATCAGTGTGACACAGTCGTCTGTACGACTACCACTCCTGCATCCCTTCACGCAGCCGGTTGACCAGTTCAGAGAGCGCTGTGAACCACATCTCATATTCAGCAACGATCGCTTTGTCTTCCGCATGATCAGGGTTCACCTGCAACACATGAATCTCAGACAGGCTGTTGGTTTCGGTTAAAGCGGCCTGCTTATCCGAGCCATGCCAGCATGCCTCATAAGCACTCATCAGTTTATGCAGCCAGCCGGCTTCGTCCGCCTCCAGCAGACTGAGCTGCTTTAATTCAGGGCTTTCAACACCGGTGGCCTCCAGCTCGGCCGCCAGAGAACGGTAGCCATCCAGAGATTCGGTATCCACCCGGTAGAGCTCAGCAATTTCCCGAAGAAAGGCATCATAGGCCGATGCCATATGAAACAAAACAGACTCATTGTAGGATTCAATTAGCGCATGCTTGCTCCAACTGGTGTCATCCTGAGCCCGCTTCAACTGATCCAGATGGATCCGGGTAAAGGCCAGTTTCTGGTTAGTCCGTGCCAGATAAATACCGCTCATACTATTCCCAACTGTTATTTGGCTTTTTTCCGGGTCTCTTCTTCAACCCAGGCTCCATCCCGATAGAATGCCCGCCAGCCAGTCGCTTTGCCATTGACCTCTGTCATAACATACTGCTCCTTGGTCTTACGGCTGTAGCGAACAATTGCCGGGTTTCCTTCGGAATCCTGTTTTGGCGCCGAGAACAGGAAGGAATACTTCGGATCAATCTCCTGCTGATGCGGCAGAAGCTCAATAATTTTTGGTGCACGGGTCTCCCGGTTGCGCGGGAACTGACTGGCCGCCAGAAACAGTCCGGAGGCTCCATCACGCAGAATGTAGGTATCTTCAACCTTTTCACACTGCAGTTCCGGCATCGGCACCGGATCCATCTTCGGTGGCGCCGGCTCGCCATTCTTCAATAACTTGCGGGTATTGCTGCAAGCCGTGCAACCAAAGTATTTACCGAAACGACCTGTTTTCAGTTGCATCTCAGCAGAGCATTTATCGCACTCCAGCGTTGGGCCGTCATACCCCTTAATGCGGTACTCACCCAGCTCCACTTCAAAACCTGAACAATCCGGGTTATTACCACACACATGCAGCTTACGTTTCTCATCAATAAGATAAGAATCCATCGCGGATTCACAAAGGCTGCAACGATGCTTCTTACGCAGAATGCGCGATTCCTCTTCATCATCACCGTCTGCACTCACGACCTCGTCACCGGACACCAGATTAATGGTGCATTTGCAACGCTCCTTCGGCGGCAAGCTATAACCTGAACATCCGAGGAACACGCCAGTGCTGGCGGTTCGGATCATCATTGGCCGACCACAGTCGGGGCAGGCAATGTCCGTCTCCGTCGGCGAATTAGGTCGCATAGCATTTTCGCCATCCTGAGCATCTTCCAGCTTGGCGGAGAAATCAGCGTAGAACTGATCCAGAAGCGCCTTCCAGTCGCGACTGCCTTCAGCCACATCGTCAAGACTCTCTTCCATCCGTGCTGTGAAGCTGTAATCCATCAGATCAGAGAAGTTTTCGCCCAGACGCTCAGTCACAATATCGCCCATCTTCTGGGCGTAGAAACGTCGGTTCTGTACCTCTACGTAACCACGATCCTGAATCGTTGAGATAATGGCAGCATAGGTCGATGGCCGGCCAATGCCCCGTTTCTCCAGCTCTTTTACCAGGCTGGCTTCAGTAAAGCGGGGTGCGGGTTTAGTAAAGTGTTGTTTAGGCTGCAGCTCAACCAACGTGAGATTATCGCCCGCCTGAACATCCGGCAGGATAATATCTTCTTCGCCCTTACCTTTGGCAGGCATAACCCGGGTATAACCGTCAAACTTGAGGATCCGCCCCTTCGTTACCAGCTCGAAGTCACCGCTTGTCACGGTAACCCGCGTGCTGAGGAACTGGGCTGGTGTCATCTGACAGGCGAGGAACTGTCGACGGATCAGTTCATACAGACGCTCGGCGTCGCGATCCATACCCTTCAGCGCCGTCGCTTCTACATTCACATCGGATGGACGGATCGCTTCGTGCGCTTCCTGAGCACCCTCTTTACTGCTGTAACTGTTTGGAGTCTCTGGCAAATACTTACTGCCAAAATGATCACCAATATACTCACGGCAACTGGCGACCGCCTCCGCACTCAGATTGGTGGAGTCGGTACGCATGTAGGTGATATAGCCCGCTTCGTAAAGGCGCTGAGCCATCATCATGGTCTTCTTAACGCCAAATCCGAGTCGCGTACTCGCCGCCTGCTGCAGAGTAGAGGTAATGAAAGGTGCCGATGGCTTACTGGTTGTCGGCCGGTCTTTACGACTGATAACCTCAAGCGCGCCTGACTGCAGTTGCTGAATATAAGCCTGCGTTTCCGCTTCAGACGTGGGCCGGAAGGTTTCACCGTTTACCCGGTGCACCTGCAGCTTCAGTGATTCTTTGGCCTTAGTCAGGGTATCAGCCTGAACTTCCCAGAACTCTTCCGGGACAAAGGCACGGATCTCTTTTTCGCGCTCAACCACCAGCTTCACGGCAACGGACTGCACCCTGCCGGCAGACAAACCACGGGCAACCTTCTCCCAGAGCAATGGCGAGATCATGTAACCCACCACACGATCGAGGAAGCGCCGTGCCTGCTGCGCATTTACCCGATCCATATCCAGTGCTGAAGGCTGCTCAAATGCTTCAGTAATGGCCTTCTTAGTGATCTCGTTAAACACCACCCGGCGGTAACGCCCCTCTTCTCCACCAATCGCTTCCCGCAGGTGCCATGCAATGGCCTCCCCTTCGCGGTCCAAATCGGTTGCGAGATAGATTTCGTCGGCCGACTTCGCCAGGCGCTTCAGTTCATCAACGACTTTCTCTTTACCGGGTAACACTTCGTAGTGCGGATTCCAGCCCTGCTCAGGGTCGATACCCATGCGTCCGATCAACTGCTCCCGCGCTTTCTTCTTCTTATGCTCGACCTTTTGTTCAGGCGACATCTTCCGGGTCAGCGCTGCCTGTCGGGCTCGCTCTTTTGGATCGGATTTCCGCGTACTGCCGCTGGTTGGCAGATCACGGATATGACCCACGCTGGACTTAACAACAAACTGGTTACCCAGATACTTGTTAATAGTCTTGGCTTTTGCGGGTGACTCGACAATTACTAGGGATTTTCCCATAGGGTCCTTCTTTATCTTGGGCTGTACCATCAAGTGGCCTGGAACCGGGTAATTTCCTGCGTTACCGATTGAGCATAGTGCAAAGAAATCGGCTTATTCCCAGTGACAACTCGACAAATATGAATAATTGGGGAGCATATATAAGTGCTGAGCATGCCCGGGTCAAGCGGCAATTTCCATAAAAGTAGACCAATGGATCAGTTATATCTTTACCAATTCATGCTTTAGGGCCACAATAATCACTATATTAAACAACCAGTTATTTATCGAAAAACTTTCTCATGCTGAACGATAATCTCTTTTATGTGGTTTTGATTGCGGTAGTGGGCCTGATTGCCCTCACGGTCAATTTCGTCATCACCACACGGGAGCAGCAGGAGGAAGCCAAAGATAAACGTCTGACCTGGCTCAAGGGTCAGGCAGAGCACATTCTGCAGGCGATCGCGGTGCTCCGCGAAGCTGACTGTAAGGCGGAGATAGTTCACAAAATCAATGAACATGCCACCTCACTGCTCGAAGAGGTAGCGATGCTGGCACCGGATTCCGAACTGTTCAACTCACTTTCACAACAGAAGGATACCGCTGATAAGGCCTACCCTGACCCGGAGGTTTTTGATAGCGATAAGGCCCTGAAGCGGGCACAGATCTATATCAACTTTGCCGAGAAACTGGTGATCCAACTGGCCCGTGGCGGCAAGATCACCCTGACCCTGGCCCGCAGCTACCAGCAGGAACTTTACTGGTTACGGATCACCATTGTAGCGGATGCTCATATCAGTCAGGGGGAGCGTTTCCAGAATTCTGATGATCTGATGACCGCCCTGTCACACTATCGCCATGCTAAAGCCCTGCTGGTGAGAGCGAATATCCCGCACCACAACAAAAAACCGCGGCTGGATAAGATTGAAGCGCTGATTCAGGCGATCGAACCTAAGCGAGCTCGTTCACAAGGCACCCTTTCCGACTCAATGGACCGCTTGCTTTAGTCACCGATCCGGGTGAAACGCAGTGCCTCGGTTCCATCTCCCAGCGTGACCGTTTGTGTAAACATCGCCAGCGGCCTGACCCAGAGCGACTCATCGCCATAGCACTGGCGGTAAAGCACCAGCCACTCTTCAGTTTCAGAATGTCGCACCAGATCCAGTACCTGATATTCAGGCCCTTTATAATGCCGGTAACGACCCGGTTGCAGCCTGACTTCCGCCTGCATGATTAAAACCCCTTTTCAGAGAAACGATTCAATTCGGCATGCAGGGCCTGCAACGTGCTGTCACCACCCTCTTCATCCCAATGTACACCTAGATAAACCGGCGTTGACTCAATTGAAAAAACACCATCGGGTAGCTGTGCGACCAGATCTGCGACCTGTGCCAGTTGATCGTCGCTGAGATCCCGCTCCCCCTGCTGCCAGCTCCATCCCGGCGGCAGCCCGGTATCAGCCAGAGACTCAACACGAAAAATATGCCATGACTTAAAGCGATTTTTCTGTTCGCGGCTCAGACCCTGTCGCATCAGGCGGTAGGCCGTACGATCCCTTACCTCTGGTTCCAGCTCACCCTTAGCTCTCGGTGGCGTCACCTTTTCCAACTGAACCTGAAGACCCAGTTGCTTAGCCTTGAGGCGTAGCCCCGCCTGGTATTTCTGGCGCTTGGTCGGCATCACCCACATCATAGAACCGATCAATGACATCATGACCAGAATGATGATCATCCACTTCATGGCCAACTCCCGCTAATTTATTGATAAAAATCAGTTTTGTTCAGTTTATCAGAGTACTATCCTGCTGGCTCTATGCTAACCTCAAATACAGAGCTGAATGACCAACCATAAGGGAGTCACGCAATGAGCACCTACCAAAAGATTCTTCTGGCACTTGATCTCTCGGATGAATCGGAACAGTTACGGGAAAAAGCGCGTGAGCTGGCCGAATCCAACAGTGCCAAACTGTACGCGGTCCATGTGATAGAACCCCTGAGCTTTGCCTATGGCGGGGATGTCCCTATGGATCTGACCTCAATTCAGGAACAACTGGACCAGCATGCCAGACAGAAACTAAAGGCCTACTGCGAAGCACTGAATTACCCGGTTGAAGAACAGTTAGTTGTCACCGGACATACAGAAACAGAGATTCACCGGCTTGCCGATGAGCACCAGATTGATATGGTTATGGTAGGCAGCCATGGACGCCATGGCATCGCCCTGTTACTGGGCTCCACTGCAAACGGCGTGCTCCACGGTGCCAACTGTGATGTACTGGCGGTACGGATCAGAGAGCAGGACTAACGCTTCGCCACGGAAGGGGATCACTCCCCTTCCTGCATTGCCTCCAGCTCAACCCAGCGCTCCATCAACGTTTCCACCACCTGCTCCTGCTCCTGCAATGCCTCAAGCCGTGCACTGACATGGTCGTGGCTCTGCTGATAAAAATCAACGGCACTGGTTTCAGCCGTTAAGCTTTCCAGCAACGCCTCAGCCTGTTCCAGTTTTGCCGGTAACTCATCCAGCTCTCGCTGGAACTTATAGCTGAGCTTTTTCTGCTTGGGTGCCGCAGTCTTCTCCGCCACCTTTTTTGGCTCAGGCTTTTCTTCCTGAACTGACTTAGGTGCGGATTTTGGCAGAGCCGGGCGTTGACGCAGCCAGTCATTATATCCGCCGACGTATTCGCGCAGCTCACCATCGGCATCAAACACCAGCGTGCTGGTCACAACATTATCGAGGAAAGAACGGTCATGGCTGACGAGCAGAATGGTGCCATCAAAGTCGAGGATGATCTCCTCCAGCAGCTCCAGAGTCTCAATATCCAGATCGTTGGTCGGCTCATCCAGCACCAGCAGATTGGCCGGCTGACTGAATAATTTAGCCAGCAGCACGCGGTTCGTTTCACCACCGGAAAGCGCCTTAACCGGCGTCCGGGCGCGTTCCGGAGCGAACATAAAGTCCCCCAGATAGCTGATCAGATGCCGCTCACGGCCATTGATGCTGATACTTTCACGCCCCTGTGCGATGTTATCCATGACGGTTTTTTCCGGATCAACCTGCGCCCGCAACTGGTCAAAATAGGCCACTTGCAGATTGGTGCCCAGGCGTACCTGACCACTATCCGGCTCAGACTGTCCCAGCAGAATGCGTAGCAGGCTACTCTTACCCGCACCATTCGGACCGATCAGGCCAACCCGGTCGCCCCTCTGCAGGGTAAAATCAAAATCCCTGAACAGGGTACGCCCGGCATATCCCAGTGAAACGCCCTGGAGCTCAGCCACCAGCTTGCCGCTACGGGCTGCTTCTTCCAGTGAGAATTTGGCTTTGCCTGCCCGTTCCCGGCGATCCGCCCGCTCATTGCGCATTTTTTTCAGCGCCCGGACACGCCCCTCATTACGGGTACGACGCGCTTTAATGCCCTGACGAATCCAGCGCTCTTCCTGAGCCAGTTTTTTATCGAACTCCGCATTATGCTTCTCTTCCTCTTCCAGCAGTTTCTGCTTCTGCTCCAGATACGCCGAGTAGCTACCGGGAAAAGAGGTAAGAATTCCCCGGTCCAGTTCGATAATGCGTGTCGCCAGCCTGTCAACCAACGCCCGGTCATGGGAGATGATCAGCAGCCCGCCTTTAAACTCCATGAGCTGCTGTTCCAGCCACTCAATGGTCTCAATATCCAGATGGTTGGTCGGCTCATCGAGCAGCAACAGGTCCGGTTGCTGAACCAGTGCCGCGCCCAACGCCGTTCGCCGCCGCCAGCCACCGGAAAGCTCTGACATCCGTTTATCGCCGTCGAGTTCAAGCTGTTCCAGAACACGCTGCACCCGCTGCTCCATATGCCAGCCATCCTGAGCTTCAATCTGATGCTGCAGTTTATCCAGCGCCTGCATATCCGCATTTTCAGATGAAGCTAATTCATCGTAGGCCTCGCGCAGGGCCAGCAGATCTTTAAGCCCACCGGTAACGACATCCCGCACCAGACGTTCATCAGCCGCCGGCATCGCCTGTGGCAATTCGGCAACACGACAGGTCGGAGAGACCCAGAATTCTCCGCCATCAGCTTTATGATGGCCCGCCACCAGCTTCAGCAGGGTCGACTTACCTGCCCCATTGAGGCCGACCAGCGCAACCCGCTCACCGGGGTCTATCTGAAAGTCCACCTGATCCAGAAGAGGTTTCGCACCAAAAGCGATGGAGATTTTATCGAGTCGGATTAACGGCATAGGTACTCAGTATTTGTCTTGTGAAGGGCGCCATTTTACTGTTTTTTATCTGAGATGCATGAAAATGCTGCATCCAGGTGAATTATTATTTAATTTACCATCTAAACTGCCGTATAAGTTGATAATAAAACCTCAAATAGGAATGGATAATGCGACGGGTTGTGCAAAGGTTTTTACTGCTTCTTTCAATAATGGCAATGCCGTTTATCGCTTCCACCACAAACGCCTCCCTCGATCAGCAGCGGCAAAGTTTTCTCAAAGCTGAAGCGCTGCTGAAACAAAACAAGATAAGCGCCTACAGAGCACAGCGGGATCAACTGAATGATTACCCGCTCGCTCCTTATCTGGATTATCAGGCCCTGCTGCGAAACCTGTCGAATAGCAGCGATCAGGAGATCAGCCGTTTCATCCGCGCTAATCCCGACCTGCCTGTTGCGGATCGTCTGAACCGCAAGTGGCTGACCCGGCTGGCACAGAAACAGCAATGGGCAGAGTTCATAAAACATTACAACGCCCATCCGGTCAGCAGCACCCACTATATCTGCCTGCAACAACAGGCCCTGCTTAATGGCACTGCGCAACAGAAAAAAGCAGCACTTAAACAGGCACGTTCACTCTGGCTGGTTGCTAACTCACAACCCAAAACCTGTGACCCATTGTTTAAAGCGTGGATGGCAACCGGGCACCCCACCTCCGCGGAAGCACAGCAGCGACTCTGGATGAGTCTGGATCAGGGCAATACCAAACTGGCACGCTACCTGACTAAAAAGCTCACAAACTCCGCTCATAAAGCTCAGGCCGATGAATTCTGGAAAATTTACGCAAACCCCAAACTGATTGGCACCAGCAATCTGCAACAACTGACAGCAGAGCAACGCCGAATTACCGCCACGCTGGCCTATAAGGCCTGGTATCGCCAACAACCCATCAGTGCCAGCCAGAACTGGATAGCACAACGGGATAACTGGATGGACAAACCAGCCCAGGGGGAAGTGACTGAATATATGGGGGTCCGGCTCAACCGTAACTATCATCGGGATGCGATCCGCATCAGCGCAAAGCTTGACCCTGATTTCGAGCTACCGGAGCTAACGGAAACCCGCATCCGGAACGGTCTGGCCAAGCAAGACTGGCGTCTGGTACAGACCGCGATCATGCACCTTCCGGAGGAAGAAGCCAACGATCCTAAATGGCAGTACTGGTTGTTGATTGCAGAACGCCACCTGCAGCCGCAGGGTGATCACAAGCAGCGCTTTGAACAACTGGCTAAGGATCGCAGTTATTACGGCTTCCTTGCCGCAGAGCTGAACCAAAGTCCCTTTCAGCTTAATGCCGTCAGTGACCCGGTCACTCAGGAACAACTCGATCAACTCGCCAGCTTGCCCGCAGCGAGCCGCGCAGGTGAACTGTTCCGGCTGGGGCGCTTGATTGATGCCAACCGCGAATGGCGAGTCGCCCTCTCGCAGATGGATGAAAACCAGTTCCGGCTGGCTGGCTATCTGGCCCGCTCCTGGGGATGGCACCTGCAGGCCATCATCAATGCGGCAAAAACTGAACGCTGGGATCACGTCGACCTGCGTTTTCCACACCCTCATGCAGCACTGTTTAAGCAGCACGCCATCAGGAACGGTCTCGATCTCAGCTTCCCGGTGGCCATTGCCCGCCAGGAGAGTGCATTCCTGTATAATGCCCAGTCCCGCGTCGGGGCCCGTGGCCTGATGCAGCTCATGCCAAAAACCGCGCAGCAGACCGCGCGGAAACATAAGGTTCCCTACAAATCCACGTCACAGTTGTATAACCCGAAAACCAATATCACCCTGGGTTCCGCTTATCTGGGCGACATGCTGAAACGCTTTAACAACAACCCGGCCTTTGCTTCAGCCGCGTATAATGCAGGCCCCCATCGGGTCAGTAAGTGGCTCAAACAACGGGGTGATCTGCCTCTGGATATCTGGATCGAGACAATTCCGTTCAGCGAAACCCGCAAGTATGTTCAGAACGTTCTCGCGTTCCGGGTCATCTATGATCGTCTGGAAGGCCGACAGGCAAGCTTATTGAACGAAAAACAGGTAGAGTTGCTGGCCCTGAATCAGAGCGAAAAAACCGCCCTGTAACCCGCGACCCGATTGAGAGCTTTACCTTATGTCTGCCCCCTGCTGGATTGATATCGGCGTTAACCTGACCGATAACAGTTTTAATTCCGACCGTAGCGAGGTCATCGAACGTAGTTTTGCAGCCGGTGTCGGCCAGATGATTCTGACCGGTACCACGCTGCAGGAGAGCCTTCAGGCGATCGAGCTGTGCCAGCAATATCCCGGCCGGCTATTCTGTACCGCCGGCGTTCACCCCCACTACGCAAAAGACCACTCTGCTTCCGATCTGGCCGAGCTTCAGCCCCTCTATCGTGAGGATTGCGTAATCGCCGTGGGTGAAACCGGGCTGGACTTTAATCGCAATTTTTCTCCGGCCAATATGCAGATCGCGGCATTCGAAAAGCAAGTCGAAATGGCCGCAGAATGCGGGTTACCTTTGTTTCTGCACGAACGGGACGCCCACCAGAAACAGGTAGAAATACTGAAAACCTATCGGGATGATTTCCGTCACGCGGTAGCGCATTGCTTTACCGGCAGTAAAAGAGAGCTCTACAACTATCTGGATCTGGATCTGCACATCGGCATTACCGGATGGATCTGCGACGAACGCCGCGGCAGCGAATTACAGCGGCTGGTCAGTGAAATTCCTGCTGATCGGCTGATGCTGGAAACCGATGCTCCCTATCTGATTCCCCGCGATCTCAAGCCAAAGCCCCGATCCCGACGGAATCTGCCTGAATTCCTTCCGCATATCGCAGCCAAGGTCGCCAGCTTACGCGGGGTGTCACTTAAGCAACTGCAGACTGAGGTCGCCACTACCAGCCGACAGTTTTTCAGGCTGGCTGATCCAACTGACTGAGAAAATCACTCAGCCCTGTCTGATCAAACGGCCAGCTCAGCTCCTTGCCGCTGCTCAGATCCACCAGCACAGGAATACGCACGGCATAAGCCTCCAGCAACTGATCGTCATCTGCGATATCGACCTGATAGATGGCGTACTGCTGCATATCGACCGTGGCAGCGATCAGTTGCGCTGCAACCTCGCACAAGTGACACCCTAAGGTTCCCATCAATTCAAGCTCTCGCACCCGCTGCGCCTCCATAAGTCTGACCCGGCAAAAGGGTAAAGCCGGGATTCTAACAAAATTCCCTGTTGCCACAGAACCATCGGGTGAACATCAGCCGGTCACTGCGGTGATACAAATTACTGAAACATTTAACCAGTAGGATCTTTACACCTGTTCAGCCCCGCGGATGGAGCAACACAGCGCCGCGAATACCGGTTGTTAGACCTGAAGGTAGCACTAATAACCAGGCTTTATACTGAAAACGTATAACACCTTAGCGTTATCTACCAAGTGATACCTTGCGTCAGACTACCGCTCAGACATATGCTGGTGTTTCAGTAGCGCGTTCTTGCAATCATCAACAGCCGACAATAAGCTGAAAAACCCGATAAAAACTGTGTATTCCCACGCTTCCGGCGAAATTGACAGAAGAAGCAAGAGAGATGGAAGACGGATATGACGAAGAAAGGCGAACCTATGGACAACAATAGCAATCTACTCTCCTCCAATCCTCAGGAGTTTATCGACTACCTGAACACCGAAACACAGAAAGTGCTGGACATGTTTTCAACCTCAGGCGGTGACGATATTTTCACCCAGTTTGCTCAGTCCTGGACTGAACTGGCTAACCGCTCCTGGGAAGACCCAACCGTATGGATTCGCGCCATTACTGATTACCAGCAGAGCCAGCTAAACCTCTGGACTAATCTGCTCACCGGAAAAACCGACCAGACCATCGCCGAACCTGCCCGCGGTGATCGCCGCTTCCAGGCTGAAGAGTGGTCTCAGAACCCGGTCTTTGACTACATCAAGCAATCCTACCTGCTCAGTTCACGACTGCTGCAGGAGATGGCTTCCAATGCCAAGCTCTCCGATCAGGAACAGAAAAAGCTGGAGTTTTACACCCAGCAGTACATAGACGCGATGTCGCCGACCAACTTCGCCCTCACCAACCCGGAAGTCCTGCAGCAGGCACTCGAAACCAAAGGTCAGAGTCTGGTAGACGGTCTGAAAAACCTGCTCGGCGATGTGGATAAAGGCCGCATCTCCATGACCGACGAGTCAGCCTTCAAACTGGGCGAGAACATTGCTACCACCGAAGGTACCGTGGTTTTCGAAAACGAGATGTTCCAGCTCATCCAGTACAAGCCAACGACCGAAGAAACCTTCGCACGCCCGACCATGATCGTGCCGCCCTGCATCAACAAGTTCTATATTCTCGACCTGCAGGAAAGCAACTCATACGTTAAATACTGTGTTGATCAGGGCCAGACCACCTTTATGGTCTCATGGCTCAACCCGACAACTGATCAGAGCTACATCAGCTGGGACGATTACGTAGAAAAAGGCGTGATTAAAGCCACTCAGGTGGTTCAGGAGATTACCGGCAGCGACAAGATCAATGCGGTAGCCTGGTGTGTAGGCGGTACGTTGCTGGGCACCAGTCTGGCAGTGATGGCCGCACGTAAAGATACCACTATCGCCTCTGCCACTTTCTTTACCACCCTGCTGGACTTCCAGGATCCGGGTGATCTCTGCGTTTTCATTGACGAACAGCAGGTTAAGAAGCTGGAAGACAAGGTCAACAATCAGGGTTATCTCAGTGGACGCGAGCTGGCGACCTCATTCAACATGCTGCGCTCCAATGACCTGATCTGGTCTTACGTAGTCAACAACTACCTTAAAGGCCAGACACCACCGCCGTTCGATATCCTTTACTGGAACAGCGACTCAACCAACCTGCCAGCGACCATGTACACCTACTACATCAACAAGATGTATCTGGACAATGCGCTGACCAAAAAAGATGAGCTGACCATCTGTGGTGAAAAGATCGACCTGGGCAAAATCAAGATCCCTTGCTACTTCCTGTCGACCATCGAAGACCATATTGCACCGTGGAAAGGCACCTTCAGCGGCACCGAGCTGCTCAAAGGTAAAAACGAGTTTGTTCTCGGCGCCAGCGGTCACGTGGCCGGCGTTATCAACCCGGCATCCAAAAACCGTCGCCACTACTGGATCAACGGTGAGCTGGGTGAAACTGCAGAGCACTGGCTGGAAAGCGCGGAACGTCAGGAAGGCTCCTGGTGGCCTCACTGGGCCGAGTGGCTGAAACGCCGTGCGGGCAAAAAAGTGCCTGCACCGGCTGCGCCGGGTAATGCCGAGTATCAGGCCATTGAGCCGGCACCGGGTCGTTACGTCGCTGTACGTATCGACTAAGCCTGGCCATGCACAAAAAAACGGAGCCAACTGGCTCCGTTTTTTTGTGCTGCTAGCGGCGATTAAGCCAGAGCTGACTGCAGTTCAGCAATCTCCTGCTGCAACTCCTCGTCCTCAGTAAAAGAGGCGAACCGCTGCGCCTTCTCCAGCGACAGCAGCGCTGCTTCACTGTCACCCTCTTCGCTTTGGCGTTGCGCCAGTGCGAACATAATCGACGCTTTATACTCATTTTCTTTTAGCTGATCAGCCAGACTGAACGCCTGTTGGTAAAGCGCAATTGCCCGGGGATTATCCTCGGAAAAATCGGCCAGCGTCTCCCACAACACCGGATGATCAGACTTTTTGCCCTGATGGCTCATACAGAGCGCTTCCAGCGCCTCATAGTGCTGATAGAAGCGAGGTTCATCATCTGCCTCAGCCGCTTCCAGCATCTGCTCAGCCAGTAATTCAACCTGTTTAAACAGTGTTCCGCTCATGCTCAGCTCTCCAGCCATACTTCTTTAGCCCAGTTCCAGATCGAAGGCCACTCATCAACCAGCCCTTCATCCCGCTGCCACAGGAAGATCTGAGCTTCCTGACTGATGCAGTAATATCCCTGCGCATGCTCGCAGACAGGAATAAACTCCCGCGGCATGCCAATATCCCAGGCCGTTGCTGCCATTTCCGGCAAAAACGTATGAGACTGAGGGTCTGCCACTGTAGCCGGTTCCAGAGAACCACAGATGACATCACTGACTTCAAGCAGGAACTCCTTGTACTCATCCGGCAGAGAGATCAGGATCTGCTCCTCAATCTCAACCAGGTCATCGTCATCCGGCAGCTCAAGCGGCACAGGTACATCGGCATTACGCTCCTGCAGCAATTCAATAATATCTTCCATCGATCTCTCCGCAACGGAACAAGTGGGGCGTGGAGACTATTCTAGTCGATGAAATAAGTAAATATGCCCCCTGACGACAAATATACGCCGCTATATAAGCTATATTTTATTTTTGAATAGGATCCATAAGCGATCTCTTATAGAAATGGCAGCCAAGGCCTGATAACAGGTGATTTCGTTACTACTTTAGAATGACTATGCGCCGAATTGCTAAGACCCTTCGTAGCAATTACCAAGACATTACCGACAAAATCCGTATAATTCGCGACAACCGCACTGCAACATAGACAAAATGTCATAGTTCTATGCAAGAGCCTGTTGCAGCCAGATTGAAGCCACCGCTAACCGGTCGGGGATCAAGGAGTTATGGATCACTCCCGCCGGGCCACAAGCTCTGTTAGCCGTGATGCTTCAAACAACCATTATTATTACAAATGGCGAAGTTCCTATGAGCACAAAATCAGTAGACGTATTACTAGTCGGCGCGGGAGCGATGAGTACAACCCTGGGGGTTATGCTCAAGCAGCTGGATCCATCCCTGAAAATCAGCATGGTCGAGCGCCTGGACCATGTTGCCTATGAAAGCACTGACGGCATGAATAATGCCGGTACTGGTCACGCCGCTTATTGCGAATTGAATTACACCCCTAAGATGGCTGACGGCAGTATCAATGCCAGCAAAGCATTCGCAATTAATGCCTCATTTGAAGTCAGCCTGCAGTTCTGGTCTTACCTGGTCGAGCAGAACGCACTGCCTGAGCCAAACCAGTTTATCAACCCGGTTCCACACCAGAGCTTTGTCTGGGGTGAAGAGAACGTCGAATTCCTGCGCAAGCGTTATGAAGCCCTGCGTGCCTCACACCAGTTTGAGGATATGGAATACAGCGAAGATTTCACTACCCTGCAGGAGTGGATGCCATTGGTTATGGCCAATCGCGATCCGAATGAAAAAGTGGCTGCGACCCGCGTTCGCTATGGTTCCGACGTCAACTTCGGCTCTCTGGCACGTAATATGGTCAACCACCTGCAACAGCAGGATGACTTTGAGTTACTGCTGAGCCGCACAGTCAAAGACCTGAACCAGAACAGTGACAAAAGCTGGACAGTGACACTGAAGAACGAACAAAGCGGCGCAAAAGAGATCTACAACGCAAAATTCGTTTTCCTGGGTGCAGGTGGCGGTGCCCTGCCACTGTTGCAGAAATCAGGCATTCAGGAAGGCAAAGGCTACGGCGGCTTCCCGGTGAGCGGCCAGTGGCTGGTTTGCCGCAAGCCTGAAATCGTTAAACAGCACTTGGCGAAAGTCTATGGCATGGCGCCGATCGGCGCGCCACCGATGTCCGTACCTCACCTGGATACACGTGTCATCAACGGTGAGCAGGCCCTGCTGTTTGGTCCGTTTGCCGGCTTTACCACCAAGTTCCTGAAACAGGGCTCGATTCTGGACATGCCGCTCAGCATCAACCTCGGCAATATCAAGCCGATGCTCTCCGTTGGCATGAACAACATGGACCTGACCAAGTACCTGATCAGTGAAGTGATGCAGTCTCACGGTGAGCGCGTTGACTCACTGCGCCGCTTCTTCCCGGATGCCAAAGATGAAGACTGGGAGCTGTCTTACGCAGGTCAGCGCGTCCAGATCATCAAGAAAGACGCTGAAGGCAAGGGCAAACTGGAGTTCGGTACCGAGGTAATCTCCGCAGCCGACGGCTCCCTTGCTGCCCTGCTGGGCGCATCTCCGGGCGCTTCTACGGCGGTTTCCACCATGGTTAACATCGTAGAAACCTGTTTTGCAGAACAACTTAGCACTCCCGAGTGGCAGGAAAAACTGCACGCGATGATCCCTTCCTACGGTCAGGATCTGACACAGGATGCAGAGCTGTTGCGCAGCATTCGTCAGCGTACTCTGGATGTTCTGGGGCTGGATAACGTAAAAAAGCCTGAACTGCAGGTTGCCTGAGGCGGCCTGCAGAAGCCCGGACAACCTCCCTCTGAAGCCGGTCACTGACCGGCTTTTTAAATTCCCCGTCAGTTGGGCTAAAATAGCCTTTTCACTTCGCGGTCCCCGTCACACATTATGGAATGCCGAGCCTCTTGCGGTGCCTGTTGTATTGCACCGAGTATCTCCAGCTTAAACAAACCCGCCGGGGAACGCTGCAAGCACCTCAGTGAAGAACTTCTCTGCCTTATTTTTGACTCGCCTGAACGCCCGGCAGTCTGCGCCGGTTTTACCCCCGAGGCCGAGTTCTGCGGCAACAACCAACGGGAAGCATTACAGATATTAACCCTGCTGGAACGGAGTACCGCCTGAGTTTTTTCGGGCAATAAAAAAGCAGCCCGAAGGGTCTGCTTTTATCGATCATTTTGCTGTGGCCGGGCTACGGCCTACCGGAGCGTTTACAGCTTAACGATGTTCTCAGCCTGAGGGCCTTTCTGACCCTGAGTGATCGTGAATTCAACTTTCTGACCTTCGGCCAGGCTCTTGAAGCCGTCACCCTGAATTGCGCTGAAATGAGCAAAAACGTCAGGTCCGTTTTCCTGCTCAATGAAGCCAAAACCCTTTTCGTCGTTAAACCACTTAACTGTTCCAGTTGTTGCCATCTTTCATCATCCTATTTTGGACATTAGTAATTTGCCAGAACTCGGGAGCATCCCTGTTCCTGACGATTTGGAGCTGAGAAAAACTGAATTACCCGTGCGAAATAGGAGGTGTCGAAAGGAGGCTCCGCCACTACCAATGCAAGCCGTATTCTTTTTCTAGCCTCTTGATCATAGCGCTGTTACATGTGAATTCAATGACAAATTCATGGTTTTGCCTAATCATTTGGTCAATAAGCGTACACAACACACACCCTGCCAGACTGTGCAAAAACCAGCCAGCTCCACGCAGTGACCATGCATCAGCGCTTGCAGTTCAGCGCCCAATCCTCAAGAATAGCCCTCCCGCGACAGATCACAGAACCTCCGGCACTCCTGCTTAGTCTCGGTATGAGACGGCCACTTCTGGATTGTCGCTTTTCTTTATTTACGGAGCTCCAGCCCTGAAACGGATAGCTGAAATAAAACTAATTCTGAGCCTTGGTCTGCCCATCGCCATCGCCCAACTGGCACAGACCTCCATGGGATTTGTCGACACCCTGATGGCCGGGCGCTACAGCCCTACCGATCTGGCTGCGGTCGCGTTGGGCTCCGGCATCTGGTTACCGCTGTTTATCGCCAGTCAGGGTTTGCTGATGGCTACTACGCCGCTGGTCGCCCATCTGGTCGGCGCCGGAGCGGCCGAACAGAGCCGGCAACCTTTACATATGGGAATGATTGTCGCCGGAATACTGAGCCTGCTCGGCATCAGCTTTCTGCAAAACTGCGGTTTCATCTTTGAACTCATGTCAGTGGAAGCTGAGCTGGCGCGGCTGACCCAGGCCTATCTGGCGGCCATATCCTGGGGCTTCCCCGCCCTGCTGCTGTTTCAGTTGATCCGCAGTTACGTAGAAGGGTTTGGTAAAACACGCCCGGTTATGAAGATCTCAATACTGGGCCTGCTCTGTAACATACCGCTCAACTACGTGCTTATTTACGGCGAATTTGGCTTCCCGGAACTGGGCGGCGTAGGGTGTGGCTGGGCCACGGCGATTGTGATGTGGACCATGTGCCTGACCGCTTTGCTCTACCTGCAGAAATCCCCCGGCTTCGACAGTATTAAACCCTTGAGCCAATGGCGGTTGCCGCCGCTGACTCAGGCGAAAAGCTATATTCGCCTGGGCCTGCCGATCGGTTTTGCCCTGCTGATTGAAGCCAGCATGTTTTCAGTCATTGCCCTGCTGCTGGCTGATCTGGGTGAGGTGATTATCTCGGCGCACCAGATCACCATCAGCTTCACCAGCCTGATCTTTATGCTGCCCTTGAGTATCGCCATGGCACTGACCATCCGCGTCGGCCACCAACTCGGCGCCGGACGCCCGGAAGCCGCGCGTTTCAGTGTCAGCAGTGGCCTTCTGATCACACTGGGGCTGGCCTTTGTCAGTTCCGCCTCCATGGCACTGTTCGCTCAGGAGATCGCCTCTCTGTATACGCGGGAAACCACTATTATCGAAATTGCGACCGTACTCATCACGGTGGCTGCACTGTTTCAGTTCTCAGATGCGATTCAGATCACCTGCGCCGGTGCACTTCGCGGCTACAAAGACACCAGCATCCCCCTGCTGCTGGTATTTATCGCTTACTGGGTTGTCGGCCTCCCCACCGGCTACCTGCTCGGCAAAACGAATTTACTATTACCCGCCATGGGCCCTCTGGGGTTCTGGATCGGTTTGCTAATCGGCCTGACGATCGGGGCTATACTGTTACTGTCCCGCCTCTACTGGCGGAGCAGGCAACCCCTTTCCCCATAACAGAGGAGGCTGCTGATGCGCTACATGCTCCTCCTGCTATTAACCTGCACGGCTCTCGGGCTGACCGGTTGCAGCCGGGACACCCCTGAGGCCATGCTGGAAAACTATCTGTATCGCCTCAGCAACAGCCTTGAACTGGAACAACCTGCCCCCTTTTCACCCCCTGTCCGTGCGGGATTCCCGCTGAAGCGTGAACGCATTCTGGCGACAGAGGAGATCCGTGAAGGATTACTGGATGTACTCCGCTTACAGGAATGCAATCTGGTTCTGATGATTGCAGAACGTAACAGCTCTCTGGGCAAGGTTTACCGCCCCTCTCTGAAACTGGCTTACGAGCTACGCTTTTTCAGCGCCCTGAGCCAGTGTCGCCAGCGTCTGGCCAATCAGGAAAGCGCCGATCAGGCTCTGCTCAGGCGTCTGGATGAGATCTATCAGGTCAAACAGCAGAACCTGCCACTGGAACTGTGGAACGGAATATTCAGCTCGGAAGCGATCGAGGCAAATTTCAGCCGGGACAGGACCCCGCTGCCACTGCGGGATGACGGTACAGTCGCTGCCAGTCAGGCTGCCCTGAGCCAGCTGGTCGCGCTGACAGGTCATCCGCCCGGCTGGTTTGAATCTCCCGACAGCGCCATCCCTGACCTTGAACCCAGTTATGAAATACTGCACAAAAACGCCAGTGGCACTCGTGTATTCAGCTCGCTGGAACTCATGACGCACTACCTGAACACAGCCAGTTCGCTGATCAATACCCGACTGGCCCAACGCCCGCTCTGTTATAACCAGCAGGCCAGCACACAGGGTAAAATTCTCCGCAATGTGTTCTTCAAGTTCTACATTGGTGATGTCCAGCCCTACCTGGCTCTGGTACACAATCAAAGCGCCCCATGGATGAAACTAAATGCTGATTTATTGTCTAATTTTCAGCAGCTTAATATCCAGATACCCGAGAGTATGCAGGCGTATTACGCTAAAATGATCTCGATTTCGGCGCCGGAGGGTTTATGGCAGCAATATATCCGGGCCCGCGATCAGCACACACAATCCTGGCAGCGACTGCTGAAACAGTGCGGCCTGATGCCAACGAAATAAATCACCAGAGGCAACGGATCTGACCTTGCGCACACACCCGGCCACCCGCGAGCACAACCACGGCAAACAGAGCGTTATGCTGTTCGTGTTGCTGATCGTCATCTCCTGCCTGTTATTGCTTCAAGTAGGTGCCGAGAGTATTCGCCTGAGCCAGGCTGATATTGAGAAGCTGGGGCAGAAATATGGCCAGCGGGCGAAACTTCGCCTGCAAAGCTGGCAGGCACTGCTGACCGATCTGGCTGACAAGGATGAACAGGAAAAGCTCACAGAGGTGAATCGGTTTTTTAATCAGGTCCGCTTTATTGACGATATCAAACACTGGAAGAAAAAAGATTACTGGGCCACGCCGGTCGAATTTCTGATTACCAATGGCGGAGACTGCGAAGACTTCAGTATCGCCAAATACTATACCCTGAAGGAGCTGGGTGTTCCGGTCGAAAAAATGAATCTGGCCTACGTAAAAGCCCTGACCTACAACCAGGCGCACATGGTGCTGACCTACTATCAGACTCCTGGCTCAGTCCCGCTGGTACTCGATAACATCAATGGCCAGATCCTGCCCGCCTCGAAACGCCCGGACCTGCTTCATGTTTACAGCTTTAACGGCGATAAGCTCTGGCTCTCAAAGATGGGGCGCAGAACCACGCTGGTCGGCACATCAGATCGGCTGAAGCCCTGGGTAAAACTGCAATCAAGAATTGAAAATAAGGACATTAACCTACAATAGGTTTAATGATGAGGAGTAAGTGTTATGTCACTGGTTAACCAACTGATAGGTGCGATCTTAGCCATCCTTATCGGCCTGGTTTCTGGCACGCTGTACATTATGTCGGAAAGCTCCCGCTCGGTGCTGCAGGATCAGCTTGAATCGCACGCACAGGACTCAGCGACCCATCTGGGGCTCTATCTGGCACCTTACATGGCGGAGAACGACAGCGCCACGGTAGAAACCGCAGTCAATGCGATCTTTGACAGCGGCTTCTATCAGCGCATTATCGTCACCAATGCCGAAGAAGGAATACTGTTTGAAAAACAGACCCCGCCGGAGATCAGCCCGGATGTGCCGCAGTGGTTTCAGGATCTGGTAAAAATCACCCCGCCCAACATGTTTCGTGATGTCACCTACCAATGGCGCCATGTTGGCAAAATATACGTGCAGAGCCGGGCCGGTTACGCTTACGAAAAACTCTGGAAAGGCGCTCAGGACAGCCTGATTCTGTTCACCTGCCTCTCCCTTTTCTGTCTGCTGGCCATCAGCACCCTGATCCGTTACCTGCTGGCGCCCCTGAAGAAGGTTGAAAACCAGGCTGTCGCCCTCACTGAGAAACGCTATCTGGAGCAAGAAAAGCTACCCAGAACACGTGAGTTGAAACGGGTGGTTGAGGCCATGAACCGGATGGTTCGCCGGGTACATCAGATGTTCGAAGAGCAGAGCCGCAATATCGAAGAGCTGCGTCGCAGCGCCTATCAGGATAACCTGACCGGCCTGTCTAATCAGCGGGCCACGCAGTCACAACTGGCAGAACGCCTCGATTATCGCCAGGACTTTGGCACCGGGACCCTGCTGAACGTGCGCCTTAAATCACTGCAGCAGATCAACCAGCAGATCGGTATCGAACAGACCAACAGCCTGATTAAAACGCTGGCCAAACAACTGCAGATTATGGCAGATCAATCCGATCAGGGCATTCTGGGCCGTGTCAGCGGGGCCGACTTTATCCTCCTGACCCGCCAGAGCGACAGCAATCAGCTCATTATCGCCCTGCAGCAGCTCGACCAGACACTGAGCACACAGCTCAACCAATTTGCCAGCGATCCACTACCCTCACCACTGATCTGCGCAGGCAGCAGCCATTGCCGGCACGACAGCAACAGCAGCCAACTGCTGTCTGAGGCACAAATCGCCACACAGGAAGCGGAAAAAGCCAACCAGCTCTGGCAACAGTTTAACGCTGATGAGCAGAGCAGTAATGCGCCGGATCAGACCGACTGGCAACAGCATGTTGCTCATGCCATCAACCAACGTAAGATTTTCCTGCAGGTACAGAGCGTTTTCAGTAAAGCCCCCAGCTCCATGCCGATTCAGGAGGAGGTCTTCGCGCGCATTCTTAACCAGAACAACCAGCCGGCCTCAGCCGGTGAGTTTCTCAGTGTGGTCAAAGAGCTTAATCTGTCCGCAGAGCTGGATCGGGCCGTATTCGAGCTGGGCACACAACAGGCCAGTCAGCTCTCCTGCCCGCTGTGTATCAACCTGAGTGCGGAAAGTGTCAGCGTAGCAGACAACCTTGATTGGCTACTGCAACAGATCCGAAACAGCGACCTGTCTGAGAAAATGGTCTTTGAGCTGGATGAAACCAGCGTACTGAACCATCCTGAAGCCAGTAGCCGATTCCGCAAAGCCCTCAACGAGCAGAGCATCGGCTTTGGCGTCGATCATTTCGGCATCCACCCGAGCGGCTTCTCTTACCTGTACTCGATCCAACCCGATTACATTAAGATTGATGGTTCGCTGATTCGCAACATCGATCAGAGTGAAGAGGATCGCTTCTTCGTCAGCAGTCTGGTCAGCGTGGCTCACAGCCTCGGCATCAAGGCTTATGCCGAGCATGTTGAACGTGAAAGCCAACTGGAACTCCTGAATCAGCTGGAGGTTGATGGCTCGCAGGGTTACCTGCATGGCGCTCCGCGACCTCTGAACGCGTAAGCGCATACCATAAAACAAAAAAACGGCGGTAATAACCGCCGTTTTTTTGTGTAATCCCTGCGTTTTATTTACGCGTGACCAGTTGCTCCAGCTTCATGGACATTCGCTCTTCACGCTCCTGCTCTTTACGCTTTTCCTGCCGCGCTTTGTTAATTTCGCGCAGCTTATCTTTAGCGTGATCAGACTCTTCTTTAGTCACCAGACCTGCCGGCTCGCCATTAATATCGATCCGCTCGGCACCTTCACGCAGTGAACGGTAGTAGTTCAGCGAACGCACATAGCTGGCCAGCGCCCGCTTGATTTTGTTCTTCGCTACTTTTTCATCCGCAACCAGATCTTCCTGAATGCCGATCTTCAGAGGACGAACGTTTTTACGATCAAAGGTTTTCGGATACGCTTCCATCAACTGCTGCAGAGCAGCCATATTTGCAGCACGGTTTTTGGATTTCGCCTTTGGCGCTTTGTTCACTACGTCATTCACCTGAATAGCCTCTGTCTGGATAGGGGGCTCCCCTGCGAGCACATTGCCCGTTCCAGTTGCCTGTATAATTGCCGGGTTAAAATCAAACGCAAGCCCGATGAGGAATCAACTGCCCTTGCGGATATAGTAACCGTAGAGCGGTTCATCAA
The DNA here is from genome assembly GCF_030295765.1 of Neptuniibacter halophilus. Classification (NCBI taxonomy): domain Bacteria; kingdom Pseudomonadati; phylum Pseudomonadota; class Gammaproteobacteria; order Oceanospirillales; family Oceanospirillaceae; genus Neptuniibacter; species Neptuniibacter halophilus. Next base: position 2,980,455 of record NZ_AP027292.1, on the reverse strand, counting down.
CGTACTGCTCTACCAGCTCATGTCCGAGAAAGGTACAGAACTTCGGAATATCCCGTTGGGTAGAGGGATCGGTCGCCAGAATATGCAGGACCTCTCCTGCCGCCATATCCCGCACCCGGTTATGCAACATCATAACGGGTTCAGGGCAATACAGGCCCTGTGCATCCAGAACATGGTCAGCTTTTATCGTACTCATCGTGTCTCTCTTGCAGAAAGTCGGTCATTGTCTCAAATTAGAGATTACAGAAAAAGTGATTTCCGACCAATCTGCGGTTTAAAGTCGCATTTCCTTGAAAAATAAGCCATTCTTTACAAAAGACAGGCCTAATTTAGAGGGAGAAACGAGATGATTCGGGTAATGATTGAACGTCATATCGCAGATTCACTGGCAGAACACTACGACAAAGCAGCCCGGGACACCCTGCAACTGGCGATGCAGGCGCACGGCTTTATCTCCGGTGAAGCGTTGCAGAACACCGATGACCCCAACCACCGTCTGGTCATCGCCACCTATCGAACCGTACAGGACTGGCAGCGCTGGCACCGCTCCCCGGAACGACTGGAGATGATGGCAGCTATTAACCCGATGCTGGAAAGCGAAGAAAAGGTCACCCTCTTCGAACACTGAAACGGTACACGACTGGCTGATTATGCCGAAAGGGATGCCACAAACACTCCGTTTCGGCATGCTTTTTTAAAGCCTGCGTAACAGACAGGTCACCTCTTCCCGGTCATGATAAAGATGCCGGGTTAACAACTCATAGGCCACACCCGCCTGCATACACCGCTCAGCAATGAGGTTAAGACAACCGATCACTTCCTGATAGCGCTGTTTCATCGGCAATTTAAGATTAAAAATCGCTTCGTTACAGTAACCATTGAGCACCCAATCCGCGGCCATCGCGGCAGTTTTAACCGGCTTATCCACCACATCGCACACCATCAGATTCACCGGCTGATCCGGTACGAAGCGATAGGCATCCTCCTGCACATGACGCACCTGACCTGACTCCATCAGCGCGGGCTGCATCGGCCCGTTATCCACGGCGGTAACAAACATACTGCGCTGCACCAACTGCCAGGTCCAGCCTCCCGGTGCCGCCCCCAGATCGACCGCAGTAGAACTGTGTGCAAGCCGGGTATCCCACTCCTCACGCGGAATAAACCAGTGCCATGCCTCTTCCAGCTTGAGGGTAGACCGGCTGGGCGCATCTTTGGGGAACTTCAGACGCGGCAACCCCATAGGCCAGGGCGCTGAATTTCTGACCGGCGCATAGCCCAGATAGAGCTGACTACCGCTCAGAGTGAACAACAATAAGCGTTGCGCACGATTTCGGGATTGTTTTTCCAAACCGCCGTTGCGCCTGAGATGCTGTGCCAGTGCCGAGCCGAATTTGCGTGCAAACCTCGCCATCTCCCGGCCTTCGGTGGTATCCGGATACTCCACCCAGAGCTCCGTAGCGGTGGGCAGATCCTGCAACAGCGCTGAGATCTGCCCGATCCGGTCATCAGGAGCCAGCTCCAGACACTCACCCACCAGCGCCCACTGGCGGATAAAAATAAATTCGCGAAAGCGGAGCTCGCGCAGCGCGCGTTCCCCATCCTCCGGTTGCTGCAGGTGAAACAGCAGGTAGCCATCATCGCTGTTCAGCGTGCAATAGCCATAGATACCAAGCGCTGCACACTGATCGGTAATCTCCGCGGCGGCTTCTTTTTCAAAACCGGCACGACACTGTAAAAGCAGACGATCTAAATCACTCAAGAGATGACTCCCGCTATGGCACTGACTACCGATAAGATATGTTGCTCCTGACTAAAACCTGAGGCTTTTCGCGGTTTAAGGTCATGATCACCATCCTCCAGCCAGTGTATATTCACTGAAGCTGGCAGATTGTACCTGCTCACCTCAGCAATGGAACCCATCGGGTCACGACTCCCCTGAAAGATATGCAACGGTTTTTGTAACTGCAGCAGATGTTCAGTACGCAGCTGGTCCGGCTTACCCCGGGGATGGAACGGATAGCCAAACACCAGACCAGCAGTGGCCGGTGATGCCTCCAGTAGCATTGAAGCCACCCTGCCACCCATCGATTTACCCGCCAGGAAGAGCGGCACATCGGCAGTATGAACCTGCTCAATCAGGGCGGTGTAGGCCTCCAGCAACTTTGGCATCCGATCCGGCGGACGACGCTTACCCTCTGCCCGACTCTTCGCCATGTAGGGAAACTCAAAGCGAATCACCTCGCAACCCAGATCAGCCAGCCCCAGTGCCATTGCCTGCATAAAATCGCTGTCCATGCCGGCTCCGGCGCCATGCGCAAGAATAACCCTGCCCGAAATAGGTTTTCCATTAATTAACACTGAGTTAGCCCTCCCGCAGACAAAAATCTGGTTTTTACGCCCGACCAAACTTGATTTACGTCAAATAATGCACGAATAAGCCTGAAAGATCGTCTCTAAAAACCTAGACACAGGTCAAAAAAAACCACTAAAGCGCTAAAAACTATTTTTTTATAACTAAAACAACTATACGAAATTAGTCATATTTTTCAGTGAGTTAGAAACACAAAACCACTAAAAGTAGGAGCCTTTGTCGACCAAAGAAGGAGGTGTGCACCTGCGACAAAATGCCTCATTGCAACCGCGAAACACATTGAAAACACGCCCCTATTCCAAGATAATTGCCTGCGAAACTGAAAATTTCCTTAATAGCTTGTTGATGAGAGCCTGACATGAGCACAGCAACTGAACACCCCACCTACAATTATAAAGTGGTGCGCCAGTTCGCCATAATGACAGTGATCTGGGGTATCGTCGGTATGACCGTCGGTGTCCTGATCGCTGCCCAGTTGGTTTGGCCTGCACTAAACTTTGATACCGCGTGGCTGACTTACGGTCGTCTGCGTCCACTGCATACCAACGCAGTTATCTTTGCATTCGGCGGCTGCGCCCTGTTTGCAACTTCTTACTACGTGGTCCAGCGTACGAGCCAGGTTCGCCTGTTCTCTGATGGCCTGGCAGCGTTTACCTTCTGGGGCTGGCAAGCAGTTATCCTGGCTGCAGCGATCACGCTGCCGATGGGTCTGACCTCTTCTAAAGAGTACGCTGAGCTGGAATGGCCGATCGACCTGCTGATCACCGTGGTCTGGGTAGCGTACGCTGTTGTGTTCCTGGGCACTGTGAAGATGCGTAAGACCTCCCACATCTACGTGGGTAACTGGTTCTACATGGCGTTCATCATCACCGTTGCTGTGCTGCACATCGTTAACAGTGCTGCGATCCCGGTAACCCTGTTCAAGTCTTACTCTGTCTACCCAGGTACTGTTGATGCAATGGTACAGTGGTGGTACGGCCACAACGCAGTAGGCTTCTTCCTGACTGCAGGCTTCCTGGGCATGATGTACTACTTCGTACCAAAACAGGCTGAGCGTCCAATCTACTCCTACCGTCTGTCCGTAGTGCACTTCTGGGCACTGATCGCGACTTACATGTGGGCGGGTGGTCACCATCTGCACTACTCCGCGCTGCCAGACTGGACTCAGTCTGTAGGCATGGTTATGTCCCTGATCCTGCTGGCTCCATCCTGGGGTGGCATGATCAACGGTATGATGACCCTGTCCGGCGCGTGGCACAAACTGCGTACCGATCCGGTACTGCGCTTCCTGGTTGTATCCCTGTCTTTCTACGGTATGTCTACCTTTGAAGGTCCAATGATGTCTATTAAGACAGTAAACGCGCTGTCTCATAACACTGACTGGACTGTGGGTCACGTACACGCGGGTGCACTGGGCTGGGTTGCTATGATCTCTATCGGTGCGGTTTACCACATGCTGCCTCGTCTGTTCGGTAAGGCTCAGATGTACAGCGTTGGTCTGATCAACACTCACTTCTGGCTGGCCACCGTTGGTACTGTACTGTACATCTGTGCGATGTGGGTTAACGGTATCCTGCAGGGTCTGATGTGGCGTGCAGTTAACGAAGACGGCACCCTGACTTACAGCTTCGTTGAGGCGCTGGAAGCTTCTCACCCGGGTTACTTCGTACGCTGGCTGGGCGGCATGTTCTTCCTGACAGGTATGGTTCTGATGGCCTACAACACTTGGCAGACTGTTCGTAAGGGCAGCACTGCACCAGAAGCTGAAGCTTCTGCACAGGCAGCTTAAGGTCAAGGAGCAGATAGAAATGATCAAACACGAAACTATTGAAAAGAATATCGGCTTAATGATCCTGCTGGTCATCATCGTGATCAGTGGCGGTGGTCTGGCCGAGATCGTACCTCTGTTCTTCTCAACTTCAACCACCAAGCCGATTGAAGGTCTGCGTACCTATACGCCGCTGGAGTTTGAAGGCCGTGACATCTACATCCGTGAAGGTTGTAACGTATGTCACACTCAGATGATCCGCCCGTTCCGTGCGGAAACTGAGCGCTACGGTCACTTCTCCACCGCTAACGAGTTTGTTTTTGAATACCCGCACCTGTGGGGCTCAAAACGTACCGGTCCTGACCTGGCTCGTGTAGGTGGTCGTTACTCCGATGACTGGCACCGTGCTCACCTGTACAACCCACGTGATGTTGTACCTGAGTCCAAAATGCCTTCTTACCCATGGCTGTTCGAAAACAAGCTAACCGGTAAGGACACCGTTAAGAAAATGGAAGCACAGCAATCTCTGGGTGTTCCATTTACTGACGAACAGATCGCGGGTGCACAGGATGCTGTTCAGGGCAAATACGAGATCGACGCTCTCGTAGCATACCTGCAGGCGCTGGGCAAAATGCATTCTGAATACACCAACAAGCGGTAAGTAACGCGTGAGTTACGAAGTTTATGGTCCATACATTCCGGTCGTGATGCTGATCACGTTCCTGGCCCTGTTTGCCTGGGTTCTCAACCCTAAGAACAAGTCCAAATATGATGAGGCAGCTAACATGCCTCTTCAGGAACCTGATGATGAGCCGGCCGTGAACAGTGAGATCAATAACGGGAGAAATGAAAAATGAGTGCTTTCTGGAGCGCGTGGGTAACCGTAATTACCCTGGCAGTCATCTTTGGTTGTACCTGGCTGCTGTTCGCCACTCGCAAGGGCGAAACACACAAAGAAACGACAGAAGAAACCCTCGGCCATGCTTTCGATGGAATCGAAGAGTATGACAACCCGCTGCCACGCTGGTGGTTTCAGATGTTCGTTGGTACCGTAATTTTCGGTCTCGGCTATCTGACACTGTACCCGGGTCTGGGTAACTTCCAGGGCCTGCTGGGCTGGTCTTCTCACGGTCAGTGGGAAGAAGAGATGCAGCATGCTGAAGAAACTTACAAGCCGGTGTTTGCTAAATATGCAGCCCTGCCTGTAGAAGACCTGACCAAACCTGAAAATGCGACCGGTCTTAAAATGGGTCAGCGCATGTTCGCCAACAACTGCTCCGTCTGTCACGGCACTGCAGCCACCGGCGCACACGGCTTCCCTAACCTGACCGATGCTGACTGGCTGTACGGCGGTGAAGCTGCCACAATCAAGGCTTCTATCACTAACGGTCGTAACGGTGCAATGCCACCATGGGGCGCAGTACTGGGCGAAGAAGGTGTACGTGATGTAACCAGCTACGTTCTGTCTCTGAGCGGCAACCAGGTTGATGCTGAAGCATCCGCCCGCGGTGAAACTCAGTTCAAGGCTCTGTGTACAGCTTGTCACGGCGCTGACGCTAAAGGCATGGCAGTACTGGGCGCACCAAACCTGACTGACGATGTATGGCTTTACGGCGGCACCTTTGAAAAAGTTGCCCACAGCATTCGTAACGGTCGTAACGGTGTAATGCCTGCTCACAAAGATCTGCTCAGCGATGAGAAGATCCACCTGATCACTGCTTACGTTTACAGCCTGTCCAATAAATAAGGACTTCTGAAGCAGAATAAAAAGGCGATATGATGCAGATCATGTCGCCTTTTTTTGTGCGACACTATTATAATATTCGAGTTTTCTAATACATGAGCATGTATCAGAAAGTGAGGTCCTCTATTTACTGGTGAGCAACAGTATGAGTCAGATACCGGTTAAAGACGTTACCCCGAAGTCAAAGAAAGGCCAGGGGGAAAGCTATGACCTGTATGCCAAACGTGAGCATATTTACGTAAAGCACTACACAGGTCTCTTCAAAAAATTCCGCCAGATCAGCAGCTTTGTTATGTTGCTGATGTTTTTTGGTTTCTCCTGGATTACCTGGGATGGCCGTCAGGCGGTACTGTTCGATCTGCCAAACCGACAGTTCCACGTGTTTGGTATGACGTTCTGGCCACAGGATTTTATGCTGCTGTCATGGCTGCTGATTATCCTCGCCTTTGCCCTCTTCTTCTTTACCGTATTTGCCGGACGACTCTGGTGCGGATACGCCTGCCCTCAGTTTGTCTGGACCTGGATCTACATCTGGATCGAGAACTTTACCGAAGGTGATCGTAACCAGCGCATGAAAATGGACAAACAGAAAGGCTGGAGCGGTGAAAAGCTGCGTCGCAAAGGCTTTAAGCACCTGCTGTGGATTTTGTTTTCAGTCGCTTCGGCTATAGCGTTTGTGGGTTATTTCTCCCCGATCAAAGAACTGATCCCGAGCATTCTCGCCTGGGAACTTGGCCCCTGGGAAACCTGGTGGCTGGGCTTCTTCACCGTCGCGACCTATGGCAATGCCGGCTGGTTACGGGAGCAGGTCTGTATCTACATGTGCCCTTATGCACGCTTTCAGTCCGTGATGTTCGATCAGGATACCCTGATCATCTCCTACGATGAAAAGCGCGGAGAAAATCGTGGCAAACGCAAGAAAGGTTCAGACTACAAAGCCCAGGGGCTGGGTGACTGTATCGACTGTAACGCCTGTGTTCACGTCTGCCCGGTAGGCATAGATATACGTGATGGCCTGCAGTATGAGTGTGTTGCCTGCGGAGCCTGTGTGGATGCCTGTGATGACATGATGGAACGGGTTGGCTACCCCAAAGGTCTGGTGCGCTACACGACTGAACACCAGCTTGACGGTAACAAAACCCATATTCTGCGCCCTCGCCTGATCGGTTATTTTGCCGTGCTCTGCGCCATGTTCATCGCTTTCGGCTATACCCTTTTCAGCCGGGTACCGCTGGAAGTTGATATTCTGCGCGACCGTGGTCAGCTCTATACTGAGGCATCCAGCGGTAAAATCGAGAATGTTTATACCCTGAAACTTGCCAACAAAGAGCAGGTTGACCATGACTACAGTATCGCGGTTGAAGGGCTCGATGGGTTGGAATACGTCGGTGATACTCAGGTTACCATCAGGTCCGGGGAGTTGCTGGATCTGCCGATCCGCCTGCAGATCGACCCACGCTACCTGGACCGGTCAAATACCAATATCCGGTTCCGGGTTCAGGCACTTGATGATCCATCGATTCTGATCGAAGAGGAGAACCGGTTTATCGGCCCGGCCCCCAAACGCTGAACTGATTCGGGTCAATTCTGAGGGGCGAAAATCGCCCCCAAACCTGAAATAAATAGGTTAGAATAGCTGCTTTGTCCGGGCCGGAGACTCTGCCCGACTTTGCAGCTATTTTTTTGGGTAGAGATTCGATGAGTAACAGCAGTAACAACTCGGTAGCGCCATGGTACAAACAGCCCTGGCTGTGGTTCATTCTTGCACCGCTGATTGCGGTCTTTATTTACGGTACATTCTTCCTCTACATCGCGATCACCACCAGCGATGGCATTGTTAAAGACGACTACTACAAAGTTGCCCGCGGACATTTTGTCGATAGCAGCAAAGCCCAGAAAGCGATTGACCTGGCAATCGGCGGCACCCTGCAACTGGATAACCTCACCGGCGACCTGATGCTGCATTTCAGAAGCAACCAGACTGAGAAACCCGCCCTGCTGATTCTCGATATCATCAGCCCGACGCATCAGAAATATGACCAGAAAATCACGCTGAAACGTGTCGATGGTACCAACGCCTATACAGGCAACCTGAAATCCAGCCTTAAGGGTAAACGTTATATTCTGCTGGAAGCGGAAGATGCCACCTGGCGCCTGCGCACAGAATCTAACCCGCCTTACGATCAGAAGACTATTGAACTGACGGCGTCGTTAAAATAAACAGGGCGGGGTACGTCAGTGCAGGATCTTAATAGCACCGGCCTGGAGCAGTCCGCTGATTGTTATCACTGTGGACTGACAATTCCGCCCGGAACCCGGTATCAGACCCTTATCAACGGTGAGCCCCGGCAGATGTGCTGCCCGGGCTGTCAGGCCGTCGCGCAGACCATTGTCGACAGCGGCCTGGACAACTATTACAAACACCGTTCCGAATCGGCTTACTCGCCCGATATCAACAGTAAAGAGCTGCCCGACAGCCTGTTGCTTGAACTGGGATTGTATGACGATGAAAGCGTCCAGAGCGATTTTGTCACGCATCAGGATAACTCTGCAGAAGCCATTCTCGTCATTGAAGGTATTACCTGTGCAGCCTGTGTCTGGCTGCTGGAAAACCATATCCGCAAGATCGACGGCGTCAGTAAGGTTCACGTTAACCTGACCAATCACAGGGCACGGATCAGCTGGCAGCCAGAAACCTGTAAGCTGAGCCACATTCTGGCCGAGATCTACCGCATCGGCTACCAGGCGCACCCCTACCACCCGGATAAAGAAGAACAGCTTCTCGAGCAGGAGAAGAAGCGGGCCACTCGCCGTCTGGGGGTTGCCGGCATCGGCATGATGCAGACCATGATGATGGCTGTTGCACTCTACGGTGGCGCCCTTCAGGGTATCGATGACAAATACGTCACGTTTATCCGCTGGGCCAGCATGGTGATCGCCACGCCCGTTATACTCTACTCTGCACGCCCTTTTATTCTGGCTGCGATCCGGGATATCAAAACCCGCCACCTGACGATGGATGTGCCGGTATCTATTGCCATCTACGGTGCTTATCTCGCCAGTGTCTGGGCAACCCTGACCGATAGCGGTGAAGTCTACTTCGACTCGGTCACGATGTTCACGTTCTTCCTGCTAATCGGCCGCTTCCTCGAAATGACGGCCCGTCATCGTACTGGCCGCGCGGGCAATGCGCTGCTGAACCTGTTACCCGCCAGCGCCATAAAACTGGTAGCGGGCGAGGAGCAACTGGTGCCGGCCAGCGATCTGAAAACCGGAGACCGGGTCCTGATCAAACCCGGCCATACAATCCCGGCCGATGGCATCATTGTCGCGGGCAGCAGTTCTGTAGACGAGTCAGCCCTGACCGGTGAATACCTGCCCATTCGTAAAGAAACCAGCGCGAAGGTTGTCGGCGGTACCATCAATGTCGAAAACCCGATCGAGATAGAAATTACTGAAGTTGGCGGCCAGACTCAGCTCTCCGCCATCGTTCGCCTGCTGGAGCGTGCTCAGGAGGAGAAACCCCGGAGCGCTCAGATCGCCGATAAAGTGGCCAGCTATTTTGTCGCCGCGGTTCTGCTGACCGCCAGTGGCGTCGGCTTTGGCTGGTGGGTTGTTGATCCGGCCAATGCATTCTGGATTACGCTGTCGGTACTGGTTGTTACCTGCCCCTGCGCGTTGTCGCTTGCCACACCAACAGCCCTGACCGCAGCAACCGGCACCCTGCGTCAGAACGGCTTGCTGATCACCCGTGGGCATGTGCTCGAGAGTCTGGCAAACGCCACTCATATTGTCTTCGATAAGACCGGCACACTGACAGAAGGCAACCTTAGCCTGCAGGAGGTTATTCCGCTTAAGAACAACGATAGCGACCGGGCCACAAGAATTGCTGCAGCGCTGGAGCAACACAGCGAACACCCGATTGCTAAAGCTTTCCATGATCAGGCAGGCACGCTCAAAGCCACCTCGATTGAAGCCGAGCTCGGGCAAGGTCTGCAAGGGTGCATTGACGGACTCACCTATCGGATCGGCAAACCAGAATACTCCGCTGCAATCAGTTCGCAGCCGACTCCTGAGCTGCCGGCCAGCAGCGGTCAATGGCTCCTGCTCTGTTCAGATCAGGGGGCGATCGCCTGGTTCCGCCTGAATGATCAATTACGCCGTGAAGCCCGCGAAGCGATCTCTCTGCTGCAGGGGCTCGGTTTGCAGTGTGAGATGCTGACCGGTGATAACTCATCCGCCGTCAGTGAAGTGGCCGGGCAACTGGGCATCAACCAGACAATATCCGGCGTCTCTCCGGCAGAGAAGCTGGAACACGTCAAGCGCCTGCAGACCGAAGGGGCTCAGGTGATGATGGTCGGTGATGGTATCAACGACATTCCTGTTCTGGCCGGAGCCCAGACCTCAATCGCCATGGGCAGCGCCACCGATCTGGCTAAAACCAATGCCGATGGTGTACTGATCAGCCACGACCTGTTACGCCTGGTTGACGGGATCCTCCTGTCGCGTAAAACTCAGCGGGTGATCCGCCAGAATCTGGGCTGGTCTTTATGCTACAACCTGATGGCCCTGCCGCTGGCTGCGCTGGGCTTTATCGCTCCGTGGATGGCGGCACTGGGTATGTCCGCCAGCTCTCTGGTGGTTGTCGGTAACGCCATGCGCCTCAACCGTTTGCCAAAAAGACCGATAAGTCTGTCTCAGATCAGTGTCACTCGCCCTGTTGAAACTGACTCGGCCGCCTTAAATCAGGTAGAATAGACAACCTCTAATCAAACAAGTCACCGGCTATCCATGGACATTATTTTTCTGCTTATACCGATCGCCATTGTCCTGGCAGGATGTGGCATCTGGGCTTTCTTCTGGAGCGTCAATACCGGCCAGTATGAAGATCTGGAAAGCCCGGCCCACAGTATCCTGTATGAGGATGACGAAGATCTGATCCCGAAAGATGCACGGGTCAATGAGGATTCAGCCAGGCATGACTGAAGCGCTGGCTCTGCCCACGGCTTTCTTTCTTGGCCTGCTGGGAGGAACCCACTGCCTGGGTATGTGTGGTGGTATCGCCGCCACGGTCGCAATGGGCAACCCCGGCGGTAAACAAAACCCGTGGCTGCTGCTCGGTTACAACAGCGGCCGGATATTCAGTTATGCCATCGCCGGCGCGCTGCTTGGCAGCCTGAGCTGGCTGATAGAAAACCCGGTGATTCAGCTCGCCCTGCGTACCTTTGCCGGGCTGATGCTGGTGCTGATGGGGCTTTATATTGCCCAGTGGTGGCAGCTACTGACCCGACTGGAGCAGGCCGGCGGCATTCTCTGGAAACAGATCAGCCCACTGGCCAGCCGGCTACTGCCGGTACGTAACCTGAAACAGGCTTTACTACTCGGCATGCTCTGGGGCTGGCTTCCCTGTGGACTGGTTTACAGCACCCTGATCTGGGCATCTGCGGCTTCGGACTGGAGCAAGAGCGCCGCCCTGATGGCTGCATTTGGCCTCGGCACCCTGCCGGCGATGCTGCTTACCGGGATGCTGGCCGCGCAGATGAAGCAACTGCTGCAAAAGCGCATGACAAAACATATTTCAGGCAGCCTGATTATCCTCATGGGGTTATACACCATCCCATGGCAGGGGCTGGCAGCCTGACTAACCCGCTACTGCGGGATCGCACATATGAGGAATACTAAGTGGAAAATACACTGATTAAATGGGATCTGGACCTGATCAAACGTTACGACCTGTCAGGCCCGCGTTATACCTCATACCCGACCGCAGTACAGTTCGACCCTCAACTGTCCCCGGCAGATCTGGTGGAAACCGGACAGACCAGCGCCGATCTGACTGCACCGCTTTCACTTTACGTGCACATCCCGTTCTGCGAACACGTTTGCTATTACTGCGCCTGCAACAAAGTTATCACCCGCAACCGGAAAAAAGCCCAGCCTTATCTGGATACCGTTTATCGTGAGATGGAAAAACTGGCGGGCTGGTACAGTCACAACCGCCCGGTTACCCAGTTGCACTGGGGTGGCGGCACGCCGACCTTTATCAGCCACGAACAGATGATCGAGCTGATGGGGCAGATGCGTAAACACTTTAACCTGCTGGATGATGACAGCGGCGACTACTCCATCGAGATCGACCCGCGTGAAGCCTCACTGGAAACCATTCAGGTGCTGCGCGATATCGGATTTAACCGGATCAGTCTGGGCCTGCAGGATATTGACCCTAAAGTGCAGGAAGCCGTTAACCGCGTACAATCGGTTGAACAGACCGCTGCGATTCTTGAAGAAGCCCGCCGTCTGGGCTTCCGCTCGCTGAACCTGGACCTGATCTACGGCCTGCCTTATCAGACCCTCGAAGGCTTTAACGCCACGCTGGATAAGGTCATCGAGATGAATCCTGATCGACTCTCGGTATTTAACTACGCCCATCTGCCGGACCGTTTCCGCCCACAGCGTCACATTCAGGAAGATACCCTGCCTAGCCCGGAAACCAAGCTGGCTATCCTTGAATCCACCATCAATAAACTGCTGCAGGCGGGCTACGTTTACATCGGCATGGATCATTTTGCCAAGCCTGACGATGAGCTGGCCGTTGCACAGCGCACCGGCAACCTGCACCGGAACTTTCAGGGTTACACCACCCATGCAGAGTGTGATCTTGTGGCGATGGGTGTTTCAGCCATCAGCCAGATCGGCTCGGTCTACTATCAGAACGAGCATGAGATGAGCGCTTACAGTGCAGCGGTTGAAACCAATCAACACGCTATCAAGCGCGGTGTAAAACTGACCCGGGACGATATTATCCGGCGTCATGTGATCACCCAGTTAATCTGTCATTTCGAGCTGGACAAAGCCCCTGTCGAATCCCTGTTTGGTATCGACTTCGACAGCTACTTTGCTGATGCCCGACAGGAACTGGCAGCATTTGCTGAAGATGGTCTGGTAAAAATGGACGAAAACAGCATTCAGGTCTCCCCTTCGGGACGCCTGCTGATCCGTCGGATCTGCATGGCATTTGACGCCTATATACCGAAAGACCAGAGTTCGCAGCGCTTCTCGCGGATTATTTAACTTTTAGAATGCGGTGAAATATTACATAATCCTTAAGCAGCCGTTTTATCGAACCATTACAGGATTAAATCATGGGTGACAACAAGGCAACCGAAGGAAAGTTGCGAAGTCTGCAACAGGTCAGCTGTAATACATGTAGCTTAAGTTCACTGTGTCTTCCGGTGTCACTGGATATGACAGAGATGGAACGGCTGGATGATATTATTGAAAAAAGCCGCCCACTGAAGAAAGGCGAACACCTGTTCCATCAGGGTGGCGTCTTCGATAGTGTCTATGCCATCCGTGCCGGCACGGTGAAAACCTACACCATCACCAACGAAGGCGAAGAGCAGATCACCGGTTTTTATTTCCCCGGCGAGCTGGTCGGCATGAGTGGTTTCGATAACAACGAATACCCGGTTTCCGCCAAGATTCTGGAAACCACCACGGTCTGCGAAATTCCGTTTGAACGCCTCGATGAGCTGTCTGGTCAGTTACCTGAACTTCGCCGCCAGTTGCTGCGCACCATGAGTAAAGAGATTCGTGAAGAGCAGCAGATGATGCTGCTGCTATCGAAGAAAAACGCGGAGGAGCGGGTTGCAACGTTCCTGATTAAGCTGTCACAGCGCTTCAAACTGCGTGGCTATTCTGAGACCAGTTTCCGTCTTTCTATGTCCCGTAACGAGATCGGCAATTATCTTGGGCTGGCGGTAGAAACTGTCAGCCGTATCTTCACCCGTTTTCAGAAATCCAACCTGCTGCAGGTTGAGGGTAAAGAGGTTCACATCGAGGATCTGGAAAAACTGTACATTCTCTCCGGAGAAAACCCGCTCAGCGATACCAGCGAACCTGCAATCACGGCTGCCTGTGGAAAAAGCAACTGTTCCTGAGACAGGTCGATAAATAAAAAGGCACCGCTAATCAGATTAGCCGGTGCCTGCCAGTTTCACGATTAAGTAGCCATCTCAATGTGTAACCCAACCGCTACATTAAATCGTCTTCCCCCTTTTAAATCATTGAGCCAAGTCAAGGCGTACCATCGAGGAGTTTTTCATGTCTTATGACGAGTGTTATGTGAAGTCAGTTATCCGCACGATTTCTGACTGGCCGGAACCGGGCGTTCAATTCCGAGATATCACACCGCTGTTCAAGGACCCGAAAGCACTGCGCATGATCTCTGACGCCTTTATTCAGCGTTATATCGATACCGAGATTACACATATTGCCAGTATCGACGCACGCGGCTTCCTGATCAGTTCCATCATGGCCTACCACCTGAATATCCCACTGGTTCTGGTACGTAAAAAAGGCAAACTTCCGGGCAAAACTATCCATCAGGAATACAAGCTGGAATACGGCACTGCGGCCGTTGAAATGCAGATAGATTCCGTGGGTCCGGGTGACCGCGTACTGGTATTTGATGACCTGATCGCCACCGGCGGAACCATCCTCGCTGCCTGCGGCCTGATCAAAGAGCTGGGCGCGGAAGTATACGAAGCAGCCGCGCTGATCGACCTGCCAGACTTGCAGGGCTCCAGCAAAATTCAGGATTCCGGTATTCCCGTACACACCCTGCTGGCCTACGAAGGCCTCTGATCCTGTTTGCGATGCCGGCATCACCCCGGCATCGCAATATCCCCGCCCGCCCCATTCCGGCTTTTTTTGCACCACCTCTTCCATAGCCGTAAATTCTTGCTACCATGCACTGCCTTTTTGCCTAACCGGAGCGCTTATGTGGTTTAAGAATGTCATCTTCTATCGTCTCAATGAATCCTTTGACTACAGCCAGGAACAGTTGCAGGAGAAACTGAAAGAGCAGGCTTTTACCCCCTGTCGCAGTCAGGAGCTGAGCCGCTATGGTTGGGTATCGCCCTGCAGTCAGTTAGATGACGTGCTGGCCCACGAGGTCCATGGCATGGTGATGCTGGCGGCGCGTAAAGAGGAGAAGATCCTTCCCGGTACCGTTATCAAAGAGATGCTGTCGGAAAAGGTCGGCCTGATCGAGCAGGAACAGGCCCGTAAAGTATACAAAAAAGAGCGCGACCAACTGAAAGATGAGATCGTCCTCGACCTGTTGCCACGGGCATTCAGTAAATTCCAGCAGACCTGTGCGCTGATCGCGCCACAACAGGGCTGGATTGCGGTGGACGCCAGCAGTCATAAACGCGCAGAAGAACTGCTCAGCCATCTGCGTGGCACACTGGGCAGCCTGCCCATCGCCCTGCCCGACGTAAACCAGTCACCCTCTGCGGTCATGTCACACTGGCTGGAGAAACATGAAACCCTGCCGGAAGGGATCGATGTACTGGATGAGTGCGAGCTGCGTGACGATGTACTGGAAGGCGGTGTTATCCGGATTAAAGGGCAGCAGTTGGAAGACGAAGAGTTCATCGCCCATCTCGAGGCTGGCAAGCGGGTCGTCAAACTGGCGCTGGAATGGGATGAACAGCTTAAGTTTGTCCTGCAGGATGACTTGTCCATCAAACGCCTGAAGCTGAGCGAGCAGCTACAGGAGAAGATGAATGACGAAGCCGCAGAAGACGAGATCGCGCAGTTTGACGCAGATATGGTGCAGATGGGGCTCGAACTTGCCCGTCTCTACCCGGCCCTGCTCGCCGCCTTCGGTGGCGAGGCACAGCGACCGTAATACGAAATAGCCGGCAAATGCCGGCTATTTTCTCTTAAATTGCCAAAAGCTTTAATGGCAATGAACTATCCC
Organism: Neptuniibacter halophilus; assembly: GCF_030295765.1. Taxonomy (NCBI): domain Bacteria; kingdom Pseudomonadati; phylum Pseudomonadota; class Gammaproteobacteria; order Oceanospirillales; family Oceanospirillaceae; genus Neptuniibacter; species Neptuniibacter halophilus. The sequence goes on along the minus strand of NZ_AP027292.1, from coordinate 2,964,800 downwards.
GGTACTGTTGTCCATATGACAGCACTGACCTGGTGGTGAGCTTTTTCGACAACCTCCTCCATGAGCAACGGCCAGATTACTGACTAGAATGAGCGATACAGCTACCAAAAATGCCTTCATAATTGAATTCCCTCTACTTCATGTAAGAGCCACAAGTCCTTTTCAGGAAGCATAAGTGTAGTCAATCTAATCTGTTCAGCCAGATCCACAGGGATGCAGGCGATCAATTTCCTACCTTAGCTATTTCACCAGCAATAACATATCAATGCTGAACTGATCAGCATCCGCTTTCAGCCCCAGCGTTTCGCACTGACTCAGGAACTGAGCCTCACGCTCTTTACTCTCGTTGTAGCCGAATTCATTGCCATCCAGACTCTGCAGTTGCAGGGTCGCCTGATAATAGAAAGCCAGTACAATCGCGGCTGTGTCGTTCCCTTCCTCAAGCAGCTTTTCCCAGCGATGACGGTGATTCTGGATTTTCAGCGCCTGCCGTTTAAGGTTCCAGCCGTAGCGCAGTTCATCAAAATAAGGCTTCTTCACCAACTGAGAAAAAATCGCGATGGTAATCAGCAGTCCGGTCAAAACCCCGGCCAGATTGACCGCCATATTCTCCCCTTCCGGATTGCCATAATAGTGGCGCAGTGCAGCACTGATACTCAGACCCAGGGCGGCAAAAATCAGGCAGCCAATAATTCCGACCTTACGCTGCTTCTGCTTGTAAATTAGCTTATCAATCTGTTGTAGTTCCACGTATAACCCTTTAGCTGAAACTTGATGAATCGAATTAACTTGCAGTCCAAAACCGCAAGTGTAGACTTAGCGCCTTATCAACAAAGGCCCTTTCTATCACAGTCTGATGTATTCCGTAAAAGAGATTTTCTACAGCCTCCAGGGTGAAGGTGCGCAAGCTGGACGTGCATCAATTTTTTGTCGTTTCAGCGGCTGCAACCTCTGGTCAGGGCGGGAACAGGATCGGGCCGACGCGGTCTGTGATTTCTGTGATACCGACTTTGTCGGCACCGATGGGCAAAACGGTGGCAAGTTCAGCACGGCAGAGCAACTCTGCAGTTACCTGAAAACATTCTGGCCGGACAACAGCGGCAGCCGCCCCTACATCATCTTTACTGGTGGCGAACCGGCGCTGCAACTCGACCAGACACTGGTCGACTGCTGCCACGAACAGGGGTTCGAGGTGGCTATCGAAACCAATGGCACCAAGCCCCTGCCTGAATCTATCGACTGGATCTGTGTCAGCCCGAAAGCCGATGCTGAGGTGATTATTCAGCAAGGTAATGAACTGAAACTGGTCTACCCTCAGCCACTGGCGAAACCGGAGCAGTTTATCAACCTGGCGTTTGAACACTTTTATCTGCAGCCGCTGGATGGCCCTGCCCGGGCGATCTACACCCGGGAAGTGATCAGCTACTGCCTCCGTGATCCGCGCTGGAAGCTCAGCCTGCAAACCCACAAGACGCTGGGCATAGACTGAAACACCGGGCTCAACACAATAACTGAACCCTCAGGCCCCGCCCGGCAGACGTTGCTTTTGTGGCAGGTTGCGAGAGGCAATCAGCATAAATGCCGGCAGGTTCATCAGCAGCCCATAGATCAGCGCGCTGGCCGACATCTCAGCATTGTGCAGGATACCACCGGTCACCAGCAGCGCTGTCGCCGCGTTCTGAATACCCACTTCAACCGCTAAAGTCACTGCCTGTGCCGAGCTGAGGCGCATCTTCCGTGCCAGCAGATACCCCGCGCTCATCGCCAGAGTCACCAGCAACAACACCGCCGGCCCCAGAACCGAGATAAAGTCAGGCAGTTGATCCCAGTTGGCCCGTACGATACCTATGACGACCAACAGCAGAAACAGGCAGGATAAAACCTTTACCGGGCGTTCTGCTTTGCGACAGAAACCGGGCCAGCGCGCATTAATCAGTGTGCCGAGCAGCGCGGGTAACAGCGCAATCAGAAACAGCTTCAGCATCGCCTCAGCCACAGGGAAGTCCAGCGCCGCCTCCTGGCCCATCCAGTACGCCAGAGCCATACCGGTAAGCAGAGGCATAGTGAAAGGAGTTATCAGGCCTGAGAGGGCTGTCAGGCAGACAGAGAGGGCCGTATCCCCCCGCGCCAGAAGGGTAATCATATTCGAACTGGCCCCCCCGGGGGCAAAGGTCAGAATCATAATTCCCACAGCCAGCGCGGCAGGTAGCTGGAGCAGATTCACCACAGCAAAACCAAGACAAGGCAACAACAGTAACTGCACAAGCAGTGCAGCCATAACAACACCTGGCTGACGCAGGAGCAACCTGAATTCAGAAAGCTTCAGGGTCATCCCTACCCCCAGCATGATTGTGAAAAGTGCCAGTGGCAAAACCCACTGGGTCACAGCACCACTACCCATCTTATCTCCTTATTATCGCAGCTCAGGGAACCTGACTTTTTGGTCTGGGGAAAAGTAACCAATTAACACAGTCGGGTTCAACCCCTGTGATTATCGGGTTTTCCCGACCCTACCCACATTAGCTGTGGATAACACTGTTAATTAAGACTTCAAAACGTCATCTGAAGCCCATGATCTCTGGCACACTCTCGAACTGTTCAAAAAACATACAGCAATTGAAATGATTAATATTTTCAACAGGTTATATTTGTCAACACGCCATTCGGCGATTTTTAGCATGCCCTAAAAATGACGACTTCGCACCAATCGGGTGCCCGGTGCAAAACTATTTTATGAATGAAACATCAAGTTACAGCAGGTAACCGTTTTACCGTGCCTGAAGCATAATATTCAAACAAAGCCCTGAATAATCAATTCCACCTCAAACGCCACTCCATACAACACAGGCCCCACCATCAGACAGCACCCGGCACTGTTTCTGACCGAGCAGGAAAACAGCAATAAAACCTTACCGGTAACAAGTATCTGCTGTGACAAACTGCTAGGCTATGAGCAAAGATAACCAGCATCAGAACAGCCCTATGAATCGAGATCACGCCCAGAATAAAGCCGCCACCCGGGTCACCTGGATCGGTGCCGCACTGGACCTGTTTCTTGGCTTGCTGAAGATAGGTATCGGCATCATCGCTCATTCCAGCGCCCTGATTGCCGATGGTATTCACTCCCTTTCCGATCTGGTCACCGATTTTATGGTGGTATTGATTCTGCGGATCTCCGGCAAAGGCCCTGATCAGAACCACCCCTGGGGGCACGGTCATTTTGAGACACTCGGTACCGCCCTGCTTGGCAGTCTGCTGGTTGCCATCGCCGGAGCCATCGCTTATCACAGCCTGTATAACCTGCTGACTCAAACCCATTTTCAGATGCCTGAATGGCCAGCCCTGCTGGCGGCAGGCGTATCGATTCTCGGAAAAGAGTGGATCTACCGTTTTACCCTGCGGATCGGTCGGGAGATCGGTTCTGACCTGCTGATCGCCAACGCCTGGCACAGTCGCAGCGATGCCCTCTCCTCCATCGTTGTGTTCTTTGGTGTTGCCGGCGCAATGGCTGGCCTGCTCTGGCTCGATGCGGTAGCAGCGATTGCGGTGGCCCTGCTGGTCGCCAAGATCGGCTGGGATCTGACCTGGAACAGCCTGCGTCAATTAGTCGATACCGCCTTACCTGAAGAGCAGGTTCAGGCTTACCGGCAGCAGTTACTCCAGATCCACGGCGTGCGTGCGGTTCACGACTTTAAAACCCGGACCATGGGCAATCAGAAACTGCTGGAAATGCATATTCAGGTTGCCCCCCAGCTCAGCGCCTCAGAGGGGCACTTTATTGGTGAGCAGGCCTGTCGCCGGCTCCGTGAGTTCGATCAGATCGGTCATATCATCTATCACATCGACACCTATGATGATGCAGATACACCGCCCCTGACCGGTAACAGCACCCTGCTGCCAACACGAGAGCAGATCGAACCCGTACTGGATCAGTATCTGCAATCCCTGCTGCAGGAGCCTTTAACCTATCGCCTGCACCTGTTTTACAAACGCCAGCGGATCAATCTGGAGCTGCTGCTGCAACAGGAGGATATGCAAAGGCTGTTGCAGAGCGGGTATACTGAGGCACAAATCCGACAGGGCCTGATTGAGGCCTTCGAAAACGCCCCGCCGGGCACTGACTGGCTGGGAACTATTTTCCTCGCCTCAGGCAGTGAGTAATGACCCAATATTTTCCGGCACAGCCCTACTTTCAGCATGAAACCGAGGTTCGCCACAGCCGCTTTATCACCCACGTTGCACACTGCAGAACCCCCGGGGAAGCACAGTCATTCCGGCTCCGCATCAGTGCGGAACATGCCAAAGCGAACCACAACTGCTGGGCTCAGATAGCCGGAGACCGCGAGGATCTGAACTGCTGGGGCAGCCATGATGATGGCGAACCGAAAGGTACTGCCGGCAAGCCGATGCTGAACGTGTTAAGCCACAGCGAACTGTGTGAAATTGCGGTCGTTGTTACCCGCTACTTTGGCGGGATTAAACTGGGTGCGGGCGGTCTGGTCCGGGCATACAGTCAGGCGGTTCAGGAAGCACTGCAACGGCTCGAATGTCAGGAAAAAGTGGTGACCTTCCCCTTCTCCCTGACTCTGCCCCACTCACTGGTCGGTGATATTGAACAGATGCTCAGCAACTGCGAAATCGAAGTCGAAGGGCGTCACTGGAGCGAACTCCTGAGCATCACCGGCCGGGGCAGTGCCGGTAATCTGCAGCGTCTGCGTGAACAGCTTGACTCAGTGCGCCATCTGACCACTTATAAAGATCATGAGATTCGCTGGTAGGCGTCTTCGAGCGCCTCGAGCCGTTCCTCAAACAAAACGCTCTCAGGCAGACGGGCCAGTACCTGCATCCGCTCAAATACATGCCGGACAGAAGGACTCATACCAATAAAGTACACCTCTCGCTGAGCCTGCCGGGCATCAACGATCATGCTTTCAATCGCCATGGTGGTAGAGACATCCACCATCGGCACAGCCGTCATGTCGAACAAAAGAACTTCGTAAGGCTGGCTGTCAGCCAGCTTTTTGGTCATCCCTTTAACCGCCGCGTAACTGACCGGGCCGTCGATATGATAGAGCAGTAACCGGCCGCCCCCCTGACGCATAATCTCCTGCTCGCGGGCACTCAGTATTCCGGCCGTTTCAGCCTCAGCGCCGGAGATGACCCGAATCGAATCCAGTTGAATATCCGAGAGCCGCTTGATGGTAATAACGTTCGCCAGAAACACCCCCACCAGCACCGCAGTCACCAGATCGACAAAGACGGTGAGCCCCAGCACCAGCAACATCAGTACCACCACCACCGGTGGAGCCCGGTGCAACCGGCGCAGAAAATCCCAGTCGATAATATCGATCCCCACCTTGATCAGAATCCCGGCCAGCACCGCATGGGGAATGTGCTCCGCCAGTGGGCCTGCGCCCAGTACAATCAGCAGTAAAATCAACGCATGGGTTGCGCCTGAGATCGGAGTCTGACCGCCAGCACGGATATTCACCACCGTGCGCATGGTCGCCCCGGCGCCCGGCAGACCACCAAACAGGCCGGCCAGCATATTGCCTATTCCCTGACCGATCAGTTCACGGTCAGAGTCATGCTGAGTCTTACTCAGGTTATCGGCTACCAGTGACGTCAGCAGGGAATCGATCGAACCGAGTGCCGCCAGCATCACGGCCGCCAGTATCACCTCCTGCAGCAGATCAGGCTCAATCTGCGGCCAGTGCCACTGAGGTAAACCAGACGGGATCTCCCCGATGATCGCTATCGGCGCCTGTGGAAAGAGCCACAGGTAACCCAGAGTCCCCACCACCAGCGCAATCAGGGGCGCCGGTATCATCCGGGCCAGCGCTTTAGGACAGAAAAAAACAATCAGCAGGGTCAGCAGTGCCAGACCCAGCGCGGTCGGCTCAAATGTGGCGAGATTATGGGGTAGTGCCTGAATCGAGGCGAGCACCGAAGGCATAGACTCATGCCCCAGCAAAGGTGCCAGTTGCAACGCAATAATAATCAGGCCAATGCCGGTCATAAAACCGGAGATCACCGGAAAAGGCATCAGCGTAATATAGTTACCCAGACGGAACAGGCCGAACAGCATCTGCAGAAAGCCGCCCATCAGGACAACGGTAAACGCCAGCATTGGCCCCTGAACCGGATCGATGGCACTGAATTGAGTAAAGACCGCCGCCATCACCACCGTCATGGGGCCGGTGGGCCCGGACACCTGTGTGGGTGTGCCACCAAACAGGGCAGCAAAAAATCCGACGAAAATAGCACCGTAGATGCCGGCGATCGGTCCGGCCCCTGAAGAAACCCCAAACGCCAGAGCCAGAGGCAGGGCAACCACAGCCGCCGTCACCCCACCAAACAGATCACCGCGTAAATTGCGAAAGTGAATGCCGTTAACCAGTGCCATATCAAGCTACCGTCCGTCTGTGCTAACAAGAGATCCAGGTCAGACGACTGTACCACGTCTGTATAGCGCAGCGGCAACCCGGGAGATTCGATTATGGTCTAAAGCCCTGTCGGGATAAATTTCTTGAAGATTCCCACTCCCCTGCCGATACTGGTTTTAAGGGATTGCGGACTCAGCTAAGGAATTATTTGATTTATAACTATTTATATCGTTAAACGCTTGTTTTAATATTGCTGAGTCAACGCTAATTAATTTTCGCCACAGCTTAGTTTATTTTGTATAAGCGTTAGGGGAAGTATGAAGTTCTCTGAAAAAAACGGCCAGGCCGCTGAATACCTTCGTCAGGCGGTACCATTAATGGTCAGGCATAACATTCCACCCAACCCCCTCAACTATGCCCTCTGGTATACCTATGTCAGCGACCGGGTTCCGGAGCTGAACAGCCAGTTGGATAAAACCCTCAGCACATACGGCACCTGCCCTACGATGCTGAGCGAGCAACTGTTTCGTGAACATCTGATAAAAGATGAGATTCAGGGGGCTGAAGATATCCAGACCAGTCTGATCGGGCTGATCAATGACTTGCACGAACATGCCGGAGAGACCGCCGAGAAAACTGAAAATTTCAGCAATGTACTGGAAGACAGTCTGGAATCACTTCACGAACGGGAAAACGGTGAAACCTCACTGCCGCTGGAATCGATCATTCAGGCGCTGTCGGACCATACCAAGTCCGTTGGCGAAACCGCACGCCTGTTCCAGCAACGCATGCATGAAGCGCAGGCCGAAATTCAGGCGCTGAAAGAGGAGCTCAACAAAACCCGGCAGGATGCCCGTGTTGATCCCCTGACCAACCTGTTTAACCGCCGAGCCTTTGATGCCGAGCTTGACCAACTGACCGGGCTCGACAATCCCAGCCTGACCTCATCCTTTGTTCTGATCGATATCGATCACTTCAAACGCTTTAATGATACCTACGGTCACCTGATGGGCGACAAGGTGTTGCAGTATGTCGGCAACCTGCTCAAAGAGATCTGTAAAGAGCCTATGCTGCCGGTACGTTTTGGTGGTGAAGAGTTTGCCGTACTGATGCCGGGCGTGACCCAGCAACAGGCCGCCGATATTGCCGAACAGGTTCGCCTGAAGATCCAGGCGATCCGGATTAAACAGAAAAAATCCGGCGAGATCATTAGTTCAATTACCGCCTCATTCGGTGTTTCCCAGCTGATCACCGGTGAAACCTCAGAACAGTTGGTGGAGCGCACCGACAAAGCCCTCTATCAGGCCAAAAACAACGGCCGTAATCAGGTTGTCTGCGCCTGATACCTTATCCTCGCTGGAAGGGGTCAGGGGCTGCCTCGTTGAGGCAGCTCCTGAGTTCCCTCAGTCTTCAGCCTGCTCTGGATATTTATGATGTATCATTCAAAATACTAAACTTTCGCCGGCAGATCCGGTCACTATTGCAGGCCTGACGACTTAACAACGGGAGGTTAAGCGGATGAGCACAATCAGACGAACCCTGATCCACTATTTTATCGCGCTCTGCCTGTTATCTGTTTACGGTGTTCAGGTCTGTCCGTTTCTGGATTCCCTGACCCCCCTGCAACTGCTGCTTCCCATTGCTCTGGTGTTTCTTCTGCAGGGCTGGCTCCGCCTCGTGCTGGAGCGCCGGCTGCTGGAACACCCCTACAAAGATCAGGTTAAACGCCAATTCCGTATCGATCTTGGCCTGTTCCTCTTTTCCGCTATCCTGCTCAGCCTCTTTAACACGCTGATCTATCAATTTCCGTTAGAGAGCGGCGGTAAAGTGTTAGTCGGTATGAGTGTGCTTGGCTTTCTGATCGCCTGTGATATGGCCCTGTACCGGGAGTGCTGTCTGGCCCGGTTACTCAAAGCCCGTGGCGAACAACTGCAACCGGATCAGCAGGGTTTTCCGCTGAGCCGGAAATTCAGCTGGTTTGCCAGCGCTTGTGCTATCGCGGTTACCGGCGTGGTGTTTCTGGTCATTAATAAGGACCTCGAATGGCTGGTACATAACAACAACCAGGTACCACTGGCGCTGGCGCAACGCTATATCCTTGCTGAAATCGTCTTTGTTGTCGCGGTGGTCATGGGATATGTTCTCAGCATCATTCTCGGCTATTCACGCAACCTCAGACTGTTTATCCATGCCCAACAGGAAACCCTGTCGCAGGTTAGCCGTGGCGATCTGAGCGTACAGGTGCCCGTCACCAGCAACGATGAATTCGGCCATATCGCACAGCATACCAACCATATGATCCGGGCCCTGCAACAACAGACCTATGAGCTGGGTATTACCCGGGATGCGAGCATTCTTGGTCTGGCGAGTCTGGCTGAAACCCGTGATAACGAAACCGGCGGGCATATCCTGCGCACCCAGAATTATGTCCGGATACTGGCAGAGAAACTAAGCGAAGATCCGCGCTACGCAAAGGATCTGGACAACAACACCATTGAATTGCTGTATAAATCTGCCCCGCTGCATGATGTGGGCAAGGTTGGCATTCCCGATCATATCCTGCTTAAACCCGGCAAACTGACCGATGAAGAGTTTGAGATCATGAAGCAGCATCCGCAAATCGGCGCCGATGCCCTGCAGGTCGCAGAACAGCAGTTAGGCGAGAACTCGTTTCTGCGCATTGCCCGGGAGATCAGCCTGAGTCACCACGAGAAGTGGGATGGCAGCGGGTATCCCCGTGGCTTAAAGGGTGAAGAGATTCCTCTTTCCGGCAGGCTGATGGCGCTGGCAGATGTGTATGATGCCCTGATCTCGAAACGGGTCTACAAACCGGCATTCAGCCACGAAAAAGCCCGCGATATTATCCTGCAGGGACGCGACAGCCATTTTGATCCGAGCGTGGTCGATGCATTTCTGCAACTGGAAAGTCGTTTTACAGAGATTGCGGAGCAGTTCAGGGATGAGCAGCATCAGGCTGCCTGAGGAGAGGAGCTGGCTGCAACAGAACGTTGCAGCCAGACAACATTAAGCGATCTGGGCGGCTTCCAGTCTGCGCGCCTGAGCGGCACCCACACGACAACCGTATACACCCACTTCGCCTTTCCAGCGTAGCCAGGTCAGAAACTGACCTACCGCCGTCATCGCCTGCTGCAGGGAACTTTCCTGCTCAGGCTGAGCCTGATCAAAAGCACCCATTGCCTGCAGTTCTGCAGCAATGCGGCGATCATCGTTGGCAACACCAGTGAAGTTCATTCCGTTCAAGTTCATGCTTAAGACCTCATAAACCAAGATAAGCTAGACTTAAGTATAAACCACCATTGTGCGCCGCACAATAAAAAGCCTAACAATAGAGCACAAACTGACCATCACCCGGATCCCAGAACCAGAGATTTCCGGGACAAATATGCACCCCACCGCGCCAGAGATCAAAGGCGTTCCCCTCCTGCCAGTGACGCCGTCCCTGCAACGCTTCGGCGCCTGCCGCAGTCAGGCTGTAGATGGCATCCGCACCTTCACCCGTAACCGAGATATAAGGCACTTCCGCCTGCGCCAGGCGCTGCAATTCAAGCCGGATGCTGAGATCCCCCATAAACGGATCCACTTCCAACTGTTGCAGGTGATGAAAGATACGGCTGAAACGGGCCGGCCCGGTCAGAATTTCGTAGTAACGCTGCGTGGCGCCGACCCCTTCAGGTAGATGACCGAGTAAATCCTGACGTTTCAGGTGCTGTTCCAGTACCGGCAGTTCGTCAGGTGCCTTGAGCAGGGTTAAGAGCAGGTAAGTCTGAGTCAGGGTTAATCCGGTCTGGGCAGCAGGAAATTCACAACAGAAACGTCGCAGCGCTTTGCTCATAAACGGCCATCCTTCCACCTCGCTCTGAGCCAGATCAGCCAAAGGTTGCGGCACCTCGGCAATCAGCGCCTGCCAGATATTCTGGGCGTTGCGTAACTGAGCAGCATTCAGCTCCCGGCGCTGCGGATAAAGCGCTTCCAGCATTGCCGGCGTCAGGTTCCCCAGGCCATGAAAAAACGGGACCTCCGGGTGCTGATCGATACAAATCAGGGAGATCTTCGGTAACACTGCCCGCAACTCTTTAAGCCGCTGACAGATCTCCACCAGTTGTAACTGATCATAAAGATCATGCTCAAACCAGAGCACAACCTCAGAACAGGAAGGAATCTCATTAAAACGCTGTTCGCGGGTGCGGAAATCGGCTTCTATTTCAGGCCCCGGGTTTGATTCCAGCCCCGTCTGAAGCAACATGCTGGTGATAAATTCGACCCGCGCTTCGCGATATAAAACCGGATCCTTCAGCAGCGGGCCATCATGCAGCAGGTCACGCCAGCAGAGCACCTCCCCCTGCAGGGAATCGATCTGCCTGAGCAGCTCAGCAGTACAGTCTCCGTTGGTGATATGTAGCTGCATAGAGGCATCTCCGGATACAGGTTCAGAAGCCAGAAGCGGACAGGGACATTCAGGCTTCCGGAATCACCGCCAGCAGATCAGTAACCGCCAATTCGATATCAGATTGATTCAGCAGAGTCGTCACCTGCCCACGGTGATGGGTTTGATGGTTGAAGAAATGTTGTAACAGATAACCAAAACGCTTTTCAAATTTGTTGCCATGCATATTGCAGTAAACCAGCGGATGATTGAGATCGTAAACTTCGATCTCGTCACACAGATCGATAATCGTCCGGTCCATCAGGTAGCGGGCATCACGCAGTTCTTCGAACTCCGGATAAAGAATGGTGCTCAGCGTGGCAGGCCGGGGCAGCGTTTTCAGGTAGCGCAGGCTGGGAAAATCGCTGGGATGCTCGGCAAAGCGCTTCAGCCAGATCGTATCCCCCACAAGAACATGGTTCAGGGTACCGATAATCGAACCAAAGAATGCGCACTGATCACGACTCAGATCTGCGCTGTCCATTTCGCTGGCAGCCTCATACAGACTCTCGTTCATCCACTGATTATAGCGAGCCATCAGCTCGAATTGGTCTTTCAACGTCATAGTGCCTCCTAAGCGAAACTCCATTTAAGCAGCGGAAGATGACAACTTGTCGATACCGGCTGAGTTCCATGTAAAATACTCCCTCTCTGATTTTTAGGTAACCCTCATGCTCCGTGTACTGGTCATCGGCTATGTCTGGCCCGAACCTGATTCATCAGCCGCCGGTCGGCACATCCTTTCTCTGCTGCGGCTGTTCCGGCAACAGCACTGGCAGGTTACCTTTGCCAGCGCAGCGCAACCCACCGAGCATATGACCGACCTCAGTACGGAGGGGGTAGAGAGCCGGAGTATCCATTTAAACTGCAGCAGTTTTGATCAGTTCATTGCTGAGCTGCAACCCGACCTGGTGATGTTTGACCGCTTTATGACCGAGGAACAGTATGGCTGGCGCGTGGCTCAGACCTGCCCGCAGGCCCTGCGTGTACTCGATACCGAAGATCTTCAGTGTCTGCGTAAAGGACGGCATCAGGCGCTGAAACAATCACGTGAACTGACTCAGGAAGATCTGTGTTCCGAGATCGCCCTCCGGGAAATTGCAGCGATCTATCGCAGTGACCTGTCACTGATTATCTCCGATTATGAGATGACACTGCTGCTGCAGCGCTTTGCTGTGGCAGACTCTCTGCTGCACCACCTGCCGTTTATGCTGGATGCGGATCAGCTGGATCAGCCGTCCCCCGACTTCAGCGAACGACAGCATTGCATGATGATCGGAAATTTCCGCCACCCCCCGAACTGGGATTCGGTGCTGCAGATGCAGCACCTCTGGCCACTGATCCGCCGTGAGCTGATCAGCCAGGGAGAAACCGATCCGCAATTGCATATCTACGGCTCTTACCCGCCTCCCAAAGCCACCGCGATGCATAATCCGGGCAACGGCTTTCTGATTAAGGGCTGGGCCGAAGACGCCTGCGCGGTGATGCGTCAGGCGCGTTTATGCCTCGCCCCCCTGCGTTTTGGTGCCGGTATCAAAGGCAAACTGCTGGAAGCGATGCTCTGTGGTACGCCGAGTGTTACCAGCCCGATCGGCGCTGAAGGGATGACCGGTGCAGACGACCCGGCAACACTCTGGCCCGGTGCCGTTTGCGATTCAGACGCCGCGTTTATCGACGCCACCGTAAAGCTCTATACCGACGCAACGCTCTGGCAGGAAAGGCAGCAGCGCGGACACGCACTGTTGCACCAACGTTATAACGGTGCCATCAGCGGACCACGGCTGATTGAACGCCTCCTTGAGCTCCGTAAGCAGCTTGCCTGCCACCGCCTGAACAACTTCACCGGAGCCATGCTGCAACATCACAGCATGAAAAGTACCCAGTATATGTCGCAGTGGATCGAGGCTAAAAACCGCGACAAATAAACCGCTGTCAGGAAACTGTCACCTTTTTGCCTTAATCTGCTAACCTTTTGAAAACCATAGATTTCAGGTAAAGCATGAAAAAGGTCTGGGAAGTTTTCTGGCGTTTTCTGGTTCTCGGCTGCAGCAGCTTTGGCGGGCCGGCTGCGCATCTGGGTTACTTTCAGCGCACCTTTGTTCAGGAACAGAAATGGATCGATCAGCAGGCCTACGCGCGACTGATCTCATTAAGCCAGTTTCTTCCCGGCCCCGGCTCCAGTCAGGTTGGCTTCGCGCTGGGTTTGCGGCGTGCAGGTCTCGCCGGCGGTTTGGCTGCGTTCCTCGGCTTTACCCTGCCCTCCTTTCTGATCATGTATGCGCTGGCAATCTCCGGCAGCATCGCCGCAGATCCCTGGTTCAACGGCCTGATCCATGGTCTTAAACTGCTGGCCGTGGTGGTGGTTGCCGACGCGACTCTAAACATGCAACGCAGCTTCTGTAAAGAAAACACCTCTCTGGGCATCGCAGTGTTCACCGCCGCACTGATTCTGCTGATACCCAGCCTCTGGACTCAGATGCTGGTACTGATCCTCGCCGCGCTGGCCGGCACACAGATTCACCGGGCCACAATCGAAGATGCAGCTCCCTCGGAACAGAAAAAGCCCGCAAAGCCTGCACTGATCCTGTTTTTCAGCTTATTTCTGATCCTGCCGCTGCTGTCGATGATCTCCGACTGGGCTGCATTGTTCTCAGCCTTCTATCAGACCGGCAGTCTGGTATTTGGGGGTGGCCATGTGGTTCTGCCTCTGCTGCAACAGGCGCTGGGAGAAACCATTGCCGCTGATCGCTTTCTGCTCGGCTATGCGGCTGCTCAGGCCATCCCCGGACCGATGTTTACGCTGGCGACGTTTCTTGGCGCTGAGCTGACGCCGCAGATGGCACTGCCGGGCGCACTGCTGGCTACCCTCGCCGTGTTTCTGCCCGGCTTTCTGCTGGTGCTGAGTCTGCAGGGCGCCTGGGAATCTTTTGCTGCACGCCCGCGTGTGGCCGGAGCGGTCTGGGGCATCAATGCGGCGGTGGTCGGCCTGCTGCTGGCCGCGCTCTACCAGCCGGTATTTATCAGCAGTGTCAGTTCCGCACTGGATATGGTGCTGGTGATGATCGGATTTTTTCTGCTGCAACGGATCAAACCACCGATTCTGCTTTTGGTCGCCGGTTTTGCAGGTTGCGGGATGATACTCTACTGACGCTGTGCCTCAGGCACAAAAAAAGGGCCATAAGTATGGCCCTCTGATGAACTGCACAGCGATCAGTTGCTGACCGGATCACGCATGGTGACAAACTCTTCGGCAGCCGTCGGGTGAATGCCGATGGTGGAGTCGAACACCTCTTTGGTAGCCCCGGCTTTCAGAGCGATACCGATCCCCTGAATAATCTCGCCCGCATCCGGCCCAACCATGTGTACACCCAGTACCTTGCGGGACGCTTTATCGACCAGCATCTTCATAAATGTACGCTCATCACTGCCACTCAACGTGTGTTTCATGGCACGGAATTCTGACTTGTAGACTTCGATCTCCGGATACTGTTCCCGGGCCTGCTCTTCCGTCAGGCCCACGGTACCAATATTCGGCTGACAGAACACCGCCGTTGGAATCAGATCGTAGTCCACCTTTTGGTTCATGCCCGCATACAGGTTACGTACCAGCGCCATACCTTCGGCCAGTGCTACCGGCGTGAGCTGAACACGGTCGATCACATCCCCCACAGCATAAACAGAGGGGACATTGGTCTGGTAATCATCATTGACCACAATCGCACCGTTCTTGCCCTGTTCGATGCCCAGTTGCTCCAGCCCCAAACCCTCAACCTTGGGATTTCGGCCGGTCGCGTACATAATCAGGTCCGTTTCCAGCGTGCTGCCATCCGTCATGGTCGCCAGAAAGGAACCATCTGCCTGTTTTTCGATCGCTTCCACGTTGTTGTTAAAACGCAGGTCGACCCCTTTCTTGGCCACTTCCTGCGCGGTAAATTCGCGCACTTCATTGTCAAAGCCTCGCAGGAACAGATCACCGCGGTAAGCCAGGGTTGTCTCAGCCCCCAAACCGGCAAAGATCCCGGCAAACTCGACCGCAATGTAGCCGCCACCGACCACCAGAGCGCGCTGCGGGAACTGTTCCAGATAGAACACCTCATTGGAGCTGACAATATGCTCTTTACCCGGAATATCCGGGATGTTTGGCCAGCCACCCACAGCGATCAGAATACGCTCGGCGGTGTACTCTTTATCACCCACAGCCACCCGATGCGGGTCAACCAGCGTAGCGCGGCCGTTAATCAGTTCACAACCGGAATTAACCAGCATGTTCTGATAGATCCCGTTAAGACGCTCGATCTCACGGGTTTTGTTATCGCGCAGGGTTGGCCAGTCAAAACTCACCTGTGCGGTGCTCAGGCCAAAGCCCTCAGCTTCAGCAAAACCTTCTGCGTAATGAGAGGCATAGACAAACAGTTTCTTCGGCACACAGCCGACGTTGACACAAGTGCCGCCCAGATGGCGATCTTCGGCAATAGCAACTTTTACCCCTATGCCTGCCGCCATGCGCGCAGCCCGCACACCGCCGGAACCGGCACCAATTACAAACAGATCAAAGTCATAGTTCGCCACACAAGGCTCCTTGTTCAATTGTGTCTTATCGTGATCGCAACACTCTACCCAATCATCTCCATAGAAACCAATTGAGAAAGTTAACCAGCGCCATAGAAATTACTAATTTCGTTAAAACAAGCCATCTCTCTGCGGGTTTCAGGGCAGGCAGAGCACTCACCGGGCTTATTCGTAGTTTTCTTAGTGTATCCATTGAAAGAAATGTTCAATAGAATCCTGCTTTTACCCATCTGTTCAGGAAAACACTCATGAAACTGATCTGCTTCAACGTCAATGGTCTCCGCTCCCGTCTGCACCAGCTCCAGGCGGTGATCGACAGCTATCAGCCCGATGTTATCGGGCTGCAGGAAACCAAAGTGCACGATGAAGCCTTTCCGGTTGCCGAAGTCGAAGCGATGGGATATCAGGTTGAGTATCACGGCCAGAAGGGTCATTACGGCGTCTGCCTGATTTCGAAGAAACCACTGAGCAATGTGCAGAAAGGTTTTCTCAGTGATGATGAAGACGCTCAGAAGCGGATGATCATGGGTGATTATGAGACCGACAGCGGTGTCACAGTACGGATCATGAATGGCTACTTTCCTCAGGGGGAGAATATCGAGCACGAGGTTAAATTTCCGGCCAAACGTAAATTTTATGCCGATCTGCAGACACATCTGGAAACCCACTGTTCCGCTGATGACAATCTGGTGCTGATGGGAGATCTGAATATATCTCCGGAAGATATAGATATCGGTATTGGCGAGCCAAACCGCAAGCGCTGGCTGAAAACCGGTAAAGCCAGCTTTCAGCCGGAGGAACGCGAATGGTACGCCCGTCTGACCGGTTGGGGGCTGAAAGACAGCTTCCGCCATCTTCACCCGGAAGAAGATCAGGTATTTAGCTGGTTTGATTACCGCTCCCGCGGTTTCGAAGCTGAACCCAAGCGCGGTCTGCGTATTGACGGGATTCTGCTGACCGCTCCCCTGCTGGAAAAATGCATCTCCGCAGGAGTTGATTATGAGCTGCGCGGCATGGAGAAGCCATCCGACCACGCCCCGCTCTGGGCAGAACTGCTGCTCTGATCCGCACATCACTCACCGGCGATAACCCCGCCGGTGAGTGACCTGATTACAAGGCGACCCGTACCGCCAGCCCTATCATCACCAGTCCACTGACCCGGTCGATCACTTTAGTTTTCTCCTGCAGGGCACGTATCACCCGCTCCTGAGACAGCAGCAATGCCACACCGCAGTACCAGAGCAGATCAATACTGACGACGGTCGCGGTCATCAACAGGTTTTCCGTAAGCGCCTGCTCAGCAGAGACAAACTGAGAGAACAGGGCAATAAAGAACAGCGCCAGTTTTGGGTTCATCAGCGAGATCATCGCGCCATCGCGCACCGCACCGAACAGGGAACCCGGCTTGCCTTCCACGGAAAACTGAGGGTTGCCACTGGAACGCAGCGCTTTAAAGCCCAGCCATGCCAGATAGACTGCACCTACCCCGGTGATTATCTGGTACAGCATGGGGTGCTCTGTTACCACCACGCCCAGCCCCCAGACAGTCAGCAGCGCCCAGAGGGTCACCCCGGCTGAGTGGCTGGCAGCGGTCACCAGACCATGGCTACGACCATTACTCAGGGTCCGGCGCAGCACGACAGCCAGGCTCGGGCCGGGAGAAATTGTCCCCAGTACACACACCACTACAAAAGAGAACCAAACCGTTAATGTCATCACCACCCCCTCATTTCAGATGGGGTCTATTCTAGTCACCGCGAGAACATTACAAAAATGCAAATTAATTATCCAAGCCATGATTTTAAATCATAGCCAGATTGCATAATCAGGTATCGAGATACATCCGCTCCCGCAGCATGCGGGCAATCAGATTACGCAGCCAACTGTGCGCCGGGTCCTGGGCATGCAAGGCGTGCCAGCAGAGGTGGTACTGGTTTTTCGGCACCTCAGGCAGTGGCAGCGGCGCATAGTGCAGAGGAAAGTGCTCAAGGGCATTCTCAGCAATATGCTTGGGCAGAATCATCAACAGACGACTTCCGGATAAAACCTGAAACGCGGCCGAGAAGAACGGCACCTCAAACTGTATCCGTCGCGCAAGCCCCTGCCGTTCCAGTGCCCGGTCAAAAAACGAGTCTTTATCACCACCACTGTTCAGACGCAGGAAGGCAAACGCCAGCATCGCCTGGAGTTGCAATGGCTGCTGCGCCAGTGGGTGGTCTGCAGCCATCAGACAGACCGGGCTGTCCTGCCCGATATGCTCACTGAACACATTCTCTGGTAGCTGTGTGGTGGTGGTTGATGCCAGATCTAAAGGCATCTGTCCGAGTCGGGGTAACCACTCCGGTCGCCACATCTCAAAGGTGATATCGACGCCCGGTGCCACCTCCTGCAGATGGGAAAGAATATCCGGAAAGATAAACTGCGCGACATGGTCGGTGCAGGCAAAACTGAAACGTCGTTCACATTCCGCAGGATTAAAACTGTCTCCTTCGCTGAGCTCGTCCACCTCACCAAGAATCACCTGAATCTTCGGCAGCAGTTGCTGTGCACGGGCACTGAGCAGATACAGATTCCCCTCGCGAATCAGCAGCGGGTCGTTGAAATGCTCCCTGAGCTGCCCCAGTTGCCGGCTGATTGCAGACTGGGTCAGATGCAGCCGGTCCGCGGCGCGGGTCAGGTTACGCTCCTCCAGCATCACAACCAGCGCACGAAGAAGGTTCAGATTGAGACGATTCATAGGCATACCAGAGTAACGGACGTAAACGAAGTTTCATCATAATCCATATTTGCGCGACAAATCGAATGCATCGGTGGGCAAATATTCAGACCATGCCTGACAACCCGGATAGCGCGGGCATTAAATCTGTACCGCCATTTTTTTTCAATTCTGAATCTGTAACCCTGCAGCCGGAATCCGGATACTGGCAGAGTTATTCATTTATTCAGGAAAAAGTGAGCACAGCGTGGAACTCTATCTGGCGATTCTGATTTTTGCCCTCTCCTCGACCGTTACCCCGGGGCCTAACAACATTATGATCATGACCTCCGGCCTGAACTTCGGCATCAGGCGCAGCATGCCCCATCTGCTGGGTATCTGTATCGGTTTTCCGCTGATGGTCGTGGCGGTTGGCATCGGCTTTGGCGCGCTGTTCGAGCAGTTCCCGGTTTTCCATGAGGTGATTAAAGTGCTCGGGGTCGGTTATCTGCTTTACCTGTCGTGGATGGTCGCTACCGCGGCACCCAGCTCAATGGAGAGTGACAGCAAATCCCGGCCGCTGAGCTTTTTTCAGGCGGCTCTGTTCCAGTGGGTTAATCCGAAAGCCTGGGTGATGGCGACCGGCGCTGTCGCTGCTTATACCACGCAAAATGCTGAGATACTGCTGCAGGTACTGGTGATCGGTCTGGCATTTTTTCTGGTAGCTTTCCCCTGTGTCGGTGTCTGGCTGGTCTGCGGATCAGCCCTGAAACGCTTTCTCCGAGAAGCCCGTTATCAGCGCCTTTTCAACCTGTCCATGGCCCTGCTACTGGTGGTTTCGATCCTGCCGGTGGTTAACGAGTTACGTCAGACCTACCTGATCTGAACGCCTCCGGGCAGGAATCCCCTGCCCGGCCAAATATTTCAAAATTTAACTTGGATCGGTCTGAAACTCAGGTAAACTCTGCCGCTGTCGAAAGCCCGTCCATCTCGATATCGGGCAGAAAACCAGCCAACGGGAAGTAACACAAGCCGTGCAGAAGAACATCAAAATTCTTGTGGTCGATGACTTTTCCACCATGCGTCGAATCATCAGAAAGCTCCTCAGCGAACTCGGATTCAAAAATATCATCGAAGCAGAAGACGGGACAAAAGCCCTGACCGTGCTCAAAAATGAGCACATTGATTTTGTGCTGACTGACTGGAACATGCCAAACATGACCGGTCTGGATCTGCTTAAAGAGATTCGCAATAACCCTGAGTTAAGCTCAATCCCGGTATTGATGGTAACCGCCGAGTCAAAACGCGAGCAGATTACGGCTGCTGCCATGGCCGGAGTTAACGGATATATCGTGAAGCCATTCTCTGCTGTTACCCTGCAGGAGAAGGTGAATAAGATCTTTGAGCGCCTGCAGTAAACAGGCGCTTTCTGCGGATCTGACAGCGTCCGCTCAGACAATTTCCAGAATATCCTGCAGCGGCCGGCGCGGTTTCTGTGACCAGTTACCTTCTGCCGCATGCCCCAGAGCCACCAGCATCACCGGCAACTCACCGGCTTCCAGAGCGAACGCCTGACTCAGCGCTTCGGCATCAAAGCCACTCATCGCACCTGAAGCATAACCAAGACCTTCTGCAGCCAGCATCAGGGTCATCGATGCCAGAGAGGCACTGCGCAGTGCTTCATCCCGGCGCAACTGAGCATTATCCTGATGGGCACCGGCAGCCATATTCGCCCAGCCGGTTGCGGTTTCTGCGGCCACAATTCCCTGATCGACCGCCGGTTGCAGGCGCTGCGCCAGTTGCCGGTAGCCCTCGGTATCTGCGCAGACAATCACCGTAGCCGCGGCATCCAGTATCTGCGGTTGAAAATACGCCGCCCGGTGCAAACGCTGCTTTGCCTCCTCAGTATGCACCACAATAAATTTCCAGTTCTGCATGTTAAACGCGGAAGGTGATAGCGAAGCCAGACGTATCAGCTCCCGGATTTCCGCTTCACTCATTCCTTTCTGTGGATTATAGCGACCGATTGAGCGGCGGTTTTCGATCAGAGAAACAATTGAATTTTGCATAAGATCACTCCTGAAAAAATTAATTAATTTGATTTAGCCGGACGGGCAGAGCCAGGCTTGAACTGAGCGCCCCACTGCACCGCCAGTACACTGAGCAGTACGGTTATCAGACCCAGCAGGGAGATACCGCTGATACTCTGATCCAGCAGTGTCCACCCCAGTAAGACTGCGCTGACCGGACTCAACAGCCCCAGCGAGGACACGGCCACGGGTGACAACCGGGCCAGACCACGGAACCAGAGCAGATAAGCCAGCAATGCCCCAAACAGTGAGAGATAGGCGTAGGCTGCCACCTCAGTCAGCCCCAGTGCCACCAGTGGCGGGTCGAGCCACAGCGCCAGAGGCAGTAACAACACCCCACCGAGCAGTAATTGCCAGCCGGTAAAGGCCTCTACCGCTAACGACAGCGACCAGCGTCGCGAGAAATATGTCCCGGCGGCCATAGACAGAGCGCCGACAAAGGCCGCCAGCAGACCGATACTGTCCCAGGTGGCATCCGGCGTCAGTAACAATGCAGCCATGCCCAGAACCCCGAATCCAGCCGCAATCAGGGTCAGAATCCCCGGCTGAATCCGGTCCAGCCCCCAGATCAGCAACATCACCAGCAACGGTTGTATGGCACCGACTACAGCAGCGATGCCTCCGGGTAAGCGATAGGCAGCAATAAACAACAGCGCCTGAAACACCCCGATATTCAGGGCTGCAAGAATCAGCAGGCGCAGCCATTCAGTTCGCTGTGGCAGTTGCCGGGAAAACAGCATCAGCAACAATAATCCGGCAGGCAGCACGCGTATCAGCGCGGCGGTATAAGGCCGGTCAGGTGGCAGCAGTTCACTGGTGACAATATAGGTAGAGCCCCACAACACCGGGGCCAGCGCAGTCAATGCAAGGGTTAGCAGAGCGCCCTTTTCAATACGGATCATGGTTAACTCCTTAACGAAAAAATTTATCTTGAATTCAAGATATAATTCATTCTGTCATCGATTTATCTTAATATCAAGATAAATCAGGAGAAGAGATATGAACCAACAAACCGATGCGGTGGATCGCCTTATTCAACAGTGGAATCGGGAACGGCCTGAACTGAATGCTGACCTGATGGGCCCGGCGGGAAGGCTGAAGCGGTGCGCGGCCCTGCTGCAGTCACCACTGGAAGAGGTGTTCAAGCAGTTTGGCCTTAACTACTGGGAGTTTGATGTGCTCGCAACATTACGTCGTTCCGGTGCGCCCTACTGCCTCGCCCCGACCCAGTTATTTTCCTCACTGATGGTCAGCTCCGGCACCATGACCCACCGGCTTAAAGGCCTGGAAAAACGCGGACTGATCTGCCGTTGCAACAACCCGGAGGATGCCCGCAGCATGCTGGTGCAATTATCAGAAGAAGGGTTCACCCTGATCGATCAGGCGGTCACTGCGCATGTCGAAAATCTGGACAGACTGATGTCGCCGTTCTCCGAAGAGGAGGTGGAACAGCTTAACCAGAGCCTGCGGCGGTTACTGCAAACTCTGGAGCGCTGAACCGGTCAGTGTTGAAGTGAGCTACTCGGCAACAGGGCAGACAAAATCGGGATGTTTAACGATCAGCACATCACAATCCACGTGGTCTACTACGTATTCCATGGTGCTGCCCACCAGCCAGCGGTCCAGTACACTGCGGGCAACGGCCCCCATCGCCACAATATCAACCTGATTATGCCGGGCATAATTACTGATGGTCAGGTCCGCCTCACCCTTGATGATATCCACCAGATAGGAGTCTGAACTGAGACCAAACTCTTCCAGAATCCCGTTGCAGGTGGAAAGATGGGTTTTCTCTACCCGATCCTGCAGGGCTTCGTAGTCAGTCACAACGTGCTCATCAAAGATCGCTTCGTGGGGCAGGGTGTTATAGCAGTGCAGCACACGCAGCTCGGTGAACTCATCACCAACAAAACCGCGCGACCGGCTCAGCAGCTCCCGATCCAGCAGCGCACGCTGGTCACCTTCGTGCAAAGGGTCAATACAGGCGACGATCCGGCAGTGATCAGGCCAGGGGGTGTTTTTGACAAACAGTACCGGTACCGGACATTTACGTGCAATCTGCCAGTCCACCGGCGCAAACAGATAGTGACCAATGCGGCTGTGTGGGGCCACCGGGTGCAGTAGCAGATCCGGTTGATAGCGCAGTACCTTGCGTACCACGCCCTCGCCGGTATGGCGATTCCAGCAGGCATCGAACTCTGCTTCAACCCCCTCCACCTGCAGTCCCTGACAGAGCGCTTCCAGCCGGGATTCAATCTGCCGCACGTAGGCATGTTCGGCTTTCTGCTCCTCGGCTTTATCAAACAGATAACCATGCTTTATTGAGCGGTTATAGCAACAGCAGAACAGCTCCACCCGGGCATTGTGCTGCAACGCCAGCCGGGCGGCTTTGGTCAGCAGCGCCGCGCTGTCCTGTTTAAAGTCGATATTTACCAGTATTTTTTCCATTACACGGTCCTGTAGCTGTCCCCTGTTGTAAAGTCTGGACGCTAAGCCGCTGCTTCGCCAGCATTTGCTTATAACCCCTGCTTTATCTGGTCTGCACTCTTTATATTTAAATAATCTAATATAGATATTAATATTAGAAACTACTTATATATAATGTACCTCATCGAACTTACACCGGGATCTGACAATGTCACTGAATGCTGCACTGCGCCTGATGGCAGGCCTCGTTATACTCACCAGCCTTGTACTGAGCTATTACAGCCATCCTGACTGGCTTTATCTGACCGCATTTGTAGGCCTGAACCTGTTCCAGTCCAGTTTCAGTCGCTGGTGCCCCGCGGTATACCTGTTTCGTAAGATCGGCCTTTCAGAGGAAAGCTGTGACAGTTCTGCGCCCAGCGTCCATCAGGGCGTCCACTTTATCGCCGGCAGCGCAGTACTGATCACCGTGCTGCCGGTGATTCTGTTGAACTTGCCGGTTAATCTGTTGCTGGCTACCGGAGTCATTGGCCTGAGTCTGACCCAGTCGGCCTTTACTGGCTGGTGCCCGGCAATGAGCCTTGCGGCTATGCTCGGCTGTGGCAAAGCCATACCCCGGCACTGAGCCTTACCCGGGCAGCTCCCCTGAGACTGCCCGGCCTCCTCTGAAGCGCCCGCTGATCGGCTGTGCCAGAATCTGCCAATCACCTGATATCTGTGTGTTTTTTGTTGAATAAGGAGATTATTTTTAAAGCCGATATGGCTACAATGGGCAGGTAGAACCCTGACTGAGCCCAATAATCTGATGTTACTGAGAACCGCTGGTTTAATCGTACCGTCCCTTATCCTGTTGTGTGGCGCCGGCTTTTTGCTTCCTGTCACCGCTCAGTTAAGCAGCGAATACCAGACCATTCTTACCCTGGCTCCCTATCCGGTCGCCCTGATTGTCTGTTTATTGGGTTATGGTTTTAACTCCAGCCGGATCCTCTTTGCCGCGCTTAATCTGAGTTGTGCCTACTGGCTGATTCAGAACGGCCTGCAAACCAGCCTTAATCAACCTGATGCTTTTGTCCTGTTCAGTCTTATCTCACTGTTATTGCCCCTGCATCTGGGGATGATTGCGCTTTATCGGGAGCGGGGCCTGCTGACACCGGCCGGAATCATTCGCCTGCTGGCGATTCTGCTGAGCTACGGCCTGCTGATGCTAGTCTGGTCTAACGGTTCACTGGGGCTTTACCTGCCGAACCTGCCCATGATGATGCTTGAGATGCTGCTGCATGAGTATTACCTGAGTGAAGCCGCCGCACTGGCTTTTTTCCTCGGCCTGATACCGGTACTGCTCTCCTTTGCGTTTCGTCGTACCTTTACAGATGCGGCGTTGCTGGCCTCACTGATCTCCTCGCTGATCATGCTCAGTTGGTTTAACCAGCCGATGATCTCTGCGCTGTTTGTCTCTGCCAGCCTGATCGCTCTGGCGATATCGGTAGTACAGAACTCTTACAAGATGGCATTTATCGATGAGCTGACCGGCATTCCGGCCCGCCGGGCGCTGCAGGATAAACTCTCAACACTGGGTAAAAAATACACACTGGCGATGAGCGATATCGACCACTTTAAGAAGTTTAATGATACCTATGGCCATGATGTCGGCGATCAGGTTCTGAAGATGGTAGCGGCTAAGCTGAATCAGGTCAGCGGTGGTGGCCGGGCTTATCGTTACGGTGGTGAGGAATTTACCCTGGTCTTTCCGGGTAAAAGCGAGGCGGAGGCGCTGCCCTATATCGAGCAACTCCGGGAGACTATCGCCAACTACCCGATGCATATCCGTAACCAGAACCGACCACAGGATAACGAAAAGGGCGAAAAATTACGCAGTAAAGCCTCTGAAAGCGAGATTGTCAGCGTCACCATCAGTATCGGCCTGTGTGAGAAAACCCCGGAGCTGAGCGACCCGATGGCGGTCATTAAAAAAGCCGATGAAGCACTTTACGTGTCGAAGAAAAACGGACGTAACTGCACCACCCCGGCCCACTTCAAACCTGAAACCAAGTCACAACGGCGCGGCCACCGTAAGGATTACGCCTGACAGCCTAATAGCTGAATCTCAGCCGGGCGTAGACATTGTCTGCCTGATCAAACTGGCCAAAGAAGCTATGGGGTTGTGCGCCACTAAACAGGTTGGCCCCCAGCGTGAGGTTCAGATTGTCGTTGAACTTGTAGCTCAGTGATGGCCGATGGTATGCATCCTGATCGGTATCCGAGTAAAAACTGAACCAGCTCAGGCTCAACCGATCCTGCATTGCCCGGTAACTCAGGCGCATCGTCCAGAGCTGCCTGTGTTCATCCACCCGATAGACCGAACCACTATCGTTCTCTGACAATGCATCATAGTCCAGGGTTCTTTCCAGATAGTACTGCAGCCCCAGCGTCAGCCGAGGTGCCAGCTCCTGCTCGTAACCGAGCAGCAACCTTAACTGATCGTTTGGCAGGCGCGGGTCATTACCCTGATGATCCTGCCCCTGATACCAGGCCAGCTCTGCATGAGCGATACCACGAGCCAGATTTCCACGCAGACTCGCCCCCAGACTGTTCAGACGGCTGAAGTAAGGCTCCCCGTCTGCATTAATCGCATTGGGTTGTTTCCAGTATCCACGGTAGGCATATAAAGCCCACTCCGTTGCACTACCCGACCCCAGATCACGGCGTCCGTAGAGCCGGGCAGCCAGTTCGCCATTCGCCAGACGCTGTTTCGGTTCGGTTGGATCGATCTTATTCTCCGGTGCCGCCACCTGCTGACCGGCCCCAGCAGAGAAATAGGAAAAGCGCTCACCATTGATAAACCGGTCCGGGGTCAGCTCCGGCGTCCAGACCAGATCCAGACTGGCCTTCTGACCATACAGAGAGAGTTTTAAACTGGTTGAGGGCGCTTTGAGATATTCATCATCCCGTCCGGAGAAGAATGACTGCCAGTCTTTGGCGAACAGGTCATTAAGAAACAACAGATCACCGGTACCCCAAGTCAGCACCTGATGACCAAGACGCAGGTCGGCATTATCGGCCAGCGAAATATCCGCCAGCGACTCGCGAATATCCAGATGTGCACCGGGCTCTACCCCATCAGCATAAAGATCCAGTTTGGCACTCAGGCGGACCGTATCGGCGTAGGTTTCCAGTTCGAGACGACTGCGAAATTCTGCAAGGCTCAGATCGTCATCGGCCAGAACCGGATCATTGTCGATCCGGCCCCCTGCTGCCAGCTCAACGAAACCGTGTAGCCGGATCTCCTGTTGCCCGGGTTCCGCCCAGACATCCTCACCCCAGTCATCCTGAGCATGAAGCGAGGGGGCTGATAACGCCAGCAGCAGAGGTACACTCCGATAACAGAGCCGCATTACTCAGCTCTCCTTAACCATTCCCGCGGCGGTTTACGCAGGGAACGTTCACTGAACACCTCAGCCCCCATCCCCAGATCATAACTCTGATAGCGAAACTGCAACCGGGTTTCGCCACCGCTGCGCAGATCCTCGACCCGGGATTCCGCGACCGTGATATGCCCCTGAATCATCTCGCTTTGCAGGACTTCCACCCGACGATAGACCTCACCCTGAGCATCCTGATACTCAATCTTTTCTGCGAGAAAATTGTCCCGGTTGATCCAGGCGGTATAACGGGAAAACTCGACACTGGCCGGGGCCAGCGGCGTATTTTCTATCACATAGTATTGCCCGCTGGTTTCGATCAGACGATGACTGTCCTCACGGGGGCTGCGTCCGGAAACATCTTCATAAAAAAAGTGAGAACCGACAAAACTGCTGCGCTTATCCCCGGCGGAGATCCGCTTCACCAGATCCAGCCCCGGCAGGTAGAGCCAGCGGTCATCGTCCCCTCCCGGCTTTTTCGCCACGAGAAACACCGTATTACGGACATCCGCCGGCCGACTGAAGACCACCAGAAAATCCTGCTCCCCTCCCTCTTCGCGGTCACGACGCAGAATGGTGAACTGGCGCATCTGCTCACGCCCCTGAGCATCCCGGATCAGCATACGCGCTTCGGCCCGGCCATCACTGGCAGCGTAATAAGCCGCCAGATTGGCCCGATTAACAATAGCGTCAGCATCCGTCAGCGCCTCACTGCTGTGTGCAGGTGTACTGATACCCAGCCACAGGCTGAATATAATGCCCGCAAAGGCTGTAAGTTTAGTCATGGTATTTCTCCTGTTTAACGGCCGGGAACAGCGCTGATTTCTGGCCGATCAGATGGATCACCGCCGGCAGCAGAATCAGGGTTACCAGCGCCGAAACCAGCATGATCATCGCCAGAAAGAATCCGACCGTGATATAGGGCACCAGTGGTGCAAACAACAGCGGTGTAAACCCGATCGCCACCACGGTCGCGTTACGGCTTATCGCCCGTGCAGGGCCCTGATAGAGGGCATTCACCGTTGCCGGCCAACTACCAGTGCTGCGGTAGATAGCCCGACAGCGCTCAAGAAAATGGATCGCAAAATCCACTGATAAACCCAACGTCAGAGCCGATAGCACCGCAATAGGCATATCGTAGTCTTTACCCACAAACCCGATCAGGCCGTAGATAAACAGAATCGTCACGCTCAACGGCAACATCGCCAGCAAGCCCAGTCGAATCGAGCGGAACAGCAACACCATCATCAGCAGCACCATAAAGAACGCACTGACCAGACTCTTCAGCATGCCGCTGACCATCTGCTCCTGCCAGACCAGATTAATGTAGGTCAGCCCCGCCCAGTTCAGGCTCACCCCCGCTGGCAACGGATGGGTGTCAATGTAGCCCTGTACCTGCCCGACCACCCGCACCATCTCCTGATTATCGCCGCTGTTAAGCTGTAACCAGAGCAAAGTCGCGTTGTAATCCACAGTGACCAGATGCCAGAGGTCATCCGGACGATGAGATGACTGATAACTCAGCAGTGTCTGCGCGGCGGCAGCTTGTGTAGGTGGCAGTTGATAGTCCTCTGCGGCTCCACCCTGCAACTCGCGATAAACGGTTTTCAGCAGGGTCACCAGAGAGTTGCTTTTGCCGATCAGCTCCGAGTCATCAAGGAACTGCTGCAGCCCCTGCAGGTAGTTCAGGGCTTCAGGACTCAGAAAATAACTTCGCTGACCTTGCTCCGCTTCCACCAGATCAAGCATCGCCAGCCATTGTTCCTGATACTCAGCATCAGCGAATGCCGCATCATCCAGTGCCAGCGCCAGACGATCCAGATCTTCTGCCTGTAACGGCACCTGATAAGGTTGCAGCAAGGTGGCAGTGGCTGAGCTCAGCCCGGCACTGTCAGCGCGCTGCCTGAGCTGGTGCAGCAGAATCCTGCCCGCGTCTTCGTCAGCGTCGCGTTGCAGTACCAGATAGGCGTCATAGGTTCCCGGGAAATGCCGGTTCATCACCTCGTCAGCAATCCGCAGACGATGATCCTGTTTAAACCAGCGCACCGGGTTATCATTGATCTGAATCTGACTGAGGCCATATACCGACAAGCCGCTGAGCAGTGTAAACAGAACAATAAGCAGCTTCGCACGACCCAGTGAAAATTGTCCGATCCGCCACAGCATCCGCGCCATCCGGCCGGATTGTTCTGCCTGACGCCCCTCTTCAGCAGAGAGTCGATGATCTTTCAATGCAGCCAGCCGCTGTGGCGAGAGGCTGACAATAAACGCCGGCAGCAACGTCACCGTGAGCAGAAAAGCCAGCAGAATCCCGAATGCCACGTGCAGGCCAAATACCTGCACCGGCGGAATCGGGGTAAACGCCAGAGAAGCAAAACCCACAGCCGACGTGACCGAGGTATACAGCATCGGGCTGAACAGATGGCTAAGCACCTGACGCAGAGCAGCCTGAGGTTTCTCCCCGGGTTTATAGCGATCGGCAAACTCCGACAGAATATGCACTGAGTCCACGACCGCTATCGGCATCAGAAAGATCGGAATCATCGAGCTCATAATATGCACCGTAAATCCCTGTCCGATCAGCAGACCCATAGTGATAATCACCGCCGCCATAGCGACCAGCATCGGCGCGGTGATCAGCAGCAATGAGCGGAAAAACAGCCACATCAGCACAAATATCATCAGGCCGGCGAGCGGCGCAGAGATCGCCATCTGAATAAACATCTCTACGCCGAAAGTGTCCTCTGCCACCGGCAGGCCAGCCATATAAAAGCGGTTACTCTCATCTGACCCGGTCTTCAATTCAGCGATCACCGCTTCTATCTGCTGAGACAGGCGGTAACTTTCAGATTTAGCCGTAATAGGAATGTAGATGGCGGCTGCCTGCCCGTCGCCAGAAACCAGCGTGTTACGCAGCAGAGGCAAACGTTCAACCGCCTGACGAACCTGTTCTGCGCCGGCCTGCGTGGTGGGCGCCGTCTGCATCAGCCACTGAAAACGAATCGTCCCCGGCTCAGCCTCGACCTGGCTGATATTATCAACACTGCTCAGGTCCATCAGATCCTGCTCAATGACCCCGTCCATCGCCTTGATACGCTGTGCCAGCCGCTCCAGCAGAGCAAGTGTCTGCGGGTTGTAGATGCCGTTTGGGTCGGTCTGGTTCACCACTCCGACCACCAGCATGTCGTACAGCGAGAAACGCTGTTTTACCTGATCATGGAACAGCCGCTCCGGCTGGTCATGGGGCAGCATATTTTCCGGATCGGTATCGACACTGAGCGACGGGATCTGCCAGGCAGCCAGTGCCACCAGCAACAAAATTGACAGCAACACAGGTTTTGCCTGTTGCATCGATTGCTCAACGATCCATTTAGCCGGTGCCATTTTTTCTCCAGCAACACTGATTAATATTCATAGCGGCCTAAATATTAGAACATTCTAATATTAAAAGACAAGCATTGCTTAAAATTGCGACACCATGCAGAACTGAGGTACCATTATCCACGATGATTATAATGATTAAGTCGATCAGAGAATCGGCAGACAGGACGCTGATATGGGGATGAAAAGTGCCTGCCCGGTGAGCAGTAACTATTGCTGGCAGGACAACTTAATATAATAAAAGATACAGCGCTTCGGAGTAAAACTTGAACGATACTACCTCGGTTCCCCCCCTGGATGCAGAAACCCTCAGCATGATGAAGGTGAATGCAGGAAAAGCGGCCAAGCTTATGAAGGCCCTTGGCAATGAAAGCCGCCTGCTGATTCTCTGCTATCTGGACGGTAAGGAGCTTTCTGTTACAGAGTTAAATAACTGTCTCGACCTCAGCCAGTCAGCCCTTTCGCAGCATCTGGCTGTATTGCGAAAAGATGGTCTGGTGAAAACCCGCAGGGAATCGCAAACCATTTTTTATTCGCTCGAGGGTGATACCGCTAAACGGATTATCCACACCCTGCATGAGATGTTTTGTCCCACCATGTAACCTTATCGACCAAGCCGCTTCTTCAGCGGCTTTTTTACCTCCGGGGGTCACTGGCCCCGCCACCTGACCTCAGTTATAGTATCGCGCCTCTTACCCTATCCCGATTCAGGTGGTAACCCGGTCATGTCATTACAGATACGCAACGCAACGCCAGAAGATGCAGGCCTGATTCTCAGCTTTGTTAAGGAACTGGCTGAATATGAAAAAGCCGCTCACGAAGTCCTTGCCAGCGAGGAGATGATCCGTGATTCAATTTTCGGCGACGCATCCGCTACCCGCGCCCTGATCTGCGAACAGGCTGGTGAAGCGGTCGGCTTTGCGGTTTATTTCTTCAACTATTCAACCTGGCTGGGCAAACACGGCCTCTACCTTGAGGACCTTTACGTCACTCCGGCAGCGCGCGGTAGTGGCGCCGGCAATGCTCTGCTGCGCCATCTGGCCCGGATTGCCGTTGACAGAGGCTGTGGCCGGTTTGAATGGAGTGTACTGGACTGGAATCAGCCCGCAATCGATTTTTATGAATCACTGGGAGCAAAACCACAACCTGAGTGGATCGGTTATCGCCTGACCGGCAGCGAACTGCTGGCACTGGCTGAATCTGATTGAAGCTCTTTAAAACCGGCTGAGGCTCTTTTAAAAAACAAGCTGAGGCTCTCGCCAAATACAGATCAGCCGGGCAAGCCCGGCTGATCTGTATCAGTGTGCCAGATTGAGTCGAAGTCGCTGCCAGTCCTCGGTGGGCTCATTCAGCATCATCTTCATATCAACCACATCTTCCTCGACGTTGAAGCTGTTACTGAAACCCAGCTTCTTCGCCAGATTCTGCATCCCTTTGTTGTTCGGCAGGGTTGAACCAACAATCTGCAACGTTCCCCGACTGCGGCAGTAATCGACGATCTTACTCATCAGGGCTACGCCCAGTCCTTCACCCTGAAGATCATCCCGGATCACCACACTGAACTCGGCACGAACATTGTCTGCATCAGTCACAGCACGCACCACGCCGAGGGTTTCCATCCCCTGGCCCTCATCCCGGGGTACAGAAATAATGAACGCCATCTCACGGTCGTAGTCAATCTGAGTCCAGTTGGCCAGTTCCTGATGGGTCGGAATGCCTCGGCTGTAGAAATAGCGCAGACGGATCGATTGCGGGCTGAGCTTGTTGTAAAACTCCAGATGGTTCGGCTCATCCTCACCCCGGATCGCACGCATAATGGCTTTTCGCCCGGAACGCTTCAGGCGGATCTCTTCAGTAAGATGCTCAGGATAAGGAGAGATTGACAGTTTACCCTCTTCTGCCGAGAGGGAAACGGCGACATCGGTTGCCAGCAATCCGGTCTTGTTGACCAGCAACGGGTTGATCTCCAGACACTTCAGGTGAGGCAGATCGACCACCATTTCAGAGAGATTGAGCAGCAATTTACATAACTGCTCAATATCCTGCTGCGGACGGTAACTGTTCTCTTCAATGATCTGGCAGATACGTGACTGCCGGATCAGCTCCTGCGCCAGCGCCATATTCAGCGGCGGCAGCATCACATGCCGGTCAGCCAGTACGTCAACTGTATGGCCTCCCACACCAAACACAACCACCGGGCCAAAAGTCGGATCACGGGTGATACCCACATTGATCTGCAACGACTGGAAACCACGTTTCATCTGCTGAACACAGAACCCAAGCTGATCCTCCGGCCTGAAATCTTCCGCAACCCGGTACGACAACTGCGTGGTAGCGTGCTCAATTTCAGAGGCTGAGAACAGATCAAGGGCAATATCCCGCCAGCGCTGGCTGCCTTTGGCATCGTAGCTGAAGGGGTACACATTCTGCCGGTGCAGCGCCTTGATCCGGACAGAGTTATCAATCCGTCCGGCCTGCTCCACAACCTCCGTGATATTGTGGCTGTAATAGGTGTTAGATACCGGAATATCGTATAGGTCCAGCAGGGCACAGGCTTCCTGATGGGTCAGGTAGTCGCGCTGCTCTGCCAGCGCATTCTGCACCAGATCACGGGCTTTAATATGGTTCGGGGTATTCTGCTCGACATAGGGCGGAGGTGTCTGTCGCATCACCTCCTGATTGCGATGGAAATCCACCATATGCATAAACGCATCCACCGACTCCTCAGGAGTTTTAAAGGTGGAGACGCCCGCGGCATTACAATGATTGCGTGCTTCAATCGCGGTAGCCCTGCCCATCCAGCAGGTCAGCACGTTACGCGGAGTTTTCTTCACCACCTGAATCACCTGATCGGCGGTTGCCACCGAAGGTGCCAGACGGGTCGGCGCATGCAGCACCAGCACGGCATCCACATTTTTATCTTTGCTCAACAGGCGCACGCCCTCGGCAAACCGGGCTGGCTCAGCATCTGCACTCAGATCTACCGGATTGGAACGGTTCCAGTAGGAGGGCAGGATTTCACCCAGCGCGTCAATCGTTTCATCGGTCAGTTTGGCCAGCTTACCGTTCTGCTCCAGCAAACGTTCGGTCGCCAATGCATTCAGACCGGTACCATTAGAAAGAATCGCCAGACGCTCACCGCGCATCGGCTTCATCCGGGTCAGGGTCTCCAGCGCATTAAACAGCTCGTCGGAGGTCTCTACCCGAACCACACCGGCCCGGCGGAGCGCGGCATCGTAAACCTGATCATCATCGTAAATGCCCGGCGCCAGTTCAGTGCCGGATTTCTCACCGACAAAGATATCGCTCTTCAGCACCAGTACCAGTTTGTTACGCGACGCTGAGCGCACCGCAGAGAGGAAATCACGGGCTGAACCATCAACCTGATTGAGTTGCAGCAAAATCGCGTGGGTGTATGGATCCTGCGCCAGATAATCGATGACCGACGGCAGGTTCACATCGGCCCCGTCGCCCAGCGTCAGGAAGTGTGAGAAACCAATCTCCTGACCGGTTGCCCAATCGATCATGGCCGTTCCGAGAATCCCCGACTGCCCCACATAAGCCACCTTTCCCTTGAGGATATTCACATGGGAGTAACTGGCGTTCATATGGTGTCCCGGCACCAGCATACCCATGCAGTCTGGCCCCAGCACACGGATGCCGTATGGTTTGGCCGCCTCGCGCACTTCATCGCGCAGAGTCTGACTGACGCCATCATCGGCACTCGACAGGCCACCGGTCAGAATCATCGCCGCCTTAACCATGCTCGCGCCCAGTGCACGAATAATATCTGCCACGGTTTCAGGCGGTGAGCAGATGATCGCCAGGTCCGGCATCTCAGGCAGGTCTTTCAGGCTTTTAAAACAGGGGACCGAATACACTTCGTCATAACCCTGGGAGTTAACCGCGTACAGCGCTCCTTTGAAACCGCTTTCCTGCAGGTTCTGGATCACAGCCCCTCCCATACTATTTTCCCGGGCGGAGGCACCGAAAACTGCGATGGATGCAGGTTTAAAGAAACGTTTCAAATATTTGGTGGCCACTCAGATCATTCCTCTTAAAAAGACCTTACCATTCTACCTGTTTTTTGCACTGCAGCAAAACTTTAGTCTAATATCCTTCGCAGACCAGAAATGGCGTGCGGATAGAGCAATTGTAGAAGTGCAGCATTAAGGCACGATGAACCCCGGCGGCGCCTGACATTGTTCATGCAGTCTAGCAAAGCTCTGCGCCTGGCTGGCTGATCCGCCGCAACAGCGCCCTATTAAAAGCCCTTCTGAGCGACAGCCAGCCCGGCCAGCTCCCACAGCAAAAGGTTCATCTGAAGATACTTTCCAATTTCAGAATCTGTACCATAATCAGGCTATGCGGAGACTTAATTTCAACTCAACCGTGAGGCATTGCTATGAGCCGACAACGCCCTGTTAGTGATGATTCAGATACTGTTATCGAGCTGGAAGACTGGGTACCGGAGGACGGTCTGGATGAGTCACTGGCCGACGCGACGATCTACCAGAAGGAGAGCATCAATCCAGCCAAACGCCGCCGTCTGGAAGCGATGCGTGAAGAGCGGGAGCTGCTTAAAGATATTCGTGACGTGTTTGATGACTATGATTTTGATGACTGACACTGGCAGCCATGCTGCCAGCCTTGCCTGCTTTTATCCGAATCAGGAGATGACGGCCTGAGAGGGGTAATGCGTCACTTCCAGCGGGAACCACCCCTGATCGCTGAACACAAACATCTGACTGCACAGACAACACCGATAGATTCCGGTTTCACCGGAACGCCGAACCAGTTCAAACCTCGCATCCACCTCTGCTGCTGGCTGGTTCTTTACCGTCTGACTACAAGCACACAGTGTTCTGACCATCAGTCTCTCTCCGCTGAGCTTTGAGAACAGCATGAACCAGATCCACAGAATATTCAAATCAGCTTAAGTATCCTTAGCCACTGTTGTTATAATCGCCGCATGCTGAAACTCACCAATCACGTTTTTATCTATCCTCACGAACTGGAGTTCAACGCCATACGCGCTCAGGGCAGCGGCGGTCAGAACGTCAATAAGGTCTCCAGTGCGATCCATCTGCGTTTTGATATCAGAGCTTCCTCGCTGCCTGACTTTTATAAAGAACGATTACTCAATCTGAAAGATCAGCGAGTCACCGCCTCAGGCGTGATTGTGATTAAAGCGCAGAATTTCAGAGATCAGGAGCGTAATAAAGAGGATGCCTGCCGGCGTCTGGTCGAGCTGATTCAGGAAGCCACTGCGGTCAGCAAAGCACGGCGGGCAACTAAGCCCAGCCGCAGCTCGCAGAAAAAACGGATGGATAAGAAAACCCAGCGCGGCCAGACCAAAAAGAACCGCTCCCGGGTGGATTACTGACTCAGACGGCTGAGACTCACCTCGGCCTGTTGCTCCCCGTCACTGAGGAAAATCTGCTCCTCACTGATGGTCAGCGTTAACTCCATATTCCGGCTGCACAGAGCTGCCAGAGAGTCGACACCCGCCGGATCAAAACGGTAGATCTCAGTTTTAGGCAGTTCACTCAGTGCCCCGCCCTGCTTGTTCCACCAGATATCTGTCTCACTGCCATAGGCATAGAGCCTGACCCTGTCAGCCCGGCTGACCCCTTTACGCAAACGCTCCGCTGACGCCTGCCCGACCTCAATCCATAAATGGACAGCACCATCGCCCTGCACCGTCCACAGATCCGGCTCATCGGTTGCAGACAGACCCCGACTGAACGCCAGATCAGACTCGTGGTTCAGTGCATAAGCCAGCAGTCGTACCATCATCCGGGTCTCCGTTTCCGACGGGTGCAACACCAGCGTCAGTTTATCGGTCAGATAGATATCCCGGTTCATATCCACCAGATTAAGGGTCAGTTTGTAGAGGGTTGGTTTAAGCGCCATGGTTTCGGCCTGTCTGTAGAAACGGGGGCATCTTTATACTGCATCGCCCGGCGCTTTTAAATACAATTCCACTCTGCACAAACAAGTTGGCTACTGAGGTCTATATGGAACTGAAACATCTGGCGATTCGTGAACTGGTAAAAGAATCTGAAGAAGCACCGGCGCGGATTACCGGGCGCGGCGGGATTATTCCCACTTCAGAACCGATCGCCAACCAGCTTTTCGAGACCCTCAACTCAGCCTTCAGCCGCCGCTCCAGCCTGACCCACGGTTCTTTCAACCATGAAAATGAAGAGGGCTACCCGTTTATCTCCGCGTTTGAACAATTTGTTGCATCCGAATGGGATGAAGCCGGCTTTGCCGAACTGACAGACAAAAGCATGGCCCAACTGGCAGCGGCGATTAACAATCCGTCGGCGCATACCGCCCATGGCGGCTATGTGCTGTTCGCACTCTACGCCAGTGACCGCTACGAATATCTGCTGATTGCTCTGGTGCGGGATAAAGCCAGCATCGGCTTTGACAATGACCTGCACCCGACTGAGGTCATGGAAGTCAATCTGGACCAGTTGCATCAGGGAGCACGGATCAACATCACCACCTTCCGCAAGAAACAGGACAGCTACCTCAGCTTCATCGGCAGCAAAGAGAAGGGCGAGATCACCCACTATTTCTCCACCGCTTTCGGCTGCACCGACGTGACCCCGTCGCGTAAATCCACCGGCGAGCTGATCCGGGCCGCGCGCGATTTCTGCAACCAGAACAACATGTCAGACCGCAAAGAAGAAGTCGTTGAAGATGTGGTCAGCTATCTGGAAAAACAGCGTTCTGAAAAGGAATCCGCCAACCTCAACGATGTGCAGAACCTGTTTGACGCCTATATCCCGCCGGAACAGGCTGAAACAGTCGCCGGCACCTTTGGCACCTTCGCCAATCAGGGCCCCTATAATGTCAGCCAGGAGTTCCAGCCACATACCAGTACCATCAACCGCTTTGCCAAACTCAAGGTCAAAGCCGACAACTGGGGGCTGGATTTCAATAAACGCAGTCTGGGCGATCTGAACAGCGGTAAAGATATCGAGTTCGATGAAGATGGCGGCCGCCTGATCATCAAACGCCTGCCGAGCAAAGTCCTCAACCAGCTCCGGGAAGCCCTCGAACAGCAGGACTGATTAGGGCGGCCAGGAGTCAGATCATCAGCATCACCCAGAGGGAAACGCTGACCAGAGAGAGCAGGGTTGAAATCACTACGGTCAGCGAGGTCTCCTTCTCACAGACGTCATAACGCAGCGCCATAACATGCGCCAGCGCACCGGTTGGCAGGGCTGCCAGGAACACCGCAGCCAGCAACCAGTTGCGATCTTCCAGCCCGGCCAGGGTAAAGATCGCCAGCGTCAGCAGTGGATGGATCAGCAATTTCACCGCCACCAGCCAGCCCAGCATCGCCCGGTTCCGGCTCAGGCTCTTGAACTCAAGACTGGCACCGAGACAAAACAGCGCAGCCGGCACGGTGGCAGGCGCCAGCATATCCAGCGTACTGCTGACCAGAGCGGGCAGTTCTACCTGAAACGCCGACACCGTAACCCCCAGCAGCGTTGCAATAAACACCGGACTGCGCAACAGGGATTTATCCAGAATCGCCAGCAGAGAACGCATCCCTTTGCCCTGCTCCCGCTGGCCTTCTATCAGTAGCTGGACTCCGCCAATCTGAAAAATATTTCCCAGCAGAATAATACTGATCATCGCACCGTATGCAGCCTCACCCAGCAGGCCGAATACCATCGGAATGCCCATATAGGCATAATTGGAGAAGGTCGCATTCAGTGCCCGGATAGACAGCACTTCCTTACTTTTTTCCCGGAAAAGATACCGGCAACCCAGTGCAGCAATCACCCCGGTGAGTGTCACCCCGAGCACAAACGCCAGCAGGTACGCAGGCCGGAAAAGCTGATCAAGGGAGAGCTGATAAACAGAATTAAACAGCAGCGCCGGCACCGCAAAGTAATAAACAAAGGTATTCAGGGGGGCCAGCGGCTGACCATTGAGTACAGTACGCTTACCCAGATAGCCGAGGCCGATCAGAATAAAAAGTGTCAGAATAGTTTCAATGCTGGCCATAACTCTCACGTTGCGAGGAAAATCAGCGGCTATTAGACCAATTCAGTTTTTCCAGGTCCAGACATGTTTTCTTCACAGAGTTGTTTTAACCTGCGGAAAATACAGCGTTAAATTATTTTTGTGCATTGCACAAAAAAGAGGTTGACTTGATCAAAAAACAGCCTAGAATAGGCTTCATATTGTGCAGTGCAACAAAACTTTTTTTGGGAGAACTACCATGACTAACACTACTGTTGATTTCCAGAAGTCTTTCGATGCTGTCCAGTCTCTGATGAACCTGCAGGCTCAGGCGATTACTAAGTCTATCGAGCAGCAGAAAAAGTCTGGCGAAGAGCTGACTACTTTCTTCAAATCTGAAGCTGAAAAAGCTAAAGAACTGAAAACTCCGGAAGAACTGATCAAGTTCAACATGGAAGCGAACAAAGCGCTGTTCGAACTGCTGAAAGCCCAGGGTGAAGCATTCACCTCTATCGCTAACGAAACTCGTGAAGCGGCTATGGCTGAACTGCAGGCTATCACTAAATAAGTGATCCTCAGCATCTTAAAAACCGGGCTTCTGCCCGGTTTTTTGTTTTACCCGCAGCCGCTCCTCACAAACCTCTTTCTGCACAATCTCTCTCACGTCGGGACTAGTCTTATCTGAAATTTGGGTTAAGATAAACCGTACCTGTTCTATATTTCCGGCAACCAGACCTGGGGGCGCAGTGATCGACCAAATCCTGCTAGCACGACAACCGATCCTCAACGCAGACTGCGAAACCGTCGGTTATGAACTCCTTTACCGTGATCAGAATGGCTGCCCGCCGGGCGAGCTGTTTGACCCGACATCTGCCACCTGTGAAGTCCTGCTCAGTGCCTACACCGGCATACTGCATAAAGGCAGCATGCGCACCCTGCCGGCGTTTATGAATATAAACGAGGAGCTGCTGTTTCAGGATCTGCCCAGTTTTGCCGCCGAAAATGTGGTACTTGAGATCGTTGAAGATGTTCCGATCAACGCAAAAACGGCCGAGCGGATCCGGCACCTTGCGGATAAAGGCTTCAAGATTGCACTGGATGATTTTTTCTGGCGAGATGAATTCACCCAGATTATGGATGTGGTGGATATTGTTAAGATTGATGTGCTCGCCACCCGCAAGAATGCGCTGTTCAACACGCTGGAGAAACTCGACCCCTACAACATCACCCTGCTGGCTGAAAAGGTCGAGAATATCTTTGAGTTTCACCGCTTCCGTAAACTCGGTTTCCAACTGTTTCAGGGCTACTTTTTCGCTTACCCTGAAAAAGTTGAAGGCAAGCGGGTCAGCGGTAACGAACTGACCATTATGGAACTGCTGTCCGAGCTGAATAATCCGGACGCTACCCCAGAACGCCTGCAACAGATTATCGCCAAAGACCCCCGTCTGGCGGTGCGTCTGATCAAAATCGTCAACTCCGCGACTTTTTCTTTACAGCGGGAGATCTCCACCATCACCGAAGCGGTGGTGCTGCTGGGTCTTCAGGAGCTGAAACGCTGGGCGCTGATTGTTTCTCTCTCCGGCACGCTGGATGTGCCCGATGAGTTATGTCGCGAGCTGCTGATTCGCTCAAAAATGTGCGAAATGGTGGCCCCGGCCTACGGCGTTGATGCCAGCCTGGCCTTCCTGCTGGGTATACTCTCCGGTGCTGATGCCCTGTTTTCCATCCCGATGCATGAGCTGCACGAACATATCTCGATCAGCGATGAGATGCATCAGGCCCTGACTCAACGCGAAGGCACGCTCGGTAAATTACTCTCTGACGTGATCTATTTCTCACACTATGAGTGGAACCGGCTCTCCGGGCTGATCGATGAGAGCCTGCTCCTGCAGGCTCAGGCTGAATCGATTCGCTGGGCTCTGGAAAGCCAGAAAGCGGTCAGCTGACCTTAAAGGGCTAACGGCTGGCTAACCGCGCGCGCCAGATAACGATCGATATCCGCCTGCTGCAGGCAGGCGGGATAATCATAACGCTGGCAAAGGAAGCGGTTATCTCCCTGACTGTCCCGGTATTCACTGTAAACAAAAATCGCCTTCACCACGTCTCCCTGCAGGTTCTTACGTTTACCCTCGGCAAACCAGATACGCAGTGGTTTG
Source organism: Neptuniibacter halophilus (assembly GCF_030295765.1). NCBI lineage: Bacteria > Pseudomonadati > Pseudomonadota > Gammaproteobacteria > Oceanospirillales > Oceanospirillaceae > Neptuniibacter > Neptuniibacter halophilus. The sequence goes on along the minus strand of NZ_AP027292.1, from coordinate 2,925,241 downwards.
TGGGTTTCGCTGTGGCAACGGTTAAAGCTGGTGCAAGGCAGATTGATTGAGCAGCTGTTAAGTAGCTCTTGCGGATCGAGAAGATGTGCTTCAAACATGAGGTGCTCCCATTTAATTATGAGAGCTGACGTTGGAGGTCTACCTGATTCGTTGTCGGTATCGACCACATCGCTTTTCAGCAACCACCTTGCCCAGGTTGGCAGGTTGGTGAGGACGTCAGCCCTACTCTTGATGTCAAAAGTTGAAGACTGACTGTAGCCCTAATTTATGCCGGGTGCAAGCCCCTGAGCTTGCGATGATGCGCGAGGTACGCCGGCGTTCGTGCCTTCGCCAGTTTTTCTACAAAATGATAACGCGCCACGTGGTAGCTGGGGTCAAAGCCAAAGAAGTTCAGCTTCATCTGTTCCAGCTCCTCCTCCCGGTAGCGGGCGAGTGGTTTATAGATTTCATCGGCCTGTCGCCGGCGCTGTTTTTGCGCCAGCATTTCACTCAGTTCAATACTCTCAGCCAGTTCTTCCGCCTGCTGCTGTACCGCGAGCAGATAGCCTTCAGGAGACAGATCCAGGCACTGATCGAGTAGACCTATCTCCTTAGCCCGGCTGGCTGAGACCGGCAACCGGGACTGCATCAGACGCTCCGCCCGGGCTTCACCGACCCGTGCCGGCAACAGGTAAGTCCAGTATTCGGAGCCATACAGGTTACCCATCGAGCGATAATGCGGGTTCAGCACAACATTGCGCCGAGCCAGAATCCGATCTGCCGCCAGCGCCAGAAATACGCCTCCGGCACCCGCATTTCCGCGCATCGCCACCAGCGTAAACTGATCCGGGGTGTCCAGCAGTTCCAGACACAGATCGTTCATCGCATTGATATTTTCCCAGGAAGCCTGCGCAGGGCTCTCTGCAGCTTCTATCTGATTCAGGTGAATACCGTTCGACCAGAACTCATCACCTCCCAGCAATACCAGTACCTTAACCGGGCGCTGTTTGGCATATTGCAGCGCCTGTTGCAGGCGCTGACACTGTTCGGTGGACATCGCCCCATTATAAAAGTCGAAACTCAGATAACCGACCTGCGCCGTTTCACGGTAGCGGATCTCCTGCCAGCTCGGGCCCGGCGGAATCTCCTCAGGTCTCAATATAGATTGCAGCACCCTGTGCTCAGCGGGCGCCCGGTCCATCTGCGGTTGTAACAGTTGTGCTGCCGGCAACTTAAAGCCCGCTTCCGCGCCTTTAGGGTCGGCATGCCGCAAATGGGTGATCCAGACTGCAGCATCACGGGTCTTCAGGCAGATTGCCCCGTCGCGCGTTGCCAGCAACGATCCCGGTTCTGCGAGGCCCTCCCCTAACTGGTGTTCCGCATGGGCGTTATAGAGGTAGTAACTCCGTCCGCCGATCTCATCCCTGAGCCCCGGCATCGAATCTGCCGCACGAATCTTGCGCACAATCGTCGCCGTATCATCACACAGCCAGTCGATCCTCCGCTGGCTTTGCGGCATCGGATCATTCCAGCGCCCGCGCACTGAAGGGTCACGGTAATCCAGTGGCACTGGTTGCTCGCCTGCGCTGATCCGGGCCAGTGTCTGGCGTACAGCCACAACGGCGGCTTCCGTCACCTCATTGCGATAGAGGCTACTTTTACTTGCCTCCCGCATGGGGAACTCCACCGACGCCCAGACAGCACCGCCATCCATCGTTTCGTTCGCCTGAATACAACTGACTCCCCAGCGTGTTTCCTGACGCATAATGGCCCAGTCTAACGCTGACGGGCCACGATCACCGATAACCCCCGGATGAACCACAATGCAACGGTGATTCTGCCAGATGGGGTCGGCAATTCTGCGTTTCAGAAAAGGCGCGAGTATCAGATCAGGCTGAAACATCGCTACCGCCTGCTCTGCCAGTTGATCGTTAATATCAAACTCCACGGAGATCTCATGTCCGTCCTGTTGCAGTTCAACGTAGAGGCGCTGGGCGAGACTGTTAAAACTGTGGATCAGAAACAGAATGCGCATCAGCAGATCCTCGGTAGCTGTTCGCCATTAATCCAGTCCACCATACGGTTGCCCCCAAAGGCAGTCTGCATCTGCACAAACCCGAGGCTATCCTCGACCACTTCGCCAATGATCGCTGCATCAGCCCCTTTCGGATGCGCTCTCATTACAGCCAGTAACGGCTCTGCCTGCTCCGCCGGACAGAAAGCCACCAGCTTGCCTTCATTGGCAACATACAACGGATCCAGACCAAGAAATTCGCAGGCGGCAGCCACCTCGGCTTTCACCGGGATCTGCTGCTCATAGATCTGCATGCCCACCGCCGCCTGCTGAGCGATCTCATTCAGAGTCGCTGCCAGGCCACCCCGGGTAGGATCCCGCAGGCAGTGCAGCTTTGGAACAGCAGCAGTCATCACCGCTACCAGATCATTCAGGGATTGGCTGTCAGACTCAATACGGGTCGCAAAGTCCAGATTCTGGCGTTGTGACATGATCGCCACCCCGTGATCCCCCAAACTGCCAGAAAGAAGAATTTTATCTCCGGCCCTGACCCGGTCGCTGCCCATCTGAATCCCTTCCGCGACCACGCCGACTCCGGTGGTATTAATGAAACAACCATCGCCTTTACCCCGCTCCACCACTTTGGTATCGCCGGTTACAATCGCCACACCCGCCTCGGCTGCCGCCTGCGCCATCGAGGTCACAATTCGCTGCAGCTCAGCTAACGGAAAACCCTCTTCAAGAATAAAGCCCGCAGAGAGGAAATGCGGCACCGCTCCGGACATAGCCACATCATTAACAGTGCCGTGAACCGATAGCGAACCTATATCCCCTCCCGGAAAAAACAGGGGCGAAATCACATGGCTATCGGTCGCCATGACGACTCGCCCCGGCGGCAACGTAAAGCAGGCCTGATCATTTTTTTGCGCCAGCCAGGGATTATCGAACGCCCGGCAGAACAACCCATCTATCAATTGGGCCATCGCCTTGCCGCCACCGCCATGAATCATCTCCACCCGGCCCCGGTTCAGATCCAGATTTGAGCTGTAGTTGGGTTGTCTGGTCATATAGCGCTCTCTTTGACAGTTGCACCGTGACTGCGATCGGTAGCAAAGGTCCGTTCCCGGTAGCGACCGTAGCTGTAATAAGCCGCGCAGGCTCCTTCACTGGAGACCATACAGGAACCCAGCGGGTTTTCCGGAGTACAGGGATCGGCAAACAGTGAACAGTCACGGGGAGATTTCACCCCCCGGAGAATCGCCCCGCATTCACAGGCTTTATTCTCCCGGGCACTGCGATATTCGACGGTGAAGCGTTTTTCAGCATCAAACTCAGCGAACTCTTGTTTAATCCGCAGTGCGCTGTAGGGCACCTCCCCGAGGCCGCGCCATTCAAAACTGCGCCGCAGTTCAAACGTATCTGCCACAACCGCCCTGGCTCGCAGGTTTCCCTGAAAGGTAACCGCCCGTGAGAACTCATTCTCAACCTCCGCACGGCCCTGATTGACCTGCCGTACCAGCATCAGAATCGCCTGCAGCATATCCAGCGGTTCAAACCCGGCGATGACAACCGGCTTCTGATACTCTTCGGCGAAGTAGTGATAAGGCTGTGAGCCGATCACCGTACTCACATGCGCCGGACCGACAAAGCCATCCAGCGGCAGTATGCCCAGATCACGCACCTCCGGCGATTCCAGAATATTGCTGATCGCCGCCGGGGTCAGCAGATGGTTGCAGTACACCGAAAAATTTTTCAGGCCCTGCGCTCTGGCCTGACGGATAACCAGTGCCGTCGGCGGTGTGGTCGTTTCAAAGCCGATGGCAAAGAAGACTACCTCCCGCTGCGGGTTCTCAGCGGCGATACGCAGAGCATCCATACAGGAATACACCATGCGCACATCTGCCCCCTCAGCTTTCACTTTCAGCAGGCTGCGTTTACGTGAGCCCGGCACACGCAGCATGTCGCCATAGGAACAGAGAATCACATCATGGCTGACGGCCAGTTCAATGGCAGCATCCAGACGACTGATCGGCAATACACACACCGGACAGCCCGGGCCGTGGATCATCTTCAGATTATCCGGTAACAGGTCCGGAATGCCGTAACGGAAGATCGCATGGGTATGACCGCCACAAAACTCCATAAAGTGATACTGCTTTTGCGGCAGCACCTCTTCGCGGATCCGGCCGGCAATATCGCGCGCCAGCGCACCATCCCGGTATTCATCGACATATTTCACGGGTTGTTCTCCAGCCGTTGCTGTCGTGACACCTCATCCACCTCAGCAAACAGTTGCAGAGTGCGCTGCGCCTCTTGCGGATCTATTTTGTTCAGTGCGTACCCCACATGCAGGATCACATAGTCGCCCACAACCACATCCGGCACCAACGCGATATTGATACTTTTCCTCACCCCACCAATATCCACCAGCGCCATATCCGGGCTCTGAATGACTTCTACCCGTACCGGAATCGCTAAGCACATACTCCCTCCCCCCTGCTTTTTTTCAGCTTGCCGGATGCCACCTGCTGCAGAGCAAGCCAGCTCTGCCCTGCCGATATAGCACTATCGTTGCACGGTAGCTTTTCCGCCCGAAAGACCTTCAGCCCTGCCGCTTGCAAAGCCATACATAACCGGCTCAGTAACAACTGATTAAGGAAACAGCCGCCGCCCAGCAGCACCCGATCCAGATGCTGCTGGCTGGCCGCGTTAACGACCCAGTGGGTTAACGCTTCGATCAACTGCTGATGGAACAGCAACGCACCATAATCCGCATCATTACACTCTGCCAGCCGGGCCAGCAGCGCTGTGCTATCGAGGCCATCAACCCCCTGCCTGATCAATAAAGGTTCATCCGGCCAGCCATGTCTGTGCAACTGACGCCAGGCGCTTGATTCCAGCAGCATCGCGGCCTCCGCCTCGTAACTGTGGCATTGTTTAATCCCCAGCAACGCGGCGGCAGCATCGAACAGACGCCCCGCGCTGCTGCTCGGTGGGCAGTTAAACGGGCGCTGCAACAGTTCATTCAGTTGTGCGGCTGCCGGTTGCTCAGCAAACCGCTGTGTAATCTGTTCACCGCGGCTTAAACCGAACAGCACAGCCGCAGCCACCCGCCACGGCTCCCGCGCCGCCCGTTCGCCACCGGGCAGTAGCAACGGCTGCAGATGATCAAGACGCTCACATTCAGCTCCCTCCAGACGCAACAGCTCCCCGCCCCAGAGCCCGCCGTCAGTACCCAGCCCCAGCCCATCTAAAGCCAGCCCAAGCACCGGGCCTGACAACTGATGCTCGGCCATCACCGCGGCAATATGCGCCTGATGATGCGGAACCTGCAGCAGGGGCAGGTTCCGCTCCCGGGCATAACGCTCAGCCAGACGAGTGCTGTAGAAGTCCGGATGCAGATCCGCCACCACCAGATCCGGTTCAATATCCAGCAACTGCTTCAACTGCCCGATACTCTGTGTCAGCGTGCGGCAGCACTCCGGGTTATCCAGATCGCCGATATACTGCGAGACATACAGCTTATCGCCTTTACTCAGGCTGATACTGTTTTTGAAATAAGCACCCAGCGCCAGCACAGAGCGATCCGTTTCTGCCAGTGCAGGCGGCAGTGGCAAAGCCAGCGGCGCCAGACCACGGCCACGCCGTACCAGAGCCGGATACTCCGTCAGCAGATTGACCACCGAATCATCGCAGCGGGTATGAATATCCCGGTCATGTAGCAGAAATCCGTCTGCAATCCCCTGCAAGGCCTGAAGTGCCTGACGATTATCCGTAATCAGCGGGTTCCCGCTCCGGTTGGCACTGGTCACCACCAGCAACAACGCCTGAGCCTGCTCCAGCCAGTCAGTACCGGAAGGCTCTCCGGCCGCCTGATGAAAAAGCAGGTACTGAAGCGGTGAATGGGGCAGCATCACCCCGAGCCAGTCCAGCCCCGGCGCCAGCGCTTCGGGCAGGGCTGAATCGGCTTTCGGACAGAGGCAGATCGGCGCATCCATCGCGGCTAAGCGCTGCCGGCGTTGAGCATTAAGTGCCACATAAGGTTCCAGCGATGCCAGATTCGCCGCCATCAGCGCAAACGGTTTGTTTCCCCGACACTTACGCTGGCGCAGACACTCAACCGCCGCAGTATTGCGGGCGTCGCAGATCAGATGAAAACCACCAATCCCTTTGACCGCCACAACCTTGCCTTCACGAATCTGCTGCAGCGCCAGCGCTACGGGATCCGGCTGCGATTCTGGCTGCCCCTGCGCCGGCAGAAAACTGAGCTGCGGCCCGCAGCTTTCACAGGCATTGGGCTGGGCATGAAAACGCCGATCCTCCGGATTACGGTACTCTGCATCACAGGCAGCACAGAGCTTAAAACCGGCCATCGTGGTATTGGCCCGGTCATAGGGCAGAGAGCGGATCAGGCTATAGCGCGGGCCACAGTTGGTGCAGTTGATAAACGGATAACGATAGCGCCGGTTGTTCGGATCGAACAACTCACTCAGGCAGGCCTCACAGACCGAGGCATCGGGGGTAACCCGCAGGCGTACCTCACCCGCTGCGCTGTCACGGATGGTAAAGTCATTCAGGCCGGGGTTGGCGTCCACTACCTGATACTGCAGAGAATCGATCAACGCCATTGCCGGCAGTTCAGCCTGCAACAGGTGGATACACTCATCCAGCCGCAGCGGATCTCCCTGAATAGTCACACTCACCCCGGAAGTGGTATTGGCAACCCAGCCATGCAAGTTCAGCCGACGGGCCAGATTCCAGACGAAAGGGCGGAAACCCACTCCCTGCACCTGTCCCTGAATCTCAATGCGCCGTGCCTGCTCTGCCATAGCGACTCCTGATGAAACTCGTTATTCAGACCGTAGCTCCAGCCCGGAACGCAGCCTCTCCCGCGACAGCCCCGGCTCCCGGGAAGCCTGACTCCTCTCCCAGCAATGCGGATCAACGGCCCCCGCAGGATTCACACCTGCGGCGTTAAAGCAGCATGGGATTCGTCAGCAAACAAAAAACTACCTGCCTTCCTTAACAAGGATAGATAACTTACCCCCCTTTGTTATGCAATAAGTATTGATCGGAATCCATACAGTGCTGGTATAATAACTCGTTGATTTTGTTGTTTCGGAGTAAAAACACAACGCATGACTGAAGACGAACTTATCAGTCGCCTCAGATCACTTTCATCAGAGCAACTGGATGCTATTCACGACAGACTAATGGACACTGTCAAACAGAAAGAAGCAAAAAAGGCGCACCTGACGAAATTACCTCCCCGTACCTCAAACGACCTTGAAGCGTTGGCTGATTTACAGGGGTTAGATTTAAGCTCACTGCTTCGCGAGGCCAAACGTTATTCCTGATCGTCTTTGGCTGCACCTGACACAACGATTTATTTTCCAGTCCCGATCCGTTTACCGCGGACAGGGTCTTTGATTCATTTAGTTCAAATACAGGACAGGTATCCATGAGTCTTGCTGATAAAGTATTGGCTGTTAACAACGACCTTCCCATTCGTACCGACCAGCCAGTGCACAGCGGCAAAGTCCGTTCGGTATACTGGCTGAGAGCTGCCGACAGTCAGCGTCTGATCAAAGAGAAAGGCTACCCGGTTGCCGAAGATACACCACTGGCTATCATGGTAATCAGTGACCGGATCTCCGCTTTTGAGTGCATCTGGCACGGCGAAGGCGGCATGAACGGTGTGCCGGGTAAAGGCGCCGCGCTGAACGCCATCTCTAACCACTGGTTCCAGTTGTTCCGCGAGCAGGGCCTTGCCGACAGCCATATTCTGGATATCCCGCATCCGTTTGTCTGGATCGTCCAGAAAGCCCGCCCGGTTATGATTGAAGCGATCTGCCGTCAGTATATTACCGGCTCTATGTGGCGCGCTTACGCCAAAGGTGAACGTGAATTTTGCGGCATCCAGATCGCAGATGATCTGCAAAAAGACCAGAAACTGCCTGAACTGCTGATCACCCCGTCTACCAAAGGGATTATGCAGGGCATTCCCGGTATTCCTGAAGTGGACGATGTAAACGTCACCCGCAGCGATCTGGTTAACAACTTCGAAGCGTTCCGTTTTAATTGCAAAGAAGATGTTGATCAGTATGAAAAGCTGCTGAAAGAGGGTTTCGAACTGATCAGTCAGGCGCTGGCGGAACTGGACCAGATATTTGTCGATACCAAGTTTGAGTTTGGCTACGTGACCGACAGTCAGGGTCAGGAAAAACTGATCTACATGGACGAGGTGGGCACGCCCGACTCTTCCCGCATCTGGGACGGCCCTTCCTACCGCGAAGGTAAAGTGATCGAAAACTCGAAAGAGGTGTTCCGTCAGGAGCTGCTGAATCACTTCCCGGATCCGGACATTCTGCTGAACAAAGACCGCATGGATGAACGCTACGCACTGGCACGTGACAACGCATTGCCGGAAGCGTTGCTGATGAAAGTATCCGAAACCTATGTCGGCATTGCTGAGAAGATCACCGGCGAGAAACTCACCCTGTCGGACAATCCGAAAGCAGAGATTATCGAGATTCTGCGTAACGATTACGGCCTTATCGACTGACGCTTCACCCATCTTAAAACGCCGGGCAGAGCCCGGCGTTTTTTTGTCCGCTAACTCAGCCGGACGCAGTTTTTCCCCTCGGCTTTCGCCTGATAAAGCCCTTCGTCGGCACGACCGACCCATTTCTCCACGGTTTCCCCGGGGCTGAACTGAGCTACACCGAAGCTGCAGGTTACCGGGAGATCAAGCCCGAAATCATGTTCCTCGACCTCCGCCCGAAACTTCTCAGCGATCATCCGGGCCGCATCCAGATTGGTTTCCAGCATCAGAAACAGAAACTCTTCCCCACCCCAGCGGCCAAACCGGTCTGTTTTACGCGAACTTTTGGCGATCAGCTCACACAGCTCAATCAATACCTCATCCCCTTTAGCATGGCCAAAGCGGTCATTGATCTGTTTGAAGTCATCAATATCAAAGAACAGCAGCGAAAGCGTCCAGTTATGACGCTGCGCCAGTTCGATAAAACTGTCGATCTCGGCACAGAGCTTGTGACGACTGAGAATCCCGGTCAGCGCATCTTTTTCGGCAATGGTCCGCAGCATCTTATTGTAAGAAAGCACATTAAGATAACGGTATAATCCATAGGCGGCGAGTATTCCTGCACCACCCAGAATCACCCAGATCAGGGTGTAATCAACGCTGTGTTTATATTCTACACCCATCCAGCTACGATAGATCTGATCCCGCTCTTCAGGTGTGATTGACTGCAATGATTTGTTGATCGCACTCAGCAGATAAGGTGAACCCTGTTTACTGACCGCAATACTGAGGTCCCAGTTATCATGTAACTGGTCTACCAGTGTAATTCCGGAGATCTGGTTAGCTTTGAGGGCATGGGCGATACTGGCATCCCCGCCCACAAATCCGTCCAGCTCGCCCGACAGCACCATGCGCAACCCTTGCAGATTGCGCTCAACCCCCAGCATCCGAATCCCCGGATACCGGGCAGCCAGAATCTCCTGAAACGCTGAGCCTTCAATCACCCCGAGCGTCATCTCAGAGAGCTTTTTGCCCTCCTCTCCCTGACGCATTGCAACCACAGCCGGTACCGACAGATAGGGCCGGGAAAAGTCCATGAAACCGGCCCGGTTAATCGTCTGCATCGCCCCGGCCAGCATCTGACACTGCCCACTGCGCAGCAACTGCATTGAACCACTCCAGCTCGTGCTGGGCACCACCTGATACTCCAGCTCCAGATTATTCATCACTAACGCCAGATAGTCCGCAATCATGCCCTGATGCTGCGCTTCATCATAGGATTCAAAAGGGTACCAGTCCGGATTAACACACACCCTGAGCGGCGTGGTATTACGGATAAAACGTTTTTCCGCCATACTCAGACGAAACTGATTGCTCGGCGGACGGTAGATAAAATCAGAAAAGTTATAACCGCGAAAAATACTCCCGGTAACCAGATAGACCTGCGCCATCTCATTAAACTTGGTTTCTGACAAGGTGCCGAAATTACCATCCTTATCGAAAGCCAGTTTCTTCAGCTCCTGGCCCTCAAAGATGAGTGCAGCTAAGGATTTATTCTGGGTGTTGTAGCGCTCAAAGATCAGCCGGGCGGTTTCTTCTATATGGTTGAATGCGTAGATCCAGCCACGAATCGAAGCACGATAAAACTTATCTGTTGTATCCGGATGCTGCTCAATGTACTCACGGGAGCTGAACAGAATGTCCGAGTACATATCAAAACCATAATCTTTAGGGTGGATAACATTGTACTCCACCCCCTGCCGCTCCATCTCAAACGGCTCATTTGAAACATAAGAGGCTATCGCGTCGACCTTACCCGATATAAGGTCGTTAACATCATAACTGTGTTCCACCTGCTCGAATTCAGACAGGGTAATCCCCGCCTGCAGTAACATGGCGATCAGCTCTCCTACCCGTTTGGCATCGTTGGTGATCATAACCCTGCGGTTACGCAGATCCGATGACAGCAGAATCCCCGAATCCTTCCGGGTGAGCAGCATCAGGGGAGATTGCTGGTAAGCGGCAAACAGCGCGACAATATCGGCACCGGCATTCTGGTCAATCAGTAACGAGGTCCGGCCCACAGCAAACTGGCTGTTTCCCTGAAGCACCTCATCTACCAGATCAAGGTCAGGTCCATACTCCTTAAGTCCGACCTCCAGCCCCTCTTCAGCATAAAAGCCCTTCTCTTTAGCAATGTAGTACCCGGCAAACTGGAACTGATGTTTCCACAAAAGCTGTACTGAAATCGATTCAGCAGCCTGGGTTACCACACTCAACAGCGACAACAACAAAAACCCGAAAACAAACCGCATCAACGCTTCCTTAAACAAGACACTCTTCGTTACTTCATCCCGACGCAACTCAGGGGCTTAATAACTATAGCAATGCCGAACAGAAAATAACTTCAATATTTACGATTTTGCCCCAAAAGGATAACCGCCAGAAAACCGATGCAACCATATGGATTTTTATATATAGTCAGCGCGTTTACATTTAAAACAAACTTCTGTCTGCATCTATACAACACAGACCTCTCTATCTAAATGATTCTTAAGAAATTAACAGAATAAGCCTTACAAAAAATATGGATTTTATCTAACAAATAAAAATAGAATATTACTGGTAATAGATTATTTAACAGCTATAAATAGAGTGAACGGATTCTTCCGGCTCTTCATGCTATCTGGGGCCTGCCGGCTCCAGCCACGGATCTGAACGTTGTTCTCGGCGAAGTTATTTATAGCACTTAACGGGGACGACTATGTTTCTAAGCAAACTGAGCATCCGCAGTAAACTGATTCTTATCTCTGTACTGCCGGTGATCGGCATTATCATTATCATCATGACCTCGCTGGCCAAACTGGGCGACGCCAACCAAGGGGTAAACCGCATCTACGAGGATCGTGTCGTTCCTCTCGAAGACCTGAAAATCATCGCTGATGACTACGCGGTCTTCGTGATTGATGCGCTGAACAAAGCCAATGCGGGCATCATGACCGGATCCGAAGCACTGGATGGAATCCAGAGCGCGCGCAAAGAGATTGATGAGAAGTGGCAGAAGTATATGGCTACAACCCTGACGCCAGAGGAAGCACAACTGGCTGACGAGGCAGAAACGCTGTTTAAAGCCGCAAACGAGGCCCTGGACAACCTGCAGAAAACCATTGAGGTCAGTCTGCAGCACAGTAAAGGCGGCGACCTTTCCGGTATGCTGCGCCGCTTTATCGCCCCCTCTTATGCCGCCATTGATCCGATCAGCGAGAAGATCTCCGAGCTGATCTCACTGCAGTTACGGGTGGCCGCAGAAGAGCGGGAACAGATCCGCCATGATTACGACCAGGCCCTGACCATGATGCTGGCACTCGGTGGCAGCACTCTGATTATTCTTGGTCTGCTCAGTGTGATGATCTACCGTTCTATCCGTAAACCGCTGGATACCCTGAACAACGCAATGGACCGTGTCGCCAGCCAGTCCGACCTGACCGCTACCGTTGAGGTCTACGGCAATGATGAACTGGCGCTGATGTCCAACAACTTCAACACCATGCTGCAGCATCAGCGTGGGCTGATCAGCGATATCAGCAACGCCACCCACCAACTTGCTTCCGCGGCTGAGGAGATGTCTTCCATCAGCACTCAGGCCAACCAGAGTATCAACAACCAGCGTCTGGAGATCGAACAGGTCGCCAGCGCCATGAACGAGATGGTATCTACCTCTCAGGATGTGGCGACCAATGCAGAGCAGGCTGACAGTCAGGCTAAGTTGATGCAGGATCAGGCTCAGCAGGGTAACCAGATTGTTGCCTCTGCGGTAGATTCGACTAACTCACTGGTTGGCAATGTGGCCGAAGTGGCCGAGCGAATCCGCTCTGTCGAAGCGGACAGCGACAGCATCGGCTCCATTATCGGGGTGATTAATGATATTGCCGAACAGACCAATCTGCTGGCCCTGAACGCGGCCATTGAGGCTGCGCGGGCAGGTGATCAGGGACGTGGCTTTGCGGTAGTTGCAGATGAAGTCCGTACACTGGCGCAACGTACCCAGCAATCCACAACTGAGATTCAGACCGCCATCGAAAGACTTCAGGGAGGCACCCGCTCTGCGGTAGCCGCCATGGAGCAGAGCCAGCAGGAGGCAGAACAGGCCGGCGGTAAAGCGACTGAAGCCGGTGAAGCACTGCAGGGAATTTCTGAAGCCGTGGGCGTTATCACTGATATGAACACCCATATCGCTTCCGCCAGTGAAGAGCAAACCAGTGTGGCTGAAGAGATTAACCGTTCGCTGGTTGCGATCAACGACAGTTCGCAGGAATCTGCCGACGGCGCCACACAGCTCTCTGCAGCCAGTGAACAACTGTCCCGGCTGGCAGTGGAACTGAACAGCAAGGTAAGCCAGTTCAGAACCTGACCCGGCAACCCGGTTCCCGATCAGGCAAATACCATGCAAAGCCTGATCGGGATGCGGTTTTTCTGAGAGCTTGTTCTGAGCCCGGAGCTACTCCGGCCAGAACACCTGCACCTGATCCCGTCCCCGGCGTTTTGCCTGATAGAGCGCAAAATCTGCCTGCGTCAACAGATCCTGAACCTGCATACCTGACTGCAACGTAGCAACACCAATACTCACGGTGACGTCGATCCCCGCAGCCAGTTCGCTGCTGCGAATCAGATCACATAGCTGGTTGGCCGCCTCTGCGGCCCCCTCCAGCCCGGTATCCGGGTAGATCAGGATAAACTCCTCTCCCCCCCAGCGCCCGGCCAGATCGGTAGCCCTCACCTGATAACGCAGCAAGTCGGCAAAACCGCGGAGAATCTGATCCCCTACCCCATGACCGTGGGTGTCATTAATCTGCTTAAAGTGATCGAGATCGAGCATGGCCACCGAGCAGGGGCGGCCATAACGCTGAAATCGCTGCTCTTCTGCGTTCAGCACCTGATCCACTTTGAGACGGTTATACAAGCCGGTTAACTGGTCAGTAATCGAAAGCTTCTCAACCCGCTTTTTATCGGTAATATCGTGCTGAATCGAGGTGTACCCCAGCAATTCACCCGTGTCGCTAAGAGACGGCTCGATTCTGACGTTCACCCAGAGCGGTTCACCGCTCTTGGTTCGATTGAGGATCTCACCCATCCAGACCTGACCGCGCTCCAATGTCTGCCAGAGATCGACAAACACCTTTTTCGGCATATCCGGATGACGGACAATACTGTAGGGGCTCCCGAGCAGCTCATCCCGGTGGTAACCGGTGACTTCACAGAACGCTTCTGAGACTTGGGTGATAACCCCGTCGCAGGTCGTCGATGCAGAGATAATATGTTTATCAAACAGCTCAAGGTATTCCGAAAGCTGCTGATTGGCGATCTGCAGATTACGGGTCCGCTCTCTGACGGCGGCTTTCAGCCGGAGGTTGATAAGCACCAGTAACATTGCCAGCAGCACTACGCCTACCACCACAGCGATCAGAGCGGGTAACCAGCGTGACAGGTCGGTGTCAGATTTCAGGTAATCCCGGTAATCGATCCCGCTCAGTTCAACCTCTCGCGAAGCCATACCCAGATCCTGATAAATCGAGGCAATCCGCTGGAACCGGCCAACATTCAGATAACCGGTTTCAATCAGGTTTGAACGAATAATCCGCACCGTTTCCGCCGCTTCGTTAAGAAGAAACTCACGACTCTTATCGGTGGGATACTTTGCCAGAATCAGGTCAACAATCTCTTCACTGTGTTCAAGGGCATAGGCCCAGCCTTTGAGAGAAGCCCGCCGGAAACGCAGAGCCAGCTCAGGGCTTTCCCGCATAATCTGCTCCCGGGTGAAGATCATATCTCCGTAGAAATCGATGCCGTAATTCAGTGGATAGATCGCCCGGGTCGCTACACCCTGCTGTTTGTAAAAGAACGGCTGATCCGAGATGTAGGCGGTCATCACATCCGCCTCACCATCGAGCAGCGCCCGGTCATTAAAATTGTGTGGCAGGTCGGTAAGTTTCGCCTCATCGATGCCCTCGGCATAGAGCATGGCGGTAATGGACGCATCATCTACACCACGCTGTCGCATCACCCGTTTGCCGATCAGATCCTGCGGACCATTGATACCACTCTCGGCCAGTGACAGCAGAATCAATGGAGAGTGCTGAAATACCGGAGCCAGCACCACCACCGGCTGCCCCTGAAGCCGCTGCAGAATCAGGCTCGAATCAGAGACACCAAAATCCGCTTCGCCGTTGAGAACCGGATCAATATGGCTGACCGCAGGGTCCCGGGCGCGAATCTCAACCTCCAGCCCCTCTTCGGCATAAAAGCCCTGCTCGAGTGCAGCGTAATAGCCGGCAAACTGAAACTGATGGAACCATTTAAGCTGCAGGGCGACCCGATCCGCGCCGGAACAGTAGGAGGAAAGCAGAACAAGCAGGCTGGATATCAGGACTCTGAGGCTCATAGAAGTTTCACGCCAACTACAACATCTGGGATTCAACAGGCTAACAACTCTTCCCGTCGCGCGGAAGAGGTACTTAGTCTTAATTTCAGCGAGGCCTTAATACACCGGGCTGCGCATGTCGATCCCGGGGAGAGAAGTTCAGGCTCACAGTCACGCAGGGGCCGAATCCGTGCCTGATGGAGAAAACTATGCATCTTCTTTGATAACGATCATCAAGCAGACGGGTGAAGGGTTCCCCGACCAACTGCTGCCGGGTTTTGCCGGTGAGACTGTTCAGTGGAGCATTTACCTGCGGAATAACACCACGATCACAGACAATAAGCCCATCGCTCATTGCGCGCGGAATGCTGTCGAAGAACCAATAAAAAAGGCCGCCGTGACGGGCAGCCCTGTTTATACTGTTTCTTCAGCGATCGTTGATGGCCCGTCTCACTGGGCGATCAGTACTTCCACCGCCGCTTTCAGCGTCGCCTCATCACAACTCATACAGGTACCTTTCGGCGGCATTGCACCTTTACCGGATACAACGGTCTGCAACATCGCATCCACGCCTTTTGCAATACGTGGCTCCCAGGCCGCTTTATCGCCCGGTTTTGGCGCATTACCTACGCCCGCTTCATGGCAGGCTTTACAATGCTTTTCATAAATTGCCTGACCGTCAGCCTGAGCACTCAGAGATGCAACTGTCAGCATTGCCGCTGCGGCTACAAACGCCATTTTTTTCATTGAGACCACCTCACCTGATCCATCATCTTATTGTCAGATTATTGAACTGCATATTCCGTTTCAAAACCTTGATCCAGCGCATAAAGACCGTTTGGTCTGTGCCGAAACGCTCAACACCTGACTAAGAATAGACTAATAGATGCAGCCAGCGCGCTGCAGCGGTTATCAGGCGGCAAGAAAAAAGCGGCCGAAGCCGCTTTTGTTAACGCTTTAACTCCGCTCAGGCGCTCAGCTCAAGCAGCAGTTTGTTAAGACGTGCAACGTAGCTGGCCGGATCATCCAGTTGTGCACCTGCCGCCAGACCG
This sequence comes from Neptuniibacter halophilus, assembly GCF_030295765.1. Taxonomy (NCBI): domain Bacteria; kingdom Pseudomonadati; phylum Pseudomonadota; class Gammaproteobacteria; order Oceanospirillales; family Oceanospirillaceae; genus Neptuniibacter; species Neptuniibacter halophilus. Next base: position 2,909,234 of record NZ_AP027292.1, on the reverse strand, counting down.
GCCTGATCAAACAGTACCTGAGCCAGATCAGCAAAACGATCCTCGTCCGCTTCTTTATCCAGTTTGACGATCAGCGGGTGTTCCGGGTTGATCTCAAACGTTGGCTTGGAATCCGGTACTGCCTGACCCGCGGCTTCCATAATCTGACGCATCTGCAGCCCCATATCATGGGCGCCCAGCACCAGACAAGCCGGAGAATCGGTCAGACGGTGAGTCAGACGAACGTCAGCCACCTTATCCTCAAGGCTGGATTTCAGGCGCTCGATCAGACCTTCCAGCTCTTTAGCAGCCTGTTCCTGCTCCTTTTTCTCCTCGTCGCTGACGGTATCATCCAGATCCAGCTCACCTTTGGCTACGTCCTGGAACGCTTTACCGTCGTAATTGAACAACTGGCTCATCATCCAGTCGTCAATGCGATCAGTCAGCAGCAGAACCTCAATACCTTTCTTGCGGAAGATTTCCAGGTGCGGGCTGTTCCTGGCGGTGTTGTAGTTATCCGCCACAACAAAATAGATCTTGTCCTGACCTTCCTGCATCCGGCTGATGTAATCATCCAGAGAGACATTTTGTTCGTCATTGTCATTGTGGGTCGAGGAGAAACGCATCAGCTTGAGAATCTTCTCGCGGTTAGCGTAATCCTCTGCGGGCCCCTCTTTCAGTACCTGACCGAACTCAGCCCAGAACTTCGCGTACTTCTCTGCGTCGTTTTTACCCAGCTTAACCAGCATATCCAGCACACGCTTGGTCAGCGCTGTGCGCAGTTTGGTTACGCTTTCATCTTTCTGCAGGATCTCACGGGATACGTTCAGAGAAAGATCTTTGGTATCGACGATACCTTTCATAAAGCGCAGGTAAAGCGGCAGAAACTCTTCCGCCTGATCCATAATAAATACACGCTGCACGTACAGTTTCAGGCCACGTGGCGCTTCACGGTTCCACAGATCGTAAGGCGCTTTTTCCGGCACATACAGCAGGCTGGTGTACTCCAGATTACCTTCAACCCGGTTATGCGCCCAGGTCAGTGAGTCATTGAAGTCATGGGAGATATGCTTATAGAACTCCTGATACTCCTCATCACTGACCTCAGATTTGTTGCGGGTCCACAGAGCAGTCGCACTGTTAACGGTTTCCAGCTCCGGCTCAGCATTTGCGTCTGCAGGCTTCTCTTCACCCTCTTCGGTGAACTCCGGCGTCGCCTCTTTCTGCATAATCACCGGAATGGAGATATGGTCAGAGTATTTACGTACCAGACCACGCAGTGCGAAACCATCAGCAAAGCTATCTTCACCCTCTTTCAGGTGCAGTACGATGCGGGTACCCCGGCTCTCTTTCTCGATATCGCCAATCGTGAACTCACCCTCGCCGGCCGATGCCCAGTGGACACCTTCAGTAACAGGCAGACCCGCACGACGGGTAAAGACTTCAACCTTTTCGGCAACGATGAAGGAGGAGTAGAAGCCGACACCGAACTGGCCAATCAACTGGCTGTCTTTGTTCTGATCACCGGTCATCTGTGACAGGAACTGTGCAGTACCAGACTTAGCGATGGTACCCAGATGCTCAATCACATCATCACGGCTCATACCGATGCCGTTATCTTCGATGGTCAGGGTACGTGCTTCTTTATCGAAGCTGATAACAATCTTCAGATCGCCGTCATTTTCATACAGCGCACCGTCGGACAGCGCTTCAAAACGCAGTTTTTCCGCAGCATCGGAGGCGTTGGAGATCAGCTCGCGAAGAAAAATATCTTTATTTGAATAGAGGGAGTGGATCATCAAATGAAGCAGTTGCTTCACTTCGGTCTGGAAGCCGTGAGTTTCTGTACGGGTTTCAGTAGTCATCAACACATTTCCAATCTGTCTGTTTGCTATGAAACAGTGCCGGCTACCCACAATGGCAACCGACACCTATACCAATACAGAGCAATATTGGGACGGCCTGAACCTTTTCAAGCGCTTAGCTGAGGATTTTTACTCGCCGTTGCTCATCATCAACGTGGTCAGCGTGGAAGACTTGAATTCACGCCGGTAGAGAATAAACACCACGACCCCACTCATCGCCATAAAAAACCAGGGATTGATAAACCAGGTCAGCACCGCAATGCTGAAATAATAGGTACGCAGCCCGTGGTTGAAATTATTCGCCGCCATGGAGGTCATTTTTGCCGCCCGGCTGGCATGGGCTTCGAGTTGCTGCTCATTAACATGTTCATCCGGTACCGGCGAACTGCCGATCATAATCGAGGCAAAACCATACTGACGCAGGCTCCAGGTAAATTTAAAGAACGCGTAGACAAACAGACTGATCATCAGCAGGATTTTCAGCTCCCACTCTCCACGCGTTGCGTGATGAGCAAACGGAATATCCGCCACCACATCGATTGCCTGCTGGGTTGACCCCAGTACCGTCATCAAACCCGCCAGAATCAGCATTGTGGTGGAGGCAAAGAACGAAACACCCCGCTCAAGATTAGCAATCGCCGTGGTGTCGGCGATCCTGACTTCGCGGGTCAGCATCCGCAGCATCCACTCTTTCCGGTACATGTGCAGAATACTTGCCAGACAGGGCGTGTCATAACTGCGCTTGCGGGCGTAATACATATAGCCTTTAAAGCAGACCAGAAACCAGGCCAGCGCTAACAGGTTAAGCCAGTTTTCGTGCAGAAATGTTTCGGTGGGTGACATCGCAAATGGCTCCAAACCCAAATTTATCGTGCATAACAGTGCAACTCATTGTAAAACAAGCTCTTTGCAATTACCTCTGGAAAGATTGATGGTTATAGATCTCGAAGCGTTGTTCTGGCTGACTCTGATCGCATTTTTACTCTACCACTGGTGGCAGTCACAAAAAGTGAAGGAAGCAGCACTACGTTACACCCGCCGCCACTGCAAAGAGCTGGAGCTGCAACTGCTGGACGACAATATCAATCTGCGGGGTTTCTGGCTTAAACGGGATAGTCAGGGCCGGGTAAGAATCTGGCGGGCATACAACTTTGAATTTTCATCCACCGGGGAGGAACGTTACAGCGGCCGGGTTGTGACGCTCGGCGGCCGGGTAACCGACCTGCACCTGGACCCCCACCGTCTTCAATAAGTGATGTTCAGGTAAAAATCAGGCATAAAAAAAGCAAGGTCGAAACCTTGCTTTTTTTCTTCAGCGAGAACGTAAGCTTACAGCTTAACGATGTTCTCAGCCTGTGGGCCTTTCTGACCCTGAGTTACAGTGAACTCAACTTTCTGACCTTCAGTCAGGGTTTTGAAGCCGTCGCCCTGGATAGCAGAGAAGTGAGCGAAAACGTCTGGGCCGTTTTCCTGCTCGATGAAACCAAAACCTTTTTCTTCGTTAAACCATTTAACTGTACCAGTAGTAGACATATTCGTAGTCCTATATATTTCAGAGTAATTTTTGCCCCGCAGGGCGGTTGTGCTGGAAGTGCTGCGATTACTTATGAAAAACAGGACGACAAATACAAGGTATCGTCGTAATGGTGTGCATAAATATACGGCTTACTTTCAAGCGGCTTCCATTCTATAGACCTTTTTTATTCCGGGTCAACGAAAAAATCAGCCTTTTTTACAAGAAAATTGGTTATTTTTTAACTGAGGGAACCTGAGGATAAATCTGATGCTTTATCAAAGGGCTACAGAACGGCCGGATACAAGACAGATGGTGCAGGCCATGTCGCGACTTTTTCAGGCCGGCTGACAAAGCAAATAACCGTTACAAAGCCGGCACTGCGGGGCGCACAGCGCCAAAACATGACTTTGTGAATGATGAAAAACAGCCCCTTGGACATTCCGCAAATATAGCGATGTGCGTTAAAGACACTGAAAGTCTGAGATACGCAGGTGCTGTTAGTGGCTTCCTCAGGATGAACAGGTCAGGCAGATCCCTCCGGCCCACTCCGGGGGGGCCTCTGCATAATGTGCGAAATCCGGATTTTCCTGCATCGGTTTACGCAACAGATCGGTGAGTGAATGCACCAGGGTGAAATCCCCTTCTGTGGCGCTGCGGATCGCTTCCTCCGCCATGTAGTTACGCAGAATAAACTCCGGATTCACCGCCCGCATCTGCGCCCGGCGTATCGGCTGGCTCGCCGCTTCTTGCAGCAACCTCTGCTCATATTTCAGCAACCACGGGGTAAGCTGTTCCGGTGAACAGCACAGTGCCATCAAATCAGTAAGGCTCTGCTCAGAACCATCAAAGTCGGACAATTTCCGGAAGAAGCGATTCATATCCAGCGCCTGCTGAGCAAACAACTGCTGTAACTCTTTAACCAGTACAGCATCATCCTCTGCAACCTGCTGCAGGCCCAGTCGGTTACGAAACTCCTGCAGCTCAGCGGTTTCGTAGAGCGCCGGAAAGCTATCCAGCGCAGCGATCAGATCTTCTTTATCGATCAATGGCAACAGCGCCTGCGCCAGACAGGAGAGATTCCACTGCACAATCGCCGGCTGCCGGGCAAATGCATAGCGCCCCTGATGATCATTGTGGTTGCTGATGGTATCCGGCTTGTAGCTGTCCATAAAACTGTAGGGGCCGTAGTCAAAGGTCTCACCGATCAGCGACATATTGTCTGTATTCAGTACCGCATGAACAAAACCATAGGCCTGCCATTTTGCCACCAGCCGGGCGCTACGCCGCACCACCTCCTGAAACATCGCCAGATAGGGCTGCTCCTGCTCAAGACAATCCGCGAAGAAACGCTGCAGACAGTAATCCGCCAGCAACTGCAACTGGTCATGCTGACGACTGTAATAGAAGTATTCAAAGTGACCAAAACGAATATGACACTGAGTCACCCTGAGTAACGCGGCACAAGGCTCCATCATGCCATCACGCATCACCCGTTCTTCACTGCCCACCAGCGCCAGTGCACGGGTCGTAGGTATTCCAAGGCCATGCATCGCCTCGCTGACCAGATACTCGCGGATACTCGAACGCAGCACTGCCCGACCATCACCAAACCGGGAGAAGGCAGTACGCCCGGCACCTTTAAGATGCAGATCCCAACGCTCGCCTTGCTGATTCAGTACCTCTCCGAGCAACAAGCCCCGGCCATCTCCCAGCTCGGGGTTGTAAACACCAAACTGGTGTCCGGTATATTTCATCGCCAGCGGTTCACTGCCGGGCAGCGGCTTGTGCCCTCCCAGATACTGCGCCAGTTTTTTCGGCTGCACGCTGCATGGGTCCAGATCCAGTAAGCCGGCCACTGCCGGATTAAACGCAATCAGAAACGGATCGCGCAGCGGTGTCGGCTCGATCCGCTGATAGAATCCTGCCGGGAACTGCACGTAGCTGTTATCAAAATTAAGCGATTCAAGCTGAGCCATATAAGGTCACAATCCAAAGTTAAGCGATGCCATTACCCTAGCATTTCACTCAGGTATTATCATCCCTCTATTCGTAGGGCTTTTCTGCGACGTCGGACAGGGATAAATGCAAATGGAGCAAATCACACGTTCCGTCAGCCCTCCTGTTGATCTATTCTCCTGTAGCGTATTTGGAGCGTATTAAGAGGAAGCCAATGCAGGAACTCAGTTATCAGGAACGATTCTGGCAGGTTGTTGCTGCCATCCCCCCGGGCAATGTTGCTACCTACGGTCAGGTTGCAGAACTGGCAGGCCTGCCACGCATGGCCCGCGCCGTGGGTCGCACGCTGAGCCAACTGCCCGCCGACACCAACCTGCCCTGGCACCGGGTGATCAATGCCAGAGGGATGATCTCCTTTCCTCATGGCAGCGAAGCTTACCTGAGACAGAAACAGAGGCTGGAATCAGAAGGTGTCATGTTTGCCGCAGGTAAAATCCCCCTGAAACGCTATCAATGGCAACCCTGACCGCGCCCGGCGTTACACCTCTCACCGGTCAGATCCTGACCAGCCCCTGCTGAGGATCAAACCGGTACTGCTGCAGACGCTCGATAAACCATTTAGCCCCCTTACCCAGTGGCCCCCGCCGCCAGGCGAGATGCAGATCGACCGTATCCCTGATTTCAGACAGCGTCAGCGGAATCAATTGTTTTTCGTCCAGTGCCCGACTGATCATATGCACCGGCAGATAGCCAACCCCCACGCCGTTAATCTGGGCCTCAATTTTTTTCTGCATGCTCGGTACGGTGATTCGGCTGCGCCCATCCAGCAAACCCGTGGAGCGGACCGGCAGATGACGCGAGCTGTCTGCCACGACCACCGTCGGAAACTGCCTGACCTGTTCCAGCGCGATGGGCTGCGCCAGACGGGTGAGCGGGTGACCGGCTGCCACAGCAAATTCAAATACCACTTCCCCCAAAGGAAAGGTTTCAATCTTTCTGGCGGGCGATGCACCGGGAGCACCGATCACCAGATCACAGCGTTCGGAGTTGAGCGCATCCCAACCTCCACCCAGCACCTCTTCCAGAAGCCGGACTTTGACCCGGGGCTGGATCTGCTGAAACTCGGCAATCAGTTCAAATACCGGTTCATAACTGATCAGACTGTCGATACACAGGGTCAACTCCACCTCCCAGCCCTCAGCTTTCTGCCGGGCTAGTTGAGTTAACTCTTCGGTCGCAAGCAGAATATCCCGGCCCTGCTCCAGAATCAGCCGGCCGACGGGGGTCAGTTCTGCTTTGCGCCGGCTGCGATCAAAGATCTCCACCCCCAGCTCCTCCTCCAGCTTACTGATGGTATAGGAGAGCGCAGAAGGAACCCGATACAGCTCTTCTGCGGCCGCAGCGAAACTCTTACGCCGGTCAATCGCATCCAGGGTGCGCAATGCATCCAGTGTAATAGGCGAAAACATAATTCAAATTTTTTGACCATTCAGGTCAAAATTCTCCGTTATTTTTTATAAAAACCCGTGGTTATCATAGTTAAAAATTCAGAAACACTGAACTGCTTAACAAACGGAGATTCACCATGAACAACGCACTGATCAAAAATATCGTTTCCAGCAACGCCGGTCTGGCCGCCCTCGCGCTTCGTATTCCGATTGGCATCATCTTTATTGCCCACGGGGCTCAGAAACTGTTTGGCGCTTTTGGCGGCTACGGTCTGGAAGGCACGGGTCAGTGGATGGCATCCATTGGGCTGGAGCCGGGCTACCTGATGGCATTGATGGCAGGTAGCGCAGAATTTTTTGGCGGTATCGCCCTGCTGATTGGCCTGCTGGTTCGTCCTGCTGCGGCGGCACTGGCTATCGCCATGCTGGTAGCGATCTTCGCCGTGCATTTTGCTAACGGCCTGTTTATGAGCAACAACGGTTACGAATTCGGACTGGCCCTGCTGGCCGCTTCTGTTTCACTGCTCTTCAGTGGTGCCGGCAAGCTGTCCGTTGATGCCCTGATCGAAAACAAACTGTCCTGAAATTTACAGACAACGCGGGGAGGCCCGACCTCCCCAGGAGCCAATCCTATGATACAGATTCGTAAATCCGATGAGCGCGGCAAAGCCCGTTATAGCTGGCTGGATTCAAAACACAGCTTTTCCTTCGGTCACTATTACGACCCGCAACATATGGGGATTTCACACCTGCGGGTACTGAATGACGACATCGTCTCACCGGGCAGTGGGTTCGAAACCCACCCTCACCGCGATATGGAGATCATCAGTTATGTGCTGGAGGGATCACTGGAACATCGCGATACCATGGGCTATCACAGCATTCTCAAGGCGGGTGACCTGCAGGTAATGAGTGCCGGAAGCGGCATCATGCACAGTGAGTTTAATCCGTCAGAAGACACGCCGTTACAGTTCCTTCAGATCTGGATTCGGCCTGATCAGACCCAGACCAAACCACGTTATTTCGAACGCCGCTTTGCCAACCAGCAGGGTCTGCAGTTACTGGCCTCCGCAGACGGCAGAGAGGACAGCCTGCTGGTGCGTCAGGAGATCAGCCTTTACCGGGTTCAGACAGAACAGGATCTGACTTATCAGACCCAATCAGGGCGGGAATATTACCTGCATCTGGCGCGCGGGCAGGCAAAGATCAACGGTATCACACTGAAGGCGGGGGACGCTCTGCATCTGAGACAGGAGCCTGAACTGAGCATCACTGAAGCCAGTGGATTTGAGGCCCTGTTGTTTGAGTTGCCAGAAGTTTAAGCGTGACCTGTACGCCCGTAACACCAGCACTCGGTAAGATGGTCATTCACCAGTCCCACACCCTGCATATAGGCATAGATAATAGTGGAACCGACAAACGACATACCGCGCTTTTTAAGATCTTTAGAAATCCGGTCACTGATCTCAGTGGTGACCGGCACCTCGTCAAAGCTCTGCCAATGATTGATCTGCGGCTTATGATCCACATAAGCCCAGAGGTAATCAGAAAAGGAGCCGAACTCCTGCTGTAACTGAAGAAACACCCGGGCATTTTTCCTTGCTGAAAAGATCTTCAGTTTATTGCGGATAATAGCAGGATTAGCGCGCAGTGCTTCCAGCTCTGCATCACTCATATCGGCAACGCGCTGTACATCAAACTGATGAAAAGCCTGACGATATCCATCACGTTTACGCAGTACCGTTTCCCAACTGAGACCTGCCTGTGCGCCTTCGAGAATCAGCATCTCAAACAGATGCTGATCATCATATACCGGTACACCCCACTCATTATCGTGGTACTGCGCATAGAATTCCTGACCCGGTTTATTGCCGAAGCAGCGCTTTTTACCATCCTGTTCCGACTGGATCATGCTCTATCCCTGATAGCGAAAAATTTAAGACTTAAAACGCCCCAGTTTAGCCATTTTCGCAGCCACTGCGGCAAACTCAGGCTTATTCGCCAGAATCTCTTCCTGGCTCAGGCCATCGAGTTCGTGCGGAAATACCAGCCACTCGTTGGTTTCGTGAACGAAGTAATCCGGCACACCCTCGGTCTGGTTATTCGCAGGCTTATAATACGGTGTGGCAATACGGATCTCAGGGGTGTTCTTTTTACACGCCTTTTTCAGCTCCAGTACCGTCTGCGCGATACTCAGGCCGGAATCGTGCACATCATCAACAATCAACAGAGAGTCTTCAGATTCCAGACGTTTGATCAGGTAAGTCAGGCCGTGCACCTTGATATGACGGCTGCGTTCACCAATACCCGTGTATGAGGAGGTACGGATAGCGATATGATCAGACTCGACACCCAGGCAATCCAGCACCTCCTGCACAGTGATACCAACCGGAGCACCGCCACGCCAGACGCCGACAATATAGTCCGGGCGAAAGCCGCTTTCAAAAATCTGCAGAGCCATCTGAGTTGAATCTTCCAGCAGTTGCTGGGCACTGATATATACCTTATCCATTGCGCCTCTTTCGAATCACATCGTTTTAAACTGAGCCACCTGCATTGTGTGCTGTATCACAGCACCCCTGCCTGGTTTAGCCACCACCGCCTTCGCGTCAGCAATGACTATGTAAGTAATACAGGGTAGCAGGTATTGCGGGGAGTACCTTCTTAATCCGGCCCTGTATTGATCCGTCCGCAGCGGGTACGAAAGCGGTTATTGACCGGCCGGTAAAGACAAAGGGGCGATTTATACCGTTCATCCCGACTGATGTCAAAATAACCAGCGTCTCTGCCCCTGCCTGGCCCATCGGTTGCCAACCTCAGTATGAATAACACTCAGGCGACTTACGGGCTTCATATAAGTGTCAACGAATTGAAATTTTCCTGCTCAACAATGGAGCCCATTGCGAACCCTGATTTCACGGAGTAGAAAATGAAAAAGCAAATTCTCGCCTCTGCCATCGGCATGGCACTCGCCTTTGGCCTGTCCACCCAGACCCAGGCGGCCGTTAAAATCACCCAGCTTGACCAGTATAAAGAAGCCATCAACAGTTGCGTGGATGCCGATACGGAAAGCTGCACTGAGATCGCCGCCTACAGCAGCATAGCAAAGCGCATCTATGTCACCAATGCAGCCGAGAACGGACTGCGCATACTGTCCCTTTCTGACGAAGGCAAAATCAGCGAATTCGGCTTTATCGACCTGAGCATCTACGGTGGCGGCCCGAACAGCGTTGCAGTATTCGGCGAATGGGTTGCCGTTGCCGTTGAAGCGGAAGACAAGCAGGCGAATGGTCTGGTTGTCATTTTCGATCTGGACGGTGAGGAGCAGGAAGTAATCGAAGCCGGCGCCCTGCCCGACATGCTGACCTTTACTCCCGATGGCAACTACCTGCTGGTCGCTAACGAAGGCGAGCCAAGTGACGATTACAGCAATGATCCTGAAGGTTCTGTCAGTGTCATCACCACCGGTAGCTGGCAGGTAACCACCGCCGACTTCACCGGGTTTAATGACCAGAAACTGAAAGATGTGCGCATCTTCGGCCCGGGCTCCAGCGTTGCTCAGGATCTGGAACCGGAATATATCGCTGTCGACGCCGACTCTGGCACCGCATGGATCAGCCTGCAGGAAAACAATGCACTGGCAAAACTGGATATCGCTTCAGCTACCATTACCGACATCTACGGTCTGGGCTTTAAAAAGCACAAGCAGAAGATGAACGCATTTGACGCCAGCAACAAAGATGATGGCATCAATATCCAGCCATGGCCGACCAAAGGGATGTACCAGCCGGATGCAATCACCACATTCCAACGCGGTAAAAACACCTTTATCCTCAGCGCTAACGAAGGCGATGCCCGTGATTACGAGGGTTACAGCGAAGAGGTCCGGGTTAAAGACCTGACTCTGGACCCGGAAGCTTTCCCCAATGCAGCCGAACTGCAGATGGATGAAAACCTGGGCCGCCTGAAAACCACAACCGCCCACGGTGACACCGATGGTGACGGCGACCATGATGAAATTTACTCATACGGCGGACGCTCTTTCTCCGTCTGGAACGGTAATGGCAAACTGGTATTCGATTCTGCCAGCAGTTTCGAACTGACGATCGAGGCCCACGGCCCCGAGGCAGAATGGGTAGATAGCCGCAGCGATGATAAAGGCCCTGAACCTGAGTCGATTACGACAGGTAAAATCGGTAAACACGACTATGCCTTTATCGCCACCGAACGGACTAACGACCTGTTTATCTACCGTCTGGATAACCCGGCCCGCCCGACCGGCGTTGGCTTCTATGATTTTGACTGGCGTGCCGAAGGTGGTGAGTACACCTACGTTAACGACGTAGGCCCTGAAGGTCTGCTGTTTGTGGATAACAAAGACTGGCTGATCGTCACTAACGAGATCAGCAATACCGTTTCTGTCTTTAAGGTAGAGATCGAGGACTGATCATTCTGCTGATCATCTGAGCTGCGGCCGGCTACCCTGTCACGGGTAGCCGGCCCGTTTAACAAACACCGTTATAACCGGCTGAGCAACCTGCAAATAACCCCTGTTACTAAACCTCCTGAAATGTGCAGACACAAGGCACAACTCGCTTTGAATGGCCACAGCCTGCAACCCGTACTGCAACACAGCAGATACTGGCTGCCTAATCCCCCTTTGCCGAATCAGGCACCCTGACACTTTTCCCGATCAGCCACAGGTAGAGGCGATAAGGCAGTAAACGCAATAACTTCAGCACGTAAGTAAAGCGTTTCGGGAAACAGATCTCGAAACGATCCTGCAGCAACCCCCGAATAATCCGCTCAGCCGCGTCCTCCGATTCCAGCAGTGCCGGCATGGCAAAATCGTTCTTATCGGTCAATGGCGTTCTGACAAACCCCGGGTTGATCAGTTGCAACTTCACGCCTGTGCCCTGCAGATCCAGACAGAGCGCTTCACAGAGATTAATCAATGCCGCTTTGCTGGCCCCGTAAGCTGCCGCCGTCGGCAGGCCACGGTAACCGGCAACAGAGGCCATTACCGCGATCTGCCCTTCACCCTTTGCGATAAAGCGTTTCAGGACCGGCTCCAGGCAATTGATGCTGCCCTGCAGATTAACCGCCAGCAACCGCCGGCAACGTTCAGCCGAAAACGCCTGCGCAGGGAATGGGTCATGTGTACCCGCATTAAGGATCACCAGATCAGGAAAACTGCCTTCGTGATCCCAGTGCTGCATCCGTTCTGCGATCTGTTCAGGCCGGGTAATATCCAGTGGCACAGGAATAATCTCTCCGGCTTCGCCTGCCGCATCCTGCCTTAGTTTCAGAAGGTCATCCTCTGTCCGGGAGGTGGCATAAACCGTTAACCCCATCTGACATAAACGGATCGCCAGGGCCGCCCCGATGCCTTTGCCTGCGCCTGTCACCCATACGCGCGTCCAGGGTATTTCTTTACTGCTCATGATTCACTCCGGTCAGCTTGCAGCCGGATGTCATTGCACGCACAGGCGGCTGATTCAGCTTGCGGATATAGAGCGTGATCTGCCCCACCTCAATACCAAATTTTGTCATCACTGCGCGGTTTATCAGGTTGTCCTCATCGATCAGATACATCCAGTCATTTAAACTCACTGTCCACTCTCGCCCGGAAACCGGCAGTAATAGTTGGTATTGCCAATTCAGTGCGTTTCCGGCTACCCGGCCTTCGGCCTGCCCGAGCACGTCACCTGCGGTACCGGTGTACCGTTGCCCCTGCTTATTTAAACGCCAGCACCGGTGCTGGGTTTCACCATCGGCAAACCAAAACTGCTCATCAAGCACCCCCTGCTGACCCTGCCATTGCCCGATCATGTCTGCTCTGAAGCGCCTGACCACCGCGCCCCGATAATCCTGAACAATCCCATACGCCTCGAGATAACCCTCGAAAAACTGATTCAGCTCCAGCCGGGGTTCAACCTGACGGTAATCCTCCAGACTGGCCGCACAACCAGAAAGCATCAGGCTCACACTACACAACGCCACTTTACTCAGATTCACGGGGGACTCCTCTTAACTGCCTTGCTAAGGCCGGATACTCAGACTGCTCACTGAGCCAGATCTGTATAAACGCAGCCGAAAATGCCGGATCTTCAACTGACCCGATCCAGACCCGGTTATAAAAAAAGTGAGCACTGCCACGGTCGTCAACCTGAAAGACCAGTTGATCCTTGTCATTGACTCCGGGCCAGATTTCGCGGAGCGCCTGCAACCAGATTGTGCGCTGCTCCGGCGCAGCAAACGGCACCAGCAGCCGCCCGGTTTCGCTGATCAGATCTTCCCGGCTGATACTGCGCTGATAGGTCAGTTGCAGCTTGAGTGGGGCCCGATAGCTTTCGAACTGACCACTGGGCGTAAAAAGAACCGCCTGATAGATATCAAACCAGAGCACCGTTAACCGGGCTTCGCCCACCTTCGGCCAGTTGTTCTGAAGTTGAGGCGGACTCAACTGCGCCCAGACAGGGGTGCAGAAAAAAGAGAGGATCAGGATAAGCGGCTTCAGAGCACTAAACATTCTGCATCGCATAACGCTTCTCCACACGATCACTGATTAGCATTAATGCCGGAAAGAGCAACGCCCAGATGAACAAAAGCACCAGCCCGCCTGCCCACCAGGAAACACTCAGTGAAACAGCACCGAGACTCACAGCAGCCAGATAGGTTGAGCTACCGGCGACGGCTCCGGCACAGGACGCCAGCAGATAGCGACCGGAAAAATAGCTGAGGCTCTGGCGCAGCGTGCAACAGAAGCCCACCCAGAGCAAAAGCAACCAGAGTGGTGGCAGAGCAGAAGATGAATCGAAATAAAAGAACCCGCCCAGCGTCAGCAACAGATCAACACAGAAACCGGTCAGCGCGGTAAAAGAGACAACCAGCAACTCAATATCGGCCTGAGGGTGAAACAGAAAATGCCCCAGCAGCAAGAGAACAACCGGCAGATGCGCGCTATCGCCCAGCAGAATACTCATCCACCAGAGCATCTGAAATCCGATAAGGTTTATCCAAAAATTAGCCGACATCTGTAACCTCTCCTGTTTGGCGGAGATACGTCAGGCGCCCTCTAACAGATCAACGGACAAGATTTTTTACCCTCAGACAGGCGTACCGGCATACACAGCCTTTTGCTCAAACCCTGACAGGAAACAGAGATAAGTTGTTTACATTTATTCCAGATAAACAACCTCAGGGGCCGGCGGCTGAAAAACCCGCTATCGATCGGCATTCACACGAGAAATCAGGGCCTATCGCCATACTGTACACATGAGAATGACCCGGCCAGATATAGAAAGCATGAATTTATCTAATCTTTTTGCTGATTATTTGTAGCTTTATAGAATCCCTCGAAAGCCGGAAAATATCATTAACATATTAATATTTTCCTATGAGGACTGAATGCTCCAGCTCTTTCTCCTGACTCTGCCCATCTTCATTCTTATCACCATTGGTTATTTTGCAGTCCGCGCCGGCTGGGTCAGTGAATCGGCCCTGCCCTCGCTCGGCTCATACGTGATAAAACTGGCGCTGCCCGCCCTACTGTTTAAATCCATGGCATCGCGTCCTGTGGAAGAGTCACTGAACTTTGATTACATGCTGGCTTATGCGTGCGGCTCAGTTTTTCTGATGTTGATCGCTTTTACTGTCAGCACCCGACTGCGTGGAGCCAGTTGCTGGGAATCTGCCTTTCAGGGATTAGGCTCGACGCTGGCCAACAGCGCTTTTATTGGTCTGGCGATTACCGGAGAGCTGTTCGGCTCAGCAGCGGCAACGGCTGTCGCCCTGACCATGCTGGTAGACCTGCTGATCCTGATTCCGCTGGGGCTGATAATGGCCGACCTTTGCAGTGGCGAGGGCGATCCGGTTCAACGCACCCTGCAACTGTTCAAACGTACTCTGGTTAACCCACTGGTGCTGTCCATTGCCGCAGGCCTGATAGTTGCCTGGCAGGGGCTCAGCCTGCCCGCGGTACTGGAGCAGGCCATTGGCACGCTGGGCAGCTCGGCTCCTGCAGTGGCGCTGTTTGTGATCGGCGGCAGTCTGGTGGGAAGCTCAGTCAGCGGTCGTCTGGCGGATATCGGTCAGATGACCCTGTTTAAGCTGATCTTTCACCCGGCAGCCGTTGCGCTGGCGATCTGGTTGCTGCCGGAATTTGATCCTGTCATGCAGACACTGGCCATTCTGATGGCAGCCATGCCCATGGCCAGCGTCCTCTCTCTGCTGGGGCAGCGCTATGGCCAGACGGCCCTGTGTGCGTCATCACTGGTGGTCGCTACCGCCCTCTCATTTATGAGCATCAATCTGGTATTGATCATCCTGAGCCAGACCGGCCGTATCACACTCTGAGTCTGACTGAGTTTGTTCAGCCCCCGTTGCCCCGCCCCGGAGCAACCCGGGGGCTTTGCCCGGAGAGGCACAAGGGCACTGATCGAAACGCTCTCTCTGATCGTATAATGAATTTAATAAGTTCTGTTTTTCAGGGTTAATTAACATTATCAGGGGCAGACGAGCAGATGTTCTTCGCCGATCCAATATCCCGTATTCACCAACGCTCAGGCTACGCCGGCCTGATCCCCTTTATCGGCCTGCCTGTCGCCTATCAGCTTTTCGGCAAACCCCTCGACCAGTGGCTGATCAGTTATGCCGCGCTGATCTACGCTTTTCTCGGCGGCATCGTCTGGCTTGCCTCTCTTAAAACGGATGCGCCAAAGCACCTCTCCCTTATGGCCATACTGGTGATGCTCTGGGGCTGGTTCTGGATTATTTGTCCCTTTCCTTTTTTATCTCAGGTCGCGGGGCTCTCATTCTTTGCGCTGTGGCTCTACGAATGGCGTTTCCTGACCTCAATCTATCCGGACAGCTTCTGGCGGCTGAGAACACAACTGACGGTGGTTGCCGGGTCTGCTTTGATCATCAACGGCTTTCTCTGAAAGGCCCATCACGTTAAATGGATACTCATAAACAGATTCGCAGCCTTTGTCTGGTACTGGGCGACCAACTCAACCATGACAGCACACTATGGCACGACTTCGACCCCCGGCAGGATCTGATCGCACTGTTCGAAGTGAAAGAGGAATCCACACACCCCCTGTCATCAAAACAGAGAACCGCACTGTTCTTCAGCTCCATGCGTCATTTTGCTGAAGAGCTACGCGAAAAACAGCTCCCCGTTTTTTATTCTACGATTGCTGAACAACACCGCTCCATAAGCGACGCCCTCACAGCTTTGATCCGACAGCAAAGGCCAGAAAAGCTTCGTCTGGTCCTGCCCGGCGATACAAGAGTTCTCACAGACCTGCAAACACTCTGTAAAACTCACGATCTGGATTTAGAACTGCTTGCGGATCATCACTTTATCTCCCGGCCGGGAGAGTTCAGCCGCTGGCTGAAAAAAATGAAACAACCCCGCATGGAATACTGGTATCGCGAGATGAGAAAAACCCGCCAGATCCTGCTGGATGAGCACAGCAAACCCTTAGGGGGAAAGTGGAACTACGATCAGGATAATCGACAGACATTCAGCCACAACGGGCCGGACATCACCGCGCTAAAACCGCTGTTCACACCCGACGCCATCACACAAGCAGCGATCAGAGATATCAACAACCACCTTCCTCAACTGCCGGGGAAGCTGGATCAATTCTCATGGCCGGTCTGTCGTGAACAGGCCCTGCTTGCGCTGGATCAGTTCATCGAACAGCGGCTTCCTCTGTTCGGCCAGTATCAGGATGCGATGTGGATAGATGAGCCTTTCCTCTACCACTCCTGGCTCTCCTCATCCTTGAATCTAAAACTGCTCAACCCTATGGAAGTTATCGGGAAGGCAGTTCAGGCGCTGGAACAAGGAAACGCACCCTTGAACTCGGTCGAAGGGTTTATTCGCCAGATTATTGGCTGGCGGGAATATGTCAGAGGCCTGTACTGGACGCACCATACCGACTGGGAGCAGATGAACTGGCTGCAGCATAGCAACCGGCTACCAAACTTTTACTGGACCGCAGATACGCAGATGAAATGCCTGCAACAAAGCATCTCACAGGTGCTGGACGCCGGTTACGGGCATCATATTCAGCGCCTGATGATCACAGGCCTGTTTGCCCTGCTCAGCAAAGTCGACCCGCAACAGGTCCACCGCTGGTATCTGGCTATGTATGTGGATGCGGTGGCCTGGGTAGAAATTCCCAACACCCTCGGCATGAGCCAGTTTGCCGATGGCGGAATAGTCGCCTCCAAACCCTACATCGCCAGCGGCAACTACATCAGCAGGATGTCGAATTATTGCTCCCGGTGCCCTTACAATCCAAAACAGGCAACAGGCGATCAGGCCTGCCCTTTCACCACACTGTACTGGGGCTTCATCGCCGACAATCAGAGCTGGCTCAGCCAGAACCCCCGACTTGCCATGCAAACAAAACACTGGGAGAACAAGGAAGCTAAAGAGAAAAAAGCCATTCTTACCCGGCGTGATGAGGTAATACATAGCTTACAGATCGAAGCGGAATAAGAAACGCCGTTACTGAAAGCCGGCAAAGGCACCATCAAAATAACGGCATACAGCCACCTGATCTGACACAAAAAAGATACTGAAATGGCAACAGAGTGGTGGCCAGTGTTGCTTGGGCACTACATTTCCCAAATAGGATCTTTCAGGCACAAAAAAGCCCCGATAAATATCGAGGCTCTTTCGCTAGAATAGATGGCGGTCAGGGAGGGATTCGAAGCTATAAAATAACCTTTTGTTTTAAAAGGAACAGTTAAGCCACAATTACCGCTAATGTTACAAGCAGTGTTACTTAAAAACCAAGTCAGTAATCACTGCTGTAATATCGAAAGGTGCGATTCTACGAAAACAATTCGAAAGCATAAACCCACAATACATACCAGCCTGGATAGTGTATTAACTATTGATTCATTTCGCTAAGAGCTTCACCCACTGATAAAACATTCCAACCATATAACTGCCCGGCCTTGATGTCTTCCCTGCTTATAGCAATGCCCTTTTTCAGAGAAGGCCATGCCACCTCTAACTGAAACGTTGATTGCTCATTATTTTTGATAATAAAGTTGATTTCAGGTATTGGATAACCATTCTTTTCATAGAAGCGCAGCAAACCATCAACAGCTTTATCAGCGACATTTCTTGCTTGGTTCCAGTTTGAGATGTTAAACAGCCCCTGCTCTCTTCTGAGACCATTCAAAAACAACATATTTTCATGAGTAACTCTCATATAGTCATGATGTGGTTGCTTACGATGGCAATCGATACAAAGTGCTTTGAGATTTCCTGGATGGTTCTCTCTTTTATTCCCACTGATATGGTGTGTGTGTAACAGGCGCTTATTAGAATTCAAATCAACACCGCACTGTTCACAACAGAAATTTACGGTGGCGCGGTAATTTGTGGAGACTTCAGCCCAATCGTCAGAGTACCCACCCTTGTCCACAACCTGTGATCGATCGGGCATAGAGCTAAACAAGGTGCTGTATTCTGATAAAAACTCTGAAATATCATACTCATCATATATTTGCTTTTTAGGAAGCCCCTTCCCGTGCCGATACCCTTTGTAATTGAGATAGGATAAACAGTTCTTACATACTCTTAATTCTGCTTCACCTTCAACACTATCACCGGTTTCATATGAGACACCATAAACCTTAAAAAGGCCACTGGTGTTATAAGTCGCTTTATATCTGTTAAAGCGGTTTTTCTGGCGCATCGAATTCAAAGTCTTGCAGTCAGCAACATGGAACTTACGTCCCTCTTTAGTTCCTTCAAGAACCTCATCGATTGCCTGACCTTGGTCCGGAATAAATAGAAGTACCTGGCGGCCCTTAACACTGAGGACACCATTCTCAAGCTCTAGATCTTCTAGCTGAATATCCAAACCAGCAGTACTAGAAAGGTCTTTATCTAGCTCAAAATCCGGTGAATGATCTTCTTGGAGGTTGAAGTTGGCTTCAAACTTCCCCATACGCTCGACATTAGCCCAGAGCCCCGATAAATCAGTAGTTAACTTCATTAATTTAGCTCCAGAATTTGGCGCATCTGGATATCAGCATTAGTAATAACACGAAAAGTAACTCGCCTTGAACGTACAGAGTCCTCTTGCCCTGCAGTATTCATGACCGGGTGAGATGAAGAAAGGCCTACCGCAGCAAAGTGTTTCTTTATCCATCGCCTTTGTTCATCAGATTCAGGGAGATCATAGACATAGGCAAGAACACTTCGAGTCCTTCCCTGTGAAAGCTCCATATTTCTAAAATATGCTTCCGTATCACTTACATAACTATTCCAGACGCTACTAGTATGCCCTTCAATACGTACTTCATTGATTGAATTAGCAAACTTACCAAGAACATCTAGATACCGAGGGAAAAAATCCCTCAATAGCTCTTTATAGCGTGAACTAAGATCAATCTTTCCTGTTGCGAACAACACCTCAGGGGATTGAAACGTAAATGTCAAAGAGTGGGGATCTATCACTGCATCCCAAGTCTGTAGATCAGACTGGAATTCCCCCATTAGTGCATCATATATTGCGACTTGGTTTTCTTGGTAAGCAACGGCTACCTCTTTAACCTTGTCTCGTTCAATAAACGCTTCCCGCATTAAGGCAATTGCAATAAATAAGAACACCATCATCAACCCAGCCATCAAGTCTGAGACTGATAACCAATGAGACTCTTCTTGCTCAGTTACCTTCGAATCCAAAAGCCGGCTCATATTTAGCTAACCTCACGCATCCTAGTAACCTTGTGCATCTCAGTTACAAGCTGTTGATAATCACTTGTGAATTTACCTGAGATTGTTGTCAGCGCACGCCCCATTTCGTTCATAACACGATTAAGCTCATGATTAAGTGCGTCGTCTAACATTTTGACCTGTTTCTGAACCGCTTCCCCAGTATCTTTAAGAGCGTTATCTGCTTGCTGACTCATACCTGCTAGCACACGCTGACTCTCTTGTGTTTGCTGCTCAGCCATTTTTTGTAGCTCTGCACCCAACTGCTGGCGCATTGATGAAAGCCCTTGCTCAAAGCTATTCCGAATAGATTCAGTTTCAGATACCAATGATTGGCTTGCGGTTTTATAGGATTCAGTTAACTTCTGACTATCATCTTTAAGATCGGCAATTAAATTTCGTAGCACGGAGTTAGTCTCGCTCAGCGCATCATCAAACATCTGCTTAGACTTTTCACTATTGTCCGCAATAACGCCTGAAGTACCTTGTAAAGATTCATTTACTCTTTGGCTATTCTGAATAAACTCTTCACTACCTGTAATAATGGCCTTTTGCATTTCGCCAGAGCTATCAACAACGGCTTCGGACATCTTATTTCCAGCTTCAGTAATTCCTTTAGAAGCTTCCTCAGCAGCGGCTAGAACCCCTTCTGACATAGATTTAACCGAAGAGCTAACTTCATTCGAAACAACTTCGGCAGCGTCGGATAGTCCAGTCACAAGAGTCTCGGTTGTTTTTGTCATACCGTCATTTATCGAAGCAGCTACTTCATTCATTCCCTTAACAGTCTCATCAATCTGAGCTCTTATTTCAGGTACAGCTTCAACAGCGCGATCTCGAATATCTTTAAACGCATCAAGATGTCGCTCAAGCTCCTTAAGCTGATGCTGGTTAACTTCCATTACTGCCTGCAACTCTTTCATACTTTCAGGAATCACTTTCGATTCCTCGCTAATATGGCTTACCGCAGACTCAGTGTGAGTTATTGCCTGGACCCCTTGCTGATATTGATCGCTCATTTGAGCCAACTGTTGTTTGTAATTCTCCTGCCATTGAACCAACTCTAAAACAGCAGCATTTAGCTGTTTGAAGTTTTCTCCAAATTGCTCAATCAAGTTATTATTGAAATCTGAAATAACGTCCTTGAGAGCATTGATCACCTGTTCAGTGGCTGACTTTGACATCATATCGGCAAAGTCCTGAAGCTTGATCCATAACCGTTCTTGGAATTCTATGAATGCGGCTTGCTGCTTTTCGGAATGCTCATTGATGCTTTTTAAGGTCGGAGACAATGGTTCAACCGTTTGCACAAGGCTCTTG
Source organism: Neptuniibacter halophilus (assembly GCF_030295765.1). Classification (NCBI taxonomy): domain Bacteria; kingdom Pseudomonadati; phylum Pseudomonadota; class Gammaproteobacteria; order Oceanospirillales; family Oceanospirillaceae; genus Neptuniibacter; species Neptuniibacter halophilus. The sequence continues at coordinate 2,888,396 of NZ_AP027292.1, read as the reverse complement.
TGCTGATCCCCAATATCAGACCTCAACAGCTTCATCTGCCCTACTAAGCTTGCTTCACTGTCTCCACCAATAGCACTCTTCAGCGATTCAATACCTTCTGCTTGCTCCTTCATTACACTATATAGTTCGGCTACCCCAACCTCATCTTCATCGACACCTTCAGCAATTTTTGGGGATATCCAACCTGTAGCAACAATTAATTTATATAAAACCGAAAGCGCCATACCAGCCAAACTGGTTGTGAAAGCAGTCTTCAATCCTGCTAACAGAGTGCTGATACTTCCATCAATATCATCAACATTGAAGCCTAATAATCCTGAAATAATTCCAGCAAATGTTCCCAAAATACCCAAGGTAGTAAGAAGTGTTGGGGCATATTGAGTAAAAGAATGAGCGCTATTGCTTCGCTTCATAACCACAGCAATCAAAAAGCAGGCTATCAATGCCCATAAAAAGACATTGGTAAGAAATTCTGCACCGCTATTGAGTAGCGTCGATTCAATTATTCCAGCCAACATTTTCACATCCTTAACAGATTAACGATTACCACAAGAGCAGAAGCCCCTTGGCAATCTCAGAATTATTCGATTTTTTCCTACCTAGTAAGGCTAAGCCCTAAGGTAGGCCAAAAGATTTAGCGTATGAAAAGCATGTTTCGAGAGGTGAGATATTCCATCCATGAAGAACAGCTGATCTAACCATGATCCCTTAGACATCATCCATAATTTTGTGCAAAAACAGAGCGCAACCTGCGCGAATATTATCTATACACAAGCTGAAAACAAATTTGCCAGAAAAATAAAATCTTTGCAAATCAGCAAGTTATCCAAACACATGTTTTAATTCAATCAAATTAGCACATTAACGCAGCCAGCCCATTGTCGGCATATCAAGCTCATCGAGATCAAGAGCGAATATTGGAAGCAATGCACCATCAGAAAAAACTGTAGCAAGCCCCTTCAAATGTATTTTCCAGCCAGATGATCTGCTTGTTATCTCAGGGAAAATTTTTCTGTGGGTCTCTAGCCATCAGTTCAATCTTTAGTGAAAGCACCGTCAGTTGACCAGCCAGCAGTATAAAGAACGCTACTATCACCTGATTCTTTATTGGCAGTGATATCATCGATCTTTACGTCATCACTACGAATCCGTTTTTGAACGTAAAGAGGCTCGACACTATGACTAAATTCATAATCATGATTAGGCGTGGTAGCTGGGGCCGGACCATAGACTTCAGTAATGACAATGTTTGGTCCAGCTGTCATTTCATTTGTCAGACGGGCAAGCAGCATTAGATAATCGATAACATCAGATCGCTGAAGCGTACCATTACGCACTATCTCAGCTAGCCCTGCTAATCTTTTTTCAGCTATATCGTCATCGTACATAGCAGACGTTTCAAAAGGCCATAACTTCTGTAGGCCGACACGTAATCGTCTGATTTCCTTATGCCCTGCATACATCTCTATCAGCTCAGTTGCTCGGTCGATTTTTGAGAGGCCTTTCATTATCTTACGTCGTTTTGACATCGCACGTTTTTTATCGCGCATTTTCAATTTGAGCTGTTTCTTTGTGCGTTTTGAATCCTTGATCTGAAGTGGATTTTTCGCGACTTCAATCTGGATGTCTACCTGCGTAACTTTACGACTTTCAGAATTCTTATTCGCTAAAATGGCTTGCTGTCGCGGGGTAAGTTTCCTTAGTTTCCGTTTACACATGATTTATTTCCTTTAATTTAGTAACGACCAGCCCTGCACCACAAGGTATGTATAAATTCGCGGAGATAAAACACTATGAAGAGTTTTAATAACCGCCTTACTCTGTACTTATACATTTAATATCTTTTATAGACAAGCTTTAGCCAGAAATAACATTAAACCGCTCTGAAAAACATCAGGACAGCACCTAAAGAAACGGTGCCGTTTAGACCATCTCATGTGACTAAGATTGTTTACCAAATTCGTGAATACTCAGTCGATCAGAAGAAAATAAGCAAGATCAATACTAGCGAGCACAAGAAATATAAAGTAATATTTTCGTGCTCTGGAAGTATGAAGAGATAATAGGAATGACTTTAATAGCTGTAATCCAAGGAAGCACCCAAAATGGACTATTCTGATGCCGTCACTCACTTCTTAAATTTAAAACAGAAAATTCTAAAAATACAAAGAAAATTTGAAGATATTATTGATGACTTTTCAACAGCCAAACCTGTCAAGATACAGACGCATAAGGAAGTTGAGAAGATATACAAATTCCATTATGAAGCACTATTAGATTACGGGATCTTGGTAACTGAAGAGTATAATGATTGCCCTAACGAAGATCATTACGACAACGAACTAGGCACTTCAATTGAAGGGAAGAACGGATACGTTCAGCAGCGAATAACTGGGTACGATTGGGACAATACTTTTGAACTATTTGATGATGAAAAATACGGCATATGCCCATGCTCTGAAACGAATTTTATAGAAAAAATACATATGGTGAGGTATGCCGTATCTCCAGTTGGTAAGTTAATTATGACAGAAGTCTTTTCTAAGGTTCTGATCGATCTTGAAGATGTATTAAAACTCACTAGCAGGTTTGATTATTCCTTTACATTGAACCAAATACTCAACAAGATGCTCAAAAGAATCGATACCATTCTCCCTAACAATTAAGGTGAACTGACCCCATACTCCAAGAGCTCCATTCGACCAGGGAGTATGGGCCCAGCCTGGAAAAACGTTAACAATTCAGTATGACGCCGGTCTTGTTCTAACTGAGCTTGCTCAAGCCAAGATTGTGCTTCTGAGTTAACGGTAAATGCATCAGAGCAAGTATAAATTCCAGATATAATACTTTTCGCTGTCATCGAAAACAGGCCCTCAACTGTATAACAATCAATCAGAGCATGAAAAACATCTGAAATTCTCCTTGCAGCTATATTATCCCCTTCTTCCAATAACCAACCAATATAGTCTTTATTTAAAAATCCATTAAAAAGATGGTCGTTATAGTAATCATCATCAGAGTTTCTGTACCCTGCTAATGATTCTTGGTATTCTCGCATACACTCAGAATAAATAATCCCCAAAGCTGCCACATAGCTACGCACCTTCATTTCCTCTTTTTCTGAAAAGAAGATTGTTAAGCCTTTTTTATCAAGTGCAGGCCAACACTGTTTTGCCCACAGAATATCTTCACCGTCTTCCCAAAATGAAAAGCACTCACGTACCAACGGCCTAGCCTTTTCCCAATTAAACCAGCCTTGCTCTATCTCCATTACTATCCTTTGTCCTTTAGGGTTAAAATTTATCTTTAAGAGTTATTTAAATATTGTTTTTTACTGATATAAGAATCAGCATAACGCTTAAAACTCACACCTATTTTTTTATTAGTGGTGGCCGAATGGATATATATGTCACCAGCTTCGAAATACCCTAACCACCGATCGATAGCTGAAGCAACACTATATCCATCTTCTTTGGATAATGGCGCAATGAACTTTTCGGGAGTATCCACAAATTCATCAGCCTGCCACCTCCCCTTTATAGACATATCAAGCTCATCAAGTTCAAAAGAGAATGATGGTAGTAGCACTCCTTCGGCAAAGGACTCCAGCCAGCCCTTTTCAACATACTTGCCAACCATATAAACATCGCGCATTTGGGCTTGCGAGATACAGCAAGCCACGTCGGCGCAACATTTCCAGTAACTGAGCACCCACCCTGGACAAAGGTGGTACCTGAATATAGTTCTTTCACCTACTACGCCAATACTTTCTTTCAAGAGAATCAGTGTATCCTCTTCATGCTTTCGTGGTGGTTTAACCGTTAGAACAAAACCTTCAATCAGCTTGTCATCCCCCCTAGCCTGAAGCTCATCTATATAGCGACCAAACTCTGTCGGGTGTTTATAGAAATGATGAGATTCAAAAATCTCCCCCTGCCCATGGGACAACCATTCAGTGTTAACTTGAAACAGATCAGCTGCGCTTTGGAGTAGTGAAGGTGTTAGCTTATTGAGGAGATTGTCTTCCGTTTGAACATCCGAAATAGTCAAACCATGATCAAAGAATTCAGGTATCTGGTTACGATAGACCCCATGGGCTTCGAACAGTTTTAAGAATCTGTTCGCAACAGATTCATTTAAAGAATCATCACCATTCGTTATTTCCGTTTTCTTAGAATCTAACTTATTCCTAAGCCAGCGATACCCTTGATAAAGGCCACCAATCACTGCAATTAGACTAGCAACGATACCAATAATTTCTTCCATTTAAGTAACATCCCTAAATTCTTTAAGCTGCTGTCTTTGATCTCAATGGCTCACCCAAGGTTTATCGTAGGACATCCTTATCCTCTCCATACTTACCCAAGTAACGCTTCCCCCTGTAGCACTTGATCCGTTATTGCTTCGGCTAGGGAGAGTTGGTTTTGTTGAGTTTCCAGTAAACGGGCTTTGAGTTGGTCGCAGATGGTCAGAAGTTGATTAACCTTAGCCACTAGTCTAATTTGTTCTTTTTGGGGCGGCATTGGAACCACATAGCGAGCTAATTTATCCCCTGGAAAGTGTTTAATCGTCGCACCAGTGAAGTACTTATCTAGCTGTTTAGAAATTGCGTCTTTCCTCAAACAAATCTGAAGATATTCAGCTAAGACTCCTTGGAAAGGGCGAGCACGATGCAAAGCTTTTTGGAAATAAATTTCGTTATCTGGTTCGTTCCAAATTGCACACCTACCAGGTTCCCCTCCTTCACATATTAGGAGGTCTCCAACCTTAATCAAAAACTCTTCCTTTTCTGACTCCTCAAACCTCATCTGCTTAACATCCTCAAGATCACAATATTTCCACTGCACATTGGTATTTCGCAAATAAGGCAAAAGCTCTCCTTTATTCTTAGCCTTATCAAGCATCTTACCTAAACGGCAGGAGGCAACATCACTGAATCTAACCCATTGCCAAGCAACAGGGATATCATGGTTTTTTTCTTCAGAACCAACTAAAGGTAAGCTCTTCGATCGTTTTATCTTCTTATCTTTAATCAATTGCTCTTTCTCAGCAGCAATCCGTTCTAGTAGAACAGAAGCAGGTTCATCCTTCGGATCTTGCGCCACCAGCTTACCCATTACAGCCAATTGCAGAATTGTCTGCTTCAACTGATCGATGCTGTGCTCTGTAGTGAAGAGGGTATCGAAATGCTCAGCGACTCTTTCCCAATTCTCTGCCAATTCTTCAGCATTCTGGCTTAGGGTGAGAGTGCCTAACAGGGTTTCAACCAGAACCTGATGGGCTTCAATATTGTTTTCAGTTTGCTCTTCTAGCTGATCGCAGAGAGCCATCAACTCCGCAACCTTTTCAGATATGCGAATTTGCTCGGAATATGGCGGTATTCTCAGAATCAATTTTTCCATGCGGTCCTTTGTCATATGGACCATCGCGATGCCATTACCAGATGCTTTTATTTCTTCAGTAATAGCTGACAAAAAATTGAAGATAAATGGTTTATACAATGACTCCTCATTAAAAAAGTCTAGCTTCCAAATGTGGTAGTGATATATAGCTTTTCCACCATCCCAAATAAAAGGACCAAATGACGCAGACCATGCATAAATAAGATCCCCTGTATCGATGTATTTGTCAGGCTCCAGTTCTAAATCAGAGTAATACCATTCTTTCGAGGTAAATAGATTCCCGACTCTTAACAAAGGTGTACCTTCTTGAAGCATCTCGTGCTTTTTATATGCACGACCATTCAGTACATTCATGACACTACCTAAACGACACCGAGCCCAACCCGCAGGTAGATGTTCTAAACAATCCTCTTCAGTGATTTCGGGTAACCTTCTGGGCTTTTTAATAGCCTTCGCTCTAATCAGCGAGTCTTTTTTATCAGCAATCCGTTCCAACAGTACTGAAGCTGGCTCATCATTAGGATCTTGCGGGATTAACTTACCTCTTACGGCAAGTTCCAGAATCAACTCACGAAGCTTCTTGATACCGTATAAACTTTTCTTTTTTGAACCACCTCGCCCACTGCTACTCTTGTTCTCGATAGCAGAGGTCCATAGATCGATATGATCAGTGATCAATTGCTCTACATTTGCAGAACCCATTAGGCTTTACCTCGCTCTTTATTCGGTGCGAGGGCTTCTGCCAAAATACCTTTAATCTGGTTACGTAGCTCGCCGATCTCTTGCTGCTGTTGATGATATTCGGCTAACAACTCTTCAGGATCATGTACGATCTGTTCTTCTTCATGTGGGTTCTTGATATCTAGGTTGTAGTTACGCTCTACAATCTCATCGATACTCACTTTCCAGGCATGTTCATTTTCCTGACGGTTCTGACGTTTGATCTTATCTGTCAGGCTATTGCCTTCACCCCACCAATCCGCACATTCGGATAGATCTTCCAGCTTCATAGGTTTGGTTTTATTGAAGGCCTTTACCCCAGTTGGCAGCGGCACTTCGTAGTACCAAACATCCTGAGTAGGCTCGCCTTTCTCGAAGAAGAGGATGTTTGTTTTTATCCCCGTATATGGCGCAAATACGGAGTTGGGCAGGCGTACTAATGTGTGGAGGTTACACTCTTCCAGCAACAGCTTTTTGATCTTGGTTTTAACACCTTCACCAAATAGCGTGCCGTCCGGTAATACTACTGCTGCACGACCTTTCTCTTTTAGCACTTCAATGATCAACTGCAGGAACAGGTCTGCGGTTTCACGGGTTTGGTATTCAGCAGGAAAGTTCTTCTCAATACCGTCTTCTTCCGTACCCCCGAATGGCGGGTTAGTCACGATGACATCAACCTGATCTTCGATCTCCCAACTGGAGAGTGGTTTATTCAGCGTATTAGCGTGACGGATTTGTACAGGTACTTCGATGCCATGAAGGAGCATGTTGGTAGTACATAGCAAATGCGGTAGCTGCTTTTTCTCCACACCGCGAATCTGCTTCTGCAATGTCTGGTGATCGGATGCTGTTTCTACATACTGACCTTTCACATGGTCAAATGAACAGGCTAGGAATCCACCTGTACCGCAAGCAGGGTCGAAGATAGATTCGCCTAACTGAGGGTCAATCATCTGCACAATAAAGCGGGTTACAGCACGAGGGGTATAGAACTCACCCGCATTACCTGCACTTTGTAGATCTCGCAGAATCTGCTCGTAGATATCACCAAACAGGTGACGCTCTTTAGAATCGGTAAAGTCTATCTCGTTAAGTTTGTTGATCACCTGGCGAAGCAGCGTACCGTTCTTCATATAGTTGAACGCATCGCTAAAGGCTTCTTTAGCCACAAAACCACGTGGGTTCTTATCGATCGGTGCGACTAGGTTCTTCAGATCAGGGAACAGGTCATCATTGATAAACTCTAGTAATTCATCACCTGTAATACCCTGCTCATCAGCAGCCCAGTTACGCCACAGGTACTTCTCGGGAATTGGCTCTTTATAGTTATCCTGTTCAAACTCCAGCAGCTCTTCCTGTGCATCAAACACTTTCAGAAACAGCAACCAAGACAGCTGACCTAAACGCTGAGCATCACCGTCTACACCCGCATCTTTACGCATGATGTCTTGGATCGATTTAATAACTGAACTGATGGACATAACTTTCTCTACTTATTCTTTATCAATACAAAACGGCAGAATCCCTATGAGAGGGGTTCTGCCTGATTATTTATGCTTAGGATTGTTTTACTTCACGCACTCTGCGAATCGTCCCGATACAACTCATCTTCCAATTCGCTGATGGCTTGTTGGTAAGCAGGTTTGCCACCGAAGCCTTTCTTCACGATCTCTAAGGGTGAACCGATCTGATCTAATGGTTTCACCTTGAGCACATTCACATTCTCAATTTCCTGTACGCCTGCATCAGCATATTTATCCAGCAGCGCGTCCAGAACCTTCTGAGCAGTATCAGAGTATTTGGTGAAGTAGTTACGCTTCTTGACGTTATTAGCACGTTCTTTACGTGTCAGTGGCGGCTGATCGTATACCACATGACAGATCAGATCGAATGGATCTAAGTCTTTACCGACATCTTCAGCAAAGGCTTCCCAGATAACCCCTTCGCTCGCCAGTTCATCAATGATAATTTGCTTCCGCTCTGTATCTTTCCACTTACGGACAAAATCATCCAGTGAGGCAAAGTGCTTCTTCACGGTTTTACGGGTGTAATCGTTGAAGGATTCAGTTACCAGCTTACCGTCAGCATCGTAATACTGAACACGTTCATCTAGCTTCTTAACGGTAACGCCAGATACTTGGTACTTGATGAAACCGCCTTCTTCACTGCCGGTATCACCTTCACCCCAATCTGGTTCACCACCAGCATCGTAGCCACCGGGCTCTTCCTCTACACCAGATTCACCCTCAGGATTCTCATCCTCTTCTACGCTATTCAGCTCATCGATGAACTCTTCATTTTCTTCATCAATAATGTCTTCAGGCGGTGTCACCAGAACCTTCTCCGGGATACCATCAAACCGCTCATCAGCGAAAAGTTCTGTAGCTTTCTTGAAGTCCAGGATAGTGAACCAGAGTTTGTTGTAACGATCATCGATACGAGTGCCGCGCCCAATGATCTGCTTAAACTTGGTCATGGATTGGATATTCTGATCCAGCACCACCAGCTTACAGGTCTTAGCATCAACACCGGTTGTCATCAGCTCTGAAGTTGTAGCGATGACAGGGTAAGGCTTTTTCGGATTGATGAAGTTATCTAACTGAGATTTACCCACTTCATCATCACCGGTGATTTTCATCACGTACTTGTCATTCTTGGCGACCTGCTCTGGATTCAGATTGACTAAGGCTCTTCGCATTCTCTCCGCATGATCGATGTCATTACAGAACACGATAGTTTTAGCCATCGGATCAGTGCGTTTCAGGTAAGCCGTGATTGTCTCAGCCACCAGCTGTGTACGCTCATCGATAACGATGGTTCGATCAAAATCTTTAATATTGTAGATACGGTCATCAATCTGCTGGCCGTTCTTATCCAGTTGCCCTTTCTCAGGCCGCCAGCCTTGCAGATCAATATTGAGATCGACACGCACCACTTTGTAGGGTGCTAGGAATCCATCCTCAATACCCTCTTTCAGAGAGTATGTGTAAACAGGGTCACCGAAGTAGTCAGTATTGGATACCGTGTCGGTTTCCTTAGGGGTAGCAGTCAGACCGATCTGGGTGGCACTGTTGAAGTATTCCAGAATCTCACGCCACGCACTGTCTTCTGCAGCACTGCCACGATGGCACTCATCTATAACAATCAGATCGAAGAAGTCAGGATCAACCTGTTTGTAAGCCTTCTGAGACTCCTCAGGGCCTGTCAGAGCTTGGTACAGTGCGAGGTGAATCTCGTAAGCCGGATCAACTGTACGGCCTGTGATTTTAGTCATCACCTGACCGAATGGCTGGAAATCATTAATGCGGGTTTGGTCTATCAGAATATTTCGGTCAGCTAAGAACAGGATGCGTTTCTTTTGACGTGCCTTCCACAATCTCCAGATGATCTGGAATGCAGTGTAGGTCTTACCCGTTCCCGTTGCCATAACCAACAACACACGGTCTTGCCCTGCGGAGACCGCTTCTATGGTCTTATTAATCGCTTGAAGTTGATAATAGCGAGGTGACTTACCGCTACCGTCATCGTAGTAATCTTGTGTGATTATCGGTAACTGAGCTTCACTGAAGCCTTTCCACTGGCAGTACTTCTGCCAGAGTGTTTCAGCTGTTGGAAAGTCTTCTAGTGATATTTCAGATTCCAACTGCTGCGGGTTGGTTTTATCGTGGAAGATAAAACCATCACCGTTGCTGGCAAAGATGAAAGGCACATCTAGCAGTTGGGCGTAATCCATACCCTGCTGCATACCTTTACCGATTTCATGCTTATTAGCTTTTGCTTCAATCACAGCCAGAGGCATGTTTGGCTTGTGATAGAGGACGATATCAGCAGACTTAACGGTTTTGCGGACACCCATGTGACCACGGACAATAACCTTACCATCTCGGAGTTTTACCTCCTGACGGACCTGAGTCATTGAATCCCATCCAGCTTGTTCTACCGCAGGTAGAATAAACTTCGTGATGATATCCGTTTCGCTAAGCTGCTTTTTGTCCATGCCACTCATCCTTACCTTCAATGACTATTTCAGTTAGTCATTGAAAAAATCACTATCGATCGCTTTTACATCGTAAACCTGCTTAGTCGATACACCCAAACCATACTGGATCATCAACTCTGCCAATTTTCGGCCATCAATCAGTACGACTCTCTTTTCAATCAGAGAGCAATATTCACGTGCTTCTCGACTGAACTGGCTTGTTGTAATAAACACACCTTTACGGGCACGCTTCATTTCTAACGCACCAACAAAAGCTTGGATATCTGGGCGACCAACACTGCTATCGGTATAGCGTTTGGCTTGCAAGTAGATGGTATCTAAACCTAAAGGGTCTTCATTGATAACACCATCAATACCGCCATCTAAGGTGTATTGGGTTGCAGCTCCAGAGCTTTCGCTCCATCCACCATAACCCATGGCTTGTAAAAGCTGTACGACCAAGCGCTCTAGAAAGTCCGGTGATTGCTGTTTAACTGTATCCAGTAACTCATCTGCTAAGCTGCCTTGGATTTCAGCGTAGGCTTCTTCGAGTCGCTCCTGAGGATCTGTATCTTCAGCGTTACTATCTACCTTTGTATTTTCCTGCTGACTGTCAGAAGCTTTAGTTTTAACCCTGTGAAACTCAACAAATTCTGGGTACTGGCGCAGGTATCGAACATCGACTCTTTGAGAACAATCTTTTAACGCCTGCAGGCCCCTATCTGTTATTTGAATCTGCCCGCGCCCTGGTGCTTTAGTTAACCCAGCCTTGTTCATATAGGTCCGGGCCCAAGCCAAGCGGTTCTTTATATAAGTTTGACGCCCTGATGGTAGAACTTCCCTGATATCCTCTTCGGAAAGCTCAAGGTAATTACAAACGAACTGGATCGCATCTTTGAATTCATGTACTTGTTGGTCTTCAACAGCCACTAACAAAGGACGCATGCAAGATTGAAAGTCAGGAATAGCCACGCACTAACTCCATGTAGCGTAGAGGGAAAATGCTTATACAGATCGCATTATGGCCTGTCGCTGCTATGACTTTCAACTAAAGGAATTAAATCTATTTGCAAGATTCAATTTATTCGATAGCATCTGCGCAACATATTATTTTTTATATGGTTTTACTGAAGAAACCCCATATTGGATTAGTAAAGCAAGTCAACCTTAAAACCTAAGGATTAATAAACTGAATTGCTACGTAGTTTCATAACAAGGAAAAGATATGAAGAAGGCAATATACCCAGCACTCATAAGCGTCTTACTTACAGGGTGCATGGTTAAACCAGATCAGGATCAAATTGGCCCTTACCCATATGGCTATACAGAAACATTAAAAAGCTATGTGAAAAAACACTACTTTGACCCCTATTCTATGCGTGATGTAGCTCACTCAACCCCTATTCAAGGCCATCTTTATTTCAAGCAAGGCTGGTTGGTATGCATTGAAGCAAACGCCAAGAACAGAATGGGCGCATACACTGGACTAAAAAGAACCCTACTGCTACTGAACCGGGGCCAAGTCCTAGCCTCACAAGATGACTCCAGAATTTGCGACGACCCACAAATTAAATGGGTTATGTGGAATGAGATGGATTCAAGTAAAACCTAATCTATTCAGCGTAAGAAAGGCCCAACCTTCTGAATCAAACCTGTGAGAAGGTGAACCGGCAACATTTTATAAGAGCAGCTTCGGCACAGATAAAGTAAAGAAGCGGCCCCAACAAGGATGTAAAATGAAAGATCTAGATAATACGAAAAAAATCGCCGTTTTAATTGATGCAGAAAACGCCCAGCATTCAGTCCTCAGTGCTGTATTAGGAGAACTGTCCAAGCATGGCCATATACTGGTTAAAAAAGCTTACGGCGATTGGAGCTCATCCTATCTTAGCAATTGGAAAACACCGCTAAATGAGCTTGCGATTTCACCGGTGCAGCAGTTCTCGTACACCTCAGGGAAAAACTCTTCTGACGCTGCAATGATTATTGATGCGATGGACCTACTTTATTCGGATAAATTCGATGCATTTGCCCTTGTTACAAGTGATAGCGACTTTACCAAATTAGCATCACGCCTCAGAGAGTCAGAAATTTATGTATTTGGTGTAGGCGAAGCTAAAACCCCAATCGCATTTCGAAATGCCTGTGATGACTTTATACAGACAGAAGTTCTTCGCGATGTTGAACAGGACGATGACATAGAACAAATAAGCAAATCGCCTAGTTCACCAGCCCCTTTAAGCAGACAAGACCTTTGCTGTGACACACGTCTACTCAACATGCTCAGGAAAGCTATTCGGGAATATGCAGATGATGAAGGGTGGGCATTATTATCAGTCAGCGGCGGCCTTATAAAGCGTCAGCACCCTGATTTTGACCCTCGCACCTATGGATATTCCACGCTTACAAAACTAATTGAAGCAACTGAGTTATTCGAAGTGGATAAGAAACCATCCGGGAAATCACATCTTCACGTTGTTTACGTGAAAGACCCTAAAGGCTAGTCAATTACTTAGTAAAAAAACTTAATAATTTAGTCAGTACCGAACTGCGCCTTTCAGTTATCTCTTTAGGCAAAGTAAACTTGATAAAGCATGTTCCGTACTCGCTGATGATAGGGTCGTCAGATGCAACTTGCGGAGGGTTGTAAACGGCCTCATAAGCTTTCTGTTCATGCGGAGCACCCTCTGGCCCAGGGTAGCTGGAGTTCAAGTGCTCTTCTACAGTTTTACCATTGATGATTAACCCCATAAAAAATCCCTTTTAGTTAAAGCTGACCACTTAATTGTAAGTAAACCTTATGCAGCTCAGCAAACTTTCTCCAGTGCATACCTTTAGGCTTCACTCTGAGATTACCCCTCAACTCAAAGAGTCTCTTCTCCAGCTTATTGAGCTTAGTATAACGACGCTGAGTCGCTGTCATGCGCTGAGAGCGGTAGCTAAGCCCCTGACACTCTCTGCATAAGAATTTATGTCCCGTTGAATAGATAAAGGCACAACGCTTATCACAGCCTGGGCATATGAACCACATTCTGTAACCACCAAAATTACAGTGGGTCTTATCAATGTCGATAAACTGGGGCTCAGTAAGCCCCAGTGTTTTAGAAGAGATAGACAAACTCGCAAGTGTAGAAGCGAAGCGAACAGAAAACCAAGGATTTTCCTTTTCTCCCCAGGTCAGAACACCAGAAATTGGCTTTTTAAAAATACCCATTTCCTTAAGGTCCTTAATCGCCAAACGAGGATAATCTTCCAAGCATGGCTTAGTTCCAATCCGATACCATTTACCGCGCCCTACACCTTTCATTTAGTCTCTCTCAACCGAAATAATTAACAAACTAGTGCAAAAGCAGCTTTGGCTTCAGGCGACTAGTCGAATAATCATTAGCCATTCCTTTGCGCTTCCCTTTGGTACGTACCTTCGCCAAATAAGCCATACGCTTAAAAGCTGCAAGTGCGACGCTCTCATCACCACGCTGGATCTTATAGATGTGATTTTCAGGCTTAAAAGTGACCGAATGCCCCAAACGAGTCCAGAGCTCATCGACTATGGCTGATATCGTGTGCGAAGACTTGAACAGATTACCGTTAATCATAAGAGCGATATGGTAATGTTGCTTGTTACTCAAGTTTTGCTCCCTGCACCATACATACCCCAACCGCGCATGCCCATATTTGCGCTTTAGTCTCTGCCTAAGCGCTCGAATAAACTTAGATAGGTCCTCACTAGTTTCTGTGTATTCCTGCACGTGGAGGTCGTAGCGAATTACATGAACCTTGGAATGATAGCTAAGCATAGCCTCAAGCTGCTGAGACGTACGCTCCAGAATATCGTGATAATAGGGTTCCCCCTGCTTCCAAGGGGTAATGTGAAATGTGTGATTAAGAACGCGGTAATCACCGCTGTAGATAATTGATTTCATTGCTACTCCGTCATGCTTCACAGCATTACTTATGATTGAACTTAGCGATTGACCGCCATTGATTAAATGATGTTTGTTACTAATTATTAACTTCATACTTCCTCATTATGCTTCGCAGCATTATCCGAAGATAAATTCAGTAATCCTCTGTAGAGGATTACAATAATATTAATAACCGAGTGTGTTCTTTGTTGCGGGCCACACTCTCAGGCCTTATATCATCATTGCTGTAGACAGCTCTGACGCATAAAAACCGCTGATACAATTTCAGATCCACCACTAGTGAATCTTATTTCCAGCCTCCTCTAGCAACTCGCGAATATCTTCTACTTTCCAAACAGTAGTACGGGGACCAAGACGAACAGGAGGGGGCAGGCGACCAGCTTTAACCCCCGCCCACCAGTGACTTTTAGAAATGGGATACACCTCAAGAATCTGCGGCAAACGCACAAACCCAAGCGATGGAAGTGGATCGTATTCTTTCATTAGGTAATTCTCCTCTAATGGACGATATGAGACTTCATTGTCCCAATAGGAGAATAAATCGCTATTAGAGTCGCTGGATTTAATAGGAAAAAACTAATCCAATTTTTTCCGATCCAGCTGCTCTACCCAAAGATTTCGATATCTGATAAGGGTTTCAGGCTTTATTTTGGGGCGGTCGACTTCTGGCAGTGAATCTAGAAACTCAACCGCAACCGTGAAGTCTTTATCACGAGGCGAACATTCTTCACGGGCCAATTCGTATTCATAGAACATCCGACCATAAATTTCCCGAACAGATATATCAGTATCGCGCCCTCTAACCTCTGACATTTCTTGAAAACCGAATCTCAGATAACCAACGTTTTTTGGAATACACCCAACCGCTATAGGGACTGCAACAACTGGATGAATAGCTACCCCCTCCTTTGAACAATGAGAAATATACTCATCCGGGGACTTAAAAAATGACTTAATTAATTCCAAGTCATACAAATACTCTGGCAGAGGATCAGCTATCACTGGTGATTCCCAAGCTTTTTCATGCTCATGACAAAGATCAGGATATGCTCGCTTAGCATCACGGTAAGCAGCTTCGAAGAAATCGTAAAAGAAGATGTTAGACATAGTGTCAGACTCCCATACTACATAAATGGATGGTCTGGCCTATTACAAGAATCCGTCTAGTTTAATATGCCAATAAAACTGGCTTGCTAACCAAGCCGACATTAAACCCTACAGAAATTATTAAAAAAATAAAGCCTATAAAACAAATAGTTAACCTTTCAAAACAACTAAGCGAGCAGGTTGAAAAGGTCACATATACACCAAGGATCGTCAGATCATTTGGAAACGGTTTATATCGATATAGAACATTACGTAACGATATAGAACATGACATACCGATATAGAGCATTACGTAACGATATAGAACATGACATAACGACATATAACATGACATATCGATATAGAACGATATAGAGCATTACGTAACGATATAGAGCATTACATAACGACATAGAACACGCCAAAGTAAGATCAAATAAATCAGAATGATAGGAAACGTATCAGTTTAGAAAGGCTCACATAAGATCAACGGAATATCCTTCACGTTAATGATAAATGGTTATGGAATAGTGCCCATTAAATACAAGCAACAATAAGCCTCTAAAGGCATTTACCCAATAGCGGACTATAAACCCTCCGATTGAGCTTTAGTAATTTGATCAGACCACCACTGCATCATTTCTTTTCGGCGCTCAAGATAACTAGCCCTGTTGTATGTTGCGCGTACCTGATTTTTATCCGTATGGGCCAATGCTGCCTCAATCAAGTCAGGATCAAAGCCTTGCTCATTCAATGCAGTACTAGCAATCGACCTCATGCCATGCGCAGTCAAACGATCTTTAAAGCCCATACGCTTCAGAGCCACATTAGCTGTTGAAGCATTTATTGGCTTACGGATAGAAAGATCACTTGGAAAAAGATAGGGGCTATTCGACTGATACAGCCTTAGCTTTTCTAGAATTGATATCGTTTGGCTAGTTAATGGAACGATGTGCTCTCTTCGTTTTTTCATCCGCTCAGCAGGAATAACCCAAACACCTTTTTCAAGATCTATCTCATCCCACTTAGCACCTGCTGCCTCACCCGGTCTTGTCATGGTGTGAAGTTGCCAGCGAATCAGCAGCCTGGTAACAAGCCGAATATTTGCATCAGCAACCTGAGACATAAGCAAAGGTAGCTCATCGGGCTTAAGTGTTGGGTTGTTAGTAACCGTCGGCGATTTGAAAGCCTGCTTAATACCCACTAGCGGGTTGGATTGCACCAAACCAGTATTTGTCGCAAAGGTCATGACTTGATTAAGGCGGGAGCATATACGCTTGGTCATCTCCAATTTTCCAGACCCAGCTAAAGGCTTCAAAACATCAATGACTAGAGGAGCAGTTATATCTGCAACGGGATAGTTACCAAGCTTTGGTAGGACGTGATTTTTCAAGGAGTTGATAATGTCATCTGCGTAATCAGTGCTAATCGTGTTTTTCTTAAGCTCAAACCAAGATTCAACAACAGCCGTTAGCGTGTTTACCTGCTTGAACATTTGCTCCTGACGATCCGCATCACGCTTTTGCTGTGGATCGATCTTTTCGGCTAGTAAAGCGCGAGCCTCAAAACGCTTTTTACGGGCATCCGCTATAGACACTTCAGGATATGTTCCAAACGAGATGTTGGCTCTTTTCTGAATATGAGGGCGTGTATAATTGAAGATCCAAATTTTGGACCCATTAGGCTTAACCCTGAGAGCAAGGCCTTCACCATCAGAAAGGTTATATTCCTTGTCTGCTGGTTTAGCGTTCTTAACCTGGGTGTTTGTAAGAGGTAATGTTTTTCTGGCCATTGATGTAACACTGCATAATAGAAAAATGTACCGATGTTACATTCAGTGTTACTTAAAAGAGTGGATGTTACAAGACCGTATTGGACTATATAAGACATAACAAGACGCTAAGTCGTTGATTCTCAATACGTTAGTGGACTATATAATCTCTATTAGACATAGAGATGGCGGTCAGGGAGGGATTCGAACCCTCGATACGTTTCCGTATACACACTTTCCAGGCGTGCTCCTTCGGCCACTCGGACACCTGACCACTCTAATGTGAGACCTTTAATACTGAATATTTCAGACGGTCTCTTGCGTTGCTGAGAGCCATAAAAGCTCCTTAACAACGAGGCGCGCATTGTAGCATAGCCTTACCTAACCGCAAGAGATTTAAGAAAAAAAATCCGGTAAATTTGTAATTTAGATTTTTCTGAATCAAACTACGGCTGAATCGCTTACTTTTTGAACGTGTTATCATTTATCAGCCCGATCTACTAAATTTAAATAAGAATAAATGCTGCGGGATAGCAACCGATATGCGGCCAGCCAATAGCCTGAAGAACACCCTCTACAATTCACTTTTTCGATCCTCTCTGATCAGTGCAGCCTTTGCTCTGCTGATAGTCACAGTGCTTATTTTCCTTTCTATTGAGAAGGATCTGCGTCAGGAGGGGCATTATCTGGGTCAGTTGGTTTTTAAAGAACTGCGCCAGAAGATGAATCAGGGCGCCAGTTTTGAAGAGATGGATCAGTTGCTGCAGGAGCTGAATCAGAATAGCCCGGCCATCAACTATCAGATGTATCGCTCTTCCGCCATCCAGCAGCAGTTTGGCAGCGGGCGGGCACTGACTGAAGAGATTCTTGGCCACCTGGGTAACAATGAGGATGCCACCCACGTTGAGTCCCTGAGTAAAATCCACTACTTCCGCAATATCCGCTTTCAGGAGCAATGCCTCAGTTGCCACGCTGAGGTAAAGGCCGGTGATCTGGCGGGTGTTCTCGATGTGCAGTTCCCGGCACAGCGGGTAAGGATTCCGATTTATGAAGTGCTGATGGGGATGTTTCTGGTGTTCTCCATCACTATCATCTCGTCCTACCTGGCTCTGACAACCGACCTGTTGTCACACATGATCACGCCACTACAGAAGCTGGAAAGAAAACTGCGCAAAACCGAAGGCCATCACGATCTGGATCAACATCTGGAGATGCACTCTCAGTTGAAGGAGATTATCAGTATTGAGCATTCCTTTAACGCACAGCAATCACTGCTACGTGAAGCGTTCCATAAGGTGGAAGATATCTCGATTTTTGATCAACTGACCCATGCCTACAACCGCCATCAGCTTGACCGTCTGATGCAGGAAGAAACCCAGCGCTCAGCCCGCAGCCAGGACCCTCTGAGTATCGTGATGATTGATCTGAACAACTTTAAACAGATCAATGATCGCCTCGGTCATAAAGCCGGTGATGAAGTGCTGACTTATTTCTGCAAGGTACTTCTGGATAAACTGAGAACAACCGACAAACTGATCCGCTATGGCGGCGATGAGTTTATCGCCCTGCTACCGGATTGCCCTCGCTCCGGCGCAGAAAACCTCCTGCAACGCATAGGTGAGTATTTCGCTACGCATCCTTATCTGTATAAAGGACAGGAGCTTAAGGTTGAGTTCTGCATCGGGGCATCCGAGTTTCCCGCAGAGGCACATACCATTGAAGGGATGGATCTGATCCAGCTCGCCGATGAGCGCATGTATAAAGAAAAGAAGGCTCGTAAGGAAGCCGCCCTTTAAGGAGCGGACTTTTCTAAACGCGCAGGCACAGACACCCCGACGCAACCTGCCTGTGCAAGCCGCTGCAGAGCTGACAGCCCCGCCCACTTCTTCAGAAGAAAAAAAACCCGGTCAGTGACCGGGTCAAGTAATACCTGGAAGGTATAAAGAAAGTTTTAATCAGCCTGACGACGCAGGAAGGCCGGAATATCCAGAAACTCCAGATCATCAGTGCCGGTTTTTTGCATCACAGGCTGTTCAGATTCTACTTCGCGATGGATCTCAACGGGCTTAGCTCGCTCTTTCGGCTGCTCCGCACGCGCATTACGCATCACCGATGGCAACTCCAACTGATCAAAGTCAGTCGCCGCACCCGCAGAGGTGCCTACGGCTGAAGCACGACCCGTACCGGTGTTAACCACTTCAACCCGTTGCTCTTCAGCGCGCCCCAGCCCGGTCGCAACAACCGTTACGGTCAGCTCATCAGTCAGCTCAGGATCAATTACAGTTCCAACGACGATAGTGGCGTTCTCAGAAGCGTACTCTTCAACAATGTTACCCACTTCTGAGAACTCGCCCAGGCTGAGATCCAGACCAGCGGTGATATTTACCAAAATACCACTCGCCCCCTTCAGGTCTACATCTTCAAGCAATGGGCTGTTAATCGCAGCTTCGGTCGCTTCAGTCGCTCGATCCTCGCCACGGCCACTACCGCTACCCATCATCGCCATACCCATTTCGGACATGACGGTGCGCACGTCTGCAAAGTCAACGTTGATCATACCCGGACGGATAATCAGATCAGCGATCCCCTGCACCGCACCCTTCAATACATCGTTGGCTGTATTGAAGGCATTAATCAAACTGGTATTTTTGCCCAGTACCGGCAACAGTTTTTCGTTAGGAATAATAATCAGGGAGTCGACATTGTCTTTCAGCTCTCTGATACCCTCATCCGCAATTTTCAGACGCTTACGGCCCTCAAAGGTAAACGGTTTAGTCACTACCGCAACGGTCAGGATACCCAGATCCTTCGCTACCTCAGCCACAATAGGTGCCGCACCTGTGCCGGTTCCGCCACCCATACCTGCAGTGATGAAAACCATATCTGCACCTTCCAGCATTTCAGCCAGACGCTCACGGTCTTCCAGCGCAGCCTGACGGCCCACTTCAGGGTTAGCACCGGCACCCAGACCTTTGGTCAGTTCACCACCGATCTGAATAACGGTTTTAGAACGCATGTGATCCAGCGCCTGCGCATCGGTGTTGGCGCAGATAAACTCGACACCATCGACTTCGCTGCTGACCATATGCTGCACGGCGTTACCACCGCCGCCACCTACACCTACAACTTTAATTACGGCGCTTTGAGGAATGCTATCCGCTAACTCAAACATACCGATCTCCTTCCAGATTCTGCGCTTTGTTATCAGACCAGCGCATTATTATGTTCTATTCCATTGATTGCCCGGTTTCAGAAATTTCCCTGAAACCAGGTTTTCATTCTGTTCAGTACGCTGGCCTGTTCCACCAGCTCTACTTCCGCCAGCTCCTGTGCCGGCTCGCCGCCCTGATCTTCATGGGCGTACTGCAGCAATCCCATCCCTGTTGCAAAGATCGGATTGCCCAAAATATCTTCCATTCCACGCACACCGGTCGGTGCTGCCAGACGCACCGGCATGTGGAATATCTCTTCCGCCAGCTCGACGGCACCTTCCATTTTCGAGGTTCCCCCGGTAAGGACAATGCCCGCTGCCACAAGATCCTCAAATCCGCTGCGGCGCAGCTCCGCCTGAACCAGGTTGAACAGTTCCTCATAGCGAGGCTCAACCACCTCAGCCAGAGCCTGTCGCGATAATGTCCGCGATGGACGGTCGCCTACGCCGGGAACCTTAATGGTTTCATCCGGGCCGGCCAGTTGTGCCAGAGCGCAGGCATACTTAATTTTGATCTCTTCTGCGTGCTGCATCGGTGTTCGCAGGGCCATGGCGATATCATTAGTCACCTGATCTCCGGCGATCGGAATCACAGCCGTATGACGAATAGCGCCACCGGTAAAGATGGAGATATCTGAGGTGCCACCACCGATATCCACCATGCATACACCCAGCTCTTTCTCATCTTCGGTCAGAACCGAGTAGCTGGATGCCAACTGCTCCAGAACCAGATTATCAACTTCCAGACCACACCGGCGTACACACTTTTCAATGTTCTGTGCAGCGTTCACCGAACCGGTCACCAGATGCACCTTCGCTTCCAGACGCACACCCGACATACCCAGTGGTTCGCGAATGCCTTCGGAGTTATCGATTTCGTACTCCTGTGGAAGGATATGCAGGATTTTCTGGTCGGCCGGGATCGCCACCGCGCGGGCTGCATCAATCACCCGCTCCAGATCGTACTCGGTTACTTCCCGCTCTCGCACGGCAACAATACCGTGTGAATTCAGACTGCTGATATGACTGCCGGCTATACCCACGGTCACCGAGTGAATCTTACAGCCGGCCATCAGCTCGGCTTCTTCTACGGCGCGCTGAATAGAGCTCACCGTCGACTCAATATTCACCACCACGCCCTTTTTGAGGCCGTTGGACGGATGTGAGCCAATCCCGACAATATCGATTGCACCATCGACACCGATCTCTCCCACAAGGCAAACCACCTTGGAAGTTCCAATGTCTAGCGCAACGATCATATTAGAGTGAGCAGTCATATCTATTTGCCGGGTGTTTTCAACATTATCTTAATTTTACTAAATGCTATTAACAAACCAACCTTTTTTTCGATGATTTTTTTAAATACTGAATACTTTTTAATCAGACAAAAGGTCAGGTCGAAAACTCAACTGTTTAAGTAGTCGGCAAGTTTCCATTTTTTTTGAGAAAAAATGTTCAGAAATTTCAGTAGCCTAGCGCCACCTCAAAAACCTTTCGCAAAGCAAAGCAAAAATATCATCCACGTATTCAACAGCTTAAAAAACAGCCAATATTCAAAACTTAATTTTGATTATTTTATTATAAATCAAAACTTAATTTTGAATAATCCACAAAATATCAAAACTTAATTTTGAATAATAGCGAACAATTCAATATCTAGTTTTGATTTTTCACCAAAACTTCATTTCTTATTTTTGATTTTCCTGCTGACTTTTTTCAGGCCCAAAAAAGCCAGCAGCGGTGTATGAATCCGCTTCAGTTTGATCAGCAACAGGGCAAGAGGAGGTGCAACGAGCCGTTGTTCAGCGGTAGCTGTAGCCGCAGTCGATCTGACGCCAGTTGGTCAGTTCAGGATGGTCTGTGAGGTAGCAACGCAGGCTGGTACAACCGTCGGCAAGGAAGCTCTGATCAAGAAAGTTATCCAGAACCGCCGCGCCATGGCCTTCGGCAGCCTGCAGGCAGAAAGCGAGATACCGGGGGAAAGGCAGAATATCATTGCGCCAGAGTTTACCCGTATAGTACTGGCCCACCCGCTGCTGGTATTCAGCCTCATTACGGCACTTCTGCCGACGATAGTAATCATCACTGGATTCGGTACAGATCCGCCCCCGGGCACGCTGGCCTTCGGCATCCACACTTTCTACTTCAACCCACTGAAAACGGTGCTCACGCTCATAGAGCTGTGCAAACTCAGCATCGCTGCACTCAAACTGCGAGCAGATAATCTCCGCTTCCGGGTGCGCCTGAGTGGCACAGGAAGCAATTTGCCGTGCCTCTGGGTCGGCACCATGACGGCTGAGAAAAACCACACCGACTTTATTAAAGATACGGCGGTAGCCGGGCACCCTGACCAGACGAAAGTTCTTCAGCCCCGGCACGGTCTCCCGGGCTGAGCGCTCAGATAAAAGTGAGCCGTAGCCCAGCACTGAGATCACTGATCACTCTCCTGCGCCTGCTCCAGCAGTTCGTTGGGCAGCTTTTTCTTCGCATCAGCCCCCAGCCGTTGCAGCATACTGACCTGACTGACCAGATTACCGCGTCCGCTGACCAGACGCTTATGCGCCCGTTCATAGGCTTGCTGAGTGCGTTCGATATTGCGACCGATCTCATCCACCGCTTCCACAAAGCCAACAAACTTATCATGCAGCTCACCACCACGCCGGGCGATCTCTTTGGCGTTCTGATTCTGGTGTTCATAGCGCCAGATATTGTGGATCGTGCGCAGCGTAACCATCAGCGTTGCCGGGCTGACCAGCATAATGTTACGGTCAAAGGCTTCCCGGAACAGACCCGGCTCCCTTTCCAGTGCCAGCAGAAAAGCCCCTTCAACCGGAATAAACATCAGTACGAAGTCGAGAGAACGCACCCCTTCCAGCGATTCATAGGCTTTACTGCTCAGCCCTTTTATATGGCCGCGTACAGACAGCAGATGCTCGCGCAGAAAACGCTCCTGCTCCTGCGCAGTCTCTGCCGAACAGTATCTTTCATAAGCGGTGAGGGAGGCCTTGGCATCAACAATGACATCTTTACCATCCGGCAGGCGGATCAGCGCATCGGGCTGATATCGACGCTCCTGCTGTGACAGAGAAACCTGCAACTCAAACTCATGCCCCTTACGCAGACCCGACGCTTCCAGCGCGCGTTCCAGCACGATTTCACCCCAGTTACCCTGGGTTTTGTTCTCACCTTTTAAGGCCTGGGTCAGGTTAATTGCATCTTCGCTCATCTGCTGATTGAGCTTTTTCAGTTGGCCAATCTGCTCATACAAAGCCCGGCGGTCTTTGGCCTCTTTATCGTAGACATCTTCTACCCGGCGCTTGAATTCACCCAGTTGCTCGCGCAACGGATTGATCAGGTGCCCCATATTTTCTTTATTGGTTTCAGAGAAACGCTGGGATTTCTCTTCAAAGATCCGGTTCGCCAGATTCTGAAACTCCTGCCGCAGTTGCTCCCGCGCCTGTTCCAGCGTTTTCAGTTTGTCGGCATGCGCTGTCTGTTCCGCTTCAAGCCGGGTTTCCAGCTCGGCAACCACTTCACAGCGATCCGCCAGTTGAAATGCACTCTGCTCCAGTTTCTTTTCTAACTGACGTTTTTCATTCAGGGTGGTGCTAAAGAGCGGTTCCAGACTATGCAGCCGCTCTTCGAGGCGGGTACGTTGCAGATCTAACTGATGCTGTTCAGCTTGCTGATGCTGAAGCTGCTCACGCAGATGCGCCAGTTGCCCTTCGGTTTCAGTCTGGGTTTGTTCCAGTTGCTGTAACTGACTGATCAACCGTTCCTGCTCATCCTCCAGCCGACGCTTCTGTCCGGCCATCAGGATGGAGCTCAGTAACACGGCCAGCGCCGCACCGGCCAGTGCGGCCAGCAGCAGGGGAATCGGAGCGTCCAACAGGGTCTGCAAGCGAGCTTACCAGTAGAGGTAGAGAACAGGCATGGAGAGCAGCACCAGCGGAAACATCAGCCACACGGCTTTAAGATCGCCGAGCATCCGCTGAATCACCACCACATGAATCACCGGGAAGGTGATAAACATACACAGCAGCGGAATCCACCAATCCAGATTACTGAAACCATACGCCATGGAAAACAACAGGGTTACGGCTGCCAGGTTACCCGCCATAATCACCTTGACCATTCCGTTGCGGCTGCGCAAAGACTCAGGTTTATCCTCTTCAGGCAGCTTATTCAGCGCTCCGGCACTCAGCGCTGCAGACATTGAAACCATACCGGTTAACAGAAAAATAATCAGAGGGTCGATACTCGGCACACGCAATCTCCACAAATACACAAGATAAAGTCGGCATTGTACGGCTTTTACCCTGTTCTGTTAAAGGGTTAGCTGTGCTCAGGAAAGCACGTTAGAATCTGCCAAACCCTGAGACTAACGGATTTGTATGCTGCTGTTTAAAAGCTTACGCAAGCTGGTCTATCGTCATTTCAAGGAGATGAAATGGCAGGCACTGCTGGCGTTACTCCTGCTCTACGGCCTGAGCTGCTGGCAACTGCTCAGCCTTGCCGGTGAAGAAGCCCTGACCGGGCCGGATTTTCTGTACTGGCTGGTCGTTACTGCCTCGACCGTCGGTTATGGGGATCTCTCCCCGACGACAGCCGAAGGTAAGGCTCTGGTCGCCTTCTATATTATTCCTGCCGGGCTTGGTCTGTTTGCCCTCACCGTAGGTAAATTTGCCGCATTCAGCGCTTTTCAGTGGAGAAAAGGAATCATGGGTCTGAAACAACTCACACTTAATAACCATATTATCGTCGTCGGCTGGAACGAACAGCGCACCCTGCCCCTGTTACAACTGCTGAAAACCGAAGCGCGCCAGCATATGAACCGGGATATCTGCCTCTGTGTCGCCGAGGAGATGGAAAACCCGATGCCCGGTATCATCGAATTTGTCCGTGCCCTCTCACTCAACGATGAAAACGGGCTGCTCCGCGCCGAGATTGGTTCTGCCTCTACCATTATCATCGACTGTCAGCAGGATGATCAGACCCTGAGCGCAGCGCTGAACATTTTCAATCTGAATCCATCCGCCCATATCATCGCCTACTTCCGCGATGAAAACCTGAGCAAGCTGCTGAAACAACACTGCCCCACCATTGAATGTACCCCTTCGGTCTCTACCGAAATGATGGTCAAATCAGCCATGGATCCGGGTTCCAGCCTGCTGCACCATGAGTTACTCAATGCCAGCACCGGTATGACTCAGTATTCCGTGGTGATGCCTGAAAACATGCCGGAGATCTCAGTACGCGACCTATATATCCCGCTGAAGGAATACTATGCCGCCACGCTGATCGCCGTGGATCTGGACAGTGATGGCAAACCGGAAATCAACCCCTCTCTTGATCAGCGGGTAAAACCGGGCTGCACACTCTACTATATTGCAGACAAACGCCTTAAGGATCTGGACTGGGCCAATCTGGCACGCCGCTGAGCCTGTCACTAATCTCAACCCTGGCGCTGCCCGCTAAGAGGCCGTTCAAAGCGAAAGCAGTTATCCGTCAGCGTCCGGAAAATGCTATGATACGCGGCTGATTTGCCCCCCGGCCCGGAACCCGTAAAGGTATCCGGGCTACACGGGCGCCTGACCTGATATAATCGCCGCTGGTCCTTAACCACCGGCCCTGAATTTAGAGAATCTGTACGTGGAATTTCTGGTAAACGAAGCGGTCGAAGACTACGCCTTTCTCAGCACCTCACCTGAACCTGAGCTGTTGCAGGAACTGATCGACGAAACCAACAAAAACATGGGCTGGCCACAGAAGCTGTCTGGCCGACTGGTGGGGCGAACCCTTAAATTCCTGACTCAGCTGCACCAGCCAAAAAATGTGCTCGAGATCGGCATGTTTACCGGCTACTCCGCGCTCTCAATTGCCGAGGGCATGCCGGAAGATGGCAAGATCATCTGCTGCGAGACCAATCCGCGGGCCATCGAGTTTGCCCAGACTTTTTTTGATCGCAGCCCCCACGGCCACAAGATCGAAGTGATCTTCGGCCGCGCCATCGACACACTGGAAACGCTGGATATGGAGCTGGACCTGACCTTTATCGATGCCGATAAGCGCAACTACCTGAACTACTATCACAAGGTGCTGGAGATGACCCGTCCGGGGGGCCTGATCATCCTCGACAATATGCTCTGGTCCGGCAAAGTACTGCAACCTGAGTCCGAAATCGACGACGTACTGGTCGATCTGAACAAGGAGATTGCCGCTGACCCACGGGTAGAAAACATCTTCCTCACCGTGCGTGACGGTATGAATGTGGTCCGGAAGATCCGTTGATGCCTGCCCTGCTCAGTGCGATCGACACGCCGGAACCCACACTGACATTTCCAGATCAGGCTCCGGCCAGACTGGCAGGCGACCAGCGTCTGATTCACACCGCAGATCAGTTGCTGCAACTGTATCTGGCCTGCGAGGCACAGTCACCGCTGATGCCGCTGCTGACCCGGATTCGGCAGCAACTGCAGGAAGATCTGGATCAGGTTGAAACCGTAGCCGAAGTTTATGGTCTTATGTACTGGCTAATGGAAGATTATGCGGTGGATAACCGCGGTGAATCACTGGAAGAAACCGCCGACCGGCTCGGCGATATTGATATCGAGAACGACAGCGACCAGTATGGAGACCTGATCTTTCATCTGAAGGACGCCGTAGAACGACTCTACGATCTGGAACTGGAATAACTCCTCTGAAATAAGGACAGCAGAGAGCATGCAAAAACGCCGCTGGATACCCGGAATACTCGCTCTCCTGCTGTTGATTCTGCCAGCCGCACTCTACCTGCTCTCCCCTTTTCTGGCCCAGAAAAGCCTGCAATACTGGCTGGAGGAACAGCAGTTTTCTGCGGTTGAGCTGGAGATGCAGCCGCCCTCCTGGAACCGGCTTCACATCGAGCGACTGGCGCTGAGCAAAACCGATCAGCACCGTGAAGTGCGGATTGAGTCGGGCCAGATCCTCCTCAGCTACAACCCCGTCGAACTGTTCCTTAACCAGCGGGTCGAGCAACTGCTGCTTCCCCGGTCTGATATCACTATCCGTTACCTGCAACCGATCAGCGATGAGACCGATAACACCAGCATACTGGATCTGAGCCACTATCTGCCCGAACGCTGGTTCGGCAAACTACCGGTAGATACCCTGCGTATTGGCGAGCTGAATCTGAAGCTGGATGCCCCTGAAGGCGACAGTGACTGGTTCCTCAGCGGCGCCCTGCTGCTCACCGCTGATGAGCTCAGCAGCCGGGTTCACTTTCAGCGTGAACAGACCGATCTGGGCTGGGCCGACCTCACGCTGGATCACAACAACCGGATCAGCCTGCAGATGCTGGATCAGGGCACACCCTTCCTGCGTATGGAGGGGGAACTGGATTACCAATCAGGTCTGACCCTCAGCTCACGCCAGCGGATCAATCTGCAGGGCCTCAGCCACTGGCAGGAGAAACTCTCAGGCATGACGCTGCCGGCCCTTTCCGGCGAACTGAAAAGTGAAGCGGTCAGTCAGTTCCCCCTGCGCAGCACGTTCTCTCCCGATGCCCTGCTGCAGAGCATTCAAAGCCAGCAGCAGATCAGCGGTACGGTTTACAGTCAGCAGCCTTCCCTTGCCGATCTGAAACTTCAGCTACAGGGTGACCTCAACTTTTCACTACGCCAGTTAGACCTGAATCTGGCGGAGACAACACAGTTTGAAATCACCGGGCTGCAACACTCCAGCCTGAGCAAGCCGGTAGACAGCATCCGCATCACGCTGCAAGCACCTGCCAGCCTCCAAACAGACCTCAGCCCGTTGCTCGCCGAAGCACCACTTGAACCTGAGTTGTCTGCCCTGCAATTCAGCCTCAGCAGTAGCAGCGTGGCACTACAGGATGGACTGATCATCGAACCACTGTCCGCAGAACTGTCGCTGAGCGAGATAGATCTGCTCAACCAAAACCTCCATGGCACCCTGATTACCGCACCGGTTCAGTTACAAAAACCCGGACAGCCGCTCCCGCCATTTCAGGCCAGCAGTCAGTTTCAGCTTAAGAGCAACTTATTGAAGCAGCAGTTTTCGCTGACCATGCCTGACCTGCCTGTCCGCCTCAATGGCAGCGGGCAAACCGACATAAACAAGCACCAGACCCGTTTAAACTGGCAGCTCAAGCCCTTAAAACTGACCGAACTGGTGCCGGGGTTAAAACCCTATTTCAAACTCCCCCCTGAACTCAGCCTGCAATCCGGCAGCCTGTTTCACCGGGGCAACGGGCAGATCGACCCGTCCGGTTTCACGGCCCGCCTCGATAACAGCATCCGCGCGGCGGATCTGGCCTGGGATGAAACGCCACTGGAAGGGCTGAATCTGGATTCAGTAACCCGTATTAGTGCCGACGGCAGTATCCGGGATACAGGCAGTATTAAGCTGCACCGGGTTACAAATGGAATCGAGGCTACCAAACTGAGCAGTCGTTACCGATTCAGTCAGCGGCAGGGAAAAAGCCAGTTAACTCTGGAACAGAGTGAAGCTGAACTGTTACTGGGTAAGGTTCGTTTTGCCGATCTGACCTTCTCACTGCAGGAGCCGGATATCCGCACCGAGGTGCAGATTGAAGCACTGGATCTGGGCGAAATCCTGAAACTTGAACGGCAGCAGGGCCTGTCGGGCGAGGGCAAGCTCAGTGGCAGCTTCCCGCTGCGCTATAGCGCAGGTGAGTTTACCGTCAGCGACGGCCTGCTGAATGGCGATGCGCCCGGCGGACGGATTCTGTTTGAACCGACCGCAACCGTGCAGGCTTACGCCGCCGCCAATCGCGGCCTCGCGATGGCTATTGAGGCCCTGCGGAATTTTCACTATGAACAGCTTGAGATCCGCCTGAATTACCTCGCCGATGGTACAGCCCTGCTGAATACCCGGCTGAAAGGCAGCAACCCGGACTGGCACAACGGCCACCCGGTGGATTTCACAGTGAATATTGAAGAAAACATACCTAAGTTAATAAAAACGCTACAGTTTGCGGATAAATTGACGAAGACAATCGAGAAGCGTTACCGTTAAACGTAATGTGCTTAAACCGAGGAACAACCCATGAATCTGAACCAGTTACTTCCCACCGCAGCCCTGCTCTCAGTGCTGACGGTTGTAAGCGGTTGTTCACCGCGCGTGGAGGTGGCGGTGCCAAACGAGCCCATCACCATCAACCTGAATGTTAAAATTGAACATGAGATTCTGGTTAAAGTGGATCGCGAGATCGACGACCTGCTCTCTGAAAACAGCGACATCTTCTGACGGGGTATACACCATGACAAAACTACGCAAAATTCTGACCGTATTTGCCCTGGCGTTCTCCCTGTTCTCAGTGCCCGCATGGGCGATCAGCATGGATGACGCAAAGGCAAAGGGCCTGATCGGGGAACAGGTAAATGGTTACCTCGGTTATGTTAAAAGCCCCAGCAGCAGCGTCCGGGCCATGGTTGAAGCGATCAACAATAAACGTCGCGCAGCCTATAACAAAGGCGCAAAAAATGCCGGCGTAGAACGCAATGTCTTTGAGATACGCATGGGTCAGCGCCTGCAGGACCGGGTACCTCCGGGCCAGTATATCCAACTGCAAAATGGTAACTGGCAGCGCAAATAATCCAGCCCCGAATCGGTCTACGGCAGCCGGCTGAGGCTGCCGTCACTTTATAAAGGATGATACTGTGTTCCGAACCCTGCCACTGATAGCCGGTATACTCATCAGCAGTCACAGCCAGGCAGCCACTCAGGATGACGCGCCCTGGACCTTCAATCTCTACTTTGAAAACGACCTGTTTGCCGAAACCGACCAGAATTATACCAACGGCGTCCGGGTTTCCTGGGTCTCGCCCAATGTGGAAAGCTACCTTGAGGATGAACGCCTGCCCTCCTGGGTTGGCGAACTCTCTGATTCCCTGCCACTGTTTGACCCGCCCTCAAGCAGTGACGATCCGGTCCTGAGAAATGTCGTTGTCACATTGGGGCAACAGATTTATACCCCGCAGGATATCGACCGGGCCACGGTCGATCCCGACGACCGCCCTTACGCAGGCTGGCTCTATGGCGGCGTCGCCTACCACAGCCGTACCCGCAATCAGATGAACAGTGCGGTGCTTAATCTGGGCATTGTCGGCCCCTGGGCACTGGGTGAAGAAGCGCAGGATCTTATCCACGATATTCGTGGCTTTAAGAAATTTAACGGCTGGGATAACCAGTTGAAGAACGAACCCGGCATCCAACTGCTGTATGAACACAAAAACCGGATCAATAAAGGCCGACTCACGCCGTTGCTGGCCTATGACCTGATACTCCACGGCGGTGGCAGTCTGGGTAATGTGGCCACTTACCTCAATGCGGGTGCGGAGCTGCGGCTTGGCTGGAACCTGCCGCAGGATTTTGGTACCTCAGCACTGCGCAGCGGTGGTGATAACAGTGCACCGGGGATCGGTGATGGTCGCTATCAGCGAGGCAGCCGTAACAGTAATCTGGGTCTGCACGGATTTATCTCTGCCGACGGCCGCTGGGTGCTGCGGGACATTTTTCTGGATGGAAATACTTTTCGTGACAGCCATTCCATCGACAAAGAGTCGCTGGTTGGCGAAACCGCGATTGGCATCGCTGCCCTTTACCACGGCTGGAAGATCTCATTCGCACGGGTCCACCGCAGCCGCGAGTATGCCGGGCAGGAGGAAGGTCACACCTTTGGCTCACTCAGCCTGAGTTATTCTTATTAATCAGGTTCCAAGCTGTTTTAACAGTTTACTGAGCGGCATCGGCCGGGCGAAGAGGAAGCCCTGCATATATTCACAACCGGCCTGTCGCAGATATTCCGCCTGACGCTCCGTCTCAACGCCTTCCGCCACCAGCTCCAACTGCAAACCTTTTGCCAGACCCATAATCGACTGGGTAATGCAGCGGTCATCCTCGGAATCCGGCAGGCCATCGACAAAAGATTTATCGATTTTCAGCTTGGTCACCGGCATATGTTTGAGGCGTGAGAGCGAGGAATAGCCGGTACCAAAGTCATCAATCGCCAGCCGGATACCCAGATCAGACAGGGATTCCAGTTGCGAACGCACCAGCGCCGAATCCTGACTGATCAGCTCTTCGACAATCTCCAGCTCCAGAGACTCTGCGGGTAACTGATACTCCTGCAAAATGCACTGGATCTCTTCGCTCAGAGCCGGATCGTACAACTGTTCGGAGGAGATATTCACCGAAACCCATTTAACACCGGGGTGGGTCTCTCGGATACTTTTTATATCCCGGCAGGCCTGATGCAGCATGTAATGGCCAAGCCGTCCCATCAGCCCGAGTTTCTTCGCCAGCGGCAAAAAATGGGCAGGCGGGATACAACCTTTCTCCGGATGCGCCCAGCGTACCAGCGCTTCCAGACCTATCACCTGCAGAGATTCAGAAGCATAAATGGGCTGGTAGTGCGCCACTAACTGATCGCTATCGAGCGCGGCAATCAGCTCACTTTCCAGTGAGCGGCGTATCTGCATCTGATCCAGCCACTCTGCCGAGAAATATTTAACACCACCCCGGTCTTCCTGTTTAGCCCGGTACATTGCCAGTTCTGCGCAACGCATCGGACTACCCAGTGTGACCGAGTCCATCGGATAGACAACCACACCGGTACTGAAGCTGACCTTGATTTCGGCGCCTTCTGCAACGTTGAGAGGTTTTTCCCCGATCTGTTTCAGTTTTTCCAGCAGATCGTTTAATTGCCGGCGACTTTCAAGCTCAGGAAACCAGATCGCAAAATTATCCCCGCCCAGACGGGACAAGCGGCAGGTGCTCGGATTTGTTCGTTTAATCAACTCCTCGGCCACTACTTTGAGCAGCGTATCCGCCACCTTATGCCCGTAGTCATCATTGATGGAAGCAAAGAAGTCGAGCCCGGTCAGAATCAGTGCCCTGACCCGGTCAGGATCCGGGGAGTCCTGCAGATCAAAATCGAGACGTTTCTGAAAATAGGGCCGTTTTTCCAGACCGGTCAGCGGGTCACATTGTTCAAGAAACTCCAACTGTTCGCGGTCTTTAAGCCAGGTTTCCTGCTCATTCAGCATCGAGATGCAGTCCGCCAGCGATGCCACATAAGACATCTCCGCCATATCCCAGGTGCGCTTCTCCCCCACCTGCTCAAGACAGATCACCCCCTGTAATTTGCCCGCTGCAAAAATCGGTGCATCGAGCATGGAGTAGATATTATTGGGCGTCAGGTAATCCGGGGTAAATTCAGATGTTCGTGGGTCAGTCCGGGCATCATCCACCCGGATGATCCGGTCTTCCGTAATGGCTTTAAAGTAGGCGGGGTAATCTTCACGGAAGAGCTCAGTGCCACGCAGAAACTGATCTTTATCGAGCAGGTAGAGCAGCTCACATTGAATCCGCTGATGATCCGGGTCGAGTTTCCAGATCCCTACCCGGGAGATCTTTAGCTGCTGGGCACAGGCACGGGCAATGCGTTTCAGTTTGGCGCGACGCGGATAATCAATAAAGCCATGGCTGTGAATCAGTGACATCAAGGACTGATGTAAATTGATTAACTTTTCATCTGACGCCATGACTGCTCCCGACTACATAAACGCACAACGTACATACAACTCCCTGCCACGGAATTGTAGCACTGTTTTTCACTTATAACCGATAGGGTTATTTAAAGTTTAGAACAGGTATAAGTAAAACAGAAATACCCTTGCCTTTTCCGCTGTAAAAGCTCCTACTCTTAGCTAGAATCTAATTAACATAAGACGTACCTCTGTATATAGCCAGGCGGGGCAGGTGAAACTTTCAAACAAACTTCTGGTAGTTCAGGCCATCTTTATCGTCCTCCTGATGGGCGGCGTAGCCGCGACCGTGGTCACGCTGGGTTTGCCGGAGGTACGTAAAATCGAGCGTGATAACCAGATCGGGGATATTCACAGGGTCACAAACAGCCTGAATAATCAATTGATCAACCTCGGCCTGCTGGCAAAGGACTGGGGGCACTGGGACGACACCTTCCAGTATGCGCAGACCCCCTACCCTGAGTATGAAAGCTCAAACCTTACCCCCTCAACGCTCGAATTTAACCAGACCGACCTGCTGCTGATCGTCAATCAACAGAACCGTGTTATCTGGCGTATGGCCACAGAGCAGATGGGTGATCTGAACCAGCTTGAACTGACCCGCTCACTGCAACTCCCGCCCGACCACATACTGGCCCGTCCCGCGTCGGAAGCAAAATTTGAGGGTATTGTGCATACCCGCCAGGGGCCTCTGTTGCTCGCGGGCAGTCCAATTCTGACCAGCAATGCGGAGGGCCCCCGTCGGGGCACCATCTTTTTTGGCCGCCTGCTGAGTCAGGCCATGACCGAAAAAACGGCCATACAACTGGAGATCCCGTTCTCCCTGAGCAGTTCGCAGGCACACCTCGCTGAACCTCAGGTCAGGTTTATATCTCCGACGCAGATTCATACCCGGGACATACTGCCTTTTGCCAACAGTGATGAGCTGACCCTGCAGATCGATATTCGTCAGGAACGTCCGTTCTACCAGCAGGCTTTGCTGGCAATACGCTATTCGATGCTGACCGTACTCGTCATCGGTCTGCTGGGTTGCCTTATCACCTACCTGCTGTTGCACCACCTGCTGATCGACCCGATTCAGCGTCTGCAGAAACAGGCCGAGCAGTTCAGAAATCACAACCACCGCCATCAGAACTTCCAGATCCTGCGCCGGCATGATGAGTTAGGTGACCTCTCAGCCTCTTTCGCAAATATGGCAACCGAGCTTTCACACCATGTGCATCAATTGCAGAAAGAACGTAACGATCTGGAAGTCGCGAGTAACACCGACCCTCTCACCGGGCTGCACAATCGCCGCTACCTTGAGGAGTACATGAGCGCCGACCGCACATGGGAGCGCAATACCACCTGGTCATTCTTTATGCTGGATCTGGATCTCTTCAAGCAGATCAACGACCAGTACGGTCACGATGTGGGCGATGTTACCCTGCAGCAGTTTGCTGCACTGCTGCGCAAGGAGTTCCGGGAAACCGATATTCTGGTGCGCAGCGGTGGGGAAGAGTTCACTATTATCTGTCAGCACACCAACCTTTCAACCGCAGAAAACATTGCCGAAAGGCTGCTCAAGCGAGTCGAAAGCTTCCGTTTCGGCCCCGACAACAGTATTCAGGTGACCTGTTCAATAGGTTTCTTCAGCCTGCCGGTTGCCGACAAGGCATATGGCATACAACACTGGCCGAAGATGCTCAGGGTGGCGGATATCGCCCTGTATGCCGCCAAATACAGTGGCCGCAACACCTGGATCGGTCTTGAAGCCACTACCGGTTGTGACGCGGGACAATATCCTGATCAGGGTCAGGATATTGTCCACTGGCTGAAGGAGAACAAACTCACCCTCTCCTCGGCGCTCTCACCGGGCAGAATCCACTGGTTCCGCAGCCCAATCGGCGAAACCAGTGCCCACTGACAGCACAGCGCTACCGGAGCACACCGCTATTCCGCCTTCTGTTCTCATCAGAACCGGCCACTGAGACGCAGCCAGATATTCTGCCCCGGCTCACGCACCTGAACCGGATCCGGATCAAGCAGGTAATCACGGCTCTCATGCAGGCTATAGGCGCGGTCGAACAGGTTATCCACGCCCAGCGCTACGATCAGGCCACTACTGGCCTGATACTCGGTATGCAGATTTACCAGACCGTAACCCGGTGTTTTGCGCACATCCTGACCGCCGCACTCAGGATCTGAACTCAGACACACCGAGTTTTGCCCGGCGACCAGCTTCCATTCCACTCCGGCCTTCCATTGAGCGCGCTGATAATCCAGTGAGGTGGTCAGTTCCAGCGGCGAGATCCGTGACAGAGGCTGATCAGTATCGCTGTTCTCACCCTCCATCCACACCAGTGCACTGCCCAGCGTCCAGACCGGGCTCAACTGATAGCTGATTTCGGCTTCAATCCCATAAAGGGTAGCCTCCACATTACGGTAGAGGTCATTGCCCGCCGAGCGGTAGCGCAGAATGTAGTCATCCACCCGGTTATACCAGACGCTCAGGGAGCCGTTGAGTTGCTCCCGCTGAGTGGCCAGTACCAGTTCCAGTTGATGGTGTTTCTCCGGCTCCAACTGCGGATTACCGATCCACTTAGCCCCCATCATCGGCGCTTTGGCGATATACCGTTCGGTCGCATCTGCTGTCCGCACGCTGCGGGATAATGTGGTCTCGAGGGTGTACTGCGGATTCAGGCGGTGGGTCCATGTAGCGAACCCGCCCAGATTGTTCTCATCACTGGCGGTTTCAGTAACGCCATAAAAGTGGGTGTAGCGGCTCAGGGGCGTCGAACCGCCAAAGGTCTCTGAGGCACGTGAAGCGCTGGCTTCAACCCGGTCGTAGCGCATTCCGGCCTTGAGCACATTGTTCTGATTCAGGGCTTTCTCGCCCTCAACAAAGAATCCGGTCTGATCGATCTCAACCCCCGGCCACTGGGAAAATGCCGCCATCCCGGAAGAGGTACTATAAGCCACAGCCGTGCGATCGTTATTCTGCAGATCGGCCCCAAAAGTCCAGTCGATATCGGCCGCATGTGCATCCACAACAATCCGCATCCCTTCTGTGTCAGAACTCGACGGAGAGGTCATCATCGCGTTCTCCATCAGGTGAACCACATCCGACTGATAGGCTTCCACTCTGAGCTGACGCAGGCTGCTCCGGGTAAACTGATGCTCCAGTTTTATTCGCGTGTTTTCTGCATCGGCGTAAGGGCTGTCCATCGCCGCACCGGGAAACAGTACATCCTCTTCATCGGCTTTTTCAAAACTGGCCTGCAGGGTGGTGTTCGCACCCAGCCGGATACCGGCTAACAACGCATTCGACTGGCTGTCATACTTCGAGTTGACCTCATTTCCATCGCCGTCTTTGTAGTTTTCCGATTCCCCTTCGTGGGCGATAAACCGCAGATAGCCCTGATCACCGCCCAGCATCAGGTCAGCGCCCAGCTCCCACTGCTCGCCGTTGGCGCGGTAACTGCCTGCCAGTTCCGCGTTGTAGCCCTTTTCATCGATCATCAGCCAGTCGCGTTCAAACAACACCGTGCCGCCGGAACCACCGCCCCCATAAACCACCGTGCGGTTGCCTTTAATCACGGTTACCCGGTCATAACTGTCCACTGAGGTATAGGCCGTCGGCGGGTCCATCCGGTTGGGGCATCCGCCATGGATATAGCCGCCATCCAGCAGAATGTTTAACTGGGTCTGGCTCTGACCGCGAATCACCGGATCCAGCGCCCGCCCCCCCATACGCACTGCGGAAACACCGGTCAGGCTCTGCAGCAGCTCTCCCCCATCGGCCACCGGTGCTGCCTTGACCCCGGTTGTGCGTTCGCGGACTGCAGTTTCCAGATAGGGTAAGCCCCGGTTGATCTCAATCACCATTGAGTGATCCGTATCCACCTCCGCCAGAGCAACATCCGAAACCACTGCTGCCACGGCGAGGGAAAGTATCTGCCTGTTCATGCACACCCTCCATCAATAAGCTAAAACTGAATGGGCGCAGATTCTAATGGCCGGGCCAGCAGAACGGGATGTGACACAGTGACGCGCGACAAGTCGTCGCAAGGAGGCCATGCCGGTTGGCACATTCAAACGGCAACGCACAAAAGCGCACGATAAGAAATAACAGTTTCCTAAAATAAACTTTTGACTATTTTCTATCACAAAAACGTCAAAAAACCGGTATCATTAGGCTCTTTTTTGAACACCTAAAGCACACCATTGATAACCAGGACCGCAGCGATGCTGTCGCGCAGCACGAAGACGGTCTGAAAATATACAGGTAACACTAAGATGCCTTCACAGAATCAGGCTCCTCTCTCTGTACTTGAGCAAAAGGATGCGTTTGTCGCGCGCCATATCGGTCCTTCCGAATCGGAACAACAGGCTATGCTGGCGGAACTCGGCGTAGCTGACCTGGACACTTTGATTGAACAGACCGTACCCGGTGCGATTCAGGTAAAACAGCCGATCGATCTGGCTGACAGCCGCTCTGAAGATGAAGTGCTCGCTTACCTTAAAGCTGTTGCCGCTAAGAACAAGATCAACACCTCCATGATCGGCATGGGTTACACCGATACCATCGTGCCGAATGTTATCCTGCGTAATGTGCTGGAAAACCCGGGCTGGTACACCGCTTACACCCCTTACCAGCCGGAAGTTTCTCAGGGACGTCTGGAAGCGATCCTGAACTTTCAGACCATGATCCTCGACCTGACCGGTCTGGATCTGGCCAACGCCTCACTGCTGGATGAGTCCACCGCAGCAGCCGAAGCCATGACCCTGTGTAAGCGTATGGCTAAAGCGAAAAAAGCCAACACCTTCCTGGTTGATAAAAACGTTCACCCACAGAACATCAGCGTGATCCAGACCCGCGCGGAACCCCTCGGTTACGAGGTTGTGGTTGGCGATGTGACCGAGCTGCTCGACCAGCACGAAGTCTTCGGTGTACTGGTTCAGTACCCGGGCACTTACGGCGATGTAAACGACTACGCCGAGCTGATCAACAAAGTACACGACAAGAAAGCCCTGTTCTGTGCCGCCGCTGACATTATGAGTCTGGTACAACTGAAATCACCGGGTGAGCTGGGTGCCGATATCGTATTCGGCTCAGCGCAACGCTTTGGTGTACCCATGGGTTACGGCGGCCCGCACGCGGCTTTCTTTGCTACCCGCGATGCTTATAAGCGCTCCGTACCGGGTCGTATCATCGGTGTTTCTGTAGATACCCGCGGCAACAAAGCCCTGCGTATGGCGATGCAGACCCGTGAGCAGCATATCCGCCGTGAAAAAGCGACCTCCAACATCTGTACTGCGCAGGTACTGCTGGCGAACATGGCCGGTTTCTACGCGGTTTATCATGGGCCGCAAGGCCTGAAGACCATCGCCGGTCGTATCAACCGTCTGACCACAATTCTGGCTAAAGGCCTGCAGGCGAAAGGCGTAGAGCTGGTTAATGAAAGCTGGTTCGATACCCTGAGCATCCAACTGGATAACGCCGACGCGGTCTATCAGGCTGCGCTGGATGCGGGCATCAACCTGCGCCGGATCGACGACAAACAACTGGGCATGACCTGTGACGAGTGCACCAGCCGCGACACCATCAACCAGCTCTGGGATCTGATTCTGGGCGCAGGCCATGGCCTTGATCTGGACCAGATCGATGCAGAGATCGCCGCGTCCGGCGAAACCAGCTACCCCGCATCTTTGATCCGCGAAAGCGAGATCCTGCAGCACCCGGTTTTCAACAGCTACCACAGCGAAACCGAAATGCTGCGCTACCTGAAGCGTCTGGAAAACAAAGATATCTCCCTGACCCACAGCATGATCGCGCTGGGCTCCTGCACCATGAAGCTCAACGCTACCGCCGAGATGATCCCGGTGACCTGGCCTGAGTTTGGTCAGTTACACCCCTTCGCGCCGATCGATCAGGCTCAGGGCTACAAACAACTGATCGATGAGCTGGAAGAACAGCTCAAAGCGATCACCGGTTTCGACGCCGTCTGCATGCAGCCAAACTCCGGCGCACAGGGCGAGTACGCGGGCCTGCTGGCGATCCGTAAGTATCACCAGTCCCGTGGCGATGCACATCGTAATATCTGCCTGATCCCGACCTCCGCCCACGGCACCAACCCGGCGTCTGCGGCACTGGCGGATATGAAAGTGGTTCTGGTTGCCTGCGACAGCAAAGGTAACGTTGACGTAGCCGATCTGAAAGAGAAAGCCGAACAGCACAAAGATGAGCTGTCCTGCCTGATGATCACCTACCCGTCTACCCACGGTGTGTATGAAGAGAGCATTAAAGAGATCTGCCAGATCGTTCACGATAACGGCGGTCAGGTATACATGGACGGCGCCAACCTCAACGCTCAGGTGGCGATCAGCCAGCCTGCCGCGATTGGTGCTGACGTCTCTCATATGAACCTGCACAAAACCTTCTGTATCCCGCACGGTGGCGGCGGCCCGGGCATGGGCCCGATCGGCATAAAAGCCCATCTGGCACCCTTTGTTGCCAACCACCCGGTACAGAGCATCGAAGGCCCTGACCCGGAAAACGGCGCGGTATCTGCAGCACCCTGGGGCAGCGCTTCTATCCTGCCAATCTCCTGGGTTTACATCGCCCTGATGGGAGGAAATGGCCTGCGTAAAGCGACTGAGCTGGCGATTCTGAATGCCAACTACATGGCGAAGAAACTGGGCGAACACTTCCCGGTGCTCTACACCGGCCGTAACGACCGTGTTGCCCATGAGTGCATCATCGACATTCGCCCGCTGAAAGAAACCTCCGGCATCACCGAAGAAGATGTGGCCAAGCGTCTGATGGACTTTGGTTTCCATGCGCCCACCATGTCCTTCCCGGTAGCCGGCACTTTGATGATCGAACCAACGGAGTCTGAATCCAAAGCTGAACTGGATCGCTTTATCGAAGCGATGGCCCAGATCCGCGAAGAGATCGGTCAGGTTGAAGACGGCGATATCGATCCGGAAAACAACCCACTGAAACACGCTCCGCACACCCTGGCCGACCTGATCGACCCGGCATGGGATCGCCCATACAGCGTTGCTCAGGGTGCATTCCCGGTTGCCCGCCTTAAAGAAAGTAAGGTGTGGCCAACGGTGAACCGTATCGACAACGTCTACGGCGACCGCAACCTGTTCTGCTCCTGCATTCCGGTTGAGGAGTACGGGGAGTAATTCCGCATTCTTGTCGACTTAGAATAAAAGTTCTGACAAAACGCACAAACGGGCCTGATGGCCCGTTTTTTGTTCACAGGCTATATCAACGTGCTTTACACCTCCAGCGGTGGAAAATCTCACGCCCGCTCCGAACCGGTATAAACTGTAAAGGCATGGATAGCCACATTTGGGAGTTGCATGGAGCATCTCTGCCGCTTTGGGTTCTATTCAATGTTTAAACTTATAAAGAACATACCTTTTTTGCTGGCGCTTCTGATGATGAATGCGCACGGCGATGATATGCCTGTTCTTGAGATTGGATTTTTAAAGGACAACCGAACAAGTCAAAAAATGGTTAAGTTCTTAACCAGGGTATATGGACGTGCGGAGATTCCTGTGACCTTCATTGAGGTGCCTGTACGCCGTTCTTTATCTTCAGCAAACCGGGGAACCTTAGCGGGCGATGTGGGCCGGGTCGCCGGCATTGACAAGGAATACCCGAATTTAGTCCCGCTTCCTACACCCGTCTTCTACATAAGAGGGCGCGCTTTTTCTCTCCGGCCTGAACTGCCCGAAATCAACCAGTGGGCCGATCTGCATGACTACCATGTAGGGATTGTGCGCGGGGTCATTTATTCTAAAAAAGGCGTGGAAAACAGGGTAAACACAATCATCACCGCACATGATAATGTGCATTTGTTTAAGCTATTGATAGCTGGACGAATTGATTACGCGATTACAGAGTCTGATATAGCTGAAGAGCTGCTGAAGCGTGATTTTGCCGGAAGTGGGATATATGCCAATGGCAAGGTACTTTTCGAGGGCGTGCTGTATCACTACCTTAATAAGAAATATGAAAAGCTTTTCCCGGTCATCGATCAAGCGATTAAAGAGATTCATAAA
This sequence comes from Neptuniibacter halophilus, assembly GCF_030295765.1. NCBI lineage: Bacteria > Pseudomonadati > Pseudomonadota > Gammaproteobacteria > Oceanospirillales > Oceanospirillaceae > Neptuniibacter > Neptuniibacter halophilus. The sequence continues at coordinate 2,847,665 of NZ_AP027292.1, read as the reverse complement.
GAAGAAGCAGTGCTTAAACCTCATTAACACTACGAAGTCGCTGTAAAGAGTTAGTAGAATCTCGCACTTTAGCTATGGGCTGCTGGACTGAGGTTCTGGCGTAAAACGCTGTCCACGCATCTGGTTAAACCACCCGAGTATCCAACGTATCGAGATAACTACCTTTTAAAACGCTCTGAATTCAAAGCCGATTTCAGCCAGCCCTGAAGGGGTGATCCACCTTCAGTTGATCCGCCAGTGCGATCAAATCCTCAATAATGGCTGGCTTAAGCGTTAATCCTTCCTGCAACTGGCGCTCACGCCTTTGCATAGCCTGCTCTCCGGGTACTCTCACTGGCGGGTCGGATTCCGCAACCTCAGCCCGACGACAGAGCGATACCAATTTTTCAGATTCACGTATAAAGCCTTCGAGGCTGCCAAAGGCCGCCGGGTCCCATACCTGAATAAACACCGAGTTTTCTTCGCTGTAATCCGGGTTATCGGCCCGGCCATAATTAGCCAGAGCCATCGTCATTACCTCACTCCAGAGGCATAACCCATATCCCTTATAGCCATGCCCCAAACCACCCAGCGGCATAATCGCCCCTTTGGGGTCTGACCAGTATGCCGCCGGATCACGGCTGGGGTTTCCGGCGGCATCCTTGAGAATCGCCTCATCCAGCAGCACCCCGTCACGCTGTGCCTGAGCCACTTTGCCTTCGGCTACCACTGACAGACTCATATCGATCAGGATCGGCAGCCCCTTCGTCGGTGCAGCAAAGGCGAACGGGTTTGGCGAGAACACCGGCTCATGGCTCCCATGCGGTGAGACACACCGATCCCCCGGCGAAGAACAGATCATCTGCACCACCAACCCCTGCTCCACCGCCTGCAAGAGGTAGGCAGCAAGGCAGGCAATGTGCTGGGCATGGCGGATCACCATACTCACCTGACCAAACTGTTTTGCACGCTCGCAGGCGAGGCTGAGTGCAGACCTGACCAGATAGGGCCCCGGTAAATTGTTCCCGTCCCAGCTTATAACCGCACCCCGGTCCACCAGCACCTCGGGCTCTCCGTCACAGCGGGTTTCGCCACTTAACAACCAGTCTATATTGCTCTTTATCCGGTTCAGCCCGTGGGTACTGAAACCCAGCAAGTCTGCTTCCAGAAATACTTCAGCGAGCACTCCGGCACGCTCCCGGTTTAATCCGGTCTGCTCGAGCAAACGGGTGGCAAACGCCAGTAGATCTTCGTATCGATACGTTGTCATAGGCTCTCCAACTGATTCTGCCCTGATGCTACACACCCCGAAGGTAAGAGGCTAATCAAACCAGACACATCAGCGCCCTCTGTATAAACCTGCGATCTTCTCAGGCGGCCCGGGTCAGATAATCATCCAGATAGTTCAGGAACGCATTAAACAGACCGAAGTGGGTCGAGGTGTTTAACCGGGCGTTGATATGCTTACGATGCACTTTCACGGTAGCCACACTGATGCTCAGCTCCTGAGCGATCATTTTGGAGCTGTAGCCCTGCAACAACATGGCCGCAATCTCCTGCTCCCGAGGGGTGAGGATGCCATGACCAAATGAGCCCATGGCGCTGTCCAGCAGACCATGTCGGGCAGTGGTGGGGATATAATGTTCACCCTGACTGATCCAGAACTGCTGACACAACGCTTCAATCAGCGGAAACATCTGCTGCAGCCGGCTCATCTCCTCCCGATAGACTTCACCCAGCTCTTCCCGACGTCCCAGACCGATAAAGAAAGCAATCTCCTCAGACACCTGAATCCGGATCACCACCTCATCCACAAACGCCAGGAATCGGTAATAACGCTGGTAATACTCGGTCTCAGTAATCGCGCCGTTAAGCAGCTCGGAGTAGCGGAAGACCTTTTTCCCGGCAGTCACCTCTTCATGCAGCGAGAGATCTAACAGGTATTCTTCCAGAAGGTAATTATTGAAGCAGGGGGAGTGATTTTCGCTGCCCTGAGGGTAAACCAGATTGGGCTTTTTCCCGGCAGAACAAGCCAGCATCGTGACATCATCATAGCGACAAAGGGAATACAGGTACTCAGCCAGAACCCGGGGAAAGCTCTGCAGACGAATGTGATGGATCAATTCGGAAAGGCCCGCACATGATTCTTCCACCGGCGGATTAAACATTAAGGCACCTCCCTTCAACCCGGTTTCCTGCCCCGCTTCAGGAGCCGTGTAGTTCATTGAACTACTCATTATACACAGGCGTTATCGCCGAAAAGTCCCACTAAAATTACCTTCAGGTAAGCAGGATATTATCTGTGACAGGCCAGTCACTGAGACAACCTAAACCCCAGATTCCACAGATAGTTATTGCATCGCAATCTGGTCTATACCAAAATCCATATCCCGGAAGCTTTCTGTACACGGCGAATAACTATGCCCCCGCTCAGCACGACTTTATCCCTTAAACCCCTCGGCCAACCCGCATGAGTCTGTTAGCTGCGCTGTTACTGACCGTCTCTGCATTGCTGCATGCCGGCTGGAATCTGCTGGGGAAAAAGGTTCAGCCTTCTACCGCGTTCTTTCTGCTGGCGAACAGCGCTGCCTGTCTGGCCGTCAGTCCGCTACTGCTGATCTATTACCCCAGCTTTGCTGACTTTCCGTTTGAGGTCTGGTGGTTAATTCTGCTCACCGGGGCATTTCAGGCGGTGTATATGTGGGGGCTGGCAGGCGCTTACCGGCATGGCGCAATCTCTGTTGCCTATCCGCTGCTGCGCTCACTGCCCATTCTGTTTGTCGCCCTCTTCGCATCAATGCTGAATCAGGGCAGCGAACTGAGCCTGAGTACCTGCTTCGGCATGCTGCTGATTGCCAGCGGTTGTTTTCTGATTCCGATACCCACGTTGCGACATATTCAGGTATCGACCTTTGTAAATCGCTCCTGTCTGTTCGCGCTGATCAGTGCAGCAGGCACTGTCGGTTACACCCTCACCGATGACCGGGCACTGGCACTGTTGCGGAATACTCAGGAATCGGGGCTGAGCACGGCAGAGCTCAGTCTGCTCTACCTGCTGCTGGAAAGTATCAGTTGCTCACTCTGGTTACTGATGTTTGTTCTGACCGAAGCGAACGGCAAAACCGACCTGCGTCAGGTAATCAGCGTTCAGCCGGGGACTACTACCATTACCGGACTGGCGATGATCGCCACCTACTATCTGGTACTGATCAGCATGGCCTATGTCGACAACGTCAGTTATGTGGTGGGCTTTCGCCAACTGAGTATCCCGATTGCGGTGCTGCTGGGCATCTACCTGTTTAACGAATACCGAAGCCCCTTCAAACTGATCGGTACCGCGGCCACCTTTACCGGTATTGTCATGATCAGCCTCTAAGATCCCTCTCGGCGCCGGCATTGGCTAAATGGATAACCCCGGATGAGCTCTGCTGGCCTCCATATCAAATAGACCAAACCGATATAAAAAATAGAATCTATCGATTTGTTCGAATAATAACAGACCGTTACTGTACCTGCTTATGGAGAGGTTGCGGCAGTTACAGCGCAGTAAACAACCTCTGGATAACGGAAAAACCGGCGGCCCTGCCCGCTTATAAATTCAGATCTGTGGGGCTGACCCCATAGAGGGAGACAACCACGTGTCAAAACCCTATTACCAACCTTTCTGGTATTCCGAAGCGCTGTCACAGGAAGCGGACAGCACGCCGCAGCCTCTGTCCGGCGATTGCTCTGCTGACCTCTGCATTATCGGTGGTGGCTACACCGGATTATGGACTGCCATAAAACTAAAACAGCAGAAACCTGAAATGGAGATCGTCATTATCGACAAGGGGTTGTGTGGCAGTGGCGCCTCTGGCCGTAACGGCGGTTGCATGCTGACCTGGTCCACTAAGTATTTCTCCCTGCGACGTCTGTTTGGCGAGGAGGAAGCCTGCCGACTGGTGCGCGCCTCCGAAGAAGCGCCCTACCAGATCCGTAACTTCTGCCGCGAACACAATATCGATGCTCAGGTCCGGCTCGACGGCACACTCTATACCTCAACCAACGAAGCCCAACTGGGCGGCATGGAACCCACCATCAAGGCCCTGACTGAACGCCGCCTCAACAGTTGGATGCACTGGTCACCGGAGCAGGTTAAGCAGGCAGCCGGGTCACAGCAGCATATTGATGGCTACTACTCCCCGGCGGCCGGAAGCCTGCAACCCGGCCTGCTGGTACGTGGCATGAAGCGGGTTGCCGAAGCGATGGGCGTGCGGATCTACGAAAACACCGCGATGGATTCCATTGAAGAGGGCCATCCGGCACGGGTTAAAACCCCGCATGGCGAGGTCAAAGCACGCCAGGTGGTGCTCGCCATCAACGCCTGGACACCGAAGAAGTACCCCCAGTTCAACAACACGGTGGTACTGGTCTCCTCAGATATGGCGATCACTGAACCGGTGCCAGAAAAGCTGGCCGCCGCCGGGCTGGACGATGGTAAAGCCGTGGTCGATTCACGTATCTTTGTCCACTACTACCGCACCACACCGGACGGCCGCCTGATGCTGGGTAAAGGCGGCAATATGTTTGCCTTTAACAATCAGGTTTATCCGGCGTTTGACCAGCCAAGTCGCTATCAGACCCAGCTTCAGGGTGCACTGAACAAATTTTTCCCCTACCTGAAAGACACTCCGATCGAGCGCACCTGGACCGGCCCTTCGGACCGCTCGGCCACCGGCTTTCCGTTTTTTGGCCGGCTGAATAACCAGAGCAATATCTTTTACGGTCTGGGCTACTCCGGCAATGGTGTCTGCCAGAGCTATATGGGCGGAGAAATTCTCGCTTCGCTGGTGCTGGGGCTGGATAACGAGTGGACCCGCAGCGGTCTGGTCAAAGGCCCGCTGGCCACCTTCCCGCCTGAGCCGATTCGCTGGCTCGGTGCCATGACCGTGCGCAACGCAATCCGGCGTAAGGAAAACGCTGAAGATGCGGGTAATAAACCCTGGTGGATCGATAAGCAACTGGCCAAATTTGCCAATGCGGCGGGCAAATCCGATAAAGGCTAGTCCCTGCTGCTCCCCTTATTCAAGAAATAACAAAGGAACTAAACCATGGTAAGTCACGTCGTCGCCTTTGACAGCATTCCCCTGTCCACGGGTATCCGCAGTGCAGCCTCCGCAGAGGTGATGCTGGAAGGTAACCCGGAAACCACGACCTGGCCGGTCTTTACCAGTACCGACAGCAAGCTGAGTGTCGGTTTCTGGGAGTGTGAGCCCTACCGCAAGATAAAGCAGAGCCCGGACAAAGTGGAGTTCGTCCACCTGCTGGAAGGTGAGGTCCGGCTGACCGACAATACCGGCAACAGCAGCCTGTTCAAAGCGGGAGATGCGTTTGTGATCGCACCGGGTTTTGACGGTGTCTGGGAATCTATCGGCAAAGTAAGAAAGCAGTATGTGATCTACGAATAAAACCCGCCTGCCAAACTCCCCCCCGGTCCGGATAACCGACCGGGGATTTACGCTAAAGTCATCACGTCAGATACCGGTAATAGCAAAGTCGAGAGAAGCAATAATTTCATCTCTCAGATGGCTCAATGAACCTATGGGATTTTTCAAACTCTTTGCAGGAATAGAGGCTAACTGAGGTACCAGCAGAATATACTTAACGCCTTTGTAATCGATTTCAGGGGCTAAGCCTTTTAGGGTCTGATGTTTAAATCGATCGAGCATGCCCAAGGGGATCACAATCCGCGTGGCCAGATGCTCAATAACAGGATTCTGAATATCAACAAGGTAGGGAAAAATCTTCTGAGTTGTACGGCGGGGATTTGAGTACACATCAAACTGAGCCATTAAAACTCCCTGAATTCATCTCCGAAGCAACCATGCTCTTCTACAAACTCGTTATAAGCTTTGATCGCATGTTTGTTCTCTTGAGCCCATTTTTCAGCTTCCGTCTGAGCCAGCTTTTCGGCCAATGCCTTCTCCAGAGTCGCTGACAGATTGACTTTCATTGCACGGCACTTGATCAGCAAGTCACTGTTAATACTCAGATTTGTGGCTTTTTTAGGTGCATTAACATCAAAAATAGGTTCCATCATAACCTCCTGAACTACACCTCTGATTATGCGCATGCATATACGCAGCGTAAAGCACAAATCACGGATAACACTGCACCTGTCGCAAAACCAACCTCAAAGCTCAGTCAGCATCGGCCCCTGAGGGTTACCAAAAAGCTCAAAAAAAGCCTGCACCACCGGGATGGGACGAGCCTCCTTAAGACAGGTCAGATACTCGGTTACGTTCAGTTCTGCATCTTTTACGTCCAGCGGTACCAGCCGATCATCGTTGCCGAGTTCGGATTCCGCGATAACGCCTATCCCCAACCCCGCGGCCACCGCTTCACGCACCCCCTCACGGCTGCCGATCTCCAGCACTGAGGCCGGCGTGACACGCTTCTGCCGCAATGCCTGCTCAAACTGAGAACGGGTCACCGAGCCCTGCTCTCGCGAGACCAGCCTCTGCTCAGACAGCTCGCTGAGCTTGATACTGCGCCGCCGGCTCCACTCATGCTCACGGTTCACAATCACCACCAGCTTTGTAGTACGGTAAGCCAGCGCAAACATCCGCTCATCGTTATTAAAGTCAGGCAGCACCGCGATATCTGCACGCATCTCCAGCAGGTCCTGCAACACCCGTTCGGTGTTACCGAAGTTCATCGAGATATTAATCCCCGGATAGCGGCGGCAGAATGCGCCCAGTAGCGGTACCACCAGATAGGGGCCATCCGCAGCCACCCGCAGTTTACCGCTCATCATCCCCTTAGCCATGGAGAGCAACTGCTCCGCTTCGGCTTCGAGACTGAACTTACGCCGGGTGATCTCCAGCAACGCATGCCCCAGACTGGTCAGTGCCACACCCCTGCCCTGACGCTTGAACAGCTTCACCCCGTAACGTTCTTCGAGTGCTTTTACATGGTCGGAAAGGGTAGGCTGGCTGACATGCAGGGTCTGTGCAGCCTTGGTGTAACTACCCTGGCTGGCCACCGCATGAAAGGCCCGGATCTGCGCATGATTCATAGATTAAACCTATTTTATTGGTTTTATATATAGCATCTTACTGGATAACCCACGCCCGGATAAAGTCCTGAATAAAGTGTTTCAGGCCTTTATTTACAGGCCCTCGCAGGGCTATAAATTTTTGCCTGAAAAAAAATAATTTAAGTGATTGGCCGGAGGTAACCAACACCACCTAAGATGCCGAAAAACCCACTGGATTGAGAAATAACCATGCTTAAAAGTGCCTACAACACAGTCCCTTCCGGAGCCGAAGGGGATGTTAACCACTCCAGCAACCGTCAGCACTGGCAGCAGCAACATCTGGACCCGGCTTCTCGGCAGTTGCTGCAACGCGATGCCGACAGTTTTCTGCATCAGTCCGTATCCACCCCCTGTCTGATGGGCGTGCGCAAAGTGGAAGGCTTGTGGATTGAAGATACCGCCGGCAAACGCTATATGGATTTCCACGGTAATAACGTCCACCACATCGGCCATGGCCACCCGCGCCTGATCGAAGCGGTCACCCGGCAGATGCATGACCTGCCGTTTGCCCCGCGCCGTTATGCCTGTGATGTCGCCGTAGAACTGGCAGAAAAGCTGGCCGATATCACTCCCGGCAACCTGAGCCGGGTACTGTTCGCCACCGGCGGCTCCGATGCGGTGGAGATCGCCATGAAGATCGCCCGTATCGCGACCGGTCGCTTTAAAACCCTCTCCTTCCCGGCTTCATGTCCCGGGCTCGGCGCCGTTGCCCGCGGCACCGAGCGGCCACGGGGGAACAAGTAACAGCGCACGTCACAAAACGAGCGCCATGCCCCGCTGGCCGGTGCGCTGCACGTGCCGCCCTTTGGTGACTACCGTAACGCCTGGGGTGTGACGGAAGGCAGTGACGAGCTGTGCCTGAACCAGATCCGTTACCTGCTGGAAAAAGAGGGTGATATCGGTGCGGTAATCGCCGAGCCCAGCCGTGCCGTGCCTTACATTGCCGCTCCGGGGTTCTGGAAGCGGGTTCGCGAACTCTGTAATCAGCACGGCGCGCTGCTGATTTTTGATGAGATCCCCACCGGGCTGGGTAAAACCGGGCAGATGTTCTCCTGCAACCATGATGAAGTGGTGCCGGATATTCTGGTGCTGGGCAAAGCCCTTGGGGGTGGCATGCTGCCGATCTCGGCGGTGGTCTGTCAGCCGGAGCTGAATGTAGCCGGGCATTTCGCCATCGGGCACTACACCCATGAGAAAAACCCGGTAACCAGCCGCGCCGCCCTGACCACGATTCAGATTATTGAAGAGGAAGGGCTGGTCGAGAATGCCGCCAGAGTCGGCCAGCAGGCGCTGACCGGGCTGGAGGCATTACAGAGACATCACCCTCTGATCGGCGATGTCCGCGGCCGGGGCATGTTGTTCGGGGCCGAGCTGGTGATGGATCGGGAGAGCCGCGAACCCGCCACTGAAGCGGCCGACCGGGTGCTGTATAAAGCCCTCAGCCGGGGGCTGAGTTTTAAAACCACTATGGGCAATGTCCTGACCTTTACACCACCGCTGATCGCCGGACGTGAAGAGATGGATCGCGCCCTGGCGATCATCGATGAATCGCTCACCGAAGTGGAACAGGAACTGGGCCTGATCTGACTCCTGCCGATGCGGGTCGTTATGGCCCGCCGTGTCAGCCTTATACCAGATGAAGCGTTTCCTTAACCAGTTCAAGAAAGCCACTCACCACCCGGCGCTGCACCTGACTGTGCTGATAGATCAGGGTGTCGATACTGCGGCGGCTGACCCCCTCCACCTCAAGCAGATGCAGCCTTGGATCATCACCGCACTCGCCGGACATCACAAAACCAACACCGAGGCCCGCCGCTACCGCTTCTTTCATCATCTCGCGGCTGCCCACTCTCAGACTGCGATCAAAGCATCCGCCCTGCTCTGCCAGCACCTCCTCAATAAAACGCTGGGTGTTAGACCCGTCTTCGCGGCTGATCAGCGGTTGATCCTGCAACTCAGCCAATCCCAGACTCTGCCGCCCGGCCCAGAGGTGATTCCGGGACACGGCAATCAGCAGGCGGGTTTCGTACAGTGGCACAAACTTCAGCCGGGGATCATCATCCGGATTGGTAACCATCGCCATATCCACCCGCTGTTCGATCAGATCCAGCCAGACCCCCTGACTGTTACCCGCCACCAGATCAAGGCGCACACCGGGGTACCGCTCGCGGTAGGCTTTTACCAGCGGCATCGCCACCAGCGGGTTATCCACACCCAGTTTCAGATCACCGGTGAGTTGCTGGTAGTTGCTGTCCAGTACATCCCTGATCTCCTCCTCCACCGAGAAAAGCTGCCGGGTCAGCCGGAACAAACGCTCTCCCTCACGGGTCAGTCGCACCCCCTGGGCCGAGCGGATAAACATTTGTACCCCGTAATCTTTCTCCAGACTTTTTACCTGTACCGTCAGCGCGGGCTGGGTTACGCAAAGACGCTGCGCCGCACGGGAGAAGCTCCCCTCACGGGCCACGGCATCAAACGCCTTGAGTTGCTTATGTTTCATGTTGTGCTCATCAATTCCGTCAACAGAAAAGCCCTCAGTAAACTGAGGGCTGTGTTACAGGTTGTCTGGTGCCGTGCTTTCAGATCACGACGCTGCTCCCCGGCGCCAGCTCAACACCCGCGCCCTGAGCCTGCGGGTCAGGAACCAGTGCAACAGACGCACCGTTGTGGAGGTTGCCACAATCACCATCGCCATCGCCGCTGCCGGAGCAATATCGCCGGCCCCTTCCATGTTCAGCACCGCCACCGCAGCCAGCTTGGTATCGGTGGAGTAGAGGAATATTACGGCCGATACCGTGGTCATTGCGGTGGTAAACAGGTAGGTCGAGATATCCAGTACCGCTGGCAGACACACCGGCAGAGTCACCCGGAAGAAGGTTTTATACACAGGCACCTTAAGGGATGCGCCCACCGATTCATACTCAGGATCCATCTGCTTCAGCGCGGTCACCGCCGTGATATGACTCACGGTGTAAAAGTGCACCACGGTACAAACCACCATAATCGCCATCCCGCCGTAGAGGGCGTTGAGCGGATTACCCGGATCGTTAAAGAAGAAGATGTAGGAAAGGCCCAGCACCATACCCGGCACCGCCATCGGCAGCAGGGTCAGCATCTGAATCAGGCTGCGCACCCGTTCGAAACCACGACACTTTTCATTCACATATGCGGTGATAAAGATAAAGATCGTGCCGAACAGTGCGGTATACAGCGCCATACGCAGGGAGTTGAAAAACGCCTCCCAGCCACCGCCATCCATCTGGTCAAACTGATAGTTGTTCAACGACAACGTCTGATCATAAGGCCAGAATGTTACAAAGGATGCATAGGCCGCCATCCCCAGCATACCGATCAGCACCGCCGCGACCAGACAGCAGTAGATAAAGAACAGACTGTCCTTCAGCGGATTGGGCTTCGGGGTATATGGCACTGAGCGTGCATTCAGCATTGAGACCTGTTTACGCTGTACGATACGATCCACGGCAAACGCCACCACCGCCGGAATCAGCAGCACCAGACCAACCACCGCGCCCATCTGGAAGTTCTGCTGGCCAATCACCTGCTTGAACAGGTCGGTTGCCAGTACGCTGTACTGTCCGCCAATTACCTTGGCTACACCGAAATCCGTTACCGTCAGGGTAAAGACCACAAAGAAGGCGCTGATCAGGCCGTACTTAATCCCCGGCAGGGTCACCACAAAGAAGGTACGCAGCGGGTTAGAGCGAAGTACATCCGCCGCCTCATACAACCGGGCATCGGTCATCTGCAGGGAGGTGCGCAGAATCATCAACGAGGGAGGAAATACCCAGATCACCAGCCCCATAATGATCCCGATCGGGCCGTAGATACTGTGCCCCATCAGCAGCTCTTTGGCGACGCCCTGACTGCCGAAGATATATACCAGGCTGATTGCCGGCAGCAGTGAAGGTGCCAGCAGCGGAATCAGCGCAACGATTTTGAACACGCCCTTCAGCGGCATGCAGGTTCGCGTCAGGCCATAAGCATAGAGAAACGCCAGCGTCAGTGCGATCAGGGTCGCGGTTGCGGCGACAAACAGCGAGTGCCAGATCGACCTGAACAGGGTCGGGCTCTCAAAGTAAGCGACAAAGTTAGCAAAACCGACAAACTCACCTAAGGCACTCTGAACACTCTTGATCAGCATGCTGTAGAGTGGCAGCACAATGGCCACGGTCAGGCCAAGCACGGCGATTACGATCAGAACCCGCATGGTCCAGTCATCAGCACTGAGTTTGGGTTTAACCCGGACGATCGGCGCAGCAGCGCCTGGAATTACCGATTGCATAGAAAACTCCTGTCACGCATTAGCCGATTACTGTTCCGGGAATAAGCGCAGATGCTCAACCGGCAGCGCGATCTTAACCGCCTTGCCCACCTGAATGCTGAAATCCCGCATCACGTTCATCGAGAACTCGGCGATCAGTGACATACCGCGCCCATGGCTCAGGGTCGCGCGGGCAAACGAGCCGAGGAACTCAAGCTCATCAATCACCACATCCAGACTGTTGGTGTCCCCGTCTGCTACATTACGGATCACCACATCTTCCGGCCGGATCGCCACCACCGCTTTCTGCCCCACCAGCCCGGCATCACACTGACACTTAAGCTGCACACCGATCATATCGATCGAGTCCTCGCTGCTGGCAAAGCACGGCATCAGATTGATGGTGCCGACAAAGTTCGCCACAAAGGCACTGGCCGGACGCTGGTAGATCTCCTGGGGCGTACCCACCTGCTCGATCACCCCGTGATTCATCACCACAATCCGGTCGGCCATGGTCATCGCCTCCTCCTGATCATGGGTCACCATAATGGTGGTTACCCCCAGCTTGTGCTGCAGCGCTTTGATCTCCTTACGCAGGTGAATGCGTACCTGAGCATCCAGTGCCGAGAGCGGCTCATCCAGCAGCAGTAAGCCCGGCGAGGTTGCCAGAGCACGGGCCAGTGCCACACGCTGCTGCTGACCACCAGAAAGCTGGGAAGGGTATTTATGCTGCGATCCCGGCAGACCCACCGTAACCAGCAGGCCGGAGATAATCCGTGCAATCTCATCTTTTTCGGTTTTGCGGCTCTCCAGACCATACGCCACGTTCTGCGCCACCGTCAGATTGGGGAACAGCGCATAGGACTGAAACACTATGCCGAAGTCACGCATATTCGGCGGCAGCGCCGAGATATCCTCACCGCCCTGCAGCACGGTACCGGAGGTCTGAATATCCAGCCCGGCGATTGCCCGCAGCAACGTGGTTTTACCGCACCCGGAAGGACCGAGGAAACTGATAAATTCGCCCTCGTTAATATCCAGAGAGATCCCCTTCAACGCGGTGAAATTGCCGTACTCTTTGATAACGTCTTTTATTTCCAGATACTTCTTCTGCGGTCTGACTTCAGTAACCTTACGCCCCTTGCCATCCACCCGGTGCAATGACTCATGGCCAAAGCGTTTCTTCGCTAAATCGCCCATAGCAACCTCACTCTTATTATTTTCATGCTCAAAAAGGCTTCGCTGTGCTCAACAACGAAGCCTGACCCGCGCTCTTATTTCGGGTCCGATTTTGAGTTGTACCGGTTGTTCCACTCCTTCAGAATCTCTGCCCGGTTTGCAGCCGCCCAGGCCAGATCGTTATCGATCATCCGCTGTGTAATCTCAGCCGGGAAGTTCTTCACCGGTTTCGCGACACCGGGCATCGCAACCACCGCAAAGCTCTCGTTGTAGAGGGTGTTGGCTTTATGGGTGACCGACCAGTCCATCAGTTTTTTCGCCGCGTCCATCTTCGGCGTGCCTTTGATGATGCCGCCCGCCTCCAGCTCCCAGCCGACGCCTTCTGCCGGTACAATCACATCCAGGGGTGCACCTTTGTTTTTCAGCTTGGCGGCACGATAGGCATAGGAGATGCCGATCGGAATCTCACCTGCGGCAGCGAGCTTGCAGGGTTTGGAACCGGAGTGGGTATAGCGGCTGATATTCTTGTGCAGGCCATCCATATAGGCCCAGCCCCCTTCAGTGCCGAACATCTGCAACCAACTGGAAACATCCAGATAACCGGTGCCGGAGGAGCCCGGATTCGGCATCACCAGATGGCCCTGATAAATCGGATTGTGAAGGTCTTTCCAGGAGGTGGGTTTAGGCAGGTTATATTTTTCGGCTTCGTAGGTATTAAAACAGATGGAGGCAACCCAGGCGTTCATGCCGGTCCAGGTGGGCGGGTTATTCACATCCCGGAAGCCCTTACTCAGCTTCTCGACACCCACCGGAGCATAAGGCTCCAGCATCCCTTCTTTATCCAGCAGCAACAGGCTGGTACCCGCCAGCCCCCAGACCACATCCGCCCGTGGGTTTTCCTTCTCCGCCAGCAACTTCGCCGTAATAACACCGGTCGAGTCACGTACCCAGTTGAGCTTGATATCCGGGTAATCTTCATTAAACCGCTCGGCATACTTTTTCAGATCATTGGCCTCAAGGCCGGTATACACGGTGAGTTCAGTCGCCGCACCGGCATTGAGTACCGCCATCGAGAGTGCACTGAGGGTCAGTGTCTGGACGGTGATTTTTACTGATCGGACAAAACCTTGTTTCTTCATCTTGCGCCCCTTTTTGTCGTTATTAGGTCAAAGAGAGAACCAGTCTTCACAGGCTGGATGGATAAGAACTTTTCAGGTGTGCCCATTCGTTATATACCCGCCCCAAACCCGCAACAAATCGATATATCAAATACCAAACATAGGTTGAGACTATTAGTAAAATGCCTGCACTATCAGGGTTCAGCGCGCACTTTAAAGGCGCAGAAATCCCGCCAATTCCGGGGCAAACCTGCGGCAAAAGCAAAACAGCCTGATCAGAAAACAATCAACTTTTGCCCGCACGCAGCGGGTGCAGACAACAGCCCAAAGCGCTTTTCCCGGAGAAGAGCGCACTCACTGCCGTTTGAGACAGAAGCCGTTATAAAGAAGTAACCGCTCGGGATCTTAAGCAATACGTGGGATAAACAGTCACTTAGCGGGGAACAAAGCGGTCATAGCCCCGCCAGACAGACGCTCTGACTGGTACAGCCAGTGCATAGACTCAACCTATATTTAAGATAAGAACTATCGAATTGTAGTTATCATTCAAATTTCTCTATGATCGATACGGGCCCAAACAAAATAAACATAAATAAAAATGAGGCTGTTAAATGACAACTATGATCAAGAATCCGCGTTATGAGCGCTGGCGCTGGCAGATATTCGGCATCACCTGGCTCGCATACGCGTCTTTCTATTTCACCCGCAAGGCTTTTGCTGTGGCTAAAGTGGGTATGGAAGAGGACCCGAACTTCTCCATCACCACCGAGATGATGGCGAATATGGATGCGGCCTATCTGATCGCATACGCGATCGGCCAGTTTATGTGGGGGATGTTTGCTGACCGATTCGGTACCCGGGTGATGATTCTCAGTGGTCTGCTGGCCTCGGTTGTCGCAGCCGTATCCATGGGCCTGTTCCATGGCGCGGCCATCTTTATGATCTTTATCTTTATACAGGGACTGGGCCAGTCCACCGGCTGGTCGGCCCTGTGTAAAAACGTCGGTAACTTTTTCTCCCGCAACGAACGTGGGCGTGTTATGGGCATGTGGAGCACTAACTATGCGTTTGGTGGTCTGGTCGCTTCGCCGTTTGCCGGCTGGATGGCCTACGATGTGTTCAACGACTGGCGCATCGCTTTCTTCGCCACCGCCGTGGTGGTCGCCGTAGTCTGGCTGCTGTTCTTTATCCTGCAACGCAATACACCGGGCTGTGTCGGTCTGGAACCGATCGAGCAATATCACGGTGAGGAGAAAGAGACCCTGCTGGCAAGTCTCGATGATGAGATCGCCGAACGCGGCGAAGGCCATGGCTGGAAAGAGAGTAAGGCGGTACTGAAAAACAAAGTGGTTCTGCTGCTGGGTGCGCTCTACTTCCTGCTGAAACCTGCCCGATATGCCATTCTGCTCTGGGGCCCGTACATCGTCTACAAAGAGATGACCGGTATCTCTAAGGCAGAAGCAGTGATCATTCCGGCGGCCTTTGAGTTTGCCGGCCTGTTTGGCCCGATTATTCTCGGTTTTGCCTCCGACAAGATGTTTAAGGCCAAGCGTATGCCGGTCTGTGCCCTCAGCCTGCTGATTCTGACCGTAGTCCTCGCCGGCTTTATACCGGTGGTTCACAGCGGCAATGTCTATATGGTGGTTGGCATGCTGTTTCTGATCGGCCTGACCCTGTATGGCCCTGACTCCATGCTCTCCGGCTCTGCCGCCGTTGACTTCGGTACCCGTAAAGGTGCCGGCACCGCGACCGGTTTTGTCAATGGCTGTGGTTCGGTGGGTGCGGTACTTGGCGGTCTGCTGCCCGGTTACTTCGACTCTGAAACCGTATTCATGGGCTTTGCCATGGCGACCTTTATTGCCGGCCTGCTCCTGCTGCCATTCTGGAACCTGACACCCGGCTCTAATGACAAAAACGACGACCGGGGCGAGAAACAAACCCAGCCTGAAGCGGCTATAGCTTAACCGTACTAATGTGAGGCGATCTGCTTAAGAAAGCACAGCCGGCCCACAAGGCGGGCTGCGACCCACTTTCTACTCTGTCGAGCAGATTTTAACGAGGCTACCTTTCGGTACCCTCGTTTTTTTTCGTCTGATTGCTGCCAGCTCTTTTTCAAGACAGCGATGATTCGCCCTGTTCGAGCTTCATATAGACCAGCAGAGCAGAGTAGGCATCATTAGCTGCATACTTTAGCTGATGAGGCTGCAACGGCAGTTTCGACCAGTTTGATCGTTGCGCCCCTTTAGACAGGCGCTGATTGAGCAACATCGCAACCGCCGCTCTGGCACCCACGTTTTGCTTCACCCCGGTAAAGTGCTTAACCCGGGTGGAAAGCTCTTCTGCATTAGCGATTTTGATAGCAAACTTCCGTTGCAGCACCTTTTTGTCGTCAGATAACCCAAAGCCGACTTTCTTCAGATCCGGATCACTGAGCAACCGCTCGATATCCGCAAGGGTAGAAGTAAACTGCGTAGGAAACAGAAACGCTTTTTCGCTGTTTGAGAACTGAATCAGATGCGGGCCATCACTGACCTCGCCTTTCTTAAAAACAGGTTTACTTTCCGTATCGAACCCAACGACAGCACACTGAGTCAGTTCAGCAACGGCGGCAGCCGACTCTTCAGGATTGGTCACCAGTTTTATATTGTCTAACGCCATACCCTCAAACAGAGGGAGTTCATTAATCTGTTCTTTTGTTGGTCTTTCCAATGACCCTTACCTCTGGCAATAAACCCGCTCAGGTTAAATTTCAGGCGAAGGCGCTAATGGCTTCAATCGGTAATGGGTATACAGCCCCTTCAGGCAAAAGAGAATAGCAACGCCACACCACAGAGGGAAGCTGCGCCAGCGGTTATCCTTCCTCTGCTGAACGGGTTAAATACCTGCCTCAAGAAACGCCGCTGTGCAGGTAATATCCATAGCCGGACTCAACATAAGACAAACATGGCAGTGTTTCGCCACCGCTTCCCGGGCAGCAACCAGAACGTCTGCTGCTGAAAAGCCACGCCCCTCAACCACAAAATGCAGATTAGCTGACTGGTATAAACGTGGCTCGGTTTCGGTCAGGGTAAACGTCACGCTGTTTTCTAAACCGGTGACCTCGAATCCCTGCTCCTGAAGGATTAAAACCACATCGGTTGCACTGCAGCCACCCAGCGCAGACAGCAGCACTTCGGTTGGACAGGGAGCCTGCTCACTTGTGGAATCAATATCGAAACTGAAACCCTGCTCAGTTGTTACCTTAAAACGGCAGTCACCGTTCCACTTCACCTGGATACTCATTAACACTCACTCAGGTCCGGACAGATCGGACATATGGATAAGCTTAAGAATGGGTTGGCCGGGACAGGCCAAAGTTAAAAACGCGGTTGATTAAGTGAGAGGCTGAACGGCTTCCCAGCGCCACGGCTACTTCCAGCCCTGAATCCACTGCTCACTGTTCTTCAGTTCCGTCCAGTCAATCGGGTACTCCTTCCGGGTCAGCACCGCTTCTATCACACAGGAAAGTACCACCCCCTCCTCATCGAAATCCATCTCTGTAACCAGAAAATGCTTTTCCCGGTTCAGCGGTTTTACGGCGGTCCATTTACTGTTGTGTAATTTTGCAGGGTTAATACGGTTCATGGAAGTTCCGTGAGTTTACTGATTGCCTGTGAATAACTCCCGGTTGTACGAAACTTCCCTGTCTGAGGATCAGATGGATTGAGTAGTGACGTTATCAGCAAAACAGCTCAGAAGACGGGACTAAAGCGCAGGCTCCCCGGAAGAACCTCCTCTGCTGCGCGACACCTTGTTAGCAGCTAAGCCTGATGCGATTGTTGTTTTTCCAGACGCTCGGCCAGCCAAACTTTGATAATCGACTGGCGTGTCACACCCAATCTGGAGGCTTCTTTATCCAGAGACTCGATCATCCAAACAGGGAAGTCGACATTCACCCTTTTCTGTTCCTGATTCACTCGCCGGGCGGTTGTGAGGTCAAGATCATTAATAATATCTTCTTCATTGGCATCGAATTTTTGATCAAAATCTTTAGCTTTCATATAAGGCCACCTCCGCTTTGCGAGACCGTCGAACAGAAATGATGCGGATATTTGGAGTTCTGTGCGTGATGACAGCGGACCAGTGCTTATTGCCTATTTTGCCAATCACTAAAGATATTGGCTCATCCGGGGTATTTACAGCAACCTCAATCAAATCTGCATCTTGCCAAATTCCCTGAGCGGTTTCGAAATCAATACCGTGCTTATCCAGATTACTTTGGCTCTTTTTAGGGTCATATTCAAAACCATTCATACACCAAAAACATACCTTTATTATACCTTTAGCAATATAAACACATGACAATGGCTCATAATCCCTGGCTTCCTTCCCGAGGAAGCACAGCCCTTTTTCATCTAACATTTCGCTGTACGTTTTTCGTTCCCGTATCGTTACCGGAGCCGATCTGAAATCCCCCCGGCCTGATACCTGGCCAGTAGTGCCAGTTGCAACCGGCCTTTGATGTTCCAGCGCCTGAACAAAGCACCCAGATGTTGCTTTACGGTGGATTCGGAGAGGTTCATGCGGTACGCGATCTGTTTATTGGCGAGGCCCTGTTGCAGGAGAGTCAGCAATCTCAGATCCCGCGGGCAGCACTCGCTGAGGTCTGGTTGAAACTGCGGTTGCAGACGGTCGGTCCAGCGGTGCCAGTGGCTGGGGAGTACCGCGCCTGATTGCAGCAGTTCGCGGAGTAAACCTTTAAGTAATACCGGTTCGGTTTTCATGGGCAGTAACAGGTCTGCCTGATGCTGTCGCAGGTATGCCCGATCCTGCTCGCCCAGCAGTTCGGAGAGGATCAGTATTCGGCCACCGTTGTTAAGAGAGCGATCTTGCAAAAGTGATTGCAGTTGCTGATGAAAAGTCAGCTCATTCACATGGCGAAAGATCACTGTGAGTGGGTAGGCCCCGCCTTTCGCTTTGCTCTGAAACTCGTTCAGGTCAGTAAACTGCGTGACCTGCACCCGCGTCTGGTTTTGCTGGCAAAGTCTGGCAACCACCTCGCGCAGTGGTGGTTGTGCACCGATGATCGCCACCCTCTTGCAACGCTGTGTGACTTCCACGTCGACCTTAAACGGATAGCGGTATCGATTCGCACGTGGGGAGTGCTGGGCTTCGGCGGGGCGGCACATAGCAGTTGGTCCTGCGTTTTTTTATCAGTCGGGCTATTCAGGCGTTCCGGTAACGATGCAGCAGCAATTGTAGAAAAGTGCCAGCCAGATCGGTGATCAGGCGGCGGGCTCTCATTTTCGCTACACCGGCTAACGGGCGCTGTTAATAAAGCGGTCGGCCTGCTTTCGTTCCTGCAGGCTGGCCTGCTCGTAGCCACAGCCTTTCTGATAACCCGGACCGCTGCTGAGCCTGGCGGTGCAACGGGCACGAACATTCTGATTCCACCATTCCGGGCAACTGCTTCGGGTGGTTAAACGGCCGCAACTGGGACAGGTTATGTGGTACATGGTGGCTCCTGAATCACGCTGTGCAAAACGTCGGGCAGACCGGGTTGGTTACCGGCCTGCCCCGGCCATCAGGCTACCGCTTCGCTGTTTACAGTTTCGTCTGTCCAGTACATCGACTCGCCGATCGCTTTCACCAGTGCCTGCATATCCTGCGGATAGACCTCACCGATATTACCGATACGGAAGCAGTCTGCTTTGGAGACCTTACCCGGATAGATCACGAAACCTTTGCTCTTCAACAGGGCATAGAACTGTTTAAAGTTGTATTTCGCATCATCCGGGCTGTAGAAGGAGGTGATAATCGGTGACTGATTGGCATCGGTCAGCAGGGTTTCAAAGCCCAGCTCGCGCATACCGGCCACCAGCGTGCGCTGGTTAATACGGTAACGCTCTGCACGTGCGGCAACACCGCCCTCCTCCTGCAACTCGGTCAGGGCCTGCGCAAAGGCACGTACTACGTGAGTTGGCGAGGTGAAACGCCATTTGCCGTTGTTCGCTTCCATGCAGTGCCACTGGTCATAAAGGTCGAGGCTCAACGAGCGGGCAAAGCCTTTAATCTCTTCCATACGGCTGCGTTTAGCGATCACAAAACCAAAGCCCGGCACACCCTGAATACATTTGTTGGCGCTGCTGATCAGGTAGTCGATATCCAGTGCGGCCATATCCATCTCTACACCGGCGAAGCTGCTCATGGCATCAACGATAAAGACTTTATTGTGCGCTTTAACCACCTTGCTGACCGCTTCAATGGGGTTGAGCATGCCGGTGGTGGTTTCGCAGTGAACCACGGCAACGTGGGTAATCGCCGGGTCGGATTCCAGTTTGGCCGACAGCGCGGTCAGGTCGGAAGCCCCCAGCTCGCCACTGTCGACGGTGACGACCGGAATCTTCAGGTATTCAGCAATCTCGACGATACGATTACCGTAAACACCGTTGGTCAGTACCGCCAGTTTGCCCGTTTCAGGGATTACTGAGCCGATGACGGATTCAACGCTGGCCGTGCCGCTGCCCTGCATCAGGATGGAGGTGTAGCCTTCAGATGGCGTCGCCAGTCTGACCAGTTGCTGACGTACATCCTGAACGATGTTGTTGTAGTCATCGTCCCAGGTGCACCAGTCTTTGAGCATCGCCGCCTTGACGCTGTGCGAGGTGCTCAGTGGACCGGGGGTTAACAGAAGGTATGGGTTTTCAGGCAGTGTAATTGTTGTTGTCATGACTTTACTCCTGGTTTGCATGCGCCCGTCAGGCCAAAAATTCGCACGCGCTGTCTTGGGTCCGGTACCGGGCTGCTCTGCCCACTAATAAAGTACCGATTCTGTTGTTCTGGTTCCGGCGTTCGCCTCTGGCGCTCTGCCGGGTGTTGGAATGTCGGCGGGGTTACCCCCGCCGGTGGGTTGCGATAGCGCGACTACTGCCAGGGCAGTGAGAAGGTTTTCACGTAGGTGTAACCCTTCATCGCTTCGATCACGCCCTCTTTATCACCCAGGCCGGAATCTTTGATGCCGCCGAACGGGGACATCTCGATCCGGTAGCCCGGTACTTCCCAGATATTCACCGTGCCGGTCTGCAGCTCGTTGATAAAACGGGTGATGTAATCCATCCGATAGGTACAGATACCGGAGGAGAGACCAAAGGCGGTCGAGTTAGATACCCGGATCGCGTCATTGATATCCTTCACCCGGATGATCGGAATCGGCGGCCCGAAGGTCTCCTCACGTACCAGTTCGCAATCAAAAGGCACATGATCGAGCACGGTTGGCGAATACAGCGCGCCCTTGCGCTCGTTGCCGTAGAGCAGTTTTGCGCCTTTCGAGATCGCATCTTCCACCCGGGTCTGGAACTGCTTCGCCGCCTCTTCGTGGATCACCGTACCGAGGTCGGTTTCCGGGTCCATCGGATCGCCGTAGCGAATCTCGCGGGCTTTGCTGGCGACCAGATCGGCAAACTCATCGGCCACGGATTCGACACAGAGGATTCGCTTCACGGCGGTACAGCGCTGACCGGAGTTTTTAGTCGCGCCGGTTACCGCGAGGGTGGCCGCCCGTTCCAGATCCGCATCTTCCATAACGATCAGCGGAGCATTGCCCCCCAGCTCGAGAATTTTGCGCCGGTAACCGCAGGTGTTGGCGATGTATTTGCCCACCCGGACGCTGCCGGTAAAGGTCACCAGATCGATATGATCGTTGGTGATCATCTCATCCCCCAGATCCTCCGGCAGGCCGGTGATCATCGACAGCATCTCCGGTGGCAGACCGGCCTCATAGAGGATGTCAGCCAGCGCCAGTGCGGTCAGCGGGGTCAGCTCGGTCGGCTTACACACCACGCAGTTGTTGGTGGCAATCGCCGGTGCGATCTTGTGCGAGACCATGTTCAACGGGTGGTTGAACGGGGTAATCGCTGAGATCGCCCGCAGCGGATGACGCTGGGTGAAGATCTTGCGCTTCTGACCGTGCGGGGTCAGGTCGCAGGAGAAAACTTCTCCGTCGTCATGCAGACACATCGCCGCGGCCAGGGTGTAAACGTCAAAGGCACGACCACACTCATACAGAGAGTCCTTCTTCGACAGACCGGTTTCCAGCGTGATCAGCTCGGACAGTTGTTCACGTCTTTCATTGATCAGCGCGGCGGTTTTGCTGAGAATCTGCTGACGCTCATAGCGCGTCAGCGTGGGTTCGTACTCCGCAGCAATCTTAAATGCTTCCGCCGCCTGTTCTTTGCTGGCGCGGGGCACTGTACCGATCACCTGACCGGTGTAAGGGTAGATCACTTCGATCCGTTTACCGGTGGCACCATCAACCTTTTTGCCGGCAATACGCATCAGCTCATGGCGCTGCTGCAGGGCATTTTCAGGCATATTCATGCTTCGTCTCCCGTTCAGGCGATTACGCGGCGGTGTGGTTGAGCGCGATGTCGTAGATATCGAAATTGCGCAGACGACGGGCCGGATCAACCCCACCTACAGGCTGGCTGACGATCAGCGGTACGCACTGCTCGGTGATGCCACCGTGGGAGCGCAGAGGCACTTCCAGACCAGACAGGTCATGGCGCTCTTCGGTCGTTCCCAGCACTTTCTGCTGATCAGAGACAACAATGATGTCGCCGGTGCGATCCGGTGCCAGACCAAACTTGTCGCAGGCCTGCGCGTTAGTCAGTACTTCCTCAAGACCAGGAACCGTAGTCAGGTAATCCAGCACTGGGCCTTTCATCGCTTCATCCAGATAGATGGTCGCGAAGGAGCCCAGCGCGCCGTGGTGAACTACGTAAGGGTCGGTAATCGGCAGGATTACGCGGGTGTTACCGGCACCGAATTTCTCATCCAGCAGGCTCTGCAGGAAGATCACGTCCGGCGTGCCATCGTTGTGGTGTTTGGCGTTCATACCGTGGTCGGCAGTCAGAGCGACAATCGCCCCCAGTGCATCCAACTGTGCCCAGTATTTATCCATCATGGCGTAGAACTTATTAGCCCCTTCAGAGCCCGGTGCAAACTTGTGCTGAATGTAGTCGGTGGTCGACAGGTACATGATGTCCGGACGCTCACGCTCCATCAGTTTCACACCGGCCGCGAAGATAAACTCAGACAGCTCGCCGCTGTAAACCGAAGGCACTTCCATGCCAACCATATCCAGTACGCCTTCGATGCCGTGTTCTTCGTAGGTCACCTGATCCGCTTTTTCGGAAGAGAAGCAGATCGCACCCTCTTTTCCGTAGGTCAGGCCGTTACCCAGCAGGCGGCGCAGTTTGTCTTTTGCCGTGACAATTGCGATTTTGGCACCGGCATCCTGAAACGCTTTGAAGATGGTGTCGGTACGCAGCAGAGAGGGTTCATTCATCATCACCTCTTTGTCGTTTTCGCGGTCGTAGTAGAAGTTACCGCAGATACCGTGAACACGCGGTGGCACGCCGGTCACAATGGAGATGTTGTTCGGGTTGGTGAAGCTCGGTACCACACAATCCGCACGCAGGTCACTGCCCTGCTCAGCCACGACTTTGGCAGTCCAGGGCATGACACCGGCTTTAATCGCCTCTTCGATATACTCAGGCTGTGAACCGTCTACACACACGGCAACGACAGGACACTGTGGCCATTTGTAGGTACGTCCGTTAACACTGATAGTCTTTTTTTGTTCGGTCATCGTTGAACTCTCACATTGTTAAGATGGCTGGATGTAAGCTGATCCAGAAGGTCAGTAAGGACTTTATATACGCGGCCAATATCTCGAACAATTCGATAGTTTTTATTTGTAATATAGGCAAAATCTATATGAATATCTGACGTCTGATCAGGTCTGGGGTCGCTGAACACCAAAGCAGAAAAGCGTGCGGCTGATTTATATAAAAAATGAGAGCAGACGAGCGCGATGAATCTGTGCGGGGGAATCTTCCGGCTCCAATGATACAGAAGCCGGGGTGCAGACGTGTAACTGAAACGGTCAGCTCAATTGGGCTTTGTAGGCTTTAACGGTTCTCTCCAGCCCCATCACCAGTGCATCGGCGATCAGTGCATGGCCAATCGATACCTCTTCCAGCCCGGGCAGCGTGGCCATTGTGGCCAGATTTTTAAGATTCAGATCGTGCCCGGCATTGACGCCCAGCCCGGCCTCTCGTGCGGTTTCCGCCGCCTTGCGGAAGCGAGTAAAGACCTCTGCCTCCTGCCCGGTGCCAAAAGCGTCGGCATAGGACTCGGTGTAAAGCTCAATCCGGTCGGCCCCCAACTCGGCAGCTCTGGCGATCTGTTCTGAATCTGCATCCATAAACAGGCTGACCCGGCAGCCCAGTGCCTTCAGCTCCGCAATCACCGGTCTGAGCCGTTCGCCGTCTGCTGTCAGGTTCCAGCCGTGATCGGAGGTGAGCTGATCGGGGCTGTCCGGTACCAGTGTGCAC
This sequence comes from Neptuniibacter halophilus, assembly GCF_030295765.1. Lineage (NCBI taxonomy): Bacteria > Pseudomonadati > Pseudomonadota > Gammaproteobacteria > Oceanospirillales > Oceanospirillaceae > Neptuniibacter > Neptuniibacter halophilus. The sequence goes on along the minus strand of NZ_AP027292.1, from coordinate 2,823,653 downwards.
TGCTGCGGACGGGCCTTGCGAACCAGATTCATAAAGCCGGGGTAACCGGCCAGTTCGGTTTCAAACGGATTACCCTCAATATTGAATTCAACATCGAGCATCGCCGCCAGTTGATAACAGTCTTCTGGCCGGATGTGCCGTTGATCGGGGCGGGGATGCACGGTAATGCCATCGGCACCGGCCAGCACCGCAATCTTCGCCAGCTCCAGTACACTGGGCGTACCGGAGAGCCGGGCATTTCTCATCAGTGCTACTTTGTTCAGGTTTACACTCAATCGGGTCATAAATCGCTCTCTGTATGTCGCTCTCGCTGTTTTCTGCGGTTTATCATAACGAGCGAAACAAATCTGGTATAGACCAACAGTCTTATCAGGATGAAATCAACCCCGATTATGACCTGCCAGAAATCGTTCACTTTTTGCTCAATCACGCCAATCTGCTGATTTTCCGCCTGTTCGGGTCCTAAAGCCGCAGAACTCCTTTATACTTAGCAATCAGTGGCACTCAGATTGTTGGGGAAAAGATCACCCCGGCAGAGCCGTCGCACTAAGGACGAGACTATGGCTATCCGCCTGAACTCTTACGGAAGCGTTAAATGATCTATCCCGCCCAGAACAGCGATGAATTTTTAGCCGTACGCACAAACCGCTATAACCGCTTGTGTAAGCTGCTGTTGATTATAGGCATTGTCTTTCTGCTGATATTCGGTGGCCTTTCCCTGCTGGATGAGAAATATCTGCTCGGCGGTGTACTGATGAGCTGTATGCTGGGTTGCTGCATCGCTCTGCATCAACTTATTCAGCATCATAATTCCCGCTTTGCGGTCAGAGTCCTGAACACGGTGAGTATCTTCCTCTCGCTTACCCTGCTGGTGACCGGCGGGCGGGAAAACACGGGGGTTTACTGGATCTACCCCATTCTAGCGATCAATATCTTTATTAACCGGTTCTGGCAAGCCGTCATACTCTACGGCGGCTTTCTGATTGTCTGTGCCCTGTTGCTGCTGACACCCCTCTCTGAACTGATGGTTGCCAGTTATTCCTTCACCGAAGCACTGCGCATTGAGTTCACCCTGCTGGCACTGTACCTGATCTGTCTGGCTACCCTGAATTCTGAGGAGCTGGCTAACAATTTGCTGATCAAAATGCATGATGATGATATGCATAAGATGGCGTTTTTCGACACCCTGACCGGGCTGCCCAACCGCTGGAATATTAAAAACCGGCTCACCCTGCTGGTTAAAAAAGCCCGGAAAAAACCCCGTAACATCGGCCTGCTGTATATCGATCTGGATAACTTCAAGAAGGTTAACGATAACTATGGCCATGATATGGGAGACAAGCTGTTAACCATCTTCAGCAACAAGCTCCAGCAACTGGCGCAGAACTTCCCCAAACCCTCGCGTATAGAACTGGCGCGCATGGCCGGGGATGAGTTTGTCGTCGTCATTGATGCGCCCGATCACAGCGCCCGGTCGATCGAGATGGCCGAACAGATTCTGCGGCTCTTTAAAGACGGTCTGGAGGTTGAGAATATTAACCACTCCGTCTTCGCCAGTATCGGTATCGCACTCTACCCGGAACACGCCAACTCCGCCGGGGATCTGATTCACAGAGCCGATCTGGCGATGTATCAGGCTAAAGACGGCGGCCGCAATCGCTATGAATATTACTCTGCTGAGCTGGCCCGCGAACTGCGCGATCAGGAACAGATCGAAAACCGTCTGCGGCTGGCGCTGCGTGAAAACCTGTTTTCGCTGGTTTATATGCCTATCTTCGATTGCCACTCAATGTCGATTGTCGGGGTGGAGGTGCTGCTGCGAGCCGAAAACCTGCAGATGGATGGTATCGGCCCTGAGCGTTTTATTCCGGTGGCGGAGAAAACCAACCTGATTAAAGAGATTGACCTGTGGGTGATCGATAATGCGCTGAAACAGCTACTTCGCCTGCAACAGGAAACCGGTTTCAGTGGTCTGTTTTGTATCAATATCTCCGGCGTAGAACTAAGCAACGAGCAGTTTACGACGCAGGTGAAACAGAGTATCGACCGTTACGGTGTTGCGCCCGAATCTATTGAGTTTGAGATTACCGAAACCGCATTTGTGCTCAACGATGACCGCAGCAGAACGATTCTTCAGGAGCTCAGAGAGCTGGGTGTTTCTCTGGCACTGGATGATTTTGGCACCGGTTTTACGGCCTTCAACCAGTTGATTCATTACCCTGCCGACTCACTGAAAATAGACCGCACTTTTGTCAGTGATCTGTTCTCAACGGATAAATCACGGCACAACATGGTCGGCATCATCGAGAACCTGGCCCGTCTTTATCAGATCAAAGTGATCGCAGAAGGCGTAGAAACTCAGGCCCAGCTTGAATATCTGCAGGAGATCGGCTGCGACTGGGTACAGGGGTATTACCTGTCACGTCCACTGCACTGGGATGATCTGCTCAGTTTTATCAGCGAGTATGAAGCACACGGTTTTGAGGTCAATCCGCAGAACCTGAATTCGCTTCCGCCGATTCCCGGCCGATAAATACGATTAACCACGGGACCTTTGTCCCGTTTTACACCCATCTTTTCGGGGCGAATGGGTCAGTTTCCACACATTTTGAATAGTCGTTCAAATCAGACATATCCCCACAGCCCTTATGCGACTTAAGTCTCAGGTATTTACTCCCATTGCAGCACTCTTGGCTTCATTTTTGCTGAACTGTTATCCACTAAAATAACAAACCAGCAGAGTGCATCATGAAATTGACAATCGGCCTGAAGATGGGGGCCTGTTTCGCCCTGACCTTTATCGTTCTTATGCTTGTCAGCCTGTTCTCCCTGACAGGCATCACCACCATCCGCGATTCTCTGGAATATATCGCCGGCGAAGCCTGGAGCAGTTCAGAAAGCTCCGGTAGCCTGAGCCTGAATGTAAGCCAGAGCACCCAGTTGCTGAACAGCAGTCTGCTGTTTCAGGAACCGATCCCGGAGCAGGCCCTGTCGCGGATCGACGGCCACCTGCAACACTCTCTGAGTGCGCTGCAGCAACTGGAGCAAAGCGAATATCAGTCAGAGAGCATCGCCCTGAAAGCGATGATGACGCAGTTGCAGGCACAGAAGCAGCAAGTACTTGAGCAACACAGCGACTTTACTGCAGCCATTCAACAGGCAGATCAGCATGTCCTCTCGTTTGAGAAACTGATGAAACGGCTCGGCTTTTATGCCAACTACCAGATCTCCAGTCTGGAAGATGCATTCCAGCGTAATCAGGTCACCTCATGGAGTGGCGATATCGAGGACAAATGGGAACTGGTGATCAGTATCTACAGTTCCCAGATCGCGCTGGGGAATACGGTGGTCGCGCTGCAACAGCAACTGCGCTCCTCCGCCCCGGAAAACGTTGCGGAGAAAGTGGCTGGCTCACTGGAAAACCTCTCCGATCATCTCTCAGAGATCATCAGCTCTCCACTGGCTAAAAGCAACATTACCGCAGGCGAATGGAAGGGACGTTCCTACGCCGATGCCTCAAAAGCGATGCTGCAACGACACCGGGCCGGGGTTGAGAAAGTTCAGCAGTTACAGCAGGCGTTTATTGCCACCCGCGATCAGCTTCTGGCGCTCTCCGATGCACTGGAAAAACATACCGCAGCCCTCAGCAGCCGTATCAAGCAACAGGTACAGAACCAGACCGCTGTAGCGGTAAAAGACGCCGGATTTCTCAGTACAACACTGGCATCAAGCCTGCCTCTGGGGATAGCGCTGACCCTGCTGGCGATCTGGCTCAGTTACCGTATGGTGATCAGCCCGGTAAAACAGGCCAGTGCACAGATGGCGGATATCGCTTACGGCGAAGGCGATCTGCGGGTACGCCTGCCGGTTAAAGGTGGGGATGAAATAGCCGAACTCGCCGGCAACTTTAACCGCTTTGTCGAAAAGATCGGCGGAACGGTCTCTGCCGTTGCGGAAAATGCCGCCAGTCTGGCCCACACCTCAGAAACATTAAAGGCTAACTCCTCTACTACGCAGACCGCAGTAGAAACTCAGAATCAGGAGTGTGACCGGGCAGTCACGGCCATGGTCGAGATCAATACCACGGTTAATGATATCGCCGGAAATGCGAGTCAGGCCGCGCGCTGCAGTGAAGAGGTCAAACAGAGTGCAGATGAAGGCTGCCGCATCGTTGAGCAAAACCGTCTGGCGACCGAACGGTTATCAGAAGAGATTCAGTCTGCCACGGCGGTGATTGCGAATCTGGCGGAAGAGAGCTCGAAAGTCAGCAGTATTATCAGCGTCATTCAGGGCATTGCTGAACAGACCAACCTGCTCGCCCTGAATGCCGCCATCGAGGCAGCCCGCGCCGGGGATCAGGGACGTGGTTTTGCGGTCGTTGCCGATGAAGTCCGTGCCCTATCTCACAGTACCCAGCAGGCGACAGAGGAGATAAAAGTGCTGCTGGATACCCTGAAAGCCAAAGCTGATCTTGCCGTTACCGCCATGCAGCAGGGACAAACCCTCGCCGGGGAAAATGTCAGCCTGTCGGAACAGGTGCATCAACTGATCGCCAGGGTCTCGCAGGAGATCGACCAGATAAACCAGTTAAACCTGCTGATCGCTACCGCAACCGAGGAGCAGGCTCAGGTCACCAGCCTGACCCGGGATAACCTGCAGCGTATCGGCGGTGCTGCACTGGAAACCGCTGATAAAGCACGCAGCAGCAGCGACATCAGCCAGCACCTTGAGAATCAGGCATTACAACTGCGTTCGATCCTGACCCAGTTTCAGGTCTGATATAACCTGCCCGGCCCCTGAACCAGACCGGTCAGGGGCTTCTCCACCCCCGCACCCGCTACAGGCCAGCCGCTACCCTCGCCTGTTTCCCCCATGTAGCAGCACCGGTGCGGCCGGCTCACTTTTATTGACCCAGATCAGATACAACAACTATCCACCTGAAACCCGGAAACTTTCTTATTTCTGTAATATTTCAGGGTGCTAGAATGCCGCGCTCTGAAACAATGCTCTATAGAAGGTATGTCGATAAATATGGATGTTGGTAAATACTCAACCGTACTCCGTGTACTGGTGAATCAGCACAATGCAATGGCCTGGTACAAGGCCCGGAATAAACAGGATTTTTGCAACAAACTTCTGGATATGCAGCAGGAACATCCGATTATTCAGGAGATTGTCTCCGGCACGCTTAATAACCTGCTTTCACATCGCTACAGCAATCCGATTGCCTGAATCCCCTGATCCCTCTTCTGATCAGATCCCCCCTTAGCAAGACCAGTCAGCTTTATCTTTCATGCCTGTTGGCCGCTGACTGGTTTTAATCCTGCTGCCCTTCCGAAACTGCCAGATTTTCTCTCAACTATTAACCCTTACAGTTTACAAATCCCGCTTTATACCTCAGACAAAGCTAATTAATAAAAATCTAATTTTTCGTAAACTTTATCAACAATATAAACAATATGTTCTTAAAGTTTATTATTTTCAAATTAGTTAAAAACCAAAACCAGAGTGTTATTTTCGTTTCCGCTGTCAATTGACGTTATTCGAATATCTGCCCCTAAACAAAACTATAAAATTAAGGAACCGAATATGACATTTGCGAGAAAGTCTTCTCTTGCACTGGCTGTACTGGCATGCAGCATCGCCGCTCAGACCAACGCCGCTACGATTTATTCCAACGATAAAGTCACTTACAACGTAAAGGGTGACTTCCAGATTCAGCTCAGAAAAAAAGCCGGTAACGATCAGAAACTGGATGTTGAATTCGACGATCTGGAACTGAAAAACTCCATTGTTTACAAGATTGATGAACAGCTAAGCGCGTTCGGCCAGCTTGACTTCAGCTTTGACTCCGAAGGTAACGACCAGTCCAAAGACAGCTCTAAGCTTGAAGAAGCTTATGTAGGTCTGGACTTTGACGGTACCCGGGTCTCCATCGGCCGCCAGAATCTGGCAGGCGACGAGTTCGGTGTAGAAGCCGCGTATGAAACCCATACTGCTGAAGACCGCTTTGAACAGGTAGCCGACAAAGGCGACGACGTGATCCGCGTTGAAACCCAACTGGGACAGGTCACCCTGATCGGTTCCGCGCTGGTCGGAGCAGAAACCAGCAACAACGCCGCTGGTGAAGCGATCGATCTGTTTGCCAGCACCGATCTTTCCGGCCTCAAACTGGCAGCCGCGTATCAGAACTATAATGACAACCTGCCGGGTTCCGAAGATCAGCAGACCTGGGGTGTCAGTGCAGCTTACAACTTTGGCAGCCTGAAACTGGCAGCGGATTACAGTACCACAGACACCGGCAGTCAGGATGCCGAAGTCACCAACCTGGTAGCGAGCTACAAGTTCAGTGATCAGGTTAAAACTTCCGTTGGTGTTGTCTGGAGCGAAGAAGGCAACAACGATGCTCAGGAATGGTATGCCAATGCCACCTACACCTTTGCCGGACAGAAAAATGTTTCTCTGTTTGCTGAAATTGCAGATACCGATGAAACAGACGTCAGTCTGGGTTATATGACCGGCCTGCAGATTAAATTCTAATCGCCGCTGGATTATGCCTGGCCTCCCCCCTTCAGGGCCGGGCATAATTTCCTATTATTTAAATAATAGGAAACGTACTTTCTAAATAAAAAAACCGACTTTTATTTATATTAATTTACCGAACGATCTTTATTTATTTCCGGAACAATTAATATATTTATATCCCAACGTATCATCGCCTTCCTCACACCCCACGACACCAGGCCATCCCGAGTTGTAAAAATAGGAATTTTTCCTATAGCCGATGCCAGCCTCCCGACCTAGAATGCCCTGCACAACATGTCGTTCAATGGAGATTTTCAATGAATGTTGTTAAGTACTCCCGGGTTATCCGGCCTCTGGTTAATGCTACCAACGCCAGCGCCTGGGACCGGGCTGAAGATAAACTGGAATTCTGCTCAGACCTGCTGGGACTGCAACATGAGCATCCGATTATCAATGAAATTGTTGCCGGCACCCTGAGCAATCTGCTCGCCCTTCAGAGCAACAAATGCTCAGTTTGACCTGCTCCCCTATCCTTAGTCGCCCGAGATGATAACCTCAGGCTGATATAAGCGTTTCAGGATAAATTTTTCTATCCGGTGGCCCGACAAAGGTTTACTATGCGGCGTTAACCATTTTAAAGGACACGCGCTTGGCCACAGCTAAGTCATTATTGTCGTTTGATAACGATAATACCGTCGATGAAACCCTGTTTGCCCGTATCGCACAGGATATGGAACAACAAGGTTTCTCTATACTTCCCGCCGCTCTGCCGGAAAAGCTGACTAACTCTCTGCATCTGCATCAACGCGCAATGGATGAATCGATGTTTGTCGATGCCGGTATCGGTCGCGGCGATAATTTCATCAAGAACGATTTTGTGCGCACCGATGAGATCTGCTGGATTAACGGTGAATCTGAAGCCGGACGCGACTGGCTGAACTGGACAGGCGCTCTGCAGCGCTACCTTAACCGGCGCCTGTTTCTCGGCCTGTTTTCATTTGAAAGCCACTTTGCCCACTATCGCCCGGGCGATTACTACAAACGCCATTACGATGCGTTTAAAGGTCAGGCAAACCGGGTGCTTTCTCTGGTGGTCTACCTGAATCCGGGCTGGACCGAACAGGATAATGGCGAGCTGGTGCTCTACCGGGATGACAACGACCGCGAAGGCATTAAAGTGGTTCCTTTAATGGGCACCATTGCCGTCTTTCTCAGTGAAGAGTTTCCCCATGAAGTCCTTCCCGCCAGACGTGACCGCTACTCTATCGCAGGCTGGTTCCGTATTAACGGTTCGGTAACTGATCGGGTAGACCCGCCGCTATAACCTTCACCCCGTGCGGGGGTATATTGCGGACACAAAAAAGGCGAACCTGAGTTCGCCTTTTTTAATCTCTACACTGAGAGGTCTGGGTTTCAGGCGCACTTAGAGTAGAAAGGGTTAGCATCATTACGCAGCTTTTTACCCGTGTTCTCCAGAAACCTCACTACTCGCTGGTAACGCTGCTTACGTGCTTCAGCTTTTTTCATTTCAGCCTGCTCACGCACCAGACGCTCAAAATACTGAGCTTCGGTTTCACGTACAGAAACTCTGAATGATGGAATGATGTAGTACGGATCACGGATGTGCATAATGTTTACCCTCAAAAAAATTTAACTACCCCTTGTTTGTTTTGGCAGTTGATGTGCGCCATTTTAGTGCTTATACCTTTGTCTAACAAACGAGCTATTCTATTCATATTAGTGAATTAATTTCACCTATTCAAAGACCACACAAACCCCTGAAAAAGCCAATAATAACAGGGCATTCAGCCAAAAAATTGCGATTTTTGGCGGCGCAGCAAAAACCTGAACTGAGCTCAGGTTTATTAAGCCCGCTCCAGGTACGGGCCAACCTGGTGCAGCGCCCTGCTGACATATGCCTCCTTTTCGCCCACCGGCGCCACATAGTGCAGTGCCTCCTCTGCCTGAGTCCGGCCCACAAGACGGGCAATCAGCCAGAAGGCCAGATACTTGGATGCCAGACAACCTCCGGCCGTTGCCAGATTACCTGCTGCAAAAAACGGCTGGTTAAGAACCTCTACCCCTCCCTCCTCTACCCACGGACGCGTGGTCAGATCCGTACAGGCAGGTACCTGCCCAAGGAGCCCCAACCTGGCCAGCAGCAGCGTACCGGAACACTGCCCGGCGATTAACTGGCGTGTCGGGTCCAGTTGCAACTGCTGCATAATGCCCGGGTCTTCCACTATCTCCCGGGTCTTCATACCGCTACCGGCGATCACAGCATCGGCCCTGCTCGCCTCTTCCAGAGAGATATGCCGCTGCATCACAACCCCGTTCATCGAGCAGATCTGAGGCTCAGGGCTGGCGATGGAAACCCGCCAGCCCGGTTGTTTGATCCGATTCAGGACCCCCAGTGCGATCAGCGAATCCAGTTCGTTAAACTGATCAAACGTAAGAATGGCAATATGCATCAGCGTGCTCCGGTATAAATGAAATGGATGCGTACCATTCTATGGCTTAGAATTATGACAATAAAAAAATTGTCATGGATACAATGAAACTATGGGAAACCGCCGCTATCAGGCCATCGTTGAGCAACTGGCAGAACAGATCCGCAGCGGAGAGAGACCTCCCGGCAGCCGCTTACCCACTCATCGCCAACTCGCAACAGATCAGGGGGTCGCGCTGGTTACCGCTTCCCGTGCCTACGCTGAGCTGGAAAAAATTGGCTTAGTCAGCAGCGAAACCGGTCGCGGAACCTTTGTGCGTGATCGTTCCCTGCCCCTTACTCACGGTATCGACCAGCATGCCAATATCGCCGGTAGCATCGACCTGAATTTCAACTCACCGGCGTTACCAGAACAGACTGAGCTTTTGCGCGACGGGTTACGCCGGTTAATCAGCGGTGGCGATCTGGAGGCCCTGTTACACTATCAACCCCATGCTGGCCGCGACCATGAAAGGGCGATAGTTGCCAGCCACCTCAGACAACGAGGGCTCAGCCCCTCTGCCGATCAGGTACTTCTGGTCAGCGGCGCCCAGCATGCGCTGGCTCTGAGCGCCATGACGCTGCTACAGCCGGGCGAACTGATTGCTTGTGACAGTCTGATCTACCCCGGTTTTAAAGCAGTGTGCGAAGCCTGCCATCTGCAGATCACTGCGCTGAACCCGGCACAGCAGGGCCCGGATCTTGATCAGCTTGAACAGCTCTGCCAGCAACGCAATCTGAAGGCGATCTACACCATGCCGACGCTGCATAACCCTCTGGGCTGGGTGATGCCGCTGGAGCAGCGTGAACATCTGGTACAACTGGCCAGAACTTACGATCTGCTGATTATTGAAGATGCAGCCTATGCCTATCTTGAAGACGATGCACCCGCACCGCTGGCCGCCCTCGCCCCGGAACGCACCCTGTACTGTTCAGGTCTGTCCAAAAGTGTCGCCACCGGTTTGCGGCTGGGTTTTCTGGTTGCGCCGCCACACCAGGTCGGGCAGCTTGAACGCAGCATACGCGCTACCACCTGGAATACACCGGGCCTGCTGACAGCGCTGGGTTGCCAATGGATTGAAGATGGCACAGTAGCCCGGCTGGAACACGAAAAACGTAAGGATGCTCAAACACGGCAGGCTCTGGCCAGAGAGATTCTCAGGGGGCTGAACTACCGCAGCCACCCGAACGCCTATTTTATATGGCTCACCCTGCCCGAAGAGGTACGTGCCGATCAGGTGGCCGCCGAGTTACAGCAAACCGGCATTTCAGTTTCTACTGCAGAACCTTACGCCGTCAGCCCGCACGTTCCTCATGCCCTGCGACTGGCACTGGGCTCTGTGGATCTGGCCACATTGCGGGTAGCACTGGAGACCGTGCGCCGGGTGATCGAGCAGCAGGCTTACGGGCTGTAACAGGATTGATGTGGATCTGTCATAGCAAATTAATCACCGCCGCCACAACCTGAACCGCAGCCGGAACTCCCCCCACAGGACGGGCCACCTGAATCTCCACTGCACCCGGATGTGCAACTGATGTGACCTGCGCAGTAACCGCTGCCGTAATGGGGAGAACTTTTATCTTTGCAGTCGAGCACGTAGGTAAAGCCATCCTCGATGTTGAGCAGGCCATCAATCGCAAACAGCAGGGGCAGTGCAGCCGGTTCCGCCGGATTGATCTGATGCCGTGCACAGGCCAGCCTCCAGGCGCGTTTAATTCCCTCCTGCGCGATGGTTGGCGAGCGCATCATTTCGGTTGGCGTATGGTGCAGGAAACGGCCAAAGGCTTTATGACAGAACTGCTCATAAGGGCGGGTAAACAGAATAAATTCGTGCCAGGCGACATCCACCACCTGTGATGGCATCGCCACCATACGGCGGCGAGCCTGATGACAGATATAAAAATATTCACGTAACCCTTCCATCACCTGATCAAGCTGTTCTTCAGTCAGATGTGGGTAGTGTTTCTGTACCCGGCCGGTTATGGCTGAATTAAACCGGTAACGCTCAATAAACCGGCGTTGCCGTGAGCGACGCTGCCGATTCACCAGATATAAACCCGCAATAATCGCTACCGCTGCGAAGAAAAACGTCATCTGTAAAACTCCCTGACACGCTTCTGCGTCCACTTGCATGCCTTCCACAGGCCCTGCTTGCGATCTGTTTAGGCTGAGTAAAGCTGCTGTTCAGCCCTGACCATACACCCTTTCTGCTGTTCTGTGACCTCTGCAGCCAACTACCCGGATCAGACAAGCAGATAACACACAGTTTCAAACATGAAAATAAACCATATACAAAAAACGTATTTATATTTGAGAATTCCACTAACCTGCCATAAACTCATATATGAAAATCACTTTTATAAATAGGCCAAGTCATGAAGCTAGTACAATATGGCCCTGCAGGAAAGGAAAAGCCGGGTGTTATCGACCAGGATGGAATCCTCCGTGATATCTCCTCGATTACTGCCAGAATTACTGGTAAAACGCTGACTCCAGCGGTACTCAACGAGATACGCAATACGGACCTGAAGCGTCAGCCACAGGTGCTTGGCAGCCCCCGTCTGGGCCCTTGTGTCAGTCAGCTTAAGAAGTTCATATGCATAGGTCTCAGCAACAATGTCAGGCAGGCAGACAAGCCCTACATCACTCCCATTGAACCGGTGGTATTTAATCCCTATTCAAACGCAGAAGCGGGAATCGACTGTCCTCTGTTATTGACCCGATCATTCACTGAAACATGGGAAACCGATCTGGCAGTAGTGATCGGCAGGGCGGGGCGTTATATAGCCGAGCAGTTTGCACTTGAACATATCGCAGGCTACTGCACCCTGAGCAACACAGCAGATGCTGATGAGCCGGAACCGGCATGGCAGGAGACAAAAATTCACTACGGGCATTCAACGGTTGGCCCCTGTCTGGTAACTACCGATGAGCTGATCGAACCACAACAACTGGAGGTGTCACTTGAATTTGCCAACCGGCATCAACAGATCTGTGAATCGATGCAACTCACTGTGGCTAAAGTCATCAGTTACCTGAGTTACCATATGACGCTGCGTCCGGGTGATCTGATCTCTGTGGGTAAGATCTCCAGAATCGACCTGCAGGGAGATGAAGATACCCCCTGCCTCCCCGGATTCCACTTGAGCATGGATAACCACATACTGGAGATGATGGCCTGTCAGGAATTCATCTGATCAACCCTTCAGGGCGCCTGCGCACAGAGCGCGCCGGCGCCCTGGCCCTTGTGATGATTCACAATCGGGGAAATACGTTGCAGGCGTCCGGGCCCTTAACCCATTACTGACAGCGAATATGGATCGGCGAATCAGCCCTTTAGCTGCATCAGAAGGGTCATCTCATCTCCTGCCGCCCGGATCTGCGCGGCTGCAGATCCGGTTGAGAACAACAACCATTCACGGCGATCATCGCCTTATAACGACTGACCCAGGGAGGGCGAAGCATGAAAAGGACTTATTATCAGGTTATCTGAACCGTTGTGAACGACTGAGCCCTCTTCTGCTCCTGTGCTCAGTTATTCTCGCCCGCGCCGGCTCAGTTATCTTTCCAGTTCAGAGCCCGCCGGGACAGATCAGCGCCTGAATTACGGTCTGCTGTGAATTCGCAATTATTGCATGGCTTTTAAACACAACCACATGCATCTGTCGGAATAAGGTTTTACAATCCATCAGTAACAGATTAATCAAGGCTACCTTTCACAGCACTGACCTCAGCTTTTGCTCGCGCTCAAGTTTAAAGAGGAAATTCTGTACCTCGAGTTAAACTGCTTACCAGGGACAAAAGATGACCGACCAATCACAGTATAAAGCGCCCGCTCTGGAGAAAGGGCTGGATATTCTGGAGCTTCTTTCGGCTCAGGCGGTCGGCCTCAACCAGAAGGAGATCGCTCAGGCGCTGGGTCGCAGTGTGAATGAGATATTCCGCATGCTGGTCTGCCTGAAAAACCGCGGTTATATCACCCAGACAGAAGGCAGTGACCGGTTTGAACTCTCCCTGAAAATGTTCGAACTGTCCCATCAGCACTCCCCCATTAAACGTCTGGTTTCCCGCTCTGTCCCGATTATGGAACGTCTGGCATACGAGGTAGATCAATCCTGCCATCTGGTGGTGCAGCACAACCAGAATCTGGTCGTCGTGGCTCAGGTAGATGGCCCGGGCAGCATCAGTTTCAGTGTACGCCTTGGCTCCCGCCTCAATTTCCATGATACCTCCGCCGGGCGCATTATCATGGCCTACCTCAGTCAGGAAGAACTGGAAAAACTGGCCAGTTCAGAGATCATCGATCTGACCCCGGATCTGCTTGAAGAGCTCCATGAGATCAAAGACAAAGCGTTTTGTGAGGAACCCAGCCGGCATGTCAAAGGAGTCTGGGATCTGAGCGCACCGGTACTCGATCACTCCGGTAAAATCGTCGCAGCACTGAGCATTCCGTTTGTGAATAAACTTCAGGAAAACAACCGTGAAGCCAAAGCGCAGGCTAAGAAGGCCCTTTTCACCAGCACCCGAAGCATCTCCGAGCAGCTCGGTATCGGCCAGTAAAACTTTTCCCTTGCGCAACCTGCAAAACCCATCAGTTAACGGTGCAATATGCCTAAGCTGACGGTGCAATACGGTAAACGGTGCAATACACTGCGTTATTGCACCCTACATTCGGAACAGAGAGCTGGCGTAGGTTGGATTAGCGCAGCGTAATCCAACAATCTTAACTCAGGCCTCACCACCCCAAAATTCTGCTACGGTGCGCATAAAAAAATCCGCATCCCCTTTTCAGGAGCTGCGGATTTCAGAACGCGGTTAAGCGGGCCGATTACATATTCGGGTAGTTCGGGCCGCCCATGCCTTCGGGGGTGACCCAGCGGATGTTCTGGGCCGGGTCTTTGATGTCGCAGGTTTTGCAGTGCAGACAGTTCTGGCTGTTGATCTGGAAGCGTTCGCCGCCGTTCTCTTCATCGGTAACCACTTCATAGACACCGGCCGGGCAGTAGCGCTGTGCAGGCTCTGCGTAGGTCGGCAGGTTTTTCGCCAGCGGGATCGAGGCATCTTTCAGTTGCAGGTGGCAGGGCTGATCTTCCTCATGGTTGGTGTTCGACAGGAACACCGAGGAGAGTTTGTCGAAGCTGAGTTTGCCATCCGGTTTCGGGTAGTCGATCGGCTGGAAGTTGCTTGCCGGTTGCATCTGGGCGTAGTCTTCGTGATCGTCGTGCAGGGTCACCGGGATCTTGCCGCCAAAGATGTTCTGGTCGATAAAGTTGAACGCACCGCCCATGATCGCGCCGAATTTATGCATCGCCGGGCCAAAGTTGCGCGAGCGGAACAACTCGTCGTGCAGCCAGGAGTTTTCGAACAGTTCCGCATAACGGCTCAGCTCTTTACCACCCTCACAGCCTGAGCTGAGCGCTTCAAAGATCGCTTCGGCACCGAGCATGCCGGATTTCATCGCAGTGTGTGTACCTTTGATCTTGGAGAAGTTCAGGGTACCGGCGTTACAGCCCACGACCAGACCGCCCGGGAAGCTCATCTTCGGCAGGGAGTTAAATCCGCCTTTGGTGATCGCACGGGCACCGTAGGAGACCCGGGTGCCGCCGTCCAGATGCTGCTTCAGCACCGGATGATGCTTCAGACGCTGGAACTCATCGAACGGGCTGAGGTAAGGGTTGGCGTAGTTGAGGTCGATAATCAGACCCACGACGACCTGATTGTTGTCGGTGTGGTAGAGGAAGAAACCACCGCTGGTACCTTTATCCAGCGGCCAGCCGGAGCCGTGCACCACCAGACCGGGTTTGTGCTGTTCAGCCGGGATATCCCACAGCTCTTTGATACCGATGCCGTAGTGCTGGGCATCCGCATCGGAGGCAAGATCAAAGCGTTCGATCAGCTCTTTACCCAGATGACCACGGCAGCCTTCGGAGAACACGGTGTATTTGGCGTGCAGCTCCATGCCCGGCATGTAGTTCGGGCCCTGTTCGCCTTCGGCGGTCACGCCCATATCGCCGGTGGCGATCCCTTTGACGCTGCCATCGTCGTTATAGAGGACTTCTGCGGCGGCAAAGCCGGGGAAGATCTCCACACCCAGTGCTTCGGCCTGCTCCGCCAGCCAGCGGCAGACGTTACCCAGACTGACAATGTAGTTGCCGTTGTTGTGCATGGTTTTCGGCACCAGACCGTTGGGGATCTTGCGGCCGCTCTCAGCATCTTTCAGCAGGAAGACTTCATCTTCTGTCACCGGGGTGTTCAGCGGTGCGCCTTTCTCTTTCCAGTCCGGGAAGAGTTCATCCAGCGCGCGGCTCTCGATTACCGCGCCGGAAAGAATATGAGCACCGACTTCAGAGCCTTTCTCCACCACGCAGACGGTCAGCTCCTGCTCTTTTTCCTGCGCCAGTTGCGCCAGACGGCAGGCAGTGGACAGGCCCGCCGGGCCTGCGCCTACGATAACAACATCGAATTCCATGGATTCGCGCATTGTGTTTCCTCCGACAGTCTCAGGGAGACTGCGAACAGATAATCAGATAGAAAAAAGCCCGTCACTGGACGACGGGCTTGTTCAGTACAGACAGACTCGCTTACAGCTTGCCTTCCAGTTCCGGTACAGCCTCGAACAGGTCTGCTACCAGGCCATAGTCGGCCACCTGGAAGATCGGTGCTTCCTCATCCTTGTTGATCGCAACAATGATCTTGGAGTCTTTCATACCGGCCAGATGCTGGATCGCACCGGAGATACCCACCGCAATGTACAGTTCAGGCGCAACGATCTTACCGGTCTGACCGACCTGCATATCGTTCGGCACAAAGCCCGCATCCACCGCTGCACGGGAGGCACCTACCGCAGCGCCCAGTTTGTCTGCGATCGCTTCCAGCATAGAGAAGTTCTCGCCGTTACCCATACCACGACCACCGGAGATGATCACTTTCGCTGCGGTCAGTTCAGGACGATCCGATTTCGCCATCTCTTCGCCAACGAAGCTGGACTGACCGGCATCGTGTGCGCTGGCAACGGTTTCGATTGCGGCAGAACCGCCTTCAGCCGCCGCCGGATCAAACGCCGTGCCACGCACGGTGATCACTTTGATCGGGTCCAGTGACTCAACGGTCGCAATCGCGTTACCTGCATAGATCGGACGCTGGAAGGTGTTCTCAGATTCCACCGCCGTAATGTCGGAGATCTGCGCGACATCCAGCAGTGCGGCAACCCGTGGCAGGAAGTTTTTACCGGTAGTGGTTGCCGGCGACAGCACGTGGCTGTAGTCACGACCCAGTTCTGCCACCAGTTTGGAGAGGTTCTCCGCCAGTTGGTGTTCGTAGGCTGCGTTGTCTGCCAGCAGCACTTTAGATACGCCTGCAACCGCTGCCGCCTGATCCGCTACTGCAGCGCAGTTAGCGCCCGCCACCAGCAGGTGAACGTCACCGCCAATCTGCGTTGCGGCTGTCACCGCATTCAGGGTCGCGCCCTTCAGGGTGCTGTTGTCATGTTCTGCAATTACCAGAATAGCCATCTCATCACCCCTTAAATAACTTTCGCTTCGTTTTTCAGTTTTTCGACCAGCTCATCAACGCTGGCCACTTTGATACCGGCCTGACGTTCCGCCGGCGGCGTCACTTTCAGCAGTTTGCTGTGCGCTTTCAGCTCAACACCCAGATCCGCCGGGGTTTTCACATCCAGCGGCTTCTTCTTCGCCTTCATGATGTTTGGCAGAGAGGCATAGCGTGGCTCGTTGAGGCGCAGGTCGGTGGTCACGATGGCCGGCAGGTTCAGGGCTACGGTCTGCAGACCGCCGTCTACCTCACGGGTGACATTCACTTTGTCGCCATCGATCTTCACTTCAGAAGCAAAGGTACCCTGTGGCATATCGGTCAGCGCCGCCAGCATCTGGCCGGTCTGGTTGTTATCGCTGTCGATCGCCTGTTTACCCATGATCACCAGACCCGGCTGTTCCTCTGCAACGACTTTCGCCAGCAGTTTGGCCACGTTGAGGGACTCAGGCATATCTTCGGTCTCGATCTGAATACCGCGGTCGGCACCCAGTGCCAGTGCAGTGCGGATCTGCTCCTGACAGGCTTTAGGGCCAATCGAAACAACCACGACTTCAGTGGCCGTGCCGGCTTCTTTCAGGCGCACCGCCTCTTCTACCGCGATTTCACAAAACGGGTTCAGGGCCATTTTTACGTTGGCCAGATCCACATCGGTATTGTCCGACTTCACACGCACTTTGACGTTGTAGTCGATAACACGTTTAACGGTTACCAGAACTTTCATAGTGACCTCTCTCGCTAACCTGCCGGTACTTCGCCGGCAGGTAAATTATTGTTTATATCGAGCCAGCACCCATAAAATCACAGCGCTATGACGTTTGCACTACCCCCGGGGAGGCATCAGACCCGATATATTGATCAATTTCAGAACAGCGCTTCATCCAGCGCCATAATGCTTTCGCTGCCCGCCTGGATTGATGCCAGATTGGCCTTAACCCGAGGTAACAGATGCTGACTGAAGAAAGCAGCGGTTTGCAGCTTGGCAGTCAGGTACTCAGGATCCCCTTCTCCCTGATCCAGCAGTTGCTGTGCTTTCAGTGCCGACTGACCCATGACCCAGCCACCACAGAGATAGCCGAACAGCATCATAAAGTTAACGCTGACACTGCCCGCGGCATGCTCATCGGCCGCAGCATTATCCAGCAACCACTGACGCGCCGTCTGTGCCATTTCAAGGGCTTCGGCTAATGCCATACCCTGAGCTTTAAACTGTTCACTGGCCTGCAGCTCTTCAACGGTTACAGCAATATCCTGCATCAACACTGCCAGATGTTCGCCCTGGTTCATCAGCGTTTTACGGCCAACCAGATCCAGCGCCTGAATACCGGTTGTACCTTCATAGATCGTCAGAATCCGCGCATCACGGTAGTGCTGAGCAGAACCCGTCTCTTCGATAAAGCCCATACCACCATGCACCTGAGTCCCCAGATAAGTGACCTCTTGTGCCAGTTCGGTCAGCCAGCCTTTAACGATCGGCGTTAACAGCTCAACCCGGGCAGCATGCTGTGCTGCCACAGCCGGGTCTGCACTATTTCCGGCCCGATCGATCTCGGCGGCGGCAATCAGCGCCAGTCCACGCATCGCTTCCGTTGAGGATTTCATCTGCATCAGCATGCGTCGTACATCCGGGAACTTAATAATCGCAAAGCGACTGCCATCACGGTTAGTACCCTGAAGGCGTTCTTTGGCGTATTCCAGCGCCTGCTGGTAGGAACGCTCAGAGATTGCCAGACCCTGCAGGCCTACGCCCTGACGGGCATGGTTCATCATGGTAAACATGTAGGCCAGACCTTTATTGGCCTCACCGACCAGATAACCGACTGCGCCACCGTTATCACCAAAGCTCATCACACAGGTCGGGCTGCCGTGAATCCCCAGTTTATGCTCCAGAGAAACACAGTGGGCATCATTGCGCTGGCCCGGGTTGCCGTTTTCATCCAGCAGGAATTTTGGCACCACAAACAGAGAGATCCCTTTCACGCCCGCCGGCGCATCCGGCAAACGGGCCAGTACCAGATGTACCACGTTGTCGGTCATCTGATGGTCACCCCAGGTGATAAAGATTTTCTGCCCGGAGATCAGGTAATGGTCACCGTTCGGTACCGCTTTGGTTTTCACAGCAGCCAGATCCGTACCTGCATCCGGTTCTGTGAGGTTCATGGTACCGGTCCATTCACCACTGACCATTTTGGGCAGGTAGGTCTCTTTCAGCTCGTCGGAGCCATGATGAGAGATGGATTCGATCGCCCCCTGAGTCAGCAGCGGACACAGCGCAAACGCCAGATTCGAGGACTGCCAGATCTCATTGACCGCTGTGCCCAGGACATTCGGCAGCGCCTGTCCGCCATAGGCTTCTGCCGGGGTCAGCGATAGCCAGCCACCTTCAATAAACTGCTGGTAGGCATCGGCAAAACCGGCGGTTTCCTCAACGCCCTGCTCACCGAGTTTTGGGTGCTGGGTATCACCTACCGTGTTCAGAGGCGCCAGTACATCACTGCCCAGTTTGCCCGCTTCTGTCAGAATCACAGAAGCCAGTTCATTATTGATCTCGTCCATACCCAGATCGGCACAGAGACCATCAAAGTTAACCAGTTCATTCAGCACGAACTCGGTATCGCGGTAAGGGTGTTTGTAATCACTCATCTTTTTTGCACTCCTGGCAGCCGGTTTTTTATGTACCAACGGCTGACACTCTTATTATTCGATGTTGGATTGGTACTCCGCCCGGACTACGCTCGCTGAAAAAAAGGGGCCATTTCTGGCCCTAACGGACACTCGTCCTACAGCGTGCAAAACCAGCGGAGATTGCTAATTCAGTTCTAAAAAGCTGCCTTCCCTGGCAGAAGGGGCATCAAGACCGGTCAAACTCGCTCAAACAGCGCGGCAATACCCTGACCACCGCCAATACACAGACTGACCATCGCATAGCGGCCCTGAATACGGTTCAGCTCATGCAATGCCTTTACCGTCACTACGGCACCGGTGGCACCAATCGGGTGGCCCAGAGAGATTCCGCTGCCATTCGGGTTAACCCGCTCTGCAGGAAGATCCAGTTGCTGCACCACGGCCAGTGCCTGTGCGGCAAACGCTTCGTTAACTTCGTAAACATCAATATCGTTAACATTCAGGTTGTTCCGCTCCAGCACCTCACGGATCGCAGGCACCGGCCCGATTCCCATAATCTTCGGATCAACCCCCACCACGGAGTAGTCCACCAGACGGGCCATCGCCTTAATACCCTGCGCTTCAGCGGCTTCTTTATCCATCATCAACAGCGCTGCCGCTGCATCATTCAGGCCGGAAGCGTTACCCGCAGTCACTGTGCCATCTTTCTTGAAGACAGGACGCAACCCTGCCATCTCTTCCGGCTTGCAGTTGTAACGTACATGTTCATCGGTATCGAACAGGGTTTCGCCTTTACGACTCTTCAGAGCCACCGGCACAATCTGTTCTTTGAAGTAACCCTGCTCAATCGCATTCTGTGCACGGTTATGGCTGAGGGCTGCCAGTTGATCCTGCTGTTCACGGCTGATGGCATATTTCTCAGCCACGTTTTCTGCTGTCATGCCCATATGAATGTGGTTAAACGGACAATGCAGTGCAGCTACCATCGGGTCGATCAGCTCACCATCCCCCATGCGCTGTCCAAAACGGGCAGTCGGAATATGGTAGGGTGCGCGGGTCATGGATTCCGCACCACCTGCGATAACGGTATCGCAGATGCCCAACTGGATCTGTTGTGCCGCACTCAGCACCGCCTGCAAGCCACTGCCACACAAGCGGTTGACCGTCAGCGCCGATGTTTCTTCCGACAGGCCGCCTTTGATCGCTGCCACACGGGCCATGTACATATCGGCGGCTTCTGAATGAATCACGTTACCAAAAACACACTGCTTTACACGCTCAGCCTCAACCCCGGCACGCTTCACCGCTTCGGCGACCAGCATGCCCGCCAGATCACCCGGCGCATGATTTTTCAGACTGCCACCATAACTGCCGATGGCTGTACGTACACCGCTTACTACGACCACTTCACGTTTCTGCATGGAATTCTCGCTTTCCTTAGGGTTACCTGGCTTAGCCGATGAATGCCGCTGAGGTTTTATTCACCGCGACCTGCTATGCCCTTAGTTTGGCCTTAGCAACCCAGGCTCACAATAACGAAAACAGCCCGATGCTTAACATAATCGGACATATAAATTAAACTAAGCTGCATTAAGGCTGATTTAGGCTAACAAAACGCTCATTAACGGACACTCCATGAATCTGGAACACTATTCCATCTCCATTCACTTTGCCCGTACGCTGGTTGCAGCGGCCAACCGCCATGGTCTGGACCCTCAGCCGCTGTTACGCCATGCAGGGCTGAATGAGCAGATGCTGGAAAATCCGGGACTGCGCATCACCCCGGATCAGTTAAGCCGGATGATGCAGGCGATGTGGCAGCAATCAGACGATGAATTTATGTGTATGGGCAGCCGACCATCACGGCACGGTGTCTTCACTCTGATGGCCAAGCAGGCGGTGCGCTGTCGCAATCTGCGTCAGGTTTATCACCATCTGCAGCATTTCTATAATCTGGTGGCAGAGGCGATCAATCTGGAACTGGAGATAACCGAGGATGAAGTACGCTTTTATATGGATCTGACCGATCCCTCGCAGGATCCGGATAACATCCTTCGCGAATTTCTGTTATTGCTCTGGCACCGCTTCCCCAGTTGGCTGATCGGTCAGTTAGTGCCGCTTAAATCTGTCAGTGTGAATTTTGCAGAACCGGTTAATCAGGCAGAACATCGCCTGATGTACCCCTGCCGGGTTGATTACAACCAAAGCCGCTGCGCACTAGTATTTGGTACCGAACTGCTGGATGAGCCGGTGGTACAGACACCCCGCACCCTCAGCGCTTATCTGCGCAGGGCCCCGCTGGACTGGTTCAAACGTCAGGCTTATTACCAGACCTATACCCGCCGGGTGATGGACTTTTTTGAACAGAATCAGAATCTCGCCGAAGCCAGCATGGAGCATGTTGCAGAAGCGCTGCACCTGACCACCCGCACCCTGCGCCGTAAACTGGGAGAGGAAGGCACCAGCTTTCAGGCACTGAAGGATGAAGTCCGCCGGGATGCTGCTATCCATTACCTCAGCCAGCCAGCCATTCCGATCTCACAGATCTCACAACAACTGGGATTTTCTGAGCCCAACGCCTTTACCCGCGCCTTTAAAAACTGGACCGGCGTCTCCCCCAGCCTCTATCGCAGATCCTGAATCATCGGCTCACGGCTTTTCCAGACTGCTGTTGAGGATGCCAATCCAGACCTGACTGGAGAGGAAGCCATCGGTCCAGTCGTCCCACTCAGACGATAGTCCTTTGACCTGCATCTGACCAAGATTCATGCCCGCCACCCGCATCGCCTTCACCTCTGCCAGAGTACCTTCCAACATCGCTTTAAAAGCCGCCAGTTCTGCTTTATTTGAAACCGGCCCATGGCCTGGAATCACGATCGTTTTGTCATCAATCATGTCGAGCACGGTGCCCACGTTTTTGGCCATCCGGCTGACATTGCCACCATTCTGGACATCCACAAACGGGAAGAAACCGTTAAAGAAGTGATCCCCCATATGCACCACGTTCGCCTGCCGGAAAAATACCACTGAGTCTCCGTCGGTGTGGCCGCCCGGCAGATGCACGATTTCCACCGTCTCACCGTTCATATGTAATGTCAGGGCTTTCTGATAGGTAATGGAAGGCAGTGCATGTTCCGGGTAGGGCTCGGTCTTCATATTAAACAGTTTGACCTCCTGACTGGTCAGGAGACGGTGACGCACATTATCATGCGCGATAATCTGGGCATGCTTACCAAAATGCAGGTTTCCCTGAGTATGATCGCCATGCCAGTGGGTGTTGATAATATAGGTCAGCTTATCCTCGCCACCGAATTCTGTGAGCGCCTGCTGCAACGCCGGCGTCATATGCTGATAATCATCATCGATCATCAGTACGCCCTGCTCACCACTGAGAATCCCGATATTGCCGCCCTTTCCCTGCAGCATAGTAATCTGCCCGGTCAATGACTTCGCTTTGAAACTGGCACTCTGCTGATGATGTTCCTCAGCATAGGCCGGACTGTGCAGCACAACCCCCATAAGCAGCGGTGTGAAAATACGACGGAGCAAAGACATGGCATACCTCCTGTTGAAGACGGCAATCTGGCTGAAAGACAAGTTGATCCGATTCAGTATTTATCCGGAAGTCGTTTTTTGCCAGTTATCCAAGCGGTAAACGGGTGCTGTACTTAATCTCTTCCATGGCAAAGCTGGAAGTCACATCTGAAAGTCCCGGCAGTTGCTTGACCAACTGTTTATAGAAACGATCAAACGCTGCGATATCCTCAACCGCAACCCGTAGCAGGTAATCCCACTCGCCCGCCATACGGTAGCATTCCATCACTTCGTCAAACCCTGCGATCACCGCAGCAAAATGTTCTAACCACTGTGTATCGTGATGCTGGGTTTTAATATGCACGAATACTGAAACCCCCAGCCGGAGCTTCTGACTGTCGAGCAGAGCCACCCGCGCTTTAATAATGCCCGTTTCTTCCAGCCGCTTAATCCGTTTCCAGCAGGGTGTCGTTGAGAGATTGACCCGCTCCGCCAGCTCAGTCACCGAGAGTGAAGCGTCTGCCTGCAGGAGGTTAAGAATCTGCCTGTCTATCGAATCCATAAGATTTTTCCCAAAAAACAAATCTTGTAGAAAATATTTTCACACTAAGGCGTTAATCAGTACAAAATAGCACAATATTTTCCCGCCTCTCTCTCTAAAATTTTCACCATTGCTTCAGAATATGGATTACTGCTATGACTCAATGGGTAAAAAACGCGATCGAGAAAATTCAGGCCGACTACCAGCGCTCTGCCGATACTCACCTGATCCGGCTGGACCTGCCACAGCTCCGCTCTGTGGATATCTACCTGAAGGATGAAAGCACCCACCCTACCGGGAGCCTCAAACATCGTCTGGCCCGCTCTCTGTTTCTCTATGCCCTGTGTAACGGCAAAATCCGCGAAGGTACGCCGGTTATCGAAGCCTCTTCCGGCAGTACCGCAGTGTCCGAAGCCTACTTTGCGCGAATGATCGGCGTCCCCTTTATTGCGGTGATGCCACGCACCACCGCACGCAGCAAGATACGCCAGATTGAGTTTCATGGTGGCCAGTGCCATTTTGTCGACTGCCCGACCCGGATGCACAGCAGTGCTGTTGAGCTGGCCCGGCAGCATCAGGGGCATTTTATGGATCAGTTCACCTACGCTGAGCGGGCAACTGACTGGCGCGGCAACAACAATATTGCCGAAAGCATTTTTCAGCAGATGGCCGCCGAGCCGCATCCGATCCCTCATACACTGGTGATGAGTGCCGGAACCGGCGGCACCTCTGCCACCCTCGGCCGCTACATCCGTTACAAAGGACATAACACCCGTTTACTGGTGGTTGATCCGGAGTTTTCTGCGTTTTATCCGGGATACCAGGGGCGGAGCCTGACCGATATCCGTCCGAGCCGGATCGAGGGAATTGGCCGGCCTCAACTCGAAGCCTCCTTTCAACCGGATGTCATTGACGAGATGTTCCAGGTGCCGGATGCAGCCAGCATCGCCTGTATTCACTGGCTTGAGGGGATTATCGGGCGTAAGGCCGGCGCATCAACCGGCACCAATCTGTGGGGTGCACTGCAGGTAGCCGAAGCGATGGAAGCTGCTGGAACAGCGGGTTCAATCGTCACCCTGATGTGCGACAGCGGTGAGCGCTATCTGGACAGCTATTACAATGCACAGTGGATCGCGCGTGAGATCGGCGATATCAGCCCTTACCGACAGCAGTTAGATCAGCGCTTCCAGCGCTGATCGGCGAAGGCTTGCTGCTCTGTGGTACTGAGAAAACTCCAGGCAATAAAGCGACTCTGTTTCTGCCCCTGAGCCATATCGACCACCCTGACCTGTCGGGCGCGGGCCTGCTTAAGTGCCTGACGCAGCGCGGATAGATTATCTTTCTTTGAAACCAGACTGGTAAACCAGAGACACTGCTGCGCATAAGCCGAACTTTCTTTGATCATCCGGCGCAGAAAACCCAGCTCGCCGCCTTCACACCAGAGCTCAGCTCCCTGCCCGGCAAAATTCAGTTGCGGCGCTTTGCTGCCTGACCCCGGCTGGTTGCGCTGAAGGTTGCGCTGTTTTCGCAGGCTCCCCGATGCCGCCTCAGCAGCAGAAGCATGAAACGGCGGGTTACAAAGCGTGAAGTCAAACAGATCATCCGGCCGGATCACCTGATGGAAAATGTGCTTCGCATCCGGCTGCTGGCGGCATTCCACTTTGCCTTTTAAAACCGGGTTAGCGGCCACAATCTGACCGGAAGCGGCGAGGGATACCGCATTGATATCGGTTGCAACAAAACGCCAGCCATAACTCTGGCTGCCAAGAATCGGGTAGATGCAACTGGCACCGGTACCTATATCCAGCCCCCGTACCCGATTACCCACCGGTACCCGTTGTTGATTCAGCTCTGCCAGCAGATCTGCAAGATGGTGGATATAATCAGCCCGGCCGGGTACCGGCGGACAAAGACTGTTCTCCGGCAGATCCCAGAAGCGGATTGCGTATTGCTGCTCCAGCAGCGCCTGGTTCAGTCGCTTAACCGCCAGCGGTTCAGAAAAATCCAGCGTTTTCTCGCCACGGGGGTTCAGGCGCAGGAACTGCGACAGTTCCGGCTGCAACTGACAGAGCTGGTCCAGATCATAGGCCGACCGGTGCGGGTTGCGTGGGTGAAGGCCGTTACGGCTGCGGGAATTGGCTGGGCTGGTTTTCGCCACGGGGGTGCCTGCAAAATAGGAAAACGCCCATTGTAACAGGCAGCAAAGCACAGAAGAAATGAATGAAAAGAGTGCCGGGCCCTATCAGTTACAGACCCCAACGTATGCTCCCCACAGGGCCCGGCGAACTTTCCAGCGAATTATGAGATCCTCTCGTTTATGAATTCGAAACCATACGCAGACGGTATTCGTTGGCGGCAATACGCCATTGTGGGACCTCTTCCATAACGCCCACCTGATCCAGGTATCGCAGCGACAGGCCACTGGCCAGATCGCAATTTCCTACGGTATCGATTGACGGCAGCATCGCATCAGCCACATGCACTGCGGTCAGCGCTGTAAACTCTTTGTTCTCGCTGAGATGCGGCACATGGTGCAGCATTACCGCTTCTACCACCTGCGGCGGCAGATTCCACAATGCCAGCAGGGCTCCGGCCACTTCGCCATGGAAGAAGCCAAACGCCGCTTTTTCCACCAGATAGATTGGCTTCTGCTTTTTCGCCGAGTAGTTGAGAATCTTTTTATACTGATCCGGATCATGTGAAGCCATGATCAACACACCCAGATCGTGCAGCAGACCGGCAAGAAACGCCTGATCCTGTATCGCTTTACTGGCACCTGCCCGACGACTGATCGCCTGAGCCAGCCGCCCTACCAGCAGTGACCGTTCTGCCAGCTTATCAAACGAGAACTGTTTCCAGTCATTGTCAGGACGGAACTGCTGCTGCAACTGGCTGCTGAGCGCCATGCTGCGCAGGTTACGCACGCCGAGCATAGAGATCGCCTCAGTCAGATCAGAGATCTCACGACTGAAACCAAAGAACGCCGAGTTCACCTGTTTCATGATCCGCGCAGTGACTGCCGGGTCCTGCGCCACAATCTCACCAATAGTCCGCAGATCTGCCACATCGGAGTTGATTGCATCAGTAAGCTGTTTATACATCTGCGGCGGTGACGGCAGACAACCGACATTGGAAACATAAGTCTGCAGCGAGGAACGATTCAGCAGGCGTACCAGCTTAACCTGATAATCCAGTTGCTCACCGATCTCTTGCAATGTGGTAGTGGTCGGGTAGATCCGGTGTGCCACTTCAGCCGCTTTCGCTTTATAACCCGGATTCCAGAATTCAGAACCAAAGAACACCCGAATTGACTGCGGCTGAAGCTGAGTAACCCGCGCCATGTTTTCGATATCGATCAGCGCCTGCATAGAGCAGGGAATAATGACCACATCAAAAACCTGATGCTCCAGATTATCGATCAGGCTGTCAGTTGTATCGAAGCGGACAAACTTCCAGTAAAGACCCGCCTTCGCGATCTCCTGGCTCCAGCGGGCATAAGTGCCCTCCCGATCCAGCATCGCTACTTTATATTGATATGACGAATTTTTTGCTTCGGTACCCATGACCTTTACCTGCGTATTCTTGGGTTAATCATTACTGCAGAACCAGTTTCAAGTGCTTTAAAGTGGCTTAAAGCCCTTACTTGTAAGTTTATGCTAGAGCCGAAATTCAATAAAAAAAGCCGCTTTTTATTAAAATTTTATCTATATTTTTCTGCCGGAATACAGGTGTTTGAAAAAACCCGCATAGCCCATGAATATTGGGCTTCAGAGAAATCGAAAGAGTTTTTATTAAAATTTTAGCTAAAATTGAATGAGAAACTTTCAGGTTGGAGAGGTTAAAACAGGGGAAAAAAAGCTGCCCGGCAGAGGAAAAAATCCGTTATAAAACCGGCAAAGCAATCTGCTAAACCGACCCGGATCAGCGTTCAGACACGCTTATTCGGTAGCGCAAATCCCGCCACAGAACCCGCCGGGGATTTCGGCTGTGGCACAGAAGGCCGTGACCAGATATAGCCCAGAGCAATAATTATCGTTACCACCACCATCGCCTTCAGGCCGATATGGAAGGTTCTGAAAATCAGCGGATAACTGACCATCAACAGCATCATACTGCTGGCCAGGATCTTCGCTTTCAGGGGAATCACCCCGTTCTCCTCCCAGTCACGAATGATTTTGCCAACAATACGGTTATTCAGAAGTGCCTGATGCAACCGCTCCGAACTGCGGGAAAAGCAGAACGCGGCCAGCAGCATAAAAGGGGTAGTGGGTAACAGGGGCAGGAGCACACCGATCAGCCCCAAAATGACACAGAGGCTGCCTGCGATCAGATAAAGCGTGCGGATAACTGTTTTCCTCACACCGACTCCCGGAAAAAGATAGGTACCGATAATATTAGGGGGAAAACAGCCGATTGGAAACCATTCTGCGGTAACTGCACCCCGGCGAAAAAAAAAGGCATCCTTGGATGCCTTGAGTCTTCTCTACTCTGGAAAGGCTCAACTCAACACAATAAACAGTCGCTGAGTTACGGCCTTTTTCTGGTTGTCGTTATCTCTTTTACAATGTCTTACACAACATCTCGTTCAGCTCAGGTATACAGGAACCGCAGTTGGTACCGCAACGTAATCGCTCACCCAACGCCTCCACACTGCCACAGCCCTGACTGATGGCATCCTCTATCGCATGGCTGCCCACCTGATAACAGCTACAGATGATGGCGCCCGGGTCTTCCAGTTCACAGCCCGTAACGCTGAGCAGAAAACGCCGCTGATCCTGACTTAACTCCGCCTCGCGAAACATCTCCTCCAGCCACTGGGTGGAGGGAATGCGCGCATAGGGCATCTGGAAGAAGCACCATGATAGCTGCTCCCCATCCAGGCCGGCAGCTCTGAAACTATGCTCGCCTTTATCCTCCAGCCAGAGATCAGCTTCACCCAGCTCATCGCGACACCAGGCCAGCGGATCTTCCAGCGCATTACCATCGGCCAGATAATAAAAGTCCACCTCGCCCTTAGGTACCCGCGACCAGTATTCTACCGGCAACTGCGGTTTCAGTTCTTTGCGACAGATCAGCCAACCCTGCCATAACGGTCGGTAAGGCTGCATGCTGACCCGACCATGCTTAGATTCCGGTTGTCCGGAGATCGGATCGGTCACCGGCTCCAGCAGAGCCCCCATTCTCGCCCGGGAGCTGAACTCACCATTCCAGTGCATAGGAACAAACAACTCGCCCCGGCGCTGCCCATCACTTATCCGGGCACGGCCGATAAACTCCCCCTGAGGATGACCAAGCCGCACCAGATCCCCCTCCTCGATGCTATTTGAAACTGCATCCACTAACGCCATCTCGACGAAAGGTTCATCCCGGTGCTGAAACAACCGGGGTGCCCGACCGGTGACGGCCATGGTATGCCACTGATCGCGAATTCGCCCGGTATTCAGAATATAAGGTAGTTCAGGCACCGGCTGCTGCTTAGGCGCGCTGCTCTGCAGAGGAATAAACCGGGCCTTGCCTGACTCGGTATAAAACTGGCCATCGGCAAACAGACGCGCTGTGCCGTAAGGTGATGTCGCCGTAACCGGCCACTGCACAGGCTTCAACGCATCGTAGGTAGCGATATCGATATCCGCAAACAGGCTGATATCAAAATCGCGGCTGCCCTGATTTTCAAACCCGGACAAGGCAGCATGCTCCGCGAAAATCTCAGCCTGATGACTGAAGCTGAAGCCCTCAGCAAAGCCCATCCGCTTAGCCACCTCGCAAACAATCCACCAGTCGTGCTTCGCCTCACCGCTGGGTGGCAATAACCCGCGCTGTCTGGAAATACGTCGTTCCGCGTTTGTAACGGTACCGTTTTTCTCACTCCAGCCGGTGGCCGGCAATGCAATATCCGCGCATTTCAGGGTATCTGTACTGGCCATACATTCGGAGACGATCACCAGCGGGCACTGCTCAAGCGCACGCCTTACCCTCTCGCTGTCCGGCAGGCTGACCACCGGATTGGTTCCCATAATCCAGACCGCTTTAATCCGGCCACTGTCCACCGCCGCAAACAGATCAACCGCTTTGAGTCCCTCTTTGCGCGCAATATTGGGTGCCTGCCAGAAACGCTGCACCCGATCGATGGAAGCCTCCGATGAAAAGTCCATATGCGCCGCCAGTTGGTTAGAGAGCCCCCCAACCTCGCGACCACCCATCGCATTAGGCTGCCCGGTAATCGAGAAAGGCCCCGCACCGGCAACACCAAGGCGCCCGGTGGCCAGATGACAGTTGATAATCGCATTGGAGTTGTCAGTGCCGCTGGAAGACTGATTCACACCCTGAGAATAAAAGGTAACCACTCGGGATGTAGCAGCAAACAGCTCATAGAAAGCCCGCAGTTGTGCTTCATCCAGATCACAGTATTCTGCTAACTCACTGAGGCCGGAAAACTGTGACTGAGCCGCGGCAAGCGCCTGATCGAACCCCTCGGTGTGGGCCGCGATATAATC
The DNA here is from genome assembly GCF_030295765.1 of Neptuniibacter halophilus. NCBI lineage: Bacteria > Pseudomonadati > Pseudomonadota > Gammaproteobacteria > Oceanospirillales > Oceanospirillaceae > Neptuniibacter > Neptuniibacter halophilus. The sequence continues at coordinate 2,793,897 of NZ_AP027292.1, read as the reverse complement.
CGTATCCAGATCTCCGGATTCCGCCAGAAAACAGAGCAACCCGGAAAACAGTTCACTGTCGGTGCCCGGCTTCAGGGCCAGATGCAGATCCGCCAGATCACAGGTCGCGGTACGCCGGGGATCAATCACCACCACACGCAGCTCCGGATTGGCTTTCTTCGCGGCCTGCATCCGCTGAAACAGAACCGGATGGTTCCAGGCGGTATTACTCCCCACCAGCACCAGCAGATCGGTCTGCTCCAGATCCTCATAACAGCAGGGCACGGTGTCACTGCCGAACGCCCGCTTATAGCCCGCAACAGCCGATGACATACAGAGCCGGGAGTTGGTATCCACATTGGCGCTGCCGATGTAGCCCTTCATCAGCTTATTCGCTACATAATAATCCTCTGTCAGTAACTGACCCGACAGATAGAACGCCACCGAGTCAGGGCCGTGCTCTTTAATGGTGCACAAAAGTCGCTCGGCGACCTGATTTAGCGCATCATTCCACTCAGCAGGCTGACCGTCCAACAGGGGTTTAAGCAAGCGCCCCTCACTGCCGAGTACCTCATGCAATGAGGAACCCTTTACGCATAAACGGCCAAAATTGGATGGATGTTCCCGATCCCCTTTTACCTGGCTCACCGTCTGATCCAGTAGTTCCGCGTCAACACCGCATCCCACACCGCAGTAGGGACAGGTCGTCAATTTGTGCATTCTGACCTCCACACAATCTAACTCGCTTTGCCGGGGTACTTATCTGCTGCCGCCCATAACAAAACAGGGCGCCTACCTAAGCTTACGCCAGATAAGTACGCCCCGTTGCGTGTATTCGATTTGCAGACCTGCTCTCATAGCCGATCCGCTTCTTATACAAGGTAAAAGCAACCCCCGTGCCAGCTTCTGCTCAATTTTGGAACAGTTATTGCTGAATAATCGGGCATATCCAATGCTGGAACTGGATCATGAGTAATTTAAAACGCCTCAATGTGCTGCTGGTCGATGATGAACCGGAACGGGTTAACGCGCTGAAACAAGCGCTGCACCAACTGGGTCATCACGTTGTCTGCCAGTTGCCCGACACTACGGACCTGAATCAATACGTCGGTGATTTCCACCCGGATATCGTGATTATTGATATGGACTCCCCGGATCGCGACACCATGGAAAGTATGGCCACCATGAGCCAGAACAATCCACGACCGATCGTGTTCTTTGCCGAACAACAGAATGACCGCCGGACAATGGCCGATGCGATTAATGCCGGTGTCAGTGCTTATATAGCCGACGGCCTGCAACCCGACAGGGTGCGGGCAATTATGGATACAGCGATCGCCCATTTTGACGCGCACTCCGCACTGCGCGAAGAGCTGGAAAAAACACGGACTCAGCTCGCGGATCGCAAGATCATAGAAAAAGCCAAGGGAATGCTGATGAAACATCAGGGTTGTGATGAAGACCAGGCCTACAAAACCCTGCGCAAGCTGGCCATGGACCGGGGGCAGAAGCTTCCGGACGTGGCCGCCAGCGTAGTGGACGTTCTGAGTCTGAGCAACGGCCTGAGCAAGTAGAGATAGAGGAACAGGTATGACGGCAACACAGCTACCGGAAAAACGCGATCTGAGCCTTGGCTTTGTCGCGCTGCTGGACTGCGCTCCCCTGGTGGTGGCAAGGGAGAAAGGCTTTTTCCAGCAACAGGGTCTGAATGTGATTCTGCAAAAAGAAAGTTCCTGGGCTTCGATCCGCGACAAGGTCAGCTTTGGCCTGCTCGATGGTGCTCAGATGCTGGCACCCATGCCCCTGGCCGCGACACTGGGACTGAATGGTAACCCTACACCAATGCTCACCGCCCTGACCCTGAGTCAGAACGGCACAGCAATCACCCTCTCGAAAGAGCTGTACGTCAGCCTGACCCAGCAGGTTGAGAACTGGCAGGATGATAAGGAACTGGGACGTCAGTTTAAGCAACTGCTGGCCGGGCTGAGCCGGAAACCGGTGATCGCCACTGTCTACCCCTACTCCAACCACCATTACCAGTTACGCTACTGGCTGAATCAGCATCAGATCGACACCGGCAAAGATATTGAACTGGTCGCGGTGCCGCCCACCAAAATGCTGGACAATCTGGCCAGCGGTCTGATTGACGGTTACTGCGTGGGCGAGCCCTGGAACAGTCTGGCGCTGATCCGCCAGACCGGCGGTTTACTGACCACCGGCTACCAGATCTGGGGGCCTCATATGGAGAAAGTACTGGGTGTCACCCAAAGCTGGGCTGACAACCACCCGCACACCCATCAGGCGCTGGTCAGGGCAATCTACAATGCCTGTCAGTGGTGTGCCGATCCGGCTAATCAGACCGAAATGTTGCAACTGCTGGCGCTGCCGCCCTATCTGGATAAAGCAGCCGAAGCGCTGGAAGGGTTCAGCCCTCCCTGTGTCATGGGACAGCGTTTCGCCGGAACCGACGTTAACCAGCCCGACCGGAAACAGGGTGAGTTCCTGCTGCTGCAGATGCAGGCCTGTTCGCAGTTGAAAGAAACCGAACAGGATCTGGCCGGAATAGCTGCGCAGGTTTTCCGCAGCGACCTTTATACACAGTGGTGCGACTGAGCAAAAACTGTGCACCCAAACAAGGCGAAATGACCGGGAAAGCTGCAAAATTGTGCAGCGCAAAACCAGAAAAATAACACTAAAAGGCACCATAACCAAATTAACTAACTGAAAAACAATGGGTTTTAATGTTTGGCACAGCACATGCTAAATACACATTAACCCACTCACCAATGGCGGTGAGACAACAAATATTCATCGCTACCCAAATAGCGAAATGATTAACGGCAAAGGCGCCTTACAGATCACTACTCAGTGATTATGTCAGGCGCCTTTTTGTTTTTTAATTTGGAGGAACGATCCATGCTCAAGAAGAAGACGGCTCTACTCAGTAAAGTAATCAGCGGTGCAGTTCTGGCGGCCTCTCTGGTCACACTGCCAGCCTGGGCGGAGATCGGCGAGCCTGAGAAAGAGGACCTGAAGTTCGGCTTTATTAAGCTGACTGATATGGCACCTCTGGCCATCGCCTATGAAAAAGGGTTCTTCGAGGACGAAGGCCTGTACGTGACACTGGAAGCGCAGGCAAACTGGAAAGTTCTTCTCGACCGGGTTATCGATGGTCAGTTGGATGGCGCACACATGCTGGCCGGTCAGCCACTGGGAGCCACCATCGGTTTTGGTACTCAGTCGCATATCATCACCGCTTTCAGCATGGACCTGAACGGTAACGCGATCACCGTTTCCAACGACATCTGGGATCAGATGAAACCTAACATTCCGAAACAGGCAGACGGCAAACCGGTTCATCCGATCAAAGCCGATGCGCTGAAGCCGGTTGTAGAGAAGTACAAGTCAGAAGGCAAGCCGTTCAATATGGGCATGGTGTTCCCGGTATCCACCCACAACTATGAGCTGCGCTACTGGCTGGCAGCGGGTGGTATTCACCCGGGCTACTATGCGCCACATAAAGGCGATACCTCCGGCACCATCGATGCCGACGCACTGCTCTCTGTAACCCCACCGCCGCAGATGCCCGCGACAATGGAAGCCGGCACCATCTACGGCTACTGCGTAGGTGAGCCATGGAACCAGCAGGCTGTATTCAAAGGTATTGGTGTACCGGTTGTAACCGATTACGAGATCTGGAAAGACAACCCGGAGAAAGTATTCGGCGTGTCTAAATCCTGGGCTGACGAGAATCCGAACACACACCTGCGTGTCGTAAAAGCGATGATCCGTGCGGCGAAATGGCTGGATGACAACAACAACAGCAACCGTCCGGAAGCAGTGAAGATCCTCTCCCAGCCAAACTACGTCGGTGCCGATGAGAAAGTCATCGCTAACTCCATGACCGGTACCTTCGAGTATGAGAAAGGCGATAAGCGTGCAGTACCGGATTTCAACGTCTTCTTCCGCTACAACGCAACCTACCCTTACTACTCCGATGCGATCTGGTACCTGACTCAGATGCGTCGCTGGGGCCAGATTGCCGAGCCTAAATCTGACGACTGGTTTATGGATATTGCGAAGAAAGTATACCGTCCTGACATCTACGCTGAAGCAGCAAAAGAGCTGATCGCAGAGGGTAAGATGAGCGCCGATATGTTCCCGGACTTCAACACTGAAGATGGATTCCGTGAGCCACAGACCCACTTTATCGACGGCATCACCTATGACGGTAAACAGCCAAACGCCTATCTGAAAAAATTCCAGATCGGTCTGAAACCTGAACAGAAAATTTAAGCGACAGACACCAACCCGAATCCCCCTCTGCGGAGGGGGCCTCTAAACATCGGGAGAGAAAGTAGCCATGAGTAATGCAACTCTACTATCCGGCCTCAGCGGCCTCTTCGAGAACCCCAAAGCCAATCTGGGCAATCTGGCAAAATGCCTGCTGGTACCTCTGATTGGCCTGATCGCTTTTCTCTTTGTCTGGGAGATTGGTGCCAAAAATATCAACACCTCACTGGGTGCCTTCCCCGGCCCGGTTGCGGTATACGAACAGACAGTCAACCTGATCAACGAACATAACGCTGCACGGGATAAAGAAGCCGCGTTTTATGAGCGTCAGGAAAAACGTAACGCCAAGAAACTGGAAAAGAACCCGGATGCTGAGGTGAAAATCCGCCCTTATACCGGTGCTCCCACCTTTTTCGACCAGATCGGTACCAGTCTGATCACCGTACTCAGCGGGTTTGTGATGGCTTCTCTGATCGCCATTCCGGCAGGTATTGTTATCGGTCTGAATAACACCCTGTACTCGGCATTTAACCCGTTGATCCAGCTCTTCAAGCCGGTGTCACCGCTGGCCTGGCTGCCACTGGTGACCATGGTGGTGAGTGCGGTCTACGTCAGCGATGATCCGATGTTCGCTAAATCCTTTATCACCTCGCTGATCACCGTTTCTCTGTGCAGCCTGTGGCCCACCCTGCTTAACACCGCCGTGGGCGTATCCGGCATCAGTAAAGATCTGCAGAACGTCTCTCAGGTCCTGCGCCTGAACTGGTTCACCCATGTACGCAAAATTGTACTGCCGGCCTCCATTCCGATGATGTTTACCGGCCTGCGTCTGTCGCTGGGTATCGCCTGGATGGTACTGATCGCCGCCGAAATGCTGGCGCAGAACCCCGGCCTCGGCAAATTTGTCTGGGATGAGTTCCAAAACGGCAGCTCCAGCTCACTCGGCCGGATTATGGTAGCCGTACTGGTAATCGGCATGATCGGTTTCATGCTCGACCGCAGCATGTTGTTCCTGCAGCGGAAAGTATCCTGGGATAAAACCGCCGTACTTCGCTAACCGATTCAGAATTATTAGTCCGGGGATCTCCCCGGCAGGAGAACCAAGATGGCACAGCCTCCAAAGCACCTAGAACTGACCGGGGTTGATATCGACTTTCCAACCCCAAATGGCCCTTTTAAAGCCCTGCAGGATGTTAATCTGACCATCAACAAGGGTGAGTTCGTCTCTCTGATCGGCCACTCCGGTTGCGGTAAATCCACCGTACTGAACATTGTTGCCGGCCTCTACCAGGCCACCAAAGGCGGCTGTCTGCTGGACGGTAAAGAGGTTAATGAACCCGGCCCCGAGCGCGCCGTGGTTTTTCAGAACCACTCGCTACTGCCCTGGCTGACCGCGTATGAAAACGTTGAGCTGGCCGTTAAGCAGGTGTTTGGCCGCAGCAAATCCAAAGCTGAAGTGAAAGAGTGGATTGAACACAACCTGTCACTGGTGCACATGGACCACGCCATGCACAAACGTCCGGATGAAATCTCCGGCGGTATGAAGCAGCGCGTCGGTATCGCCCGTGCTCTGGCAATGGAACCCAGCGTACTGCTGATGGACGAACCTTTCGGCGCACTGGATGCCCTGACCCGGGCGCATCTGCAGGACTCACTGATGGAGATCCAGAAAGACCTCAACAACACCGTGATCATGATCACCCACGATGTGGATGAAGCAGTACTGCTCTCCGATCGGATTGTGATGATGACCAACGGCCCGGCGGCAACCGTCGGCGAGATTCTGGATATTGAACTTCCCCGCCCGCGAGACCGTATCGCCCTGGCGGACGATCCACAGTACAACCACTACCGACATGAAGTGCTGACCTTCCTTTACGAAAAACAGCGCAAGCCGGACGAGGCTGATCAGCCTGCTAAGGCGGAAGAAAAAAAGCCTGAAGCGGTTAAAGAAACCCCTGCTACCGATAGTCAGGAACAAGCAGCCTGATCCCTGCACCGATCTGCTGCTCCCCCATAGCCCGGCCTGCAAAGCCGGGCTTTTTTTGTCGGTAACGTACTGAAAGTTAAATATTTACAACGGGTTAAAGCGGTTACGTTAAAAAGACTCCCCCTCTGCTAAAGAGAACTGGCACAAGAAGTGCAATGTAAAACAACAACAGGCGAACAAAAAGCGGTCTGATGGCTAACTGGTTGTTTTCAAAGGCGATAATACCCAGCATGCCCGGCCAGGAGAATTAACTGAGCCCTATTTTGTAACAGGGCGCACCATAAGGGAGCAATACCGGGTTACAAACAGCCCTCCGCTTCCGCTTTGCCAAACGAATACCCACAATGAACAAAGGCGTTCAAACTTTCTGTTTTCGGACAGGAAGCGTTGAACGCCTTTTTTCGTTGGCACAACTTTATAACTATTATGAGAGGCCAACCCCATGAGTCACAGCGATAAGCTGAATCTGTTCTCATTCAGCGGCAAAATGAAGATCCTGCACATGAGCTGGATCGCCTTCTTCATCACATTCTTTGTCTGGTTCAACCACGCCCCCCTGCTCGGCTCGATTGCCGAATCGCTGGGCCTGAGCAAAGCCGAAGTCAAAACCCTGCTGATCCTCAACGTAGCGCTGACCATTCCGGCGCGCATCATTATAGGTATGCTGACTGATAAGTACGGGCCGCGGATCACCTACGCCGCGTTGCTGTTTATCGCCAGTTTTCCCTGCTTTTTGTTTGCCCTCTCCACCGACTTTGCCCAGGCAGCCATATCCCGCTTCCTGCTGGGCTTTATCGGAGCCGGTTTTGTGATTGGTATCCGTATGGTCAGCGAGTGGTTCCCGGCTAACGAACTGGGTACTGCAGAAGGCATCTACGGTGGCTGGGGCAACTTTGGTTCGGCAGCCGGCGCCATGCTGCTGCCAACCCTGGCCCTGATTTTTGGCGGTGAAAATGGCTGGCGTTATGCCGTGGGCCTGACCGGCGCACTGAGTCTGGTATTCAGTGTCATCTGGTACAAAAATGTCTCCGATACGCCTAAAGGCTCCACCTACTTCAAGCCGAAGAAGATCGGCGGTATGGAAGTGACCAGCCGTGCCGATTTCTACTTCCTTCTGATCATGAAACTACCGATGTACGCGGCCCTTTCTCTGCTCACCTGGAAGCTCTCACCGGCAGGCGTTTCAATCCTGTCTGACGCGGCGGCAGTAATGATCTACATTGCCCTGGCTCTGATCTTTATTTACGACTGCTACAGCGCCTACCGGGTCAATAAAGAAATTTTCACAACCCCGGTGCCCGAGGTAGAGCAGTACAAGTTCAAGCAGGTGGCCGTACTCAACGTGCTCTATTTTGCAACCTTCGGTTCTGAACTGGCAGTGGTTTCAATGCTGCCACTGTTCTTCGCCGAAGTATTTGAACTGGACATGGTTTATGCAGGCCTGCTGGCCTCGGCCTATGCCTTTATGAACCTGATGTCACGCCCCGGTGGCGGCTGGATCAGCGACCGCTGCGGACGCAAGAAAACCCTGCTGATTCTGACTGCCGGTCTGGCAGCCGGTTATGCCACGATGTCAATGATCGACAGTAGCTGGCCGCTGTTTCTGGCAGTGGCCGCCGCGATGGCCTGCTCTTTCTTTGTGCAGGCCGGTGAAGGTGCCGTGTTTGCAGTAGTACCGCTGATCAAACGTCGCCTTACCGGGCAGATTGCCGGCATGACCGGTGCCTACGGTAACGTTGGCGCGGTCTTCTATCTGACTGTGCTGTCCATGGTAGACTACTCAACATTCTTTACCGTGATCGCAGCCACTGCAGTACTTGGCTTTGTTACCCTGCTGTTCCTTGAGGAACCTAAAGGTCATATGGCTGAAGTTAACGAAGATGGCACCGTCGAGCTGATCAAGGTCAGTTGAGGAGAACCGCTGCGCCAATGGACAAGGCTGAATCATCCGCTGGCGCCCTGAAATTATGAGTCAGACAACACTCGCTTTACGCTTTGGCGGCCAATCGGTGGCTGGACACAAGCCTGCCAATCAGGACGCCTTTGCCGCGCATCTTCCAGACCTGGCTGCTGACCTTGAATTCAAGGGCGGCGCGGCGGTGATTGCCGATGGCGTCAGCAGTTGTGCCGACTCCCATATTGCCAGTCAGACCAGTGTCACCAGCTTTATGCAGGACTACTACAGCACCCCACACAGCTGGAGTGTCCGCAATTCGGTGTCGCGGGTGCTGACTGGCCTTAACAGTTGGCTGCACAAAGAGAATGGCCAGAGCCAGCGCGAGAAGGACAGCATGCTGTGCACCTTCTCCGCCGCGGTGATCAAATCCAACACCCTGCACTGGTTCCATGTGGGCGACTCACGCATCTGTCTCTATCAGGATGGCGAGTTGATCCAGCTGACTCAGGACCATACCCGCAAATCCGGGGGCAAAACCTACCTTGCCCGCGCTCTGGGCGGCGACCGTCATCTGGAAGTGGATTACGGCACCTGTAACCTCAAAACCGGCGACATGCTGCTGCTGACCAGCGACGGCGTGCACGAGTTTGTCAGCCACGCAGCCCTGAAAAAAATGCTCAAAGAGGGCTTCAATACACCGGAACAAACCGCCGCCAGGATGGTAGAAACAGCACTGGCCCAGGGCAGCGATGATAACCTCACCGCTCTGATTACCTGTGTTGACCAACTGCCTCAGGAAACCCTGAATGAAAGCCATCAGCGCCTGAGCCAGCTGCCCATCCCCCCCGTGCTCGCCGTAGGCAACAAGATCGACGGATACGAAGTACTGGATATTATTTTCAGCGGTACCCGCAGCCATATGTACCGGGTCAAAGAGTGCGATAGCCAGAGCAGCAAGGCCGGTCAAAGCCCGAAGCACTTCGTGCTTAAAACCCCCTCACTTAACTTCGCCGATGATGCCCTCTATCTGGATGGCTTTATCCGTGAAGAGTGGGTCGGTCAGCTGATTGATCACCCCAATGTGATGAAAACCTACCCGCCCCTGCAGCCAAAACAGTTCCTCTACTATCTTGGCGAGCATATTGAAGGGATGAACCTGCGCGAGTGGATGAACGATAACCCCAACCCGCCGCTGGAAGCAGTACGCAGCCTCACCAAACAGATTATTCAGGGCCTGCGGGCGTTACAGCGGGCCGATATGGTGCATCAGGATCTGAAACCGGAAAACATCATGATCAATCAGGATGGTCGGGTGAAGATTCTGGATTTCGGCACCGTAAAAATCGCCGGCATCGAGGAACTGAACTCGCCACTGGATAAATCGGTACCTCAGGGTTCAGTTAACTATGTAGCGCCGGAATACCTGTTGGGTGAACCCGGCAGTTTCAAATCAGATCTGTTTTCACTGGCCGTTATTGTCTACGAGATGATTACCGGCAAGCTGCCCTATAAAGAGATGTCAGCTCACAGCGCGCATCTCAACAACTACGCCGATCTCGATTACACCCCGGCGCTGCAACAGCGCCGCGATCTGCCGTTGTGGGTGGAAGGCTGTCTGCGCAAAGCGCTGCAGCCCAACCCGCGCTTCCGCTACGACGCCTTCTCTGAATTTCTGCAGGACCTGACCCAACCCAACCAGAGCCTGGAAGCCAAAATCCAGCACCAGCCAATGCTTGAGCGGAACCCCCTGCTGGTCTGGAAACTTATCGCAACGATCCTGTTACTGCTGAATATTGTGCAGTTTATCGGTTTGTGACGGCTCGCCCTTGTCATCACTACGTTTGCCATAACGGCTTGTGTAACTGCTAGCCCGCTGTCAGTTGCCGGGTTACCTGTCGTTTCTCATAAGTAATGCAATGAAAGCCCCTGTAACTGCGGGTCGTTTCATCAATCTCATATAGAGTGAAACGAATTGAGAGACAGAACAGAGACGACCGCAATGTGCCAATAGCAGCCGGAGCAACCAGACTTAAAAAGCTCCTGTGGAGGAGGTGCTCATTTAGTCGAGGCGCTTCCTGTAGAGCGAGGTCTTATTTTCGATTCCGCTTTCGCCTTGCTGGCGAGTCAGGGTATTTGGGCGCCCAAATACCCTGACAACCCAAAACCGCCCCTGCTGTTTGGTTGGCTACGCCAACTTCCCTGCGCGTTTCAGTTTTCAAATGGCGCTGCGCAACTCGGTCGCAAGCGACCTCAAACAGTGCTCGCGCTTTTTCATTTGAAATCTGAAATGCTCGGCTGCACAGAAGGGGGAATGGGGTGCCACTTTAATTTCTCTGCCAACTGACTCAGTTAACTATACCGCCCCTGAATCGATGGCTTTTTAGAAATCCTTTCACGATTCGGCTTCATCCAATACGCACTTTGAAAAGTTTGAGTGGATCGAGACGCTGTAGCAATCAATCCGCGAGGGCGATATAGTGCAAGGCGATGGGTAATCGGAGTACCCGAATCAAAGTCTGTGATTTCGATTACCCTGCGAGGTGCAGGTAGTTCAGGCAGATGTATCAGGATGATGACCACACTTCTTAAGTCTATTCCTTTCTTTTGCCGCCTGCGTTCTTGCCATTACATCGACTTGATCCTGGTGCTTCCGTATTCTTCGGTACATAACATTTATCCATCCTTGATTAAAGAATCTGGAAGCTTGCAAGGTAGTAAAGCTTACAGGGTCCGACTACTAAATTGTTAAGCCCCTATCGGTGAAGTATGGAAGATAGCATTGATAATTTTTACAAAAAGCTAGATGGCTGCTCAGCAAGAAGCCTAGATCGAATCGAGTATGCATTCTATTTAGCGATGAGCCCCGAAGATCTATGCAAAAATTTTTTTGAGTATCTGCCGAACACTGATATTCGAAACAAGCTTCTTCGCCATATAAAAAATAGAGCTCAGAGTGGAGATGGCAATATTCCTTCTTGGTTTCTTGAAAAGCTATTGAGTGAATTCTCTTCGGCCGTAGGGCGTCGCCGAATATCGCTCGGCACAGCCATAAAGGAGCTGTGTAACTACTACACCTCAGACAATCTAAGAATTTTTTTCCGCTGGCAAGTGTTTTCAGAAGGAATCTCTGATAGAAAACGGGCTTATCATATATCAGAGATGTGCTACAACGAAGATGTTGAGAACTTACTGGTCGAAGCGTGGAAAGGCTTTGGTGATGAAGGTTCTGTATCCGTCTTGGTTAAGGTTGGGTCAACTGGAAAGATAGTTGATCATTTCAAAGAAATATGGGCTTCGGATAACATTAAATTTTATATTAAAAATCAGGCTCTCAAGAGAGTAGCGCGTTTTGATTTTAGCCGGGTTAGTTTCATTAAAGAAGAGAGCCCGGTTTCATTTCTCTCTGCAAGTATCGCAGCAGGGCGAGACGTAGCTGACGAGTTCATATTAACAACAGCAAGGTCTGCGGATTCGATCAATGAGCTTGGGTATATTATATGGTGTGCAGGAAAGCTATCGAAAAGAGATGTTATCTTCAAGCTGATCAATGAGATAGAGACTATTGAAGGAAAACTGCCATTGGAGTTTTGGGAGCCAGAGTTCTATGGTCTGGCTTAACAATTCGCGTCACTCGGACGCACTAAAGTGCGCCGGTGCGCCCTGGCGTTAATGACCGCTAAGTGTCGGAAACAGACTTCATGCTCTTTAACTGCTCTCCATAGTTGGCACAAGGATTAAGTGTTCCTGACACTCGAAAGCTACGCACCAATAAGAAAGCAGCCCTAAGGCTGCTTTTTCATTTCCGTTTCACTTTTAATGAGACGCCGTTTCATTACTTATGAGAAACGACATTACCCCACCTTTTCAGCCGTCTTTCAAAGCTGATTCCGGATACTGCGCCGGCGTTCAACCATCCGGGTAAACCTGCAACTGAATTGACTATTCCACTACACATTCCAGCGAATCGGTATAATCATTACATTCGATAGTGAGGCGTTCTGGAAGGAGGGAGCATAGATAAGCATACTTAGATTCGCCATACCATTGGAGTTGATAGCCAGTCTCATATGTCACACAGATACCAAGTTCTAAAATACACTCAGTATGAATAGGCCAGACAAAATAGTTATAATTTTTTTTGACTGGAATGTGAAAAGTGCCATCTCTTTTCAAAGGCTGATTAACTACATAATCTGAACATGCCTCCTCATTACCGGCAGATATAGAAATCTCTGTTGGTCGTGCATACCAGTATTGGGTATGCACAACGCCCGATAATTCAGGCGACACGACATTAGCATCGGGGTTTATGCACCCAACAAACAAAAAAAATGGAAAAATAAGAACGAAGCCTTTAGCTCTCAACGCACAGCACCTCCGCGTTTACTATAGATTATTTCTGGAGTGATATTCGCTGTTTAGCGTGCCATATTGGCTTCGACTATAGCTCACGGCCTGACTGGGATGGTATGTTCGTTCAGACAGGGCATGCGTACCAGTTGAGCATGAAGATGGATATACCTGATGGCTGATTGTTCACTGCAGGGACGGGAGTGATTTACAGAGTGAATGGGTCGATTACAGCATACGGACTTTGGGGAAATATGGTGGATTTCAGTGAGAACCTGCCTCAATGGATAATGCCCGGGCTGGTTCTGTTACTTCTTTTGCTTATCGTTTCTTTATTATGGAGAAACCGTCAGTTGACGGTTCGTTTAAGGGTTCAGAGTGAGGAGCTGAAGGAGAGTGAGGAATCCTACCGGTACCTGGTAGACAATGCCCATGATGGTATTGTCATCGTGCAGAACAAGCGGCTTGTGTATGTAAACCAGCGCATGAGTGAAATGACAGGCTACGATGAGTCTGCACTGTTAGCTTTGGATACATTTTTACCGCTGATTGCTCCCAGCGCCCGCGAAATCATGCTGGAAAATCATTTGCGCCGTTTGGAGGGCAAAGCTTCACCCAGCCGTTATGAAAGCCTGTTTTTAAAGCGCGATGGCACCATCTATCCGATTGAAATTACAGGTGTACTGATCAACTGGAGAAACAAGCCGGCAACACTTAACGTAGTCACTGACATTAGTGCCCGAAAGGCCGCAGAGGAAGCGGTTCAGTTTCTCGCCCATCACGATAGCCTGACTAACTTACCCAATCGATATGTGTTCCGGCAGAGGCTGGAATATTCCATCGCTCAGGCTCGCCGTTCAGGTAAGCCGCTGGCTGTTATATTTATTGATTTGAATGGGTTCAAGCAGGTTAATGACACCTATGGTCACGATGTTGGCGATCAGCTTCTCAGGGAAGTGTCAGCTCGCCTTAACAAACAGGTCAGAGATTCAGATACCTTAGCGCGTATCGGGGGTGATGAGTTTGTTATCCTGATGCCTTGCATTGAGGGGGCTGAAAGCGTGAACTCATTGATTGACCGAATTGATACTGTGTTCCAACCTGACTTCCAGATCGAGCAACTCAGGCTGACAAGCAGTGCGAGTTTTGGCTACGCATTTTATCCTGAGGATGGAGAAACGCCGGCTGACCTGCTCAAAAAAGCTGATCAGAAGATGTATAGCAACAAACGCGCGCAGTGCGAGCGTTAATGGTCAAAACAGATCGTCAGGGAACCCGGAGTGCACAAGAAATAACCGTAGATATCAGCCATTACCGTCACTGACCCGGGTCTGAGTGAAATAACCCGCTGTCACTTTATGTTTGCTCAGAGCCTGCCGGATCGGGTGTGTTTTCCTCCCGGTCAGCCTTGGCGATATAACGTGGTTTATTGCTCGGCGGCGCGGCTTTCGCTTTGGCTTTTTTCAGTTTCTTGCTCAGAATCTGTTTGATCTTTTTCTTACGATTCATCGGGAGATAAGGCCTATTTGCTGTTCAGTTTGCGGGTGCGTTTGGTCAGGGCTTTATCCAGATCTTCAGGGTACACCACCAGACCATCCTGACCTTCGATAGGAAATACGACTACCGCAAAACCGTCCTCTTCCAGACCTGCGGTCCAGCGGTTATGCCACACAGCAAGTGAGATCGCTTCCGCTTTACACTCAGACCATTCATCGGTTGCCCAGGCTTCTGCCGTGGCCTGATCGGGCCATACAGGTACGCAATCCTCATCTTCGGTATTCAGCATGACGCAACCGTATTGATCGGTCAGAATCCAGATTTCGCGCTGAGTGGCTGCTTCATTGATAAAGAAGCTATAGCGCTGTTCGTTATCCGCTTGCAGAATTTTTAAGTATTCCGGAGAGTGCTCTGAGCCAGACATGGCAGGACCTGTATCGGTAAAAGCGTAAGGATAAAGCAAACACCCTGAATAGTCCCTGTTTAGGCGGAATAATTGCCGGCTCGAAGCGCAAAAACCTGCACCAAACTGGTTCACCCTCTGTTGCAATGCATCAAAATCAGGCCAGAAAACCGCCCTTAAACGGCACTCGCAAGCCACTGAATTTCTCTAACCTACTGATTTAATTAAAATCGCAAAGAGTGGCACGGGGCCTGCATTGTATTTACAGCAAATCTGACAGCGTTGTCAGATGGCAACAACAAGCTCTGAGAACAAAGGCGTTCTGCATCGGTACTTTTACAGTGCCAGATGCGAACGCCTTTTTTATTTTTTGGGATTCAGAAACAGCATGAAACAGCGTCTGGTAATCATAGGAAACGGTATGGCCACAGGCCGCCTGCTGCAGTTGCTCAGTGAGCAGGCTGCGGGTCGCTTTGAGATCACCGTTTTTGGCGAGGAACCCGGCGGTAGTTATAACCGGGTACTACTTTCCCCGCTGCTGGGTAAAGAGCTGGCATACGACAGCGTGCTGACACTCCCTCTGGACTGGTATGCAGCACAGGGGATTACCCTGCACGCTGAAGATCAGGTGATCCAGATCGACCCTGAAAAAAAACAGGTGATCAGCAGTCAGAAACGCATTGTCGATTATGACCAGCTCGTTATCGCCACCGGGTCTTACCCGACTCCGGTTCCCATCAGCGGGGCCGAGCTGGAGGGCGTGATGAATTTCCGCACCCTCTACGATGTTCAGGCAATGCAGACACTGGCGGGGGAAAAACAGCATGCGGTGGTGATTGGTGGTGGTTTCCTCGGGCTGGAGGCCGCTGAGGGCCTGCGCCGCCTGGGTATGGATGTGACCCTGCTGCACCGTGCAGAGTATCTGCTGAATAAACAGCTCGATGCCAACGCCGCTGAACTCTTGCTACAAACTTTGCAGGCGCGCGGTCTGCGTTTCCGCCTGAATGCAGATACTGCCTGCATCAACGGTGAGCAGCGTGTGGAATCGGTCCAGTTGCGCAACGGCGAGGTGATCCCGGCGGATCTGGTAGTCACTGCGATCGGCATCACCCCGAACAAATTCCTCGGCCTGGATGCAGGCCTGAATACCGATCGCGGCATTTTGGTTGATGAGCAGATGCGCAGCAGTGACCCGGCTATCTTTGCGCTGGGCGAGTGCTGCCAGTTTCAGAATTACACCTACGGTCTGGTTGCGCCGATCTGGCAGCAGGCCGAAGTCCTCGCCGCTACCCTGCTCGGCGAAGAACAACAGTATCAGGAGCAGGCCGTTGCGACACAGCTCAAGATCAGCGGCGTCGAACTGTTCTCCTGCGGAACACTGGAAGACGCGGAGGGGCTGGAAACTCTGGTCTACCGCGATATCCAGCAACGTGAATACCGCAAACTGTGGCTGAAGGATAACCGCCTTGTGGGCGCAGTCCTCTACGGCGATGTCCGCGAAGGCCAGTGGTATTTCGATCAACTCAAACACAACAACGATCTGAGTGCCTGCAGACAGCAGTTGCTGTTCGGCAGCCCGCTGTGCGCTCAGGACACTCAGACAAACAATATGGGTACAGAGTCTATGGCTACGAATTCAGGTAAACGTCAGTTGGTGGTGGTCGGTAACGGCATGGTCGGACACCACTTTGTCGAAAATTTTGTAAACAGCCCGGTTGCGGCTGATTACGAGATCCATATTCTGGCAGAAGAGTCCCGTGCCGCTTATGACCGGGTTCATCTCTCCGAGTACTTCAGTGGCTCCAGCTACGAAGATCTCTGTCTGGTCGAAGATAATCTGTATGAACAACATGGCGTGCAGCTTCACCTCAGTGAAGGTGCTACGCAGATCGATCGCGATGCAAAGCAGGTCATTACCGCCGAGGCAGCATACCCCTACGATACCCTCGTTCTTGCCACCGGTTCCTACCCGTTTGTGCCCCCAATTCCGGGTAATGATGGTGAGGCCTGCTTTGTTTATCGCACCCTTGAAGATCTGGATAAGATTCAGGCCTGTGCACAAAATGCCAGCGTGGGTGTGGTAGTCGGTGGCGGCCTGCTCGGCCTTGAAGCTGCCAATGCTCTGAAATCTCTGGGCCTGAAAGCCCATGTCGTGGAGTTTGCTCCGCGCCTGATGCCGGTTCAGTTGGATGAAGATGGCGGCGCGCTGCTGAAACGTAAGATCGAAGATCTGGATGTTGAGGTGCACTGCGAGAAAGCCACCAACGAAATCGTTGCCGGTGAAGAACACACCTACCGCATGAACTTCAGTGATGGCAGTTATCTGGAAACCGACCTGATCCTGTTCTCTGCCGGTATCCGGCCACAGGATACGCTGGCACGCAGCAGTGATCTGTCACTGGGCGAGCGCGGCGGGATTCTGGTGAATGATCAGTGTCAGACTTCCGATGCCGATATTTATGCCATTGGTGAATGTGCGCTGTGGAACAACCAGATTTTCGGTCTGGTCGCTCCCGGCTACACCATGGCGAAAACGGCTGTAGCCGCCATCGCCGGCGAAGACGCCGCATTTACCGGTGCCGATATGAGTACCAAACTGAAACTGCTGGGCGTTGATGTGGGCTCCATCGGTGATGCCCACGGCAAAACTCCGGGCAGTGTCAGCTACCGTTATCTGGATGAAGACAGTCAGGTCTACTACCGTATTGTGGTCTCTGAAGACCGGAAAAAACTGCTGGGCGCTGTACTGGTCGGCGATAACAGCAAATACGATACCCTGCTGCAGTACGCGCTGAACGGTATCGATCTGCCTGAGAAACCGCAGAGCCTGATCCTGCCCTCTCTGGATGGTGCTGCCGCGCCAACCCTTGGCCCTGATGCCCTGCCGGACGAAGCGACAATCTGCTCCTGCCTGAATGTCACCAAAGGTCAGATCTGCTGCTCCATTGACGAGGGCGCCACCTCCGTGGCCGATGTCAAAGATGCAACTAAAGCGGCCAGCGGCTGCGGTGGTTGTGCGGCAATGCTGAAAAATCTGGTCGACCATGAACTGGGCAAACGCGGTATGGAAGTCAATACCGACCTCTGCGAACACTTTGCCTACACCCGCGAAGAGCTGTATCACATCATCCGGGTTGAAGGCATTCGCAGCTTCAGCGAGCTGCTGGAGAAACACGGCAAAGGCCTCGGCTGTGAGATCTGTAAACCGACTGCGGGCTCCATTCTCGCTTCCTGCTGGAACGATCACATTATGGAGGAACCGCTGGTCAGCCTGCAGGACACCAACGATACCTTTATGGCCAACATGCAGAAGAACGGTACCTACTCCATCGTTCCCCGCGTGGCTGGCGGTGAAATCACCCCGGATAAACTGATCGTGCTCGGTCAGGTGGCGAAAAAATATAACCTCTATACCAAGATCACCGGTGGTCAGCGCGTCGATCTGTTTGGTGCTCAACTGCATGAGCTGCCACTGATCTGGAAGGAACTGGTCGATGCCGGCTTTGAAACTGGCCACGCCTACGGCAAATCCCTGCGTACCGTGAAGTCTTGTGTTGGCAGCACCTGGTGCCGCTATGGGGTGAACGACAGCGCAGGCATGGCGATCAGGCTGGAGAACCGCTACAAGGGACTGCGCTCACCACACAAGATCAAGTTTGCGGTTTCTGGCTGTACCCGTGAGTGTGCCGAAGCCCAGAGTAAGGATATCGGCGTTATTGCCACCGAGAACGGCTGGAACCTCTACGTTTGCGGTAACGGCGGTATGAAACCGCGCCACGCCGACCTGTTTGCCACCGATCTGGATGATGAAACCCTGATCCGTTACATCGACCGGGTACTGATGTTCTACGTCAAAACCGGCGACCGACTGCAGCGCACCTCGGTCTGGATGGAGAATCTGGAAGGGGGTCTGGAGTACCTGAAGTCGGTTGTTATCGACGACAAACTGGAAATCGGTGCCGAACTGGAATCACAGATGGCACACGTTATCTCCACCTACCAGTGTGAATGGAAGAGCACGCTTGAGGATGAAGAGAAACTGAAGCGGTTCCGTACCTTCGTTAACAGCGAAGAGCAGGCGGATCCTCAGATTGTGCATATTATCGAGCGTGATCAGATCCGCCCGGTTTAACCCAGACTCAGAGCAAGGAGAACGAAAATGACTGCAAATCCTAACGCCAACTGGACCCGTCTCTGCAATAAAACCGATCTGGTACAGCATTCGGGAGTGGCCGCTCTCTATGAAGGGCAGCAGGTCGCTCTGTTTTACATCCCCGGTTACCAGGAGGAGGTTTACGCCATCGGTAATCAGGACCCGTTCAGTGGGGCCAACGTGCTGGCCCGAGGCCTGATCGGTGATCTGGGTGGCGAAATTATGGTCGCCTCCCCTCTCTACAAACAACACTTCTCGCTGAGTTCCGGCCAGTGTCTGGAAGATCCGGAAACCCGGGTTCCGGTCTGGCCGGTACGCCTCAACGGCGAGCAGGTAGAAATTCTTCAGGCCTGAACCTGTTTGACTGTGCATAGGCTCAGGGAAGAGTGATGTCGGCTGCAGGAATCCTATACCCATAGTTCTTGCAGTTTTTCCCCCGAAATTGAGATCGGGATTTTTAACCGCAGACAGTTGTCTGCGGTCTTTTTTTTAGCGGCTCACCTCACCCATATCCACCTCGACCACATGACCCGGCCCTGCATCGAGCAAAATGAAATAGTCGGTTTGCGGCAGCGGAAAACTGAACCCTTCAGCCTTCGCCTCGCCACTTGTGAGTAGCTGATCCGCATATGAGATCACCTCAAAGGGCAGATCTTTAGCGGAACTGCCATCAGAAAAACCCGCCTGACAGTGAATATCGGTATCCGCTTCCCGGCACTCCATAAACAAGCTATGAGCACTGGCATGGCTGGCGCAAAAACCAAACAGTAAAGCAACAACTACATTAACGCGCATCGATGGTCTCCTCTGCGTCCGGCAGCAGGCTCCAGGCGGTCTGATAAGCCTCGCCCTGCCAGGTGATAGCGGTCAGCCAGAGCTGACTCTGCTGATCGATCTGTTTAGGTAACTGAAGGTGCACATGCTTGGCGCCGATGGGCCCGTGAATTAACGTACCCGGCGCCCTCAGAGTCCGGGGCTTGCCCACCCGTACATAGAGAAATTTAATCGCCTTCAGCGCTTGCGCATCGATCTGAACATTGAGGTTGGTTTTACCACCCGGACGGATCGGTGACATGTTCTTTTCCAGCAGCCCGGCAAACGCGTTCATCGACACCCGCCACGGGCCGATCGCCTTTTCGCTGTAGATAAAGCCACTGTTTTTGGTGCCTTCACTGCTCAGGGAGAGCGCAATTCCGGTGCCCATAATAATCCCGACCAGAGCCAGAATGTTCAGGTATTTGAAGACCCCCATCGGGCCGCCCCAGGGTTTAACCCATTGCACCAGCGTGCGAAGTTTACGGCTCAACCCGGAACGAACCGCTGCCTTACGCGCCGCTTTGCGGGTGCGCTTGTAACTGATCAGCAGGCCACTCATCGCCAGAAAGGTCATGCCCAGCCCACCGATAAAGTAGAGGGTTTTCACCAGCAGATCCGGCCCCCCGGTCACCGCCCAGGTACCGTAGTGCAGCGGACGCATGGCCAGATCTGTGCGCTGCATAGCACTCAGATCGTTCACAGCATGAGTCTCCAGAATCTCTCCGCTGAACGGGTGTACCATCACCCGGTTACCGCGCCACTCACTCAGCAACCAGTTATCACCACTGGCGATCACCTCATAGGGATCGGAGTTATGCTCCGGCGGATTGATCACATCCACCTGCCAGTCGGGGTATCTGGACAGTACCCGTTGTACGGCCTCCTGCGCAGAGATCATCTGCGGTGTGACACCATTCTGAAACTGTTCCAGATCTTCGTAGCTGAGCAATGGCTTACGCGGCATCGGTTCCACCAGCTCCGGTGCACCAAAGTATTTCACAAAGGGATCTTCATAAAACCACCAACTGCCCGTAACACCGATGATCAGCACCAGCCAGAGACTCCACAGACCCACCAGCCGGTGCAGATCGGCCAGCAGAACACGCAGATTGCCGCACCGGGGCAGTTTAAAGAAGTAACGCCAGAACTTAGGTACGGCAATCAGCCCGCTGATCAGGGAGATCAGCACCAGCAATCCCAGCCCGTTAACCAGACTGTTGCCTATGGCAGGCAGAAACAGCGTGGCATGAAGAAAGCCAAGAAACTGCCCCAGCGAAAGCAGCACCGTATCGCCTTTCACTTCGCCGGAGTAAGGGTCTATCCAGGCATGACGATAACCACCGTCTGCATCAATGTAACGGGCATAGGCGTTGAGATAGGGGTGGTTTTCACTGCTGCGGAAGAAAAACATACCGTTGTCAGGGTACGCCGCCTGCAGTCTGTCCAGCAGCTCCCCCGCATTCAGACGTTCTTCCTGCACTTCGGCACGCATTTCAGGGTGAATCAGCCAGTCCAGTTCCTGCTGAAATACCGCCAGCGCTCCGGTGAGCAGCACGACCGTCAGTAACAGGGTTAATTTCAGGCCCACAAAACTGTGAACCAGATACGCCAGATACTGCTTTGAATAGCGTTTCTTTTTCTTTGCCACACTGGCAGTACGCGGATCGGTAGTGGCCGTGGTCATAATAATTTTCCAGAAATAAATAAGCCCGGCCTCTGCCAGAAGGGGGTGGCAGAGGCCGGGCGTGGACCCGTGATCAGAACTTATAGCGGGCGTTCAGAGTCGCGTTCAGCTTCTCGCCAAAACCACAGTCCGTGCCATTGGAACGACACCAGGAAACATAGGTCTCATCGGTCAGGTTTTTCACATCGGCGGTGAATTCCCAATCGCCGGTTTCGAAGCCAACCATCGCGTCATACAGGGTTACACCCGATACTTCCGGCGCGCCGCCCCAACCAACATTGGAGCCAACACGACGGACACCGACACCCACCCGCCAGTGGTCGCTCAGGTTGTAGGTGCTCCACAGGGAGGCCTGCTTCTCAGCAACATAGGGCAGAGGACCGCCATCGCCGTCTTTGGCATTGATACCCGAAAGGTTAACCAGCGTGCTCAGGCGACCCCATTTGCGGCGCACTTCCAGCTCCCAGCCATCGATTGTGGCACCGACCTGCTGCAGACCACCCGGCGTGAGGCCGTTGGTTACACGGTTGAGCTGCTCTATATCAAATTGCGCCAGCGTTACGGCGGTATTGCCATCATCCGACAGATATTTGATACCGTATTCCACCTGTTCACCTTCAGTCGGCTCAAGAATGCCGCCAAGGCCATCACTGCCGGTATTGGCCTGGAACGACTCAGAGTAACTGATATACGGCGAGAAACCGGATTCAAACTGATACATCAGTCCGGCCTGACCGGTCAGCGCGCTGGACTCTGCCGCGGGCGAGCCCTGCTGAGTGGTTTTAACATTGTCATGTCGCAGCGCTGCGGTCAGGACAACCGGTCCCCAGTTGATATGATCCGCTACATACAACCCCAGTTGTTCGGTCGTAACCGAAGGGTTATCGGTACCGCTGCCAACCAGTGTGGGTTCACTGCCGTAAACCGGGTCATACGCATTAATGGTTGTGCCTGCGCCGCTGAAGCGGCCCCATTCATCGATCTCGATATCCTGCTGATCCACACCGATGATCAACTGATGCCGGGTCGGCCCCCAGTTCAGGTCACCTTTCAGGCGTGCATCCCAGTTCAGGCCCTGAGTGCTTTTCTCAATCGCGTAATAGGTACGGCCGATATTGCCATCCGCATCCGGCGCCACACCGATGTTGGCCCAGTGCTCGCGGGTACTGGTTTCCGCATCCACGTAACGTGCCACCGCAAAGAAGCTCCACTGGTCATTAAAACGGTGATCGATTTCAGCGGTTAACGCAGACTGTTCGCGATCGTATTTATCCCAGCCCGGCTCACCAATGTAGGTGGAAGGATCAAGAAAACCCTTAGGCCCCTCGATCAGGGTGCCCTGAGTCGGCAGGAACTGCGCGGTGATTCCACCTTCGTTCTTCTGATAGTTCGCCATCAGTGTCAGCTTAGTAGCATCACTGATCAGCCAGGTCAGAGAGGGGTTGATCAGCAGTTCATCATCATCCACATGATCGACCTGAGTGCCGCTTTTACGTGCCAGACCCACCATACGGAAGAGGAAGCGGCCCTCGTCATCCAGCGCGCCGGTCCAGTCTGCCGCCAGTTGCTTACGGCCGAAGGAACCTGCCTGAGCCCAGATTTCGCCCTGGGTTTCTGCCTGCGGACGTTTGGTTACGGAGTTAACAATGCCACCCACGGAACCCTGTCCATAGAGCACCGATGACGGCCCTTTCAGCACCTCGACCTGTTCCAGTGCATAAGCGCTGGGACGCACGTTATTGTAGGAACCATAGAGAGCACGCAGGCCATCCAGATATTGCAGCGGAGATACGCCACGTACCTGCGCCGAATCGATTCGGGTATCGATACCGAAAGCACCGGCATAGATACCCGAGGTATACAGCAGGGCGTCCTGAATATTTTTCGCCCCGGTGTCTTGCATAAAGGACTGGTCAATAATCGCTACCGAATAGGGCAGTTCTTCAAGCGGTACACCCAGCTTGCTTACCTTCGGGGCTTGCTCCAACGGAGACAGGGCCACCTCTGATTCCTGACCGACAATGGTGACTTTATCGCTGTGATGAATCTCTTCACCGGCTGCCTGAACAAAAACCGATGCTGTGCTGAGCGATGCCGCTGCTACACAGAGGGTGAGATATCTCCGCTGAACCATCTGACTCTCCTGAAACTGATAATTAAGAGAGCCGAAATATACTTGATAATGATTATCAAAAACAACACTAAATGAGAATTATTCTTGAATGTAAATTTTGTAAATAATCTGGACTCGTTAACCCACCCCTCACGCAGGGCCTGCACAATCCGGCACCGGCTTATCAGTCATCCAGAGCACCGAGAATAAACCGCTCACCGCAGCTCTCGATGGCCAGCACTTCACGACCATCGACAGCGCAAGGCTCAGCCATCTCTACTAACTGATAGAACAGATTGCGGTGGATCAACCCCTTCATGCCAAAGCGAACCTCAAGATAGGGCGATGGCTCGCCGCTTTGCGGACAGGTTTCCACCCAGAGGCGCTGCTCCGGCCCCGCGGTGATACGGTCGCCGGTTGTGCTGACAAAGATCAGTTCCGGGCCGGACTCACCCTCAGCCTGTTCCAACTGAGTGAAAAGAAAAGGCGCATCTTCAACCTCTATACCCACCTTCTCCACCGGCGTTTTCAGAAAGTAACGCCCCTCTTCCAGCCACAGCACCCGGGAAAACAGATTGACCATCGCCTGCCGGCCAATCGGCGTACCCATATAAAACCAGCGCCCGTCCCGGGCAATCCGCATATCGATATCGCCGCAGAAATCAGGATTCCATTTCTCCAGCGGCGGAATTCCCTCCCCCGTCTGGCTGATCGCCTGACTGGCTTTGCCCAGATCAAAACCTTGCTTACTCATAGCTGCTCCTGCGTGATTTTTGAAAGCCTATTAATATTGCTCAACTGTGACTTAAAAACTTTCATCTTATAACCTAAACACATGAATAATATTAATTGTTAGAATGTTCAGCAATTAAAGTTCAGAAAGCGCACACCAATACCATGAAACCGGATCTTACAACCAAGTTTAGCGATAGCAGCCGTGGCGTCTATCTGTTTGGCACCACGCCACCGAAACAGAGTACCTCTGAAGACGCCGCTGCGGAGATCGCCGATAAACTGCTGCAACGTCTGCAGCATGTGGAATATGACGGCCTGATCGTTTATGACATTCAGGACGAAACCAGCCGTATCGACAAACCACGTCCGTTTCCCTATATGGAAACGCTGGATCCTCGCGCCTATTCCCGACTGATCCGGGAGAAAGCCGACAAGCCGGTGATCACTTATAAGAGTGTATCTCAGCGCGATAAAGCCGCCTTTATCGACTGGCTGGATGAAGCCTGGAACGAGTACGGTGTACGCGACACGGTACTGGTGGGCAGCCCGTCATCAGAGGGCGAGGTTCAGCTTAGCCTGAATCATGCGTACGCAGCACTGGCCGAGCATCCGGCACAGTTCCAACTGGGCGGTGTCACCATTGCCGAACGCCATGCCAGCAAAGGAAATGAACATGAGCGTCTGATCAGCAAAACCGCGCAGGGTTGTGAGTTCTTCGTCTCTCAGGCGGTGTATAACGCTCAGGCGACAATCGACATGCTCAGCAGCTACGCCCGCAAATGCCGTGAAGACGGCGTTGCACCAAAACGCGTGATCCTGACCTTCACCCCGTGCGGCAGCACCAAAACACTGGAGTTTATGGAGTGGCTGGGTATCTCCGTACCTGAAGCGACCCGCTTCCGGATTATGGATGCGCACAGCCCGCTGCAGGAATCGATTCGCATCTGCCGGAATAACCTTGAGCAGATTCTGGAAGCGGTAATGCCGCTGGATATCCCGATTGGCCTGAATATCGAAAGCCTGACCAACCGTAAAGAGGAGATCGATGCCTCCATCCGCTTGTTCAAGCTGCTGAAATCTATTGTTGACCTGAAACTGGCCGAAGCCGACCTGTAGTAACCGGCTGAAGCCGATCATTCAACAAGATATCCCCACCTGGGCCGCCTGATCAGCGGCCTTTTTTTGTTGCAATTTCTTCTCTCAATCTACTCAAAACTCTCTGTTTGTTGTCAATTTGCCAACAACCTGTTCCAAAGTACCGGTTGTTTAATGATCAGATCAGCGCTATTTTTGACGAATCGTCATTTATACCGGATCCGACAAGATTATGAGTCCCAAACTCGTTGACAGAGCAGAGATTGAAGCCCGCGAAGAAGCCATCATGCAGCAGGTACTGGTGCTGATGGCTGAACAGGGCGTAGCCGGTGTCACCATTGATAAAGTGGTCGCCCGCCTGCCCTTCTCTAAAGGTACCGTCTACAACCACTTCAGTTGCAAAGAGGACCTGCTGACCGGAGTCTGCAACCGCAGTCTGAAAAAACTGATCGAACTGTTTGAACGGGCCGGACGGTTTTCAGGAAACACCCGGGAACAGATGCTGGCGGTGG
The DNA here is from genome assembly GCF_030295765.1 of Neptuniibacter halophilus. Taxonomy (NCBI): domain Bacteria; kingdom Pseudomonadati; phylum Pseudomonadota; class Gammaproteobacteria; order Oceanospirillales; family Oceanospirillaceae; genus Neptuniibacter; species Neptuniibacter halophilus. The sequence continues at coordinate 2,768,380 of NZ_AP027292.1, read as the reverse complement.
GCTATGCCTACCTGTTGCATGCCATGCTCTATCCGGTCGAATTTATGCTGGTGATCTCCGCCAAGACGCCGGCGGTTAAAGAGAAGTCCTCCAGCGAGCGTCAGGAAACGCATCTGGAACTGGAAAACCGCCTGCTCAGCAGCCTGCTGGATATCATCCACCGGGCGCAGCTCAGTGGCGAGCTCAAAGCCCCTGCCCACCTGAACTCACAACAGATCGCTTTTTCTCTCTGGTCGATGAGTTTCGGCACCATTGCGCTGCTGCACGAAAGCCTCGACCGCTGCAATGTGCGACAGGATATGCAGGTAAAACGGGAGCTGATGAATAACTGCCATCTGATGCTCGATGGCCTCGGCTGGAGCCCGGACAGTAGCAGACATGACTGGGAAGCATCACTGGCGCGGTTTGACCGGGAACTGTTTGCTACCGAGATCGCCGCCTTAAGTACCACAACAGAATAAGTAAAACCTCAGGTTACCGGCGGGAAACCGGAGGCCTGACACCCAATAATAACTAACCCTGGTTCTGCGGAACCCAGCCCCACAAGGGCTCATGGAGCAGTAAAATGCGTGACCGTTTATTCAGAAGCGTACTGAACCACCCTGTCTGGGTGCTTCTGCTAAGCCTGATCTTTGTTTTCAGTGCCGCTTACGGCGCTAAAAACCTCGTATTCAAGAGTGATTACCGGGTCTTCTTCAGTGAAGAAAATCCACAATTAACCGCATTTGAATCGATGCAGAAGATCTACAGCAAGAGCGACAATGTGGCCTTTATCATCTCCCCGGAAAATGGTGAGGTGTTCACCCCCGAGACCCTCGCCGCAATTCAGGAGATCACCACTGAAGCCTGGCAGGTGCCCTACTCAACCCGGGTAGACTCGATTACGAACTATCAGCACACCTGGTCGGAAGAGGACGACATGATCGTCGAGGATCTGGTACTGGATCCCGGGACGCTGACCCCTGAGGATATGCCACGCCTGAAGCAGATCGCCCTCAGCGAACCGCTGCTGGTGAATAAGCTGATCTCTGCCAGAGCCCACGTGACCGTGGTGAATATCACCGTCCAGCTACCCGGAGAAAATCCGGTAGTGGAAGTGCCGCAGGTGGTGCAGAAAGTCCGCCAGATGCGGGATGATTTCAGCAGTGCACACCCCAACCTTCAGGTGCACCTCTCCGGTATGGTGATGATGAATAACAGCTTTGCCGAAGCTTCCATCAACGATAACGCCACTCTGGTTCCACTGATGTTTCTGGTCGTCATTATCGGTATGATGCTTCTGCTACGGGCGTTCAGCGGTACCTTTGCCACTCTGCTGGTGATCATCTTCTCCATTGTCAGCACCATGGGGCTGGCAGGCTGGAGCGGCTTTTTCCTGACCGGCCCCTCTTCCAGTGCACCGATTATGGTCCTGACGCTGGCAGTGGCCGACTGTATCCATATCCTCACCACCATGTTCTACGAGATGCGACAGGGCGTGGATAAACGTAAAGCGATTGAGGACAGTCTGCGTATTAATCTGCAGCCGATCTTCCTGACCAGCGCGACCACTGCGATTGGTTTCCTCAGCCTGAACTTCTCTGACTCACCACCGTTCCGGGATCTGGGCAACATGGTGGCAGCAGGGGTCATGCTGGCGTTTCTCTTCTCCGTCACGCTGTTCCCTGCCCTGCTGCGTATTCTGCCGATCCGCGTTAAACAAGAGTCCGATGTTGAACGTAACGACCTGATGCACCGCCTGTCAGAGTTTGTGATTTCTAAACGCCGTGCGCTGTTGCCGGGTATGTCGCTGCTGATGGTGGCGGTGATTCTGCTGCTGCCGATGAACCAGCTCAACGACGACTTTGTGAAATATTTTGACCAGAGTGTGCCGTTCCGTCAGGCCACCGACTACATGCAGGACAACCTGTCCGGTATGACCACCATGGAGATCTCTGTGGATGCCGGTGAAGCCAGCGGTATCAACACCCCGACCTTCCTGAAAACCCTCGGCGATCTGACCGACTGGTTACGTGCACAGCCGGAAACTGATCACGTTAACAGCCTCAGCGATATCATTAAGCGCCTGAATAAAAACATGCACAGTGATGATCCTGAGTATTACCGTCTGCCCGAGGACCGGGAGCTGTCAGCCCAGTATCTGCTGCTCTACGAGATGTCCCTGCCTTACGGTCTGGATCTGAACAACCAGCTCAACGTGGATAAATCTTCCACCCGGGTGATTGCCACCTTTAACAACCTGACCAGTACCGAGCAACTGGAACTGGAAGCGCGTATCTACCAGTGGTTCAGCGACAATGCACCGCAGTATCAGGCCCAGATAGCCAGCCCGAGCCTGATGTTTGCTCACATCGGCCAGCGTAATATCTACAGCATGCTGATCGGCACCGCACTGGCACTGGTTCTGATTTCGGTCCTGCTCGGCTTTGCCCTGCGCTCCGTCCGCTTCGGTTTTATCAGCCTGATTCCTAACCTTGCACCGGCAGCCATGGGCTTCGGCGCCTGGTATCTGATCGATGGTCAGGTGGGTCTGGCCCTGTCGGTCGTGGCCGGAATGACGCTGGGTATCGTGGTGGATGATACGGTTCACTTCCTCAGCAAATACCTGCACGCCCGGCGTGAGCGTGGCAAAGATCCGCGTGAGGCGGTTGGCTACGCCTTTGCCAGCGTGGGCCGTGCCCTGTGGATTACGACCTTTGTTCTGGTCGCCGGCTTCCTGGTACTGGCCCAGTCCAGCTTTAAGGTGAATGCAGATATGGGGCTGCTGACCGGCCTGACCATTCTGATCGCTCTGATCGTGGACTTCCTGTTCCTGCCCCCGTTGCTGATGAAGCTCGATAAACACAGTAAACCGGCCCACCAGCCGGAAAACCAGCCATTACCGACGCAGACGGTTACCGATTCAAAAGGAGAGAATAATGACACTGTTAACCAAACCGCTTAATGCCCTGATTATCGCCGGCCTGATCGCCCTGCCCGGGCTGGCGCTGGCTGAAACTGCGGAAGAGAAAGGTCTGCGTATCGCCGAAGAAGCCAAGGCCAGTGATCTGGGCTGGCAGGATATGCAGGCACAGATGAATATGATCCTGCGCAACAAGCAGGGTCAGGAGAGCCTGCGTGAGATCCGCATGAAATCGCTTGAGGTCGAAAACGACGGCGACAAAAGCCTCTCGGTATTTGACCAGCCACGGGATGTAAAAGGGACTGCGTTCCTGAGCTTCTCTCACCCGGTGGGTGCCGATGATCAGTGGCTCTACCTGCCAGCTCTGAAACGGGTTAAGCGGATCGCCTCGCGCAACAAATCCGGCCCGTTTATGGGCTCTGAATTTGCCTATGAGGATCTCTCCTCCTTTGAGGTGGAAAAATACAGCTACAAATTTCTCCGCGATGAAGCCTGTGAAGGCGGCACCTGCTACGTGGTTGAACAATACCCGGTGGATAAAAACTCCGGTTATACCCGTCGTGTGGTCTGGCTCGATCAGGCGGAGTACCGCCCGTGGAAGGTGGATTTCTATGACCGCAAAGACTCACCGCTGAAAACGCTGACCTACCATGATTACACCGAGTACGAAGGTAAACACTGGCGCCCGGCGCTGATGAAAATGGTCAACCACCAGACCGGAAAAAGCACTGACCTGACCTATCAGGCCTATGAGTTTAAAACCGGCCTGAGCGATGCAGACTTTAACAAGAACACCCTGAAACGGGCCCGTTGATATGAGTAAGCGGACACTAACAACCTGTCTGCTGGCTGCGGCGGGGATCATCCCCGCCCTGCCCGTTCAGGCAGAAACCTATTATGAACTCTCAGGTAAAGTCAGCGGCGAACTGCGTGCCTTCACGCAGGATGCGCAGTTCCCCCATCAGGATTATGACACCAACCTGTCGTTCAGCATTGAACCGGAGTTTTTCTGGGAGTGGAACGACGGCAACGACAGCCTGACGTTTTCCCCGTTTCTGCGTATTGATGAGCAGGACAGTGAACGAACCCACGCCGATATCCGTGAACTGAGCTGGATCCACGTGGAAGATGAGTGGGAGCTGCGCCTTGGGCTGCGCAAAGTGTTCTGGGGCGTCACCGAGTTCAATCATCTGGTGGATGTCATCAACCAGACCGACGGGGTCGAAGACTTTGACGGCGAGGATAAACTCGGCCAGCCGATGCTCAATCTGTCTCTGGTCAGGGATTGGGGTATTGTCGATCTGTTCCTGCTGCCGGGGTTCCGTGAACGCACCTTCGCCGGTGAAAACGGACGCCTGCGCAGCGGTCTGGTGGTTGATACGGACCGTGCAGAATATGAATCCGCTGCCGGGCAGAAACATCTCGACACCGCAATCCGCTGGAGCCATACCCTGGGTGATTTCGATCTGGGCGCCTACTGGTTCCACGGTACCAACCGCGATCCGTTGCTGCAGGCACGCATGGTCGATGGCACGACCCGGCTGACCCCCTATTATGAGCAGATTGATCAGGTGGGGCTGGATCTGCAGGCCACCATCGACAGTTGGCTGTGGAAACTGGAAACCATTCACCGGGACAGCAGCCGGGAGAGCTTCTGGGCCGCTCAGGGCGGTTTCGAGTACACCTTCTACGGTCTGAATGAATCGGCTGCCGATCTCGGCGTTTTGCTGGAATATGGCTGGGACCAGCGTGGCACTGACGCGGATGCCGCGATCCAGAACGACCTGTTTATGGGTGCACGGCTGACCCTCAACGATGCTGCCAGCAGTGAGCTACTGGCGGGAATCAGTCACGATCTGGATTATCATAGTCACAGTCTGATTGTGGAGGCGAGCCGCCGTTACGGCGACAACTGGAAGTTAAGTCTGGACGGGCGCTTTTTCTCTGCTGATGACAGCCGGGATCTGAGCTATCAGATCCGTCAGGATGATCATCTGCAGTTAACGCTGGAACGCTATTTCTGAGAAAGGTGTGTTGCTATATCAGTTAGCTGATGTTTCATCCGCAGCAGCAGGGGCATCCCGAAGCTGCTGTTCCAGCGTCTCCAGCTCCAGCAGTTGTGCCTGCAACTGCTGGTACTTCTCCGGGTCCCAGATAATCTGCTGACTTTCCCGATCTAGCTGATACCGGGCATTGAGCAGAAAATCCATCCCCAGTAAGCCCTGACTGGCAACACCCCCGCCCTGAAAATCGATCACCCCGGCACGGACATTTTTTGCTTTATAGGGGCCGATCTCAACCCGATCGAATATCACCTCGCTGGTCTGCACCACACTGCCATCTGCAATCCGTGCCGCAGCGCCCGGCCTGAGCTGCGCACCCAGAGAGCTGATCGCATGCTTATGCACGACCGTGTAGGAGGCACCGGTATCCATCACCAGTTCCAGCTCGACCGAGCGGGCGCCATAAACCAGCTTTACGGGCAAACTGATACGGTTAGCAACAAAACGGTAGGGAGTGACCCACTGCTGCATCGCCTCTTTAATCTGATTGCGCTGCCGGGAAACCCGGAGTCGGAACTGGTCAGTCTGACGTTGCTGCTTGCGCTGGTTGAGCAACTCCGGGGAGAGCTGATCCCGCTCCTCCTCACGCACCTCCAACTGATCGCGATAACGCGCCGGCACCTTGTTCAGCCGGTCAACAAATATCTTCCTGCCGGAATCATCCACATACTGGTAGATCCGGGCCTGAGCAGGAGAGATTAACAACCCGCTCAGCAGCAGACCGATCAACGTGTGTCGCAACATCATCCATCCTCCCGGTTATGCTCCCCGCTCAGCCGAGGAAACCGCTCAATCCTTTGAACATAAATATCAGCACAATGAACATAAAGCCCAGTGCAAAACGGATCAGCCAGCAGCGAGTACAGCTTTTCTTGCCTGCCATATCAGCCCCCCGCCAGCTTCACTTTGAAGCCCTCTTTTTCCAGCGCCGCTTTCAGCTTTTCACGGTGATCACCCTGAATCTCAATGGTGCCATCCTTCAGCGCACCGCCGGTACCGCAACTCTTTTTCAACTTTTTCAGCAGTGCTTTGAGCTCTGCCTCTGCCACCGGAACCCCGGAGATGGTGGTGACCCCTTTGCCTTTACGACCGGAGGTTTCACGACGGATGCGGACTATACCATCCAGCCCCTGCAGGCGCTGCTGATCTTCCAGTTCGGCACAGATACAGGCGTCGATCGCTTCGCCACAACCGGGGCAGAGCTGCCCTTTTTCAGTAGAGTAAACCAGACCGCTGAGTTGATCTTTCAGGGATGCCACTTGCTTCTCTCTTTATCTTAGGGAAAAGCATAGTATAAGGGAGTTTTCGCTGCGGCTCTAAACAACTTCTGCCTCACCGGCTACACCCGGGACCTAACTCAGACCACCGATCTGACGTGCCAGATAGGTGGCATAGTTGTCGGTCATACCGCTGATAAAATCCAGTGCCCGCATATAAGCTTTGTAGAGCGGCAACGCCGGATCAGGTGCATGAATACCCATCAGGCTGATGATCCGCTCACTCCGGTAACTCAACCCGTCACCCCGCAGATGGTGGTTATCGTAGACCGCATTACAAAACGCTTCGAGTAACACACCAAGCGTGGTGTAAGCCCCGACCTCCAGCTCGGTCTTGCGGGTATCCGGAAAAACCCGCTCCCGGGCCAGTGACTTCGCCCGGCGCAGGCCATCGCGCACATCCGTCTCACCGTCTGCCAGCAGCTCGCCCCGGTACTCACCACGCATAATGGCTGGCTGATTCTGCATATACGCCTGCACTGCAGAACCCACCATAAACTCCATCGCCCTGCCGCGCATGGCCGAAATTTTACGCCGTGCAGAAGCCTGCGAAGTGAAGATATCATCATCAAAACTGGCATCTCCACAGAGCTGCAGAAGGATCGGTTTGATTTCATCAAAGCTGAGAATATTCAACTCGATCGCATCTTCCAGATCGAGAATGGCGTAACAGATATCATCTGCCGCCTCCATCAGATAGGTCAGCGGGTGTCGGCACCAGCGATCCTCCCCGGAGGCGACCAGCCCCAGCTCCCGCCCCAGTTTATTAAGTATCTCCAGCTCGGTCTGATACGCACTGAACTTGCCTTTTTCACCCGCATGCGCGGCACTCCAGGGGTATTTCAGCAACGCACCCAGCGTCGGATAGGTCAGGCGCAGACCGCCATCAAACAGATGGTTTTCTATGCGGGTCACCACCCTGAATCCCTGAGCATTGCCCTCAAAGGTCATCAGATCGAGCCGTTCTGCCGCACTCAGGTTATCCAGCAGAGGACTGTTCTGCTGACGTTTAAACCAGTCCCGAATGGCATACTCTCCGGCGTGGCCGAAAGGAGGATTACCAATATCATGAGCCAGGCAGGCAGACTGTACGATCATGCCGATGTCATAGGCACTGGCCCACTCCGGCAGTTGCGACTGAATCAGTTCACCTACCCGAATACCAAGGCTCCGGCCCAGGCTGCCGACCTCAATCGAATGGGTCAGCCGGGTGTGGATATGATCGTTGAGCGACATAGGGTGAACCTGAGTCTTACGCCCCAGTCGTCGAAATGCACTGGAGAAGATAATTCGGTCCTGATCTTTGTGGAAATGACTGCGACCTATCTCCTCTTCGGTCAGTTCGGCGTGTCCATAGCGTTTAGTGGTTAACAAACGTTGCCACTGCATCTCCATCGATTCTCTCCATCGCTGAGAAGGGTAAATAGAGCTAATCGGCCGATTCAGGGTCATCTGAAGTGGAATCCCGGGGCGTCGGTCTTATAAAATAGCGCTCTTTGTTTGAGAGCATAAGCTGATGTCCATCCCCGGAAAAGAGATAAACCGCAGTTATGATGAGTTTGGCCCGATCCGGATTTTTGATGATGGCAATAAACGCTATCTGGCGTTTGGCGATAATGACGAACAAAGCTGCTGGCTGAAGAGTGAACCGCTGGTGCCACAGCATGAATACAGCCGGGCGATGTTGCTCTCTCTGCTGTTTGTCGAACCGAAACGCGCCCTGACACTGGGGCTGGGCTCGGGCTGTATCAACAGTTGCCTGCACCATCACTTTCCCGGCCTCAAACAGCAGGTGGTCGAACTACGTCCGGGTGTGATTCAGGCCGCCTATAAATACTTTCAGTTCCCGCGCAGTAAACGCCTGCAGGTGATCAATCAGGACGCTTTCGAATTCCTCTGCTGCGACGATTCGCCCCGGGTTGATCTGGTTCTGAGTGATATTTACAGCGCCGAAGGGCTCGATGAACAACAGCTCTCTGAACAGTATCTCAACCTCACAGAGAACCGCCTGAAAGCCCATGGCTGGCTGGTACTGAACTGCTGGCGTGAACATCAGAGCGGGCATGCCCTGGAACTGTTGCAGACACTTTTCACGCAGGTATGGGGCTGCAATACCCCCTGCGGCAACTGGATAGTTTTCGCCAGTAATGCGCCTGTGCAGGACAGCAGCAAACAGCTTAAGCAACGCGCACGGGCCTTAAGTCAACAGCTCGGGTTCTCCCTTAACAGCCTTCTGAACCGGTTAAAGTGTTATACGGATTAACTCAGTTAATCCCCTGCCAACGACGACCTGCCGGTTGACATATCGCACTTCGTACATACACTGTACATATGATATAGTTTATCTGGAACTCTGCCAAAGCCGCATCCAACCTCAAAAAACACCAGATTTCTTTTTCTGAAGCAAAAACGGTGTTTTATGACGAATTCGCGATTCAATTTTTCGACGCAGAGCATTCGGCATCCGAAGACCGTTTTTCATGCTCGGAATGAGCAATGAATCTCGCATTCTGGTGGTCTGTCACTGCGAAAGAGGTGACGGCGAGACCATCCGCATTATCTCAGCTCGTAGAGCAACCAAACATGAACGTAAGTACTACGAGGGTGAATAAGATGAAAGACGAATATGATTTCTCAAAAATGAAATCACGCAAAAATCCTTACGCATCCAAACTTAAAAAGCCTGTAACGATCAGGCTGGATGAAGACGTCATCACCTATTTCAAAGCAATGGCTGAAGATACAGGCGTTCCCTATCAGAGCCTCATTAACCTGTATCTGAGAGATTGCACGGCACAACACAGGACAATTGATATCTCCTGGCGCGGGAAGCCCTGACCTGTCACAGCCTGATGAACTGAACCAGGCCTTGCCTGCCTGTCATAGACCCCTACGCTTCCGCTATCAACTGCCTGACCTCTTCACAGATCTGGCGGAAAGTCGCTTCGGTCTGGCTGTCCGGGACCTGTGCAAAGTTAAGGCGAATAAAATTGCGGTACTTACCGGAAGCTGAGAACAACACCCCGGGCGCAATACTGACCCCCTTCTGCTCCATCCGCTTACCCAGTTTGACGCTGTCCACTTCTGGTGGAAACTCTACCCAGAGCAGGTAGCTGCCTTCCGGGTAACTGATTCGGGTGCCTTCGGGCGCTGTACGTTTGACCAGATCAATCATCCGGTCCCGGTTCAGCCGGTATTGAGCCCGCATACGCCGCAAATGACGCTCATAAAACCCTTTTTCAATAAACTCGGCGATCGCCTCCTGCTGCAGCGGAGGGGAGCTGACCGTTGAGATAAATTTCTTATGCAGCACCCGGTCAGTACACTGCCCCGGAGCCACCCAGCCCACACGCAGACCATAAGCAATGGTTTTCGAAAAAGAGGAACAGAGCAACACCCGCCCCTCTTCATCGAACGCCTTGATCGTCTTAGGCCGGGGAGAACGATAGTAAAGGTCACCATATATATCATCTTCAATAATGGGCAGATCATACTGCTGGGCCAGACGCAGCAGGGCTTTACGCCGCTCTTCGGGCATGGTGTAACCCAGCGGATTATTACAGGTCGGCGTCACCTGAATAGCCTTGATTGGCCACTGATCCAACGCCATCTCCAGTGCTTCCAGGCTGATCCCCGTTTCGGCATGCGTCGGTATCTCGAGTGCTTTCAGGCCCAGCGCTTTAATCGCCTGTGTAGAACCATAAAAGCTGGGTGAATCGGTGGCGACCACATCACCGGGGCTGGTGACCGCACGCAAGCTGCAAACCAGTGCTTCCTGGCAGCCACTGGTGATGATGATATCGTCCGGATGCAGTTGACAACCGGAGTCCAGTGCCAGCCGGGCAATCTGCTTACGCAGTGCGGCAGAGCCCTGAATCTCGCTGGTATTGAGAAAATCTCCCACACTGTTTGCCGCAATACGGGAAAGGATTTTCGTCAGCGGTTTCAGGGTCGGTGTATTGGTTTCCGGCATGGCCGTACCAAAGGCCTTATAACCGTCTTTCTTACTACTGCTGAGCAGGTGATAAATCTGATCCCAGTGCGTCACTTCCAGCGGGCGCTGCGCCGGGCGGCTCAGATCCGGCAGCTCCACGTCACTGCCCCGGCTACGCACGTAATACCCTGATTTCGGCCGGACCTCTGCGTAACCGCTCTCTTCGAGTCTCTGATACGCCTCCTGTACCGTGGAGATACTCACCTCACGCTCTTTGCTCAGTGCCCGGATCGACGGCAGCTTACTACCCACCGGATAAAAGCCCTGCTCAACCCGGCACACCAGAGACTCAAGTAACGCTTCATACAGTTTCATAACTAATCACCAGCACAATGCCATTCACCAGTACAGATTTATCTGCAAAAAGGAACACAGCTAAGAAAACAGCAATCTGTAATGCAAAACTATATTTTTTCTAAATCTGTAATGCTTTATGACCGCAATGTAAATTTATACACCACAGATTAACCACAAACTGTACTGAATAAAAATTATTTTTATACAACTGAATTAAAGATTCAGGTTCAGCATAAGGAAGATGACCATGAACAGAGTTACTGCACTATCCGCTGCACTGCTTGGTTTGAGCAGCCTCCTGCTGGCGGGATGCGACAGCAGCTATCACCCCTATAACGGCCAGTCCGGGTTCAGCTTTGAGCCTGAAGGCACTGCGCAGTACACCCTGCATTATCAGGGGCTGGCGACATCCCGGGCTGAAGACCTGAATGTAATGTGGCATCACACCGCCCGGGAACTGTGCCGGGGCGGCGCCTACCATCACAGCCTGCATCCCCTGCAGGACGCTAAACTCAGTGGCCGGCTGCACTGTCTGACACCGGGTCTGGGACTGAACCGTCAGGTGCAGGAATCTGATCAGTTGCTGGCCGAGCATCAGTTGCCACAACCTGAGCTTCCATGCACCCAGGGCTGCCGGGGGATGTAACTGATGAGCGCTATGTCAGACAAAGCAGCACAAAAAAACGGGCCGTTGGCCCGTTTTTATTTCTCTGCAATGTAAGATCAGGCTTTGAACTGACTGATCAGTGTTGTCAGTCTCTGTTCCAGTTGCGCCATCTCCGCCGTAGTTGCCGCCAGACGATCTGCATTACCACTGGCGCGTTCAGAGATATCAGCAATATGCTGAATGCTCCGGCTCAGCTCATCTGCAACGGCCGTCTGTTCTTCGGCTGCCGTAGCGATCTGAGTACTCATACCACTGATCTCGCTGACTGAATTGGTAATATTACCCAACTGATCACCCGTATGGCTGGCCTTTTCCACAGTCTGATCGGTCTGCTCCCGGCTGCGCTCCATCTCCTGTACTGCCTGACGGGCGCCACTCTGCAGTTTCTCGATCATCCCCTGAATCTCATCGGTGCTCTGCTGGGTCCGGTTTGCCAGTGTACGCACTTCATCGGCAACTACCGAGAAACCACGTCCCTGTTCGCCGGCACGGGCCGCCTCGATCGCGGCGTTCAGCGCCAACAGGTTAGTCTGATCAGCAATCTCTTTGATCACGTTAACCACGGTACCGATATGCTCTGAATCACGATCCAGTTGGGCAATCACATCCGCAGCCGCATTAACCCCGCCCTGCAGGGACTGAATCGAATTAATGGTTTCATTGACCACCTGCTGACCGCCCTGCGCGCTTTCATCTGCCGCCTGAGCGGAGTGAGATGCACTGGTGGCATTGGTAGAAACTTCCTGCACCGCAGCCGCCATCTCATGAATAGCAGCAGCCACCTGTTCGGTTTCGCGGCGCTGTTCATCCACCTCACGACGGGTATGGTCAACTACTTCAGTCATCCGCGATGTGGACTGGGTCAGATCACTGATGGCACTCTGCACCTCAACAATCAACGCCTGAATCTTCGCCGCAAAGGAGTTAAAGCCGTGAGCCAGTTCACCCACCTCACCTTTGGCATTGGTATCCAGGCGGCGGCTCAGATCGCCCTCACCTTCACCGATATCTTTAAGCGCTGCCGCTGCCGCGGCCAGCGGGTTGGCAATGCTGCTGGCAAAGACGATGGCAACAAAGCCGAAGACCAGCACAAAACCACCGCCGATCAGAAGGATAAACAGCATGGTGCTGCGGATATCCTCCTCCAGAGCAGCCGTCGCCTCAGCAACCTGATCGTCGATATCATCGATATAAAAACCGGTACCGACCATCCACTGCCACTTTTCCAGACCTACGGCATAACTGAGCTTATCAACCTCGGCATTTTTGGACGGTTTTATCCACACATATGTGAGATAGCCACCTCCACTCTTCGCCGCATCGATCAGCTCTTTAACAATCAGCACACCGTTGGAGTCCTTCAGGCCCATCAGGTTTTTGCCCTTCAGATCCGGCTTGGGACGGGTTGCCAGGTTAGTACCGTCATATTTGTAAACGAAGACATAACCATCACCTTTTTCCCCGTAGATAAGGTTGGTAATAATCTCCAGTGCTGCATCTTCCGCAGCCTGATCACCCGGCGCAGCGTTCTTGTAGATGTGCTCAACCGAGGAGACCGCAAGGTCAATATAACTCTTCAGAGCCTCCTGTTTGGAGGCCATTAACTCCTCACGCAACAGGTCGATCTCTCTCTCACCGAGATCCCGCAGTTGTATGTTGACCACAAACATCACTACCGCCAGCACGGCAATCAGTGGTATCAGGGTCAGCAGCAGAATTTTCTGCTTTAAGGTCATCTTGCCCATTGAAAATGCACTCCACTCGGGTGCCACTATCCGGCTTACAAATCAGACAGCGGCGTACGCGTTTATTTTATTCGTTATCGGGAGTCAGACTCTCTGCCACAACGGCGACAACAGCACTGCACTGCCGGCAAGCGTTATGACGGGTTTGGCCCACTCCTCAAATTATAGTTTTCGTTATTGTTATTAGCGGCCACTTATATACAACTATAAATTGTATCCAGCCCGGTTTTACCATGCGCTTGACCGGGGTCAAGCTGATTTCAATTCGATCCGGTTTCCTTCCGGATCTTCGATATAAACCGACTGGCCGAAACCGGTTGCACCATAGCGCTCCTCAGGCTGGCCACAGGGCACTCCGTGCTCACGCATATAAGCGAGCAAAGCATCCGGCTCAAAAGGTTTAATCTGCAGACAGAAATGATCCATATTTCCCGGCCGTGCGACTTCTGTCACCGGCTGTATATCGATCAGCGCTGAACCGGCTCGCAACTGATATAACGCTGGCTCCTGAATCACCCTGACCAGTTCGCAACCGAGAATATCGGTGTAGAACGCAAGGCTGCTGTCCAGATCCTGCGTATTGATCACGATGTGATCCAACTGTTGAATTGAAAACTGCATGGCAACTCCCGGACAAGGCCAGCAAACGGTTCCTGCCAGCCTCAGGCAACTTACCCCTACTACTATAGAAGTAATACACTCGCTAAGCAAAACCCTCGTAATATCAGTACATTGCTGCACCACTTTAGTCACAGCGGCACGCAGATGGCGCAAACCGGATGACCCCCGTAAGGAAAAACCGTACTATGCCAGCAGGTCAACTGAATAACAGGATTTAAACATGTTGCAACGCATACTGAGCTTTATCGTACTGACACTCGCCCTCTCCGGTCAGGCCCATGCCGATGAGAACAACCCGATGGTATTGATGCAGACCAATCTGGGAGAGATCAAACTGGAATTGTTTCCAGAGCAGGCGCCGGAAACCGTGAAAAACTTTCTCAGCTATGTCGATAATGGCTTCTATGAAGGGACTATTTTTCATCGCACCATCGCCGGCTTTATGATTCAGGGCGGCGGCTTTGATCAGCAGATGCAGCGCAAAGAAACCGCTGCACCGATTCAGAATGAATCCACTAACGGTCTGAGCAACCTGCAGGGCACGATCTCCATGGCACGCACCCGCGACCCGCACAGTGCTACCTCGCAGTTTTTTATCAACGCGGTGAACAACCGTAATCTGGACGCAACAGGTGGCCGGTTTGGCTATGCTGTGTTTGGTCGGGTCACTGACGGGCTGCAACTGGTGCTAAAAATCAGCCGGACGCCAACCGAAGCACAAGCCGGCCACCGGGATGTTCCCAGAAAGCCGGTTATTATTCAGAAAATCAGCCGGATCCCTGCGCCTTAACGGCCAAATCAGCGCAACGTGGGCTTAGAGTTTAAGCCAACGCAGACGATTGGCGTTACTGACCACAGTGACTGAAGACATGGCCATAGCCGCACCGGCTATGGCCGGATTCAGCAACATACCCGCCAGCGGATAGAGTGCACCCGCCGCTACCGGAATCGCCAGTGCATTATAAATGAACGCGCCAAACAGGTTCTGACGTATATTCCGCACCGTGGCCCGTGACAGATTGATTGCCCGGCTAACCCCATGCAGGGATCCCGACATCAGGGTCACATCAGCACAGGCGATGGCAATATCAGACCCACTGCCAATGGCATAACCGAGATCCGCCTGCGCCAGCGCCGGTGCATCATTCACGCCATCCCCGACCATCGCTACGGTTTCGCCCTGCTGCTGCAGTTGACTGATCACCTCCTGTTTCTGCTCTGGCCGGACATCAGCAATCACCTCGGTAATACCCACCTGGGCGGCAACCGCTTCTGCCGTCTGCCGGTTATCCCCCGACAGCAGCACGACCTGTAAACCCGCCTCCTGTAGCGCTTTTACTGCCGCGGCTGAATCAGATTTGAGCGGATCAGCCACGCCGTAGAGCGCCACCAGCTCCTGATCACGGGCCACAAACACCAGAGAACGCGCCTGTTGACTCCAGACGGCAATCTCCGACTCCAGCGCGGAACAATCAACCTGATTCTGCTCCAGCCAGTGACGGTTACCCGCCAGCCAGCGCTGACCTTCATACGTGGCACTGACGCCTGAACCCGGCTGGCTGGAAAAATCACTGACTTCTGCCTTCTCCGGCACCTCCAGATCCCTCACCAGCGCCTGCGCCAGCGGGTGCTCTGAGTGTGATTCCAGCGCCGCCACCACCGCCTTGACCTGTGCCTGTTCCGACTCCGGCAGCAGATAGTGCTGATCGGTCAGTTGCGGCTTACCCAGCGTCAGGGTGCCGGTTTTATCCAGTACGATGGTGCTCAGCGTTTCAGCCAGTTGCAGAGCATCGGCATTGCGGATCAGAATCCCCCCCTGCGCTGCACGCCCGACAGCGACCATCACCGACATGGGTGTCGCCAGTCCCAGAGCGCAGGGGCAAGCGATAATCAGCACCGTCATCATGGTGATAATGGCGTAGCTGTACTGCGGTGCCGGACCCCAGATCCACCAGATCAGTGCGGTCAGCAGGGCAATGCCAACCACAACCGGAACAAAGACCGCAGCGATTCTGTCTGCCAGACGTCCCAGCTCCGGCTTACAGTTCTGCGCTTCACGCACCGCTTCAATAATCTGCGCCAGAACCGTCTGCGAGCCCACCTGCTCAACATTCATCAACAGGCTGCCGGAACCGTTAAGTGTGCCCCCCACCAGCTTCTCGCCGGCAAACTTATGCACAGGCACCGATTCCCCGGTGAGCATGGATTCATCCAGATAACTGTCTCCGGAGGCCACCTCGCCATCCACCGGCACCCGTTCGCCCGGTCGGATACGTACCTGATCGCCCGGTGCCAGCAGCGCTACCGCGACCTCCTTCTCCTCACCCTGCCGGATCCGCAGCGCGATTGCTGGCTGCAGGTTCATCAGACTGCGGATAGAATCGCCGGTTTTTTTCCGTGCCCGGGCTTCCAGAGCCTGACCCAGCAGAATAAAACCGAGAATCATCACGGCCGCCTCATAATAAAGGTGACGCGCTACATCCGGCAGGTTCGCCCCGGCAGCCGCCAGTAACAGAATCCCCGAGGAATAGATCCAGGCCGCACCGGTACCCAGTGCGATCAGGGTATCCATATTAAAATTCAGGCGGCGAGCCGAACTCAGCGCGCCACGGTAGATATGCCCGGCACAGAAGCCCATCAGCAACAGCGCGGCCAGCCCGGTGACGGCCCCCAGCAACTGACCACCCGATGTAGTAATATCCGGCATTAGCCCAAACCAGGCCTGAATCATCAGCAGCGCACCAAAACCAAGGCCGATAAAACTGCGCTGCAATGCTCGCAGATAATGGGCCTGCTCCGCGGCTTCCGCCTGAGCCAGTCCGTCTTCATCATTGAGTTCGATGGCGCCATAACCCGCCGCTTCAACCACGGCAATCACCTCCGCAGCAGATCCGGAGGTCGAGACGCTCAGGCCCCGATCGGCAAAATTAACAGAATAATCTTCGATAACCGGCGCGCCCTGCAGCCCCCGCTCCAGTGAGCGGACACAACCGGCACACGTGATACCCTGGAGAGAAAAACGATAGATCATAGGAAAAACCTTAAGCTTTTACTGAATATGCTGACAGCATAAACCCTGAAGCTTACTCCAGACTCAAGTGATTTTTCCAAAAATGATGAGTGCCTCTGAACAGAAGCACTCCGCAGGCATTTATTCAGGCGAGGATGGCGCTTTCTTTTCCAGTGCCACATAACTGCCACTGAGACGCAGCGCCAGCTTGTCGTCCTGTCTGATTTCGATCACCAGATCCATCCGGGCACGTCCCTTATCTGCCATTCTGGCATCAAAACCGCTCAGGGTTTCAGGGGCCGGCAGTTGGGTCACTGCCGTAAAATCACGGGTGACCGGAAGAAAATATTCGAGATGACTGTCGCGGATCACCACATCATCGTTGCGCCCCTGCTCGCGCAGGTAGAGGGTGATAATACTCCAGCCACAAAGCGTCGCCACGGTCGCCAGAGAACCACCAAAACCGGTGCCCTTATCATTCACATTAGGCGCCAGTTCAGCCCCCATCTGCAGTTCATGGCCATCCCAGCGCAGCGGCTGAAAGCCCATATGGTTAATCAGCGGGATCTGCCCCCGGAGCCACTCCAGAAACTGATCCGCCTGCTGCTGTCTGTCCATGGCGTTTCCCCCCTTAAACCGGCCAGGAGGCCACGTAATCACTCAGATCATGCTGCGGCGCGCGGCGCATTTTGGCAGCAGTGCCGAGGTAGATATAGCCGATAATGGTTTCCGCGTCGGCTACGCCCAGCCCCTGACGTACCTGAGAATGGTAAGCCATATCGCCGGTACGCCACATGGCGCCGACGCCCTGGGCATGGGCTGCCAGAATGATGTTCTGTGCCGCACAACCCGCAGACACTTCCTGCTCCAGCAGCGGCACCTTCGGGTGTTCACGTACCGCAGCGATCACCACAATCAGGGTGGGTGCCCGCAACGGCATATTGAGAATTTTTTCGCGGCGCTCTGGCGCCAGATCCGGATCATCCTGCAGGGCCGCCTGTAAAAACAGTTCACCCAGCTTGTGTCGCTGCTCCCCCGCAATGGTGAGAAAACGCCAGGGGCGAATTGCACCGTGGTCCGGTGCCCGCAGGGCTGCCTGAAACATGGCCTCCAGTTGTTCTTCTGTCGGGCCGGGTTCAGACAGGACCGGGCAGGATACCCGGTTATGTAACAGGTCTAACGCGTCCATTTTGGCTCCTTACTGGCGGCTCAGGCGCAGGTTGTCGATATCTTCGGAATCACTGCTGCGGAACGGATTGATATCCAGACCACCACGGCGTACATAACGCGCATAGACACTCAGACTTTCCGGCTGGCAGCGCTGCCAGATATCCATGAAGATTTTTTCGACACACTGCTCGTGGAAATCGCCATGCTCGCGGTAGGAGATGATGTACTTAAGTAAACCTTCACGCTCAATTTCGATACCGCTGTAACAGATACCCAGTGTTGCCCAGTCGGGCTGACCGGTGACCGGACAGTTGGATTTGAGCAGGTGGCTGTATAGCACCTCTTCCACTTTATCTTCTCCGGTGGTCAGGAGCTCCGGCGCAGGGCTGTAGTGTTCAATTTCCACATCCTGATTGTCGATACAGAAACCCGTAAACTGACCAAATTCAGGTGCCTGATCCGGATGGTAGATACGGACATCGACCCGGCCACCCGCCGCCTTGCCAAGATCTTCCAGCAGACGCGCTCTGACCTCCG
This sequence comes from Neptuniibacter halophilus, assembly GCF_030295765.1. Classification (NCBI taxonomy): domain Bacteria; kingdom Pseudomonadati; phylum Pseudomonadota; class Gammaproteobacteria; order Oceanospirillales; family Oceanospirillaceae; genus Neptuniibacter; species Neptuniibacter halophilus. Next base: position 2,750,097 of record NZ_AP027292.1, on the reverse strand, counting down.
CTTCTGACTCGAAACGACTCAGGTTAAAGGAGTTAAGATAAAGCTTGAACGATTTGGACTCGATAATATTCTCGGAATCGGCATACAGACGGAACTCCGCCAGACGCACCTCCGGCTTGCCACGCATATTCAGCCAGGAGAGCTCGTAGGCGTTCCAGATATCGACGCCGGAAAACGGCAGCTCAGACCGCTCCACGCCCTGTTGCTTCCAGTTGATATCCCGTGCGATCGGGTATAGCTGAGAGGGATCATAGGTGTTGACGTAAGCCGTCTCCTGACCCAGCGGAGACTGCGTGATGATGTCATCTTGTTTCATTAACTGCGAATACCTTTACCATTGCGGAGCAGATAGAGGGCATAAGAGAATAACCCGGCAATAAACAGCAGGATCATTGTGAAGGCAAAACCCACATTAATATCACTGATACCAAGGATACCGTACCTGAAGGTGTTCACCATATAAAGGATCGGGTTCAACTGAGACACGCCCTGCCAGAACTCCGGCAGTAACTGAATCGAGTAAAACACCCCGCCGAGGTAGGTCAGTGGCGTCAGAACGAAGGTCGGGATAATGCTGATATCATCAAATGAGTTGGCAAACACCGCGTTGATAAAGCCCCCCAGAGAGAACAGAACCGAGGTCAGGAATACCACCACAATGGTCACCCCCAGATGCTGAACCTGAAGGTCAGTAAAGAACAGCGACAGCAAGGTGACAATAAAACCAACGCCCAGACCGCGGGCAACGCCCCCCAGCACAAAACCACTCAGTATCACCCAGTTCGGTACCGGTGACACCAGCAGCTCTTCGATGTTGCGCTGAAACTTGGTGCTGTAGAAAGAAGAAACCACGTTGCTGTAGGAGTTAGTGATCACCGACATCATGATCAGGCCCGGCACGATATACTCCATATAGTCGAAACCGCCCATCTCACCGATCCGGCTGCCGATCAGGTTACCGAAGATAATAAAATAAAGCGTCATGGTGATCGCCGGCGGCAGCAGCGTCTGCGCCCAGATCCGGGTAAAACGTCTGACTTCGCGACGAACGATCGTCCAGAAGGCTACAAATAGGGCTTGGGTGTTCATGCAGTTTCCTGTTTCAGATTCTTATCTACCAGAGAGACAAACAGCTCTTCCAGACGGTTGGACTTGTTGCGCATACTGCTGACCGCAATGCCCAGATTATCCAGCTCTTTGAACAGCGCATTCAGCCCCTGCTCCTTGAAAACATCCACTTCCAGCACCCCGTCATCCAACTGACGAAGGGTGTAGCCGGGCAGCTCCGGCAGGTTCTGCAGCGGCTGCTCCAGATCGAGAATAAAAGTCTCAGTATTCAGTTGCTGCAGCAGCTCCCGCATACTGGTGTTCTTGATGATCTGGCCGTGGTCAATAATCGCAATATTGCGACACAGGCTCTCAGCCTCCTCCAGATAGTGGGTGGTGAGGATGATGGTGGTTCCGGCACGGTTGATCTCCTGCAGGAACTCCCACATCGAACGACGCAGCTCGATATCTACCCCCGCTGTCGGCTCATCCAGAATCAGCAGTTTGGGATCATGCATCAATGCCCGGGCGATCATCAGGCGGCGTTTCATGCCACCGGAGAGCATCCGCGCCGGGCCATTACGCTTCTCCCAGAGCCCGAGTTTTTTCAGGTAATAATCGGCCCGCTCAGTCGCAGCAGGTCGGGAGATGCCGTAATAACCCGCCTGGGTCACCAGTATGTCGCGGACATTCTCAAACATATTGAAGTTGAACTCCTGCGGCACGACGCCCAGATTCATCTTCGCTCTGGTCAGGTTTTTATCCAGATCAATACCAAAGATCGATACCTTACCGGAGGTTTTGTTCACCAGAGAGGAGACGATGCCCAACGTGGTGGATTTACCGGCACCGTTCGGCCCCAGCAGGGCGAAAAAATCCCCCTCGCTGACACTGAAGCTGATCTCTTTGAGCGCTTCAAAGCCGTTGCCGTAAACTTTATGCAGTTTTTCTATTGATAAGGCTTGGGTCATCTACCATTCCCGGGAGTTATTGGCTGTCAGGTTTATTATCGGATGCTGTATACCGGTCGGGGCGTTTCCGCCCGGAAGTATATGCACAGCCTCTAAAATAAGGGTCACTTCGGCAATTTCAAGCGACACGGGCTGCAACATAGTTTTGTTGAAACCGCTACAATACCGGGAAGCGGGCGGAAAGCTGGCCGGTTCAGGCTCAAGCTTATAGAATAGCCGCGACCTCAAAGCGGAGACCGGAATGACATCTTACCAAATTCATCATCTGAATTTTTTAAAAATTGCTTACAACAACTTCATTAACCGTAAACCGTTTACCAGTGACGAACCGGCTCAGGACGATCTCGATTTTATCGAAGAGTTTCGCCAGTTAATCGAAGATTTTGAAGCCGAAAAAGCCGGTGTTCATGAACAGGGCGAGGACTTTATTGATAAAGCATTCCGTCGCTACCCGGAACTGGCCCATCTGATCGCCCGCGATCTGCTGTGGTATTTTGGCGGCAACAACCTGCACAATATGACCGACTACGAAATCGATAACTTCCAGCAGCTTGATGAGATGCGCTTCGCCGCCGAAGAACAGGGCGAGACGTTCGACTATATCAACAAACGCGCCGCCATTTTCGGCCAGAACTAAGCAGCCTGTACCTGAAGAACCTAGCTGATCTCCACCGCCTGACTCATTATAAACTCCGGCAGCTCCTCTGATGGCAGAGGGCGACTGAAGTAGAAACCCTGAATCAGGTGGCAGCCATGAATCCGCAGATAGGAAAGCTGCTCACTGGTTTCGACCCCCTCAGCAAGAGCCTCAAGACCGAGGCTCTTGGCCAGTACGATAATCGCTTTAACGATCGCCTCGCCTTCCGGATCGACCCCGATATCACGCACAAAACTCTGATCGATCTTCAGGGTGTTCAGGGGCAGTTTTTTCAGGTAACTGAGCGATGAAAAGCCGGTACCGAAATCATCCATCGACAGGGATACGCCCATCTCCCGGAACTTATGCAGCTTAGGAATCGTCACCTCAGACTGACGTAAGAGGAAATTCTCCGTTACCTCCAGATCCAGCAGCCCCGGATCGATCCCGGTATCACGAATGACTCTGCGCACAGTCGGCAACAGGCTTTCATGCATAATCTGCTGGCCGGCGATATTAACCCCAACCCGGATATCCATACCCTGATCGTGCCATGATTTAGCATTCCGGCAGGCCTCCTCCAACACCCATTCACCGATAGGCACAATCAGCCCCTGCTCCTCGGCCAGCGGGATAAATTTGGCGGGTGAGATCATACCGGCCTCACTGTGCTCCCAGCGCAACAACGCCTCGACCCCCATCACATTTCCGCTGCGGGCATCGACCTGAGGCTGATAGAACAGACGAAACTCGCCTTTATCCAGCGCCTTGCGCAGGTCGTTAACCAGTGAGAAGCGTTCATAGCGCTGGCTACCCTGTTCATCGTGATAGAAGCGCATCTGACTTTTGCCGTTTTCTTTGGCGTCAAACATGGCCACGTCGGCGCACTGAATCAGGCTGATCACATCACGACCGTGCTCCGGGAACAGCGAGATACCGATACTGATCGTACTGAAAATCTCATAGCCATCGATAATAAAGGACTGGCGGAAGATCTTCAGAATCTGCTGTGCGATCCTCTCAATCTCCTGCACCTGCGTGTAGCCCTCTAGCAGAACAGTGAACTCATCTCCACCCAGCCGGGCCAGCACCCCCTGATTACGAATCACATGCTGAATCCGCTCAGCAGCCTGTTGCAGCAGCTCATCACCAACCGGATGACCCAGCGAGTCATTCACATCCTTAAAAGAGTCCAGATCACAGAACAGCACCGCGATCAGATCACTGCTTTCATCAGCCCGGCTGATCGCCTGAGAGACTTTTTCGTTAAATAAAAGGCGATTGGGCAGCGCTGTCAGCGGGTCGTGGTTGGCCATCCATACCAGCCGTTTTTCCGCCTGCAGACGTTCGGTAAAATCGAGCCCGATCGACAATACCCGTGATTCACTGTCCGGCGAATTGAGGATGGAGTGAAACCAGGAGACCTGCAACATTTTGCCCGTGCTGGAGCGTATCCCGGACTCGATCTGTACCCGCTGCTGGTGGTGATTCAGCAGGTCTTCCAGTGAATCACGATGCAATTCACGTTTTTTAGGCTCATGGTTCAGGTCAAGGAACGTCAGCGCTTTTGCCTCCGCGGCGGTTAATCCGAGCAGTTCCTGACCAAAACGGTTCAGGGTCATAATTTTGCCCTGACTGTCCAGCGTGAGAATGATGGTTTCCGCGGTATCCAGCAGGTTGGTGACAAAATCCCTTTCCGCTTCCAACTGTACGGAGCGCTCCGACAGGTTCTGCGCCCGCTCCATCAGCGACGTTTCCAGTTGTTCCAGCTTGTAAGACAGCTCCTGTGTACTGTCCCCCAGAAGGTCCAGCTCATCGCGGTAGTAACTGCGCCGCTTGATAATACCAAGCCGCTCACGAATCTCTTCATAAGCACTGTGGGCGAGCAAAGGCAGCAATGCCGAGATCTCAGACAGCATCCGCAAAGGTGATCTGAGCACCGCCAGTTGGAACAGAGAAGCCAGGAATAACCCCGCACCGGCGATCAGAAAACGCTGAATCAGATCGTTTCGCGCTGCCAGATAGCTGTCGGTATTATCCTCAATCAGGATCCAGTATGCCTGGCCCGGCCGGGCGCCGGTGGGTGTTTTCAGCATCACCTGATAGATCCGGTCATTGGCTTCAAGCTCATACATGCCACCGTCCGCCGGAATCGAATACTGCCGCACCAGATTTTCCAGCAGGTTGATATTCTCCTGCTTCTCGGTCAGATACTTCAGCTCAAGTTTCCACAACCGGTCTGACTCACCCATGCCCGAGGGCTGCAGCGCCAGCCCGATATCACGACCGCGCAGACGTTTGAAATCGATGATCACGTCACGCATTTCGCGGCCGACCACCAGTACTCCGGTTTGTCCCTGATCCAGTTGCACCGGAAGCGCGACAAAGCGCAGACAGGCTTCACGGCAATGAAAATATTTAACCGGCGCTTCATCGCGGATCACGTCGAGCACCACCTGCTCCGGAAAACTGACCGTAATGCCCTGCCGCTCATAGATCACACCGGCGGCATCATAAAGGTAGAGGGCATCGACAGAACCACTGAGTAACAGATCCGGGAAAAAGCGCCGCACCGAACGCATAAAATTCTCCGCGCCCGGTTCCCGCTCTGAGCCGGATTCCACCACCAGCGGAATCATCTCCCCCAGTTCCTGCAAACGATTATAAGATGACTCCAGCAACCCCTGCAGGGAGAACAGGTCACGTTCGAACGCGACCTCCCGATCTGAAGCCGCTCGCTGATTCATCTGCCAATAGGAGAAATAGCCATACAGCAAGTGCACCACGGCCAACACCAGCAGCAGATTGATAAACACTTTCCACCGCAAACTGAAAAAAGATCTGTCCATAGACTTTATCGGAGGCATGATTAAAACCTGTAAGTGGCCTGTAGGGTGAACATATCCCAATCCTCTTCCAATGAGGACAGATCAGGGTTTTCCTGAGAGGCAAGCCAGCCGCTCCCCTCTACCCGGTGCCATTCAGCCCTGAACAACCAGTTACGCGATGGCTGCCAGCCAACACCAAGCGTCCAGTCAAAGGCATACTGAGTATGAGCAGGAATGCCAAGCAGTGCAGATGCGGTTTTGCCATCCCGGTCATTCCGGTTAAGGTAGAGCATATCCCGCCGCAAAAACACGCTCAGCTGATCACTCAGGCGGTGCTCCACCTGCAGATAAAAAGACTCGCTTTCGTTCTCCCCGATCAGGGCAAACACACCGCCGAGACCGGTCCAGTCAACATCCTGGCGGAAGTATTCACCGGTAAAACTCCAGTCCTCCAGATTATATTGCAACGACAGCACCGCCAGATTGATATCCAGATCACCGCTGCCCGGTGCGCCCGGCGCAGGTGACGGGCTGTCATATTCCAGGTTCAGCCTGCCCAGTGTCAGGCCTCCAATCCAGGCATAATCACTGCTGCTGAGCTGAGTGTTCCACACTAAACCGGCACTGTCTTCAAAGCGTCCGGGCCAGTCCTGGCCGAGATAAGCGTATTCGACATTAACATCCCGCTTTGGCCAGCCCACCACCAGTTCTGACTCCAGTACACCAGTATCGAAAAGGTGCTGACCATAAAGCCGTACACCATCAGCAGAAAGCTCGAGATTTCGGGCTTTATCGAAATAGATCGACTGGGGCAGGACAATAGAAGGCCGGGTAAAAGCCACATCCCGGGTTTTATTGTAGAAACCAAAGGGATGCTTAATCCGGCCAACCCCGATCCCCAGAGAGCTGCGCTGCCCTTCAAAAAAACGATAATCCAGCATCGCATAATCCACCGCCAGATCACCATCATCCACCTCACCGGCCCGGCGCGACATCACCTGACCGGTTAACAGCAATTCATCCGAAATCCGCCAGGAGGCATTCAGTGCCAGCTCGCGGAAATCGAAACTGCCGGACTCACTGTTGCCGTTAAACTGATTATCACTGGTATAAAAGTAGCCCTGAGTGATAAACCCGTTCACTTCCACCTCATCCGCCCATAAGACGGTAGAAAAACCAGTCACCAGCAGTAACAATAATCTAATCAACCCGCAGGGATTTAACATCCGGTCCACCTCCCTCATTACTGCTCATATAACCGATGGCACCCTGCGTAGCGGCAACCCGTTGCAACATTTCCGTTTCAGTTTCTACCACCACAGGGGATTGCCCGGAGCCGGAGAACAACGCCCGATCCCAGATATTCAGTAGTTTATAGGGGAAAATACCCAGCTCCTGCTTCACAAACGTTTTATGTTCGTTACGTTCAGGGGCGAGAATAAACACGTGCACAGGCTGACCATCGGGCCAGATGCGCGTTCGCATGGAGAAAATTGAAAGTAAGTACTGCTGACTGACCGTATCCAGCTGTACGCTTCGATTAACGATCACCTCTGAGAGAGCCATTTTTGGCAACAACAGCAGTAATAAAACCAGTACTCTGATCATACTATGCAGCCAACCACATCCTGTGACGAGGCCCCGGTCAGCGGTGAAACCGATAACAGGTGACCATAAACTTCAATTCAGCTTAGCCTAAACAGAATAAAACTGCTTATCTTGTGGATAATCTTAACAGGAAAAAAAGGCAGGAGAGAAATGGCGTCCCATAGGGGGTTCGAACCCCTGTTACCGCCGTGAAAGGGCGGTGTCCTAGACCACTAGACGAATGGGACGCAACAAATTGTAAGACCCGGAGAGTCTGGAGCGGGAAACGAGGTTCGAACTCGCGACCCCAACCTTGGCAAGGTTGTGCTCTACCACTGAGCTATTCCCGCATATTCTCAAAAGAGAGAATGGCGTCCCATAGGGGGTTCGAACCCCTGTTACCGCCGTGAAAGGGCGGTGTCCTAGACCACTAGACGAATGGGACGCAACAAATTGTAAGACTCGCAGAGTCTGGAGCGGGAAACGAGGTTCGAACTCGCGACCCCAACCTTGGCAAGGTTGTGCTCTACCACTGAGCTATTCCCGCATATTCTCAAAAGAGAGAATGGCGTCCCATAGGGGGTTCGAACCCCTGTTACCGCCGTGAAAGGGCGGTGTCCTAGACCACTAGACGAATGGGACGCTGTATTTCCTTACCTGAGAACGTGTTCCCTTGTGAGGAGGCGCGTATATTAAAGAACTGATTCCTGAGGGTCAAGCCTATTTTTAAGAAAAAATGACACTTTTCCCGGCGCCGGTTAAATCTCACACACGATTCAGAAAGCTGCTTATTTTTTATCCTAACTCGTTGGTAATTAAGCGAATTAAGAGAAGGGTAGACGGAACGGTCAGTGCAGAGGTGAAGGCGTGTAAGCCGCTCTCCTGCCCCGCTTACGAAAAGTGCTGAGAAGGCGGATTTCAGGCACAAAAAAACCAGCAGTTGCTGGCTTCTCAGGAAACAAGTTCTGGAGCGGGAAACGAGGTTCGAACTCGCGACCCCAACCTTGGCAAGGTTGTGCTCTACCACTGAGCTATTCCCGCATATTCTCAAAAAGAGAGAATGGCGTCCCATAGGGGGTTCGAACCCCTGTTACCGCCGTGAAAGGGCGGTGTCCTAGACCACTAGACGAATGGGACGCTGAGCTGAGGCATCGCCTCAAAGCGGGGCATATAGTACTGACAGCCATTTTTGAGTTCAAGTACTTTTTTTATTTTTTTATGTACAAAATCAACAGCTTTTTAGATAGTGTTAAACTTTGTACAGGTTACCCCGAATGCAACGCCCACTGGCTGCGCAAAGTAAGCTGCTGAATCAGGATCCCAGCCTCAATGAGCCCGACCTATATTGCTTTAATCATTCTGCTTGGTGTTGCCGTGATGGCAGGGATCGGTTTTGCTGTTCAGGATATCGAAAACAAGAAACGCGAGCGTAACCTGCGCCTGATCGGTCTCAAAACAGCCATTCGCCGGGCCTCACATCTGTTTGAGTCGTTCCCCCCCATTCTGATGACCAGCGATATCCGCGCACTGCTGGTGAAATATCTTGAGGTGCGCTGGGATGCGGTAGTCGAGCTGGACGGCAGCGAGAGCAACCGCTCTCAACAGGCCGCATTCAAAGCCGCAGCCAGCAGTATTCAGGATGCCGTCAGCCATCCGAGCGGTTCCATGACGGTGTTCCCTACCTCTATTGAAGCCTCACGTGCGCTTGGGGTTATAAAAGAGTTCGCCCAGTTTATTGCTGAACTGAAGAATAAAGGCGAGATCAAAGGCGATGTGGCCGACAAACTGACCAAAGAAGCCCGTCGTCTCTATGCACGGGTGGAAGTGGATATTGACCTGATGAGCGCGATAGAGACCGAGCAACAGCGCGGTCCGGAAGTGGTGATCCACCATTACCGTAGTTGCTTCAGCAAATTACAGAACCTGAACCATAACCAGTCTCTCGACCGGCAGCTCTATGAGATCAGAACTCACCTGACCCAACTGGCCGAAGAGATCGACAGGCTGAATGAAGAAAAACGGGTGGCCGAGGAGCAGGAAAAAGACAGCGGCAAGAAGTTCAACTTCTGATCCTTCCTTTATACATTAGCCATTACCCTGCCCTTAATAGAAACAGATGCACTCAGCCGGATGACGTCAGTCCAGATCGCTCAGGGTGTTAAAGTTTCGCAATTGCGGGCTCTCCTCACCCAGATCAAGCTGATGCATCGGAAACTGGCGATACCAGCGGTAAACCGCCCGTTCACCACGTCCCAGCCAGCGCGTCAGATTGTCCCGATAACACAACGGAATCACGGCATGCAGAAACTGTGGCTGGTCACCATTGGCTAACAACGTGATTGATCTGGGATTCTCTTCCGCCTGCTGCAACAGGAAACTGATCTGAGCCGCTTCCAGCAGCGGGGTGTCACAGGGCAGGAGTAACAGGTGCGTATAGCTCGAATCCAGCTCAGCCATGGCTGCCTGCACGCCGGCTAACGGCCCCTGAAAACCGCTCACCAGATCATTCACCAGAGGAAAGCCGAAACGCGCGTAAGCGGATCTGTTTCGATTACAACTGATCAGCACCCGATCGGTCAGCGGTGCGACCTTGCTCAGAGTCCAGCTAATCATCGGCTGATTGTGAAAATCCACCAGCCCTTTGTCACGCCCTTCCATCCGCGCGCCCTCTCCTCCTGCAAGAATCACCGCGGCAAATCTGAACCGATCCTGTGCACTACTGGGCATATGTGACACCTTTAACCTTCTGCATCCGGCTCTGCTGCAGGCGCTGAGATATTCTCAAGTGCCTCCAGCAACTTATCAAACTCCAGTGGTTTCAGCAGAATACTGCCCACGTTACCCGCCTGCACAATCCGCCGTATCTCTTCCCGTTCTGCCTGACCGGTAATCACCAGACAGGCCTGCTCAGGATATTTCTGACTGATATAGGTAATCACCTGATCACCGCTGAGCAGAGGCATTTTCACATCACTGATAAAGGCATAACACTCGCCCTGTTCCAGCTCAGCCAGCGCCGCTTTTACTGAGGTAAAGCAGTGTACATCGTAGTTACGGGCTTCGGTTTTGAAACGCCGCTCGAGACTGCGCAACATCATCTCTTCATCATCAAGAATAATGATCTTCCGGGAATCCATCTGTTACTCCAACTTCGCGTTATACAGACAACCTAAAGCATACATGCTTCGCTGAAAAACAGGGATAACTGTTTTTTGTCTGAGCCGGGGGTGGCTGTCGAGAGGCCATTATTTAACCGATTCAGTGCAGTATTTTCTCCTGATAAACCCACCCGGAGTATCAGATTCAGCCGCCCCTGCAACGCTATTCCGCAAGACTCACTTTTTGCTTTAGCGAATATTGACCTGACCGGGACTTTAGCCCATTGTGCGGCCTTTTTTTCTAATCGGGAGTGGACCGTTACCTTATGAACGCAGTCATTATCGCCGTACTGGTTATGCTGATTCTCAGCCTACTACGCACTCATGTCGTGATCGCTTTGCTGATCGGCGCACTGGCCGGCGGCCTGAGCGGTGGCCTCAGCCTGCAGGCAACGATCGATGCATTTAACTCGGGAATCGGTGGCGGCGCCAGCGTTGCCCTGAGCTATGCCCTGCTCGGTGGCTTTGCCGTAGCCATTGCTCAGTCAGGTCTGCCCCACGCCCTCGCGGGCCGGGTGGTCACATTGCTGGGACAGAACCCGGACCCGGCACGGGTTAAGTGGGTCAAAAACGCCCTGCTGCTGGTGATTCTGCTGGTAGCGATCTCCTCTCAGAACATCATGCCGATCCATATTGCATTTATTCCACTGCTGGTTCCGCCGCTTCTGCTGGCCATGAGTAAAATGCAGATCGACCGCCGCCTGATCGCCTGCGTTCTGACCTTCGGCCTGGTGACACCCTATATGTTCCTGCCGGTGGGCTTTGGTGGCATCTTCCTGAATGAGATTCTGCTGAAAAATATCAGTAACGGTGGTCTGGATATCAGCGGGATTTCTGTTGTGGAAGCGATGAGCATTCCCGCTGCCGGAATGATCTTTGGCCTGCTGATTGCTGTATTTATCAGCTACCGGGGTAAGCGGCGCTACAACATCGAAAAGATTGCTGCGGTTGAAGAGAGTACCCAGCCGCAGAGCAGAAAAAATATCCTGATCGCCATCGCTTCTATCAGCGTTGCCTTTGTCACCCAGCTTTATACCGACTCAATGGTGATGGGCGCACTGCTTGGCTTTCTTCTGTTTTCGGTTACCGGTGTTGTGCGCTGGAATGAATCAGACGGCCTGCTCACCGACGGAATGAAGATGATGGCCACCATCGGTTTTATCATGATTGCTGCTGCAGGTTTTGCACAGGTACTGAAAGAGACCGGCGAGATCGCAACGCTGGTCAGCAGCTCGGTCGACCTGATTGGCAATAATAAGCCGCTGGCTGCCTTCCTCATGTTGCTGGTTGGCCTGCTGATTACCATGGGCATCGGCTCTTCTTTTTCGACCATCCCGATTATTGCCGCGATCTATGTGCCACTGGCCATGCAACTCGGCTTCAGCCCGCTGGCCATTGTCGCCCTCGTAGGCACTGCCGCTGCACTGGGTGATGCCGGCTCACCTGCATCCGACTCTACTCTGGGCCCCACAGCAGGTCTGAACGTAGACGGGCAACATAACCACATCTGGGACTCTGTGGTACCCACATTCCTGCACTACAACCTGCCATTACTGGTGTTTGGCTGGTTTGCAGCAGTTACACTCTGATCAACAGGTTTTCGGCGCCCGTTAGCGGGCGCCGGAGGCACTTTCCCCCTCTTCAATACGCCCCATTCCCGGCCCTCTTGCGGCTGCAAATAATGCTTTATTCAGAAACCAACTAAGCGCATAATCCTTGCGCCTCAAGCGCTGAGGCTTTTTACCTCTGAGAGATCAAAATGCCAACCACCGGACGCCTGTCAAATCGCGCAGTCTGCAACACCTTAATCGCTTACGCCATCACCGCCATCATCGTTATGCTGGCGTTTACCCAGCAAGGACAACCTTCAGAGATGATGTCTCTGCTGAGGATCGTTATTGGCGTTCTGTTGCTGCCTGTCCTGATCAAATTCCTGATCCAGTTAGCGGTCTCTCCCTTTTCAGGCGTAGTCGACTGGCTGCGCACACGCCGCTTCCCGGTGCAAAGCACACCCAGCGTGACGGTTCTGATTCCGGCATGGAATGAGGAAGTCGGTATTATCCGTACGATCGAATCGGTACTGGCAACCCACTACCCCGGGCTTGAAGTGATCGTTATCAACGATGGTTCAACCGATAATACACATTCGCTGATTACCGATTTTCTCGCCGGGCAGCCTGCCAGTGGAGAGGCCCGGGTTCGCTATCTGCCTCTGGAGAATGGCGGCAAGGCTAACGCCCTGAACCAGGCGCTGCCACTGGCCAGTGGTGAGATTATTATTACCATTGATGCCGACAGCCTGATGCACCCGAAAGCGATTGAAAATCTGGTACGCCCTTTTGCCGACCCGGAGGTTGCAGCCGCTGCCGGTAACGTTGCTATCGGTAACCGTTACGCCGGGCTGGGCCTGATCCAGCAACTGGAGTACCTGTGCGGGTTCTTTATGAAACGCGCCGATTCAGTGTTTAATGCGGTGTATATCATCGGCGGTGCTGCAGCAGCCTACCGCACCGACATCCTGCGTCAGGAAGGTGGCTTTGATCACTCCATTATCACTGAGGATATCGAGCTTTCGACCCGACTACTGGCACGGGGTTATAAATGCCGCTATGCACCCAACGCGATCATCTACACTGAAGGCCCCTCCGATCTGAAAGGGTTATGCAATCAACGCCTGCGCTGGAAATACGGCCGCTTTCAGACGTTTTATAAACACCGTTCACTGTTTTTCAACAGCAGCCAGAGCCGCAACCGCTATCTCTCCTGGCTACTTCTTCCCACGGCTCTCTATGCTGAGATACTGCTGTTTCTGGAACTGCCGTTGCTGACAGCATTTTTTGCCTACGTCGCCATCACCGGCGACTACCTCAGTCTGGGGCTGGCCATCTGCCTTATTTCGCTCCTGATCAGCTTTCAGGCCAGCTACGATTATCAGCCCAGATACCACCAGCGCCTGCTGTTATTTGCACCGGTTGCCTGGTTGATCTGGTATCTGGTTGACGCAGTGGAGTTTCAGGCTCTGATTCGCAGTATCAAACGCCTGATCCGCAATGAAGAACTGAAATGGCAAACCTGGGTAAGAAAAGGGATCGACGGCTGAGGTCAGCACTTACGCGCTACAATGGCCAGCCAGGGCTGCTGCGACCGGGGTAAACCCGCGGGCCTGTAGTAATGCTCAATGATCTCAAAACCGGCCTGGTGTAACCGCTCAGCACTCTCATCATATTCCATGTAGTTACCATAGCGCTGACCATTCCAGCCTTCGCGGTTGCCGCGGGGGTTAGAGCTGAACAATACCCCGCCTTCCACCAAACTGCGGTGACAGTGCCTCAACACCTCCGGCAACGCAGGACGAGGCACATGAAACAGCGAAGCATTGGCGAAAATGCCATCATATTCAGCCTCTCCCAGATCCAGCTCCAGAAAGGACTGTTTCAATACCGTGCAGCCGCTATTTTCCCGCGCCATCTGACAAAATGACTCACTGCCATCAAGCCCCACCGCATGATGCCCCAGCGCTGTAAACTGAATAAGATCCCGACCCGGGCCACAGCCCAGATCCAGTATTTTCAGAGGTCGCTCAGCAGGCAGTGCGCTGAGTAACGCTGCTATATTCTGACTCACATCATGCTCACGGGTCCCCAACCAGAACTGCTCAGCTACCTGATCATAATGCGCTAATGTGGAACGCTCTGCAGCCTCCTGCATTGCCATATCCTGTGGTGAGTCATTTTCGATTGACACTTTCTGCTCCTGAACCCATCGCTTTGGTTTGCTCACTTATGACAGATTAACAGCAATTCGTTGATTTATATCCATGTCATTCATAGCAGAAAAGGTAGAGTGGAGGCTTTATTTAAGCTCGAGCAAGAGGGCGACTGCGGTGACAGACACAAGCTCCCACTACGACATTTTGATTATCGGCGCGGGCCCGGCAGGCCTCAGTTTTGCCCGCTCTCTGGCTGAACTGCCACTCCGGGTCGGTATTATCGAACGCAGCTCTGCTGCAACCCTCGCCGACCCGGCAGAAGATGGCCGCGAGATCGCCCTGACCCATCAGTCTGTCGAATTGATGAAAACCAGTGGCGTCTGGCAGCGACTACCCGCGGAAGCCATCTCCCCTATCGAGGCGGCGAAGGTATTTGATGGAGGCTCCAGCTACAGCCTGAATTTCGATAACAACCAGCCGGGGCTGGATGCACTGGGTTATCTGGTACCCAATCACCATATCCGCAAGGCCTGTTATGAAGAACTCTGTGCGCATCCATCGGTAGAGCTGATCAGCGAAACCGCAGTGGAACAGATCAGCACCGATCAGGAGTGGGGGTCGGTGGGCCTGAATAATGGTCAGACTCTGCATGCCCGTCTGATTGTGGCCGCTGACACCCGCTTTTCTGAAATGCGCCGCAAGATGGGCTTGTCCGCCACCATGCGCGACTTCTCCCGCAGCGCTATCGTCTGCCGTATGGAGCATAGCCAGCCACACCAGCAGACCGCGTTTGAATGCTTCCACTACGGCCGCACCACCGCGATTCTTCCGATGAATGGAAACCGTTCATCCATCGTGGTTACCGTGAATAGCCGCGACGCTCAAAGCTATGCAGACATGAGTGACACAGAATTTAACCAGACCATCGAACAGCAACTGGATGGCCTGCTGGGTGAGATGAAGCTCCTCGGAAAGCGTCACGTTTACCCGCTGGTTGCGGTGCATGCCAATCAGTTTGTATCCCGCCGCTTCGCCCTGATCGGCGATGCCGCAGTAGGGATGCACCCGGTCACAGCCCACGGTTTTAATCTGGGCCTGAAAGGTCAGGCGACACTGGCAAAACAGATCATGAATGCCGTTGCTGAAGGTGAAGACTTCGCCGGTGAGGCGATCCTGCAGGCCTATGAACGGGAACAGATGCGTACCACCCGCGTGCTGTACCACGGCACTAATCTGGTAGTGGGATTGTTTACCAATGAAAGTCTGGCGGCCAAGCTGGCGCGTAAAGCAACACTGCGGCTGGCCAACAATATTCAACCGCTCAAGCAACTGATTACCCACTCACTGACCGAGCAAAACCCGGACAGCCCTTCGCCGCTGGAGGAGATCAGAGCCCACCTGCCTCCCCTGCCATCTGCCCCACCCTTGCAGGAGGCACGTAAAAAGATCGAAAGGATGATTCCTGACAGGTTGAAACCCGGTCGTTTTCTGGGGCTGCACTAGGCAGGTAGCGCATTTCACGCCAGTCGTTCCCGGCTCTTAGCTATGCCTTCGTGCCGGGACGGCGCTCCCACCACCATTGATACCCTTGTAAGAGGCGTGTCTCACGCCGACCGTTCCTGAACTGATCTGCACAATGCCTTCGTGCTGGAGGCAGCTTCCCACAGAAAAAGCACAATCCGGGAATAATCCATCTCAAGCCAACAGGCAATAAAAAACCGACACAAGGTCGGTTTCTTTATTAAATTGGTCGGTGTGAGAGGAATAACTCGGCTAAACTACGCCTCGCCCTCCGGGCCGCTGCTGGCGCAGCGTTGTCTCGCTCCGCTCGGCTCGAACGAATCCTCTGCTGATTTTATTTAATAAAAAACCGACACAAGGTCGGTTTCTTTATTAAATTGGTCGGTGTGAGAGGAATAACTCGGCTAAACTGCGCCTCGCCCTCCGGGCCGCTGCTGACGCAGCGTTGTCTCGCTCCGCTCGGCTCGAACGAATCCTCTGCTGATTTTATTTAATAAAAAACCGACACAAGGTCGGTTTCTTTATTAAATTGGTCGGTGTGAGAGGATTCGAACCTCCGACCCTCGCCACCCCATGACGATGCGCTACCAGGCTGCGCTACACACCGACACTGAGCTGAACATTCTCATTCAGCGGACCGGTATACTATCCTAACCATTTGATGTTGTGAAGCTTTTTCACCGCCACCGAAGGTTACCGGTTAATCCCTCCTGAGGGTTTCAAGTATTTCCTCAAGTTCAGCAATGGTCTGCCTCAGCAGTTGCTTGTACTGAGTCTGATCCTCTTCATTGTTCTCACCGGAGAGGTACTGCTTGGCCCCGCTCAGAGTGTAACCCTGATCGTGCAAAAGGCTTTTAATCTGTCTGATCAGCAACACATCCTGCCGCTGATAATAACGGCGATTGTTGCGCTTGACCGGCGAAATCTGGCTGAACTCCTTCTCCCAGTAGCGCAGCACATGCGCTTTAAGGTCACAAAGTTTAGCCACTTCGCCAATGGTGAAATAACGCTTACCCGGGATCGGGTTGGAGTCGTTACTCTGCTCCGTCTCCAGCATAGGTTTCGACACGGTCCTTCAGTTTCTGACCGGGTCGAAAAGTCACCACCCGGCGCGCCGAGATCGGTACTTCCTCCCCGGTTTTCGGGTTTCTGCCTGGCCTCTGGCGCTTATCTCGAAGATCAAAGTTCCCAAAACCAGACAGCTTTACCTGCTCGTTACTCGCTAAGCAAGCGCGGATCTCATCAAAGAACGACTCCACCATCTCCTTGGCTTCACGTTTATTCAAACCCAGCTCTTCATTCAGGCGTTCAGCCATTTCAGCTTTTGTTAACGAGCCCATGATCTATCACCTTTGCTGCTTACTCTCGCAATGAGGCACCAAACTCACTGGCCAGTGCAGTAACAACCGCATCGATTGCGTTGTTTATTTCTTCATCATTAAGAGTGCGCGAAGGATGCTGCCACGTCAAGCCCAGAGCAAGACTTTTTCTTCCTGATTCAATACCTTGCCCCTGATAAACGTCAAACAGTGTAACCTGTTTGATAAATTCACCGGCCTGCTTTTGTACCAGCTTGCGGATCTCATCGAACGCAGTTTTCTCATCCACGATCAACGCCAGGTCACGACGGGACTCCGGGAATTTTGAAATTTCGGCATAGGAAGAGAGGCTGCCACGACACAGGGCTGCCTGATTAATTTCAAACAGGTAGACAGGAGCATTCAGGCCCAGTGCTTTAATCAGGTTCGGATGCAGAGCACCCACATAACCGACCGCTTCACCATTACGCAGGATCTGCGCGGTCTGACCCGGGTGCAGCGCAACGTGCTGACCGGCAACGAAGCTGAACTCTTCAGCCGCACCACCCAGTGCCAGCAGGCTTTCCAGATCGCCCTTCATATCATAAAAATCAACCTGATCTTTACCGCCCTGCCAGCCTTCAGGCACACGACTACCCGCCAGTAGGCCTGCAACCACGTTCTCCTGAACGATCTCGTCACCAGAGGTCGGCAGGAAGCGCTGACCGCTCTCAAACAGACGCACACGGCTCTGCTGACGGTTCTGGTTATACTGCAGTGCTTTAACCAGACCCGGCCAGATTGTCGTACGCATAACAGCCATCTCAGCAGAGATCGGGTTAGCCAGTGCAATCGCGTCATACTGGTCGTCGAACTGTTTTGCCAGACCCGCTTCGATAAAGCTGTAAGTAATCGCTTCCTGATAGCCCAGTGCGATCAGCGCACGGCGCACCTGCTGGATCGACACCTGAGTTTCATCTCGCTCTTTAATCGGCATCGACGCCGTAGGGGTGCGAACAGGCAGGTTGTTATACCCGTATACACGCGCCAGCTCTTCGATCAGATCCACTTCGATGGCGATATCAAAACGGTAAGACGGAACCGCCACATGCCACTCACCCTCGGTGGATGTTTTCTCTACACCCAGACCGAGACGTGTCAGAATCTCTTCAATTTCAGCCGCCGGCATTTCAAAAGCCAGCATGCTGTTTACCTTGCTGTGACGCAGGAACACCTGACGCGCCGCAGGCAGCTCATCTTCATTCACGGTTTCAACCACAGGACCGGCTTCACCACCCACGATCTCCAGCAGCAGCTCGCTGGCACGGTTGATTGCACGGCTCTGTAGCTGCCAGTCCACGCCCCGCTCGAAGCGGTGCGAAGAGTCTGTATGCAGACCGTAGGAACGGGCACGTCCCGCGATAGAGATTGGATTAAAGAACGCGCTTTCGAGGAAGATGTTCCGCGTTTCTTCGGTCACACTGGTCGGCTCGCCGCCCATGATACCGGCCATTGCAACAGGGCCGGAAGCATCGGTAATCGCCAGTGTATCTGCATTCAGTTCGATCTCCTGACCATCCAGCAGCGTCAGCTTCTCACCCTGTACAGCACGACGTACAACGATCTCCCCGGACAGTTTGTCCAGATCAAATGCATGCATCGGCTGACCCAGTTCGAGCAACACGTAGTTGGTTACATCAACCACCGGATCGATACTGCGCACACCGGAACGTTCCAGTTTCTGCTTCATCCACAACGGTGTTTCCGCCTGTGGATTGATATTGCGGATCACACGACCCACATATCGCGGGCAATCCGCCGCATCTTTGAGCTCAACCGGGAAAGTGTCATCAATAACCGGCGCAGTTTCGTTATCCGCAACAAAGGTGACCGGTGCTTTGTTCAGCACACCTACTTCACGTGCCAGACCGGTAATACTCAGGCAGTCACCCCGGTTAGGTGTCAGATCCACATCGATAATCTGATCGTTCAGGCTCAGGTATTCACGGATACAGCTACCTACCGGCGCATCCGCAGGCAGTTCCATAATGCCGCCGTGGTCGTCAGAAATACCCAGCTCATCTTCAGCGCAAAGCATGCCGAAGGATTCGACCTGACGCAGTTTCGCCTTTTTGATCTTAAATTCTTTTCCGTCCGGCGTTGGCAGGACCGCACCCACTTTTGCGTAGGCAGTTTTCAGTCCGGCGCGGGCGTTCGGCGCACCGCAGACCACCTGAAACTCTTCACTGCCATCGCTGACCGTGCAAACCTGCAGCTTATCTGCATTCGGATGCTGTTCCGCCGTGAGGATCTCGCCCACAACCACGTTACTGAAATCTTTTGCTGCAGGTTCTACTTCATCTACTTCCAGACCTGCCATAGTGATCTGATCAACAATCCCCTGAGTATCTACTGCCGGATTGACCAGTTCACGTAACCAACTTTCACTGAATTTCATTTTGCTTTCCCGAAAATTCTGTTTATTACCGCTGACATGTTTCTGCTGATCAGTTGAACTGATTCAGGAAACGCAGGTCGTTTTCAAAGAACAGACGCAGGTCATTTACGCCGTAGCGCAGCATCGCCAGACGCTCGACCCCCATACCGAAAGCAAAGCCGGTGTACTCTTCAGGATCAATGCCGGAGTACTCAAACACTTTAGGGTGGACCATACCGCAGCCCAGAACCTCAAGCCATTTGCCGTCACCACGATCGATATCCACCTCGATGGATGGCTCAGTAAACGGAAAGTAAGATGGGCGGAAACGAACCCGTACATCTTCTTCAAAGAAAGCGCGCAGGAACTGTTCCAGCGTGCCTTTCAGGTCAGCAAAACTGATATCTTTATCCACAATCAGTCCTTCCACCTGATGGAACATCGGCGAGTGGGTCTGATCATAATCGCAACGGTAAACACGACCCGGGCAGATAATCCGCAACGGCGGCTGCTGGGTTTCCATGGTCCGCACCTGAACACCGGAGGTGTGGGTACGCAGCAGGGTGTTGGCATTGAAATAGAAGGTATCGTGCATCGCACGTGCCGGATGGTGCGACGGAATATTCAGGGCCTCGAAGTTGTGATAATCATCTTCAATCTCCGGGCCTTCCTCAACGCTGTAGCCAATGGAAGCAAAAAACTCCTCGATCCGCTCCATGGTCTTGGTCACCGGGTGCAGACCACCCAGCTCCTGACCACGACCCGGCAGGGTCACATCAATCGTCTCCGCAGCCAGTTTGGCTTCGAGCGCAGCAGATTCCAGCACCGCTTTACGGGCATTGATCTCTTCCTGCAGCGCCTGTTTGGCTTCATTGATTTTGGCACCTGCCTGCGGGCGCTCTTCAGCAGAGAGTTTACCCAGACCTTTCAGCAGGGCTGTCAGTTCACCTTTTTTACCCAGGTACTGAACACGAACCTCGTCCAGGGTCTGGGTTGAGGTTGCCTTGGCAACAGCTTCGCTGCCTGCTGCCAAAAGGCTTTGAATGTTTTCCATTATCCGGCTCCAACTATCAGGAGATAATCTGTTTCAATTCAGTCACTTTGCCGAGCTAACACGCTGCAAGCTGGGCAAAAAAACCGAAAAAATAGGGGAAGAGCTTGCACCCTTCCCCTATTTTAAAAGTGGTCGTTTACACGACACTGGGTGCCTTACGCCAGAGCAGCTTTCGCTTTCTCTACGATGGCAGTAAATGCGCCAGCTTCGTGAACAGCCAGGTCCGCCAGAACCTTACGGTCGATCTCGATGTCAGCTTTTTTCAGACCAGCGATGAAACGGCTGTAAGACAGACCGTTCAGGCGCGCACCAGCGTTGATACGTGCAATCCACAGAGCGCGGAACTGACGCTTACGCTGACGACGGTCGCGGTATGCGTACTGACCAGCTTTGATAACCGCCTGTTTAGCAACGCGGAATACTCGGCTACGAGCACCGTAGTAACCTTTTGCTTTCTTCAGGACCTTCTTATGACGACGACGGGCAATCACACCACGTTTTACACGAGCCATGTCTTTCTTCCTCTAAATTCTGTTAACTAAAAAATCGATCAAATATAAGGCAGCATGCGACGAACCAGCGCCTTGTCTGCAGCATGAACCTGCAGCATTGGGCGAAGCTGACGCTTACGCTTAGTAGATTTCTTAGTCAGAATGTGACTAGTGAAAGACTGCTTGTGTTTGAAACCGTTAGCGGTTTTCTTGAAACGCTTTGCCGCGCCACGGCAAGATTTAATCTTAGGCATTACATAAATCTCCACGCATTCGTTTAATTTTTTCACCCGAAACAAACAACAAAACCCGTAGCTGACTTTATTCAAGTCAGTCACGGGTCAGTGAAAGTAACGAGTTACTTTTTCTTCTTCGGAGCCAGCACCATGACCAGTTGACGGCCTTCCATCTTCGGACGCTGTTCTACGGTACTCATCTCTTCCAACTCTTTTTCAATACGTTGGAGGAGCTGCATACCCAGTTCCTGATGGGCCATCTCACGGCCTCGATAACGCAGGGTTATCTTGGCTTTGTCTCCTGCTTCAAGGAAACGTATCAGGTTGCGTAGTTTTACCTGATAATCACCTTCTTCCGTATTAGGACGGAATTTCACTTCCTTAATCTGGACCTGATGCTGCTTTTTCTTGGCTTCATTTTTCTGCTTCTTCATTTCATAAAGATGCTTGCCATAGTCCATCACTTTACAAACGATGGGGTCAGCTTCAGAGATTTTCACCAGATCAAGTCCCGCTTCCTGAGCTGCCTCAAGAGCGTCATTTACCGGTACGATGCCAATCTGTGTTCCGTCTGGACCAATAAGCCTGCACTGTTTAGTTACTTTCAGTAGATTCTCATTGATCATGGGCTCCTCTCTGCGAGCGCCCCTTCTGTTATCACGCCTGATAGTCGTATCTCCTGACTCTATTTAGACTTATTAGTCCTGACGACCTTTCCTGGCGACATCACTGCCAAGAAGGTTTACAAATTCTTCAAGAGGCATAGATCCCAGGTCTTCACCTGTACGGGTACGCACGGCAACCGCGCCTGCCTCTACTTCTTTATCGCCAATTACAAGGAGGTATGGAACCTTCTGTAAAGTACGCTCGCGAATTTTAAAGCCGATCTTCTCATTTCTCAAGTCCGACTCTGCCCTGAAACCTTTATTTTCAAGATTTTGGACAACTTTTTCACAATAATCAGCCTGTTTGTCGGTAATATTCATCACCACAGCCTGTACCGGGGACAGCCAGGTCGGCAGTGCACCGGCAAAGTTTTCGATCAGAATACCGATAAAGCGCTCGAATGAACCCAGGATAGCACGATGCAACATCACCGGTGTTTCACGTTCACCCTGTTCGTTAACAAACTGAGCACCCAGGCGACCTGGCATCGAGAAGTCCACCTGAATGGTACCGCACTGCCATACACGACCCAGACAGTCTTTCAGAGAGAACTCAATCTTAGGACCATAGAACGCACCCTCACCCGGCAGTTCCTGCCATTCAAGGCCCGCAGCATCCAGCGCATCCGCCAGTGCTTTCTCAGCTTTATCCCAGACTTCATCAGAACCTACGCGCTGCTCCGGACGGGTAGACAGCTTGTAGATCACCTCAGTGAAACCAAAGTCTGCGTAGACTTCATCAAGAAATTCGATAAAACGCGCTACTTCAGACTGAATGGAATCTTCAGCACAGAAGATATGAGCATCATCCTGAACAAAACCACGTACACGCATAATCCCGTGCAGGGCGCCGGACGGTTCATTACGGTGACAGCAACCAAACTCAGCCAGACGCAGTGGCAGGTCACGGTAAGAACGGATCCCCTGATTGAAGACCTGTACGTGACACGGGCAGTTCATCGGCTTGATGGCAAAATCGTGGTTCTCTGAGTGAGTAGTAAACATCTCGTCAGAGAACTTATCCCAGTGACCGGATTTTTCCCACAGTGTACGTTCCACAACCTGCGGGGTTTTGATCTCATCATAACCATGCTGACGCTGCTTCTGACGCATGTACTGTTCGATCTGCTGATACAGAGTCCAGCCATTAGGGTGCCAGAACACCATACCCGGAGCTTCTTCCTGCAGGTGGAACATATTCAACTGTTTGCCCAGCTTACGGTGGTCACGCTTTTCCGCTTCTTCAAGGCGATGCAGATAAGCCTTAAGCTCTTTTTTGTCACCCCAGGCAGTACCGTAGATACGCTGCAGCATCTCGTTGCTGGAATCACCACGCCAGTACGCACCCGCCACTTTCATCAGCTTGAACGCTTTAATATGCCCGGTAGACGGAACGTGCGGGCCACGGCAGAGGTCGATAAAGTCGCCCTGTGAGTAAAATGAGAGATCTTCTGCATCCGGCACTGCCTGCAGCAGTTCAACCTTATACTTCTCGCCCATCTCATCGAACATTTTGGTCGCTTCATCACGACTCATCAGAGAACGGCTGACCGGCAGGTTCTGCTTAGCCAGTTCCGCCATTTTCTTCTCAATCTTCTCCAGATCTTCCGGAGTGAATGGACGTTCGTAGGCAAAATCGTAGTAGAAACCATCTTCAATAACAGGCCCGATGGTGACCTGAGCCCCCGGGAACAGTTCCTGTACCGCCATCGCCATCAGATGCGCCGTAGAGTGGCGAATGACTTCCAGACCCTCTTCATCACGCGCAGTGATGATCGCCAGGTCAGCATCATTTTCAATGGTGAAGGAGGTATCAACCGGCTTGCCGTCAACTTTACCGGCCAGTGCGGCTTTCGCCAGGCCAGCGCCGATATCGGCAGCCACTTCAAATACAGTTACCGGATTAGCAAATTCACGTTTGCTACCGTCAGGCAGGGTAATTACAGGCATGTTATTTCCTTAAGTTTCAGTGGTGACCCATACGTAAGGCCACTTCATTAATCTGGTACATCCCGATCCCGTACAAACCAGGTACGCTGCGGGGCTGTGGATTATAGGGCAAAGCGTCTTCGGTAGCGAGACTATCCTGCATCAATAAGCGGTAATTGCCCCCGGACAAAGCCCCACAATAATCATGGAAAACAGCTTGTAACCCCGGCAGATTAGCGTCATTATATTAGCGCAAGCTAATTTTACTCAGCACTGCCAGCCTTAAGGTTGAGCAGACACATAGGGAAGGGAAAATACGATGCAGTGCAATGTAGGTAAAACAGATCGGATTATTCGCATAATTATCGGCCTGTGTATCATGCTGGCAGGTTACCTGTATGGTTCCTGGCTGGGCCTGATTGGCCTGATCCCGCTGGGGACTGCGTTGATTGGCTGGTGCCCGGCCTATCTGCCTTTTGGCTTCTCAAGTTGCAAAAAGCCAGACTGAGTCAGGCACAGATAAAGGGCGGGCTGTCAGGCCCGCCCTCTGGCGTCAGTTCCGTTTAATGTGCACATCCAGCTGCGGGAACGCGATCTCCAGCCCTGCCTGCTTGAACTTACGATCGATACTGGTGTTCACCCGATGCGTCATCTCCAGCCGGTCGGCCATCGCACTGACAAACAAACGCAGCTCCAGGTTCAACGTGCTGTCGCCAAAGCCGGTAAAGAACGCTTCCGGTTTCGGATCCTGCAACACCCTCTCCTCTTCCGCTGCCGCTTCCAGCATCAGCCCCCGCGCCAGCTCAGTATCTGAGCCATAAGCCACACCAACCGGAATCACAATACGGGTGGTAGAATCCGTCAGCGACCAGTTAATCAACTGCTGAGTAATGAAGGTTTTATTCGGGATTATCACCTCTTTACGGTCCCAGTCGATAATCGTAGTGGCACGAATCTGGATACGGGTGACAGTGCCGGTCAGTCCATCAATCGTCACCGTGTCACCGATTCTTACCGGCTTTTCAAAGAGAATAATCAAACCCGATACAAAGTTGGCTACAATCTCCTGTAAACCAAAGCCCAGACCAACACCCAGCGCCGCCACCAGCCATTGCAGCTTGCCCCACTCCAGTCCGAAACTGGAGAACGCCCCCAGCACCCCCACCAGAATCAGCACATATTTGATCAGCGAGCTGATCGCATAGCCGGTACCCGGAGCCAGCTCGAGATTTCGCAGCACCAATAGCTGTAATAACCCGGGCAAATTGTAAGCAGCCAGTAAACAGAGGCTGAGGATCACAACACCAAACAGAACCGATTTCAGCGTCACCGCTGCCGCACTGCCATCAGCGCTTACCGTACTCCACAGCTCCACATTATCCAGTGCGCCAAAGAAGGTGAAATAATCAGCCATGGTCAGCCACAGCAGCGATACAAACACCAGTACCGCAGAGGTTTTCAGCAATGTTTTGGAATGATCTGAAATGGTTTTCAGATTCAGAAAATTGGTCTCCAGCGGAGGCGGCTGATCTTCGTCCGGATTTTTCCGCTGCTCAAGCATTTCAGCACGGCGCTCCCGGACCCGGTCAAACTCGAGACGGCGCTTTGATATCAGCACCAGACGCATACCCAGCTTAAAGAAGATATAGGTAAGCAGGAACACCGTCAGTAACTGGGCCAGCGCAAAGATCAGAAAGTTAGCGGTAAACAGATAGCCCATCACATTCAGCACTAACATCAACAGGCCGAAGAAAAGAATACCCAGCGTCCAGTGTTCGACCCGCATCCACCATACGGGCATATCCTGTTCCTGATCGTCGCCGGCCGGTTGCAGCCTCAGAACACTGAACAGCACCAGCCCCACCCATAGCAGCAGGCCCACCTGAGTCAAACGCACCAGACCGGAGCGCATCTCATCAGTATCAATATTCCAGCAGTAGAGCTGTAACAGAATCGCGGGGAGCGCCAGCGGATAAACCCAGGCCAGACGTTTTCTGAAACCTCCGGCAAGGACAGGGTTCAGACCAAAGTGCGCCATAAACAGGCCATACGGCCGTTTTAACCACGCCCTCAGCGTCAGGATGATCCAGGTCAGAGTCACCGTAGCCTGCAGCATGGATGTCCAGATCTCCGCTTCAGGGTGGCCCGGGTTGATCAGGTTAATGCCTACAACCCAGACAAATAACGGTACCGCTGCTGCCAGTATCGGCATCAGCAAAAAGCTCTGCAAACTGTGATGGAACCGATCATCCACCACATTGCCTATCTGCTGCGCCCAGCGCTGCTGATGCCGGTTGGTATAAGCACGCAACCAGAGCAGACCGGCGCAGAGCAATCCGGCAAGAATCACCTGAATATTGAAACGCTCACCCATTATCAGCAGCGGTTCAGACAGGCTTTTCAGCCAGTGGCCATGCAACTGTTTCACCGAGACCGCGATCTCCTGCAACCACTTGCCGCTGACAGGCCCGGTAACCGGGTTCCATAACAGATGACGGCTGATCAGCTCGCGGCTGCCTTCGATCTTCTGATTGATCTGACGCTGCAGGCTTAACACCTGACTCAGGGTATCAACCAGTTGCTGATGCGCTTCGACACTCTGATTTAACAGCCGCAGACGGTTGGTACGGATCTCCAGCAGCACGCGTTCCTGAGCCGCACTCAGCTCCACTCCCGGGAGTGGTTCCGCATCATTCAACCGCTGACTCAGTTCACTGCTCTGCTGTTCCAGTTGATTGCCATCCAGTTGCAGACGGGCAATACGATTAATGGTCTGACCGGTCTCCAGCGGGGTCCGGTTAGCAAACATAAACTGGATCTGATCCGGAGTGATCTGACTGGTTTCAAGCTCCAGTTGCTGCGAAATCACGCTGAAAGCGCTGTTCAACAGGGTCAGCCTCTCCTGCAGCGCCTTGCGTTCCTGCTCACGACTGTCGATCGCCTGCAATACGGTTCTCAGCGCTGCGGATAACAGACGGTTTTTGTCCCGCTCCATGACCAGCAGTGGCGAGGCACTGCCCTCTTCACTGCCGTATTCCAGATCCTTCAGGGTCTTTTCTGCCTGCTGCCGCTGCCGCTCCTGCTTCAGAACCACCAGTTGATCCAGACGCGCCACCTGCCGCAGGCGTTCCTGTTCAGCAATCTGCCATTGCATCTTGGCGATTTCCGTTCGCCGCGGCAGCACCAGCAACTCAAGTTCCAGCGCCTGCACCCTCAGGCTATGTTCGCTGAAGCGGGCATTCCGCAAACGCTCCAGTAGCTCGCTGTTTTCAGGATCAGCACTTCTGTCAGCCAGTTCCCCGGTCACTTTGAGATCAGACAACTGCTCCCGGATACTTTGCTGCCGCTGCAGAGCCTGACCTTCGGTTTGCTTATACTGCGCCTGTCGCCGCTTGATCTCCAACAGGTTAAGGTTGATATCGGTGATCAGTTTATCCAGAGCCTTATCACTGATCTCCGGTTCCAGCTCTGGTTCAGGTTGCAACGGAGTCAGCAGACGATCCTGTAATTCACTCTGTAATGCCGGCTGCTGGTCCAGCTCCTGCTGCAGGCTTTCGATCCGCTCGCTCTGCTGAATTTCACCCTGCAGGGTACTGACCAGTCGCTGCAGCAATTGACGACGACTGATATCCACCGCTGCTTCACTGGCAGATAACTGTTCGATCTGCTGCTGGTATTGCTCAATCTCTGCAGCACTGTCCGCTTTTAAAGGACCGGCCAGCCAGAACAGAACAAGCCCTGCCAGGGCCAGCCAACGCAAGGATAAATCCATCTGAAACCTCACTTTTATCAATAACCTGCCGCTGCGGGCCTTACTCAGTCTCTTCGAGCTGGCGCCGGGTGTATTCTATATGTTCAACGGCCACCTTACGTGCCAGATCCGGCTGCCGGTTACGCAGCGCCTGATAGATCTGAGTATGCTGAGCGCTGATTCCATCCGGATAACGTCCATGACGTTTCAGCGTGCGGTCGAGAACACCGTAGATGGCATTAAAATAGCGGCTGTAAAAAATCTGGCTGAAGCAGACCACCAGCAGATGGTGACTGGCCTCAGCAATCATCATATGAAAACGCAGATCAGCCTTGGCTTTGGCAAGGGTGGTATGGCCACTGCTGCGTTGCTGCATGGCCCGATACTCTTCAGCAATCGATTCCATTTGCTGGTCGGTGGCGCGCAGCGCAGCATAATAAGCCGCTTCCCCCTCAAGGGCGGCACGCATCTCCAGCACCTGTAACTGAAATTCAAAGTTATCGCCGATCCCCTCCACCGGCATATCAAAATGCGGCGCCAGCAGATTGCGGCAATGGGATCCACCACCATGGCGGGTCTCCACCATCTGTTTCAGTTCCAGATCTTTGATCGCTTCACGCACGGTGGCGCGGGATAACTGATACGCCTCAGACAAACGCCGCTGGGAGGGCAGTTTCTGCCCCGGACAGATATCCCCGAACAGTATCTGCTGCTGCAATGTATGACTCAGCGCCTGACTCAGGCTCGGTTTTCCCTGGGACACAGCCTTCTCCCTCATCAACATTGACTCTCTTGGTCAGACCAGTTGACAGTCTAGCATTTCTTTTGTTCCCGCTCTTAACTATCTTTTGACTGATAAATCGATTGTCCTGCGGGACAGTTAACATAATAAACAGTGCAGCCGCCCTTTACCCGGCACTGCCTGAAGATAGCGATGACAACGATGCCTGATCAGTCCAACCACCCGAAAGTCGGTCTATTTGTGACCTGTCTGGCGGACATGTTCCGTCCCAGTGTAGCCTTTGCCACGGTAAAGCTGCTCGAAGCCGCAGGCTGCCAAGTGGAAGTGCCCGAGAAGCAGACCTGCTGCGGTCAGCCCGCCTATAACTCCGGCGACAGAGCGACGACCGCCGAGATCGCCCGTCAGACTATCGAAGCCTTTGACGGCTACGAATACGTGGTCGGCCCGTCTGGCTCCTGTATCGGTATGCTGCACTACTACCCGGATCTGTTCGAACAGAATGATCCCTGGAAAATTCGCGCGCTGGATCTGAAGGCCCGTGCCTTTGAGATCACTCAGTTCCTCACCGACATTGTTAACTTTGATCAGATCGTGGCGCAGTATGAGGGGACGATTACATACCACGATTCCTGCTCCGGCCTGCGCCAACTGGGTGTTAAGCAGCAGCCCCGTCAGTTGTTGTCCAAAGTGGATAACCTGACCCTTAACGAGATGGAAGAAGCCGAGACCTGCTGTGGCTTTGGCGGCACCTTCTGCGTTAAGTATCCGGATATTTCCAATCGCATGGTGTCCAATAAAACCCAGTACATCAGTGACTCCGGGGCCGACACGCTGGTCGGGGGCGATCTGGGTTGCCTGCTGAACATGGCCGGGAAGCTGAAACGGGAAGGCAAGTCGATTCAGGCCCGGCATGTGGTGGAGATCCTCGCGGGCATGACCGATACCCCCGCCATCGGCGAAGCAGAATACGAACTGGCGAAAGCGCTATAAGGCGGATCAGAGATGCAGATTAAGAGCCCACAATTTAAAGAAAATGCCCGTATCGCCCTGCACAATGTAGAACTGCAGGAAGCGCTGGGTCAGTTCAAACACGGTTTTCCGGTCAACCGCGCTAATGCCATCAAACGCCTGCCGGAGTTTGATGACCTGCGCGATGCGGGTCGCGACCTGAAGAACCATATCATCCAGAATCTGGATATCTATCTGGAACAATTTGAAAGCAAGGTGATCGAGAACGGTGGCCACGTCCACTGGTGTCGTACGGCAGAAGACGCCAATAAAACCATTCTCGACATCTGCAAGCAGGTCGATGCAAAGACCGTGACCAAGGGCAAATCCATGGTCTCGGAGGAGATCAACCTGAATGATTATCTCGAAGCCAATGGTGTGCAACCGGTTGAAACCGATCTGGGTGAATATATCCTGCAACTGCGCGGTGATCACCCGAGTCACATCATTGCTCCCGCCATTCATCTGAATGTGGAAGATGTATCGGAAGCCTTCCACACTCACCACAAGCGCCCGAAAACAGGAGATCCTCAGGCGCTGATGAAAGAGGCCCGCGAGGTACTGCGCAAACAGTTTGTCAGTGCTGATGTGGGCATCACCGGAGCCAACTTTCTGGTAGCAGAAACCGGCTCCACCATTATTGTTACCAACGAGGGCAACGGCGATCTGACCCAGACCCTGCCGAAAACCCACATTGTGATCACCTCGATCGAAAAAGTGGTGCCCACGCTGGAAGATATGAGCCTGTTCCTGCGCCTGCTGGCACGTTCTGCCACCGGGCAGGAGTTCACGGTTTACAATACCCTCTCCAGCGGCCCGCGCCGTGCAGAGGATCAGGACGGCCCGGAAAACTTCCATGTTGTACTGGTCGACAACGGCCGCAGCGAGATGGTCGGCACAGAGTTTCAGGAGATGCTGCGCTGTATCCGCTGTTCATCCTGTATGAACCACTGCCCGGTTTACGGCGCAGTTGGCGGCCACTCCTACGGCTGGGTTTACCCGGGCCCTATGGGCTCGGTGCTGACACCGAAGATGATCGGTATAGACAAAGCCGCACATCTACCTAACGCCTCAACCTCCTGCGGCAAGTGTGAAGAGGTCTGCCCGGTGCGTATCCCGCTACCGAAAATGATGCGTCACTGGCGCGAGAAAGAATTTGAGAAACACCTGACCCCGAAAGCGGTACGCTTCGGTATCGCGGGCTGGGCTTACTTTGCCAAACGCCCGGCACTCTATCGCTGGCTGGCACGCAGCTCCGCCTGGTTTATGCAGAAAATGGCCGGAAAGAAAGGCCGTATCAACAAACTGCCACTGGCGGGCGGCTGGACCGACTGGCGGGATATGCCCGCCCCTCAGGGAAAAACCTTTATGGATCAGTGGCAAGCTAAACAGAAGGCGGGAGAATAACCATGAGCAAAGCAGAAATTCTGGCTAATATCCGCCACGGTCTGAAACGGGGCGCAGCTACTGAGGCACAGCGTGAAGCCACACTGGAACGAATCCGGGCTCACAAACCGACGATCATCCCAAAACGCTCACAACTGGATCAGCCCGGGCAGATTCAGTTGTTCCGTGAGATGGCTTCAGCCGCAGCCGCTGAGCTGATCGATATTCAGAGCCTCAACCAGCTACCGTCCGCTGTTGCTGCGTGGCTGAACCAGCATCAGTTTAAAACGCTGGTCAGCGCCAGCGATGAGTGTCTGAATCAACTGGACTGGAGTGCACTGGGTGAGATCAACCGTGAGCAACGCGTCGCCCGCTCCGGCGATCTGGCCAGCCTGACCACCAGCATGGCCGGAATCGCAGAAACCGGCACCCTGATGCTCTACTCCCGACCAGAAAGCCCGACCACCCTGAACTTCCTGCCAGACTGCCATCTGGTTTTGCTCAAAGAGTCAGATATTGTCGGCAGTTACGAGGACGCCTGGAACCGGCTGCGTGAGAAGCACCCGAACTCCATGCCACGCACAGTGAATATGATTACCGGCCCTTCTCGCAGCGCTGACATCGGACAGAAGCTGCAGATGGGCGCGCATGGCCCCTGTGTGCTGGTGATTTTTATCCTCAGGGACGTCTGATCCTGCCGCAGGCCGCCGATCACCATGGCGGCCTGCCCACGCTCCATTTTTTCACCCCCCACGTTCACGAACCCCTCAAGTTCCCGCCTGCTTCGCCGATAAACCGGTAACCCTATTTGAAAAGCGCTGTCAGGGATTACAGCCACGCCACGTAATCAACTGAAGGTTTTGAATGATGGATGGAAATGATATTGCAGCAGCCGCAACAACGGCGAGTAATCAGCAGTTGCAGAGCAGTCATGCAGTAAAGTCAGCCGAGATGGCCAAAGACCAGATAGAACAAACCGGCGATCAGATTATGCAACTTCTGGAAGTGACCGCACCGGGCAAACTTCGCGTCGACCCCCTCAGCCCTCTGGGAACCCAGATCGACGTTAAAGCCTGAATCTGTATGCCGCCTCAGAATAGCTTACCCTGAGGCGCTGTCAGATCAGTGAAACTCTCCCCGATAAACAGCAGAATTGACTCACACACCGGCTGTAGCTGCTTTTCCAGATAGTGCTGATAGTCAATCGGCGAACGCACAAACTCCAGCGGCTCCGGCCCGTTAACCGTCCACAGGTATTCGATGTAACTCCCCGCGGTATAAGGGCTTGGTTGCTGACGCTGCTGATACATCAGTTCCGCCTTAAGCCCGGCCTGAACATGCGGCGGTTTATTCTTCTGATACTGCCCCAGAGGCTGGCGTATCCGCTTACGGTAAACCAGACGCTGGTCCAGTTCCCCGGCCAGCATATCCGCCACCGTCTTCTCCAGCATAGGCTTCCATTCCTGACCATAAAAGATCCGCGAATAGAGCTGTTCCTGCAGCCAGCGCGCCAGCGGGGTCCAGTCAGTCCTTACGTTTTCCAGGCCTTTAAACACCATCGACGTGCTGCCATCGGGCTGACGCTTCAGCCCCGCATAGCGTTTCTTGGTGCCTTTATCGGAGTGTCGCATGGTGGGCATCAGAAACCGGCTGTAATGGGTTTCGTACTCAATTTCCAGTTGGCTCTGAAGCTGAAACCGCTTCTCCAGATCGGCCTGCCACCATTGATTAAGAAACTCAGCCAGTTCACGCCCTTTGCTGTTGGCATCAGCCTCAGGAAAATCATCTCCAAGCCAGACAAACACTGAGTCGGTGTCACCGTAGATCACCTGAAAGCCAAACTGCTCCTCGATGACGTCCCGTGTCCGGGTAAGGATTTCATGTCCACGCAGGGTAATTGAGCTGGAAAGTCGCTGATCAAAAAAACGGCAGACATTTGAACCCAGCACCCCGTAATAGGAGTTCATAATGATCTTAATCGCCTGGGAGAGTGCCGCATTATTTGACGCTTTGGCCTGATCCCGCGCGCCCCACAGGCGCTCAATCAGCGCGGGCAGAATCGTTTTACTGCGGGAAAAAATCGCATGGTTAAATCCGGGCAGCAGATCCTCTTCATCCGCCCCCTCTTTTAAACCTTCAGCCAGCCCGTAAGGGTCAATTTTGAAGGTACGGATAATACTCGGGTACAGACTCTTAAAATCCAGCACCAGCACCTGACGATAGAGCCCCGGCCGGGAATCCATCACATAACCGCCCGGTGCACTCAGACCGGACATACCGGAGGCATACTCAGGTGCTACATAACCCGCCCGATGCAAAAGCGGCAGATACTGGTTATCGAAGGCGGCGGCAGAACCGCCGACTTTATCCAGTGGCAACCCTGTCAGGCGGGCCCGCTCAATCAGGTAATTGATGAGATCTGCTTTGAGGAAGATATCCCAGACCAGTTTGCAGTCTTCCAGGTTATAGCGCGCAAGCGCCTGCTTATCTTCGCG
Organism: Neptuniibacter halophilus; assembly: GCF_030295765.1. Lineage (NCBI taxonomy): Bacteria > Pseudomonadati > Pseudomonadota > Gammaproteobacteria > Oceanospirillales > Oceanospirillaceae > Neptuniibacter > Neptuniibacter halophilus. The sequence continues at coordinate 2,717,147 of NZ_AP027292.1, read as the reverse complement.
GAACAGGCGCTGGATCTCGCCACCACGATCGTCCACATGCTCGATCAGCTTACCCCGATCGAGAAACTCCCGGGCGACATTTTCCAGTGAAAAGCTCTCAAATTGATAAGTGGCGCCACGCAGGGTATCGATACCATCCAGTACAATCCGGCCACCCATCCGCACAAACAATTTACCCTGACCGGACTCATGCAACTGCAGCGGCTGCTGATCGCGTCCAAGCCGCAGCGGAATACGCAGAGCCTGTGCCCGGTTGTAAAGCACCCGAAAGTCAAAACCGATTACATTCCAGCCGATAAAAATATCCGGATCATATTCATCTACAACCTGTATAAATGCCTGCAGCAATGAGCGCTCATCGGGGTAGTAACGAACCTGATCCGTGTCCTCCCCCTCTCCCTGCATCAAAACCCGCTGAAAGTCTTCAGCATAGAAGGCCGCTGAGAGGATTTTATCCGCACGCATAGTGGTTTCGAGATCGATAGAGAGAATACGGAAACGCGGGGCATAATCGGCCGGTTGCAGCCGCACCCGGGAACCGCGCTGCAAAACACCGGCGCCGCCCTGAATAAAGCGTTCCATCAGATAACGGTCTGCGTGACGGATATCCTCCTCCATCATTGCGATACCGTGCACCTGACACAGCTCCTGAATCTGGCGATACGTTTTCAGGCTTTGACTGTAGAGGGCGTGAACACCGCGACCCTTAAGGTCAGTCATATTCACTTTGGCCAGTCGCCAGCCACGCAGATGAGCGAGCAAGCGGTTCAGAGCTTCAACCTGCTGATCCAGAACGAACAGTACCGCTTCCTGCCCCTGCAGAGTGACCGGGCTGCAGCCCTGATCGTGACAAAGCCAGTAGGTCAGGCTGATTCCGGAACGTTCATCCTGCTGCTGTCGGGTCAGAATAAAGCCGACCTTATCAGGCCCGGGCTTGCCCATCTCAGGTTCAGCCGAACGGCGCTACCAGATCGAGATCACTCAGCTCAGGAAATGCATCCAGCACCGCCGCTTCGTCAGCCGTCTGATAGAGCAGTTTAAGGTTGGGCCCGGCATCCATAGTCAGGTAGACCTCTACGCCCAGCGAACGCAGTTCCCAGACCCGATGCATCGCTGCCACAGATTCCGGCTGCCAGTAGAGTAACGGCGGCCAGGAAGCGATCATCGTCGCATGCATCGACAACGCATTCTGCTCTGCCGTAGCGCCGAGCAATTCAAAATCCCGATCAGCCAGCGCCCGTTTGATGGTCGCCAGATCCCGCCCGGCCTGCTGCGGCCAGGATGCATAAAGTGCCGCCGACTCAACCGTGCGCTGCATGCCGGAACGCGAATCAACTTTTTTCACGCCGGTGGCCACTTTCAGTAAGCCGATACGAAACCCGGGCCATTCAATATCGAGGCGCTCGGCGCAACTGTCCATACCATCTTCCCGGCTTCCCTTATGCCATTCGACAAAACCATCGAAGATCGAACGCGAAGCACTGCCACTGCCCATCCGGGCAAAAGCAGAGAGTCGGGCCGGCTCCAGACCGAGCTGATAGAACTGATCGAGCGCCAACATCAGCGCAGCGAAACCCGAGGCAGATGAAGCTAACCCTGCAGCCGTAGGAATATTATTTTCAGTACGGATCGACAGCGGTTGTCTGAGATCACGTCGAAACAGATCGACAAAGCGGATCACCTTCCGGGCAAAACTACTGTCAGCGGCTAACAGCTCGCCATTGAGAAAAACCTGATCACTGTCTGCATCGACCGGCGTAATTGAGGTACGGCTGCCTAACTCGCCCAATGATACCGAGAGGGAGGCATTGATTGGCAGATTCAGCTCAGCATCACGTTTACCCCAGTATTTACACAGCGCAATATTGCTCGGAGCAAAAGCGTCTGCGGTGGTTCCCGGTAACGGAGTATCCGGAAGAAAACGCTCGATTACCTGCTGCTTAGTGATGCTCAATGCTGACTCCTTGTTCCGATACTGCGACCGGGATCTGCTCATAATTCAACGCCAGCGCCGGATCAGCTCCCAGCGCCAGCACACAATCCCCCAGACCAGAGCCTGATATTTTAGCGCCCAGAATACGAGAACTCTGGCGCAAGCGGTAGATAATGTCACAGAGGGTCAGATCAGCCACCCCCAGCGCATCCATCAACCCCTGATAATGATTCATGATACGCCCAAGCCCCGCCCAGTCTGCTGCTGCAACGGCGGCTTCGGCTGACTCGGTCAGCTCTCCCATCAGACGGTATAACTGCTGATAAAACATCGGCTGAAACTGGCTCTGATGCTCAATGCGCTTAAGCACCTCCGGGGTAGGTGTTTTATAACCCGCATAATAGAGCGAAATGTCAGGCAAGCCCTGCAGGGAAACAACCTGCCTCGGCTCGACCCGGTAAGAGACAATCGAGCCATAGATACTGGCAACCAGATCGGTACCCGACCCGCGCCCATCCTGCACCTCGTGCACCACTGCCAGCGCGTGGTCAAATAAAGCGGCAGGCTCTGTAGACTGGCCTGAATAAGCCGCCAGTGCCGCAACCGTGCCGGCAGTTACGGCTGCGGAAGAGCCCAGACCCACGGTATGGGAAAACTCCGAGCGAATGCTCAGCTCAAAACCGCAGACCAGCGCAGGCGCAAAACGGCGTACAGCAGCGAGCACAAAGCTGAGACGAGGTTCCGCCGCAAGCTGATCCAGATCCGATTCATACTGCGCCAGTGCGGAATCGATACGTACTTTACGATCGCTTCGTGGGGTCAGCTGCAGATGGATATATTTATCCACAGCACAGGCAAGCGCCTTCTCACCGAATAGCACCGCATGCTCACCCAGCAGCATAATACTGCCCGGTACCGTCACCTTAATAGGCTTCAAAACAAGCTCCCTGATTAACCTGTCGCAGAGGCTGCAGGTCAATACGCAGCCACTGACTGATACTCTGAACATCCATGCCCGGCAGATAAAACAATACCTGCCCGGCAGCCTTGCCACCCAGTGAGCCCGCACCGCAGACCTTGCCCGCTCCACCCAGTGCCACCACCTGCCGAATGGTCTCAGCAACCGGCTCAGGTACCACGCCAATTTGCTCCAGTAACAGTTGATTACTGCGAATCAGATCAGGCAAAGCACTCTGATCAGCGTTCTGCAGTGCCTGTTGCAGCGCTTCTGTCACGGCACTGAAAGCACTCCAGACCGGCGCTCCTTCAAACTCAGCACGCACGGCAGCTACGGTTTCTCCGGTACTGGATTGAGGGCTACCGCTGTTCCAGATATACCAGTCCCTGCCCAGCGTGTATGGCAAAGGAGTGACCTCATCAGCACAGACCCTGATCAGACCACCATAGGTCACTGCCGCCGCATCAATAGCACTGCCGCGTCCATGCTGTAACCGCTCACAATAGCGAACCGTTCGGAAAAAGCGTTCCGGATCTGAATCTTCTTCATGATTTCCCTGAGCCAATTTCAGCAACGCAGCAATCAGTGCGGCCGAAGAGCCCATGCCTGCACCGGCCGGAATCGTACTGTTAATATCGATTACCCCGGCTGACGAGAACCCGGCCTGCGCCAGGGTATAGCTGATCAGCTCCAGCGGGTGCTGCAATACTTCACGGATACCGAGGCGATGTTGCAGAAATGCGTCATAGCGCGAGTCAAGCTGATCGCTTAATGACTCAAGTTCTGTCAGGGGCTGCGAATACTCGCCAAGAGATGAGCGTAACTCCAGAGTGGAGCCTGTGGATGGGGTAAAACGGGCGGTCACCGATTGATCGACCGCCACGGCAATGGCCGGCGCCCCGTAAACCACCGAGTGTTCACCACTCAGGATCATCTTTCCCGGGGCTTTAGCCTTCATCAGCAGATAACGTATTCCCGCTTGTGACCGCTGATCGCAGCCAGTCGGAAACGACCCGTAGTACCGGCAGGAATATCATGATGCTCACCGTCACGCGGATCCGGATGACGGTACAGTTTCAGGTATTCGTCGTAACTGACTTCCTGACGGGCATCCAGCATCTTACGGTGATTCAGAGTATGCAGGCATTGTTCATAACCCGCAACAACGGTACCGGAGAAAAACTCCGCCACGCAGCCCGAACCATAACTGAAGAAACCCACCCGGTTACCGGCCAGGCTCTGCTTACAGTTTTCCAGCAGCGAGGTCAGGCCGATATACATGGACGCAGTGTAGCTGTTACCAATAATCCGGTTGTAATGCAGGGTATCTTCAATCTGCTGTTCGATCTGCTCCAGCGACAGCCCGGCCTGATTGATCTTGGCCAGATGCTTATGCGCTTTTTCAGCCATCCGGCTGAACGGCAGATGGTAGCAAAAATGCGAAAAATCACTGAACGCCAGCGAGCTGACTTCGGTAAAATTTTCCCAGGCTTTCTTCAGGGACTTAAGATAGATCTTGGTAGAATACTTACCATCCACCAGTGCAGTAGAGCGGTAATTAGGCCGCCAGAAGTCCATCACGTCTTCGGTGTAGTTACCCACTTCAGGATCGATTTCAATCAGCCGCGGATTCGCTGAGATCAGTACCGCGACAGCACCGCACCCCTGTGTCGCCTCACCTGAGGTATCCAGGTCATAACGGGCGATATCGGAGGCAATCACCAGCACCTTTTTTTCCGGCTGTCTGGCCACCAGCGCACAGGCCATCTGAATAGCCGCCGTCGCACTGTAACAGGCCTGCTTTAGCTCAACTACGCGACAGTTGGCGTTCAGCCCCAGCAGCCGGTGCACATAAACGCCCGCCGCTTTCGACTGATCCACTGCGGTTTCGGTGGCAAACATCAGGGTACTGATCGCATCCGTGCCGACCCGTTCGATCAATGGCTGGGCGGCATTCGCCCCCATAGTTACCACATCTTCATCAGGTGCGGCCATGGACATTTTTTCCTGGCCAATCCCCTGATAATACTTTTCTGATTCGATCTGCTGAACGTCCGCCAGAGTCCGTAAATCCAGATAGTAATTGGATGTATAGAAACTAATTTCGTCAATACCAACTGACATTCTTTGGTCTCGATTAACACTCATCTAAAATAAGGGCGCGGTTGTTGAACATAGAAGCAACATCCGGGACCCCTAATAGAAACATGGCTGTTCTGAATTCTGTTTTGATTTTTTCAATCTCTGCGACAACTGCGTCAGCTGATTCCATAGCAGGTTTGAGCAACGGGGCAGCCATGCCACATAAGGAGGCGCCGAGTATAACAGATTTCGCTATATCAATCCCATCTCTTAAGCCGCCACTTGCGATGATTGTGGCCCGGTCCAGATAAGGGTTGGCTAATTTCAGTGCGGTGGGTGTCGGCACCCCCCAGTCCTGAAAACGGAGTCCCAGATCACTGTCATCATCACGACGATGATGCTCAATCCGGCTCCACGATGTTCCCCCGGTGCCCGCCAGATCAAAGCATGTCACACCGGCTTTCAGGCCCAGTTCGATATCCGCAGGCATCAGGCCACTGCCGACCTCTTTCAGCAGTACCGGAGACTCCAGCTCCGACACTAAGCGACTGATTTTATCAGCCAGCCCGGCAAAGTTGGTATCCCCCTCAGGTTGTACCGCTTCCTGCAGCGGATTGAGGTGCAGATAAAGCCCGTCAGCATTCAGCAGATCAATCGCCTCCTGCGCCTGGGCGAGCTCAACACCGTAATTGAGCTGCACCGCACCGATATTGCCAATCAGTGGCACATTCGGTGCAAATTGTCGCAGCCGGAAGCTTTCCCGCGCCTCAGGGGCCGAGAAGATCACCCGCTGCGAACCTACCGCCATGGCAACGCCGGTTCGTTCAGCAGCCAGCGCCAGATTGCGGTTAATCTTGCGCACCACCTGATGATCACCGCCGGTCATGGACGATATCATCATCGGAAAACTCAGGCGATAACCTAAAAATTCACAACCGCTGTCGATTTCAGCCAGATCAAGTTCCGGCAACGCACGATGGATCAACCGGATACGATCAAAGTGGCCCGCCGCCCGATCAGTCAGCGGATCGCGCTCGATAGCCCGGATATGTTCCAGTTTACGTTCGTTAGTCTGATCAGACATTACCGCTCCAGTTTCAGGTGAGCTTCCATCAACTCACCGGGATTGGTCTGCGCTGCCAGAAGGGACAATTCGCCACAGAGCACCGTAGCTGCACAGATTGCTGCCAGACGGCGGGCATTTTCACCCGGATCCCGATCCTCTTTGCAGCCCAGCGCCGCGAGGTTTTCCTCAACAAAGTCAATCCCTTTGCCATTACCCACAGACCCCATAATCAGGTTAGGCAACGTGCAGGAAAAATAGAGATCGCCATCACGCACTTCGGCATGAACAATCCCCTGCGATCCCTCAATGATATTCGCCGCATCCTGTCCGGTCGCCAGATAGAACGCCAGTAGCATATTGGCGTAGTGCGCATTGGCACTGCGCAGACCACCCGCCACCATGGTACCGATCAGGTTCTTCTTAATATTCAGATCGACCACTTTTTCCGGTGTGGTTTTAAGCCGGCGCTCGCAGATATCCCGTGGGATCAGTATCTCTGTTACCACGTACTTACCACGCCCCAGAATACCGTTAACCGCGGTGGCTTTTTTATCTGAACAGTAGTTACCGGAGATTGAGGAATAACGCAGTTGCGGGTACTCCCGAAGAATCCACGGAATCAGCTTGTCGGCAGCATTGGTCACCATATTATGGCCGGACGCATCTCCGGTGGTGAACTCAAAGCGCAGGTAGATCATATTGGCTACGATCTGACTGTGCATATCGATCAGTTTGGCAAAGCGACTACTCTGTGCCACCACACTATTCAAATCGTCTTTGCGCGACTGAATTGAGTTCAGCGCCAGCATCGCTTCATGGGCATCATCGGCCTCCAGCAGAATCGAGCGGCTCATCCGCTCATCGACCACTGTCGTTTTTATCCCGTCAGTCAGGGTCGAAACCCGTGCGCCACGACCCACCGAGGGCCACAACGGGGTTTCATAGGTCGCCAGCGGTACACTGATCTTTTCATCCAGTACCGGTCCGGTGATTTTAATCGGACCGACATTACGCATCGGGATTGGTGCCTGACTGATTTTATGCGATTTCATGCTGCTTCTTCGTACAAAGAAAAAAGGGCTGCCAGCGGCAACCCTTTTCCAGATAAGGTTGAAGGCGACAATTCTAATGAACTTAGCCGCCTCTTTTCAATTACCAAATTAGGATGGATTCGCTTCCTCACCCTCTTCAGCAACAGCGTCTGCCGTTTCTGCTGGCTCCACATCACCCAGATTAGGCTCCGGCAGTGACAGATTCAGCGTATCCAGCAGAGTCCCCATACCATTAACTACACGGTACTGAGCGACCAGTTGATCGTGCAGTGCGTTGGTCAGGTCATTCTTGGAGGAGAACACTTCGTTCTCGGTATCGAGCAGGTCAAGCAAAGAACGCTGACCGATATCGAACTGCTTGTGGTAAGAATCACGCGTCTCCTGAGAGGAGGAAACGTGCTGCTCCAGATAAGGTAACTGCATATCCAGAATCGTCACAGCATTCCATGACAACTCCATGCTCTGCAGCACTTCACGCAGGGCATTGCTCTGGATTGCTTTAGCTTCTTCAATCTGATGCTGGGTCTGACGAACCCGTGCTTTATCCGCACCACCGTTGTACAGGTTATAACGCAGACGGAACATGGCGGTCAGGTCTTCGTTAGTCCCGTCCACACCATCGATATCGTTATTCCAGGTACGGTCAACCTCGAAATGCACACGTGGGTAGTAGTTACGACGTGCCGCATTGTACTGCGCCACCGCTGCCAGCGTATCCGCCTCTGCTACCTGCAGGGTAGGATGGTTGCTGAGCGCCACTTCCGTTGCATCATTCAGCGTTTCAGGCAGCGTAACATTAACCATCTCCGGATAAACCAGATCTTCCAGAGCCGGTGCCGGCATACCGGTCACACGCTGGTAAGTTGCCTGAGCATCCAACAGGTTGTTCTCGGCAGCCAGTACGTTAACCTCGGCCAGCGCCAGACGACCTTCAGCCTGCTGAATAGAAGCCAGGGCACCCAGACCGGATTCAGAACGACGCTTGATCTGATCGTAGACTTTAACGTGGTTGTAGAGGGTTTCTTTCGCCTGCTGCAACAGCTCTTTACGGCGATTCAGCTCAATATAAGCACGTGCGGCTTCCAGAGCATAGGATTCTGCAGTCTCGATAACTCGCTTATCTGCAGATTGTGAACGTGCAGTCTGACGGTCGACTTCACTGGAAGTACCAAAACCGTCAAAAATCATCTGACGCAGGCTGAGGCTGGCTTCACCACGGGTGAGTTCAACATCATCATTGCCACCACTTCGGGTGGTGGAGTTATTGGTCCACTCGTAACCGATACCTGCAGCAAAATCGAGGGTAGGATAGTAGCCTGCACGAGCCTGTCGCAGCTCCTGATAAACTGCGTTACGTGCATTGATTGCACGCTGCACTTCAGGATTATCTGACAAGCCCTGCGCGACCACTTCCTCAAGGGAAGCTGACAGCACAGAAGGACTTACCGCCCCGATAAGAACACCAGCAATAATTGACCTTAACATAAAATTATCCGCCTTTATTATAAATAGTTTGTAGCCATGAATGTGCCTGAGCAGCAAGCTAAAGGGCCGGAACCTGCCTCGACATAAGCACCAGCGAAATCCGATCCGTAGCACCTGTTTTCTGAAATATAGAACTCAGATGCGCCTTGACTGTTCGCTCAGTAATATCGAGTTCACGGGCAATCTCCTTATTACTTGCGCCTGTTACCAGAACCGCAAGAACCTCTCGCTCACGACTACTTAATCCATCAAAACAATTTATATACTCTGCAGTGTCCACTTTGTTATCTGTAACTGGCATTGTCCGCAAAAGACGCTTAAGCAGCTTTTGCAACAGCTCGGGGCCTGCCCAGATATCACCACGGAGCACAGTTTTCATCACTTCAGTAAGCAATGAAGCTGTAACATAGGTGTTGGTATATGCATTCGCTCCGGTTTGTAAAACCTCCATTCCTTCTGTTTCATTTGGTAGATCAGTACAGCAGATCAGGATCCCCTCGGGACAGCGCTGTTTATAACTGAACACCGCTTGCTTCTGCTCCGCTGAAATAGAACTGAGATGAACAAGCAGCACCCCCCGGGGGCTATCCCATTCAGCCAGAAGACCGGATTCAATCTGATCAACCTGCCACTCGCTCTGTAAGCAGTGTCGCCAGCGTTCCAAAACTTTTTCGCGGTTCCCGACGAAGAACAACTTCATGAATTATACATCCCAGCAACCGACTGAGTTGGATACACAGCAGCGCTATTACAGCAATTCCTTTAATCTACTGCACACTAAAGGCTATACCAAACTTTACGATAGCGCCATTGGCAGTACCACTTAAAAGACCGCATTATATATGCCGATAAATCATATAGATACGATCCAAAAACAATACCAAAGTATTAATAATAAGCCATTATCTTTCTGTCATTGCCCGGCTTCTGGCTTTCAGAACCGGCTTCAACAGATAGTCCATCACGGTTTTTTTGCCGGTCAGAATATCGACACTGACCGTCATCCCCGCCATTAACGGAAGGTTACCTTTACCGCCCGTAACCAAAGAGCCAATATAAGGCTGCGCTGTTTTCAAACGCACCAGATAGTAGCTATCGCCCTCTTCATCGAGGATGGTACTGGGGCTGACAAACACAACCTCAGCATCAACCCCGCCATAGATTGAGAAATCATAGGCTGATACTTTGATCACCGCAGGCAACCCCGGCATGATAGTGGCGATATCTGCAGGACGAATGCGGGCCTCAACCAACAGCGTATCTTCCCACGGCACCAGGTTGAGCAATTCATCACCCGGCTGTACCACACCCTCGACGGTATTAACCAATAATTGTTTTACCGTACCTTTAACCGGCGCCCTGACTTCAGCACGGTTAATCCGGTCATTCATCCCGGTCAGCGCCTGCTGGATACGCGCACTTTCAGCCAGAACCTCATTCAGCTCCCGGCTGGCCACCCCACGAAACTGAAGCTTAGCTTCATCCAGTTTGTCCCGGGATTCCTGCAACGCCGATTCAATACGGGGAATATTAAGACGTACACCTGACAGTTCACCCGCCAGATCGTTTAGCTGTCGCCGTAAGCGCAGAAACTCAACTTCGGAAATCACCCCTTCTGCCAGCAGCGGCCGGGTGATATCCATCTCGCGTTTCAGCAGACCATAGCTGCGCTGCAACTGTTTCTCCTGAGATTCGGCAGCCTTCAGTTCCTGAACTTTCTGCGCAATCTGCTGCTCGAGACCACCCAGCAGTGCTTTGAGTTCGGCACTGCGGGTCAGATACAGCGCCTGTTCCTGCGCCAGCATGCTGCGATACTCATCCGGAAAATCATCCGGCTCGACAAATGCCGAGCCGTTAGACTCAGCGCGTAAACGTGCCGCTTTGGCCAGCAGTTCGTACTGCCGTACCTGATTCTCTTTCATCGAACTGGAGAAACGCACATCATCAATTCGCAGCAACACCTGACCTTTTTCAACCAGATCACCTTCATGCACCAGAATTTCTGAGACCGCCCCGCCCTCCAGAGTTTCGACAACCTGTAACTGTTTAGAGGGGATGATCTCACCATCACCCCGGGTAATTTCATCCAGTTCAGCCCAGTTCGCCCAGTAGATAGCGATCAGTATGAAAAGCAGCATCGCCCAGAGTAACGCTCTGGCACTGGTCGGTGTCTGCTCGGCAATCGCCTCACTGACGCTGGACATATACTGTAGATCTTTTTTCATGAGCCTGATTACCTCTGAACCTGCAAACGGCCCTGCTTGAGAGCATCCAACACCGCATCCTTAGGACCATCAGCAATAACACGACCACCGTCCAGAACCAGAATTCGCTCCACCAGCGAAAGCAGAGACATCTTATGGGTCACCACCAGCATGGTTTTATCAACTGCATAATCCTTCAGCATTTTCTTAATCTGTTCCTCAGATGCGTTATCCATCGACGCGGTTGGCTCATCCAGAACCAGCACCTGCGGGTCGTGGATCAGGGTCCGGGCAATCGCTACCGATTGTCGCTGCCCTCCGGACAACGCCGCACCTCGCTCACCCACCTGCATATCGAATCCCTGCGGATGACGGTTAACCATATCCCCAACGCCGGTCATGTTAGCTACCTGAACCAGCTTGGCATCTTCGGTCTGGGGCGAACCGATAACAATATTGTCGCGTACACTGCCGGCGAACAGCATAATATCCTGCGGCACATAGCCCAGGTTACGCCGCAGATCGACCGGATCAATCTGATTGATATCGATTCCGTCGATCCTTACCGAACCCTCGGTAGGCGCGTACAGTCCAAGCAATAATTTTTCGATGGTGGTTTTGCCGGAACCAATCCGACCGATCAGCGCGACACGCTCACCCGGCTTAACGCTGAAGCTGACCCGATCTAAGGCCGGATGCTGCTCACCCGGGTACGCAAAGCTGACATTTTTAAACTCAATCGCCCCCTTAAACTTATCCCGGTGCACGAACTGCTGATCATCACCACGCTCGGATGGCAGTGCCATGATCTCGTTCAGACCTTTAAGGGCCGTAGATGCCTGATGAAAGCTGATCACCAGATTCGCCACCTGACTCATTGGCGCAATCGCACGCCCGGACAACATCACACAAGCGACCAGCGCCCCCATGGTCAGTTCCCGTTCGGTAATCAGATAGACACCGACAATCACAATACCCACCGAGGCCAGTTGCTGAGCAAACGAAGCAAAATTGACCACGGAAGCAGACAGGATCCGTGATTTAAGGCTCCACTTGGCAATATAACCCACCGCCTGCTCCCAACTGAGCTGCAACGATGAGCTGGCCCGCTGGGTCTTAACGGTTTCCATGGCCGTCAGGCTTTCAATCAGCGTAGAGCTTTTCTGTGCGTTGGAAGCAAAGGTTTTCTCAACCGCTTCACGGAGAAACGGACGCACAGCAAAAGAGAACAGAATAATTAACGGAATAACGGCAATCGGCACCAGTACAATGGGGCCACCGATGTAACTGATCACCAACAGGAACAGCACCGCAAACGGCAGATCAATCAGTACCACGTTGGTCGTCGAACTGAGAAAGCCCTTGATACTGTCGAACTCTCGCAGGTTACTGGCAAAGGACCCGACCGAAGTCGGCAAGGCACTGTACTTAAGCGACAGCACTTTCTCGAACAGCAGCGCCGAGAGCATCACATCGCCCTTTTTCCCCGCCACCTCGATAAAGTAGGCCCTTAACATTTTCAGGCCGAAATCGAACAGATAAACCACAAACACGCCGATCGCCAGCACCCACAGCGTTTCAATCGCATTATTGGGCACCACCCGGTCATAGACATTCATAACAAACAGAGGGTTGGCAATCACAAACAGGTTGATCAGAAACGAGGCAATCAGCACATCCCGGTAGATTGAAGCGGAACGCCTGATGGTTCCCCAGAACCAATGCCCTTTATGCCCCTCAAGCAGTTTGGACACCTGCTCCTGAAAGCGGTATTCAAGGCGTACAAAAATGGCGTATCCGGTATAGGACGCTTTAAGCCGATCACAACTGAGACGATGTTCACCGCCGCTCTCCGGCTGAATAATCAGCGCTTCACCATTTTTGTGATCGATCTCCTGCAGAATACAGGCCTGACCATTTTCCAGAATCATCACGGCCGGCAGGACTAAAGGGGAGATATCTTTCAGATCCCGACGCAGGATCTGCGCAGCAAAACCGGCACGTTTAGCTGCCCGGATAAACAGCTTCGGTGTCAGTTTATTGTCTTCAAGAGGCAGTCCATCACATAACACCTCCGGAGAGAAAGGCTTGTGATTTTGCTTGCTGAGATGCACCAGGCAACCGAGCAGAGGGTCTTTAACCGCTTCCATGAACCTTGACCTTAACCTTATATGAGAGAGATACTCAATTGACACCTGCTGAACGCAGGCCAAAAACTAATCCAATGTAGCAAATCAATATGTTATACGCCATACGTAATGATGAAGGACGCATCGTCAGCCTCTCGGAGACACTGCAACCCGGAGCTGAGCCCGTCGACATAAAAAACCGGGAAGTACTGGATTTTCTCTCCATCAATGATGAGGAGTTCTCCCCTGAAGAATTTCTCGCCCGGTCCGATATGGCAGTCGCCCGAATTTTTGAGGATCTGGTGGATGTATTGATTGCCAAAAACCTGATCATGTTCACCGACCTGCCAGAGATGGCACAGAAAAAGCTGCTTAGCCGTAAACTGGCGCGTAACATTGGCCGCGATGATACCGATGCAGTACAGCAGCCTGAGAACGGCCACTCCTTCCTGATTGAAGATGATGAGGTGTTCTGACGCTGCCGTCAGCCTCCCCCCCTGCTAACCGGCAGAAGAAGCGGCATCCTCATCGCCGTAATGATTCAACTGCCGGTACATCTCTGCGTAACGCTCGGCCAGTGTCCGGTATCGCTGCTGCTGCTTTTCAGATAACGCCCCAAAAGGAATAGTAGCCAGCACATCCCGCACCGACAACAAAATCCACAGGGCATTTTCACCACGCTTAGCCTTTTCAATACCACTCTGCACCAGATTCAGCGCAATTCCGGTATGCGCCGGCAACAACTCATTGGCGCGTCCGAACATCATAAAGGCCTTATCCAGATCACGATTACGGAAACTGGTCATCGCCGTGTAGTTGGCTTTACCCCACTCACTGGCGACCATGGTTTTATGCAACTCTTTCCAGCGTGCTTTGACTTCGGATTCAACTGAAGAGCCTTTAGCGGCATCCAGCATGACATCGAGCCACTTACACTGCTGCCCGGGAGTCATACGCATAAAGAAGTTGTAAGTCTGCTGCATCATCTGCTCAAGCCGTTGCTGCGTCGCATCCTGTCGATACAGGTCACAATTCACCAGCTTGGCCTTAAACATCACCTCAGGATCATCCGGGTGGTCCAGCACCACATCTTCCAGAACACGCAGCACCTCTGTTTCCACTGAAGCGATTTTATCCTTATTGGAGATAATCAATGCTCTGGCGAGGCCAAAGTAATGCACCGGATCCTGAAATGAAGAGTAGCGGGCGTAGCGTACCGCCTGCTGATACGCAGAACAGGCAATCGCCCACTCACCGGTCTGACACGCCAGATCGGCCAGCTCACTTTGCAGCGCAGGCACAGTGGGCTGAATCATCACCGCCTTTCGCATCAGCGTAACCGCCGGCCCCAGTTCGCCACGCACCCGATAGATACGCGCCAGCCAGGTGTAGGCCTCTACACAGATATGCTGCTGATCAACAATCCGGTTGAGGCACTTAAGCGCATCTTCGTATTCGCCCAGATTAAAGTGAGCAACCCCCTTACCCACCTCTGCCCAGGGCAGATCCCGGTTATTGGTTAATTGCACAAACAGCTCTTTAGCCTGGGTAAACCGTTTCATCCGCAGCAATGCAATACCACTGAGGCGCTGCAAAACGATACTCAGTCCGGGGAAATGAGTGGCCAGATCACGTGCCTGATCAAGCACCGCTTCATACTGACGGGAGTCCACCAGCTTCTCGATTGGACGCACAGCCTCTTTGATTCTTAGCTGCTTTTCCAGCCGGTGGCGCACTTTCGCTTCATCAAAAGGCTTGGAGATATAGGTATCGGGGGAGTTTTCCAGAGAGCCGAAGAGCAGTTCAGAGCTTTCAGGATCAACAATCAGAAAATAGGAGCTGGCTTTGGGGATAATTTTTTCAGCATTCGCCTCCTGCAGGAGCTGCAGGCCGTTTTTCTCATCCCTGCCCATATCATAAGAGGCAAAACAGAGATCAAACGTAAACTCCCGCATCAGCGTCAGGGCCATATTCACGGAAGCCGCGGCCTGAACTTGCCCCACACCCAAGCGACTCAGGATTTGTCGTAACGCCCCAAGGTCTTCGAGCTTGCTGTCTACAATGAGAGCCGACTTTCCTGAATAGTTGATTTCCATAGGCGCTGTACTGATAAGATAACGGCAAAAGTAGCATATAAATCAGGCCATTATCAAAGTTTAGGACAAGCTTGGAGCAATAAAAAACCCCACAGACAATCTGCAGGGTTTTTTTTCGATCATCAGGGATCAGTCTTCCAGCAAACTGCGCCCTTTGCTGGCTGCAATGCGCATCCGCAGTGCGTTCAGCTTAATAAAGCCAGCCGCGTCTTTCTGATCGTAAGAACCCGCATCATCTTCAAATGTAGCGATACTCTCGTCAAACAGACTTTCTTCAGAACGACGACCCACAACATCAACAGAACCTTTATACAGTTTAACCCGTACATCGCCGTTCACATTGCGCTGAGAGTAATCGATCAGCTGCTGCATCATCTTACGCTCTTCAGACCACCAGAAACCGTTGTAGATTACTTTAGCGTAGCGTGGCATCAGCTCATCTTTCAGATGCGCGGCTTCACGGTCCAGAGTGATGGACTCAATCGCACGATGCGCCTTGAGCATAATGGTGCCACCCGGTGTTTCGTAACAACCGCGGGACTTCATACCCACAAAACGGTTCTCAACGATGTCCAGACGGCCAACGCCGTTAGCGCCACCCACCTTGTTCAGATACTCAAGCACGGTGGCCGGAGACATCTGCTCACCGTTGATGGCAACGATATCACCTTTTTCGTAGGTCAGTTCCAGATAGGTCGCTTCATCCGGCGCCTGCTCAGGAGATACAGACCAGCGCCACATATCTTCTTCAGCTTCCGCCCACGGATCTTCCAGAATGCCGCCTTCGTAAGAGATGTGCAGCAGGTTAGCATCCATAGAGTACGGAGACTTTTTCTTGTTCTTGGCGAAATCAACTTCGATATTGTGATCTTCACAATACTGCATCAGTTTTTCGCGGGAGTTCAGATCCCACTCACGCCATGGTGCAATCACGTGTACACCCGGTTTCAGGGCGTAAGCGCCCAGTTCGAAACGAACCTGGTCATTACCTTTACCGGTCGCACCGTGGGAGATAGCATCCGCACCGGTCTCGTTAGCGATCTCAATCAGACGCTTAGCGATCAGCGGACGGGCAATGGAGGTACCCAGCAGGTACTCACCCTCATAAATGGTGTTCGCACGGAACATCGGGAAGACGTAATCGCGGACAAACTCTTCGCGCAGATCTTCGATATAGATCTCTTTAACGCCCAGAGCTTCTGCTTTGGCACGCGCTGGCTCTACCTCTTCACCCTGCCCCAGATCGGCAGTAAAGGTAACCACTTCTGCATTGTATTCATCTTGTAACCAGCGAACGATAACCGACGTATCCAGTCCACCGGAGTAGGCCAGAACGACCTTTTTGATCTCGGACATTCTCAAGCTCCAACTTGCGAACAATTTCGCCCCGCGTAAGGCGAGGCAGAAAGGAATTTCAAATTAAGCGCGGCATTATAGCAGATAACCGGATTGACACACATCCGCCCGACAAGAATTTGTCAAACGGGTTTAAATTCAGTCACGCTCCAGGCGGATAGTGACCCGTCGGTTACGATCCCGGTTCTTTTTACTGTTATTCTCAACCACCGGATATCGCTCACCGTGGTAGCGGGTGGTGATCATGGCCGGATCCAGACCAAGGCTGATCAGGTAAGCCGTCACCTCCTCAGCCCGTCGTTTAGAGATATCCCGGTTCATCAGACGACGACCGAGATTATCTGAGTGGCCATCCACATAAACCCCCGAGACAGCCTCATCGTTTTTCACGTAGAGCGCAATCAGATCAAGACGTTCGCGGGAAGCATCGGACAAACGCCACTGAGATGACGGAAACAAAATAGCAGTACGCGCCACCTGACGAAAATTAACCGGCAGCAAGCCCGCCGTACAGGCCACATAATCGCTGTATGCCGACTGGAAATTCACCGCGGAGACTGAAACCCGCAATGACTCTTCGGTACCGTACCAGGCGGCACCGGTAAAAGTAGGCATCAGCCCCTTATACAGCGCCGCCAGCATATTCTGCGTCTGCTCCGGCGCCACTTCGAGATAACCGGTACGCTCTTCAGGCTTTATCCGGCCGATTGGACGAGGCGCGATTCCCGGCTGCCAGGGCGCCGCTTCAGCCACCAGACTGGCCCCCTGACTAAAATGGATATTCTCAGTTGGCCGCAAAACAAAGTGCACCCGTTCGCCAGCTTCATGCAGAAACACAGCCGAACCAAACGAAGGGATCACCTGACTCAGCGTACAACTGAACTTTGACGCTTCCAACTGCCACCGGGAATCATCAATAGAGCTTCTGAAGGTCGCAGCCTGAAGCGATAACCCCATGAGACTGAAGATAATAGCGAGAAGAAAACGAACACGTACCATTAATGCTGCCTGTTAAAAATCAGATGATCTAATGATAGTTCGGCTAAAAGCCCAGATTCTTGAGAGCACATTTTGAGTGACCGCTGTTACGCTGCTAGAATACCCCGCATATTAAACGGAAACCCTCTGCCAAGTAAGGGCAACTCTTGACACACCATAACGATAGCAAACACCCGATGGCAAACCGTTTCCGCGGTTTCCTGCCTGTAGTCGTAGACGTTGAAACAGCCGGCTTCAATGCCCGTACCGATGCCCTGCTCGAGATCGCCGCCGTCACCCTGACCATGGATGAAAATGGTTTTCTGATTATTGATCAAAGTTTCGAAGCGCAGGTAGAACCCTTTGAAGGCGCCAATCTGGAACGATCAGCCCTGGAATTTACCGGCATCGATCCATTCGATCCTGAGCGCGAAGCCGTGCCGGAACGCGAAGCCATGGAAGAGATCTTCAAGCCGGTCCGCAAAGCGATTAAAGCGCACGATTGCAAACGCGCAGTGCTTGTAGGCCACAACGCTTCTTTTGATCAGGGCTTTGTCAATGCAGCGGCGAACCGCTCAGATATCAAGCGCAACCCGTTTCACCCGTTTTCCACTTTCGACACAGCCACACTGGCCGGACTGGCCTTCGGCCAGACCGTACTGGCCAAAGCCTGTCAGGCAGCAGGCATAGAGTTCGACGGCAAACAGGCCCACTCGGCGCTGTACGACACCATGAAGACCGCAGAACTGTTCTGCATCATCGTCAATCGCTGGAAAGAGCTGGGCGGCTGGGATCTGGTCGATCCGATCACCGACGAAGAGTAATCATCCAGACACAAAAAAACCGCCAGATGGCGGTTTTTTTATGAGCTAAGCCCGAATTACAGCTTGTCAGCTTCTTCAGACAGGTAAGATGCAACACCTTCAGGAGATGCAACCATACCTTTATCGCCCTGGTTCCAGCCTGCCGGACAAACTTCACCGTGTTCCTGGTGGAACGCCAGCGCGTCAACCATACGCAGCATTTCATCAACGTTACGACCCAGTGGCAGATCGTTAACAACCTGGTGACGAACCAGACCGTCTTCGTCGATCAGGAAAGAACCACGGAAAGCAACACCACCTTCAGACTCAACGTCGTAAGACTGGCAGATGCTGTGAGTCATATCCGCTACCAGCGTGTAGTTAACAGGGCCGATACCGCCTTCGTTAACCGGAGTGTTACGCCAAGCGTTGTGAGAGAAGTGGGAATCGATAGATACACCGATCACTTCAACGTTACGCTTCTTGAACTCTTCGATACGGTGATCGAATGCCAGCAGCTCAGAAGGGCAAACAAAAGTGAAGTCCAGTGGGTAGAAGAATACTACTGCTTTCTTGCCTTTAGTGGCTTCTGACAGTGTGAAAGTATCAACGATTTCACCAGTACCCAGTACCGCTGGTGCTGTAAAGTCAGGAGCCTGTTTGCCTACAAGTACGCCCATTTTGCTATTTCTCCATTAAGTGCTTTCTAGCGTTTAAGGTTTTTATGATAAAAAAGGTCGCGATAAAATCAAGCAGCGACCTGGCAGAAATTATTCCGCGCCCTGCTCAGCCGGACCAGCCGCTTCTTTAATGACCTGAGCCAGCTCGCCGCTCTCAGCCATTTCGCAGATAATATCGCAACCGCCGATCAGCTCGCCTTTCACCCACAACTGCGGGAAAGTTGGCCAGTTAGCATATTTTGGTAGTTCAGCACGGATTTCAGGATTTTCAAGAATATTTACAAAAGCAAAACGTTCGCCACAAGCCATAACCGCTTCAGACGCACGTGAGGAAAAACCGCACTGCGGAAAACGTGGCGTCCCTTTCATATAAAGCAGAATATCGTTGTTTTCAATCTGCTCTTTGATGGTATCAATTACGCTCATTCATACACCTATATCATCATATGTCAGTCGCACACTCGAGTGCGTGCCGTGGCGGACAATGTACCACATATCCGACCATTTTACTCTGACAATGTACATTTGCTTTTATTAATCACCTTTATAAATAAAATTAATTAGCCCTCCCGATAGAGTGTGTTTTTTTATCCACAGCCATCCTCCCTCCGCGTTTCACCCTTGCCAAACGACATAAAGCTGCCTATTATTTGCCCTCTGATCTGGCAGCCTTGGCTGCCTTTTTGCGTTTAGGGAACAAAAAAACATGGCTGTAGAATCGATTATGTCCACCTACAACCGGCTCTCTGTCGCGTTTGAACGCGGCGAAGGCAGCTGGCTGTATGATACTGATGGTAATAAATACCTGGATGCGCTCTGCGGTATCGCTGTCTGCGGTCTGGGTCACGCTCACCCCGCTGTTACGCACGCTATCTGCGAACAGGCCGGCAAAGTGCTACACACCTCCAACCTGTACACTATTCCGAACCAGCAGCAGTTGGCCGAGCGCCTGACTCAGATTTCCGGTATGGATAACGTCTTCTTCGGAAACTCCGGCGCGGAAGCGAACGAAGCAGCAATTAAACTGGCCCGCCGCTACGGTCACAAAGTTCGCAATCTGGATAATCCTGCGATCATTGTGATGGAAAACTCCTTCCACGGCCGTACGCTGGCAACCCTGAGCGCAACAGGCAACCGATCAGCCCAGGCAGGTTTTGAACCACTGGTCAGCGGTTTTGTCCGCGCACCCTACGATGATGTTGATGCGGTTCGTAAAATCGCTGAGAGCAACCCTAATGTGGTGGCCGTACTGGTCGAACCGATTCAGGGCGAATCGGGCATCCGTATTCCTGCAGACAATTACCTGAATCAGCTACGCGATCTCTGTGACGAGTTTGATATGCTGCTGATGCTGGATGAAGTACAGAGCGGCAACGGCCGGTCCGGTAAATACTTTGCCTACCAGCATAACGGCATCATGCCGGACGTAGTCACTACCGCAAAAGGCCTAGGCAACGGCGTACCTATTGGCGCCTGCCTGGCTAAAGGCAAAGCCGCTGAGGTTCTGACCGCTGGTACCCACGGCTCCACCTATGGCGGCAACCCGTTGAGCTGTGCCGCCGCACTGGCTGTAGTCAACACGATCATGGATGAAAATCTGTGTGAGCGCGCAGCAGAACTGGGCGACAAAATCGTTGCCGGTTTCCGCGAACAGCTCGGCCATGCCGATTACATCAAAGAGATCCGTCACAAGGGCCTGCTGGTCGCTATCGAGCTGAACGAAGCCGGCACTGAACTGGCTGTTCTGGCGAAAGTTAAAGGCATTCTGCTCAATGTCACCGGCGGCGGCAAAGTCGTACGTATGTTGCCACCCCTGACGATGACCGATAACGAAGCCGACCTACTGGTTAACACCCTGTCGCAGATTATCCGCGTTTATGCCGCGGATGAGCGTATCTCCGAAGGAGATGACAGCACTCCCGCAGCAGAACGAAGAGTAAAATGAGTATCAGACACTTCCTGACATTGCGTGACCTGAGCACCGACGAGCTGCGCCAGCTCGTTCGCCGTGCCAGCGAGCTTAAGGCGATTCGTAACCGCAACGAAGTTTATGAACCGCTGAAAAACAAAGTAATGGCGATGATCTTTGAAAAATCATCAACCCGTACCCGTGTCTCCTTTGAAGCAGGCATGGCACAGTTTGGTGGTCACGCCATGTTCCTCTCTCCGCGCGATACCCAGTTGGGTCGCGGCGAGCCGATCAGCGACAGCGCCCGGGTGATCTCGAGCATGGTCGATGTGGTAATGATCCGCACCTTCAGCCACGAGCTGGTAGAAGAGTTTGCCGCCAACTCCAAGGTCCCGGTAATCAACGCACTGACCGATGAGTATCACCCATGCCAGTTACTGGCCGATATGCAGACCTACTTCGAGCATCGCGGTGATATTCAGGGCAAAACCGTCACCTGGATCGGCGATGGCAATAATATGTGCCACTCTTACATCAACGCGGCGCATCAGTTCGATTTCAAACTCAACATCGCCTGTCCTGAAGGGTTTGAGCCCGATGCAGCGCTGATTGAAGAGCACGGTGATCGCCTGTTCATTACCAACTCCCCTGAAGAAGCCGTCAGTGGCAGCGATCTGGTCGTGACGGATGTCTGGGCCTCAATGGGCCAGGAAGAGGAGCAGAAAGAGCGCGAAGCTCAATTTGCCAACTTCCAGGTTTCCCCGGCGCTGATGGACAAAGCCAACCCGGACGCACTGTTTATGCACTGCCTGCCGGCGCACCGTGGTGAAGAGGTCAGTGAAGATATGCTGGATGACCCGCGCTCAGTGGTGTACGACGAAGCGGAAAATCGCCTGCATGCGCAGAAAGCGCTGCTGGAGTTCCTGCTCGTCAAATAATACGGGGCAGGCAATTCTTCGGGGATTGCCTGCCCTTATTGTCTGGCCGTACTATACTGCCTATACCCTGCGACAATCGACGATCAGCGGAGAGGATGAATGATTGAGCTGCGCCACCTTAAAACGTTGTCAGCCCTACGGGATGCAGGCAGTCTGGTTGAGGCTGCAGAGCGCGTTCATCTCACCCAGTCAGCCCTTTCACATCAGATTAAAGATCTGGAAGACCGGCTTAGCTGCTCGCTGTTTATCCGTAAGACCAAACCAATCTGCTTTACCAGTGCCGGCCAGCGCCTGCTGACTCTGGCCGATGAAATTCTGCCGATGATCCGCAATACCGAACGGGATATCGCCCGTCTGGCTGGCGGTGAAGCCGGGCGCCTGAACCTCTGCATTGAGTGCCATAGCTGTTTTGACTGGCTGATGCCCACCATTGACCACTTCCGTCAGCACTGGCCTGAAGTGGAGCTGGATCTGTCCAGCGGCTTCAGCTTTCAACCCCTGCCGGCGCTTGCCCGCGGCGATCTTGATCTGGTGATCACCTCTGACCCTGAAGCCCGTACCGGCATCACCTATATTCCGCTGTTCACTTACGAATCCCGTCTGGCCATCAGCAAACAGCACCGGCTGATGGCACGACGCTATATTCACCCGGAAGATCTGGCTCAGGAAACCCTGATCACCTACCCGGTTGAACACCAGCGACTCGACATCTTCAACCATTTTCTGGATGCAGCGGATGTTGAACCGGCAACGATCCGCACCGCAGAACTGACCGTGATGATGCTGCAACTGGTCGCCAGCGGCCGGGGTGTCGCCGCCCTTCCAAACTGGGCACTGCATGAGTACATTCAGCGCGACTATATCGCCTCGCGCCCACTCGGCGAAAAAGGGGTCTGGTGCACCCTTTATGCAGCGATCCGGGATGATCAGAAAGACGCTGAATTTATGGTCGATTTCCTTAATACCGCAAAAGATGTATCCTTCCGTAATCTGACGGGTATCAAGACCGCTTAAATAACCGTATACTCGGTGTATCAATCGCCATATCGATCAAGAACAGAGCAGTGAAAAGCAATACCTTAAGCTTCAACAAACAATGTTCAGCGGACTCCGCTGCACTGGCTTTTTATTCTCACTCCTACTTTATCTAGGTCTGTGGGTTTTGTGCTACCTGCACAAAATTGACAGGCCGCCCCTCATCCGTATACCCGCAAGTTCAGCTTGCACACCTAGCGACCCTATTTAGATTTATCACTGCAGCAGACAGACTGCAGATTATCAGGAAGATTAAGATGACAACTTCGATTTGGACCCCTCAGAGCTGGAGAGAGAAACCGATTGTCCAGCAGCCAAGCTACCCGAACCAGGCCGCCCTGCATGAAGCCGAAGACAAGCTCAGCAAGATGCCACCACTGGTCTTTGCAGGCGAGATCAATCAACTGAAAACCGATCTGGCCAACGTTGCTAAAGGCAAGGCGTTTCTGTTGCAGGGTGGCGACTGCGCCGAAAGCTTCAGCGAATTCAATGCCAACAAGATTCGCGATACATTCAAGGTATTGATGCAGATGGCAGTCGTGATGACGTTCTCTGCCAGTTGCCCTGTGGTTAAAGTCGGTCGTATTGCCGGTCAGTATGCCAAGCCCCGCTCCGCCGATATGGAAACCATCGACGGTGTCGAACTGCCCAGCTACCGCGGTGATATTATTAACGATATCAACTTCAACCCGGCAGCCCGTGAAGCCGACCCGGAACGATTGGTAACTGCTTACCATCAGGCCGCTTCCACACTCAATCTGCTACGCGCCTTTGCACGAGGCGGTTTTGCCGACCTGCATCAGGTACACGCCTGGAACCAGAGCTTTGTTACCAACAGCCCGCTGAGCAATAAATACCAGGACCTGGCTGATCAGATCGATCAGACCCTGCGTTTCATGGCGGCCTGCGGCATCAATTCAAAGAACACGCCACAGTTGCATGAAACATCGCTGTACACCTCTCACGAGGCACTGCTACTCGGCTACGAAGAAGCACTGACCCGTCAGGACAGCCTCTCCGGTAACTGGTATGACTGTTCCGCCCACATGCTCTGGATCGGTGACCGGACCCGTCAGCCCGATCATGCACACGTGGAATTCCTGCGCGGTGTCGAAAACCCGGTGGGGATCAAAGTAGGCCCAAGCACCAAAATCGATGATCTGGAACGC
Organism: Neptuniibacter halophilus; assembly: GCF_030295765.1. Lineage (NCBI taxonomy): Bacteria > Pseudomonadati > Pseudomonadota > Gammaproteobacteria > Oceanospirillales > Oceanospirillaceae > Neptuniibacter > Neptuniibacter halophilus. The sequence continues at coordinate 2,693,274 of NZ_AP027292.1, read as the reverse complement.
CTGCTGGCGATTCTGAACCCGAAAAACGAAGCCGGTCGGATTACCCTGATCGCGCGCATGGGCGCTGAGAAGATCACTGAATTCCTGCCACCACTGGTACGTGCTGTGAAAGCCTCTGGTCAGCAGGTTGTGTGGAGTTCAGACCCGATGCACGGCAATACCATTAAAGCCTCAAGCGGTTATAAAACCCGCAGTGTGGATGCCATTCTGCGCGAAATGAAAGGCTTCTTCGAAGTACACAAAGCGGAAGGCACTCACGCCGGTGGTGTTCACTTCGAAATGACCGGCCAGAACGTAACGGAATGTATCGGTGGCGCCTACATGATCAGCGAACAGGATCTGGCAGATCGCTACCACACTCATTGCGACCCACGTCTGAATGGTGAACAGGCACTGGAACTGGCGTTTCTGATTGCCGACACCCTGAAAGCTGCCCGCTGCTGATGGGTTCAGCCTGCCCCGCTGGGGCAGGCTGTTACTGTTTTTTAATGCAGCGTCGGGGGCTCTTCCGGCTGATCCGGGACCACAATATGACCGCTGCTGTCGAGCATCAATACACCCTGCTCCACACCCAGCTCCAGCATCTGATGTAACATCATCCGGGTCAGGTGCGCACTGATAATCAGCCCCGCAGGCGGATCACCGTCAAACAGTTCTTCATCAATCAGATCTTCTGGCCGCAATCCCAGCAACAGCGGATTCTCAGCGATCAGAGGTGCAATATCTTCCGGGGCAAAAACGGAATAGTCAGAGGAGATATCCAACGCCAGTTGGTAGGCATCCCGCTCCCGGGTATTCTCTCGTAACAGATCCAGAAACGCCGCTTCGGCAGCAGAAAAGATCTGGCTCAACTGGCTGACTCCGCCCTGAGCAATCACCTGCTTCGCGTGCTCGGAACGGCTGTAATCCGCCTCGATGATATATTGCGCATCCTGAGCAAGTTCCTCGTCATCCACCAGCACATTGCCCTCTTCATCCACATCGAGCCAGTCCTGTTCCACAGCCACTGCCATCAATCCCTCCAGTGCGGCAGCGAGAATATTGCTGCAGATAATCACACCCACAGACGGGTTTTCACTCTCCTGCCGGTTCATAATCAGCTCACCGGCACGGGCTGCCAGCAATGTCGGATCCTGCTGAATGATCTCTGCCAGCCGATCCGTCTCCAGAAACAGCTTTTCATGGCAGAGCCTTTCTGCGGTGAGGTAGGGTTCCGTGCAGCCGTTGGCCTGCATACGTGCAATATATTCAATACGTATATCTTCCAGCAGCGCGGTGAGCAATCCACTCATAAAGGGTCCTATGGCTGATCTGACGGGAAAATTTGTCATAAATAACTAAGATAACTACGACAATGGTCGATTGTAACCAAGGAAGCAACTAAAAACGCCAGGAAGGGGGAGAAAAATGCAATCCAAGGATAAAGACGATAAACCCAGAGAAGAGGAAGAAGGCAGTATCTACGTGCTTTCTGATAACTAAACCCAGAACCTGATCAACTGCTGATCGGGAATCTCGTCCGACCGCACTGCGGTCGGCTACGAAGCAAGCAGGCTGAGGCCACCACAGCAGCGGCCTGCTTTATCAATGCAGCGTCAGCCCTATCGGATTGACCTGAGTTTTGATTTCATCAAAACCTTCGCGCAGATCGAGTAGTCGGGTCAGGCCGTGATCTTCCGGTGATGGCGGCAGTTCAAACCAGTCCAGCGCCCAGACTTTCGTCATCAGTTCATACTCACCGATCAGGGCATCGAGGTAGATCATCACCGCTTCTACACGGGGGTCCATATCCAGCACGGTAGGCGCATCTTCCAGATAGACCTCAAGATGCAGGTGCTTGTTAACCACCACCAGACGACACCAGAAATCTCCGATCTCACAATACTCATCGCCAATATTTACCGACAACGGTACCGGGTCATAGCGGTTATTAAACGCCTTGAATTCGATACCAGACAATTCCGGTGCTGCGCCGATCAGGCTTAGCACTGCATGAATTGACTCCGGAAAGCCGTCGCAGCCGAACACCATCTCCACCGAGCCATCATTATCGGCATCGCTCTGGAAATGAAAGGTCAGGTTACGGTCGATCTTCTGCAACTGCTCCCGATACTGTTTCAGCAGGGGCTCAGCTTCAAAACGGTCGTCACTCCGGCTGGAAAGCAACTGCTCAATAGTTTCCTGCAACTGCTCCCAGAAGGAACGGATCTGGTTTCTGTCTAGAATCATCAAAACGGGTGTATATCTCGCCGGTTCGGATCAGGTACGGGGTACAACGACGCCAGTCTGGCCCTGATACTTACCATTTCGGTCTTTATAAGAGGTTTCACAGATCTCATCGCCCTGCAGGAACAGCATCTGCGCCACACCTTCGTTGGCATAGATCTTCGCTGGCAGCGGAGTGGTATTGGAGAACTCCAGTGTAACGTGCCCTTCCCACTCAGGTTCCAGAGGCGTTACATTGACGATGATGCCACAACGGGCATAGGTGCTTTTCCCCAGACAGATGGTCAGCACATCACGGGGAATCTTGAAGTATTCTACGGTGCGGGCCAGCGCGAAAGAGTTCGGCGGAATAATGCACACATCCGACTCAATATCGACAAAGCTGCCTTCATCAAAATCTTTCGGGTCAACCACTGAGGAGTTGATGTTAGTGAAGATTTTGAACTCGTTGGCACAACGAACATCGTAGCCGTAACTGGAAGTACCGTAGGATACAATCCGAGAGCCATTCACTTCCCGAACCTGACCCGGTTCAAACGGTGAAATCATCTCTTTCTCTTCCGCCATCCGGCGAATCCAGCTATCTGCTTTAATGCCCATATTGGCCTTTCCACATCCGTAGTCAAAAATATCGAGGCGGGAATTGTACCTTTTTTCGGGCATTTCGACAAAAACAAAGCACAGCCGGGCAGGAAAAAAATAGCCTCAAAAAGAGGCTATTTATAAAACGTGTTAAAGCGGCTGTTAATTCAACAGGTTGGCGGTTTTTTCATATTGGTCGGCGAGCCAGAATTCTGCGGCGGTTTTCCCTTCATCACGAAGAATATTTGCCTGGCGCTTCAACTCAAGCGCCATGGCCTGACGTGAAGGAGCCTGCGTATCAGATTCCGGCTTTTTAACGCTGGCTGTTGCTCGATAATCCATCTCTTCATCCCTCAAACTCTTTATTTTTATTATGGCTGCAATACCGCAGCGCCTTATTAAGTGTAGACAGCATTCAGTGACGAAATGATGAAAAACATTCCATCAGCACCGCCAGACAGCGAGAAGCAGACAAAAAAAGCCCTCACAACGGAGGGCCTTAACCAGTTATGCAGGGCCGGGCTGATCAGTCCTCTTCCACCACGATGGAGGGAATCACCTGGGCCGGTGCGGCGTTACGCTGCGCCAGACGGCCTGCCAGCTTGCGCGCCACTTCACGGTAGATCATGGCGTATTCACCTTCCGGGTCGGCCGCAACACTTGGCTCCCCCGAATCAACCTGCTGACGGATGGTCATCGACAGTGGTAACTGGCCCAGCAGTTCGGTTTCATAAAGCTCAGCGATCTCTGCACCGCCGCCATCACCAAATACCGCTTCGTTATGACCACAATTGCTGCAGATATGCGTACTCATATTCTCAACAACACCCAGCACCGGAATATCCACTTTGCGGAACATTTCGATCCCTTTCTTCGCATCCAGCAGGGCTATATCCTGTGGCGTGGTCACAATCACCGCGCCGGAAACCGGCACTTTCTGCGACAGCGTTAACTGAATATCACCAGTGCCCGGCGGCATATCGATAAACAGATAATCCAGATCCTGCCAGCGTGTCTGGGTCAGCAACTGCTGCAGTGCACCGGCAGCCATCGGCCCACGCCAGACCATAGCGGTGTTTTCTTCGATCAGGTAGCTCATCGACATCGACTGCAGGCCATGTGCGATAACCGGGTTGAAGGTTTTCTCATCAAAAGGCTGTGGTCGTACACCTTCATCTACCCCGAGCATCATCCCCTGACTCGGCCCATAGATATCCGCATCAAGGATGCCCACTTTGGCACCTTCTGCCGCCATCGCCAGCGCCAGATTAACCGTGGTGGTGGATTTACCCACACCACCTTTACCAGAAGCCACTGCAATCACATTTTTAACGCCACTCATCGCCGGAATGCTCTGGCGGCTCTGGCTCGCCAGAACCTGATGGCTGACTTCGACAGTGACCTTATCCACACCCTCAACCTCAGACAGCCGGTTGCTGATATCACTCTTCAGCATCTCAGCCACACCGGTTGAAGGATAGTTCAGCTCCAGTTTAATCCGCACCTGACCCTGTTCAACCTGAAGCTCTTTAACAAAACCCGCAGATACCAGATCCGTCTGAACGAGTGGATCATTTAAGTGACCCAGTATCTCTTTAACTTGTACTTCGATTGTGCTCACTTTACGCCTCGCTTAATGTCTACGAGAAAGTTACTACGAGAAAACTCAATAAATAACCAACTAATTTAGTAGGGATTGTGCATACTCCCCGTGTGAGTGTCCAGCAGAATCCGCACAATCCCGTCTTATACCAGCATCATCGGCTACTCCACCGGCCTGCACAATCAGACTTTCAGCCCGCTTCACTCAGTTCTGCTGCACGCTGTTTAGCGGTGGCAAAATCGGCTTTACCACTGCCCAGCACAGGCAATGCTTCAACCGGATAGATCCCGGCAGGCAGGCTCAGAGGGGCCATTTCTGCGGCGATCAGACGTTGACGTATTGCAGCAGGATCAACTTCACCTTCAACCAGTAAAACGATCTTCTCACCTTTTTTCGCATCCGGCAGATTAACCGCCAGCAGTGGCAGATCCGGCAACTGCAGTATAGACCTCACCTGTGCCTCAACCGCACTGAGGCTGATCATCTCACCGCCCAGTTTGGCAAAACGGCTGTAACGATCAACAATCGTCAGGAACCCGTCTTCATCCAGACGCCCTTTATCACCGCTCCTGTACCAGCGTAACCCATCCTGCTGCAGCATCACCTGAGCGGTTTTCTCAGGATTTTTCAGGTAGCCCTGCATAATCTGGGTACCACCAATTAATACCAGCCCCTCCTCACCCACGGGCAGCTCCTGCAACGTGTCCGGATCAACAATACGAAACGTACTGCCCGGCAGCGCCATACCTACGGTTCCGGGTTTGGTACCGACCTGAATGCTCCACCAGTCGGTATCCAGCGAGTCTGGCAGATTGGTACTGGCCACCGGCGTGGTTTCCGTTGAACCGTACCCTTCAATCACCGGCACGTGGAACTTACGCTGAAACTGTTCACTGACACTCAGATCCAGCTTTTCAGCCCCGGCCACCACCGCACGCAGTGAACTGAACATCAGCGGATGCAGGCGTTTATTCCGGCTGTACAAACGAAGGAAGGTTGAGGTGGCACACATCAGTGTTGCCTTGTAACGTGCCACACCTTTACCGATAGCCACTGCATCGGTCGGATCAGGATGACAAACCAGCGGCATATCCTCGATCAGGGGCATAAAACAGGTCACGGTCAGGCCAAACGCGTGGAACAGTGGCAGTGTGGCCATGATGCAATCCTGTTCCTGAACATTAAGGACATCCGCTGTCTGTCGCAGGTTACCCATAATATTGCGGTGGCTGAGCATCACGCCTTTCGGTGCTCCCTCACTGCCGGAGGAGAACAGAATCGCGGCCGTACTCTCCAGATTACCCGGCCGGCATAACCACAGTTGCAGAAACGCAGCCGGCAACAGCGAGACCAGCGCCAGTGTAAACAGCCCTTCCACACGACTGATCTGATCCTTAATCTCTTCCATGTAGAGTACCTGACGGCCCTCGAACAGAGGTTCCGGATCAATCCCCCGGGCTTTGAGTTTTTTAACAAAGCGGTGTGCGGTCAGAATCGTCTCGACTCCTGCCTGTTCCAGTGCATTATTTACCGTCGCCATCGGCGCAGTAAAATTAAGGTTAACCAGCGTTTTTCCCGCCATCAGGCTGGCCATATTCGCAATCACCCCGGCACTGGAAGTCGGCAGCATCAGACCGATATTCTGCCCCGGCGTTTTCAGCAAGCGCTTACGGAACAGGGCACAGGCGGTCAGAAGGCGATTATGACTGATCGGCCCGCCCTCAACATCGGCTACCGCAAACCCGGAACGCGCCCGCTTCATACTATGGATAAACGAGGCCGGCAGGGTATCCAGTGTCTGGGTATAACGCTCCCAGGCATGAATCGACAGCTCGAATACTTTTTTCTTAACCTCTACCGCGTTACTGCGGATCGGCATCGGCGCACCGAATGCAACAATCAGATCACGACGACGGCCATAACGGCGAATCAGTTTCATTTTGTCAGTCGAACGGGAGAAACGACTGCCCCACAATCCCCGCAGATAGAAAGGTACGATCACCCCCTCGGCATCAACACAGGCGCGCTCAAAACCTCGTTTAAATTCACCCAGTTGTCCCAGATGGCTGATCGCACCTTCAGGAAACAGACAGACCACCTCCCCGGCATTGAGCAGATCACGTACCTGTTCCAGCGCCTGACGACTGCTGCCTCTGGAGATCGGGATCACTTTATACAGGTCAAGGAACCAGCGCAGATACCAACGCTCGTAGATACTCCGCTCCATCACAAAGTGGATATGTCGCGGACAGGCAATCTGCAAAATAGCCCAGTCCAGCCAACTGATATGGTTACCCAGCAGCAGAGTGCCCTTACCCGCTTCCGGCAGGTGTTCAAATCCCAGTACCTGCATCCGGTATTTCTGTCGGAACAGCGTTATCACCAGCAGACGGATAAACGCCTGTGGCAGGGTTAGAATCGCAAAAACAGCCCCCGCAACGGCGATCAGACCCAGCAGTATCAGCAACACCAGACCATCAATACTGGCCCAGGCGAACGCCACAGTCAGGGCGAGAAAGCTGAGCATCATCAGGTTCTGGATAAAGTTACTGCCCGCCAGAACCCGACCGGTTTCAGATTCAGTGGCATGGAACTGAATCAGAGCATTCAAAGGTACACACATCAGCGCACCGAACAGGCCTATCCACAGAAACACGCCTGCCTGTAAGCTCATCGAATCCAGCTGCGGTAACAGGATCAGCCCCGTAGCAACCCCCACAGCCCCCACAGGAATCAGGCCGACATTGATATAGTGTTTAGAGAAACGCCCCGCCAGCATCGAGCCAAACATAATGCCGATCCCGGCCAGCGCCATAACCCCCTGAATCACAAAGGTATTGCTTTGACCCAGATGGTCCTCCGCAAAAGCCGGGAACACCGCCAGCATCACCTGACTGATCGACCAGAAAAGCGACAGACCGATGATCGCCAGCCAGACCGGCCGCTTACCGCGCAATAAGTTGAGATTCTGTTTCAGGGTTTTCCCCCTGAGGTACGCTTTCTTATCGAACCGGGCTCCCTTGTCTTCATCCTGTAATTGCGGCAGGCGATAAGCCATATACAGCTCTGTCAGAGCGCCGGCAACCAGCAACCAGCCCAGCGGTGCATTTCGACTCAGGCTTTCGCTCGGTGTGATTTCGGTAATACCCTGCAAGCGCAGCTCGAACAGCAGGGAGAACACCACAATACCGGATAGAATAGCGATCATGGTGACCGCCTGAACCCAGCCATTCCCCTCACTCAGATTATTCGTGCCGACCAGCTCTTTGATGTAGCCATATTTGGCCGGCGAGTAGAAAGCGCTTTGCAGTGCCAGAACAAAGGTCAGGGCGAACGCCGGGATAAACCAGCCCAGATAATAACAACCGGTAATCAACAACGTGATCAGCACCGCGCCCCAGGCAGAAAACCTCATCACCCGGTTTTTAGGGTATTTATCAGCAAGATAACCGGAAGGGGTAAACAGCAGAATAAAAGGTAGCAGGATCAGGCCGTTAACCACAGCCGTCAGGAGAATCTGTATATCGCCGTCATACGCTTTAAACAGGGTATTCTGGATGATGATTTTGTGCCCCAGATCCACAAAAGCATTAATAAATGCAACGCAGATAAAGGCAGTAAATCCTTTTATTTTCAGTAGCTCTTTCATCAGGGCCTCCGGGCCGGCTGTAATCCCTGAAGAAAGATTACAACCTTAGGTTCGGGTATAACAGTCTGGAGATGAAAAGCTACCTGAAGCCACTGACCAGCACAGCACAGGCCATAAAAGTATCAGCAGGTAATACCATACAGTCCGAATGGACGGTTTGCCTGCGTAATGAAAACCGCCCTGGGGGATTCTGTCACTGAACCTCGCCCGGAACAGCCCGGGTAGCTGCAAAGCGAAGCTCAGGTCAGAGAACTGCGCTCAGTCGCCGACTAACGACGACTGAGGAAAACACCACACTCCAGATGGTCGGTGTAGGGGAACTGATCAAAAATGGCAAACCGTTCCAGCTTGTGAGTCTGGCAGATCTGTTCCAGATTCGCCTGCAGCGTTTCCGGGTTACAGGAGATGTAGAGAATGTTGTCGTAACACTGAACCTGTTTCACGGTGTCATCATCCAGACCGGAACGGGGAGGATCGACCAGCACCGTGGTAAAGTTACACTCCTTCAACCCCAGATCACGGGTGCGTCGCTTCTCCACCGCCCCGCTCAGCACCTGAGAAAACTCCTCAGAACTGATCCGCACGACATCCACATTATCGATCTGATTCGCTTCGATATTGTATTGTGCTGCACGTACTGAGGTTTTCGAGATCTCAGTCGCCACCACACGGCGGAAATTCTGCGCCAGCGGCAGGGTAAAGTTACCGTTACCACAGTACAGCTCAACCATATCGCCACCGGCATCGCGGCTCGCATCCAGTGCCCACTGAATCATATGCCGGCAGACTTCAGCGTTAGGCTGAGAGAAACTGTTCTCAACCTGCTTATAGCTGTAAACCCGGCCATTGATATCGAGCTGCTCGGTCACAAAATCCTGATCCAGCAGAATCCGGTTTTTGCGTGACCGGCCGATAATCTGAATATTGAATTTTTCCTTGAGGCGTTTCGCCTCCTCCGCCCAGGCTTCATCAATAGGACGGTGGTAAAGCAGGGTAACCAGCAGCTCACCGCTGAGGGTGCTGAGAAAATCAACCTGAAACAGTTTACGGCGCAGGGTTTCTGACGGCCGGATCTCCTCCAGCAGTTCAAACATTACCTCATGGATCCGCTCCGCCACCATCGGGCAGTGGTCGATACGAATGCGGGCATGCTTGTTACCCTTCTCAAACATCACATAGTAAAGGTCGTCATCCTCATGCCAGACCCGGAACTCACAGCGCATGCGATAGTGACTGCGCGGAGATTCGAACACTTCGATCTCAGGCAGATCAAAACGGGCAAACTGCTCAGCAGTGGTCGCTTTTTTAGCGCTGAGCTGCGCTTCGTACTTTTCAGGTTCAACAACAGAGATGGACATTCATGCCTCGACAGGATGGGATTAACTGCAGCCGTGGTGGAGTCCCTCCACGGAGCGCGCATTTTAACAGGATGCGAGCGGCAGAAAAACCAGCAACCGACCTTATCGGGACGATGATTAACGGTTCATAAAACCGCGCAAACAGCGTAAAATCTGCGCTCTAATTTCAACGATTCAGGTTATCAGGCAGAACATGACTGACAGCAAACGCAAGATTCTCGTTACCAGTGCGCTTCCCTATGCCAACGGCCCCATCCATCTGGGCCACCTGGTTGAGTATATCCAGACCGATATCTGGGTGCGCTTCCAGAAGCAGCGCGGCCATCAGTGCACCTATGTCTGTGCCGACGATGCCCACGGCACGCCGATCATGCTTAAGGCTGACCAGTTGGGACTGAGCCCTCAGGCGCTGATCGATCAAGTCAGCGCCGAGCATCAGCGCGATTTCGCTGGCTTCATGGTAGGGTTTGATAACTACTACTCTACCCATTCGGAAGAGAACAAAGCATTCGCCTCACAGATCTATACTGCGCTGCGCGATGGTGGTCATATCGCCAAAAAGACCATCACTCAGGCCTACGACCCTGAAAAAGAGATGTTCCTGCCGGACCGTTTCGTTAAAGGCGACTGCCCGAAATGTAACGAGCCGGATCAGTATGGCGATTCCTGCGAGAAGTGCGGTGCCACCTACAGCCCGGTTGAGCTGAAAAACGCGTACTCTGCGGTATCCGGTGCCAAGCCGATTGAAAAAGAATCTGAACACTACTTCTTCAAGCTGGGTAATTTTGAAAACTTCCTGCGCAACTGGGTTGATAACCACGTTCAGGAACAGATGATCCACAAACTGAACGAGTGGTTTGAGGCCGGCCTGCAGAACTGGGATATCTCCCGTGATGCGCCGTACTGGGGCTTTGAAATCCCGGATGCGCCGGGCAAATATTTCTACGTCTGGCTGGATGCGCCCATCGGTTACATGGCCAGCTTCAAAAACTGGTGCGATAAAAACGGCGTCGATTTCGACGAGTACTGGAACGAATCTTCCGAAACCGAGCTGTACCACTTTATCGGTAAAGATATCGCCTACTTCCACACCCTGTTCTGGCCAGCCATGCTGGAAGGCGCGGGCTTCCGCAAGCCAACCGGTGTGTTCTGTCATGGCTTCCTGACCGTAGACGGCCAGAAGATGTCCAAGTCCCGCGGCACCTTTATCATGGCGGAAACCTACCTCAAGCACCTGCGCCCGGAATACCTGCGTTACTACTTTGCGGCCAAACTCAGCTCCGGTATCGACGATATCGATCTGAATCTGGAAGACTTCCGCATGCGTGTTAACGCGGATCTGGTTAACAAAGTAGTCAATATCGCCTCCCGCTGCGCCGGCTTTATCAAGAAAAAGTCCAACGGCGAACTGGCGGCAGAACTGGCCGAACCCGCGCTGTATGCTGAGGCTGTGGCGGCAGGAGAAAGCATTGCAGCGGCTTACGAGAAGCGTGAATACGGTCGCGCTATGCGCGAGATCATGCAGTTGGCTGACAAGGCTAACCAGTACATCGACGCGGCAGAACCCTGGGTACTGGCTAAACAGGAAGGTCAGGAAAAAGCGGTGCAGGATTGCTGCTCTATGGGTATCAACCTGTTCCGGGTCATCCTCACCTACCTGGCCCCGGTATTGCCGGAGATGGCCGAAGAAGCGAAAACCTTCCTCGCGGTGGATAACCTGAACTGGGATTCCGTTCAGCAGCCACTGCTGAGCCACACCATCAACAAGTTCAAGCCACTGATGCAGCGGGTTGAAGAAGACAAGATCAACGCCATTATCGAAGACACCAAACTGGCGCTGGCCGAGGCCGCTGCTGCCGCTCAGCCTGCTGCTACCGGTCCTCTGGCGGATGAGCCGATTGCCGATACCATCGAGTTCCCGGATTTTGCCAAGGTCGACCTGCGGGTTGTCCGTATTGCCAAAGCGGAACACGTTAAAGGCGCAGATAAACTGCTGCAACTGACGCTGGATCTGGGCGGCGAGACCCGTAATGTATTCGCCGGGATCAAATCCGCTTACCAGCCGGAAGATCTGGAAGGCAAACTGACCGTGATGGTGGCGAATCTGGCACCACGCAAAATGAAGTTTGGTGTATCAGAAGGCATGGTTCTCGCAGCCGGCCCGGGTGGAAAAGACATCTGGATCCTTAACCCGGACGAAGGTGCCCAGCCGGGCATGCGCATTAGCTAACTACACAATTCAAAAGGCAGCCAACTGGCTGCCTTTTTTGTCTATCTGACTCTGCTACCCTAAGCCCCAAATCAGGAAGCGTGTCTCACACCGAGACTCTGTCGCACCAGACATCGCGCGGGGACCGCGCTCCTACCACATTGCCCGGTAGGAGGTGTGTCTCACGCCGAGACATCTCTCTGAACCCCATCACCCAGCCTTCGCGCCGGGACGGCGCTCCTACCTTTCAGACCTGCACGGCAGGAGGTGTGTCTCACGCCGAGAAAGCCTGCCGCCACTTGGGGTTCTGAAGTTAACAGAGATTTGTTTTCCCTTTCGTGTCATCTCCATCTATGCTGTTTTGGACAGAGGTGGAGAAAATAACAACCCGCCCCTCTTCACTGCATGCATTTCACAGTCCCAACGACTGACTCTGCATTGCAGTTCCAGCCGCATAGTAAGGAGTTTACATGCCATACAATCAAGACCTTATGCAGGAACTCAACGTACTTAATCTGTTTAATCTGGATACCACGCAGGAAGGAATCAAGGTCCACTCTTCAGCCAAGCCAGAACTGATCTCAGCCACTGAGCGTTTATTTGATAAAGGGCTGATTACCCAGAAAGACGGTGGTTATCTGACCCCGCTGGGGCATGATGCTGCCGAGAGCAGCCAGGTCCTGCTGACCATACTGAATACCGAAAGCCGACTCTGAACAGAGATAAAGTAAAGGGCCTGTTGCGGCCCTTTACTTAGCTTACTTTGCAGCATCGGGGTGGGTGGCGAGAAAGTGCTCCAGCACCCGGTTCAGCAGATTAGCATGTGGATAATCACCATTACGTTCCGCTTTAGCGATATCCTCAAGAATAATCTTTCTGATCTTCTGTTCGCCCTCATGTTCCACCAGATAGTTACCCAGCGCCACGGCGATCATCGGTTCCATATGCTCATGCTCTGCAATCGCATTAACTTCACCAACGGTCAGGCCACTGAGTTCGAGGCATTCGTTGTAAGTTAACATGGCTCTACCCTCCTGATCTTGTTATGCGGCGCGGGTTATCATTCCCTTGCCTGTTTTAAGTCTAGCCAGACCATAGCCATCAGCGGTGAATCCGCAAAGAAAACAGGCCTTCAACTGATCCCTGTCAAATGCTTGCAATAATTCACCGTGTCACTAATATCACGGACACTTTAATTCTCAGCCAACAGGGCAGCCCCATGACAAAAGAAGAGTTTCTGCAGCAGATCGGCAGCAATCCGGCACTGGACTTTGAAGACTGTATTCAGGTGATCAGCGATAACTACAGCTACACGCCTGTTGCTTTTACCAATGGCGAGCTGAAGAACGAAGCAGGCCAGAACGAAGGTAGCTGCAAGATCTTCGCATTTGCTCAACTAAACGGTCTGGATCAGGCCCAGACCCTGGCCTGTTTCGGCCGGTTTTATCAGGATGTACTGAACACACCGCAAGGCACCGATCACGGCAACATCCGCAACTTTATGCAGAGCGGCTGGGAAGGTATCAGCTTCGAAGGTCAGGCCCTGAGCTGATCCGACGCATTAAGTAAAAGAAAAGCACCCCGAAGGGTGCTTTTTTATTCCAGCGAAGTTTAGGTTATGGGTTTATTACACATCAGTATCCAGATTATTGCTCGCTAGCAGATTAGTCAGGATCTCTGCGTCACTGAGAGTTTCACCTGCGGTCAGATCAACCCCCTGCAATACAATGGTATGCTCATCCTTACCCACTTCGTTGGTATCAGAAGTGTAATCACCGTCTTTATTAAGATGGATTACTGTATCTCCACCTACCAACTCAAAGTGCAGATAGCCATCCAACGTAGCCGCATCCTCGGTAATACCGCCAAGCAGGTCAGCCACATCAAGGATATCGCCTTCTGATGTATCAAAGTCGGTAATCGTATCCATTCCCACACTACCGTCATTGATATCCTCTTCAACGAATTTGAAGCGGTCTAAACCATCCCCACCTGTCAACGTATCATCGCCACCGAGGCCCACCAGAATATCGTCGCCCTCAGAGCCAATCAGGATATTATTACCTGATGAGCCCACAATGGTGACAGCTTGCAGAGAGGCGCTGGCATCGATATTTTCCCCAAGGCCATCCTCACCGGAAACCAAGAGTGCATGGTTTTCAGGACTGAGTACCACCTGGATACCATCGTTCATCACAACGGTATCTCCATCGGCATCGACCAGTTGCAGATCAAAGCTCATCTCAATCACTTCACCCGGTGTTGGCACACCAGCACCGAAGCCACCGATTTTAAATGTTTCACCTCCGGACCATGTGTACTCTACTGAGGAAAACCCGCCATCACTGCTATACACGGCAACAGACGTGTCAGAGACAACGCCCTCAACTGTGACACTATAATCATCATCCCAGTCAAGCGTGTAGAGTATTCCCGCGACGGTAACCATGGAAGTATCTCTGGCAACAGTTTTGGTTTCTCCGTTATAGGTGATTTGGACAGATGTAATTACATCCTTGTCCGTAGAGTCACCAACAACATTATCTCCATCGAAGTCATCAAACGCGGTAATAGTGATATCCGAAGTACCTATCCCACCACTGATACCGGTAAAAGTCGCACTGGCACCGTTCACCATGTTGTGACCATCAAATTCATGATCCTGGTTAATCAGGTTACTGTAGTCCGCATCAGAAATATTTTTCGCCGGATTTCCGGTCAGGCCATACACAAAGTCGACCCGCACACCCTCAGTTGGGCCAACACTGTTACCACTGCCAACACCACCGGCAATATTACTGGTATTTGTCGTACCTCCATCGACACCATTGATCATTGGAGTCAGGAGAATATCCTGTTCACCGTTGGCATCGTTAGTGATAGTGTCATCAAAGTATGAATACGGATCATTACCACCGTAGAAGTCGAAACCGGCATCCGATACGCTGAACGTAGTCAGACCCCCATCGACCTGCTGATAAAGCGTAAAGTCGTAATTATCATTACTCAGTGCAGCATCACCATCGGTATTCAGATCAACCGTGAAGACCTGATTATCAGTTACACCACTATCATCCCCGTCCAGTACGCCGTCAGGTTCAGTTGTTGAACCAACCAACGTCTGACCATCGCTGGAAACATACAGGTAAATAGTGAGGCCCCCGCTGGTAAACCCACTGTCAGAGCCATTAGTAGTAGCAAAGCTCAGTGTGCCTAGCTGATCCGCTCCAACGTTGTCATCAATATTGCCATCAATATCCAGAGAGCCCGTTGTGGAACCTGCTGAACCAGTGGTGTTGATCACAAAGGCGGTTTCTGGATCGATAACCTGAGGGGTGTCATCGACAATGCTGATCTCCAGGTTGTCGCTGCCGTTGGAGCCACCCACACCGTCCACTTCGACCGCGACCACATCCAGATAGCTGCTGCCATCCACGGTTTCCGGTGCACTCGGAGCTGCACTGTCGTTGTCGATGGTCGCACTCAGGGCGTAGTCGTAGGTGATGGTGCCGCTGAAATCAGTACCGCTGTAGCTCTTGATGGTCAGGATACCCTGTCCGGTGTTCACCGTATCGCTGCCGTCCAGACTCTGCAGGTCGGCCAGTGTAAACACGGTGCCACCGATGGTCACTGTGGAGATGCCATCGCTCGCGGAGACGCTCAGGCTGCCATCAATCACCAGATCGCTGTCATCGTTCGCGGAGCCATCAGGCAGTCCGGCTTCGTACACGGTCTCGCCGGCACCGGCATCCACGCTGGCGTTGTCATCCGCACCGGTGATGGTGATGTTCAGTTTCGCTACATCTTCATCACCGTCGGCATCGGCCATGGTGTAGTAGATGTCGTAGCTCAGGTTGTCACCGGAGGTCAGTGCCTGGGTAGCCGCCAGACTGTTGTCCAGGGTGTAGTCCCAGGTGCCATCGCCGTTCAGGGTCAGGGTACCGTAGGTTGCCAGTGCATCCAGCGCGGCGGTATTGTCCGCACCGCTCCAGTCGACGAACACTGCACTCTGGTCGGCATTCGCATCGTCATTATCCAGTACATTACCGGAGACCATGCTGGTGCCATCTTCGGTCACGCCACTTGGGCCGTCATCTGCCGCAGTTGGGGTGTCATCGACAATGCTGATCTCCAGGTTGTCGCTGCCGTTGGAGCCACCCACACCGTCAACTTCGACCGCGACCACATCCAGATAGCTGCTGCCGTCCACGGTTTCCGGTGCACTCGGAGCTGCACTGTCGTTGTCGATGGTCGCACTCAGGGCGTAGTCGTAGGTGATGGTGCCGCTGAAATCAGTACCGCTGTAGCTCTTGATGGTCAGGATACCCTGTCCGGTGTTCACCGTATCGCTGCCGTCCAGACTCTGCAGGTCGGCCAGTGTAAACACGGTGCCACCGATGGTCACTGTGGAGATGCCATCGCTCGCGGAGACGCTCAGGCTGCCATCAATCACCAGATCGCTGTCATCGTTCGCGGAGCCATCAGGCAGTCCGGCTTCGTACACGGTCTCGCCGGCACCGGCATCCACGCTGGCGTTGTCATCCGCACCGGTGATGGTGATGTTCAGTTTCGCTACATCTTCATCACCGTCGGCATCGGCCATGGTGTAGTAGATGTCGTAGCTCAGGTTGTCACCGGAGGTCAGTGCCTGGGTAGCCGCCAGACTGTTGTCCAGGGTGTAGTCCCAGGTGCCATCGCCGTTCAGGGTCAGGGTACCGTAGGTTGCCAGTGCATCCAGCGCGGCGGTATTGTCCGCACCGCTCCAGTCGACGAACACTGCACTCTGGTCGGCATTCGCATCGTCATTATCCAGTACATTACCGGAGACCATGCTGGTGCCATCTTCGGTCACGCCACTTGGGCCGTCATCTGCCGCAGTTGGGGTGTCATCGACAATGCTGATCTCCAGGTTGTCGCTGCCGTTGGAGCCACCCACACCGTCAACTTCGACCGCGACCACATCCAGATAGCTGCTGCCGTCCACGGTTTCCGGTGCACTCGGAGCTGCACTGTCGTTGTCGATGGTCGCACTCAGGGCGTAGTCGTAGGTGATGGTGCCGCTGAAATCAGTACCGCTGTAGCTCTTGATGGTCAGGATACCCTGTCCGGTGTTCACCGTATCGCTGCCGTCCAGACTCTGCAGGTCGGCCAGTGTAAACACGGTGCCACCGATGGTCACTGTGGAGATGCCATCGCTCGCGGAGACGCTCAGGCTGCCATCAATCACCAGATCGCTGTCATCGTTCGCGGAGCCATCAGGCAGTCCGGCTTCGTACACGGTCTCGCCGGCACCGGCATCCACGCTGGCGTTGTCATCCGCACCGGTGATGGTGATGTTCAGTTTCGCTACATCTTCATCACCGTCGGCATCGGCCATGGTGTAGTAGATGTCGTAGCTCAGGTTGTCACCGGAGGTCAGTGCCTGGGTAGCCGCC
Organism: Neptuniibacter halophilus; assembly: GCF_030295765.1. Taxonomy (NCBI): domain Bacteria; kingdom Pseudomonadati; phylum Pseudomonadota; class Gammaproteobacteria; order Oceanospirillales; family Oceanospirillaceae; genus Neptuniibacter; species Neptuniibacter halophilus. Next base: position 2,676,212 of record NZ_AP027292.1, on the reverse strand, counting down.
AGACTGTTGTCCAGGGTGTAGTCCCAGGTGCCATCGCCGTTCAGGGTCAGGGTACCGTAGGTTGCCAGTGCATCCAGCGCGGCGGTATTGTCCGCACCGCTCCAGTCGACGAACACTGCACTCTGGTCGGCATTCGCATCGTCATTATCCAGTACGTTACCGGAGACCATGCTGGTGCCATCTTCGGTCACGCCACTTGGGCCGTCATCTGCCGCAGTTGGGGTGTCGTCGACAATATCAATATCGAGGCTCGCGCTGGTGTAAGAACCATCGTCATCTTCCAGTTCTACAGCAAAGCTATCGGTGTAGCCGCCATCGGTGGCGCCGGCCTGAGAGTCGTTATCGACGTTATCGGTCAGGGTGTAGCTGTAGCTGATGATGCCGCCAAACTCATCGCCGCTGAAACCATTCAGTTCCAGATCACCGTAGTCACTGCTGATGGTGACACTGCTGCCGTTCAGTGCCTGCAGTTGTGCCAGTGTAAATGCCTGACCACCAATGGTGATTGTGGCCAGTCCATCCGGAGAATCGAAGCTGAAATCGCCATCCTGTGTCAGAGAAGGCGCATCCGGAGAGGAGCCCTCTTCCAGATCATTTTCGTAAACAACCTCTTCGGCACCTTCACCGCTCAGACCAAACAGCTCAACACCGTCATCCTTACCTTCGATGGTGATGGTCAGATCGGCTGTCTGCTCTGCGTTGTAGGTATCGGTAATGACGTAGCTGAAGACATCTTCCAGAGTTTCGCCTTCGCTCAGTCCCTGAATTGCATCTTCACCGTTGGAGGTAAGTACATAGGTGTACGAACCGTCAGCATAGAGGGTCAGAGTACCGTAATCTCCGGTGATGGTTTCACCCGGTGCGGCGGTTTCATCAGCGTCACTGAAGGAGACCACAACAATTGAATCACCATCAGCATCGGTATCTTCCTGTTCAGCCGGAGTGAGGCTGCTGTCATCATGCACACCGCTGATGACATTACCGGAAGTAGAGGGGTATTCCTCTTCCTCCTGGTAGTTGTAGGTGTCTTCCATCACGCTGTTGAAATCGTCCTGTGCAACAGGTGTGGTATCGTCGTCATAGATGGTAATGGTGCCGGAATCGGAGGCAGGGTTAACGGTGGCATTTTCTGCACTGAGAATACGGATACCCAGGGTTTCATTACCCTCGTCCAGCTTATCCTGCACAATGTAAACGGTTACCGGAATTTCAGTCGTGCCCGCAGGAATCACAACGGTATAGATATGGTCAGGATCGGGCCCATCACTCCAGTCCTCACCATAGAGTGCAGTACCTTCATACAGTTGATAAGTAACCGTCACATCCTGATCAAAAGCTTTATCCAGAACCAGATTAAAAGTGACTGTTTTATCAGATTCCATATCGGAACCTTCAAGAATACTGACCGCATTACCGCTAACCAGTACCGGATATTCAGGGGTAGGCGTATCAGGCACATCCGGGTCGGAAGGGTCGGTCGGTGTTTCCAGGCTCACCTCAACAGAAACACTCACTACCGGCAGTGGCTCTGGCACAATAACCAGCTCTTCTTCCGGCTGGATAAAGGTTTCTTCATAGCCAATGGTGTCGTAGCCGGCTGTCGGGTCAACCTCTTCGGCGGTACGCAGAATGTTAACCGTTGAGGAACCTTCGTTACCCTGACCACCCCCGGCAGCAGGGGCTCCACCGGCAGCAGTTGCTTCACCTACCTCAGTAGGGTCAGCACCCGCCAGGATGGCAGCCTGAATGGCGTCAATCTCGGCATCAGTACCCGGCTCTCCACCGGTAATCGCAGCCTGAATAGATTGACCGTCAGCGGCGGCTTCACTGCTATCAAAAGACTCTGCCGTTGCGTAGGTTTCAGAAGAGAGCAGCCAGGTCTCGCCACCCTCCAGTGCCACAACCGCGCCATCGGCCATAGACAGCTCTACGCTCGCCCCCGGCGATGCCTTAATCACCTCATCCGCATAAACCGGATCGCCTAATGCGAGAAGACGCTCTGATCCATCAGGCTTGATCGCAACCACTTTCCCGATGATTTGTACTACAGAACCAATGACGTTCATTTTGATGCACTCCTACTACTCATAATCCATCATGACCTCAGGTACCCGATTTACTGCGGGAAGAGAGGCTGGTGTGGTGATCTTGATAGCGCAGGATCGCATCCCGCCTATCAATCTGATTAAAAGCTAGTCACAGAGGTGCGTTTTACCTACTGTACTGAAGTACAGTCAGTTGAATGTTTTTTAATCAATTGTTAATAATCAATCAGTTATCTCTAATATAAAAATTCAATCAAAATAACCTTTTTAAATAGAAAGGATTTAATTTTGTTGCTGGCTGTATTTTTACTGCCAGATAACACTGCAACTAATTACACGACTTATATCAGGCAAAAAAAACTCCGGCAGAGGCCGGAGTTTTTTAACGATCGATCAAAGAATAACGATGATCAGGCGAGGCTGTCGTCCGCTACTTTATATTTCGGATCTTCGATGATGTTCACTTCCACCAGCTTGCCCGCTTTCTTCAACAGACCCTGACACTCCGGGCTGAGGTGGCGCAGGTGCAGTTCTTTACCCGCTTTTTCATAACGTTCTGCCAGAGAGTCGATGGCTTCGATACCCGAGTGATCCATTACCCGGCAGTTAGCGAAATCAACAATCACTTCAGGCGGGTCCATCTTCGGGTTGAACTGATCACGAAATGCCTGCACAGATGCAAAAAACAGCGGGCCGTTTGGCTTGTATACCTTAGTGTCGTACTCATCACGAACCTCAAAGGACATGTTGCTGGCATGCTTCCAGGCGAACACCAGTGCCGAGATAATCACACCGACAATCACCGCAATCGCCAGATCCTGCCATACGGTCACCGCAGTTACGGCAATCACTACCAGCATATCTGAGCGTGGAATTTTGCCCCACAGGCGCAGACTCGCCCACTCAAAGGTGCCAATGACCACGATAAACATTACCCCGACCAGCGCCGCAACCGGAATCATTTCGATCCACTGAGAACCCACCAGAATAAAGGTCAGCAGGAACAACGCAGCGGAGATACCGGAAGCCCGGCCAAAACCGCCTGAGTTGATGTTAATCATGCTCTGGCCAATCATGGCGCAGCCGCCCATACCCCCAAAGAAGCCGGTCGCTACGTTTGCAACGCCCTGACCGATACACTCTTTATTGCCTCGCCCACGGGTCTCAGTGATCTCATCGATCAGAGTCAGAGTCAGCAGGGATTCAATCAGGCCAATCGCCGCCAGAATCAGCGCGTAAGGCACAATGATCCGCAGGGTTTCAGCATTCAGAGGTACCATGGGAATATGGAATTCCGGCAGACCACCGGCAATGGTAGCAGCCGGATTACCGGTCATATCCACCAGCACGTCCTGAACAGTACGCGCATCCAGATCCAGACCGATCACCAGCAGGCTGACTGTGAGGATCGCAGCGAGTGACGATGGGATCGCCCGGGTCAGCTTTGGCAGGAAGTGGATAATAGCCATGGTCAGCGCTACCAGCCCCAGCATCAGCATCATCTGCTCACCCTGCAACCACTGCAACACGCCATCAGCATCGGAGAACTGGAACTGTTTCATCTGCGCCAGGAAGATCACAATCGCCAGACCATTCACAAAGCCCAGCATAACCGGGTGGGGCACCAGACGGATAAACTTACCGAGCCGGAACACTCCGGCCAGAATCTGGAAGATCCCCATCAGCACCACAGTGGCGAACAGATATTCTACCCCGTGCTGCGCCACCAGGCTCACCATTACCACGGCCAGTGCACCGGTTGCCCCGGAGATCATACCCGGACGCCCACCGATTGCGGCGGTAATCAAACCAACCATAAAGGCGGCGTAGAGACCTACCAGCGGCTCAACCCCGGCCACAAAGGCAAAGGCAACCGCCTCTGGCACCAGCGCCAGCGCAACGGTCAGACCCGACAATAGATCACTTTTCAGCGATTGTGTTCGCGACACAAGCAATTGAATCATTTATCACCCCAGGGAGTTACCTGCTCTTTTTTTGATCAGGCTGCGTAAAAAGTGCGCGAGTATAGCAAATAGAGGGGGCAATTACAGGCGTTCAGGGCGAATAATACCGAGCAGGTTCGCTCTTCTTTGTGCACTGCCATAAGCCGCAATCTCTTTGGCCAGCCGTGCCAGTTCATGTGCTTGCGGAAATCGGCTCACCTGTAAAAGCTGCCCCAGATTCTGCCAGGCGGGGGGCAGATGGGCTAATCGACTTAACATACCACCGTCCGGGTCTGCGGCCAGATAGCAAACCCGGCCAATACCGGCCGCCAGAATCCTGCTGCTGCACATCGGGCAGGGTTCCAGAGAGACCATCAGGGTGAGCTGTTGCCGTGAGGGAAAGTCGGCGCACTGCTCTTCAAACTGATCGAGCAAACGCATCTCAGCATGGCCCGCCGAATCATATCCACGGCTGAACACCCGATTGCTCTGCTCCAGCAAACACTCACCCTGCGGATTAAGAAGCACCGCACCAACGCCATAATCACCGCGCAGCAGGGCCTCCATCGCCAGTTCACAACAGCGCAACGCCCACTTTTCTTCGCCACAGCCATACTCGGCCTGATAAGTTGCCAGTCGCAACTGCAGCGCCTGAAGCGCGTTCGGATCATGTCTGGTCAAACTGATTTCTCCCCTCCGGTTACAGCGACGCGTCAGTTAAGGGTTACTCGCCTGCCAATAAACTGAGTTGCCGGGGCTGATCAGAACTGGCTGGCTGCAGTCGGTAACCCACGCCGATCAAACGTACCGGGCGGCCGCCACGCAGATAGGCATCACTCAACAGTTGCCGGAAATGGCTCAGCTCAGGTTGTTTAACACTATATTCGGCCGTGGTCTGAATAAAATCAAAAAACTTGATTTTAACCACGGCACCGGCGATCTGACGTGGTGGGTCAAGCCGTGCATAGCGCTGTTGCAATGATTCCATCAACTGCGGTAACTGCTCCAGACAACTGGGCAGATCGGGCAGATCGCGGGGATAGGTATGCTCCACACTGACCGATTTACGCTCACGGCTGACTTTAACCGGCCGTTCATCAATGCCCCGGGCCAGTTCAAACAGCCGCTGACCAAACCGCCCGAATCGCTCAATCAGACGTGACAGGGGTATCTGCCTTAAATCCAGACAAGTCTCGACTCCCAGGGTGTGTAACTTCTCTGCGGTTTTCTCACCCACGCCGGAGAGACGCTTAACCGGCAGTGCCGCAACAAACGGATCCACATCCTGAGGCAGAACCACAAACAGGCCATCGGGTTTGTTCCAGTCGCTGGCGACTTTAGCCAGAAACTTATTCGGTGCCACCCCGGCCGAGATAGTGATGCCTACCTCCTCACGAACCCGGCGCCGTAACTCCTCGGCAATCAGGGTCGCACTGCCCTGACAATGTTCCACACCGGTAACATCCAGATAAGCCTCATCCAGCGAAAGTGGCTCAATACGCTCAGTCACGCTCTGGAAGATCGCCATAATCTGCTGCGAAACCGCCTTGTATTTCTGTATGCTGCCGGGTATCAGGGTCAGATCCGGACAGAGTTTAAGTGCCTGAGCGGTAGGCATTGCGGAGCGAATCCCATATTCCCGTGCCAGATAGTTACAGGTTGAGATCACGCCTCTGCGCTCACGGCTGCCACCAATAGCCAGTGGCAGATCGCGCAGAGCCGGATTATCACGCATCTCCACCGCGGCAAAAAAACAATCGCAATCACAATGAATTATCTTGCGCTGCATAACTCAACCCAAATACTGTCCATCCATACAGTATATGGATTTTTTTTGCTCTGCCAATGAGAAAATGTTTGCTATGCTGAACCTTAATAGCAACACCTTGATAACAACAATTCAATAACAGGCTCAAGACGTTCCGGGCCACTCTCTCTTTCTCTACCCCGGCCCGGAACGTCCTTTAAGAAGTCAGAAGCTGGGAGATAATAATAAGATGTCAGAAGAACCACGGGTCAGGGAAAGACGCTCCGGTAAAGACCGCAGACAGAATAAAGACCGCAGAGAAGATATACGTTTCGAACCCGGCAAGGCCGATCGGCGTAAAAGTAATGGTCGTCGTCAGGGCGATAATGACATCTGGCACAAAGCGCTGGACGGCACTGACAGCGCGGGGAACTAACCCGAAACCAGAACCACACCGGGGGAGCCTCGACTCCCCTGTCACCAAAACGTAAAGTTTTCGTCAAAGCTTAGACACAAAATACTCATATATTTTTCACGTTATGAACACACGTGAAAATACTCTCATCGTCACCGAGCCGGCTATTAACGTAGAGAAGGCTCTGGTCAGTAAATATCCGGCCTTTACCGATAAACCGGCGCCCTTTCGTCGTTCTGCGCTCTATATGCTGCGCAAACTGGTGCATGAAAGCGAGATTAACTCCTTTCTCGACCTGAACCGCGACGCCAGCGGCTTTGAATTTATCGATCGGGTGCTGGAATACTTCAATTTCGGCTACAGCATCAGCAACCGGGACCGGGATAACATCCCCTCCTCCGGACGGGTGGTGATCATTGCCAACCACCCTCTGGGGGCACTGGACGGCCTGTCACTGCTGAAAATGGTGGGTGAGGTCCGCCGCGATGTGAAAATCATCGCCAATGACGTGCTGATGAACTTTGATCCCATCAAAAACCTGTTTCTGCCGGTAGATAATCTGGGGAAAAACACCCGCAAACGCGATATCGAGAGAATTGTCGACGCCCTGCATCAGGAGCAGGCCGTGATTGTATTCCCTGCCGGTGAAGTTTCGCGCGCAGGACTCACCGGCATTAAAGATGACAAATGGAACAGCGGTTTCATCCGCTTTGCCCGCAAAGCCAATGCACCGGTATTACCGATCTTCATCGGCGGTAAAAACTCCTCATTGTTTTACAGCGTTTCCTACATCAACAAGGCGCTGTCCACCATGATGCTGGCGCGTGAGATGTTTAACAAACACTCCGTCACCATCCCGATGAAAGTCGGTGAACCGATTCCGTTCAGTCAGATTGATGCCGTACCGGTTTCCACCACGGAAAAAACCAAACTGCTGAAAAAGCATCTGTACCGGATCGCTAAAGACAGAAAGCCCCTGTTTATTACTGAAAAAACCATCGCCCATCCGCAAAGCCGGCAAACGCTGAAACAGGAGTTGCGTGAATCTGAGCTGCTCGGGGAAACCGCCGATGGTAAAAAAATCTTCCTGTTTGACTATAAACCGGATTCCGCGGTCATCCAGGAAGTGGGCCGCCTGCGTGAAATCGCGTTCCGCTGTGTCGGTGAAGGCACCGGGGATAAGAAAGATCTGGACCAGTATGACCCCTATTACCGTCATCTGATCCTCTGGGACGAAGATGAGCTGGAAATTGCCGGTGCTTACCGCCTGGCGGAAGCCTGGAAACTGGCTGAGAACCCGGAACAACCACTCTACAGCTCTACCCTGTTCCGCTACAGCGAACAGATGCAACCTTATTTCGATCAGGGAATCGAGCTGGGACGCAGTTTCGTTCAGCCGAAATACTGGGGCAAACGCAGCCTCGATTACCTCTGGTACGGCATCGGTGCCTACCTGCGGAAACACCCGGAGGTCCGTTACATGTTCGGGCCGGTGAGCCTGAGCAACAGCTACCCGAAAGTTGCCAAGGATATGCTGATCTGGTTTTACCGCCACTATTTTGGTGATACAGAAAACCTCGGTCACTCCTTCTCGCCTTATCATCTGGATGCCGACGCTCAGAACAATCTGCAGCGGATGTTCAGTGGCGACAACTACAAGGCAGACTTCCGTATCCTCAAAGAGCAACTGGAGTTTCTCGGCGTCAGCGTACCTACGCTATACAAACAGTACAGTGAGCTCTGCGAAGAGGGGGGTGTGCGCTTCCTTGATTTCGGGGTGGATGCCGACTTTAACTACTGTATCGACGGTCTGGTACTGGTCGATATTCATCACGTGAAGCCGAAAAAGCGCAAGCGCTATATGGGTGAAGAACGCGCTGCTGATACGCCGGCTGGAGACTGAGCAAGGCCCCTTCAGCGGTCTGGAGGGGAGATTACCTGCTGTGGTCGTAGGGCTGAATCCAGTAACGGGCTTCTGTTACTGGTGTATCCGGCGGCAACAAAGGGTTAGGCAGGCTTATCACCCGTTTCTCTATCCATTTATCCAGCGGAAACAGGTGCGCCGTCGCCGGATGCTCCCTCAGGTGGCGACTGAACTCACCACTGTCGATCATACGGTTCAGCCCCAGCTCCAGACGCTGAGCCAGTTTCAGATTTCCCGGCGCGACAAAAAAATACATGGGAAACGGGTAATAGATGATCAGCTCAGGGTAAAGCATCATCTCTGGGTATTTACCCTGCCGGGCCGCCATTTCAGCAACCCCCTCATGCACACCCCGAGGAAAAAAATCACAACGTCCGGCATTAAGCTGCCGAAACATCAGCTCATAGATAGCCCCCCGCTGAACCTGAATACCGGCGGCTTCCAGTACGTCAGAATCCGGCCAGTGCTTTCCCTGACAGGCGACCAGTGTCTGTAACTTCTGCAGGGTTTCAACCCGGTCAAACTCAGTTTGCCGGTCCCGCCGGATCAGGCTGACCCGAAACCCCAGCAGACCTTTAAGCAGAGGCAACCGAACCGGTTTCAGCTTTTTCTCCCGGGAGATGGAAGTTCCGGCCCAATATACATCCAGCGTTCGGCCACGGGCTAACTCCTCTACCGCGCGTCCCTGTTCCATCTGAGTTGTATACGCTACCCGGCTCACCCCATATTCAGCTTCGGTTTGACGCAGCGCCATCGTCAGCAGCGTCGTAAAATAGCTGTGACTGACATCATCTTCAGATTGCGGCGGGATTGTTCGAATCACACCCTGCGCCGAAAGCATGGCAGGGAATATAAACAGCAGCAGGGAGAGAAGTATGCGCATTACAACCACACCGAAAGAGTGTCTTAAACCCTAAGTCTAGACAATATCTCAAACAGAGTAAGCAGCATGACTCTCCCGTGCTTAAACACAGAAGAGTCATGGTCTGGTATCACTGAGCGGCGGTTTGCTGCGCGGGGGGACGGATGTTCGCTTCGCTGCGAATCTCAATGCCCTGAGGATTGGTACCCAGATCGACCTGAACCTGCATATCGAGCTGTTTCAGCACTGCCAGCTCCGCAGCTACCTCAGGCTCTGCAGCCATTTCAATAACCGGCAGCAGCGGGGTCAGCATCTTTTTATAATCCACCGAGAAATTGAGGATACCGTTACTGACCGGTTCCACCGTTGCTAACTGGTTCGCAGCCTGTTCACCCTGTTCTCCGGCATAAAGCACCAGATGCTTACCTTTCAGGGCCAGCATGGGCTGAACATCCAGTTCCGGCGGCAGCGGGAGCATATCGCTCAGATCCAGCGCCGAACCGTCCGCAGGTAACTGAAGTTGGGCCAGTTGAGGCACAAAACCCTGAGCAATATTAAACAGTACCATCGGATTATCCGCGCTCACTGATACGACACCCTGCAGTGCAGTCATCACAGGTGCCGGCCCCGACATATCCAGCGTAAAGTCCTGCACACCCAGACCTATGCCCTTCAATCCCTGAGCCATACCGGTAAACATCGCCAAAGCCGCCGGATTGGACTGTCGCACCGCTGTTTGCATCTGACGCAATGGCTGACACTGATAAGCCGGTTCCAGCATATCGTTCCAGATAGCGCCGAGTGCCGGACTGAAATTATTCATATCAATCCCCAGTCCTATACCGAACAACTGGGCTTTCTGTAAATATTCGGGGATATAACCCTGCATTGAAGTCAGGGCATCCATCACAACCTTATTGTTGCTCTCGACGACCATCGACATCCGCATGAAACTACGCTCTGGGGTAATCTGCATATCGTCTTTATTGCGAATTCCGGCGACGGTTCTCGGCCAGTTTGCGGCCATCGCACCGAACTCAGACTGACACTCCGGTGTTCTCAGTTGCTCTAAACCACGGCCCGCGTTGTTCTGGTCCTGTGCACGGGAGAGCATTTTCGCCAGGCGGTTGCCATCCGTGCTGGTCAAACCCGTCACAATCTGGCGGTGATCAAGATAGGAAAGCGCCTGCGACTGGAAACCATGCTGTTTTGCGATACCGGCCAAGACACCAGCAGACTCCAGCGAATCAGCGGGCGCACTCTGCAACAGCGCAACCTCAAGATCGGCCGGCTCGTTCAATGCAGAGTTCAGTGTCCAGGTCGCCCAGCCATCGGCATAGGCCAGAATCAGCTCAATACTGCGGCCGCTTTTCTCATCACTGAAGCGATAAGCGCGGTAAGCCTGCTCGCCTGCGGTGCCCGCACGGTGCTGGAAACCGCTCTCCTGTTCAGCCTGATTAAACAATGCCCAGAATGCCGCTTCATCCGTCACCTGATAGCGAATGACCGGCATCAGACCCACCGCATAAGAGAGCCCCTTAACCTGATCCGGCAGCGCGAAAGTCTGCTGAAAGCGCTCCTCCGACTCGGCTGCGATAAAATAAGCTTTGACCAGACTGCCAAGAAAACGATGCTGAGCTGAACTCTGATCGTCAAACTCTTCAAGCAGATCCTGCGACATCTGCGGCGATGCGAAAGTGGTCGCACGCAGATAATCCTTCAGCGGGAAAGGCTCCAACTGCCCGGAATAAAACACCGTATCAGCGGGAACATAAGCCAGCGGGGAGACTCCGGCTCCATCCTGGGATTGCGGTTGTATCAGCATATAGCCTGCGGCTCCGGCAACCGCAACAGCACCGGCAATGAGTAGATTACGCAACGTAGCAAACTCCATTTTCACTTGTTTTGACTGATACTAACTAAACTCAGCGGCAGTGTCGTTAAGGTTCTCTGAATTCAGAAGATATTCCGGCGCTTTATTGATGCGCCACCGGCGCCTCTGTCATTCAGCCGCTCCCGATCAAACGCTATACTCAGAGTAAACTCAGGAAACAGAGCGATTATGGCTAAATCCCGGCAACCCGTTGTCAGTCAGTCCAGCCGTCAGGAGATTGATGCGTTTATCGAGCAGTTAAACCGCGCCCCGGCCGTGGTTGATCATGGCCGGCGGGGACGTATTCTGTTTGCGCTGGACGCCACCGCCAGTCGCCAGCCAACCTGGGATCACGCCTCCCATCTGCAGAATGAGATGTTTCATCAGGCCGCTTCGCTGGGAGGGCTGGAGCTGAAACTCTGTTATTTTCGGGGCTATAACGAGTTTCAGCAAAGTCGCTGGCTGGATAATGCTGACGCACTGACCCGCACCATGAATCAGGTTCACTGTGCAGCCGGCCATACCCAGATCGGTAACGTATTGCACCTGGCACTCAGCGAAACCCGCCAGCAACCGGTACAGGCGGTGATCTACATTGGCGACTGTCTGGAGGAAAAGCTTGACCCGCTGTGCAAGAAAGCCGGAGAACTGGGGCTTCTGAACACGCCGGTTTTCCTGTTTCAGGAGGGCGCTGACCCTGTCGCCAAACGCGGCATGCGGGAGATTGCCAGACTCTCCGGCGGGGCTTACCATAGCTTCGACGGGCACAGTTCAGGTCTGCTGAAGCAACTTCTGCTGGCCGTTGCTGTCTATGCCAGCGGAGGGAGAAAAGCGTTACAGCACTTTGCCGCCGGGCAGGGCCCCTCCGTAAACCGGTTACTGGAACAGTTGAAATAACTGAATGTTGTTTTTCGTCTTGAATAGAGGGTAGTGTTTGAATCCCGTCAGCCTTGTGCTTCTCGCCGCCATCGGTTTTGGCGTATTTTTCTGGCTAAAATCGATGTCACCGAAAAAACGCCGCAGAGCGATCGCTCTGATCCTGCTCACCGTGGTTGCTCTGTTTGTGCTATTGATGGCACTCACCGGCCGGTTACACTGGATTGCCGCTCTGTTTGCAGGCCTGCTGCCCTTTGCCCGACAACTGCTGCCGCTGCTGATCCGGATGCTGCCGTTTATTAATCACTGGTACAAACGCCGCCAGGGGAGTCAGCAAGCTTCTGGTAATCGATCAGAAGTCACCACCCGTATTCTCAGCATGACGCTGGATCACGACTCCGGTGTCATGTATGGCAGTGTCAACGAAGGTCCGTTACAGGGCCGGGTGCTGGGCGAGCTCAGCGAACAGGAGTTCCTGCAACTGCTGAACTACTGTCGCCAGCAGGACGCCGATTCAACCCGATTACTGGAAACCTATCTGGATAAACGCTTTGGCGATAGCTGGCGGGCCGATGATCAGCAGCAGACGCACCACAACGCAGAGTCCAGCGGTGATATGAGCAAGGCGGAAGCCTATGAAATTCTGGGTTTACAACCGGGCTGCAGCCGGGAAGAAATAATCACAGCCCATCGCCGGCTGATGCAGAAATATCACCCGGACCGGGGCGGCAGTGATTATCTGGCAGCGAAAATCAATCAGGCGAAAGACCTGCTCACTGACGATTAAATTTACGGAAGATTCTCTCCGGGCCGGCACGCTCCAGGCGCAAGCCGGCCTTACCGTAGGTCGCACTGTAACCTTTGAGCACTAACGCACCATAGCGGTCACGCTGAAACACCAGCACCTCATTTTCTTCGCGACCATCCAGTTCGGTCAGATGCACCACCAGCCTGCCATTACCCAGCCACTGCCAGTTACCCTTCTGCACGATCAACGGCTGACGGTTCCGGTAATCCTGAGACAGCACCACCGTGCCATCTCCCGCCATGTCCAGTGTGATAAAACGCCCCACACCACGCAGGCCCTTTATCTCTGCAGTGTATAAACCCGGCAGGGTGCGGATATCGAGCTGACCTTCCCGGGCACAGCCGACATAGGGTTTACCATCCAGCACCATCTCTGCCTGGTACTCATACTCAATACCATGCCGGTCACGGCAGGAAAGCTTCTGTATGCGCAAAGCAAGCCGGTGATCACCCAGCCCGGAAACACGGCTGTTCCACTCCCAGCCATTGCCCAGATTAATCGGTTCATTACGGGGAAAGATCAACTGAGCCATACGGTCGTAGTTATGGACATAGATACCATCATCACGCAGATCTGCGATCCACAGGGGGCGATCACCGGCCGCCCGGAACTCATTACCGGAAAGTTCGTAATTACAGGTCGACTGACCGCCGCCGATCAGATGCACCTGATACACCTGCCAGGTCTCCCCCGGTGCAAAATGATCGCCACTGAGCTCAGCATATACCGCAGGCTCCACCGAATCCTGCAAGCGGTCAGACAAACGCCCGGTGTGATCGCTGATTTGCTCGGTATTACTCACATAACAGGGTGAAAAACTCAGCCCCTGCGCGGTCTGAGTAACTATACCGCGGCGGAAAAGAGGCCCGGCATCGCCGCCCAGCCCGTCGGGTATAGACTGACATCCGGTCAGTACGGAGAGGCCAGCTACGCTGCCTGCGGTCCATCTGAGCAACCTGCGACCAAGGATTTTCATATTAAGTATTGCTAGGAAAGAAATGAAAATCGATAATATGTCAATTGATCATGGAGGGCAAAATTATGGCAAGGCCAGCGGAATTTGATCGTACTGAGGTACTCGAAAAGGCTATGCACGTGTTCTGGAGAACCGGCTATAACGCAACATCCGTTACGGATCTGGTGGATGCAACCAGTCTGAAACCCGGTTCACTGTATGGTGCATTCAAAAGCAAACGCGAACTGTTTGTTGAGGTGATTGATACCTACGCAGCCAAAAGCCTGCATCGGGTAACAAGCGCATTTGAGGAAGCAACATCCCCGGTTAATGGGATCGAACTGTTCTTTAACCGTTTCTGTAACGACCTGGCAAATGACGAGATCGGCAAAGGATGCCTGATGGTCAACACCATGCTGGAACTGGCAACAGAAGACGATGATATCCGGTTGCAGGTGAGTGATTACCTGAATCAGGTTGAACAGCACTTCCTGCAAGCTATCAGCGAAGGACAGCAACAGGGCGAGATCACCCGGACATTATCGGCAGAAGATCTGGCAACATCACTGATGACCACCATCTGGGGGCTTCGCGTACTCAGCAGTAAACGCCCGTCGCGGGATAAGTACAACGCAATCATCACCAACACATTACGTTCTCTGAACGCCTGATTATCTACCTTATTGCAACGCGCGAAAGCATCACTCTGTAGCGATCGCGCCGGCAGTTGAATACCCCGAATTAAACACTTACTTCCCTAAACACGCTGCTAACAGCGCTCAGCAAACCCCGGCGTTTTCGTTCTGTTTTTTTCTTAAACCGTTACTGAAACCAACCCAGACCGGGGTTTCACTCCGCATAACCGTCACCCGGCAGAATGACGTGTCGCCATTTGCAACTCACATAACTTACTGATTTTAATAAACAAGTATGCTTTTTAAACAACTACCTGTCTCTTAATGGCGACAGTTTCCACCTAAAAATCAGGCCAAAATCACGGGCCCTCTTTCCAAAAACCCAAAACAACCTGCAACCAATTGATTTAAATGAATTTTTAAAAACTGGCACAGCACTTGATATATCTCCTGCGAAACTTACTTCATAACCGTTTTGTTTTAATGATGTTTTAGGAGATAAACATGAAATTTACCGCAATCGCTCTCAGTTCTGCTCTGGCACTGGCCTCTGTATCTGTAACTGCCGCTGAAACCAGCACTGAAGAAGTTAAACCTGCCGTACAGTCTGAAGTCGTTAAAGAGCAGCCACAGTCTGAAAACATCTTTTCCAAACTGGACCAGAACGCCGACGGTAAAATCAGCCCGCAGGAAGCACAGGTTTCTCCTGCTCTGGTTAAAAGTTTTGAAAAGATCGACAGCAACAAAGACGGCTTCCTGAGTCAGGATGAATTCGCCCAGCTTCAGGTCAAAGCCGTACCTGCCGGCAATGCAATCGCCCTGATCGTTTAATTACGCAGGCACAGGTTCACCGGTTAAGGGAGTCAGTTCTGATTCCGAGACAGCCTCAGACGTCCGCCCTTTTCCGGTAACAGTTAATTCAGAGCATCCTTAGTCCACACTAGCCGCCCGCTCTGATTTGACGGGGCCGGGTACTCAGGTATCCGGCTTTTCCCCTTTTTATCTACACAGACAAGCAGAGTCCCACGGAGTGCGGTATCATAAGCTAAATTCACCGTTAACAACCCTTCCGGTTCTGGTAAAACACTCCATGACCAAGCACAGTCGCCCCGCCTGGCGCTTAAGTTCACTCAAACAACTGGTTCTGCTCTCCTTTCTGGTGGTCGTCACTCCATTTGGCATCCTCATCTATCTGGCGACAGACGCACTGGTAGAACAATCCACCGAAGGGCGTGTGCTGGCACAGCAGGCGCTGGAAGTCACCCGACGCGGGCAACAACTGGAACGACTGGCCGAAGACATAACCCGTTCCGCCCGGCAATATCAGATTCTTGCCAAACCGGAAATCAGACAACGGCTTGACCAGTTCCTGACGGAATACCGGCAACAACTGAATATCCACAGCTTAACGCTGCAACAGCCGGATACATTGCAGCAGATCAACCAGCTTCTGGATCGTATTGAAAGCGATCATGCCAGCGAAGCCCCTTCGCTGCTTCCACTGACCGGCGAGATAAACCGGCAGATCGACAGGGTACTGGATCAGCGATTGCAGGCATTAAACCAGACCGCACAACAAACCCAGGCCCGGCTCAGCACCCAGACCTTTATTCTGCTAGGCATAGAAGCGCTGCTGATTCTGTTCTTAAGCCTGAATATTATCCGCCCGGTACGTCGGATTGCCGCGCGGATACAGGCAATGGGCACCGGTCAGGAATATCAGGTTGAACAGGTAGGCGGACCGGATGAACTGGTTGAACTGGATCAGCAACTGGACTGGCTGAGCCGCCGGCTGGCGGAAGTTGAGCATGAGAAACAACGGTTCCTGCGGCATATGTCCCATGAACTGAAAACCCCTCTGACCACCCTGCGCGAAGGGTCTGACCTGCTGGCCGACCAGATTACCGGCAGCCTGAACCCCAACCAGATGGAGATCGCCAACCTCCTGCAGAGTAACTCAAGGCAGTTACAGTCCCTGATTGAGCAACTGCTGGATTACAGCCGCCTCAGTCAGAATGAACCACTCAGTCTGCAGCAGGCCGCGTTGCTGCCGTTGATTGAAGAAGCGGTTGAACCCTATAAACTACTGCTGGAACAGAAGCAGATCACAGTTCACCTGCCGGAGCAGAATATCGACTGGTACACCGACCGGGCGATGCTGCTGAGAATTCTCGGCAACCTGATCTCCAACGCTGCCCTGTATGGCACCCAGCAGGGCCTGTTGAGTATCAGCCTCGCTGTCGAAGAGGGAGAGTTACTTGTCGAAGTGGGCAACGCAGGTCCGGTGATACCTGAAGAGGATCTTCCCCACCTGTTCGAGCCCTTCTATCAGGGTCAGAACCGGCGTTCAGGCCCGGTCAAAGGGTCAGGGATTGGCCTGAGTATTGTACGTGACGCCGCCGATTCACTCGGCGCCCATGTCACACTGATAACCAATGAGGATAACTATGTCTGTTTCCGCGTCTGTCTGCCGACTCCGGCAACTGGCTCTGATGCCTAAGTACTGGCTGCTGATTCTATTCCTGCAGGGCTGTCAGTTGCAGCCTCAGGCACTGCAAACGCAGGAACAGAGCTGCAAGATCAGTCCACAGCGGCTGGCCAGCCTGCAGGAGACTGAAAAGCGTTTCCTCAGCCAGCCGGAAGCGCGCAGCGGGATTATGCAGCGCGCCATTCGCGACAAGGACAACGAGCTGCTTGCACTGATACTCGCAACGCCGCTCTCTTCGACCGACCAGCTACAGCAGGCCCGACGGCATTTTGCCCGGCTCGACCTCAGTCAGGCGCCGACCTGCCCCGGCGATCGCTATCTGGATATGCGCAACCAGCTCACTTCCAGCCTGATGTGGATGCGTGCCGAACAGGACAATCTGGAAGCCGCCAATCAGGCACTGAAACTGAAGATTGATGCCCTGACCCAGATCGAATCCGACCTCAGCAGACAGCGGGAGGCGCAGGAATGACCCCGCATCTGTTACTGGTTGACGATGACCCCTCGCTGCTGAAACTGCTGTCACTGCGACTTGAAGCCAGCGGGTACCGGGTCAGTTGCGCTGAAAGTGCTGAACAGGCACTGACCATGCTTGATGAACAGGTCGATCTGCTGATTACCGACCTGCGTATGGAGGGCATGGACGGCATGGGCCTGTTTGCTCAGGTGCAGCGCCTTTACCCTCAGTTACCGGTGGTCATCATCACCGCCCACGGTTCGATACCGGAGGCAGTTACCGCCACCCAACAGGGGGTATTTGGCTTTCTCACCAAACCGATCGACCGCGATCAGTTACTGAAAACCATCGAAGCCGCGCTGGCGAGCACCAGCCGTACTCCGGAAGACTGGCGCAGCCGGATTATCAGCCGCAGCCCGGTGATGGAGAGTCTCCTGCTGGAAGCGGAACAGATTGCGGCCTCCGATGTCAGCGTGCTGATTACCGGCCCCAGCGGCAGTGGTAAGGAACTGATGGCCAATGCGATCCACCGCGCCAGCCCACGCCGGGACCAACCCTTTATCGCCATTAACTGCGGTGCCCTGCCGGAACAACTGCTCGAATCCGAACTGTTTGGTCATGCTAAAGGGGCGTTCACCGGCGCAGTGAATAAACATGAAGGATTGTTTCAGGCGGCTGACGGTGGCAGCCTGTTTCTCGATGAGATTGGTGATATGCCACAACCGCTGCAGGTAAAACTGTTACGGGTGTTGCAGGAGCGCCAGATCAGGCCGGTGGGCAGTACCGAAACCATTCCGGTAGATGTCCGCCTGATCTCGGCAACCCATCGCAATCTGGAGCAGGCTATGCAGGAAAATCAGTTCCGTGAAGACCTGTTTTACCGTCTGAATGTAGTGAATCTGCACCTGCCCCCCTTGTCGGAACGGCCGGAAGATATCCCCCCACTGGCGCGTTACTTTGTGGAACAGGCGGCTAAACGTCACAATCCGAAAGTTAAAAGCATCTCCAGTGCTGCCCTGCAACTGCTGGCCCAGTCGGCCTGGCCGGGCAATGTACGACAACTGGAAAATGTGATTGAACGGGTCATCGCCCTGAGCACCACCCCGGTGATCTCCGACAGCGCAGTCAGCCGTGCACTGGCCAATCAGGAGCAGGTGATACCCAACTTTAACGATGCCCGTGCGGAGTTCGAAGCGCGCTATCTGCGTAAGGTGTTGCAGATAACCGAGGGCAATGTGAGTCAGGCGGCGAAGATTGCCGGCCGTAACCGCACCGACTTCTACAAACTGCTTAAGCGCCACGACATCGCCGCAGCGCTGTATAAACAGGAATAAAACTTACTGGTAGTCGTCAGGGAGCTGAATGCCCATGGCGCTGGCTTCAACCTGCGCCTGCTGACGGAACCGCTGCCGAATCTGAGTACCCTTCGGCTTGGTCAGATAGTAGAGCCACTTGCTGGCCACTTCCGGCCTGAGCTGATGCTCTTCGCCCCAGCGCTGGATAAATTCGAACAGACCGCTGTCGCTTTTATCCGGCAGGGCTACCGGCACCGGCAGATCGAGTGATTCACCCGCCCGCACCCGACGGCAGATCACCTCATAGTTGTAGCGAAAATCAGGAAACACATCGACCTGATCCTCAGAGCGTATCCGAAACCAGCCGGTCGCTTTAGCCGCGTGATAGATAGCCGGATGAGTCCAGTGATGGGTTGAGGCGTGCTCAGCATGCAGGGCTGCTTCCTCATACGCGGCTTTCGCCGGGGGCAAACCGTAATCACCGGTCAGGTTACGCAGCACCTTGAGAAATTCAGAGATGGTCGGCATCCAGGCACTGTGTTCTTTACAGTAATCGATCGCCGCCACCAGCTCCGGTTCACTGTAGTCACCCAGACTCAGCGCCCACTCACGCTTGGCAATACGAATCTCATCCTGAGTTTCAAAGCAGCTTTTGAACTTATGCCCGTAGATCGCCATAAACCGGGCAAAAATCATGTTCACCAGCGTTTTGGTCTGCACACTCAGCTCGTTGGGCGAGGCTTCCGAGTGCGCAGCGTCTTCACCAGTCGGTGTCCTTGATGTCCATGATGGCTGCGGTAACCCGTTGGCGTTTTTCGCGAGTATCTCTGCGGGGGTTTTCATGACTGAAACCTGCTTGCTGTTCTTGACTGAGGCGTTGCTGACGCCCCTCCTGGGTCTGCTTCTTCACCCACTCTCTCTTAACCCAACCAAGGAATTTCTGATCCCAGTTGGTTTCTTTACGGTCCTTATCTAACCAGTAAAGCACAAACTCATCGAGGCAGGTCTGCGCAAACTGTGGCGAGATATTATGCCGCGGTAGCAATGCATAAAAGTTCTCTGATGGTTGCCAGCCCAGCTCCATCGGATGCATCTGTTTGTTGCGCTGCTCATGCTGACGGAACAAGGCCTGCAGCTCATCCCCCTGACGGGTTCTGCGCGCCCAGCCGATGCTGCCACCAAAGGTAGGCGCAGGGCCCGGACGGGGTGCAGACTGCGCCGGCTGAACCGGTGCTGTATCCGGGTAATAGGGCGTATCCTGCAGTTCGGGATAAGCCTCCTGAGTATAGGTCGCAGGCTCAGCCACGGGAGGCGGTGGTGGTGGCGCTGACGGAACCGCTTCAACAACCGGTAACCGGCTCACCATCTCCAGCTCTGTTTCCGGTTCTGCTTCAGTGACTGCACCATCAGCAACAAAACGGATCTGGACCCGGCCATCGTGCATAAAGGCGGCTTCAATAATTCCGGCTTCAACCAGAACATTTGTCAGTTGCGCCAGTTGCTCTTCCTCCCAGAACTGCCCCAGCGTCAGCCACTGAGCGTGGGAAAAGATCAGTTCGGGCTCTTCGGCCGGGAAGCCCGGCAGCCGTTCAGCCTGCTGATGATAGAGACTGAGCAGTACAGCCGCTTCTACCCCCAGTTCTCTGGCCATGGAGGGATAAAGCAAAACAGGTGTTTCGGGAAAGGTATAACTCATCAACTCGATTCAGCAGTAAAAAGCAGGGACTGACTAATCATACCCCAGAAATAAAAAAGCCGCAGTCAGAACTGCGGCTTCTCAGTATCCGGAACGATCAACCGTCTTCCGCAAAACGGGCTACCGCACGCAGCACATCGCGACGGCTTATCTGGCCGATCAGTCTACCATCTTTTACTACCGGAAGACGACGCCGGCGGTTGTGGATAAACTCCTCGGCCACCTTGATGATGTCCGCATCATAGTTGATCGTATGAACCTCTTCAGACATATAGGTGCCGACTATTCCGCCCATCTCCTCTTCGTGATAGGTCAGCGTCAGAATCGCCTTCAGGCAGTCCACCTCAGACATCAGGCCGACCAGATTACCACTGCTGTCCACAACCGGGGCTCCGGTAATCTGATGGTTTACCAATTTGTTGATCGCTTCAAACAGATCAGTTTCCGGGGTAAAGGTAATCAGGTCCTTACACATGTAGTCCTGAGCTTTAACAGATCGTAACATTACCGCTCCTCCATACCATGCAGCGCGTCTGCTGGCATCTGCTCTGCCGGGAATCTGTTCCGACCAGAACGGTCATTCACCCGGTGATAGCCTATAGTTGCACCCTTCCACGCTGACCGCAATATAAGGAGCCTGACGCGGATCAGTTAAATACGACTGTTTTGTTTCCCTGTACCAGAATCCGGTCTTCCAGATGCCAGCGCAGACCACGGGAGAGTACGGTTTTTTCCACATCCCGGCCCAGACGTACCATCTCATCCGGCATATCGCGGTGGCTGATACGGATCACATCCTGATCGATAATCGGGCCGGCATCCAGCTCTTCCGTCACATAGTGGCAGGTCGCACCGATCAGCTTTACGCCGCGCTCATGTGCCTGATGATAGGGTTTGGCTCCGGCGAAGGATGGCAGGAAACTGTGATGAATATTGATAATCCGGTGGGCGTATTCCGCACAGATATCGGTCGGCAGAATTTGCATATAACGCGCCAGTACCACGGTATCCGCTTTGTGCTCACGAATCAGCCGGCTGACTTCAGCAAAGTGTGGCTCTTTATTTTCCTTATCTACCGGTACGTGGTGGTAAGGAATATTATGCCACTCCACCATACTGCGCAGGTCATCGTGGTTGGAGATCACACAGGGGATCTCGCAGTCCAGCTCACCTTCATGGTAGCGGTACAGCAGATCCGCCAGACAGTGAGACTGACGGCTGGCCATCAGAATCACCTTTTTCGGCTGCGCAGAATCGGTCATATCCCAATCCATATTGAACGACTGGGCGATCGGCGAAAACGCCTCTTTCAGTTCCTCTAATGAGAATGGCAGGGTTTTGGCGCTGATCTCCACCCGCATAAAGAACCAGCCGGTGGTACCGTCGGTGTGCTGGTTAGCATCTGAAATTGAGCCGCCGTGGCTGGAGATAAAATTACTCACCATCGCCACAATCCCTACCCGGTCCGGGCAGGCCAGAACCAACCTGAATCTACGTTCCATCTAGCTAACACTCCGCAGCAAAAAATATCGAGGGCCTATTCTAGCAGCAGCGATCCGCTATTTGGAATCAGCAACATAAAGCTGATCGCTGCGTGCCGCACAGCGGAAATCATTGCGATGCAGTCCGCCGATCTTATGGGTATACCAGATCAGCTCGACCCGCCCCCAGGCTGTCAGAATATCCGGGTGATGCTGCAACGCTTCCGCCATCGCTCCCACCCGGTTGGTAAACGCCAGCGCCCCGGCAAAGTCCTTAAAGGTATAGGCCCGATATAACTGCATCACCGCCCCCTGCTGTTTAATCTCCCAGTCGGGCAGTTGCTGTAAGAGCTGACTGGCTTCCTCCGGGCTCAGCGCAGGAACACCCGCGCGGCATGCTTCGCAGTTTTCCTGCAGTAGTGATTCTTTCTGACTCATAGGCCCTCCGCAAAACTCTGTACTGAGTTGCTCACTCCGGTTTTCCCAAATCTCAAAGGCTCTTATACTGATGAGATTAGGGAGAGATACAGATGAATTATGTACCTGAACGCATGACCCCGCTGAGCGCCTGCCGTCTTGGTCTGGATACCCATCAGGAGCCTACCGTTTACCTACGTCAGGATAGTCCAGTCTGCCGCTCGGAGGGGTTTTCCGCGCTCTCCCGGGTGCTGATCAGGACCGAAAAAGATCACCTTATTGCCACCCTGAATATGGTGACAGGCGACCTTCTGCAGACCGGCCATGTCGGTTTTTCCGAATCGGCCTGGAACCGTCTGCAACTGGAAGAGGGCGATTCCATCTGGCTTTCCCACCCGAAACCGGTTCACTCCCACGCCTACATCCGGGCCAAAGTCTATGGCAATGAACTCAGCGCCGCACAGCTACGCGAAATCATCGACGACATCGTCGCCGGACGTTATGCCGATGTCCATCTGGCTGCGTTTATTACCGCCTGTGGTGATGACAAGCTGAATACCCGGGAGATCACCGACCTGACCCGGGCGATGGTCGATTCCGGCAGCCGGATTGAATGGGGCTTGCCCGTGGTAGTAGATAAGCACTGTGTCGGCGGCTTACCCGGAAACCGGACCACGCCGATCATCGTCTCTATCCTGACCGCAGCCGGGCTGACCATGCCGAAGACCTCATCACGGGCGATCACCTCACCGGCGGGTACTGCCGATACAATGGAGAGCCTCACAGAAGTCAGCCTCAGTCTGGAACAGATGCGGGCCGTGGTTGAACAGGAAGGGGGATGTCTGGCCTGGGGCGGCTCGGTTCGCCTCTCCCCGTCCGACGATCTGCTGATTCAGGTCGAACGGGCGCTGGATATTGACAGTGAAGGTCAGTTGATCGCCTCAGTACTGTCGAAAAAGATCGCCGCCGGCGCGACCCATGTGGTTATCGATATTCCGGTTGGCCCGACCGCCAAAGTGCGCAGTCAGGAAGCCGCCGAAAAGCTGGCCGCTAATTTCAAGGCGGTTGCCGAAACCCTTAACCTGCAGATTACGACCCTGTTTACCGATGGTAGCCAGCCGGTCGGCCGGGGGATCGGCCCCGCGCTGGAAGCCCGGGACATTCTTCAGGTATTGCAGAATGATCCGCAACAACCCATGGATCTGCGTAAGCGCGCCGCCGAAGTAGCCGGAGCCATGCTGGAAATGGTCAATGACCTGCCCTCCGGCGAAGGCTGTAATCAGGCGCTTGAGCTGCTTGATTCGGGGGCTGCCTGGGGAAAATTTCAGGCGATCTGTGCGGCTCAGGGAGGCCTGAAAAAGCCCCCTATCGCGCCCTATCGCTACGAACTGATCGCCCACGGCAGCGGTCGGGTCAGCAGCATTGATAACCGCAAACTGGCCAAAGTTGCCAAACTGGCGGGGGCTCCGGCGGATCTGGCGGCGGGTGTCGATATGCACTGCCAGTTGGGCAGTCTGGTCGAGCCGAATCAGATATTACTGACCATTCACGCCGAAAGCTCCGGCGAGCTGAGCTACGCCGTGGAATTTCTCGAAGATCATCAGGACATTATCGTGCTGACTAAGGAGCAGAAATCCGCATGAAACCGCTGCTGTTTAATCTGGAAAACGACAACCCTCTCGCGGCAGAGCTGACTGAACAGATCGCAGCAGAAGCAGGCGAACTGAGTCTGCGCCGCTTCCCTGATGGTGAAAGTTACCTGCGGGTGCTGAGCGATTGTAAAGACCGTTCAACTATCATTTTCTGCAACCTCTACCAGCCCAACCAAAAGTTTCTCGATCTCTATTTTCTGGCAGATACATTGCTCGAACTCGGTGCCAGCCGGGTTGGTCTGATCACGCCGTACCTCGCTTATATGCGGCAGGACAAGCGCTTTCAGCCGGGTGAGTGCGTTTCGTCACGCCCCTTTGCCCGGCTCCTTTCGCAACGGCTGGACTGGATGGTGACACTCGATCCCCACCTGCATCGCTACCACTCGCTGGATCAGATCTACAGTCTGCGTGGCGAAGTGGTGCATGCCGCCGCCATGATCGCCCGCTGGATCCGGGAAAATATCCACCAGCCCCTGCTGATCGGACCGGACAGCGAGAGTGAACAGTGGGTATCACAGGTTGCAGAACTCGCCTCGGCCCCGTTTCAGGTACTCAGCAAAATACGCCACGGTGATTACGATGTAGAGGTCTCTCTGCCGGAGGTGGAGCGCTGGCGTGAGCACACCCCGGTACTGGTGGATGACATCATCTCCAGCGGCAAAACCATGCTCGAAACGGTCGCTCACCTGCAGCGGGCCGGGTTACCGAAACCCTGCTGCATTGGTGTTCATGGCCTGTTCTCCGATTCCGCTTACCAGCAGCTCAGCGATGTGGCTGAAGTCGTCACCTGTAACAGCGTACCTCACCGCAGCAACCGTATAGATATCTGCACGCCTCTGAGCGAAGCGGCGTTGAAGCTGGTATGAATCCGCGTATCTATCCGGCTGCAGATATCGACTGCTGGCTTGAACCGGACTTTCTGCCAGCCTCCGATCAGGAAGCACAGCTAGCGCGGCTCAGTCAGGAGATCAACTGGCATCAGGACAAAATCCGCCTGTTCGGCCGGGAACAGCTAATCCCGAGACTGCAGGCCTTCATGGGCGCCCCCGGTATCCATTACCGCTACTCCGGGCTTACCCTTGAGGCCAGCGGCTGGCACCCGGTAGTCGAACATTACCGCCAGCGTTTACTTCAGGCCACGGGCACTGAATTCAACGCAGTGCTCCTCAATCTCTACCGGGATGGTCAGGACAGTATGGGCTGGCACCGGGACAATGAACCCGAGCTTGGCAAAGACCCTGTGATCGCCAGCCTCTCTCTGGGTGCCAGCAGACGTTTTCTGCTGCGCCATCAGGGTGATCAGCGCCGTCTGGAGTTGACGCTGACCGGTGGCTCACTGCTGTGGATGGGCCGGGGTATCCAGCAGCAGTGGCAACACAGCATACCGAAAACCCGGCGCTGTAATATGCCCCGGATTAACCTGACCTTCCGTCAGGTTGTAAACAGTTAATAGCCCTACCAAAGAGGGGTGATTCTTCAACTAAGTTCGAATGGTCAGTGGCTGGCCCACAACGCTATACTCGGTGCCCTGAGCACTAATCAAAACAACAATAAAATAAAATAAAAAATAAGATCCATGCTGAGTAACCCAGAACCCCGGCTGCCAGACACACTGCCTGCCGAGCACCTGCTGCAAAGTATCACTCAGGGTATGCCCGGCGCTGTCTACCAGTACCGCCTTCAACCCGATCTGAGCCAGCACTTTACCTACATTAGTCCCGGTATCGAACAGATTTCCGGTATTCACGCAAAAGATGCTACCCGCGACTTTGGCCTGTTTCTGAAACAGATACACCCGGAGGATCAGGCCGGTTTCTGGGCCAGTATTATCCACGCCAGCCAGCACAGCGTAGCCTGGCACTATGAATTTCGTCTGTTTCATCGAAATGGCGAACTTCGCTGGATTCGCGGCTCATCTATGCCGGAACAACCCTTACAACAGAACCCGATATGGAATGGCGTTCTGCTGGATATCACCCCCGAAAAAGCGACCATAGAGCAACTGCGACTGGCGGGGATCGCCTTCTCCAGTACCAGTGAGGGTATTCTGATTGCAGACCGCCATAACCAGATTATTGATATCAACCGGGCCTACAGCCGGATTAGCGGCTATAGCCGGGAAGAGCTGATTGGCCAGACCCCTGCGCTGCTGCGTTCTGATCGGCACGATGAAGCGTTCTTCCAGTCAATCTGGCAGGCGCTGGAGCAACATGGCCACTGGCAGGGTGAGATCTGGAACCGGCGAAAAAATGGCGAGGTGGTACCGCACTGGGTCAACATCAACGCGGTCTTTGATCCGGTCAGCACCGAGCTCACCCACTTCGTCAATGTGATCGCTGACCTGAGCAACATTAAAGCCTCAGAAGCCCGGCTCTCCCATCTGGCTCACCATGACCCCCTGACCGGCCTGCCTAACCGGCTGCTATTTGCCATCCGCCTGGAACACGCTCTGGAGCAACGCCAGCCTGATGAGCAGATTCAGATCCTGCATCTGGATCTGGATCGGTTTAATCACATTAACGACAGTCTCGGTCATCGTTATGGCGATGACCTGCTGCTGCAGGTCAGTGAACGCCTCAACCGGATTCTGCGGCCTCAGGATACGCTGGCCCGTCTCGGCGGTGATGAATTTGCCATCTTGCTCAGCAATAACCCCGAAGCCGCCCGCATAGCCCGCGAAATAGGCAGCGCACTTGAGCAGCCTTTCCGTCTGGGTGAAAAGGAGTTTTTCTCCAGCGCCAGTATCGGTATTGCCACCGCACCGGAACATGGAGAAGATCTGGAAACCCTGAGCAAACATGCCGATATCGCGCTGAATCAGGTGAAAGCCAGCGGACGCAATCACTACGCCTTTTTCCAGCCGGAACAGTGTGCCCGCCTGGAAGCCTGGGTCGAACTGGAACCGGCGCTGCGCAGAGCACTGGATGAAGGTCAGCTCAGACTCCACTACCAGCCGCAGATCGAAAGCAGAACCGGACGGATTACCGGTGCCGAAGCGCTGGTCCGCTGGCAGCACCCGGAACAGGGGCTGATCATGCCCGACCAGTTCCTGCCGATTGCTGAAGAGATTGGCCTGATGCAGAGGCTCGGCGACTGGGTTTTAGAGGAAGCCCTTAAGCAACTGGCTGAATGGAGAGCTCAGGGGTATAGCGACTTAAAAGTGTCGGTGAATCTGGCCAGTGCACAAATCACCGGCCCGGAACTTCCCGACCGGGTTGCTGGCCTGTTGAAAACCTACCAGATACCGCCGCAACAACTGGAGCTGGAAATCCTCGAAACCTTTCTGATGGAGCATGAACAGGCAGCCACCCTGACTTTCAGCCGCTTACGTCAGTTGGGTGTGGAACTCGCACTGGATGATTTCGGAACCGGCTACTCCGCACTCAGCTACCTGAAAAAGCTGCCGCTGACCAAGGTCAAGATGGACCGCTCGCTGGTGCGGGATATCCCGCTGGATTCAGATGATGAGGCGATCGCCAGAGCCGTCATTCTACTCAGCCATACGCTGGGCCTGACCACCTGTGCAGAAGGGGTTGAAAACCCTGAGCAGCAGGCGTTCCTGACAGAACAGGGTTGTGATCAGTTACAGGGGTATCTGTTCAGCAAGCCACTTGATGCCCGGAGTTTCCGGGCGCTCCTGCTGAAAGAACAGCTTCCGCCCTTAGCCTGCTAAGCGCTGCGAAGCTGTTCAGACCAGCCCTGCAACCAGGGCTCAGCCTCTTCCCAGGGGTTCATGGTTTCACAGGCATCGATCCACAACGGCTCACCAACCTGTTTTAGCTGCAACTCCTGAAGCAGTTCCAGCATCAGTCGGCCACCGCCGGCAAACTCATCATAGGAAGAGTCTCCCAGCCCGATCAGACCAAAACGTACGTCAGGTAACAGCGGGAATCGATCCCGCAGCTCCACATAGAGAGGCAGCAGACTATCCGGTAACTCGCCCTGCCCGGTGGTTGATGTGCACACCAGCAACACGTCTGCATCCTCCGTGACCACTTCGGCATAAGCAGGCTGACGCAGCACCTGAACCTGATGCCCCAGCGCTTGCAGCAACGTCTGTGCAGATTCAGCAACCTCCTGCGCATTGCCGTACACCGTTCCAAGCAAAATTTTAATATGTGCCATCAGCATCCCTATCCTTCACCGTTATCAGCGCGATATTTTAACCCGAAAACAGCCTTACTGAGCCATCGGCGCGTTTTTTTCTGCCGTGCTGGCATTACCTCAGCCACCACCTACACTAAATAGGTAAGCTGCAGAAGGGGAACTAAATACCATGGGTAATGAAAGTCTTTCCAAACTCTTGAACGAATGGGAAGGCCGGGCGCGTAAAGTGAGAACCCGACAGGAGGAGACCCTGTCGATCTACAAGGATGATTCCATCAAACTGGAAGCCCTGGCACGGATGTACAAACTACCGAAAGAGGATGTGATTGCGACGCTGATTCATGAAGCGATCAACGAGCTGGAAGCGAAAATGCCCTATGTTCAGGGGAATAAGGTGATCCGCATCGAAGACGGGGAAGAGATCTACGAGGATGCCGGCCCGATGCCCCGCTATCTGGCGGAGCAGAAAAAACTGCTTGAAGCCTCATAACGCCGTTAAAGGATAAAAAAACCGCTGACTCAGGCAGCGGTTTTTTGTCTGATCAACAGCGTCATTACTTCAGAGATTTCAGGTAAGCCAGCAGGTAATCCTGCTCTGCCTTATCGGTAATCTCTACGTGACGCATCCGGGTGCCCGGTACAAACTGGTCATTACCCGCAATCCACTTACGCAGATTTTCTTCAGTCCAGGTGATGCCGGAATTTTTCAGCGCATCAGAATAAGCGAAACGTGGCAGCGAAGCCGCTTCACGACCAACCACCCCTACCAGACTTGGGCCGAAAGCATTTTTACTGGTATCCGTGGTGTGGCAGGCAGTACATTTATTAAACAGCTCAGCACCCGCCGCCTGCATCATCGCTTCCGTATCGGCAACCGCCGCAGAAGAGATACCCAGACCCAACACAACAGCACTTATGATTTTAGTTCTCATTGTTCTTCCCCTCTCAGATGAACAGTATTTTCTCTGAGTCTATACCCCGGGCATGACAAGGCGTTGATCTTGCGCAGGTTTCGCGGGAAACAGACCTAAAGAACTAGGTTATGCAACTTTAGGCCAATGAGATTTTTTGCAGATGAGTGTACAAAAAAAAGGCGCGACCGGAGTCACGCCTTGTTCTATCGGGAAGTGGTTATGCCTGGTGAGCAATAATATCTTTCCACTTCGCAGGGCCGGTGGTGTGAACCGACTCACCGGAGGTATCTACCGCAACAGTAACCGGCATATCCTTCACTTCAAACTCATAGATCGCTTCCATTCCCAGCTCAGGGAAGGCCAGCACGTCGGCATTGGTAATCGCTTTGGATACCAGATACGCCGCACCACCTACAGCCATCAGATAAACCGCCTGATTGTCCTTGATCGCATCAATCGCAATCGGGCCACGCTCGGATTTACCGATCATGCCCAAAAGACCGGTGGTTTCCAGAATCTGGCGGGTGAACTTATCCATACGGGTAGAGGTTGTTGGGCCTGCAGGCCCCACCACTTCGTCCCGTACCGGATCAACCGGACCTACGTAGTAGATGAAACGACCTTTCAGGTCTACCGGCAGCTCTTCACCGTTGTTCAGCATCTCAACCATTTTCTTGTGAGCTGCATCACGGCCGGTCAGCATTTTGCCGTTCAGGAGAACGGTTTCACCGACTTTCCACTCTTTAACCGCTTCCGGAGTGATCTCATCCAGATTAACCCGACGGGTATTAGCACCCACTTCGAAAGTCACTTCTGGCCAGTCATCCAGACTTGGCGGCGTCAGTACTGCCGGGCCGGAACCGTTCAGTTTAAAGTGCGTGTGACGGGTCGCAGCACAGTTAGGGATCATGCATACCGGCAGAGAAGCCGCGTGGGTCGGGCAATCCATAATCTTAACGTCGAGTACGGTGGTCAGACCGCCCAGGCCCTGCGCACCGATACCCAGATTGTTAACCGCATCCATAATCTCCAGACGCAGCTCCTCAACCCGGTTCTGTGGCCCGCGCTCACGCAGCTCGTGAATGTCGATCGGGTCCATCAGGGACTCTTTCGCCATAACCGCTGCTTTTTCAGCCGTACCACCGATACCAATACCCAGCATGCCCGGCGGACACCAGCCAGCACCCATGGTCGGTACGGTTTTTACAACCCAGTCGACGATGCTGTCAGACGGGTTCAGCATGACCATCTTGGATTTGTTTTCAGAACCGCCGCCTTTTGCAGCAACGTGAACTTCCACTTCGTCACCTTCAACGATTTCGTAATGAATCACTGCCGGTGTGTTGTCTTTAGTGTTCTGACGCTTGCCCGCAGGATCCGCCAGAATAGAAGCACGCAGAACGTTATCCGGATGCAGGTAAGCACGACGCACGCCTTCGTTAACCATATCGGTCACGCTCATG
Organism: Neptuniibacter halophilus; assembly: GCF_030295765.1. Classification (NCBI taxonomy): domain Bacteria; kingdom Pseudomonadati; phylum Pseudomonadota; class Gammaproteobacteria; order Oceanospirillales; family Oceanospirillaceae; genus Neptuniibacter; species Neptuniibacter halophilus. The sequence goes on along the minus strand of NZ_AP027292.1, from coordinate 2,646,159 downwards.
GTTGCGTCCCACTGTACGTTCATACCCACTTTCAGGAACACGGTCACAATACCGGTATCCTGACAGATCGGGCGGTGGCCTTCAGCACACATACGGGAGTTAATCAGGATCTGCGCCATCGCATCTTTAGCCGCAGGGTTTTCTTCCTTCAGATAGGCTTCGTGAACGCCCTGGACAAAATCCAGCGGGTGGTAATAAGAGATGAACTGCAACGCATCAGCAACGCTGCTGATTAAGTCGTCTTGACGGATAACGCTCATTCGGTAACTCCCAGTAAAGCTTCTTGTCAAAGGTCTGAGGCGGCCTGTCAGTGGCCCACGGACGAGGGGCAAGGCACACCTTTTATCCACTCTCTCTGCCGGAGAGCTTCAACAGGAGCAAGAGTATACACCAAAAGCCACCGATGTCGGTGTCGGGCATTGGTATTATTCAGCCCGGTTTCTGCGACCGGAGTCTTGTATAAAAACCCTAGCCGAGGATCAGTGCCGAACAGTAACAGAGCCCGAAACAGAGAAAAGCACGACCGGTTTCGGGTGTCAGCGCGACCCGCTCAGGTGCTGCTTTTTGCAGATGACGCAGAGGCAATACCACCACCGGCAGACTGAGCAGAGTCCAGTAGGCCGTCGGCAGAATATCAGATGCTGTTAACCAGAGAACCAGCACAACCAGCATGACCAGCCCCGAACGGTAGAGCCAGGCCGCACGAACGAACCCAAGCCTTACGCTCAGGGTTGCAATGCCATGATCCCGGTCGGACTCATAATCCCGCAGCTCATTGCTGAGCAACAGCAGGGAGGTAAACAGGCTCACCGGCAGCGAGAGATAAAATGCCCGCCAACTGAGCTGAGCACTGAGTGCGTAATATGACCCCAGCACCATCAGTACCCCCATCAACCAGAATACCAGCGCAACAGCCAACCCTCGTCGCTTATAGTTGATCGGCTCCAAAGTGTAGCCAAGCGCGCCAATCAGGCCTGTCAGAGAGAGCCAGAGCAACACAAGACCAGAGGCACTGATCAGATACAGCCCGATACCGGCCGCCAGCAGAAAGCAGACCAACCCCAGCGAAAAATTTCGCCGGATCAGTTTGTGTTGACAGGCATCCAGACCCGGAAGGTCAAGATCGGAGTAATCATTGATGAGATTAACGCCAGCCTGCAACAGCAGGCCAGCGCTGAGTACCAGTGCCGCCAGAACATAATCAGCAAAGCCATCCTGAAAGGCGGCCAGCACCCCGGTCAGACAGACCACCAGGGCGACACTGAAAGAGAAAGGTCGCAGTGCGCGCCAGAACTGGTACTTACCTACAACCATAAAGGGCCTTTACTGCTGACTGCTGTACCCGGGAGCGTTTGGCAGATCACGCATAATCAGAGCGTATTCGGGATCAGCATCCAGATTCATCGGAATCTTCATCACATGACCGGAACCCGGCGCTACGTCGGCCGGCTTGCCCTTTTTATCGATCATCTCATCGAGTTTAAATTTATGGTTGCCCTGCGGCGTCATCAGCTCCAGGGTATCGCCCTTGAGGAAGCGGTTACGCACATCAACTTCGAGCATCCCATTTTCGTAACCCAGCACTTCACCGACAAACTGCTGGTGAACGCCAACGGAGTTACCGGTTTCGTAGTTCTGATACTCATCGTGGACATGACGACGGTAGAAACCTTCGGTATAACCACGGCTCGCCAGATTTTCCAGCTCATCCATCAGACTCATATCAAACGGCTTACCAGCGACCGCATCATCGATCGCCTTGCGGTACGCCTGAGCGGTACGTGCCACGTAGTAGTGGGACTTGGTGCGGCCTTCGATCTTCAGGGAATCCACACCGATCTCCGCCAGACGATGCACATGCTGGATGGCACGCAGGTCTTTGGAGTTCATGATGTAGGTGCCATGCTCATCTTCAAACGCCGGCATATATTCGCCCGGACGGGTCTCTTCCTGCAGCAGGAAGATACGGTCGGTCGGTTTACCTACGCCCAGATCAGGCTGCGGCGCTTCTGCAGCCTGCTCAGTAGCAGGATCAAACTGCTCAACAGCGACCACATCACCGGATTCATTCTGCTCCGCTTCATGGGCATCATACTTCCAGCGACAGGTGTTAGTGCAGGTCCCCTGATTCGGGTCACGCTTGTTGATATAACCGGACAGCAGACAGCGACCGGAGTAGGCAATACAGAGTGCACCATGAACGAATACTTCAATTTCCATCTCAGGGCACAACTGACGGATCTCTGCCACCTCATCCAGCGACAGCTCGCGGGACAGGATGACACGCTCAACCCCCATCTGGTGCCAGAATTTAACTGACGCCCAGTTCATGGTGTTTGCCTGTACGGACAGATGGATTGGCATATCCGGGAAATGCTCTTTAACCAGATAGATCAGGCCGGGATCCGACATAATCAGCGCATCCGGCCCCATCGCGATCACCGGACGCAGGTCATCGATGTAGGTTTTCAGCTTGCTGTTGTGCGGCAGAATGTTACTGGCCAGGAAGAACTTCTTGCCCAGTTGATGAGCCAGGTCGATCCCTTCCGCCAGATTGTCCATATTGAAGTCATTGTTACGCACCCGCAGGCTGTAACGTGGCTGACCGGCATATACAGCGTCCGCACCATAGGCAAACGCGTACTTCATGTTCTTCAGTGTCCCGGCTGGGGACAAAAGTTCTGGATTAAGCATAATAGTGAGATGGCTACTTAAGAGTCTAAATTTGCTATCTGCTGATTTCAGATCAGGACAGATCCTCAAGCGGGATCTCAAATAGCGGCGTATAGATAGATCCGTCTTCTCCGGGTTTGCTCTGGAAGAGCACCACCGAGTCGGCCAGGCTGTAGATATCAATACCCGGCCAGCTCTCTGGCTTTTTGAACTTGTTTTTACCCGGAAGGCGCCCCAGGGTGATATGGGGCTTAAAATCATCCTCTTCGTACTCAACACCGGCGTCCCCGGCTACGGTCAGCATGATCTGATGCAGAGCAAGAAGCTCCTCCTGCAGATCAGGCAGCGCCGCGATCAGAGCCAGTTTTTTACTGACCCGATAGTATTCCGCTTTATTAATGTGGACCTGAAAAGAGCTGAAGTTCGCCAGTCGTTCGCGCGCGCACCGCTCCAGATCATCCACCTGATCAAGCTGAATATCGCCTAAAAAACATAGAGTTAAGTGATACCGATCGGAATCAACCCAGTTAACCTCCGTCTTTCGGTCATACTCACACAGGGTGTCAGCATGATCCGCTAACCAACGAACGACTGAATCTGGTAGCGTTAGTGCAAAGAAAGCACGGATGTCCATAAAGGGTAAAAAAATCCCGGTCTCTGAAGAATCGTGTATTGTGCCTTCACGGCGCTGACATAGCAAACCCGGAAGGCACCATTCTGGCTATTTTTTATACAGACTAGCGCTGTTCCAACTGAAGCTGCATATTATTCAGCCTCTGCTTCACACTGAGCAGTTCCTGATTTAACTGACGACGGGTACTGTCGAAGGCACGAACCGCCTGCTCATTCAGTTTTACCCGACGCTCCAGATCACCGGTGCTGCGACCTTCGAGCTTAACCACGCGGTCGGTCAGACTACGTTGCGACTGCAGCAACTCATCAAGCTGTTCCTGAGTCAGTTCTGCTGCGGTGCGAACATCAGTCTCAACCCGGCTGACCTGCTTGCTGAGCTGGGCAACTTCCGCAGTGATCGATTTCTTAAGCTGAGCGATCTCTTTTTCCCGTGCCGCCGCAGCTTTCAACTGCTTCTCCTGCTTCTGCAGGTCAGCACTCAGCGCTTTGATCTGTTTCTCCTGAGCCGCCAGAGACTTCTCCAGACTCGCCAGTTGGCTCGCCTGCTTTTCCAGCGCCGGTTTATTGCGCTGATGAGCAATAACCCAAAGCTTGGCAATTTCAGAATCGAGCTGTTTATCTTTCTCTTTAAGCGAGCTCTCCAGTGTAGAGACATTGCCCTGCAGCGCTTCACCCGAAGCTGCGGCGCCCTGCTCTGCCTGTTTCAGCAGCTCTTTCAACTGTTCAATCTGATCCTGCGCCTGCTGGAAGGTAACCGCCCGCTGTTGCTGGGCCTGATACATATCAAAACCGAAATAACCCAGCGCGCACACCGCTGTAATCAGAATAATGATCACCAGCGACTGAATCAGGCTGATCCCGCCACCGCTTGTCGATACTTCTTCTTCGGCACGGGCACGGGTTTGCCCGCCAGATGCAACCACCGTCTGCCTCGCCTCTCCCGCAGGTTCTGCCGGGCCCAGGTTTGGCACATCAATATCGTCGTCACGGTTCATCGCTGGTCATTCACTCTTCAGAAATTAGATCGGACTATTCTACGCAGAAAAAAAAAGCCCCGCAAAATGCGGGGCTCATTTATCAAGCGGGGTTAGCAGGCGATTACATCATACCGCCCATGCCACCCATGCCACCCATGCCGCCCATATCAGGCATGCCAGCACCACCTTCAGATGGTTTATCAGCAACCATAGCTTCAGTAGTGATCATCAGACCTGCTACAGATGCCGCAGCCTGCAGTGCAGAACGGGTAACTTTAGCCGGATCCAGGATACCCATTTCCAGCATGTCGCCGTACTCACCGTTTGCAGCATTGAAGCCGAAGTTACCTTCACCTTCACGTACTTTAGAAACGATCACGGAACCTTCTTCACCTGCGTTACCTACGATCTGACGCAGAGGCGCTTCCATAGCACGGAATGCCAGCTCAACACCGACAGACTGATCGTGGTTTTCACCCTTCAGTTCGCCTACAGAAGCCAGCGCACGAATCAGAGCAACACCACCACCCGGTACTACGCCTTCTTCTACCGCAGCACGGGTCGCGTGCAGTGCATCTTCAACGCGGGCTTTCTTCTCTTTCATCTCAACTTCGGTAGCCGCACCCACTTTGATTACCGCTACACCGCCTGCCAGCTTAGCAACACGCTCCTGCAGTTTTTCACGGTCGTAGTCAGAAGAAGTTTCTTCCATCTGCGCACGGATCTGGTTAACACGTGCTTCGATGTTTTCAGCCGCACCGATACCGTCAACGATCGTGGTGTTTTCTTTAGTGATAGATACACGCTTCGCCTGGCCCAGCTGTTCCAGAGTCGCTTCTTCCAGCGTCAGACCTACCTCTTCGGAGATCACAGTACCGCCGGTCAGGATAGCGATATCTTCCAGCATCGCCTTACGACGATCACCGAAACCTGGTGCTTTAACCGCAGCAACTTTAACGATACCGCGCATGTTGTTCACAACCAGAGTAGCCAGCGCTTCGCCTTCTACGTCTTCAGCAATGATCAGCAGAGGACGGGAAGCTTTAGCTACGTGTTCCAGAACTGGCAGCAGCTCACGGATATTGGAGATTTTCTTGTCAACCAGCAGGATGAACGGCTGCTCGATTTCAGCAGACATGTTGTCCTGGTTGTTGATGAAGTATGGTGACAGGTAACCACGGTCGAACTGCATACCTTCTACAACATCCAGTTCGTTTTCCAGTGCTGAACCTTCTTCAACAGTGATAACGCCCTCTTTACCCACTTTGTCCATCGCTTCAGCGATGATCTCACCCACCTGGGTGTCAGAGTTCGCAGAGATAGTACCAACCTGAGCAATCGCTTTGCTGTCAGCACATGGCACAGCCATCGCCTTGATCTGCTCAACCACGGCAGCCGCCGCTTTGTCGATACCGCGTTTCAGATCCATCGGGTTCATGCCCGCAGCAACGGATTTCAGACCTTCGTTAACGATTGCCTGAGCCAGTACGGTCGCAGTTGTCGTACCGTCACCCGCTACGTCGTTAGCCTGGGAAGCAACTTCTTTAACCATCTGTGCGCCCATGTTCTCGAACTTGTCTTCCAGCTCGATCTCTTTGGCAACAGATACACCGTCTTTAGTTACGGTTGGTGCACCGAAGGACTTGTCCAGTACAACGTTACGGCCTTTAGGGCCCAGAGTGGTTTTAACCGCATCAGCCAGAATGTTTACACCGTCCAGCATGCGCTTACGCGCGTCGTTTCCAAAAAGTACGTCTTTAGCCATTGTCAAAAATCCTGTCTTAAAATTCTTTAAAGCGTGTTCGATGAACGAAAAGTCAAACCGGAATTAGTCTTCCAGCACACCGTAAATTTCGTTTTCGCTCAGAATCAGCAGCTCTTCACCGCCGACTTTAACTGTGTTCGCGTAACCACCGAACAGAACAGTATCCCCAACCTGAACAGTCAGCGCCTGACGCTCACCGTTGTTCAGAATACGACCTTCGCCTACTGCGATAACTTTACCCTGGTTTGGCTTTTCCTGAGCAGAACCAGGCAGCACGATACCACTAGCAGTAGTAGCTTCTTCTTCGTTACGACGAACAACTACACGGTCGTGAAGTGGACGAATTTTCATCTGTATTTTCTCCTGATCTTTGTCTGACCAAAATCAACATGTTTTTGTTTGAGGGCAGGCCCGCAAGTGACCATCTTGCCCTTTGAATTGCTAGGTTGGGGCATTAAAAATGAATTCAACACCGCAACCTAAAATTTTTTTCTTTATTCAGAAAATCTGCGAAATAAGTTCTGGTCGTGCTCTGCACGACTGACTCCCGGGATCTTCAGTCCTTTCGCTCATACTCGCCGTCGATCACATCTCCACCCTGCACGCGCGGGTCGCGCTGATGGGGAGGACGACGTTCAAATCCGGAATTGTGAAACTCTTCGTGGCTGTAAAACTGAGCGCCCTGCCCCTGCTGCTGGGATGCAATCACTGTAAAACGGGACATCAGGCCTTTCGCAAAGGCTTTGCGGGTATAAGGCAGCAGACAGCTAAAACCGATCACATCCGTAACAAAACCGGGCGTAACCAGCAACGCTCCACCTACCGCCAGCACAATGCCTTCGACCATCTCCTGACCGGGGATCTCACCCTGACTGGCTCTCTGCTGCGCCCGGGCCAGAGTGGAGAGCCCCTGATAACGCAGCATGTTGACACCAATGAATGCTGAAAGCAGAACCAGACCTACGGTATTCCAGGCCCCGATCGCTTCACCAACATTGATCAGCACCGTAATTTCTATAATGGGAACAATAATGAAAAGCAGAAAAAGGAATTTCATGCAGCGCCTCGGGTTGATTCATTCCGTACAGCCACCCGGATACCTGAGCTGGCTGCTTATCCCTCTATTCCTATGGGCACGGCAGGGTCTTTTCAACCTCAGGCGCTAACTTTTCATCCGACTATGGTCCTGCTGCCCTCCTCTTTTAGCTGTAGAAAAAAATTAATACTGCTTCGCACCATTTTTGCGCACTGCAAAATTAACACTCAAAAACAGCGAGTTAGCAGGCGCAGCAGAACATCCGTTATCTCCTGCAAAGGTCTATAGAACTTTTTGGTAAATGATTGCATTGAGTGAGAAGTAGACATTTTTGCAAAAGCGGGATAAGTTTATTTCACGCACAATGACGCAACGCACAATAAAAACGAGAAAACCGAAGTAAGGTAATCCTCAATGGAACTTAAAGATAAAGTAATTGTTATTACCGGCGGTGGCCGTGGCCTTGGCCGTGCTATGGCACTGGAACTTGCTGAACAGGGTGCTCAACTGGCACTGGCTGATCTCAGCCAGGAAGATCTGGACACAACAGTTGGTCTTTGCATGGAAAAGGGCATTGTTGCCCGCGCTTACCTTTGTAACGTCGCCAAAGAAGAAGATGTAGAAAAACTGTTTTCCGATGTAGTCTCCGATTTCGGCGCTCTGCACGGTCTGGTAAACAATGCAGGCATCACCCGTGATGGCCTGTTCCTGAAAGTTGACCGCGAAACCGGCAAAGTTGCCAAGAAAATGTCCATGGACCAGTGGAATCTGGTGATGGATGTTAACCTGACAGGTACGTTCCTCTGTGCGCGTGAAGCGGCTGCACAGATGATCGATCTGGGCACTCAGGGTTGTATCATCAATATCTCTTCTATCTCCCGCTCCGGCAACATGGGCCAGACCAACTACACTGCGACCAAAGCAGGTGTTGAAGCGATGGCTGTTACCTGGGCGAAAGAGCTGGCTCGCTACGGTATACGTGCAGCGTCCATCGCTCCGGGTTACATCGGCACCGAGATGGTGATGAGCATGAAACCTGAAGCACTGGACAAAATCGCTGCAGGCATCCCGGCCAAGCGTCTGGGTAAACCTGAAGAGATCGCGAAAACCGTGACGTTTATCCTCGAAAACGACTATGTAAGCGGTCGTTGCTTCGAGATCGATGGCGGCCTGCGTATCTAAAGCGACCCCCATCCATTAAAAAAACCGGCCCTAGGCCGGTTTTTTATTGCCTGAAAGCCGCAGGCCGGGCCGCAGAAGCAGCCCGGTTGCGGAATCAGTCACGCGCCAATCACGCCACCATCGGTTCGGGTGATCGCCACTACCGTGGAACGCGGCTTGCTGTCGCCGCCCGCCGGGAAGTGTGAAGGTTTGCCTTTTTCACCCGGATGCTGGATACCCACAAACATGGTTTTGTAATCCGGGCTGAAGGTCAGGCCGGTTACTTCACAGGCAATTGGCCCTGTCAGGAAGCGGTGAATTTCACCGGTTTCCGGATCACCACACAGCATCTGGTTATTCCCCATACCGGCAAAGTTATCCTTGTTGGAGTATTTACCGTCGGTCATGATCCAGAGACGTCCGGCCTGATCAAATCCCAGACCATCGGGGCTGTTGAACATATTTTCGGCACTGACATTGCTGCTGCCTGCCATCAGACCTTCAGTATGCACGCTCGGATTGCCGGCAATCACGTACAGATCCCAGTCAAATTTCGCGGCAGTATGGTCAGCCTGATGCGGCATCCAGCGCACGATCTGGCCATAAGGGTTCGCTTCACGTGGATTCGGTCCCCCTACCGGCTGATTGTCTTTCTTGCCGCGGTTTTTGTTGTTGGTCAGGGTACAGAACGCACTCTGTTTATTCGGGTGCACCGCAACCCACTCCGGACGATCCATCGTCGTACCGCCCACCTGCGTTGCTGCCTGACGGGTATGGATCAGCACTTCTGCCTGACTGTTAAAGCCGTTTTCAGGTGTCAGCCCGTGCTTACCAAAGGTCAGTTCGATCCACTCACCCTGCCCCTTCAGTTCACCTTCAGCCGCATCGAAACGTGCAACGAAAAGCGTCCCTTCCACCAGCAGGTCACGGTTAGCCGTTGGATTGGCCGGATCAAATTTACCTTTGGAGACAAACTTATACAGGTGCTCGCCGCGCTCATCATCGCCCAGATACACCACCACATGACCGCTGTTGTCGATCATCAGCGCCGCATTTTCATGTTTGAAGCGGCCAAGCGCCGTGCGCTTGAGCGGTTTGGCGTTCGGGTTCAGCGGATCAATCTCCACCACCCAGCCGTGGCGGTGCGGTTCGTTCGGGTTTTTCGACAAATCAAAGCGTGAGTCAAATTTGCTCCACTGATAACGCTTGTCTTCGTTTTTAATGCCGTAGCGTTTCTGGGAAGCCGGTACCTCATACGCATCATCGGTGCTGCCAAAGTAACCGTGGAAGTTCTCTTCACAGGTCAGGTAAGTTCCCCAGGGGGTTTCACCGTTGGCACAGTTATTAAAGGTGCCCAGCACTTCAGTACCGCTCGGATCAGCGGCTGTTTTCAGCAGATCATGACCGGCAGCCGGCCCGGTCAGTTGCATCGGCGTATTCGCAGTAATCCGGCGGTTCAGCTTACCATTACGGTCTACCTGCCAGCCGTTGCCGGTTTTGCGGATCTCAAAAACGGATACACCATGAGCGTTCTGCGCTTTCTTCACATCATCAGCGGTCATCTGCTCGCCTTTGTGATCAAACAGCAGATCATAGTTGGTGTACTCGTTGTTGATCGCCATAACCGCACGATCTTCGGTCAGCGGGAACAGACTCATCCCATCGGTATTATCACCAAACTGCAAAGCCTGAGAAGACGCCGGAGCTTTGCCGGACGGGTCAAATTCAGGTGCATTGGCAAACAGTGGATCGCCCCATGAGATCAGGTTAGTAACCTGATAACCCTCTGGAACAATCACCGTATCCGCAGTGCTGGCAGCAATCGGTTTAAAACCCATCAGACGGCTTTTTACCTCGGTCCCCATCGCAGCCTGAACCGATTTTGCCAGTGGTGAAAGCCCCAGAAAAGCCCCGATACTTAAAGCCCCGGCGCCGGCCAGAAAACCACGGCGGCTCACCGCTTTATCGGTCATACGGGTAAAGTCTGAATCCTGCTCCTGATTCAGATTACTGCACAGATCATGTGAATTGTTGTAGCTCATGTTTTCCTCACCCAGATGTGTAAAGGCCATCTCCGATGACCCGGCATGCTTGCCGCAATAAATAATTGTAGTGTGCAAAAACTAGAGCTCTGTTGTGACATCCGTATGACAGAAAAATGATCAATCAGCGACATCTTCGAGACAGCCACAGGTCCCGTGCCATTGCCTATTTTCCTGCATCAGGGGACAATGACCCCTTACTTCATGGAAGGCGTTTTTGTTGATATGTCCCCGGTAGATCCCAAGCAGGAATCATGGCTTAACGCCATCAAGGTTTATACCCATCCACGCGCGCTCACCCTGCTGTTTTTTGGTTTCTCCTCCGGGCTACCCCTGCTGCTGGTCTTCGGCACGCTCTCGTTCTGGCTTCGCGAAGCCGGGGTTGAGCGCAGCCTGATCACCTATTTTTCCTGGGTCGGTCTCGCCTACGGCTTTAAATGGCTATGGGCGCCACTGGTTGACCGGCTGCCCCTGCCACTGCTGAGCAAAACACTGGGCAGACGGCGTAGCTGGTTGCTGCTGTCGCAACTGGGGCTGGCTGCAGGCCTGGCCGGGCTGGCGTTCTCCGACCCACACGCTAATCTCCGGCTCATGGCGATTCTCGCTCTGGTAGTTGCATTCTGCTCCGCGACACAGGATATCGTTATTGATGCCTACCGGATCGAATCCGCCGCAGAGCGCCTGCAGGCCGCGATGGCGGCCACGTATATGGCAGGCTACCGGCTGGCGATGATTGTCGCCGGCGCCGGAGCGCTGGCGCTGGCAGCCTGGGCTTCAACCGATTCCGCCGTTTACAATCTGCAGGCCTGGCGGGTTGCTTATCTGGTGATGGCAGGCCTGATGCTGGTCGGTCTGATCACCACCCTGATCGTGAACGAACCGGACAGCGTGGAGATGGATGAGGAAACCCGTGAGCAGCAGGCGCGGATCATCGGTTTCAGTGAACGCTACGCACATCTGCCCGACCTGCTGGCACGTTTCATCGGCTGGGGCTACGTAGCTATTCTCTGCCCCTTTATCGATTTCATCCGCCGTTATGGCTCCCATGCCCTGATTATTCTCGCCCTGATCGGTACTTACCGCATCTCTGATGTCATGCTCGGAATCATCGCTAACGTTTTTTATGTGGATATGGGGTTCAGCAAAGAGGAGATTGCACAGATCATCAAGATCTACGGCGTAATCATGACCATTGTTGGCGCCGGACTGGGCGGTATTCTGGTTAACCGCTTCGGGGTGATGCGGATTATGTTTATCGGTGCGCTGCTGGTCGCCCTGACCAATCTGCTGTTTGCCTGGTTAGCGACGCTGGGGAATAACACTGCGGCCCTGACGCTGGTTATCTCGCTGGATAACCTCAGCGGCGGAATTGCCACGGCGGCCTTTGTTGCCTACCTGTCGAGCCTGACCAACATACAGTACTCCGCTACCCAGTACGCCCTGTTCAGCTCAGTGATGCTGCTCTTTCCGAAGTTTCTCGGCGGGTTCTCAGGCGGTTTTGTCGATCAGTATGACTACCCGGTGTTCTTTACCGGCGTTGCCCTGCTGGGGCTACCGGTACTGATACTGGTCTGGCTGGCAGCCGGGGCAAACCGGGCGGCCGGCAACGATACAGATACAACAACCCATCAGCTACAAACCAAACGCACCACGAATTAAATAATAATCATTATCATTTACATTTATCAAAATAGCCGGTATTCTCTGATCATCTAATCGTCAGGGAGCACAAAATGACTTATTTGATTGATGCCTGGCTCGAACGCCAGAACCCTTACCTGCGCATTATTCACCGCCCCACCGGCGTTCCGGTCGTTAACTGGCAGGGCGAAACCCTGCATAAGAAACTGCAAAACGGCGCAATCTGTGTGGAGGATCTGGCGCAGCCACCCTCTCAGGAGCTGGTCAGGGAGCTGTTCCTGCTGGATTGTCTGGAACGGGAAGCCTGATGCGAAGACCCACATCAGGCCAGGGCATGTTTAGTCGCGGAAGTTGTTGAACTGTAACGGCAGTTCCAGTTCAGCTTCGCGCAGCATCGCCATGACGCTCTGCAGATCATCACGCTTTTTGCCGGTCACCCGGACCTGCTCGCCCTGAATCTGCGACTGAACTTTCAGTTTCTTATCTTTGATCAGTTTAACTATTTTCTTCGCCAGCGGCTGGTCCAGTCCCTGGCGCAGAATCACTTCCTGACGCGCACGCATATTCGCCTTTTCTGCCGGTTTTATTTCCAGACAACGGACATCGATCTTGCGTCCGGTCATCTTGGTACGCAGCACTTCAAGCATCTGCTGTAACTGAAAGTCCACCTCGGCCTGCATTACCACCGCACTGTCATTCAGTTCAAAACTGGCTTCAACACCTTTGAAGTCATAGCGCATATCCAGCTCACGCCGGGCCTGATCGACCGCATTTGTCACCTCATGCATATCCAATTCGGATACAATATCGAACGATGGCATTCTTTCTCTCCTGATAATTTTTGCCGATTTTAGCTGACCGCTCACCCCTTTTCACGTCAGAATATGCTGACCGGAGGATCTGATGGAAAAAATGTGGCACATCCTGGGTGCAGGGGCGATTGGCAACCTCTGGGCCTGCAACCTGATCGATCTGGGTTTTCAGGCCCGGTTGATCCTGCGCACGCCGCAACGTCTCGGGCAATTTTCTGAAGGCGCGGGGATCCGGCTCGATCAGCAGTGCTTTCCTGCGAGCGCGGAGCTGGCCACAGCAGAGACACCTGTCAGTCAGCTACTGATCTGTACCAAAGCACCGGACACTGAACTTGCCTTCAACAGCATACTTCATCGACTGACTGCCCGGCCAAAAATCATCGTTCTGCAAAATGGTATGGGCAGCCATCAATGGGTCTCTGATCAGCTTCCTAACGCCGAGGTCGCCTGGGCATCCACGACCGAAGGTGCCTGGCTACAAACACCGTTCGAGGTGGTCCATGCCGGTCGGGGTATCACCCGGATCGGTTCAGCGCAGCAACTGATGCCCTGGTTAACAGAACTGCAGGGTGGCTTTCTTCAACTGGAGATTGACCCGGAGATTCGCAACACCCTGTGGCGTAAACTGGCCATCAACTGCGCAATCAACCCTCTGACCGCAGTATTCCAGTGCAGTAATGGTGAGCTGATCACTAACCCGGACTACCTCAGTGAGATGATAGCCATCTGCCATGAGGTTGAGGCCGTGGCAGAAGCCCTGAACATCGAGCTGTTCGAAGCCCCGCTGGTAGAGCAGGCTTGTCAGGTTGCTGAGATGACGGCCAACAATTACTCCTCCATGCATCAGGATATTCGCCACGGCCGCACTACCGAGATCGATTACATCACCGGCTACATCTGTGATCTGGCCGAGCAACAGCAGATCAACGTACCCGTCAGCCGCCGCTATCTGAACCGGATACACCGGTTGCAGCAAGCGAAAAACAGCTCTACTGCTCAAACTTAAGCTGGTATAAAGCCTGAGCCAGCCACTATGATCAACGGATCCAGTTATGAGTAATCGTCTGAGTAAAATCTATACCCGCCGCGGGGATCAGGGAACTACCTCTCTCGGTAATGGTCAGAGAATCGCTAAAACCGAGCCCCGAATTCATCTGATTGGCGAGGTCGATGAACTGAACAGTGCCATTGGTCTGGTCATCAGCAGTCTTGAATCGAGCGGACCGGTCGCGGAAACACTTGCCGGCATTCAGCATCAGCTTTTTGATCTGGGTGGCGAGGTGGCCATCGCTGATCCCGGCTATCGGGTAATTGAGCAATCAGAGATCGACTTTCTGGAATCCCGCCTGGATCAGTGGAACGCATCGCTTGAGCCCTTACAGGAGTTTATTCTTCCCGGGGGCTGCATAGCAGCCAGTCATTGCCATATGGCCCGCTGTATCTGCCGACGGGCAGAGCGCCACTGTCTGGCTCTGGCACAACAGCGCGATACGGACCTCAGCCCGCTGATTCTGGCTTACCTCAACCGGCTGTCCGATCTGCTGTTCGTAGCCAGCCGGCTGATTGTTAAACAACAGGGCTGCCAGGAGATTCTCTGGCGGCCGAAAGACAAACGTTAACCAAAGTAAACCGTTGTCCTGCTCGGAGGCAGCACAACGCTGGAGAACCCGATGTTAAGACCTTTGTTCGCCGTTCTGGTCCTGCTGCTATCACCTGTCGCCCTGGCCGACTGCGCTTCGGAGCAAAGCCTGTGCGAGGCCAAATGCTCTGTACTGCACTTTAACGACGACGCAGCCGCAATGGGCTGTAAATCAAAATGCATGGCGCAGCGCGCAGTCTGCTCCACCGAATCCGGTGCAAAAACCGTGGTCGAAACCGGGGGTGAAGTGATCGATTCAGGTGTCGAAGTCAGTAAAGAGGCCTGGGAAGACACCAAATCCTTCGTCCGGGGTATGACAGAGTAATTTCGTTAACTCAGACCTGACGGGTTTTGCTGTCGGCGTACATCAACGCCAGTCGGGTCTGGGTGGCAAAGTGACTGAAAGTGTTAAAGTCCTCTTCGGAGATCGGCCCATGAGTGGCCAGACGATCCGCATACAACATACCGATAACCCGCTTGCCCATGGTCAGGGGAATCAGTACAAAACCCTGACAGCCCACGGATTTAACAAACTGCTCAGGCAGACGTTTGCGCCAGCCCTCCTCGTCCAGATCATTTACCAGCAGCGTGACCTGCTTATCCAGAACCCGGAAGAACAGATCATCAGCCCTGCCGTTTTTGCTTCGCTCAAAGTAAGTTTGCAACGGCTCGGTAGACTCTCCCTCAAGCATTTTAACCGACAGTTTCATGCGTGATTTATCCAGCAGGCAGAGCATACTGCGATCGAACTGGCTGCAATGACGAATCGCCTCCACCACCAGTTTAAACACTTCATGGATCTTGCCCTCAGAAGCTATCAGCGCGGTCAGACGGTTAAGGTAATCCAGTTGCTCCGCACTGCGCTGGCCCGCACTGTGATCTTCCATCACCGGCTCCGGCTCAGACTCCGCCTCAATCTCTTCGGCTTCACTGCGGGCAAGAAACGCCAACTGACGGACGATATCGTCCTTGGCTACGTTACCACTCTCTGAAAACTCAGGGATCAGCGCTTTGGTTTTCAGGCCATAAGTACGACTGACCTTAGCCACCTGACGGAAACACTGCAGGGTGACTTCGGCCACATCATCATGGGGGATATTGCCTACATTGGAGATAGCATCCACCAGTTGATCGAATGGCTGCTCATTCTGCGGATCCTGTCCGTAGATCTGCTGGACCAGACCATTACTCAGAAACGGTAGGCAGGAGAGCATATCACTGCGTTCATCCAGATGCTGTATATCCACCGGCGACATGATGCTCAGCACCTGCTTAGGATAGCCCCAGCCAGCAGCCATCTCCCGGCCCAGTTCGCAGAAACTGATGCCCAGCACCTCTGCCTGAATCAGCGGCCACTTTTTTTCTCCCTGTTGTTTCAGGCGCAGCATCTTGCGGTACTGATCCGGCAACGTGCAGGCCACCATGATTTCACCCAGACCAAACAATAGCGCTCCGATGTAGGCTTCCTCAGGATCAACATTCTGCCGCCCGCGCATCGCCAGCTCTTTGGCGATGTTGGCACTGAGAAATTGACGCATCATCATGCCCGGCACATCCAGATCAGGATGTTCGTCATGGAAGCTCTCGATCAGTTTCAGGGTGAGACAGATATTCTTGATCTGATTGAACCCCATCAGCACCACCGCGCGGGAGACGACAGAGATATTGCCCTGCCCCCTTTTGTAAACCGGTGAGTTAGCGAGTTTCAATAACCGGGCAGAAAGACTGGCGTCCTTCATAATCGCCATGGCCAGCGCCATGGCGTCGCTCTCTTCTGAAGCGCTGATCTGCTGGATGCGGTTAACGGTGGCACTGAACACGGGCAGATCGCCCAGCCGATCAAGGCTACGGTGGATGTTCTTCAGCGTTTCGGTGTACTTCATTCAATGCCCTTAATTATGGCGTGTCGTCAGAGAGCGCTTTCACGTTGCAGTGGAGTAACTGAGGCCAAACCTGCTCTGAGTCATAATCAAACCTTAGACGAGTCAGGCGAGAATAGTCCACTTTTATCCTGCTCCAGTTTGCCGGAGCCACCCCCAGCACTGCTGCAATCAGCCCGCGAATGACCCCGCCGTGGGTCACAACCAGAATACGTTGTTCCTCCCGGCTGTGGATAAAGCGTTGAACCGCGTCCAGCCGGGCGCAAAAGTCAGCCAGCGGCTCAGCCGCAGGGGGCGGATAGTTTAGCGGATCACGCCAGAAATGTTCCACTGCTTCGGGGTACTGCGCGTAGACCCGGTCACAGGGCTCTCCATCCCATTCACCGAAATCATATTCCTGTAACGATTCCAGCAACAGCAACGGCCTGTCGTGACACTCTGCCCAGCACGAAGCGCTCTCCCGGCAACGTTGCAGCGGAGAGCTGATCACCAGATCCCAGTCACCGCTCTGCATCGCTTCAGCACTCGTTTGTCGTCCATGCTCGCTCAGTGGTGAATCCGTGCGCCCCAGATAAACCCCTTGCAGCTCAGGCTCGCCGTGACGCAGAAGATCAACAATTTTATGCACCCGATCCGCCCTCACTGACACCCGCATCGGCGAAGGTCGCCATGCCGCCGTGCAGCTCACAGGCCGTTCTCAGGAGCCCTGCTGCTACTGCAGCGCCGCTGCCTTCTCCCAGACGCATCTGCAGATCCAGCAACGGCTCAGCCTGTAACTGTTGCAGCAACTGTTGATGGAAAGGCTCTGCAGAACAGTGACCAAATATCATCCAGTTCCGCGCCTGTGGACAAACTTCACAGGCGATATAAGCGGCAACGGTACTGATAAAACCATCCACCAGCACAGCGATGCCCTGTTCAGCAGCACTCAGATAGGCCCCGACCATGGCGGCAATCTCAAATCCCCCCAGACAGCGTAAGCGCTGCAGAGGTGAATCGATCTCCGCTGCATGCAGTTGCAGTGCCTGATCAATCACGCTGGCTTTATGTTGCAGGGTTTCACCGGCCACGCCGGTACCCGGGCCCGCAACATCACTGCCGCGAAGCTTCAGCGCATGCGCCGTTAAGGCTGAGGCGGCGGTGGTATTGGCAATCCCCATCTCCCCGGCGATAAATAACTCTGCTCCGCCTGATGCAACATCCAGCAGCGCTTCCCGGCCCACAGCCAGAGCCTGTTCGAGCTGTTCCGGGCTCATCGCAGGGCTTTCTGTCATATTGGCGGTTTGTGGTGCAATAACCCGATCCACCACACCCGACGCCTGCACCGGCACCACGGTTCCGAGATTAATCACCGCAAAATCGGCCTGTAATGACCGGGCCAGAACCGCCACCGCAGCGCCACCTGCCGCAAAATTCAATACCATCTGTGCGGTGACTTCCTGAGGAAACGCAGACACTCCACTGGCGGCAACGCCATGATCTGCGGCAAAAATGCGAATCGCGATACGATCACAGCGCGGACACTCCCGCCCCTGCATGGCTGCCAGAGAAACAGCCAGCGATTCAAGCTGACCCAGAGAGCCCGGCGGCTTGGTCAGATTCTGCTGACGCTGCAGCGCAGCAGCCCTGATTTCTGCATTCAATGGCTTAGCCTTAATCCCGCTCCAGTTTGTGGCTGGCATCACTCTCCCCCTTTAACCTCTAACGCTATACCGGCAACACTCAGCGTCACCCGTTCAACCAGCGCAGCCAGATCCTGATGCAAACGCCCGGTATTATCCTGAAACTGACGACTCAGCTCGCCCATCGGCACGATCCCCCAGCCCACTTCGTTAGACACCAGAATCAAATCCCCCTGAAACTGCGCAACCGCCCCGGTCAGTTCAGCCATGCCCTGTTGCATGGTCTGTTCGCTCTGTAACAGCAGATTGGTCAACCAGAGGGTCAGACAGTCCACCAGCACGGTGCAGCCCTGCCCACTGAGACGCTTCAACTCAGCAGGCAGCGCCTCAGGTACTTCGAGCACCTGCCACTC
The DNA here is from genome assembly GCF_030295765.1 of Neptuniibacter halophilus. Classification (NCBI taxonomy): domain Bacteria; kingdom Pseudomonadati; phylum Pseudomonadota; class Gammaproteobacteria; order Oceanospirillales; family Oceanospirillaceae; genus Neptuniibacter; species Neptuniibacter halophilus. Next base: position 2,627,865 of record NZ_AP027292.1, on the reverse strand, counting down.
AGCAGGACGGTTCTGACGGTGCAACTCAATACGTTGTTCCATCTCAGTATCTCCGACCCGGGCGGTAGCAATATAAATCACCGGACTGGTGGTTGCAGCCGCCCGTTCCTGAGCTATCCGGCTCTTACCGGAACGCGCCCCACCAAGGATAAGTTGTCGCACTGATATCTCCAGTTAAAGGGGGTTCGGACAGAAAAATCGGCCAACCCCATTTATTAAGATGTATTTTTTATACATAATATAATTTCCGGCACACAGTATATCATCGCTGAACCAGCAGAGGAGAATCCGATGATCCAGCTTCAGGAGCGTAAATCCCCACCTCCCTTCTCGTTGTTTAATCTTGGGTTTCGCCCGTTCTTTCTGGGCTCAGCCATTGCCGCAGCAGTGCTGATCGGCTGCTGGTTAGTGTTCTACAGCAGCGGGTATCAGCCCCACTACTACCGCTACGCAGTCTACTGGCACGCCCATGAAATGCTGTTCGGCTATACGCTGGCGGTGATCGCCGGTTTTCTTCTGACCGCTGTACGCAACTGGACACAGGTTCAGACTCTGCATGGCTGGCCCCTTGGCGCTCTGTTTCTGCTCTGGCTGAGCGCCCGGTTGCTGCCATTTTTCCCCGCTGTCAGCATAGAATGGGTTGCACTGATCGATCTGAGTTTCCTGCCCCTGCTGACACTCAGCCTGGCCTGGCCGATCCTGCGCAGCCGTAACTACCGGAATCTGGTGTTTGTGGTGATTATGCTCGGGTTCTTTGCCGCCAACCTGATGATCCATCTGCAGCTCCTGGGGATTACCGGGCAGAGTGCCGACAGCGGTATTCAACTGGCACTGTTTCTGGTTGTGGTGGTAATCAGTATTCTTGGCGGCCGGGTCATCCCGTTTTTTACTGAACGCGGCGTAACAGGCGTCCGCTGTCGAAAGTTCAGTCTTCTGGAAAAGGCCATTATCCCTCTGACACTGAGCTGGGCCCTGATCAGCCTGAGCCCCTACAAGGACCTGATCGCTGCGCTGAGCCTGTTGCTCGCCGCCGTCCATCTTCTGCGCCTGGCGGGCTGGTTCGACCTGCGGATATTTTCCACCCCACTGGTCTGGATTCTGCAACTGGGGTATCTGTTTATCGGAGTGGGCTTTGCCCTGTACGGACTCAGTGAGTGGGCGCTGGTATCGCGCTCCATCGGTTTTCATGCGTTTGCCGCCGGAGGCATAGGCTGCCTGACACTGGGAATGATGGCGCGGGTCTCACTGGGGCACACCGGCCGCTCTCTGGTTATCGGGCCCATGGTGGTCAGTGCTTTTATCCTGCTGTTGCTTTCCGCCCTGCTGCGAATCAGTATCAGCCTGTTGCCACTACCCTATCTGGCCACACTGCACCTCTCAGGCAGCCTGTGGATTCTCGCCTGGCTACTGTTTCTGCTGCACTACACGCCGATTCTGATTCGGCCACGCACTGACGGAGTCTATGGCTAAAGGCCCCTGCACCGGGCAGGAACCTTTAGCCCGGGACTGTCAGCGGTTCAGATCAACCACCACACGGCCTTTCACCTGACCGTTGGTGATCCGCTCAGCGTAATCAGGAACCTGATCCAGGCTGATCAGCTGGGCGATCTCGCCCAGCGCGTTTTCCGGCAGTTGGGTCAGCAAACGCTGCCAGGCCTGCTGCCTGCGCTCATAAGGGCACATAACTGAATCGATACCCTGCAGACGCACATTACGCAGAATAAACGGCATAACCGTGGTTGGCAGCTTGAAACCAGCGGCCAGACCGCACGCGGTGACGACACCGTTGTAATCCGTTTCTGCCAGAATTCGCGCCAGAATGGTATCACCCACCGTATCAACCGCACCGGCCCAACGCTGTTTCTCAAGAGGTCTGGCCGGTTCCGCCATCTCTGCCCGGCTGATTACCTCACTGGCACCGAGCTCACGTAAATAAGCTTCAGTTTCCGGGCGGCCGGTAATCGCAGTCACCTGATACCCAAGCCCCGCCAGAATTGATACCGCAACACTGCCGACACCGCCTGCCGCGCCGCTGACAATCACAGGTCCTTTATCCGGGGTTACGCCCCCCTCTTCCAGCCCCATCACACAGAGCATCGCTGTCAGACCAGCGGTGCCGATCTGCATGCTGCGCAGCGCATCCATTTCAGCTGGAAGTGGCACCAGCCAGTCCGCCTTCAGGCGCGCATACTGAGCATAGCCGCCCCAGTAGTTTTCACCGACTCCCCAGCCGGTCAGGATCACTCGGTCGCCTGCGCTGTAACGCTGATCGGCACTCTCTTCGACAGTGCCCACCAGATCGATCCCCGGCACCATCGGAAAATTGCGGATGATCTTGCCCTTGCCTGTTACCGCCAGGCCATCTTTATAGTTCAGAGAGGAGTAATCAACCTTAATCAGAACTTCCTCGGCAGGCAGCTCATTCAGCGTAAGCTCCTTCACCTCTGCGCTTGTTTGACCCTCTTCCTGATTCAGTACCAGTGCTTTGAACGTACCCATCTGCGTAACCACTCGACTTATTTGTTAATTTGTCATACAAATATATGATACTCTAAATAACAGTGCAATCTCTTATGCTGAATTAGGGTTTAGAGTAGAATAGACCAGTATTTCAGACCCATCTTATTCAGGAGCCGCAGTGAGCCTCGAACTAGAACCGATCAACCGTTCCAGCCTGTCGAAACAGGTAGCAGACCAGTTACAGGAAGCCATACTTGAAGGCAGCCTGAAAGCGGACGACCGCCTGCCGACCGAAGATGAGCTGGCCAAAAGGTTTCAGGTTTCCAGACCCACCATACGTGAGGCACTAAAAAGGCTCGCGGCTAAAAATCTTATCCGTTCACGCCGTGGCCCCAGCGGCGGCACCTTTGTAAACCACCTCGGGGCCGATGAACTGAGCGATCAGCTCACCACCGCGGCCACACTGTTTGTCAGCATGAATCAGATTGAGATGGACGATCTGAGCCGCGCCCGGTATGAACTGGAAGCGATTTGCGCCGACCTCGCCTGTGCACAACGCACGGATGAAGATCTGCAGAAAATGCAGCAGGCACTTGCCACCCAACTGGACTCCGGTATCAGTCCGGAGCAGTTCTGTGCTGCCGATGTCGAACTTCACCGGGCTCTGGCCGATGCCAGTCACAATCCGATGCTGAGTTTCATTATGTATACCCAGATCGAAGCCCTGCAGCCGGTCGCCAATATGATCACTTACCGGTTTCGCCAGCGAGAAGTGATTATCGATCAGCACCAGCGTCTGCTGCAGGCCATCGAGCAGCGCGACAGTCAGACAGCCCGCGCCATCCTTAAGGAACAGATTGATTACCTTAATCAGCTCCAACTCGCCGTGCAGAATAACCGCAACACCAGCACCAGCTAATCAGCCCGTTTCCTGATCCAGCGCCTGATAAAATGCTGCCCTGTCGATAAGGCATAGGCAGATAATCCTATTTGTTTTATGCTTGTAGCCCGGTAATCCTCCCTGGCTATAACGATTAAGGAGTCTCTGTGGAAAATATCTGGCTTATCAGCATTGTGGCGTTGGTAGTAGGTGCTGTAATCGGCTACCTGTTAGGGCGCTCGGGAGGCGGCAGCGGCCGTCAGGCGGAACTGGCCGAGCAGTTGGAAGACGCGAAGCGGGAACTGGAAAGCTACCGGTCTGAAGTGACCGGACATTTTGAAAAAACAGCGCAACTGGTTAACGGTCTGACTCAGAGCTACAAAGAGGTGCATGAACACCTGGCAAGCGGCGCTCAGGGCCTTTGCCAGCCGGGCGCAATCGATATGGCACTGGAGCCGGCCATGACTCCGAAACTGGAAGAAGGTGCAACTGAACCTGCCCCTGCCGAAACCGAGAAAACGGAAGAGAGCGGCGCAGAACCGCCGCGGGACTACGCACCTAAGGCACCGGAGGAGGAAGGCACACTGTCTGAAACCTTTGGTCTCAAAGAGAAGGCTGAAGACGCCGATGCAGACACCGCGTCAGACACTCCGGCCGACAGTACAGCAACCGAAAAGAAAGAGAGCGCTGCGGCCTCCTGAGCGGCAAACGCACATCGCAGCACTCGCGACCATCAGGCTGTGTATTCACACGGCCTGAGGATTATGCAAATCAAACCGGATTGTCGATATCAATAAACTGGTGCTGCAGATTAAACGTCTGCGCCAGCTCTTCACCCAACGCTTTAGCCCCATAGCGCTCAGTCGCATGATGACCCGCTGCAAAATAGTGAATCCCGTTCTCACGGGCGCTGTGATAGGTCGGCTCCGATATCTCACCAGACAGGTAAGCATCCACACCCAGCTCCACCGCTTTTTCAATGTACCCCTGCGCCCCGCCGGTACACCAGGCCAGCCGCTTAATCAGATGTTCGCCCCCGCTGATATGCAACGGCTCGCGCTGCAGAGCCGAAGCGATCCGCTGTGCCAGCTCTGCTGCACTGACCGCCTCCGCCAGCTCACCCACATTCCCGACACTCAGCGGGTTGTCCGGCTCCAGCCCACCCTGAACAGTAATACCAAGCAGCTTAGCCAACTGCGCGTTATTGCCCACTTCCGGATGCGCATCCAGCGGAAGGTGATAGGCAATCAGGCTGATATCGTGCTCAAGCAGGGTTTTTATCCGCTTCTTTTTAATCCCGCTGATACAGCTATTCTCACCCTTCCAGAAAAAACCATGGTGCACCAGAATCGCATCGGCGCCCTGCTCCACCGCAGCATCCAGCAGGTCCTGTGAGGCGGTAACACCACTGATCAGGCGGCTGACTTCCGCTTTACCTTCGATCTGCAAACCATTCGGGCAGTAGTCACGAAACCGCTCCGGCGTCAGTCGCTGATCGAGATAGCTCATAAGGTCTGAAAGTTTTACCGACATTGTTTTCTTATCCATTCACAAAGGCTGCATACATCGTATAATTCTATGCTGGATCAAGCGGAGCGACTACACATCGATGCGTAAATTAAGTTTTCTTTTCTGGCCGGTACTGTCCGGTGTTCTGGTCGCCATTCTGCTACTGCAGTTGTTCCCCGATCTGCTCAATTCACAGAACCCGACCATTGAGTTCCGTGAATCCAGCCGCCCTCTGAACCGCGGTCTGGGAGAAGGCCCGGTTTCTTACGCCCGGGCCGTTGAGATCGCAGCTCCGGCTGTCGTCAATATCTATACCCGCACCGTGGTCAGACAGCAGGTCCATCCGCTTTTCAACGACCCGTTCTTTCGCAACTTTTTCGATTCAGAAAGTATTCCGCAGCGGGAACGGATTCAGTCCAGCCTCGGTTCCGGTGTTATTCTCAGCGCTCAGGGATACATCGTTACCAATAATCACGTCATCAGCGGCGCTGACAGCATCGTCGTCGCTCTGAAAGATGGCCGCGAAGCAATGGCCGAAGTCATCGGCAGCGATCCTGACACCGATCTGGCGGTGCTTAAAGTCGACCTCAATGATCTGCCCAGCATCACGCTGAGTCAGTCAGAAGGCCATCAGGTCGGCGACGTTGTACTGGCCATCGGCAATCCGTTCGGCGTCGGGCAGACCGTCACCATGGGGATTATCAGTGCCACCGGGCGGAACAGCGTCGGCCTGAATACCTATGAAGACTTCATTCAGACCGATGCTGCGATTAATCCGGGCAACTCCGGCGGCGCTCTGGTCGATGCCTACGGCAACCTGATCGGTATTAATACCGCCATCTTCTCCAAATCTGGTGGTTCTCAGGGTATTGGCTTTGCCATCCCGTCAGACCTGACCCGTCAGGTAATGGAGGATCTGATCAGACACGGCCGTGTTATTCGCGGCTGGCTGGGGATAGAGATTCAGGAACTTACTCCCCGGCTGGCGGAATCCTTCGGACTGAACAAAATGCAGGGGCTGATTATTGCCGGCGTATTTCGCGATGGCCCGGCCCACCGCGCCGGACTGCAGCCCGGTGATATCATGCTGGCCATTAATGATCAGGCCATTATGGACGGCCGCAAATCGATGTCTCAGATTGCCCGTTACCGCCCCGGTGAAACGGTACAGGTGAGTGTATTACGTGACGGACGCGAGCTGACATTCCCCACTCAGATCGGTGAAAGACCGAAAAGCGGTGGTTAAAAATTAAACTTAGCGGCACGCCGGCTGTCGGTTATAATCTTCGCCATTAACCCCACAGTAAGGTGGGCTTTAGCACATTTTCTCACACTAACCCGCCAACACTGCTATTATTTGTAGCACGGCCTCACGGTGTGGCCGAAGTTCAGAGACAGGTACTTGTATGGACCCAGTACGCAGCGTCCTTGTTGTCGACGACAGTCGTCTTTCCAGAATGATGATCTCCAAGATTATCTCTACCCATCACAGCAACTGGCTGATCAGTGAAGCCGAAAACGCGGATCAGGCTCTGGAGCTGTGCACAGAGCAACTATTCGACTACATCACTCTCGATCACAATATGCCCGGCATGACTGGCATTGAAGCTTACCCTCAGATTCGTGAAATCCAGCCCGACGCGCAGATCGGCCTGTTCACCGCCAACGTGCAGAAAAGCACTCAGGAAAAATCCGAAAGTATTGGCCTGCAATTTATCGCGAAACCGCTTAACGAAGAGAAGGTGATGGCCTTTTTCCAGGAGTAAAGGATGAGCCAGCAACTGACCCCAACTCAGCTCGATACCCTGACCGAACTGTTCAATATCGGCGTCGGTAAAGCCGCTTCGGTACTCAGCGAAATGGTCAACGAAGAGGTCGACCTGTGCGTTCCCAAAATTAGCTGCAGCAAGTTTGACGAGGCTGCAGCCAGCCTGCAGCGTTTTACCGCAGAAAAGGTTGAGGCGGTTGAACAGGTCTTCACCGGGCGCTTCTCCGGCGTCTCCTTTCTGGTTTTCAGTGAGCGCAGCAGTTTCGAGCTGGTTCAGCGCCTGCTGGGCAGCAATATACCGCTCGATGAACTCACCGAGATGGAACAGGATGCGCTGAAAGAGGTGGCTAATATCATCCTCAACGCCTGCTTTGGTTCTATCTCTGACATGCTGGGCTCCACACTGGAAAGCGGTATCCCGAAGATGGTCACCGGCACCTGCGAGCAAGTACTGGATCTGGCCCGGGTCAGTTCTGAGGATGATCCGGTCGCCCTGATTATGCAGGTTACCTTCTCCCTGCCCGCAGGTCAGGTAAACGGCAGTATCACCTATGTTATGACCGCTGACTCGGCACGCATGCTCGCCGCCGAGCTGGATAATTTTTACAACCAGATGGTGTAAGCGGATGAGTACACAAGCCCCACCCCTCCCGATTCTGGATCAGGTACTGGATAAGCTGCAAGCCGGTGTGATCTTGCTGGATGATCAGTTGAATGTCTGTTTCTGGAATGACTGGATGGCCCAGCACAGCGGCATTCCGTTTCAGCAGATCAGCGGACAAACCCTGTTCGACGCACTCAATCTGAAACCGGAAAGTTATCTGATCAGCCGTGCACGGCAAACCGTGGAGATGGGCCTCTCCTCGATTCTCTCAAACACCATTCATCGTCATCCCCTGCCGCTGTTTTCGCTGGAACGGAAACATGAATATATCGAACAGAAACTGATCCTTTCGCGCCTCAGCGCAGAGGGCAAACATTACTGTCTGATTCATGTCTACGATGTTTCGGAGATCCTGCGCCGGGAGAATTCACTGAAACGTCAGGCACGTAAACTACAACGCACCGTCCGCGAACTGAGCCAGGCCGAAGAACAGATACTGTCAATCTTTGAGCTGTCACCTGAAGGGATCATGATCCTCGACAGCCACGGTCAGCTACAAAAACTCAACGCCGCAGCGGAGCGGATGTTTGAGATCTATGACTACCCGGATCTGTATAACTTCCTTCAGTTAATTGAAGAGATGGACAGCAACAAGCTGTTTGAAGATCAGTTTTTCGCCGGCACGAAAGACCATGTTGCTGACAACCTGTATCTGACCGGGGTATCACTCAGCGGACGCAGTTTCCCGGTTAAGATCAGTGTGCTGAAAACCCGTCAGGGCGGCAACTCATCTTTCAGCGTCATCTGCCGGGATATCTCTGAGAGCAAAGCCACCGAGAAGCGACTGACACAACTGGCCCATTTCGATTCCCTGACTGGGCTGGCTAACCGCTCCACCTTTAATGACCGGCTCGACTACACCCTGAAGAAAGCGCAGCGTTATGACCTTGAAGTTGCTCTGATCTTTATCGATCTGGATAACCTGAAACCGGTCAATGACCGCTTCGGCCACCGTGGTGGTGACCTGCTGTTACGTGAGGTCGCTCAACGGCTTCAGCTATCCCTGCGCGATACTGATCTGGTCGCCCGGATCGGCGGCGATGAGTTTACCATCATTATCTCTGAATCCACCGAACACTCACTGCCTGATATGCACCGTATTACACAGCGCCTGCTCGAGCAGATCCGCCAGCCGATGCTGATCAACAGCGAAGAGGTGATCCCGAGCGCCAGTATCGGTGTTGCCGTCAGCAGTAGTCTGGATGCGGATGAAATGGTACGCCACGCAGATATTGCAATGTATCAGGCGAAGCAGAAAGGTAAAGGCGGTTGCGTCTTTTATGAGGAAGGTATGGGGCCTGCCACCCAGAGGTAACAGGCCCTGCGGCAGGCCGGTGGCCCGCTTAGTCTTTAATCCGGTACTCAGCAGAGCGGGCGTGGGCCGTGAGACTCTCACCCCGTGCCAGCACAGATGCGACTTTACCCATCTCTGAAGCGCCGTCAGCCGAGAACATAATCAGGGATGAGCGCTTCTGGAAATCATACACACCCAGCGGTGATGAGAAACGTGCAGTGCCGGAAGTCGGCAGCACGTGGTTAGGCCCGGCACAGTAATCACCCAGCGCTTCAGCCGTGTAGCGGCCCATAAAGATCGCACCGGCATGACGGATCTTCGGCAACATCGCTTCCGGATCAGCAACCGACAATTCAAGGTGCTCAGGTGCAATCCGGTTAGCAACTTCAGCCGCCTCATCCATATCCGCTACCTTGATCAGTGCAGCACGCAGACGCAGCGACGTCTCAATAATCTCTTTACGCTCCATGGTTGGCAGCAACTTCTGAATACTGGCATCCACCGCGTCGATGAACTCCGCATCCGGAGAGACCAGAATCGACTGCGCATCTTCGTCATGCTCTGCCTGAGAGAACAGGTCCATCGCCACCCAGTCCGGGTCAGTATCGCCATCACAGACAACCAGAATCTCGGAAGGGCCAGCGATCATATCGATGCCAACTGCACCAAATACGGCACGCTTCGCCGTGGCAACAAAGATATTACCCGGGCCGACAATCTTATCCACCTGAGGTACGGTTTCTGTCCCGTAAGCCAGCGCGGCAACCGCCTGAGCACCACCTACGCAGAAGACCCGGTCAACACCCGCCAGACAGGCTGCCGCCAGTACCAGCTCGTTGACCTCACCACCCGGCGTTGGCACAACCATAATGATTTCACCTACACCCGCCACTTTGGCCGGCATCGCATTCATCAGTACAGATGAAGGGTAAGCAGCCTTACCGCCCGGTACATACAGACCAACACGGTCCATTGGCGTTACCTTCTGGCCCAGCATCGTGCCATCGGCTTCAGTGTACTGCCAGGATTCACCCTTCTGCCGCTCGTGGTAGCTACGAACACGCTGTGCCGCTACTTCCAGCGCATCACGCTGTGCCTGAGGCAGATTATCCAGCGCCTGTTGCAAACGCTCACGGCTCATCTCAAGCTGAGCCATCGACTCAACCTGAGTGTGATCAAAACGGTTGGTGTATTCGATCAGCGCCGCATCACCTTCGCTGCGTACCCGCTGCAGGATCTCATTGACGATCTGGTTAACCTTATCGTCGGATACCGATTCCCATGCCAGCAGCTTATCCAGCTTCTCACTGAAATCCGCCTGCGCTTTATCCAGACGGGTAATGGTTACTTCACTCATGCTGACACCTCCGCTTCACGGCGCGCTACTGCTGCCGCCAGCTTGTCCAGAATCGGCTGGATCTGACGATACTTCATTTTCATGGATGGTTGACCCACCACCAGACGGGAGCTGATATCTGCAATCTCTTCCATCGGCTCAAGACCGTTGGCGCGCAGGGTATTACCGGTATCAACGATATCCACAATCCGGTCAGCCAGCCCCATCAGCGGTGCCAGCTCCATTGCGCCGTAGAGTTTAATGATATCGACCTGACAGCCCTGCTTGGCAAAGTAGTCGCGGGTCACATTGACGAATTTACTCGCGACTTTCATTCGCCCTTCAACCGGCTGTGCATCTTTCGGCCCGGCCACCATCAGCCGGCACTTGGAGATTTTCAGATCCAGCGGTTCATACAGACCCGCTGAACCATGCTCAAGCAGAACATCCTTACCTGCGATACCCATATCCGCACCACCGTACTCAACGTAGGTCGGCACATCGGTAGCACGAATCACTACCAGTTTGATGTTGTCATGGTTGGTATCGAAGATCAGTTTACGGCTGCTATGAATATCCTCAGCCGGAACAATGTCCGCCTCAGCCAGCAGTGGCAGAGTTTCTTTGAGGATACGTCCTTTAGACAGTGCAATCGTAAGTTGCTGCTTCATAGCGTTTTTACACCCGTTGTTTAACCTGGTACACGCTTAATGCGCGCGCCCAATAACTGTAGTTTTTCTTCAATACATTCATAACCACGATCGATATGGTAGATACGATCGATTACGGTATCACCGTCGGCCACCAGCGCCGCAATCACCAGGCTGGCAGAAGCACGCAGGTCTGTTGCCATAACCGGTGCAGCCTGCAGGCGCTCAACGCCTTCAACCACTGCGGTGTTGCCATCGATATTGATCTTGGCGCCCATGCGGATCATCTCCTGCATGTGCATAAAACGGTTTTCAAAAATCGTTTCCTTAAGGATACTGACCCCTTCCGAAACGGCGTTCATCGCAGAGAACTGAGCCTGCATATCAGTCGGGAAAGCCGGATAAGGGGCGGTGGTAATATTCACCGCTTTCGGCCGCTGGCCTTTCATATCCAGCTCGATCCAGTCATCACCGGTAGTGATATGCGCGCCAGCCTCTTCCAGCTTTTTCAGCACGGCATCAAGAATCGCCGGTGAAGTGTTCTTCACTTTAACCTTGCCACGGGTCGCCGCCACGGCCGTCAGGAAGGTGCCGGTTTCAATACGGTCAGCCACAACCGGGAAGGTGCAGCCATGCAGTTTTTCGACACCGTTAACGACAATCGTATCGGTACCATGACCACTGATATCCGCGCCCATGGCGATCAGGCACTCCGCCAGATCGACAACTTCAGGTTCACGTGCGGCGTTTTCAATGATGCTCTGACCATCAGCCAGAGTCGCTGCCATCAGAATGTTTTCGGTACCGGTCACAGTCACGGTATCAAAGAACACCCGGGCACCTTTCAGGCGACCGCCATTGGTGGTTGCACGGATATAGCCGTTTTCAACCACAACTTCAGCCCCCATCGCCTGCAGACCCTGAATATGCAGATCAACCGGTCGTGAACCGATCGCACAACCCCCGGGCAGAGAGACTTCAGCTTCACCAAAGTGCGCAACCATTGGCCCCAGCACGAGGATGGAAGCACGCATGGTTTTCACCAGTTCATAAGGTGCGACCAGCTTTTTAATCGTTCCCGCATCGATCTCAACATTGAGTTTTTCATCGATCACCAGCTCCACGCCCATACGACGAAGCAGTTCCAGCATGGTGGTGATATCGTGCAGATGCGGCAGGTTACAGACGGTAACCGGCTCAGATGCAAGCAGTGTTGCAGCCAGAATCGGCAGCGCAGAGTTTTTTGCACCGGAGATACGCACTTCACCCCGGAGCTGCTCGCCGCCCGTAATAATCAGTTTATCCATGGTCAATCCAGTCAGATGTGATCAGTTCTGCGCGGCTTGCCACTGCGCGGGCGTGTATGTCTTGATGGTCAGGGCGTGAATACTTCCGTCGGCGATATACTCATTCAGGCAAGAGTAAACCAGTTGCTGGCACTTAACCGGGCGCAGCCCTTCAAAAAGTTCACCGACAACGGTGACCTGAAAATCACAACCTTCCCCAGCGGTAGTCACTGTACAATTTTCCAGTTGCGACTCCAGAATCTGCTTAACCTGTTCAGCCTGCATTCAAAGCTCCTGATCGAACACTTCAAGATAAAAAATAAGGCGGAAATAATAACGGATCGAGACAAAAAAGGCGATGCCAAGCATCGCCTTATTAGCAGATCCGCGTTAATTTACGCAATCTGTTTCTCAAGCCCGACCAGACGGACAATGCCGCGCAATTCTTCAGACAAGTTCAGTGCATGCAGGCGGGTGCCATTACCGTTAGCAAAACGCAGGCAACAGAGCCAGAAAGAGAGCGCGGAACTATCCGCCGCGGTCACTCCAGCAAAGTCCAGATTCACATCGCCATCAAGGCCTGACAGCATCTGCTCTACCTGTTTACGCACAGCGACGATCACCGGGAATTTAAGCTCACCATCAAGACGGATCGTCTGCTCTGCTTCAAGCCGGACGCTGGCCATCAGGCACTCTCCTTACCCGGATCGACCTTATCTTTCCAACTGGCAATCACTTTAGAAACATCACCGCGATGCTCCTGCATCATCTCCGCAAACTGGTTCTTGAAGCTGAGACGGATATTGATACTGCCATCCAGTACCGCATTCACCAGCATCCAGCTCTGTTCCTGCTTACGCATGTAGTAGATCAGCGTGTATTTGGAGCCATCCGCAGCAAACACATCAACACTGACGATCTGCTTGTCTTCGTGCGGGCTCTCACCCCGTGGCGGCACCAGCGCGTACTTTTCAATCTTAAAGCCGACCAGCGCCTTGGCGTAGGTTTTCAGCAGCGTGGTTTTAAATACTTCAGCAAAGCGCTCACGCTCGGCATCATTTGCCTTACGGTAGTATTTGCCCATCACACCCTTGGCGATGTAGCTGAAGTCCACTACCGGTGACAGCACTTTATCAACCTCAGCAATCAGCAGGTCTTCAGCCGACTCTTCCAGCAGGGTTTTATCTTCCATTAACTGAATAACATCGCGGGTTGCCCCCTCGATTACAGCACTGGCTTCATTCCAGCCCTTAGACTCATCAGCCTGCGCAACCGGTACCAGCAACATCGTCAGCGCCAGCAACCAGTGACCACTGCGCTTTGCTATTGTCGCCATCATCATTCGCTCACCTCATTAAACAGGAATTTGCCAATCAGCTCCTCCAGTACCAGCGCTGACTGCGTATCCTCAATGTAATCGCCGTTCTGCAGGTACTCTTCCTCAGCACCTACCGTCACACCGATATACTGCTCACCCAGCAGACCCGCGGTCAGAATAGCAGCAGAGCTGTCAGTGGAGAGAAAATCAACATCACTGTTAATATCCATCGCCACCCGGGCGACCAACTGGTTATGGTCCAGCTCAATACTGGTCACCTGACCGATGGTCACGCCGGACATCGTCACTTTCGCTCGCGGTGTCAGACCACCGATATTCTCAAAACGTGCGTATACCGTATAGGTATTGCCTCCTGAGGACATACTCAAGCCACTGACATTCAGTGCCAGACCGATCAACGCCAGAATCCCTGCCAGAATAAAGGCACCTACGCTGATCTCCAAGACCCGCATACGCATATTAAAGCTCTCCAAACATTACAGCTGTAAGAATGAAATCCAGACCTAACACCGCCAGAGACGAGTAGACCACGGTTTTGGTCGTTGCCTGGCTGATCCCCTCTGAGGTCGGAATACAGTCATAGCCCTGGAATACGGCAATCCAGGTCACGACAAAACCAAACACCACGGCTTTTATCAGGCCGTTCATCACATCATCAGCAAAGTCTACTGAATTCTGCATATTCGCCCAGAAGGAACCCTCATAGATTCCCAGCCAGTCGATACTGACCAGCGCACCGCCGTATATACCCACCATGGCAAAAACGGCCGAAAGCACCGGCAAACAGATAAAGCCAGCCCAGAATCGTGGCGCAATAATCCGTCGCAACGGATCGACACCGATCATCTCCAGACTCGACAACTGCTCAGTTGCCTTCATCAATCCAATCTCTGCGGTCAAGGCAGAACCGGCCCGCCCGGCAAACAGCAGCGCCGTGACCACCGGCGCCAGCTCCCTGACCAGACTCAAAGCCACCATCTGGCCCACCGCCTGCTCAGAACCATAGTCCACCAGAATGGTATAACCCTGCAATCCCAGCACCATGCCGATAAACAGGCCCGAAACCACAATAATAATCAGTGACAGGACACCGACGAAATAGATCTGCTGAACCAGTAGCGGCAGCATCACCAGCGGCTGCGGCTTCGCCACCAGCGACTGGAACAAAATCATACCGGAGCGACCAAACGCCCCCAGCTTATCCAGACCCAGACGCCCCAGTAAGGCAAGCTTATCCACTAAACACCCCCCTGAAGCAGGTCATCTACATAGTTTCCGGCAGGAAAATGGAACGGCACCGGACCATCCGGCAGACCGTGCATAAACTGTTTCACCTGCGCTGACTCCACCTCGCGCAACTCCTGCGGTGTACCATGGGCAATCACTTTTGAGTCGGCGATCAGATAGATGTAATCCGCGATACCCAGTGTTTCCTGAATATCATGGGAGACGATAATACTGGTATGACCCAGCGAGGTATTGAGAAGTTTAATCAGATTAACCAGGACGCCCATGGCGATAGGATCCTGACCGGTAAACGGCTCATCATACATCACAATATCAGGATCCAGCGCGATCGCTCTGGCCAGCGCCACACGTCGCGCCATACCACCGGACAGCTCACTTGGCATCAGCTTATGCGCACCACGCAGACCCACTGCGTGAAGCTTCATCAGGACAATATCGCGGATCATATCTTCCGGCAGTTCGGTGTGAACCCGGATCGGAAACGCAACATTTTCAAACACGCTCATGTCAGTAAACAGCGCACCACTCTGGAACAACATGCCCATACGTTCGCGAATACTGAACAGTTCACTCCGGCCCAGGGTCGGAATATCACTGCCATCCACCAGAATGGAACCCGCCTCAGGGCGCAACTGACCACCAATCAGCTTCAGCAGCGTGGTCTTACCGGTACCCGAAGGCCCCATAATGGCGGTAATTTTTCCGCGTGGGATCTTGATGTCGACGTCCTTATAGATAGGACGATCACCACGATAAAAGCTCAGTTGCTGAATATCGATGACAACATCATCAAAATGATTCATAAGATTCCATTTCTCGAAGAGTAAACAGGCCCAATCCATACCCCTAAACAGGGTCAGCCCGATTCAGGGGGGGCAACTATACCATTTCGATCTAAAAACAGGAATATTTCCCTCTTCACAGCACTCCCTGATTCAAACACAACCCGCATTCTGCTTTAATAGCGGGCTTCTCATAAACAGGAACATATTAACTCTATGCTTTATCCGATTCTGGCACTCGTTGCAGGCTTGATTTTATTAGTCTGGAGCGCCGACCGCTTTGTTATCGGTGCCGCTGCCACCGCCAAAAATTTCGGCATGTCACCTATGCTGATTGGCCTGACCATCGTTTCATTTGGCACCTCTGCACCTGAAATCCTTGTTTCCATTATGGCTGCCACCTCCGGAGCCGGTGATCTCGCCATCGGCAATGCGCTGGGCTCCAATATTGCCAATATCGCTCTGGTACTGGGCATTACTGCCCTGATCGCACCACTGCCGGTTAAATCCGGCGTACTCAAAAAAGAGCTGCCTTTGCTGTTGGGGGTGACCCTGCTGGCCGGCCTGCTGCTGTTTAATCTGGAGCTGAGCCGGGTTGATGGCGTAATCCTGCTCTGCGCTCTCATCGTCTGCCTTTACCTGTTTAACCGTTTCCAGAAGAACGCGCCGCAGGATGAACTGGCCGAAGAGGAAGAGGAGCTTCCCAATCTCGCAACCCGCAAGGCGATCTTCTGGCTGCTTGCCGGTCTGGTCATCCTCGCCATCAGCTCCCGGATGCTGGTCTGGGGCGCAACCGAGATTGCTCTGGCAATGGGTGTCAGCAAACTGGTCATCGGCCTGACCATCGTCGCCATTGGCACCAGCCTGCCGGAACTGGCCGCTTCGGTTGCCAGCGCTATGAAAAACCACCACGACATCGCTATTGGTAACGTGGTTGGCTCAAACATATTCAACCTGGTTGCCGTGATGGCCCTGCCCGGTCTGATCTCACCGATCGGTATGGAAGCAATCGTACTGCAGCGTGACTACATGGTGATGCTCGGTCTGACTCTGGCACTGCTCGGCTTTGCCCTGTGGCGCAAGCCCCCGGCCATTGACCGCTTTGAAGGATCGCTGCTGGCCCTTGCCTATGCAGCCTATCTGTTCCTGCTATACACTATGACTCTGTCAAACTGAAGGCACCGATTCTCTTATGACAAACCCGGATTTCCTCAGCTCAGCCCGACGCACCATTCAACTGGAAGCGGAGGCGGTTGCAGAACTTCTGCAACATCTGAACCAGAGTTTTACCGACGCCTGCCAACTGATGCTTAACTGCAGTGGCCGCGTCATCGTTACCGGCATGGGTAAATCAGGTCATATCGGCAAGAAAATCGCCGCCACACTGGCCAGCACCGGCACCCCTTCGTTTTTTGTTCATCCGGGGGAAGCCAGCCATGGCGATCTGGGCATGATCACCCCACAAGATGTGGTGATCGCCCTCTCCAACTCCGGCGAAACCTCAGAGGTGGTGACCATTATTCCGCTGCTGAAGCGGATGAAAACACCACTGATCAGCATCACCGCAAATGCCGGCTCGACCCTGTCTCAGGCCGCTGATGCCGACCTGCATATCGCCATCGAACGGGAAGCCTGCCCACTGGGTCTGGCGCCCACCTCCAGCACCACCGCACAACTGGTACTGGGCGATGCGCTGGCCATTGCCCTGCTGGAAGCCCGCGGCTTCAGCGCCGAAGATTTCGCTTTTTCACATCCCGGCGGCAGTCTGGGTCGCCGTCTGCTGCTCAAAGTCAGCGATATCATGCATGCAGACAGCGAAGTACCCCGGGTCGAAAGTGGCACCCTGCTGAAAGATGCCCTGCTGGAAGTAACACGCAAGCGGCTCGGCATGACCACCATCGTTGATAACCGGGGTTGCCTGCTGGGGATCTTTACCGACGGTGACCTGCGTCGTTCACTGGATCAGAATCTGGATCTGCAGAACACCGTGATCGACAGCGTTATGACGCCAAACGGGACCACCGTAACCGGCGATATGCTGGCAGCAGAATGCCTGCAGATCATGGAAAGCCGGAAAATTAACGCCCTGATCGTGACAGACGCCGATAATCGTCCGGTCGGCGCACTGAATATGCATGACCTGCTGAAAGCCGGAGTCATCTGATGAATATCCCTGTAACCGCGTCACTGGCGCGACGCATGCAAAAAATCAGCCTGGCGGTGTTCGATGTTGATGGCATCCTCACCAGCGGACAACTGCTGTTCCTGCCCAACGGGCAGGAGGTGAAACAATTCAACACCCTCGACGGGCTGGGCATCAAACTTCTGCATGAAGCCGGTATCGAAACCGCTATCATTACCGGACGCAGTTCTAACCAGGTTGCGCTGCGGGCCAAATCCCTCGGCATTACTTACCTCTATCAGGGCCGTGAAGACAAACTCACAGCCCTGCAGGAGCTGTGGGAGCAAACCTCCCACCACGCTGAAACGACCGCTTATATCGGCGATGACCTGCCCGATCTGGCAGCAATCCGCCACTGCGCCTTTGGCGCCTGCGTACCCAATGGCCACCCGCTGGTAAAAGAGCACGCAGACTGGTGCACTGAGCGCCGTGGCGGTGAAGGTGCGGGCCGTGAATTCTGCGAAGCCATTCTGGCAGCGCAGAACAAACTCGAAGCACTGCATAGTCAGTACCTCTGATGTTTGATTTAGCCAACCGCCTCCGACTGATTCTCGCCGCGCTGATACTGGTGCCGGTACTGCTTTACTGGGGGATTTCGGACAGCCCTCAGGAAAGCGTCAGCCGCGCTCCCCTGACCGACCAGATGGACTACTTCATCGATCAGGGCAAACTGCGCGAATGGCAGAGCGAAGGGCAACTGCAACGCCAGCTCAGCACCATCCGTCTGGAGCACTACCCTGCGGAACAGGCCAGCCATCTGCAACAACCGAAAACCCTCAGTTACCGAGAGGATGGCAGCCGGGTACGCGTCACTGCCAACAAAGGGGTCAGCCTGGATGATAACAGCCGCACAGACCTTGCAGGCGATGTCAGAGTTCATGATAATCCGGATACGCCCACGGCAACGATCCTGAAAACCGAGCAACTGGCTATTTTCCACCAGTTGGACCGGGCCGAAACCGATCTCCCCGTGACCATAGAATCGGCAAACAGTATTCTCCAGGGTGTAGGCATGGACGTGGAGTTCAACAGCCGCGTCATGAATCTGCACTCTCAGGTAGAAGGAACTCACAACAATGCTAACTAAATTCGCCACCGCGCTGACCGCTCTGCTGACCCTGACTGCGTTCCAGGCCTCCGCGCTGCCGGAAGACCGTGACCAGCCTATTCACATCACAGCCAACAAAGCACGGATTGATGACAAAACCGGTATTACGACCTATATCGGCGATGTGGTCATCACTCAGGGCACGATGCTGATCGAAGCCGACCATGTTGATATGTACCGCGGTGACGAGGGCATCGACAAACTGATCGCCAAAGGCGCCCCTGCGCACTTCCGCCAGAAACCTACCGCCGAAGACCCTTACAGTGACGCCTGGGGCCTGCACATGGTTTACGAAGTCGATATTGAAAAACTGACCATCACCCAGCAGGCTAAAGTGATTCAGGAGCAGGATACCTTTACCGGCGAAAAGATCATCTACGACCTGACCCGCTCTATCGTTAACGCTTTCGGCAGTCAGGACAGTAACGAACAGAGTTCCGGCCGGGTTAACATGGTGATCCAGCCAAAGAAAAAGAATAAGGCCAACTGATAGATGAGCTTACTAGAAGCCCATAACCTGGCTAAGCGCTATAAAGGGCGCGAGGTTGTTAAAGATGTTTCCCTGCAGATCAACAATGGCGAAATCGTAGGCCTGCTGGGGCCCAACGGTGCCGGCAAAACGACCTGTTTTTACATGATTGTCGGGCTGGTACAGGCCGATCGCGGGCGCGTCAGCATTGGCGATCAGGATATTACATCACTGCCGATGCATGGCCGCGCGCGCCAGGGAATCGGCTACCTGCCTCAGGAGGCCTCCATCTTCCGCAAGATGTCGGTCAAAGATAATCTGCTGGCTATTCTCGAAACCCGAGCGGATCTCGACAAGGCCGGTGCAACTGAAAAGATGCAGGAATTGCTGGAAGAGTTTCATATCACCCACATCCGTGACAGTCTGGGTATGAGCCTCTCCGGCGGTGAACGACGCCGGGTAGAGATCGCCCGCGCACTGGCCACCGAGCCTGACTTTATTTTGCTGGATGAGCCGTTTGCCGGGGTCGACCCGATTTCGGTTAACGACATCAAGCAGACCATTCGCCACCTGCAATCCCGTGGCATCGGCATTCTGATTACCGATCATAATGTGCGCGAGACCTTGGATATTTGCGAAAGAGCCTATATCGTCAGTGAAGGCACTATACTTGCCACAGGCAAGCCGAACGAGATTTTGGCCAATCAGGCTGTTAAGAACGCCTATCTTGGCGAACAGTTTTCCCTGTAACCCGGCCATAATCTATCTGGCTATCAGGAGTTAAGACCGTCGTATTATGAAACAAGCGCTCCATCTAAAAATTGGGCAACAGCTCACCATGACCCCTCAGCTTCAGCAGGCAATCCGTCTGTTGCAGCTATCCACGCTGGACCTTCAGCAGGAGATTCAGGAAGCGCTTGAAAGCAACCCCATGCTGGATGTATCCGATGAAGATCATGGACAGGATACAAGCAACAACGAATCCGACAACCAGACTGAGACCACTGAGATCAGTGCCGGGGAAAGCAGTAACAGCGATAATGACTATGACGACAGTCCGGCTGCCGAAGATAACTGGAACGAGAGCATCCCGGATGAACTCTCTACAGACAGCAGTTGGGAAGACACCTTCCAGTCCTCCACGCCCAGCCTGAGCAAAGAGGATCTCGACAGTTTCGAATCCAATGACACCGCCGAAGAGACCCTGCAGGATCATCTGCACTGGCAGCTCAACCTCACGCCCATGAGTGACATGGATCGTCTGATCGCCACCAGCATCATCGATGGCATCGATCCCGACGGTTACCTGACCATCAGTCTTGAAGAGATTCTCGAACACTTCCAGACCGAAGAGGATGAGCAGTTCGCCGAGCTGGAACTGGATGAAGTGGAAGCGGTACTGCACCGTATCCAGCAATTCGATCCCGCCGGTGTTGCCTGTCGCGATCTCAGCGAATGCCTCAGCATTCAACTGAGCCAGCTACCGGCTGAAACCCCGTGGCGCAATGAAGCGATCAAAGTCGCCCAGCAATATATCAAACTGCTGGGCACCCACGACTACCGCCAGTTGATGCGCAAAACCCGTTTGCGTGAACCCCAGTTGCAGCAGGTTATTCAACTGATTCAGGGGCTGAATCCGAAACCCGGCGCCAGTATCAGCCAGAGCACTGCAGAATATGTCATTCCTGATGTTATCGTCACTAAGGAACGGGGCGTCTGGACAGTCAACCTGAATCCGGAAGTATCTCCTAAACTGCGGATCAACGCCGGTTACGCCGGTCTGGTAAAACGCGCAGATAACAGCTCCGACAACACCTATCTGAAAAATCACTTGCAGGAAGCCCGCTGGTTCATCAAAAGCCTGCAGAGCCGGAATGAAACCCTGCTCAAGGTTTCCAATGAGATTGTCCGACGTCAGTCCGGCTTTCTGGATCACGGTGAAGAGGGTATGAAACCCATGGTGTTGCACGATATTGCCGAAGCGGTCGAGATGCATGAATCCACCATCTCCCGCGTTACCACGCAGAAATTTATGCACACCCCCCGGGGTATCTTTGAGCTGAAGTACTTCTTCTCCAGCCATATCAGTACAGCCACCGGTGGAGCGGCCTCTTCGACCGCCATCCGTGCGCTGATTAAGAAAATGGTGGCCTCTGAAAATGCCGCCAAGCCGTTGAGTGATAACAAGATCGCCCAGTTCCTGGATGAACAGGGCTTTAAAGTCGCCAGACGTACGATCGCAAAATATCGAGAAGCGATGGGCATACCACCTTCTAATGAGCGAAAGCGTCTGGTTTAATAATAACAACACATGCACGCTGACTAAGTCTCGTCAGCATTCAGTAGGAGAGACCTATGCAGATCAATATCACCGGACACCATGTTGAACTGACCGATTCCATGCAGAACTATGTGCTTGAAAAGCTGCAGAAGATCGAACGCCATTTTGACAACATCACCAACGTTCAGGTAACTCTCAGCGTAGAAAAGCAGCGTCAGAAAGCTGAAGCTGAGATGCACGTCTCCGGCGCACAGCTGTTTGCCACTCACGAGCACGAAGATATGTATGCGGCGATCGACGGCCTGACTGATAAGCTCGACCGTCAGGTGATCAAGCATAAAGAAAAAATGAAAACCCACAAATAGGCCCACGCTTTAACACACTATGCAGGTCAATGAACTCCTGACCCCCTCAAGCACCCTTTGCGGTCTTGAGGGCGGCAGTAAAAAACGTATTCTGGAAGTCATCGCTGAGCAGATCGCTGAGCAGCATCCGGAGCTGGATAGCAGCAGTATATTCAATGGATTGCACGGCCGTGAAAAGCTGGGCAGTACCGGTATTGGTGATGGCGTTGCTATCCCCCACTGTCGCCTTGCTGACTGTCAGGATGCCATCGGCTTCCTGATTAAGCTGGATGCAGCGGTTGATTTTGATGCGATCGACAGCAAGCCGGTTGACCTGTTGTTTGCACTGGTTGTGCCGGAGGATGCCACCTCCGAACACCTGCAGACACTGGCCTCCATCGCCGAGCTGTTCAGTCAGGAAGAGGTTCGCGCAGCATTGCGCGAGGTTCAGAACGACAAGGACCTGTTTGAGACCGTTAACCGACTCAGCAGTTAGGGGCAGATGTCATGAAGCTGGTTGTGATAAGTGGCCGATCGGGCTCGGGTAAAAGTACCGCACTGCAAGCTTTAGAAGATATCGGCTTCTACTGTATTGATAACCTGCCAGCAATGCTGCTGCCCGATCTGGTGCAGCAGATGAGCAGCGACCCCAGCCATCCGAATCAGATTGCGGTCAGTATTGATGCCCGCAATCTGCTGAGTAACCTGTCGCGATTTCCTGAGATACTGCAACAACTCAGAGCTGAACACTGGGCGGATTATGAGGTGATCTATCTGGATTCCTCTGAAGCCACCCTGATTAAACGCTACAGTTCGACCCGGCGCAAACACCCCCTTTCAGATGAGAATAAAAACCTGCAGCAATCGATTCAGTCCGAATCGGAGCTGCTGGAACCGATCGCCAGTATGGCCGACATCCGCATTGACACTACACGGCTGTCACTCTACGAACTGCGGGATACGGTTAAACTCAGGGTCGCTCAACGCAAAGAACAGACCCTTTCGGTGCAGTTTGAATCTTTCGGTTTTAAGCACGGCGTGCCGCTGGATGTGGATTTTGTCTACGATGTCCGTGCGCTGCCCAATCCGCACTGGATCCCGGAACTGCGCCGGTTCACCGGTCGCGAAAAGCCGATTCAGGAGTTCCTGGGCAACTCGCCTGAGGTTGGCGAAATGATCGCAGATATCACCACCTTTCTGGAGCGCTGGCTGCCCCGCTTCGGCGAAAATAACCGCAGCTATATCACCATCGGCATCGGCTGCACTGGTGGTCAGCACCGCTCAGTCTTTATCTGTGAACAGTTAGCTTCTCATTTCTCCAAACATATGGATAATGTTCAGGTACGTCACCGGGAGCTGAGTTAATCAGGATGCAGGAAAAAGAACTACTCATCATCAACAAACTGGGTCTGCACGCTCGCGCAGCCGCCAAACTCATTGGTGTTACCTCCCGTTTCTCCTCAGCCATCACGCTGGGTAAAGATGGTCGCGAGGTGGACGGTAAAAGCATTATGTCGGTGATGATGCTGGCCGCCAGCAAAGGTACCAGCCTGACCATTCGCGCCGACGGTAGCGATGAACAGGCCGCTCTGGACGCGATCGAACAGCTTATCAACAACCGCTTCGACGAAGATGAGTAAATAATTATTACTTATCATCGGGTTATCCCAGACCTGACAATTCGCTATAATTGACCTGTCGACCCGCCGGCGCATTTCCGGCACTCCACCCCTCCAATCGTACATGTGACGCACGCTATGGCGCAGACAGAGACCAAATCACATCTGGATAAGCTGAGTGAAGCACTGGACAGCGGTGAGTTCCGCCAGATCCGCTTCACCCTCAACCATACCCTGCGTCCAACAGAAGTGGCCCGGCTGATAGAGAAGTCACCGCCAAAAGAGCGTCAGATTCTGTGGAACCTTATCTCGCACGATCTGGAAGCGGAGGTACTGCAACACCTGGCCGATGACATTCAGGCTGACATCCTCAGCCGGATGAACTCAGAAGAGGTACTCGCCCTGACCGAATCCCTCGATTCGGATGATATGGTCGACGTTCTGCAGCAATTGCCTAACCGGGTGATGAAAGAAACCCTGCGGATCATGGACAAGCAGAACCGGCGTCGGGTCGAGAAACTGCTGTCCTACCCGGAAGATACCGCCGGCGGTCTGATGAACACGGATACCACCACCATCCGTCCTGACATCACCGTTGAGACAACACTGCGTTATATCCGCCGTCATAATGAGATTCCGGAGATGACCGACAGTCTGGTGGTGGTAAGTCGTAAAGATTCCTATATCGGCCTGCTACCGCTGACTAAACTTCTGGTCTCCGATCCTGCGATCACCATCCGCGAGATCATGAATACCGATATCGAGCCGATCAACGCCAGCATGCCCGATGATGAAGTGGCAAAGCTGTTTGAAGAGCACGACCTGGTCTCCGCCCCGGTGGTCGATAACAAGGGCAAACTGCTCGGCCGTATCACCATCGATGACGTGGTTGATGTGATCCGTGAAGATGCCGACCACTCACTGATGAGCATGGCCGGTCTGGACGAAGATGAAGATACCTTTGCCCCGGTCATGAAAACCACCCGCCGCCGGGCACTCTGGCTCGGGATCAACCTGCTGACAGCCTTTATCGCATCCGCTGTCATTGGCCTGTTTGAGGAGACCATCGAAAAAGTCGTGGCACTGGCGGTTCTGATGCCGATCGTCGCCTCGATGGGCGGCATTGCCGGCTCCCAGACCCTGACGCTGGTTATCAGGGGGCAGGCTCTGGGCCATGTAGAAAAATCTAACGCCGGCTGGCTGCTGAACCGTGAGATCATCGTCGGCGCCATGAACGGCCTGCTCTGGGCTCTGGTCATCGCCGTAGTCGCGGTTATCTGGTTCCAGGATATGAACATCGGCATCATTATCGCCCTGGCGATAGTGATCAATCTGGTTGCGGGCGCTATAGCCGGCACCCTGCTGCCGATCAGCCTGAAATCCATGGGCATCGATCCGGCACTGGCCGGCAGCGTACTTTTGACAACGATTACTGATGTGGTCGGCTTCTTTGCCTTTCTCGGCCTGGCCACCATTTTTTATGCCTGAGGCAGCACATGAGCAATAACGAAGAATTTGACAGCAACCCGGAAGGGTTTGATGAACACTGGCCCAGCAAAACCGAAGTAAAGCGGCAGATGCACGCCCTGCAGGAACTGGGTGAGCGACTGACCCGGCTGAACAAAGATCAACTAGGTAAACTGGAACTCAGCGATACGCTGCATAACGCAATTGAAGAGTTTCACCGGATCAAATCCAACGGTGCGCGTAAACGCCATCTGCAGTATATCGGCAAGGTCATGCGTAACGAAGATGCGGAACAGATCGAACAGGGAATAGGCCTGTTTGAGGCCGGTCATCAGGCCCACACACAGGTATTCCACCGTCTCGAACAATGGCGTGACCGCCTGATCAACGAGGGAAACAGCGCCCTGCAGGCCTATATAAACGAGCACCCGAGTGCCGATGTCCAGCACCTGCGCCAGTTGATCCGAAACGCACAGAAGGAGCAACAGCAGGAGAAACCACCGGCTTCCGCGCGCAAATTGTTTAAATATCTGCGCGATATCGCTGAGGTTTAAAACCCGGCTTGCTGCCGGTGCAGCTGCACCGGCATCGCCTGACGGCGCCGCTCGAGCGCCTTCAGGTCGATCTCCGCAAAGACCAGTCCCGGCCCCGCTTCAGATCGCTCTGCCAGCACCTCTCCCCAGGCATCAACAATCATAGAATGGCCCCAGCTTGAACGGGTCGGCGTATGCTCGCCTCCCTGATTCGGTGCCAGCAGATAGCATTGGGTTTCGATCGCCCGCGCACGTAACAGTACCTCCCAGTGGGCTTCACCTGTCACATAAGTAAAAGCGGCCGGAACGCTGATCAACTCGGCACCCATCTCACGTAAGCGCTGAAACTGTTCAGGAAAACGCAGATCGTAGCAAATTGTCAGGCCAAGCCGCCCCAAGGGGGTATCCACTACTTTCAGCGTATCACCGTGCTGGATAAAATCTGATTCACGGTAAGCGGCATGAGCATCGGCCACATCCACATCAAACAGATGAATTTTGTCATAACGGGCCTGCTCCCGACCCTGATCGTCATATACCAGACAACTGGCAAACACTTTATCTTCACAGCCGTCGCGCTGACATAGCAGTGGCACACTGCCCGCCACCAGCCAGATACCGAACTCGGCGGCCAGCGCCGAAAGCGTTGCGGTGACCTTTGGCTGACGGGACTCATCCCGGGCCAATCCAATCAGCGCCCGGGAATCGAGCATTGCCAGATTCTCCGGCAGCAAGACCATTGAGGCACCAGCAACACTCGCCGCCTCCGTTAACTCACGTACCTGAGCCAGATTCTGCGCCAGATCGGTACCCGAGAGCATCTGTGCAACCGCTACTTTCGCCATTACTGATTGATCTCCTGATCAAGAAGATTCGATGGTTTCGCTGTTTCAGTTTTGCTTTTAGCCTTGTCACTGAACAGCTCCACTTCCGGATTGCCCCAATCCCCTGAGAGGTGATATTTCACCGTGGTAAATTTCGCCAGCGGATCCCCCACCAGCTTATCAAACAGGAACACCGCTCCGGCTACCTGAGGCGCCCCCAGCAGTACACTGACCAGAGGAATATTGCCGGTAACCGGCAAGGCCACCTCGATATCTTTATCTACCGTTTCGTTCACCAGATCCAGAGACCCGCGCATCACAAGGTTGGCAGAGGGCCCGGTCATAACGAAATCATCACGGGTTCGGGCGATCCCTTTACTGATGTTATAACTGGCTTTCATCTGGTCGAACGCGACACCGGTTTTCAGCAGGTCGCTGAAATCCAGTTTCAGGCGACGCCCCAGTGATGATAGATTGAGAATACCAAACACCCTGAGGAAGTTACCGGAATTGCCCACATCCAGCAGACGCCCCTGCCCCGCGGTAAACTGGAGCTCTCCAGCCGCACCGGACAGCCCGAACTGCCAGGGTGCACCGGGCCATGCCAGTTGCAGATAGGCATCCAGACTTTTAGTTTCCAGTGTGTCCGATATTCCCCACAGATCCAGAACCCGACCAAAATCGTCCCCGGTCAGCTTCAGGGTCAGCTCCGACTGCTCCTGCTCACGCGTATCCCAGCGTATCTGCCCCAGCAGCTTTGAGCCTTCGATATCGGCCTTTATATCCCTGACCTCAGCACCGCTCTCACCGGGACGGAGCTGAAACTGCCACTGCCCCATGGGCTTGCCGTTGTACTGCAGCCGTTTAACGCTGAAATCCAGCTTCGGCAGAGACTCAGGCTCCAGCAGCCGTTCCCCGGACTCTGCCGGCTCAGCGGCCGTATCCTCTGTGTCCTCACGGGTTTGCAGGCGCAGATAAGCCAGATCCGCCCGATAAGCCTGCTGATCATCAGCGGGCAACAATAAAGTTCCGACAACCTGCTGACTCTTCAGGCTCAGTAACCAGTCCCGGTTAAAGGGAGCCAGTGACGCCGTGACGCCCTCAACCGCGAAATCGCCGAAACGGAAACGACCAATATCCAGATCGATCTGTTTAACTAATCCGCTATCTGCGGTATCCGTAGACTGTGCATCAGACTTACCTTCAGCCGCAACAAAACCTGCACCCACCAGAAACTGCTGTAGCTGCTCATACTCCAGCTCTGCCAGACGACCATCCAGCCAGATACCCGGCTCTTCCGGCAGGTCCGGGCGCTCGCCGCCGAGGGTAAAGCGCGCTCTTTCAACCGCCTGCCCTTCAGTTACCAGCACACCGCGTAACTGTCCGCCCAGATTCAGCCGTATCGCACTGCGATTGTCGGCGAATTGCCGGCCAAGATCACTGACCAGCGAAAACTCCATGGTCTCGTTCGCTGTTTTGCCCAAAGGCGCCGGGGCCTGCAGCGCAACACCCTGCAACTGGCTGTTGATCACCAGTTGGTTACAGGTTTTACCCGGACAAAGATCGAGACGCGCCTGAAATGGCAAATGACCGGATGCAATGCGCAGCAGCTCAAGATCGAGCCAGCGCCGCAGATAATCCGCTTCCACGCTGCCATCGATATAAACCTGCGTTTTCCTATCCCGGGTATTGATCGATGCACTGACAGGCTGCTCAAACAGCCGCGCGCTGAGCTTATCCGCTGACAAACCGGTGGCCGAATCAAAGTTAACCTGACCGGTCACTCCAGTGAAATCGATCCGGTCCACTTCGGAACGGAACCGACCATCCCGAATCACCGAGGTCACTTTAACCCGGGGCTGAATATTCCCGGTATAGAGCGGTAACTTCAGATCCAGCAAGGTCGTGGCGCTTCCCGCCATCTGCCAGACATTGAGATCATCCCCCACCTCTTCCCGCAGGGGGCTCTCGCTTAACAGGCGCTGCAGATCTGCTGCATTACCGCGGGTCGCTCCGGCAACCAGTAAACGATCAGCTTTCTGCGGCAGGTGCACCCAGGCAAAGTCGATACCCGAGTCATACAGCTTTCCACCTGTTGCTTCTGCCACCAGTTCACCATTGCGGAAGAAGACAAACGCATCCGCCCCCTTCACCGCCGGCCATCCCGGCTGATACTCGAAGCTGGCCTGTTCCAGATTGAAAAACATCTGTACCGCAGGTAGCTGGTAATCATCCAGTCGTGAACGGGTCACACCGTTAAGAATAAACCCGGCCTGCCTGATCCGGCCGCCCTGAATCGCCCTGACCAGCCAGTCGTATGTTCCCTGACCGACCTCTTTCGGTGGAATATAGTATTTCGCCTGCAGACCATCGCTCTGCTGCATCCCGATCTGCAGATTCAGCAACGGCTGCTCATCCCGACTGAACGGCAGGTAAATGCTGAAACGTCCTGAGGCCGATACATGCGGATCTTTCAGGTGCAGCAGCTGTGAGGCAACCACAACCCCTTTCTCCTCCATCCGCCAGCCAATCACCCCATCTGCCTGTTGATACTGCCATTTGTAATCAAACAGGGTCGGGTAGTGCATCGCAAAGCGCTGGCTGACCAGATGAATCTGTCCACCCTCGCTATCGGCCTGAAGCAGGCCATTGATGCCTTCAATTTCCGGCACATCGTCCCAGGCCTTAATGCCTACATCATGGAGATCTGCTTCGAGTTTAAAATCTTTCAGCGCAGCGGACTCAGACCAGCTTATCGCCAGATTCTGCAAAGCTCCCTGAGGCGACAGGGTCTTCACAATCTCTGCGACCTTTGGCGGCATCGCCGGCTGCTGGACCAGCCAGTCGCTGAGCTTATCCAGATCAAGTTGCTCTACCATCAGCTTAAGCGGCTGAATCCTGCGCCCCTGCCGGATCAGATCAAGGCTGATACGCGGCAGCTCAATAGCCTGCTGCTCAGCATCCAGACGCAGGTCCGTCAACTGCAGTTGATAGCCACGATCACGGCGCACCAGAGCGGTATGCAATTGCGCCTGATCCAGCGAATAGTCACGAAAGCGGAAACCCTCGATACTGGTAATACCGTTCAGATAGACCAGTTTACCCCGATAGGAACGTCCCCAAATCTGCTGCTCGCCCTGAAACCGCTCCAACTCAATATCGGCCAGCCCCAACCAGGGATTCAGCAGTTGCTGGTCCAGCCCGTTGAGTTGGAGATAAAAATTAACCGGATCTTCACTCGGATTACCCTCCACTTCAGCGACAAAGCTGATCGTTGCCCGGCCCCGATCAGTCACCAGTTCGGCACCGATCTTCATCTGTCGCATAAAGCCATCATTCTGCAACTGCAACTGCACAGGAGACACCGAAACGGTCTCGCCATCCGGCTGCTGCAGTTCGAAGCGGGTATTGCGAATATTCAGTGCACGCTGTTGCAACAGAAATGCCAGCAGGTTGCTGCCAGCCTGGCTGGCAGCATGATCCTGCGCTTTGCCCGGTGCCGGTTCTGCCGATTCAGATTCAGGTGATCCGGGCAGGATGTAACGTAATTTAAGCCCATCGAGATCAAACCGGGAAAAAACCAGCGTACCCGCCTTTAGTGACGCCTGTGGATCAACCGCCATATCCGCGTCCAGCAACGCCAGCGCCGCCCCTTCAGCCTCCTCAATCCCTGTAACTGAGAGCCCACGAAGCCGAATCTCCGGCTGCCAACCCTGCCAGCCCCCCTGAATTTCAGCGATACGCACCTCGGCATTCAGCGCTTGCGACAGACGGGTTTCTATATCAGTACGATAGCTCGACAGGTCATTGATCAGCAGCTTTAAGCCAAGCAGGCCAGCCGCGCAGAGTGCAGCCAGCAGCGCCAGTCCCCAGAACAGGAACCAGACAAACGAATGGGCATGACGTTTCACGGTGATTTCCTAACGCAGCACAACGTCAAAGCTTTCAGCGTTATACATCGGCTCAACCTGAAAACGGATGGTTTTACCGATGAAGGCTTCAAGTTCTGCCACATGGTTGGAAGCGTCGTCCAGCAGATAATCCACCACGGGCTGGGCCGCAAGTACCAGATAACTGTCCGTATCGTAGGCACGATGCTGACGCAGAATTTCCCGGAAAATTTCGTAACAGACGGTTTCCGGCGTTTTAATAGACCCCCGCCCCTGACACTCGCTGCAAACATCGCAAAGCACCTGCTCGAGGCTTTCACGGGTACGCTTGCGCGTCATCTCAACCAACCCAAGATCAGAAACACCGGTGACCTTACACTTAGCGTGATCACGCTCGAGCACCCGCTCCAGCGTGCGCAGCACCTGACGCTGGTGATCCGGATCTTCCATATCGATAAAATCGATAATGATAATGCCGCCCAGATTACGCAACCGAAGCTGCCGACCGATCGCCGTAGCCGCTTCAAGGTTGGTTTTGAAGATCGTTTCTTCCAGATTACGATGACCGACAAAAGCCCCCGTATTCACATCCACGGTGGTCATCGCTTCGGTCTGGTCAAAGATCAGGTAACCGCCGGACTTGAGTTCAACCTTACGCCCCAGCGCTTTCTGGATCTCCTCTTCGACATTAAACAGATCGAAGATAGGCCGCTCACCCGGATAATACTCCAGCGTATCCGCCACTTCAGGTACCAGATCCCGGACAAACGCCTCAGCCTTCTGAAAAGTTTCACGGGAATCGATCCGGATCCGTTCCAGACCACTGTGCGCCATATCGCGCAGCGCGCGCATATTCAGGGGCAGGTCTTCATAGATCACACTCGGCGCTTTGGCGGTAGAGATCCTGCTTTTAATGGAACTCCAGAGCCGGCGAAGAAACTGGATATCGGCTTTCAGTTCCGCTTCTGCGGCACCTTCCGCGACGGTGCGCAGAATAAAACCGGAGGGCTCATCTTCGGACTCTCCAACCAGATCCTGAATGATCGAGCGCAAACGGTCACGCTCTTCCACATCTTCAATCCGCTGAGAAACGCCCACATGGCTGTTACCCGGCATGCAGACCAGATATCGGGAAGGCAGAGAGAGGTGAGTCGTCAGACGGGCGCCTTTCGTCCCGATCGGGTCTTTGGTCACCTGCACCAGCAGCGACTGCCCTTCCCGCAGCACCTGCGAAATCGAGGTGTTATTTTTCTCTTCGTGGGTCGCACTCTGCGGCAGAACGTCTTCAACATGGATGAACGCAGCACGCTCCAGACCGATATCCACAAATGCTGCCTGCATGCCCGGCAGCACCCGGACCACTTTGCCCTGATAAATGTTACCGACGATACCCCGGCGATGAACCCGCTCAACATATACTTCCTGCGGCATTCCGTTCTCAATCACCGCCACCCGGGTTTCCATTGGTGTAAAGTTGATCAGTATCTCTTCGCCCATGACTTTTCCTTAAATCTACTCAGAATGCCAGATTGGTATACCTGCCTGCTTAAGCAGCGCCGCTGTCTCGGCTAAAGGCAATCCAACAACCGCTGAATAACTACCCTTTATCTTTTCCACAAAAACCGCACCCATCCCCTGAATACCGTAGGCACCTGCTTTATCCGCAGGTTCACCGGTCTCCCAGTAATCGAGACACTCCTGCGTATCCAGTTGACGAAAACAGACATCGGTTTTGACTACAACCACCTGACTTTGTTCAGCGCTGACCAGCGCAACGGCGGTCATCACCTGATGACTCCGCCCCGACAACCGCTGTAACGTGGCGACGGCATCGTCCCGGTCAAGGGGCTTGCCCATCACTTCACCATCTACAACAACCGTAGTATCAGAACCCAGCACCGTCACATCAGAGCCGCAATGCGCCAGCCCGGCTTCCGCTTTCTCCAGTGCCAGCCGCCGGACATAAGCCTCAGCTTCCTCACCTTCCTGCAGATCTTCACAAATATCAACCGGCTTTACATTAAATTGCACTCCGATCTGGCGCAGAAGCTCTTTACGCCGGGGAGATGCAGAAGCAAGAATCAGATTCACAGGAGGTCTCCGCTATCAGCGAATACGAAACATTCGCCGGATGCCTCGCAGTATAACGAACAGCCAGGGCCAGAACAGCGCACTCACGAGACAGGGCAATAGAAAGATCAGGCTGTCACCGGTATAGCCGGTAAATGCCTGCATCCAGTGGAACAGCAATTGGTTGATCCCTACCAAAACCATCACCATAAACGCCTGCTGAACCAATGGGAACATACGCAGACGCTGGTGCAACAACAGGGTCAGGAAAGCGATAATCGTCAGGGACAGCGCATTCAGGCCGAGGACACTGCCTTTGATCACATCGAGAAATAGCCCAAGACAGAACGCCATGCCCATGCCAACCCGATGCGGCAGCGCCATAACCCAGTAGATCAGGATCATCGCCACCCATTCAGGACGCGCCCATTCGATCATGTAGGGCAGCGGCACCTGACTGAGCATCAGGCCAACCAGAAACGTCGCAAAGATGATAAAGCCGCCACCACCCGGAGTGACCGGTGAACCGCTGTTCACTCCGCCACCTCAGCAACCACCGGCTCAGGCTCACGGGGAGCTTCAGGCATCTTCACCAACAGCAGATGGCGGGATTTATTCAGCAGCGCAGAGGGCTTGATCTTAACCTGCGTAAACGGCTGCCCCGGGTCCCGGATCACTTCCGAAACTACCGCCACCGGATAACCACGGGGGAAACGCCCACCCAGCCCGGAAGTAATCACCAGATCACCCTCCTGCACATCGGCGGTATCCGGCACATGCTCAAGCTCAAGCTCTTCCAGCTCACCTTTACCCAGGGCAATAGAGCGGAAACCGTTACGATTGATCTCAACCGGCAAAGCATGCCGCGCATCTGTGATCAGCATTGCCCGACTGGTGTAATGCGAGACCTCAGTAATCTGCCCCATCACACCACCGGCATCAAGTAGTGGCAGCCCCAGTTTCACCTGATTTTCGCTGCCCTGATTGATGATAACCTGGTGCTGGAAAGGATCGGGGTTAACGCCGATCAGCTCGACCAGAACCACCTCTTCATCTACCCGTTTACTGCCCTGCAACAGCAGGCGCAGGCGGTCATTTTCTTCTCGCAGCGCGGCATTCTGCTGGGCTTTGCGCTCCAGTTGCAGCGCTTCGGATTTCAGTTTGGCGTTCTCTTTCAGCAGCAGGCTACGATCAACCACCACATCCGACACCTCACCGGCTAAACGGCTCGGTACATCCACGACCCACTGCAGCGGTGTCAGTAACAGGGAAAGATAAGCACGGCCTTCACGCACTTTAGCGGAGTACAGATCAGCCGCCATCAGCAGGAACGCCAGAATCAGCAGGAAAAAGAAGAAGCGGCCGGAAGATCGGCCACGAAAGATAGTTTTAATACTGCACCTCCCGGTATGCCGAAGCATACCCAGAGGAGGTACCGGGGATTATTTCAACATTGAGATCTGACATGGTTTAGTCATGGCTTACCAGCTCAAAACCATTCTTGTCGAGCAACTCCAGCGCACGACCGCCACCGCGGGCTACACAGGTCAGAGGATCTTCAGCGACGATCACCGGCAGGCCGGTCTCTTCGCTCATCAGTCGGTCGATATTTCGCAGCAACGCCCCACCACCGGTCAGCACGATACCACGCTCAGCAATATCAGAGGCCAGTTCCGGCGGGCACTGTTCCAGAGCGCTCTTCACCGCCTGAACAATCGCAGAAAGAGGCTCCTGCAGCGCTTCCAGAATTTCATTGCTGTTCAGGGTAAAGCTACGTGGAATACCCTCAGCCAGATTACGACCGCGCACGTCGATTTCGTGCATCTCAGTTGACGGGTACGCTGTACCGATCTCCTGTTTGATGCGCTCTGCAGTCGAATCACCGATCAGGCTGCCGTAGTTACGGCGCACATAAGTCACGATGTACTCATCGAAACGGTCACCGCCAATACGCACAGAATCTGCGTACACGATACCGTTCAGAGAGATCACCGCAATCTCGGTAGTACCACCACCGATATCCACAACCATGGAACCACTGGCTTCATCTACCGGCAGGCCGGCACCGATTGCAGCCGCCATCGGCTCATCGATCAGGTAAACCTCACGCGCACCGGCACCCATCGCCGACTCTTTAATCGCACGACGCTCAACCTGCGTGGATTTACAAGGCACACAGACCAGCACTCGCGGACTTGGAGTCAGAAAGTTTGTGTCATGCACTTTGCTGATAAAGTATTGCAGCATCTTTTCCGTCACATGGAAATCTGCAATTACACCATCCTTCATCGGGCGGATGGCGGTAATAGAACCGGGGGTACGTCCCAGCATACGTTTGGCGTCAGCGCCTACTGCTGCGACGGATTTCTGGTTGCCGGTCTGGCGGATCGCCACAACCGAAGGTTCATCCAGAACAATATCCTTATCGCGGACATAAATAAGGGTGTTCGCAGTGCCCAGGTCAATGGACAGATCGCTGGAAAAAAGGCCACGAATTTTCTTGAGCATGTACAGGGAGTCCTAAGAAATCTGCAGGTATAGCCGCTATATCCTGAAAACACGTAACTCTAACAACGGCCAGCGGTTTCGGCAAGGCGTAAATAGGCAAAACCAGTGAAATAACGCCCGCAAATGACCTTCTGCATAGAGTGCCGATGTGATACCTTACAGCTCTTGGTTTTTTCCCTTTCGACTTTACTGAAAAGTCACTCCAACAAGCGAGAGTAAATTATGTCTCTGGATCGCTCTGATGTGGATAAAATAGCCCATCTGGCGCGCCTTCAAATTGAAGAACAGGACGCTCCTGAATACGCGCAAAATCTGTCAAATATTCTGGATCTGGTCAATCAGATGCAGGCGATCGACACCACCGATGTTTCCCCTATGGCTCATCCGCTGGATGCAGTACAGCGCCTGCGCGGCGATGTAATCAGCGAAGAAAATCAGCGTGAGCAATTGCAGGCTGCGGCACCTGAGGTCGAAGACGGCCTGTTCCTGGTACCCAAAGTAATTGAGTGATCGCACCCCGCGCCGGAATATTTAAAAGGATACGCATCCATGTTTGAGAAAACACTAGCCGAACTGGCTCAGGGGCTGAAGTCGGGTGAATTCAGCAGTGTCGAGCTGACCCAGGCCTACCTGAACAGAATTAAGGCTGAAGACAGCAAATACAACAGCTACATTACCCTGACCGAAGAGCAGGCGCTGACTCAGGCGAAAGCCGCCGATGAAGCCATTGCCAGCGGCAGCGCAGGCGTCTTCACCGGCCTGCCGATCGCCCACAAAGATATCTTTTGTACTCAGGGTGTCCGCACCAGTTGTGCGTCGAAGATGCTGGACAACTTTATCTCTCCCTACAACGCGACCGTGGTTGAAAAGTTCAACGCCGCTGGTGCCGTGATGCTGGGTAAAACCAACATGGATGAGTTCGCTATGGGCTCATCCAACGAAAGCAGCTTTTATGGCGCCGCGAAAAACCCCTGGAACACCGAGTGTGTACCCGGCGGTTCCTCCGGTGGTTCTGCCGCTGCAGTCGCAGCGCAACTGGCCCCGGCAGCCACCGGCACAGACACCGGCGGTTCGATTCGTCAGCCGGCGGCACTCTGCGGTATCACCGGGCTGAAGCCAACCTACGGCCGGGTGTCCCGTTACGGCATGATCGCCTTTGCCTCCTCTCTGGATCAGGGCGGCCCGATGACCAAAACCGCAGAAGACGCAGCACTGATGCTGAACGTCATGGCCGGTTTTGATCAGCGTGACTCCACTTCGGTAGAGCGCGATGTGCCCGATTACAGCGCAGAACTGAACCAGCCGCTCAGCGGTCTGAAGATCGGTCTGCCAAAAGAGTTCTTCTCTGACGACATCAACCCGGAGATCGCCAGCCAGACACAGGCTGCGATCAAAGAGTTTGAAAAACTCGGGGCCACCGTTAAAGAGATCAGTCTGCCGAATACCGCCCTGTCGATTCCGGCTTACTACATCATCGCGCCGGCTGAGGCGTCTTCCAACCTGTCTCGTTTTGACGGCGTGCGCTACGGCTACCGCTGTGAGGACCCGGTCGATCTGGAAGATATGTACAAGCGCAGCCGTGGCGAAGGTTTTGGCACCGAGGTGAAGCGCCGCATCATGATTGGTGCTTATGCCCTGTCTGCGGGTTACTACGATGCCTACTACAAAAAAGCCCAGCAGATCCGTCGTCTGATCCGTGATGACTTTGCCGCTGCGCTGGCAGACGTTGATGTCATTATGGGCCCGACCACACCCCATCCGGCGTTTAAACTGGGCGAGAAAACCTCCGACCCGGTGGCGATGTATATGGAAGATATCTTCACCATCTCCCTGAACCTGGCTGGCCTGCCGGGCATGTCGATCCCTTGTGGTTTTGCGAACGGTCTGCCGACCGGCCTGCAGATCATCGGCGACTATTTCGCCGAGCAGAAACTGCTGAACGTGGCCCACCAGTTCCAGTTGGCAACCGACTGGCACAAACAGGCTCCACAAGGTATCTGAGAGGAATAGATGATGGAATGGGAAACAGTTATCGGCCTGGAGATTCACGTACAGCTCTCCACCGCCACTAAGATTTTCTCCGGTGCCAGCACTGCCTTCGGTGCCGAACCGAATACTCAGGCCTGTGCGGTCGACCTGGCGCTGCCGGGCACCCTGCCGGTCTTTAACGAAAACGCCCTGCGCATGGCGGTCAAATTCGGTCTGGCGATCGATGCTGAGATCGGTAAGCGCTCAGTGTTTGAACGTAAAAACTATTTTTATCCGGACCTGCCAAAAGGTTATCAGACCACTCAGCTGGAACAGCCCATTGTCGGCCCGGGCCACGTAGATATCAGCACAGATGACGGCGAAACCCGCCGCGTGCGAATCCACCACGCCCACCTCGAAGAAGATGCAGGTAAATCCCTGCATGAAGACTTCCACGGCATGTCAGGTATCGATCTGAACCGTGCCGGCACGCCGCTGGTCGAGATCGTTTCTGAACCGGATATGCGTACAGCGAAGGAAGCGGCCGAATATGCCCGTAAGATTCACGCCATCGTGACCACGCTGGGAATCTGCGACGGCAACATGGCCGAAGGCTCCATGCGTTGTGACTGTAACGTCTCTATCCGCCCTAAAGGCGAAGAGAAACTCGGCACCCGTACTGAGCTGAAAAACATCAACTCCTTTCGCTTTATCGAACGTGCAATCAACACTGAAGTGGCACGCCAGATCGACCTGATCGAAGATGGCGGTACTGTCGTTCAGGAAACCCGCCTGTACGACCCGGACAAGAACGAAACCCGCTCCATGCGCAGCAAAGAGGAAGCCAACGACTACCGTTACTTCCCTTGTCCTGACCTGTTGCCAGTAGAGATTGACGACAGCTACATCGAAGCGATTCGTAGCGAACTGCCGGAGCTGCCGGATGCGCGCAGAACCCGCTTTGCCGAAGAGTATCAACTGTCGGATTACGATGCCGGCGTACTCTCAGCATACCTGCCGATGGCGGACTACTTTGAGACCGTGGCTAAAGCGGCCAAAGACGCCAAAATGGCGGCTAACTGGGTCATGGGCGAGCTGTCCAAACTGCTCAACCAGAATGATCTGGATATCAAACAGAGTCCGGTTACAGCAGAACAGTTGGGCGGTCTTCTGGAACGGATCAAAGACAACACCATCTCCGGCAAAATTGCCAAGCAGGTGTTCGAAGTGATGTGGGCCGAAGGCGGCAGCGCGGACGAGATCATCGAAGCCAAAGGTCTGAAACAGGTAACCGACAGCGGTGCCATCGAAAAGATCGTTGATGATGTGATCGCCAACAGTGGCCCTCAGGTAGAGCAGTACATCAATGCTGAGCCAGACAAGCGCGGCAAGATGATCGGCTACTTTATGGGTCAGGTGATGAAAGCCTCCCAGGGCAAAGCCAATCCGGGACAGGTTCAGGGTGTCCTGAAGCAGAAACTGGATTCACTCTGCTAAACCCGAACTAACGCAAAAAGCCGCCAGATTAGGCGGCTTTTTCATGCCTGTAAAAAGACCCGTCAGCGACGGGCCAGGCACTAGTACATCAATGGAAATGAATCAGAATTCAAATGTCTTGCTGATATAGAAGGTCACGGTTTCTTCGCTGCCGATCTCACTGTCAGGATCAACATAAGCGACTCCCATATCCAGACCTTCATAGGAGGTGTTGTAACCGATCTCCCAGTATTCACCGTCATAATCGTTGCCGTAGCTACCATAAGTCAGGTAAGCACCTTCATATTCACCGGTAATGGCTGCAAACGTATAATCCAGCTCTTCAACACCCGCTTCTGCATCTTCAGTACCCACGGTATATTCAAAGCTGATCGGACCGTAACCCAGGTTAAAGTTGATCTCATGGAAGTCGGTAGCCCCGTCTTCGGTATAGAAGTAGCCTGCGTAACCTACATAGTATGAGAAGTCGCTGAACTCACCGGAGTAACCGCCGTACAGATCGTACTCGATCTCACCATTGTTCAGAGAAGCCGCCCAGGTACCCACTGAAAGGCCGTTATCCGCCTCATAGTCGACGCCCCCCATCATGCTGGCACCGCTCACGCCCTGATCAACACCACGGAAATAGTAGTCACTCATCGCACCGATATTGGCGGACAAACCCGCTTCAGCCATGACGGAAGCAGACAGCAGACCTGCAGCAAGCAGAGATTTAGTCATTGATTTCATCATCTTATACCCCTTCAAAGAATGAAATAACTCATTGAGGGGTACACTGCATAGCTTATGCCATATGAGAAAATAACTAATAAAAACAATGCACTAATAAAAAATTGAATTTATAGTCTACTCTTTTAGTCAGATAAAAACGGAGCGACGCACCGCTTCTGAACACATTTTTGTGCACATGCACAAAAGATGACCAGGAGGTGACAGTTTTACGACACTGCTCACCCGAAAAGATCTGCCGGAGTGAAAAACCGATGAAAAAAGCGACATTTGCCGCAGGCTGTTTTTGGGGAATTGAACTGAAATTCTCACAAATGGAAGGTGTCACGGCCACCGCAGTAGGCTATATGGGCGGTACTACGGATCAGCCCAGCTATGAGCAGGTCTGCCGAGGTGATACCTACCATGCCGAAGTCGTGCAGGTGGAATATGATGAACAGCTAATCGACTATGAAGTACTGCTCAATCAGTTCTGGTCGATGCACGATCCAACCACCCTCAACCGGCAGGGCCCGGATGTAGGCACTCAGTACCGTTCTGCCGTCTTCTACCATGACGAACTGCAACATCAACTGGCTGAAGCCAGCAAAGCCGTACTCGAGAAAAACGGCGTTTTCGCCAACCCGATCGTCACCCAGATCATTCCCGCCGCTACCTTCTGGCCAGCGGAGGAGTATCACCAGAAATATCTGCAGAAACGAGGTATGGGAAGCTGCGGGATCTGACATTTCACTACGGCCCGGGAGCTGAACTGACAACCCCGGCACTGGGCCGCTTCTACAAACGCAATGGACACAAAGGCAAAATTCAGCCGGACGACCGCTGTTTCTGGTTAAGCGATGCAGAAGGAAACATCATCGCAGCCGCCAGAATCAGCGAATATCCGGAGCAGGGTTACGCTTTACTCAGAGGCGTATGGGTCGATAAAAACCTGCGCGGTAACGGGCTGGGGAAACAACTGATGACGTCGGTTCTGACGCTGCATTCAGGCTCTCCCCAAGGCCTTTATTGCCTGTCCTATTCCGCCAGCAGAGATTTTTATACCGGGCTTGGCTTTACCCGTTGCACGCAGGATGAGTGCCCCGAACCCCTTTACCGGCGCTGGCGTAACTACCATCAGCGGGGCAACCCTACTCACCTGATGCAGCTTCGGCAGAGATGATTCAAAGCCAGCGTCTGACCCGCTGCTTATAATCAAGATAAGGCTGGCCAAATCGCCGCTCCAGATACGCCTCCTCACGAACAATCACATAGCGGTACAGCGTCAGTGTTGAGGGCAGACTACTGAGACAGACCCAGACGCTCTCCAGCCAGCCCCCAAGCGCCAGCGTCAGCAGAATAAACCCCAGATAGATCGGGTTGCGGCTGTAAGCAAAGATACCATTACAAATCAGTGAGCTCGCCGGCTGCCAGGGCTCAACGTGGGTTTTGTGGCGCCAGAACTGATATAACGACGCTGCCAGCAAACCGAGGCCACAGATCAGCAACACCAGTACCGGAATATGCCCTGACGCGGGCCAGCCTTTGAGCAGCGGCCAGTAACGATCCAGAAGCAGCCCCAAGGCTATAAAGAAAATAAAAATTAACGGAGGTGGCAGCCGAACACCCGGCCCCTTATCGCTGCTCATTTTCTCACCCTGCGGTATTACCAAAGACAGGTTCAGCCTAATGACTGCCCTGAAGCTGCGCAACCGCGCAGAAAAAAGGAAATCCATTTTTTTTATTCTTCTCTCAGGGTTTTCCCCTAATCAATATCTGCTCGTTTAACCTGATCAGGCCATAAATGATGCGGACTGCACAGTTTTTAACCAAACAAACCCGGCAGTGGTTAATTCTACAAAAGCACACCAACTCAGTTGAAAAAATAACTCGACAGCTTATAGCCAGCCATAACCCCTGTTGACTTGGTAAAAGCACAGGACTAATGTGGATTCCGCTTACCCTCACAAGGGGTAACCGGCATAACGACTCCGACTTACCTGTCGGCACAATAACAACAAGAGAAAGCCCGGTTGAGATCCAACTGCGGCAAAGGTAATGCGCAATGACACACTTCACTCTGAGCCCCCGGCTCTCTCCAGATCCGTTCTCTGTCACCCGTATCTGTTTCCAACCGATTACCGACTGCTGATTCCAACAGCCAGCCCTTTTTCTGATTCGTTCTGAACCGGAGTGAAATGCTGTGCCGTTCAGAACCAGGAGCGATAGAGATGACTAAGCGTTCAACGCCAACAACCCAGGCTGCCGATCCGATCTCACTCAACGATAAGTGGGAAAAACAGTCTGGCCGGGTTTACATCACCGGCAGTCAGGCCCTGGCACGCCTGCCCATGCTGCAGGCTGAGCGAGACCAGCGCGCTGGCCTCAATACCGCAGGTTTTATCTCCGGTTACCGCGGTTCGCCGCTGGGGAATTTTGACAAAACCCTGTGGCAGATCCGGGATTACCTGAGCCGTTACAACATTAAATTTCAGCCCGGTGTCAACGAAGATCTGGGTGCGACCGCCGTCTGGGGATCGCAGCAGGTCAACCTGTTTGAAGGCGCAAAATACGATGGTGTGTTCGGCCTCTGGTATGGCAAAGGCCCCGGCGTTGACCGTACTGGCGACGTATTCAAACACGCCAACGCTTTTGGCACCACGCCCTACGGCGGTGTGCTCGCCATCGCCGGTGACGACCATGCCAGCAAATCATCAACCCTACCGCATCAGAGCGACTACGCATTTATGGATGCGATGATGCCGGTGCTTTACCCCTCCGGGATTCAGGAGATGCTCGACTTCGGCCTGTATGGCTGGGCGATGTCCCGTTTCAGCGGTTGCTGGGTCGGAATGAAGGCACTGGCCGAAGTGATGGATTCTGCAAT
Source organism: Neptuniibacter halophilus (assembly GCF_030295765.1). Lineage (NCBI taxonomy): Bacteria > Pseudomonadati > Pseudomonadota > Gammaproteobacteria > Oceanospirillales > Oceanospirillaceae > Neptuniibacter > Neptuniibacter halophilus. The sequence goes on along the minus strand of NZ_AP027292.1, from coordinate 2,586,294 downwards.
CTCCGCCGACATTAATCAGCAACGCCTGCAGATCCTCCTGCCTGAAGATTTCGACCTGCCCGCCGATGGCCTCAACGCACGCTGGCCCGATAAACCGCTGCAGCAGGAAGAACGTCTGCACCGCTACAAAATCCGCGCGGCGCAGGCTTTTTGCCGGACTAACCGTCTCGATAAGATCATTATCCAGCCAAGCGCTCCCCGATTCGGCATTGTCACTACCGGCAAGTCTTATCTGGATGTTCTGCAGGCGCTGGAAGATCTGGGTATCAGCCACCAGCAGGCTGCAGATCTGGGTATCCGCCTGTATAAAGTCGCCATGCCATGGCCACTGGAACCGGAAGGTCTGTATGAATTTGCCACCGATCTGGACGAAATTCTCGTCATCGAAGAGAAACGCGGTCTGATCGAAGATCAGGTGAAAGAACAACTGTATAGCTGGCAGGATCGTCGCGGTCAGCACCCACGCATCGTCGGCAAACGCGATGAACAGGGGCGTGAACTACTGACCAGCCTCAGCGAACTGACACCGGCGATGATCGCCCGGGCGATTGCCGCACGTATCGCGCCGTTCCACAGCAGCGATCAGATCACACACCGCCTCAACTTTCTCAGCAACAAAGAAGCCGAGCTGGAACAGCCCCGCGCCCTGCTGGAACGCACCCCACACTTCTGTTCCGGTTGCCCGCACAACAGTTCAACCGTTGTGCCGGAAGGCAGTCGTGCGCTCGGCGGCATCGGTTGTCATTATATGGCCACCTGGATGGACCGGGGCACCGACACCTTTACCCAGATGGGAGGAGAAGGCGCAACCTGGATCGGCCAGCAACCCTTTACCGATAACAACCACGTTTTCCAGAACCTCGGCGACGGCACCTACTTCCACTCCGGCCTGCTGGCGATCCGTGCTGCGGTCGCAGCAGGCAGCAATATCACCTACAAAGTGCTCTACAACGATGCCGTAGCCATGACCGGCGGCCAGCCGATCGATGGTCAGTTGACCGTCCAGCAGATCACCCACCAGCTCTATGGTGAAGGGATCCGCCGCATCGCACTGGTCAGTGACGAACCGGACAAATACCCGAGCCGGGCCGATTTTGCCGACGGCGTGACCTTCCATCATCGTGATGACCTGCAGGCAGTTCAGCTCGAACTACGCGAAATTCCGGGCTGTACAGCCATGATCTATGACCAGACCTGCGCGGCAGAGAAACGTCGCCGCCGCAAACGTGGCCAGATGCATGACCCGGATCAGCGCGTTGTGATCAACAGCGAAGTGTGTGAGGGCTGTGGCGACTGTGGCGTACAGTCCAACTGCCTGTCACTGCTGCCCAAAGAGACCAGCCGCGGCCGTAAAAGAGAGATCGACCAGTCTGCCTGCAATAAGGATTTCAGTTGCGTTCGCGGCTTCTGTCCAAGCTTTGTCACCGTCAAAGGCGGTAAACTGCGCAAACCAGAGGCACTGGGCCAGAGCAGCCAGTTCCAGACACTTCCTGAACCACAACTGCCAACCTGCGAGACCCCATACAACATTATGCTCACCGGCGTAGGCGGTACCGGTGTTGTCACGGTCAGCGCCCTGCTCGGCATGGCTGCCCATATTGAGGGCAAAGGGGCTGGCGTACTTGATCAGATCGGTCTGGCGCAGAAATTTGGCGCCGTAATGAGCCATATCCGCGTTGCCAACACTCAGGAACAGATCCACACCGTGCGCATTCCCGCCGGCGAAACCGATCTGATGATCGGCTTTGACCTGATGGTCGGCGCCAGCGAGGAAGCCCTCGGTAAACTGGATCGAAATCGCAGTCAGGTCGTGATTAATAACCACGAAACCATGCCAGCGGCGTTTACCCGCGACCCGGACCTGCAGGTTCCATCTGCCGAGATGGAAGCGGTAATCCGCGCAACCGCCAAAGAGGATAAAACCTTCTCTCTCGATGCCACCACACTGGCCACCAACCTGCTCGGTGACGGCATGGCGGTCAACCTGTTCTGCATCGGTTTCGCCTGGCAACAGGGGCTGATTCCTTTGCAGCGCAGTTCGATCGAACAGGCGATTGAGCTGAACGGCGTATCCGTTAACGCCAACAAAGAGGCTTTCCTCTGGGGACGACGGGCTGCACATGACCTGCAACAGGTTAGCCAGATCGCCCTGCCTCAGGCTGAACCTGAGGTTCAGACACTGCAACTGATGCCTGGCCTGAACGAAGTAATCAGTCGCGAGAAAGCACACCTGAGCGAGTACCAGAACGCATCGCTGGCGGAGCGTTACCATGCGCTGGTAAGCCAGATGCAGAACGCAGAAAAAACAGTGGGCGGTACTCGCCTGAGCATGGCAGTGGCTGAAAACTACAGCCGCCTGCTGGCTTATAAAGACGAATATGAAGTGGCGCGCCAGCTTAGTTCTGAGCGATTCCGTGCCCAGCTTGAACAGCAGTTCGAAGGCAACTTTGAGCTGGAATTCAATCTCGCGCCGCCGCTGATCTCAAAGATTAACCCGGCTACCGGCCGTCCGCAGAAGCGTAAATTCAGCGAAAAGGTACTACCGCTGTTCCGCACCCTGAGCAAACTCCGCGGCCTGCGCGGCACCCCGCTGGACCCTTTCGGATACAGCGCCGACCGTCGCCTCGAACGCCGCCTGATCCGCGAGTACGAGCAGGATGTACAACTCGTGTGCAGCCAGCTTAACCGGGAAAACCTGGCGGATGCCATCGAACTGCTCAGCCTGCCCGCGAGCATCCGGGGTTATGGCCCGGTTAAAGATGCCGCCCACGCTAAAGCCGAACAGAAACGCCAGCAGTTGCTGGCCCGTATTCAAGAAGCACAGCCTGCTAACGATCAGGCCACTGCCCAGACTCTTTGATTCAGGAAACCACTATGTCTGTATTCAGCCATTCCGAATTTGATAACCACGAACAGTTGGTGTTCTGCCATGATCAGGAAACCGGACTCAAGGCGATTATCGCCATACACAACACCAACCGCGGCCCGGCGCTGGGCGGCTGCCGCATGTGGCACTATGCCAGCGACGAAGAAGCACTCAACGACGTACTGCGCCTGTCAAAGGGGATGACCTACAAATCCGCCCTCGCCAATCTGGATCTGGGTGGCGGTAAATCGGTGATTATCGGCGACCCGCGCAAACATAAAACCCCGGAGCTGCTGGAAGCCATGGGGCGTTTCCTCGAACGTACAGGGAACCAGTATATTGCTGCTGAAGACTCCGGCACCTCAGTACCGGATCTGAAAGTGATGCATCAGCACACCAACAACGTCGCCGGGATTACCGAGCGCACCGGCATAGACGGCCAGCCCTGTAACGGCGACCCCTCACCGGCAACCGCTTACGGCACTTTTGTCGGCCTCAAAGCCGCCGTTCAGTACAAACTGGACCGTACCGACCTGAACGGCCTCAAAGTCGCGATTCAGGGAGTCGGCAACGTCGGCTACCGTCTCGCCGAGCTGCTGCACAATGCCGGTGCAGAACTGTTTGTGACCGACATCCATCCTGAACAGGTGGAACGCGCGGTGCGCGAACTGGGCGCCACCGCCGTCAGCCAGAACGAGATTCTGTCACTGGATGTGGATGTACTTGCCCCCTGCGCACTGGGTGCCGTACTCAACGACGAATCGATCCCGCTCATTAAAGCCGGCGTCATTGCCGGTGCCGCCAACAATCAACTGGCATCGCAGCGCCATGATCTGATGCTGCGTGAACGAGGCATTCTTTACGCGCCGGATTACGCCATTAATGCCGGCGGCATTATCGATATCTTCTATGAACGGATCGGCCATGAGCACACTAAAGTCCGTGCCCATATCGAGACCATCGCCGACACGCTGGGCGAGATCTTCCGCCGCGCCGATGCTCAGGATCGCCCGACCGGCGAAGTCGCCAACGAACTGGCCGAAGAACGCTTTATGAAATAAATCACCATCCCGCCCGCAGTTCAGTGCTGCGGGCAGTTTTTCTCTGCCACATAAAAATAAGATCTGGAGAATTGTCATGACTGATCTGGTTCAGAATGCAGCCGGAGACCTGGCTGCAGACAGCAGCCGCAAAGACCACCCGATGTGGTCCTCACGCCTCGCCTTTATTCTGGCTGCCAGCGGCTCTGCCGTAGGCCTGGGAAATATCTGGAAGTTCCCCTACATCACCGGTGAAAACGGTGGCGGCGCTTTCGTTCTGGTTTACCTTCTGTGTATTGCCCTGATTGGCATCCCGATCATGATCGCCGAAGTTGCGATCGGTCGTCGCGGTGGTCGCAGCCCGATTAACAGCATGCGCCAACTGGCTCAGCGGGACGGACTCTCTAAACGCTGGGTCTGGATCGGCGGTATGGGCATGCTTGCCTCCTTCCTGATTCTCTCATTCTATTCAGTCATTGGTGGCTGGGCCCTCTCCTATGTGGGCAATGCCGCACAGGGTGCCTTTGTAGGTGCTGACAGCGATACCATCGGCGCCATGTTCGGTGGCCTGCTGGCTGATCCGATTGCCCTCCTGCTGTGGCATTCCGTATTTATGCTGCTGGTGATCATTATCGTCGCCCGTGGCCTGAGTTCCGGTATGGAAAAAGCGATCAATATCCTGATGCCACTGCTGTTTGTCCTGCTGCTGGTGATGGTGGGATACGCCATGAACACCGGCAACTTCGCTCAGGGCTTCAGCTTCCTGTTCCAACCTGACTTCAGCAAACTCACCACCGAAGGGGTACTCACTGCACTGGGCCACGCCTTCTTCACCCTGAGTCTGGGAATGGGCGTGATGATGGCTTATGGCTCCTATCTGCCGAAAAAAGTATCCATCGTTAAAACCGCCGTCACCGTATCTGTGGTCGACACCGCGGTCGCTCTGCTTGCAGGTCTGGCGATCTTCCCGCTGGTCTTCGCCAACGGTCTTGAAGCGGGTGCAGGCCCCGGCCTTATCTTCCAGACCCTGCCGCTGGCATTCGGCCAGATGTCCGGCGGTGTGCTGTTCGGCAGCCTGTTCTTCGCTCTGCTTGTTGTGGCCGCTGTAACCTCAGCGATCTCACTGCTGGAACCGGTTGTGGAGTGGCTGGAAGAACAGAAAGGGATCAGTCGTTTCGGCGGTACGCTGATCGGCGGCATCAGTATCTGGGCACTGGGTATTCTGACGATCCTCTCCCTGAACCAGTGGTCTGATGTTTACCCGCTGGGCATGTTTGAGCGCTTTGAAGGTAAAACCTTCTTTGATCTGTTCGACTATGTCACCGCCAACCTGATGATGCCGCTCGGCGGTCTGGCTATCGCCCTGTTTGTCGGCTGGTTTATGTCGAAACAGGCCGGTGAAAATGAGCTGGATCTGGGCAACGGTGCAGGCTACAGGCTGTTTATGTTTGTCCTGCGTTACATCACGCCGGCTGCGGTTCTGGTGGTATTTATCTACAACCTGGCCTGATCGGTAAAAGCAAAAATTATAAAGCCACCTGCATCGCAGGTGGCTTTGCGTTGTACTCCCTCTGATGTATCCCTTCTCAAAATTAATGAAATAGAAGCCCCCGTCACTGCGTGCCGTTTCGCTTTGCCCTCTCATTTCAGAAGGCGCACATCTCATTCTAGGCGAAACGAATGACATGCAATCTCATACATAGTGAAACGAATTAAGAAAAGGACTTAGGGAGTGCTATGTGCCAGAAGCGGACTTGCCTAATTCGGAGTAGTGCAGCCTTAAACAGCTTCTGTGGAAGTGGTGATCGTTTTGTCGAGGCTTTGCCTGTAGAGCGAGGTTTTAACTTACGATTCCGCTTTTCGCCTTGCTGGCGAGTCAGGGTATTTGGACTCCCAAATACCCTGACAACCCAAAACCGCCCCTGCTGTTTGGTTGGCTGCGCCCACTTCCCTGCGCGTTTCAGTTTTCAAATGGCGCTGCGACAAGCTCTGCTTGAACAGCTTTAGCTGGCCCGTAGGGCCGACGCACAGCGTCAGTAAACTCGGTCGCAAGCGACCTCAAACAGTGCTCGCGCTTTCTCATTTGAAATCTGAAATGCACGGCTGCACAGAAGGGTAAGGGGGTGCCACTTAAACCTCACTGCCAACTGACTCAGTTAACTATACCGCCCCTGAATAGATGGCTTTTTAGAAATCCTTTCACGATTCGGCTTCATCCAATACGCACTTTGAAAAGCTTGAGTGAATCGAGACGCTGTAGCAATCAATCCGTGAGGGGGATATAGTTCTAGGCGCTGGGTAACCGGAGTACCCGAAAAAAGTCGGTGATTTCGATCACCCGCACAGTGCAGGAAGTTCAGGCGGATATGTATCAGGATGATGACCATGCTCCCTAAGTCTTTTCCTTTCTTTTGCCGCATTGCGCTCGCCAAACGACCGAGTTGATTTTGCTACTTCCGTGTTCTTCGGTACATAAAATTCCCCCTGCTTCACACTGCAGATTTACCGCTTATGCAGGCGTTATATTTCTTTGAGGATCGTATGAAAAGTTGGGTTTTATTAATTACTTCTTTTTTTTGCACCACACAAGTATTTGGTAGTGAGTGTTTACAGCATAAATTTAAAACTTACACCAATCTTCAAACTCAATGGCAAAACGATTCTACCGACCTTGTTACTTCTAAATATCCAGAACTAAGTGATGTTGCTGTACTCTACCAAAAACACCAATTGGCTCTCATACAACAGAGGTTTGCTGCCTTTAGTATCTACTTAAAGGTTGCCCCTGAAAAAATCCAAAAAGAAAGACCAATCAACCAGTGGGTTACTTTGAGCTCTGCGATAAAGGAAGACCTAAGTCAGAAACACCTGGAATTCAAAAAGGCTCTAGAAAAAGTTGATTCGTTTAGAACCGCACTTAAACATGAGGATGGGGACAAATTAAGAAAAGTGTTCAGGTCCGACATTTTACCATCACCAGAATTCAAACATCTTCTAGAAGCGTTCAACTCTAAAGTAGAGGATTTAAATGACGACAGTTGTAAGGAAATATAACAAGACGCTCCCTTCTGTCATTCAGATTCATTTACACCGGGCGACTTCGTCATTATGCCCCATGTAAATGCGCCGCTTCGCTTAAAGTTATTCACAGGGAGAGATAGGTGCCATTATTTGAAACAGAGAGATTGGTTGCCAGACAACTATCCCACCAAGACGTTCCAGTGCTGACCAAAATGCTCAGTGATCCGGAAGTCATGAAGTTTTCTGTTCGTGGAGTTTGCAACGATGATGCTACCCGCCAGTTTGTTGACTGGTGCCTTGAGTGTTACGCCTCTCAAGGCATAGGACCGTGGGCAATATGCAAGAAGGAATCTGGGCATCTTATCGGCTTCTGCGGTGTTGGGCCTGAATTGGTTGACGATGTTGAAGAAATCAACCTGGGTTATCGACTGGCACGCAAGTTCTGGCATCAGGGGTATGCGACAGAAGCTGTCAAGGGTGTTCTCCAGTACGCTTTCGACCAAAAACACTGCAGGTCGGTAATTGTTATTATCGAGCCGGAACACACTGCCTCGGTTAGGGTGACGGAGAAAGTCGGGTTCGCAGACTACACACACCAAGCGTTCCATGGCCGTTCTGTGCGGGCATATCGAATGACGCGCAACGACTGGTCATTACATAACAAGTTTTAGTAGTTCGTTCCGTTATGGCGACCTCCACCGGATGCCCCTGTCAGTGCGCCGGATACCCTAAAGCTACGCCCAATAAAAAAGCAGCCCTAAGGCTGCTTTATTATTTCGGTTCACTTTATATGGAACGCTGTTTCATTACTTATACGAAACAGCAACACGGGGGCGGTATATTTATAAAACCCGCCAACAAAGCGAAACCCGTCGCAGGAATCAGCACCGCACTCTTCGGCTGAGCCTCAACTAAACGAAATCACCTTCAAAGGAGGTGATTTACAGCGGTAGCCTTGCCGGCTCAGGCCGCGCAGCGACGGATCACTGCACCGTGGTTTTCATCTTCTACCAACGCCTTATGCCAGGCACGTATGGCCGCCTCATAATCGGTTTCGGCAACGATGCACTGCATCTCGACCTGACGGATAGTCTGATGCAGGGCCAATACATTGATCCCCGCATCCGACAGTGCCGATACCGCCCGCGCCAGAATACCCTGCACTTTCAGATCGGAGCCCACCGCTGACACCATCGCTACTTTGTGCAGCTCTACCGCCGCACTCGGGTACTGGGTCTCGATCAGGCGTACCAGACGGTTCACCTTCTTGCGATTCCCTGCCAGATAGAAGGTAATACTGTTGGCATCTGACTCTTTGTTCACCAGCGGCAGTTTCAGCTCTTTGATCAGCCGGCTGATGTTGATGTCATACTCCGGCGAACCGAGCATCTCCTGGTCAAACACTTCAATCGCAAACAGATCACGCCGTCCGGCAATAATCTCCACACAGGGGCGCGGATTACAGTAGTCAGCATCGATAATGGTGCCGATATGCTCCGGCTCAAAGGTGTTTTTCACCCGAATGCGGATGCCTGCATTACGAATCCCCTGTGCAGCTTTAGGATGGATCGCTTCCATGCCCAGATTCGAGAGCTGATCTGCCACATCAAAGTTGGTCATACCAATCGGCACCACCTGCTCCTCGCCCACAATACGCGGATCAGCACTACTCAGATGGAACTCCTTGTGGATAACCGCCTCTTCTGCCTGAGTGATTGAAGCGATCTTCGAGAAGGTCATCTCGCTGTAACCCCGATCAAATGTCCGCATCAGTTGCTCTTCGCACTGGGTATAACCGGTCACAATCAGCATCTCTGCTGCCGGATCAAGACCGTCAAATGCTTCATTGATCATCTCATCGAGTGGTAACGGCTGCTCCATTTTCCATCCGGTCAGGTCGACAAAACGCGCCTTTACGCCGTGCTGCTGCAACAGCAGCACCGAGTTAAAGGCACTGTGCGCCTCGCCAATTGAAGCCAGCATCTCCCGTACCGTCGCCAGATGCTGCTGCATCTGAAAATGGCCATAACTGCACAGATTGTGCAGGCTGTTCATACAGGCTTCGGCACCACTGATCCGCTGACGGATAAAACGGTTTGCCTGCTGCAGCACAGGGCCAGAAAACATCTCGGCATTGATCGCCAGCAGTTTCTGCTCGACCTCCTGCAGCCGCTGCTTCCAGGCGTCCTCCTGTTCCGCTTCAGCAAAGCAGCTATAGACCCCGGCTTCGCCGGTTTTTTTATGCTCCAGCAGCAGATCCGTGATCCCGCCGTAAGCAGAAACCACAAAGATCCGGTTGTAGATGGAGCCATCCTGCGGACGCATCCAGATATTATTCAGAACTTCTTCAAAGCGGCTCATGGAAGTGCCGCCAATCTTTTCAACACTATGAGTCATATCAGTATTCAGTGCCCGGTTGCCCGGGCACTGTTTAATCAAAGGGTTTCTATGGTTTCCCGGGAGCAGATAAACTCCGGACGCGGTGCTTGCCCGCAAAACGGTTCAACAACCCGGTTATCGATATGGTTGTAGACGTAGAACAGGTTGGAGCGCGGCTCCGGGGTGATATTACTGTTAGAACCGTGCATCACGTTGCAGTCGAAGAACAACACGGAGCCCGCCTTCGCTTCGGCACAATCAATGCCATAGCGATCACTCAGGTATTTCAGGCTTTCATCACCGGGTACACCATACTCCTGCTTTTTCAGCGAAGAGAGGTAGTGATTCTCCGGCGTTTCACCGACACAGGTGATGTACTCTTTATGAGAGCCGGGCATCAGCATCAGCGCACCATTTTTCGCATCGTTATCGGTCAGCAGAATGGAACAGCTAATCGCCCGCATCTGTGACATGCCATCTTCGGTGTGCCAGGTTTCAAAATCCGAATGCCAGTAAAACTCACGTCCGCGATAGCCCGGCTTAAAATTCAGCCGGGACTGATGGATATACACATCCCCACCGAGAATCGTCCGCGCCACGTCTGCAATGCGCGGATCCGCCGCCAGCTCAGAGAACTGCGGGTGGTTTCGATGGATCTGAAAAACCGAACGCAACTCTCCACTGTCGGGCTCTGTAATAGCCTGCGGTGACGCCAGCAACTCAGAATCCACCTGCATCCGCTGAAGTTCTGCGCTGAACTGTCTGACCTCCTCTGCACTGAACAACCCCGGCAACAGCAGGTAGCCATTGCGCTCAAAGCTTTCCAGGTGTGCGTCAGTCAGATGCGTGGCACGAATCGACGAAGGATAGATAACCGGGTCCAGCCGGGGCAGTACCTGCGGCTCCGGATTCACCCGGGATGGATACTTATCCTGTTGCATACTGATCCGAATCCTCCCTCAGGCTGTTTCTTCGAGTGGATAGACACCGTTCTCATCATGCACCTCTTTACCATTAAGAGGCGGATTGAAAACGCAGGCGAGTTTCAGCTCGGTTTTAGCCCGCAGCAGGTGCTCGTCATTTTTATCCAGAATGTAGATGGTGCCCGGTTTAATCGGGTAGATAGCGGCATCATCCAGCGTTTCAATCTCACCTTCACCGCTGATGCAGTAAACCGATTCCAGATGGTTCTGATACCAGATATGGGTTTCGGTGTCCGCATAGATCGTGGTGATATGGAATGAAAACCCCATCTGGTCTTCTTTCAGCAGCAATCGGGTGCTCTCCCAGTGCTTATCCGGGGACACAACACGACGATCGGATTTTTCGGCTTCTTGCAGGGTACGTACAATCATAATTCTCTTCTCAACTCGCTTCAGAAAGGTAAACAGTGTCGAAATAGCAGTTATCTTCAGGGATCTCATTTTCAGAAGCGCAGACCTCTTTTATCGCCTGCTCAACGATATCGATCCCTTTCGCCAGACTTTCATCACTGATAACCAGCGGACAGAGGAATTTCACAACCTGATCATCAGCACCACTGGTCTCAATAATCAGACCCTGCTTAAAGCAGGCGCTGGTAATCTTGGAAGCAATCTCACCGTTGACACAGTTGATCCCCTGGAACATGCCACGACCACGGGTAGAGAAGTTTCCATCGCCATAGAGTTCTACGATTTTCTCCAGACGTTCTGAAACGTACTGACCTTTGCGCTTGATCTCTTTAGAGAACTGATCATCAGACCAGTAGTGATCGATCGCCGCTTTAGCTGTAACGAAAGCGAAGTTATTACCACGGAAGGTGCCGTTGTGCTCACCCGGCTTCCACTGGTCCAGCTCCGGACGGAACAGCACCACAGCGAAAGGCAGACCATAGCCACCCAGAGATTTAGACAGCGTTACGATATCCGGGGTGATACCCGCTTCTTCGAAACTGAAATAGGTGCCGGTACGACCGCAGCCCGCCTGAATATCGTCAACAATCAGCAGTACTTCATGTTTACGGCAGACCTTTTCCAGATTGCGTAACCACTCAAAGCTGGCGGCATTGATACCGCCCTCGCCCTGCACTGTTTCCACAACAACGGCGGCCGGCAGATCCACACCACTGCTTGAATCGCACAGCACTTTATCGAGGTATTCCGTCGTGTCGACCTCATCACCGAGATAACCATCATAGGGCATTCGGCTGACACCGCTGAGGCTGGCCCCTGCTGCACCGCGATGGTGCGAATTACCGGTCGCAGCCAGCGATCCCAGGCTGACCCCATGGAAACCGTTCGTGAAGGAGATGATGTTCTCACGTCCGGTCACGTTACGTGCCAGCTTGAGCGCCGCTTCTACCGCGTTGGTTCCGGTCGGGCCGGTAAACTGCATCACATATTCAAGGTTACGCGGCTTAAGAATCTTCTCGTTGAACGCTTCAAGAAACTCGCCTTTGGCGCGGGTATGCATATCCAGACCATGAGTGATCCCGTCAGCCTGGATGTAATCAAGCAGCAGTGATTTGAACAACGGGTTGTTGTGGCCGTAGTTCAGGGTGCCTGCACCGGCGAGGAAATCCAGATACTGGTTTCCCTCTTCATCGTAAAGGAATTCACCCTGCGCGCGGTTGAAGATCCGCGGAAACGAGCGGGCATAGGACTGAACCTCAGATTCAATCTGATCAAAAATTTTCATAACAAAGACTCTGAATTGAAATTAAAAAAAGAAAACGTCGCTCAACTGGCCATCATCGGTTTGAAGCTGATGGCGGGGCCTGCCCGGTAGAGCACCTCATCTTCATGATCGGCATCGAGGTGATCACCCCGTTCGAACAGAAGGCTGGTCTCATACTCCATAAAGTGCTCGCTGAAGAAGCCGGTGAACAACTTCCGGGAGGCGGCGTTGCTTGGTGAGATGGTGGTTTCCAGATACTTAGCCTGCTCCACCCGTTGAAACAACTCACTTAGCATGGTTCGCGCAATCCCCTGCCCACGCCAGTTGCTGTCGAGCGCAACCTGCCAGATAAACAACGTATCCGGCCGCGCCGGAGGGATATAACCAGAGATAAAACCTACCGCCTGTCCATCAGGACCTTCAGCCAGAATTGAGGTCTCACTGAAATCCCGGCACTGCAGCAGGTTGCAGTAGAGCGAATTGGTATCCAGAGGCGGACAACGCCTGATCAGCGCTGACACCGCTCTGCCGTCAGAAACTAGGGGTTTCCTGTAGTTTATACTCATAACAAATAAAATTTAGCCTTACTAATCTTTAGTAACGCTATATATTATAAAGCATTTAATCGGAGCAAAAACAACCGCTTTTGCGCAAAAAAGCAGCAAAACACGGTTTCATTACCCCGAAATGCACCAATATTTACTTTGAGTTACAAATAAAAATATTTTTAGTAATACTAAATAACTAACGCCTGCCTGATGCGCTCAGCCCCGCAGACACCCCGATACCTGCAACGTACAGTCAACGAAACATGCAGAGAAAATCCGGGGGCAGCTACGACAGAGCCCGCCAGAAAGGCCGGTGAAAGAGGGTTATATTCCAGACAGGAACACAGAAGAGAGAGGAGAGAGGAGAGAGAGAGAGAGAGAGAGAGAGAGAGAGAGGAGAGAGAGAGAGAGAGAGAGGAGAGAGGAGAGAGAGCCGCCTGAATAGACTCAGACAGCCTCCCCCGAGCTCGAAGAAAAGTGCGCGCGAAGAAAAGCGCATGTAAAGGGCCAGAGCCATTAACAGCGAACTGTACCCTTTCTCTGACAGCTTCAGAAAATAGAGAGCACTAACAGGATTTATTCACAGCCTCCCTAACGTATCACCAGATACAACGTCATATTACCGCGTTGAATCTGCAGCAAAATAGAGGACCGGCTACGTTTCAGAACCTCGCGAAAGGCCCGCAGATCAGTCACCCTGACCTTGTTGGCGCTTACGATCAGATCGCCCGGGCGCAGCCCACTGTAGGCTGCCCGGCTATCCGGTTTCAGGGCCGCCAGAACCACACCACCCGCCTCGTGATCGGCAAAAACAGCGCCCTCAAGCAGAGGATGCATGCTGGTGGTTTGTACGCTCTGATCAATCTCTTCAACCAGAAGCCTGAACTGCATCTCAGTCCCCTCACGGAGAATGGTCAGCGACACCTCCTCTCCGGGAGGTATCATTGCAATCTGGCTGCGCAGTTGCGCTGCAGACAGGGTGTTCTGATCATTCACACGGATAACGATATCACCCGGTACCAGCCCGGCCCGATCCGCAGACGAAGCGTCCTCGATCCGGGTCAGCAGCACCCCTTTCTGACCGTTTTCAAGATTAAAGGCTTCGCGCAGATCTGCACTGATATCCTGAATCGACACGCCAATCTGGCCACGCTTAACCTCACCGTGCTGTAAAATCTGCTGCAGGCTGGCACGAGCCATATTCACAGGAATCGCAAAACCGATACCGACGTTACCACCCGCCGGTGCGATGATCGCAGTATTGATCCCCACCAGCTCGCCACGCAGATTCACCAGCGCCCCACCGGAGTTACCGGGATTAATCGATGCATCGGTCTGGATAAAGTTTTCATAGCCTTCTATCCCCAGACCACTGCGTCCCAGAGCACTGACAATCCCTGTGGTGACGGTTTGTCCCAGAGAGAACGGATTACCAATCGCCACGACAAAATCACCCACCCGAAGCTGAGATGAATCGGCCATTTTCACCTCAGTCAGGCCATCGGCTTCGACCTTCAGAATCGCGATATCCAATGCCGGATCAGTGCCGATAATGCGGGCATCAAAACCGCGGCCATCAACCAGACCTACGCGCACTTCATCAGCACCTTTCACCACATGATAGTTAGTCATCACTATCCCTTCAGAGGCATCCACAATAACGCCTGAACCGGCGCTTTGCTGGCGCTTACGCTCAGCTTTACGCGGCAGTTCCTGCTCAGGAATATTAAAGAAGCGACGAAAGAAGGGATCGTTAAAAAGTGGATTATAGCGACTCTGAGTCGTTGAATAGGTGGCAATATTCACCACCGCAGGATTGACCTGCTCGAGCATCGGCGCCAACGAGGGTAACGGTTGCTGACCGGGTAGCTGAGCAGGAAGCGCAGCCCTGCTGAGCGGCGCCAGAAGCAATAAAAGCAGGACCGTCAGATAACGGAAAGATCGGCAAGAAAACATAAGCAACTCCTGTTCACATCACGGCTGTCAGCCGGAACCTGCCGGCAACAGACAGCCTGACCAAAAGCGATATCAGACAAGCACACCTGCCGCTGTAAAAACAGCCACAGGAAGATCCGTGCTAATGACCTGAATCAGACGTTCAAGTTCCCGCCATCCGCTGAAGAACCTGACTTACCAGAAACTGCCCTCGCCCGCCCCCTGTTGATCGATCAGTTGCTTCGCTTTGCGAATCATCTCATCAGCGCAACTCTGACTGCCGGGCAGGATATCCGCGCGGATAAACTGGTGACTGCGCTCACCCCGAGTGATCGTGCCGTTAATTCGGTAGCCACCGGCATCAGGCATCGGCGCCGGAGTGATGGTATACCCCTGATACTCAACAGACTCCATCTCCACAGCGCTCTGCTTACTTTCGCCGCCCTTACCAAACAGCGCACCCATCAGTTTTGAAAACACCATAACCTACCCTGATTAAATCAATAAAAACCATCTCTGCCGGCATCAACCTCCGGCCAATCGCCACTCTAAGCGATGTCAGGCCCGACCACAATCAAAGCCGGAAAAACAGGGCCCAGGGCCCTGAAACAGGCTTTAACAGATAATCTGAACAAAATCGTCACTATTCAGCACGGCTCATTTCGCTTAAATTAGGGTAAATACTGATTTTCACTCCGGCACCCGCCAATTCAGCGGCGATCCTCCGCCGGAGCCAGGTTTCAACAGGAGCACCCAATGCAGTTTCAAGGTACCGATAATTACGTTGCCACCGATGACCTTCGTATGGCCGTCAATGCCGCCATCACCCTACAACGTCCTCTGCTGATCAAAGGCGAACCGGGCACGGGTAAGACCATGCTCGCAGAAGAGGTCGCCTCTGCACTGGGCAAGAAGCTGCTCTGCTGGCACATCAAATCCACCACCAAAGCCCAGCAGGGCCTTTACGAATACGATGCCGTTTCCCGGCTGCGCGACTCGCAACTGGGCGAGGAGCGGGTTCACGATATCGCCAACTACATCAAAAAAGGGATGCTGTGGCAGGCCTTTGAAGCGGATGAACAGGTAGTATTGCTGATCGATGAGATCGACAAAGCGGATATCGAATTCCCTAACGACCTGCTGGTTGAGCTGGATAAGATGGAGTTCAGCGTTTACGAAACCGGTGAGCAGGTTAAAGCCAGACACCGTCCGATCATTATCATCACCTCCAACAACGAAAAAGAGCTGCCGGATGCCTTCCTGCGCCGCTGCTTCTTCCACTACATCCAGTTCCCGGACCGCGAGACCATGCTGGATATCGTCAAGGTGCACTACCCTGACCTGCAACAGTCGCTGGTTAAGGAAGCACTGGAGATTTTCTTCGAGGTCCGCTCGGTCAACGGTCTGAAGAAAAAGCCTTCCACCTCTGAGCTGATCGACTGGCTGAAGCTGCTGATGGCTGACAATATTCCGGCCGAAGTGCTGCGTGACAGCGACAGTAATGACGCCGTTCCACTGCTGCATGGTGCACTACTGAAGAACGAGCAGGATGTACACATGCTCGAGCGACTGGCATTTATGGCTCGCCGCGCCCAGCGTTGAGGCCTGTCAGACAATGCTGATCGATTTCTTTACCACCCTGCGCAAAGCCCAGGTTCCGGTTACCCTCAAAGAACTACTGACTCTGCTGGAAGCCCTGCAGGCCAAAGTTGCTTTTGCCAGTCTGGATGACTTTTACCTGCTGGCCCGGCTCTGTCTGGTCAAGGACGAAAAATTCTTTGATCGCTTTGATCGTGCTTTCGGCCATTATTTCAAAGGCCTCGAAGACCTCAAACTGTTCCCCGATGACCAGATACCCGAGGACTGGCTCCGGGCCGAGTTTCTGAAAAACCTGACTGACGAGGAGAAAGCTCAGATCGAGGCACTGGGCGGTCTGGATAAACTGCTGGAAACCCTCAATGACCGGCTCAAAGAGCAACATGACCGGCATGCCGGCGGCAACAAGTGGATCGGTACCGGCGGCACCTCCCCCTTCGGCCACAGCGGTTACAACCCGGAAGGGATCCGCATCGGCGGCGAGAGCAAGCACAAACGTGCGGTTAAGGCCTGGGAGAAGCGGCAATTCAAAAATCTCGACGATCAGGTTGAGCTGGGCACCCGCAACATGAAGGTTGCACTGCGCAAACTGCGTAAATTTGCCCGCACCGGATCAGCGGAAGAGCTGGATCTTAACGACACCATCCGCTCTACCGCAGACAACGCCGGCCTGCTCGATATTAAAATGGTTCCGGAGCGGCATAATGCCGCTAAAGTGCTGCTGTTTCTCGACATCGGCGGCTCCATGGACCCTTATATCCATCTTTGCGAACAGTTGTTTTCCGCAGCGCGCAGCGAATTCAAGCACCTGGAGTACTACTACTTTCACAACTGCATCTACGAGAAGCTGTGGAAAGATAACCGCCGCCGCTTTGATGAAGCAGTCTCCACACTGGATGTACTTCATACCTACGGCAAAGATTACCGGGTAATTTTTATCGGCGATGCCGCCATGTCTCCCTACGAACTGTTCAGCCGCTACGGCAGTGTTGAGCATATGAACGAGGAGACGGGTCAGGTCTGGCTGCAACGGGTACTCGATACCTGGGATAAGGCGATCTGGCTTAACCCGAGTCACACCCGCTCCTGGGAGTATACCCAGAGCACCGTGGCAATCCGCGAACAGCTCGACGGGCATATGTATCCGCTGACGCTGGAAGGCATGGAACAGGCGATCCGCTACCTTTCGAAGTAATTCAATGCCCCTCCCGGGGGGCATTTTTCTTGACACCCTCCCGGCTTCTGACCACAGTATCTACAGACACTGTATTACCGGGATCATCATGAGCCATTTAGACACCCAGGAAGTTGTCAGACAACTGGCCGACCTGACCGGCGCCCTGACCTCTGAGCGCGATCATATTCAACTGCTTGACCGGATTATTCAGGGCTGTATGTACCTGACCAATGCCGACGGCGGAACCCTGTATACCCTGAACGAAGAGAATGAGAACGAACTGCTGTTCACCATTCTCCACAACCGGTCACTGGGAATGCACAGCAAACCGCGCGAGCTCTCCTGCATTGAGATTTTCAATGCACAGCAACAATCCTCCAAACTGGTGGTTGTGCAAACATTTGTTCAGCAGGAGACCATCAACATCCCAGACGCATACGCCTGTGAGGAGTTTGATTTTTCCGGTACCCGCAAGTTTGATAAGCAGCTCAGTTATCGTTCCAAATCTTTCCTCTGCGTTCCGCTTCAGGACCATGAAGGGGAAGTCATCGGGGTGCTGCAGTTAATCAACTGTCAGGATGATCAGGGCAACATCATCACCTTTACCGATACCATGCAGCATCTGGTCGAATCACTGGCATCACTGGCTGCGACGGTACTCACCAAACGCCGCCTGATCGATTCACAGCGCCTGCTGTTTGAGTCTTTCATCAAGTTGATCGGCCGCGCGATTGACCATAAATCCCCCGTCACCGGCAAACACTGTGAGCAGGTGCCTGAGATCGCTATGCTGCTGGCCGGAGCCGTCAATCAGGCCGAAGAGGGGCAGTTTGCTGAGATGGGTTTCAGTGAACAGGAGCTATATGAGCTGAAAATCGCAGCCTGGCTGCATGACTGCGGCAAGATCACCACGCCTGAATACATCATCGACAAAGCCACCAAACTGCACACCATGTTTGACCGGATCGATCTGGTGGAAGCGCGATTCTATGAATACAAACAACACCTTGAGCTGGAACTGCTGCGCCGCCACCGGGAACTGGACGCGGATGCGATGCACAAGGCACAGAACGCGCTGCAACAGCAGATTGTACGGCTGGATGAAGAACTGGCTTTTATCCGCCGCAGCAATACCGGTTCAGAATTTATGGCCGAAGAGGATAAAGCCAGAATCATGGCGATTGGTGAAATTAGCTGGATCAATGACACCGGTGAAAGCCGTCACCTGCTGACACAGGATGAGATCGACAACCTCTGCATCAGCAAAGGCACCCTGACCGATGCAGAACGGCAGGTGATGCGTGACCATATCAAAGTATCGATCGACATGCTGGAATCCCTCAACTACCCACGCCAACTGCGTCAGGTACCGGAGATCGCCTGTAATCACCACGAACATATGGATGGCAGCGGCTATCCCCGCGGACTGAAAGCAGACGACCTGTCAACGCGGGCCCGGATTATGTGTATTGCCGATGTCTTTGAAGCCCTGACTTCACCGGACCGTCCCTACAAGAAAGGGATGCTGCTCTCTCAGGCGATGACCATCCTCGGGCGGATGGTTGAGGATAATCATCTGGATGCCGACCTGTTCCGTCTGTTTGTCGAAAGCGGCACCTATCTGGCCTATGCGCAGCAACACATGACCCCACGCCAGATCGACCAGTTTGACCCGGCCAGCCTGCCCGGCCTGAACTGACTCAGGCCCGTTACTTGGAGGTGTGGCTGAACACGCCGCACCAGTCGTCGGCAGGCGCCTGCAAGGTAAATTCTGCAATTCGCTGACGATAGATCTGCGCCATCCGGTCCCCCGGGTGGCGCTGCAGATACCCGGCAAAGAGCGCATCTGCCTCCGTCCATTGCTGCCCGGCATAGAGCGCAATCGCCTGCCCGAACTGTTGCACATCACGCTTTTGTTCTGCGCTGGCCTGATCCAGCGGCAGCAACGGCTGATAGATATCCACAGGCTCACTGCGCCCCTTAACCTGAACCCGATCCAGATGCCGGAACAGGAAATCCGGGACTTCAGCCACCAGCTCACCACTCACCAGTAACGGGGTATCGTAATACTTGGTCAGCCCCTCCAGCCGGGAAGCGAGGTTCACCGCATCGCCCATCACCGTGTAAGTCATACGGAATGAAGACCCCATGTTACCCACATTCATCGGGCCGCAGTTGATCCCCATCCCCACCTGAACTTCAGGCAGATTTTCATCCCGAAGGGTTTGATTCAGTTCCGGCAGTACCCGTAGCATCTCCATCGCCGCCAGCAACGCATGCCGTGCATGCTGCGGATCTTCCAGAGGTGCCCCCCAGAAGGCCATCACCGCATCACCGATGTACTTATCCACCGTGCCCCGCTGCTCGTGAATCACCCGGGTCATCCCGGTCAGGTAGATATTCATCAACCGGGTAAGCTGCTGCGGATTAAGCTGCTCCGATAAACTGGTAAAACCACGGATATCCGAGAAAAACACGCTCATCTCGCGGTTTTCCCCACTCAGCTGCACCGACTGATTCTGCCGGCTCAGCTCCGCCACCACTTCCGGCGGGATATACTGGCCGAACTGGCCGGCCAGTTGAGTAATATTGCGGGTTTCAAAGAAATAACCGGTGGTCTGCTGAAACAGATAGAGCAGCATCACCGTGACCAGGGTATAACCGATCGGTATCACCCACAGCAGATGCTCCCAGGCATAAAGATTGAAAGCCAGCAACAGACCAATCCAGCCCAGGGTAATCAGCGTCGAAGTCAGTGCCGACACCCGGGGAATCAGCAGCGAGAGCAACAGACCACTGATCAGAAGCTGCACCAGTTCAACCCCCTGCGTGTAATCCGGCTGATGCAGAATCCGTTCATCCAGCATTCCGGAGAGAATATTGGCGTGCACCTCAACCCCTGAATAGCGGTTGCTCATCGGCGTTACCCGCAGATCAAGCAGCCCCGCCGCACTGGTGCCGACCAGAACCACGGTTCCTTCCAGTTGTGCCGGGTCAGCCCGCCCCGAGATCACATCACTGGCCGAAACGTAGGGAAAACTGCCCTGCGGGCCGCGATAAGGCACCAGCACAGCCCCGTACTGATCCACAGGAATTCGAATCCCGGCTGCCTCAACAGCCACCAGCGCCTGACGCTCTCCGGTGGCATCACTTTCCAGAACCGGCTGCACTTCCTGCTCGCCAAACAGTGCCAGCAGCATCGACAGGGAGAGCGAGGGGTAGTAATTACTCTGGTAGCGTTGCAGCAACGGAACCCTGCGGTAGACACCGTCGGGGTCTACCATCGGATTATCAAAGAAACCGTTCCAGACACTGGCACTGTGCAACTGGTCCAGACTGGAGATAATACCGCTGGCCTGAGGGATGGGCAGCCGCTGCAGCACCCCGGACGCCTCCAGTACAGGTATACCCGGATCACCCACCTGTAGCTGCTTTGCACTGCGGTCAAACAGGTAACCCAGTACCACCGGGCGATCAGTCAATGCCTGTGCGAAAAGCTGATCGGAGTCCAGTTGCGCCAGCAGGCTATCCAGATCAGCCTCCTGCTGCTGCAACCTTAAAGCCTGAAGCCGCTGCAGATCGACACTGCGATCCGCTTCAGAGAAGACCATATCAAAGCCGACAATGGCCACGCCGTAATTATCAAAAAGCTGATCCAGCATCAGTGCCAGCCGATCCCGGCTCCACGGCCAGCGTCCCTCCTCCGCCAGACTCTTTTCATCGATATCTACGATCACAATCCGCGGATCCTGGGCATAGCGCGCAAAGTGTCTCAGACGCAGGTCATAGAGGTCATATTCGAACCGGTCCAGCAGTGCCAGTCGCTCCCCCTGAAACAGGGGCAGCATCATCAGCAGGCTCAGCACTAATCCGAGCAGGGTGCGAATCCGTCTCTGTTTCATCGCTTATTCCGACACCACGCGACGTAACTGATCAAAATCGATATCCCCTTTCAGCACTTTGTAGATGCCATCCTGCTGCAGACTGCGCATGCCATCCTTCTCCGCCTGAGCACGGATCTCAGCAATCGAGCCGCCGCGGTTAATCTGTTCACACAGGGCCGGTGTGGAAACCAGCAGTTCATGGATACCGGTCCGGCCCCGATACCCGGTCTGGTTGCACTCTTCGCAGCCTTCAGCACGATAAAGCTTCAGCTTATCCCACTTCAGCTCGGCCGCGCGCTGCCCATAACGGCGCTGGAGAAAAGCGGCCTCCTCTTCGCTGGCACGATAGGGCTTACGACAACTCGGACAGAGCGTACGGACCAGACGTTGCGCCAGTATGCCGAGCAGGGCATCGGCAAAGCTCACCGGGTCTATCCCCAGATCCAGCAACCGGGTAATGGTTTCCGGGGCCGAGTTAGTATGCAGGGTTGAGAGCACCAGGTGGCCGGTTAACGAGGCCTCGACCGCCGCATGCGCCGTTTCCTGATCACGCATCTCACCGATCAGAATCACATCCGGGTCAGCACGCAGGAATGCCCGCAACGCAGCGGCGAAGGTAAAGCCGGTTTTGGGCTGAATCTGCACCTGCTGCAGCCCGGGCTGAGTAATCTCAACCGGATCCTCTGCGGTCCAGATCTTTCGATCGGGCGTGTTCAGGGTAGCCAGCAAAGCATGCAGGGTGGTGGTTTTACCTGAACCGGTCGGCCCGACCACCAGCAAAATACCGTGCGGGTTCTGCAACAACGCTTCCGTCTGTTTTTTATTTCGTGAGGAAAAATTCAGTTGCTCAAAAGGTACCGGCTCGCCGCTCTGCAACAGACGCATCACCACCCCTTCACCATTCACGGTCGGGATGGTCGCCACCCTCACCTCCAGCGGCTGCCCCTGCAGACGCACGGCAAACTTGCCGTCCTGCGGCAGGCGTTTTTCGGCGATATCCAGCCGCGACATGATTTTGATCCGGGAGACGGTTGCCCGGGCATGACTCGCCGGTATCTGAATAATCTCCTGACAGACCCCGTCAATACGCATCCTGACGCTGGTGGGTGTACGCCCCTTACCCGGTTCGATATGCACATCCGAAGCCCTTAAGCGCTTGGCATCCAGCAGCACCCGGTTAACCAGCCGCACCACGGTGGAATCCTCTTCGGAGACCTCATCGCCTTCAGCCACCTCATCCGCGTCCAGTTCCTGAGCATCCTCCAGCTCATCCAGCAGAGAGCTGAGATTCGCACCTTCCTGCTGCACACTACCGACGCTGACCCCCAGATACTGATGGATATCATCCAGCAAACCGACACAGATCTGCGTCTCCTGACCGGAGGCTACGTTTTTAATCTCCATCAGGCGCTGACTGTCGTTCGGATCATCGATCAGGATCAGCAGATTATCTCCGCCCTGCTCCGCCAGCAGCACAACATTGTTGTTCCGCAGGTAGGCTTTATTCACCTGTTCGCAAATGGGATGCAGATAGTATTTTTCCGGATTGTAAGCGACAAACGGTACCTGATAGTAACACTCCAGAGACTCGCCTATCTGACTGCTGCTGAGCCGGGCCTGTTCTCGCAGCAGGCGACTTAACGGCGTTCTCGCATCCGCCCGCTGCTCTAGTTGCTGAAAACGTTTTTCATCGATCAGGTTCTGCTGCAGCAGGTAATCATAGGGGCCTTCAGTGCAGCCGAAATCGTAGCGGAATTTTTGCCCGAGTAACTCGGCAAACTGTTCGCCGCGCTTCAGATCTGAATCGGTGAAAGGCTGACCATCGCGGCGATTGATAATCTGAATCACACCCAGCAATACTTCGTTAAACAGAATCGGCAGCACCAGCATTGACCGGCTTTTAAACTCGATATCTTTTTCAAAAGAACCGTTAAAGCGCAGTTCCGGATGGATCTTTTTCAGCTCCTCAGCATTATGCACATCCGCGATGATCAAAGGCTGCCGACTCAGGGCCACATAACCGGCAATCGAACCTGCGCTGACCGGGACTCGGATTTCGGTCAGGTCATCACCGGTTTTGAAGCGGGAGACAATATCCTTGCTACTGCGGTTACGTTGATATACGGTCATACGTTGCGCATGGAACAGGGCAAGCAAGGCTTTTTCAACCAGTGGATAAGCCTGCTCAAAACTGCGGGCCTGATGGATTTTACTCAGGACTTTGGTCAGCCCGGAGTAGAACTGCTGGGTTTCGCTCTCAGTCGATTTTGTCATGCACAACTACCATAATGTACCTGTTACGATTCTGATTTTAGATAGCGTCCGCCGGGGTGAGAAGTGAAAATCGAAATTCTTGGTTGTAGCGGTGGCATCGGCCACGGCCTGAAAACAACGACTTTCCTTCTGGACGAAACCCTTCTGCTGGACGCCGGCACCGGCGTTGAATTGCTGAAAATGGAGCAGATGCTGCAGATCCGTGATGTGCTGATCACCCACGCACACATCGACCACATCGCCGGATTACCCCTGATGCTGGCAACCATCTACGACCAGCACCGCCACCCGATTGATGTTTATGCTCTGCCTGAAGTCATCGACGCTCTGCAGAGTCATATTTTTAACTGGACGGTCTGGCCGGACTACACCTGCCTGCCCGAGGCAGAGCCGATCATTCGCCTGCACAAGGTTCAGGTTGGCGACGAACTGAGCCTGCAGGGTAAACAGATCCGGGTTCTGCCCGCCAGCCACCCAACGCCAACGGCGGGTTATCTGATTGCTGACCAGAACAGCTCTTTTGCATTTACCGGTGACAACGGTATTAATGATCCGCTGTGGCCGATCCTCAACCAGCATCAGCCCGATCTGCTTATCATCGACGTTTCCTTTACCGATGAAGTCGATGAACTGGCCCGTCTCAGCGGTCACCTGACCCCCAGCCATCTGGCGCAACAGCTAAGCCTGTTACAACACCCCACCCGGATCATGATCACTCACCTCAAGCCCGGGTTTGAAGATCTGATCATGCAGCAGTGCCGGCAGATTCTGCCCCAATGGCAGATCGACCGGCTGCACCACGGCGATCTGATCCAGCTCTGAACAAGCCGTTACTGGAATACCGCCGTCCCGGTGACACCCACATCCGACACCGCGCCCGCGACACCCTTCTCCGAGGCACTGAAGCTGCTGATGATGCTGTTTGCGGAATCACCCACAAAGTTCACCGACATATGCCCTTCCAGCTCTGAGGAACCAATACAGCCTCCGCCGCTGCAACTGCCGGTAATATTCAGCTCTTTACCGTTATACAGCTCCTCAATTCCCATCGCTTCCGCGCTGTTCAGGTCATAACTGCGCGAATCGGAGAAGCCGTTCAGATCCAGACTGGCAGAAGTAACTTTCTGATTGTTCCAGTCCACGCTGATCGTGGAGAAATAATCGATACTGCCGTAGAGACCACTTTCGGTCTGCACTGAGCCTTTGCCACTGACAGCAGAATACGTATATGTACCGGTTTTGTTCTGCAGCACGCTGAGCGGGGTCAGGCGGTCACTGTAGATAAACAGGAAGGACTGATCGGTATCCTGCAGCACGCCATTCTCAAGCAACTGGAAATCGCCATCCCAGCGTCCCCAGTAGATATTGGCGTTGTCTGAGGTAGCAAAACTGCCATTGTCTTTCAGCGAGGCATTTTCTGCCGAGAAGGTACAGGGATTACAGTCACCGCCATTGGTCTGGGTCTCGACAAAATAGATCCCGGTCAGACTGTTGTTATCCAGCACCAACTGGGTCTGGCCGTCCGGCATCAGTGAACCGCTGTTCGCCTTCAGCCCAAGCAGACTGTCTTTGTCGAAAAAGGCGACACCCGCTACGGTACCTCTGGCTGCCACCGTACCGGTGCCGGTAGGGTTGGGTGCGGTTGTTGACTCGCTGACCGTACCACCTGTAACCGGATCAGTGGTCGGGACCAGCGCACTGTCGGTAGTACTGTCCACTGACGTGGTCAGCGTGGTGTTCTCTGCGGTGAGCTGGGTTACAGCGGTAGCGCCTGATTCGGACGTTGAAGATTGTTCAGATATTGAAGGTTCTTCAGAGGCAGAGGATTCATCAGAGGCTGAAGGTTCCTCCTCTGCCTGAGATTCGTCGGCATCGGTGCTCTCTTCCTCTTCTTCATTCTGCGTTTCATCGGTTTCTTCATCGCCGGATTCATCAGAACCCTGCGCACTCACCGGGGTATCAAATACTCTGATACTGCCGGCCGCACCGAGCAGCTCAAAGGATCGGCCCGCAGGAATATCCCGGTCATCACCCTGACGTGGCTGAACATTAATCCGCCCATCCGTCACCGAACCGCTGAGCTTGTCACCCCGACGGGTAATGCTGAAATCGGTGCCACGAATACCGATCGTCGCCACGACGGCATCCAGTTGATAGGCTTCGGGATCGGATTTGCCGATCTGGCCGGAGAGCGTTCTCATCCCGCCTTTCAGCAACTTATACAGCGCTTTTCCCTCTTCCGGGTTTTCGCTGGCAAACTGGTATTGCTCGATTTTGAACTCGGTGCCGGGTTTCAGGGAGAGCCGCGAGCCGTCGCTGAAACGCACCTGAAGCCGGCCTTTCGCGCCGGTCTTAAGCAGATCTTCCGCATAGAGCTCAGACTGGCGCTTCAGCTCCCGCTCTGAACCATCAGCCGCCACCGCCATATTCTGACCGAAGCTGAGGATTACTTTGCCGATACTCTCCGGGGCCGCCTGAACCAGTGTGGTCAGAATCAGCAACAGGGAGGCAGTTGTAAAACGTAGAATCATCTCAGACCTCACTGAAAGTTGTAGCGCAGACCCAGCATCACCTGCTGACGATCATATTCATAAAGTTCAATATTGGAGTCGACATCCGTGAAACTGTAGTTCGCCTGCAGACTCCAGGATGGATTAAATCGCCACTCCATATTCAGGTTCAGAAGCAGGAAATCATCGCTGCGTTTAATTCCGTAGAGCCAGTCTTCACCCTGATAGTCACTGCTCTGGTAGGTCAGTGCAGGAGTAAACCGAAGGCTTTCAGACGGGCTGAACTGCGCCCCGGCACTCACGCCGTAAAAGGTCTGATCAACCTGCCCGTCGGCGAGAATACCGCCATTTTCCGGTTTCTGGGCACCGATAAAACCACCCATGAAATAGAGTGGTTTCCAGCCACCATCAGCAGCATAAAAGTAATTACTGCCCAGGGTGTACAGCGTTGCGTCTTTCCAGTTGTTATCGACGTAATCCAGCCCGTTGATTGCAGCGAAACTCTTGATCACCGAGCGGCCCGTCAATTGCTGACTCCAGACCAGTTTGGCCCCGACCTGATCCCGGTAATCTTCACGATCCAACTGGTATTTGTCGTAACTGAACTGAAGCAGGTACTGCGAGTGAGAGTTTTTCCAGAGGTGACCTCCGGAGACGCGAAAACGTTTGTAATCCTGTTCCGGCTCCGTGTGGTAGTAACGCAGATCACTGCTGGCATCAAATTGCAGCGCACCGCGCTTTGAGTAATGATGCTCGACCCGACCGCCCAGACGCAGCAGATTAAACTGATCATCACGGCCCAGTGCACTATCACTGAGGGTAACCAGTTGGGTCTGCCCACCCGGGCCGGAGTTGATATTACTGTCGTAGCCCGCCCAGAGCTCTGCAAACCCGCTGAAACGTGTCTGTGAGGCACGTTCCCGGTTATCTATGCGGGCAAGAAAAAGATCAATACGGCTGATGACGTTGGCGGGCGGCTGGCTTTGTCTGACCTGTTCAAACAGACTGCGCGCCTGAGCCATCTGCCCGAGCAGGAAGTAAGCCCGTGCCAGTTCAAGGCGTGCCAACTGATGGTTGGGTTGCAGGAATAACACCCGCTCCAGAGCAAAGATCCCCTCACTCGGGTGGCCACTGTCGATGGCCGCAACGGCATAGGGCAGATCAAACGCCGGATCCCCCTCATACTGATCCAGGTGCTGTAGCGCAACCTGATAGGCGCGGCTGTATTCTGCCTGATCAAGTAATGCCTGAATATCCGTTACCGGATCCGCCTGCACCCACGGCGCAACACTCATCAGCCCTACTAGACAACATCGGGTCAGGGTTTTCAATGCAACTCCCCTTGTACATATTCCTCAGTCCTGATTAATGCAACTTAACAGCCTTTTGCTGAACTGCCAATCCAGAACTTAGCCCTTACGCCTAAAAGGGGAATTAGGTGGCGTTTAAAACGATTATTCCCTGATCGGTCAACCGCAACAGAGCTTACTGTGATAGCAGCGCCAGCCGTCGGCTAATAGTTGTTCGGGCTGGCATCCAGCGGACTTGTCTGTGCCGGCACACGATCCATTTTCAGATCGGGGTCGATAGTAATCCGCTGTACTTCCTGCTCCAGTGACAGCGGCTGGCGGTCAAGATCCGGCAGCGCAGCGTCGGGCACTGTATCCAGTACCGCAGTCCGGGACTGCAACTGTTCAGCGGTAAACGACTCAGACTGAATCAGAGGCTGACGCTGGCCGGCTTCAAGAAAGAAATGTTTGCCTGCCGGCACATCGCTCTGATGCTCCGCAACCTTAACAACGATGGTGCCTTCCAGCACCTGCCCCCAGAGTCCGCGCGGACGACCACTGCTCTCAGAACAACTCTGGTCGCAGAAGAACAGACTGTAATGGGTACCGCGCACACCGATCGTCGCGATCGGTGTCTTGAGTGCGTAATTATCCGGCTCCGCTGCGCTGATCGCCCCGGTGATGGTGCGTAAACCACCCTTAATCAGTTGATAAACCGCACGCCCCTGCTGCGGGCTATCCTCCGGATAACGGTGCTGCTCAAGGGTAAACAGGGTATTGTTTTCCAGAGACACCCGGGAACCATCGCTCAGACGCAACTGCAACTGACCACGCTCGCCGGTGCTGATCTGGTCTCGCACATAAACCGGGCCGTTGCGCTTCAACGCGCGTGGCGGCTGCGCATCCAGTTGCGCAGTGTTTTTACCTACACTGAGCACGACCTTACCCGCCTGTTCCGCGGCCTGTAACCCCACGGGTATCATCAGGGTCAACAGGCATAACCATCGGTTTAACACTCAACTGACTCCAGAGCCCCCTGCGGGCCTCACTAGTTAATAAAACTGTGCTGTTTCAGACTCTCCAGCTCATCCCGGTATTTCGCCGCCTGTTCAAATTCCAGATTTTTGGCCGCTTCGTACATTTTGTCTTCCATCTGAGTCATCAGGCGAGCCAGCTCTTTGGCCGACATCTGCGCCGGATCGGTCTGATACTCTGTAGCCGGTTCAGCCACCTTACGGCTGCTCTTATTCGCCTTACGGCCCGGAATGGTGCTGGCACCTTCCATAATATCCGCCACCGACTTACTGATGCCCTTCGGCACAATGCCGTTAGCCTCATTAAACTCGATCTGCTTACGCCGGCGCCTTTCGGTTTCATCCATCGCCCGCTGCATCGACCCGGTCACCCGGTCTGCATAAAGGATAGCCTTACCGTTCACATTTCGCGCGGCCCGGCCGATGGTCTGGATCATCGAGGTATCTGAACGCAGGAAGCCCTCTTTATCCGCATCCAGAATCGCCACCAGAGACACCTCCGGCATATCGATCCCCTCACGCAACAGGTTGATCCCCACCAGCACATCAAATTCACCGATACGCAGATCACGGATAATCTCTACCCGCTCTACCGTATCAATATCCGAATGCAGGTAACGTACCCGAACGCCATGCTCATCCAGATACTCGGTCAGATCTTCAGCCATTCGCTTGGTCAGCACAGTGACCACCACGCGCTCTTTTTTCGCCACAGTTTTCTGAATTTCAGACAGCAGATCATCCACCTGAGTCGTCGCAGGGCGCACCTCCACCACCGGGTCAACCAGACCCGTCGGCCGAACTACCTGCTCCACCACCTGCTGTTGATTTTCCGCTTCGTAACGGCTCGGGGTGGCCGAGACAAAAATCATCTGCGGCGATTCCCGCTCCCACTCCTCAAACTTCATCGGCCGGTTATCCAGCGCCGACGGCAGACGGAAGCCATACTCCACCAGCGTTTCCTTACGCGAACGGTCACCACGATACATGGCGCCGATCTGCGGCACCGTGACATGGGATTCATCGATCACCAGCAGGGCATTATCCGGCAGATACTCGAACAGGGTTGGCGGTGCCTCTCCCGGCTGGCGCCCGGAAAGATAACGGGAGTAGTTCTCGATCCCGGAGCAGTAACCCAGCTCCATGATCATCTCCATATCGTACAGGGTGCGTTGCTCCAGACGCTGCGCCTCAACCAGTTTGTTGTTTTCGCGCAGTTGCTGCAGTCGGCCATGCAGCTCATCCTTAATTTTTTCCACCGCCTGCAGCAGGGTTTCCCGGGGGGTTACGTAGTGAGTTTTAGGGTAGATGCTTGCCCGGGGCATTCGTTTCAGGACTTCACCGGTCAGCGGATCAAAGCTACTGATCTCTTCGATCTCTTCATCAAACAGTTCTAAGCGGATCGCCTCTTTCTCGGACTCCGCCGGGAATATATCGATCACATCGCCGCGCACCCGGTAAGTACCACGATGCAGTTCCACATCATTACGGGTGTACTGCAGTTCCGCCAGGCGGCGCAAAATCCCGCGCTGATCGATAATATCGCCACGATCAACGTGCAGCATCATGCCCAGATAGGACTTAGGATCACCCAGACCATAGATGGCAGAAACGGTGGCCACGATAATCGCATCTTCCCGTTCCAGCAGCGCCTTGGTCGCTGACAGACGCATCTGTTCAATATGATCGTTTATCGAAGCATCCTTCTCGATAAAGGTATCAGAGGAGGGAACGTAAGCTTCCGGCTGGTAATAGTCATAGTAGGAAACGAAGTATTCCACGGCGTTATTCGGGAAGAACTCTTTAAACTCACCGTAAAGCTGGGCAGCCAGTGTTTTGTTGTGCGCCATAATAATGGTCGGGCGCTGCACCTGAGCAATCACATTAGCCACGGTAAAGGTCTTACCCGAACCGGTAACGCCGAGCAGCGTCTGGGCCGCCAGACCGGATTCTATACCCTCTACCAGCTCACGAATCGCCTGCGGCTGATCACCTGCAGGGGAGAACGGAGAGTGAACCTTAAAGCGCTCTTTCATAACCCATCCAAACCGGAGAAAAACCGCCATTATAACCCAGTCACGGGGAATTTGACCTGCTGCCGAAACCACGCAAACCCGCGGCGCTGCTTTTTACATGACCTCAATATGACTGCACAGGACTTACCTGATCGTGAATCATCACAGAAGCCAGTGTGCGGAGCGGGTTTAATCGCAGGCTGTCAGGGCTGATCCGACAAAAAGTTTCCAATAGGCAATTTATTGATCATAAAAGGCAACTTTTGCTCGAAACAGGATTCATGCGGGCATTTCTTTGCTGTATCATTGTCAGGTTTGGAAAAGCCCTGCCAACTCTGAGCAAAACAGGCTTTTCTGCTGATTTAATGTCGCGATCCGCCGCTTGCGGATCTGCTAAATCGAGGAACTTAGGCTTGAACGTTCAACTTTCAGACCGCGTTAACAACATCAAACCTTCTCCAACGCTGGCGGTAACTAACCGTGCGGCAGAACTGCGCGCGGCAGGTAAGAACATTATTGGCCTGGGTGCTGGCGAGCCCGACTTTGATACTCCGGATCACATCAAACAGGCTGCCATCCAGGCGCTAAACGAAGGTTTCACCAAATACACCGCTGTAGATGGCACGCCGGCATTAAAGAAAGCAATTATCAGCAAGTTCAAGACCGATAACGGTCTGGACTACGAAGCGAACCAGATTCTGGTTTCCTGCGGCGGTAAACAGAGCTTCTTTAACCTGTCTCTGGCCCTGCTGAACGAAGGCGATGAAGTGATCATCCCGGCACCTTACTGGGTATCCTACCCGGACATGGTCAAGATGGCTGATGCCACTCCGGTGATTGTCAGCACTACGCAGGAACAGCGCTTCAAGATGACTGCCGCTCAATTGCAGGCAGCGATCACCGATAAAACCCGTCTGGTCGTGCTGAACAGCCCGTCTAACCCGACTGGCGTTGCTTACACACTGGATGAACTGAAAGCGCTGGCTGAAGTACTGCAGCAGCACCCTCAGATACTGGTAGCGACTGACGACATGTACGAGCACATCCGTTTTAACGATGCACCGTTCGTCAACATTCTCAACGCCTGCCCGGAACTGTATGAACGTACGATCGTTCTCAACGGTGTCTCCAAAGCCTACTCCATGACCGGATGGCGTATCGGCTATGCCGCAGGTCCTGCGCAGTTAATCGGCGCAATGAAGAAGATCCAGTCTCAGAGCACCTCCAACCCGACCTCTATTGCTCAGGTGGCGGCGCAGGCGGCACTGGAAAACTCTCAGGATTGCGTCGCTGAAATGGTTGTCGCGTTCAAAGCACGCCATGAGTACGTAGTTGAGACCCTGAACAGCATTAAGGGGGTGAACTGCATCCCGGCTGACGGTACCTTCTACGCGTTCCCGAGCTTCCAGGAAGCGATCGATAACGACCCGCGCTTCAGCGATGATATCGAACTGGCGGAGTTCCTGCTTAACGAAGCGGGCGTAGCACTGGTTCCCGGCTCCGCATTCGGTGCACCGGGCAACATGCGTCTCTCCTTTGCAACCAGCATGGAAGTGCTGGAAGACGCTCTGGGCCGGATTCGCAACGCACTGGAAGGCTAATCTTCCAGCAGCGAAAAAAACCGGGCCTCCTGCCCGGTTTTTTTTCAACTGAAGGAACCTGACTCCAATTCAGTAATCAGAGGGATACCCTCATTTCATGGAGAGCATTTAATGCTGGATAAACTCACCTGTCTGAGCCGGTCAGCCTGGTACTGGTTGACACTGATTCTGCTGGCTGCAGGAATGGAAGCCATTGCCCTTTATTATCAGTACGTACTGGATTACGGCCCCTGTGTACTCTGTATCCATATCCGGATCTGGATCTTCGGCCTGCTGCTGGTCGCAATTCCCGGCCTGTTCGGACGTAAGCATTCCGGCCTGAGCAAGCTAACTCATCTGCTGACGCTGGTCACCGGGATCGGCCTGCTGGAGCGATCCTGGCAGACCCTCGCCGTGGAACGTGGCTGGGTCATTGATAGCTGCAGCATGGATAGCGGCCTGCCGGACTGGTTTGCTCTGGACAGTTGGCTGCCCGCTGTTTTTGAGCCATGGGAACCCTGCGGATATACCCCGGAATTACTGTTCCGGATTACGATGGCAGAGGGTCTGGTCGCCTTCTCCGTTGCGCTTTGTATCGCCAGCCTTCTGTTTTCGGCTTTACAATTCCGCCGCCACTGATCGATATCGCCAGCAATAACAGCCTGATCTGTCACTGACAGTTCAGGCTGCAGAGGTAATGATGTTGCTTCCTGAATAAACAAACGTGCAGCATCTTATGAACCTCTCAGCCAATACCATGAAACGCCTGCTTAACCTCTATCCGCCCTACCTCGGCGCAGGCATACGGGTGAAACAGATCAGTAGTGACTGGAGTGAGGCGGTGGTCAGCCTCAAGGTTCGCTGGTACAACCGAAACGCGGTTGGCACCCATTTTGGCGGCAGCATCTACTCCATGATCGATCCCCACCTCATGCTGATGCTGATGAACAGGCTCGGCAAGGACTACCGGGTCTGGGATCAGGCTGCCGAGATCGACTATATTAAAGCCACACGCAAGCCCCTCACCGCCCGAATCAGCCTCAGCCAGCAGCAGATCGATGAGATCCGAAGGCAGACCGCCAACGGCGAAAAGTACCTGCCGGAGTTCGAAGTATTGCTCTATGACAGCGACCAGACCCTGATCGCCCGGGTTAAGAAGACTCTCTATGTTCGCAAAGCCCTCAAACCCTCGGCCTGAGCTTCCTGCAGACATAAAAAAGCCCGCTCAGGGAGCGGGCAAAATAACAGGATGTTACAAAGTCGAGGATTAGTTGCTGTATGCAGGGCGAACCTGACGAACAAAGCTGAAGGCAGATAATGGAGACTTGACGGCTTTCACCAGACCCCGGAAGATCGCTGCAAACACCTCGCCACGCTGCTGCTTAGCCTGCGCGATATAGTAAGCAGTATCTACATTTCCGAAGGCATCAAGACGCACATCATCAAACCGTTCTTCGTTCATTCACACACCAATTAAAATCAACAAAAACTAAAACAAAAAAGAAGTCCCGCCACTCGAACAAACAGATCAACGATCCAAAGAAGGCTGATAGTTAAGCTAACTATCGGTAAATTCTGTGAAATCAATCATTTGTTGATTAACGATAAGGCGTATACTAAAGTCTATGCAGCAGTTGCACAAACGACTGTTTTTCACTTAAAAGATGAATTTATCTAATCAATGTCAGGAGAATGACCATCCGACGCCTGCCCCCACTTAATGCGCTGCGCAGTTTTGAAGCGGCCGCCCGTCTGCGCAGTTTTAATAAAGCCGCAGATGAACTGTTTGTGACCCCTTCTGCGGTCAGCCATCAGATCAAGGGGCTTGAGGAATTTTTGGGTGTCCAGTTGTTCGAACGGATCAAGCGCCGGGTTGAACTGACCGCCCCCGGCGAGCGCTACCTGATATCGGTCCAGACAGCGCTGGATGAAATTGACGATGCCACCCGGCGGTTAATGACCACACCAAACAGCGGCGTGGTCAACCTGAGCGTAGCGCCGGCCTTCCTGACCCGCTGGCTGGTTCCGCGCATTAACCATTTCCAGAACCATAACCCTGAAGTAGAGCTGCGCCTCACGGCATCCATGAGCCAGATCGATTTTCGCTACAGCGATATGGATATGGCCGTGTTCTTCGGCGATGGAAACTGGCCGGATCTGCATACCCACCATCTGCGTAACGTCCACTCCGTGCCGGTCTGCAGCCCTAAACTACTTGAAGGCAAACCGGACATAAAAACCGCAGAGGATCTGCTGAAATACACCCTGATTCATGTATCTAAACGCGATACCGAATGGAAATCCCTGCTCCGTCAGGAGGGCGTCAGCCGGATCGACACCGCACGCAATATGACCTTTTCTAACACCTCGCTGGCACTTGGAGCGGCGATGGAGGGGCTGGGCATTGCGCTGGCCGACCGGGGACTGGCGGTGCGCGAACTGGAATACGGACAACTGATATGCCCGCTGGACATTACCCTGAACACTCAGAAAGCCTTCTATCTGGTCTACCAGAAGAGCCGCCCGCTGACCGAAAGCATGCAGGCTTTTCGCGACTGGATTCTGGACGAGATGCAAACCGAGCAGCGTAACCTTAAAGGCGACGACAGCGAAGCCTGAATCGCCCAACCCCCGCAGACTTCCTGTAGCAGCGCTATTTCTCAACAGATTGTTGCATTTCTTGACATAATAAGCCGTTGCTAAGTACACCGTTCAGTTTACAATATCTTTCCCCTTTTATAATTATCATTATCATTCGAGTAAACACGATGCGTGCGCTAAGAAGTACTTATCTCGCCGTGATGCTGGCATCCCTTTCGGTTTTTGCTGTATCACCTGCCCGGGCTCAGGGCCTGCCTGCCGAAGTTATTACTGTAAAGAGCCAGATTCTGGACCGTACCATCGCCGCGGTGGGTACCCTTCGCGCTAATGAGTCGATCATGTTGCGCCCAGAACAGAGCGGACGCATCGAAAAAATTCTCTTCAGCGAAGGCGAGCAGGTTAAACAGGGCGACACCCTGTTCCAGCTCGACAGCGCTATCTACCGCGCTGAACTGCAGGAAGCCCGGGCACGGGTGCAGCTCAGCCGCACAGACTATGAACGGGCCCGCAGCCTGTTGAAGAAGCGCGTCGGTTCCGAGCAGGAACGAGACAGCAGTCTGGCTCAGTTACGGGTGAATCAGGCGCAGGAAGCACTGGCGCAGACCCGGCTCGATAAGATGACAATTAAAGCGCCTTTCAGCGGTTACACCGGATTGCGACTGGTCAGCCCCGGCGACTATGTTAATCAGGGCGAAGATCTGGTTGAACTGACCGATCTCAGCCGCATGAAAATGAACTTCCGGGTACCGGAAATCTACCTCGCCGAGCTGCGTCCGGGCCGTGAAATCCGCGTTCAGGTTGACGCCCTGCCGGGTGAGCCCCTCAGCGGCACCATTATGGCGGTTTCCCCCAGCTCTGATCAGAACGCACATAACATCGAAGTACGAGCCACGATCCCGAATACAGAGGGTCGACTGCGGCCCGGACTGTTCGCTAAGGCGGAGATCCTGATCGAACAGCAAGAGAGTGTGGTCATTCCTGAGCAGGCGATCGTACCGCAGGATGGCAGCTTCTTCGTGATGACGGTTGAAGAGGGCAAGGTGGCGATGAATCCGGTCAAACTGGGCCAGCGTCGTCCCGGCGTCGTTCAGATCAGCGAAGGCCTGAGCGCAGGTCAGGTGCTGATTACCGCAGGCCAGATCAAACTGTTCCCGGGCATGCCGGTGACCCCGATCTTTACGGACGGCAGTCAGCAAAAGCCTGCCGAAACCGTTGCCGCATCTAAGGGCGAATAAACATGGTTTTATCCGACATCAGCATTAAGCGCCCGGTTCTGGCGATCGTGATGAGCATACTGGTTTTTCTGGTAGGCCTGATCTCCTATGACCGCCTGACCGTACGCGAATACCCTAAAATTGATCTGCCGGTGGTAACGGTAGAAACCACCTACCCCGGTGCCAGCGCGTCCATTATTGAAACTCAGGTCACGCAGATTATTGAAGACTCCCTCTCCGGCATCGAGGGGATCGACTTCATGAATTCGATCAGCCGTACCGAGAGTTCTCAGATCAGTGTCACCTTTAAGATTGACCGTGACCCGGACAACGCCGCAGCGGATGTGCGCGACCGGGTCAGCCGGGTCATCGGCCAGTTGCCCGAAGATGTAGATCCTCCGGTGGTAGCCAAGACCGAAGCAGATGCCCAACCGATCATCTGGCTGGCGTTCAACTCGGATCGTCACAGCATTATGGAGGTCAGCGACATTGCTGACCAGCAGGTTAAAGATCAGCTTCAGACGGTTTCCGGTGTTGCCAACGTAATGATCTTTGGTGACCGCAAATACTCTATGCGGATCTGGATGGATCCGGCGCGGATGGCCGCCTATAAGGTGATTCCTAAGGATATCGAAGATACTCTGAACCAGCAGAATATTGAGATCCCGGCGGGTCGTATCGAGAGTAAGGAGCGTGAATTCACCCTGCTGGCGAAGACCGACGTCAATGATATCGAAGCCTTTAAACGCCTGATTATCCGTAATGATGCCGGCTACCCGGTACGTATTCAGGATGTCGCCCGGGTCGAGATTGCCCCGGAAAGCACCCGCCGAATCACCCGGTTCAAAGGTGAAAGCGCGGTGGCACTGGGCGTGGTTAAACAGTCCACAGCCAACCCGCTGGATGTCTCTCAGGGTATCCGGGATAAACTGGACGCTGTACGCCCGACACTGCCCGACGGTATGAATGTTGAGGTCGCATACGACTCCTCTATTTTTATCGATGAATCGATCAAATCCGTATACAGCACACTGGCACTGGCAGGTCTGCTGGTCGTACTGGTGCTGTTTTTCTTCCTGCGTAACATTCGCGCCACCCTGATTCCGGTTGTCACCATCCCGCTCTCACTGGTGGGGGCGTTTGCCATGATGTACTGGTTCGGCTTCAGTATTAACACCCTGACCCTGCTGGCACTGGTACTGGCAATCGGTCTGGTGGTGGACGATGCGATCGTTATGCTGGAGAACATCTACCGTCATGTAGAGGAAGGCCTCAACCCGATTCAGGCTGCCTTTAAGGGAGCACGGGAGATCGGTTTTGCAGTACTCGCCACCACCGCTGTACTGGTTGCCGTTTTCGCCCCGGTTGCCTTTTCCGAAGGCCGGACCGGCAAACTGTTTACCGAGTTTGCCCTGACACTGGCAGGCGCGGTCATCGTCTCGACTTTTGTCGCCCTGACCCTGTCGCCGATGATGTCGTCACGCCTGCTCAGACATGAGACCCGGCACAGCGCGATCTTCAACCTGATTGAAGGTTTCCTGCAGGGGATCACAAACGGCTACCAGAAGCTGCTCAACAAACTGCTCAGCTCCCGTGTCCTGACGCTGGCCATTATGCTCATCAGCCTCGGTGGTGCGGCGTACTATTACACGCAGCTTCCGCAGGAGCTCGCACCCTACGAGGATCGCGGCACAATTCTCAACTTTGCTCTGGCACCGGACGGCTCCTCAGTTGATTACGTCGACCGTTACACCCGACAGATCGAAGCCACCATCAGCCAGACCCCGGAGACTAACCGCTATTTTGCCGTAGTCGGGTTCCCTTCGGAAACCAATGCGATGGTGTTTCAGGGGCTGGTTCCCTGGGAGGAGCGTGAACGTAAACAGCAGGCAATCTCCGCCGAACAGACACCGAAACTCTATGGCGGTATTCCGGGCATCATGAGCTTCTCGCTCAACCTGCCCTCACTGGGCCAGAGCTTTATCTCCCGTCCGGTGGAGTTCATCGTCAAGAGTAACGGCACCTATGATGACCTTAAGCAACTCACCGACCAGTTGATGGCGAAGATCTACGCTAACCCGGGTTTTGCTCAGCCTGAGAACGACCTTAAGCTGAACAAGCCGGAACTGCAGATCGATGTGAAGCGTGACAAACTTTCAGCCAGCGGGGTCGATGTTGATGATCTCGGCCGTACTCTGGAGAGCTACATGGCCGGTCGCGAAGTCACCCGATACAAGCAGGCCGGTGAGCAGTACGAGGTTATCCTCAAGGTCGATGACCAGCAGCGTCGCGATCCGAGCGATCTGACCAACCTGTATATGCGTAACAGCAACGGCGAAATGGTCCAGCTCTCCAATCTGGTAGAGGTACGGGAAACCGTTGCGCCACGTGAACTGAACCACTTCGACAAAATGAAGGCGGTGAAGATCCAGGCACAACTGGCACCGGGTTACAGCCTTGGCGAAGCCCTCAGCTTCCTTGAGCAAAGCCTGCAGGAGATCGAACCAAAAGCGAGCTATGATTACTCAGGCCCGTCGCGGGAATTTAAAACTTCCAGCAGCAGCATGCAGACAACATTTGCACTGGCTCTGATCATCGTATTTCTGGTACTGGCGGCACAGTTCGAAAGTTTCAAAAACCCGATGATCATTCTGCTCTCGGTACCGCCGGCCGTCTTTGGTGCGCTCTGTGCCCTCTATTACAGTGGCGGATCACTCAGCGTTTACAGTCAGATCGGCCTGATTACCCTGATCGGTCTGGTAACCAAACACGGCATTCTGATCGTTGAGTTTGCCAACCAGCTACAGGAACAGGGACGGGATCTGCACAGTGCGATTACAGAAGCCGCAACGCTGCGTCTGCGTCCGATCCTGATGACTACCGGGGCAACCGTACTCGGTGCATTACCACTGGCGATGGCGCTGGGTGCCGGTGCAGAATCCCGTCAGCAGATCGGCTGGGTTATTGTCGGCGGTATGACCTTTGGTACACTACTGACACTGTTTGTCATCCCGACAGTTTATAGTTATCTGGGTAAACGGACCTTTAAAGAAGTACAACCAGAACCGGAACAGGTTGCAGGATAAACATCAATGAATCTGAAAAAGCTTTTCCATGTATCCTACCTCACCCTGGCTGTCAGCAGCGCAGCCACGGCAGGAGAACTGGCAGACATCTATCAACTGGCTTTGGCAAACGACCCCCAGCTTAAAGCGGCAGAAGCCTCTTACAATGCGGATCGGGAGATCGAAGTACAGAACCGTGCGGCGTTGCTGCCCAGCATCAACCTGAACGCCAACACCACGGCCTATGACACTGACAGCGCTGATTTCAATAACCATGGCTACACCCTCTCCCTGAGTCAGCCGGTTTTCGATGCAGCCGCATGGTTCAGTTTCAAACAGGGTAAAGTGCTCTCCGAACAGGCTGCGGTTCAGTTTGATCTGGAACAGCAAAACCTGATCCAGCGTACCGTACAGGCCTACCTCGGGGTGCTGCGTGCCAGCAGCGCACTGCAGACCGCCGAAGCACAGGAGCGTGCCATCAAGCGTCGTCTTGATCAGGTTAACGCACAGTTTGAAGTGGGCCTGATCGCCAACACCGACGTGCAGGAAGCCCAGGCTTCCTACGACAACGCCCGGGTTGCCCGGATCAGTGCGGAAGGCGAGCTGGATAACAGCTACGAAGCGCTGGAACGTCTGACCGGACAGAACTTCAGCGCAGTCAGCCTGCTGGCTGAAGACTATCCGATCGAAGAACCCACGCCGACGACAGCCCAGCCGTGGCTGGAAAAAGCCTGGCAGGGTAACCTGAACCTGAAACTGGCGGATTACTCTTCAGAAGCCGCTCGCCGTGCGGCACAGGCCGGACGTGCCGGCCACTACCCGACCCTGAGTCTGAGCGCCAGCTACGATTACGATGAAGGCACCGTCAGCAACGACATCGGTTCCGATACCTCAGCCATCGGGCTGACCCTGTCAATGCCGATCTTCTCCGGTGGTTCAGTCAGTTCCAGATCCCGTGAGCTGGAGCAGCGTCTGACCCAGAGTCATCACAACCGTGAAGATATTCTGCGCCAGATTACCCAGTCTACCCGCAGTCTGCTGCGTGACCTGCGCACCGGCTCGCTCAGCGTTCAGGCACTGAAACAGAGCATCCGCTCCCGAGAAGCAGCCCTGCAGGCGACAGAAGAGGGTTACAAAGTGGGCACCCGTAACGTGGTTGATGTATTGCAGGCCGAGCAGCAGCTGTATGCAGCTAAACTGGAATATGCCAATGCCCGGTTTGACTACGTACAGAACCTGATTACCTTCAAACAACAACTGGGTACACTCAGCCCTGAAGATATCAACGAACTGGATGGCTGGCTGAAGTAAGCCGTCTGTTTCAGAATCAGGGCCGGGCGCAACGGAGAGATCACCCGCTGCGCCCGGCCTTTTTTATGCGCACAATCCCACAGGCAGTGAGGACGCAGTCATGGATCAGCAAACGATTGCCAGCGGAATCGACTACCTGTGCCAGGTCGACCCTGACCTGCAACAGGCTGTTGCCCTGTTAGGCCCACCAGCTCCACGACTGCGCCCGGCCGGATTTGAAACCTTTCTCTCCACCATCGTCAGTCAGCAGCTTTCAACCGAAGTCGCCCGGGCCATTATGACCCGGGTCAGAGCCTTGCTGCCTGACCTGACCCCGCAGGCGCTGCTGCAACTCGACCGGGAAGCCCTGCGCGGCGCAGGCCTCTCTTACCGCAAAGTGGAGTACGCGCAGGGGCTGGCAGCAGCGATTCAGAGCGGGGATTTCCTCCCCGATCAACTACCCGCACTGAGCGATCAGGCAGCCATCGACGCGATTACCAGATTACGCGGCTTCGGTCGCTGGAGCGCCGAGATCTATCTGATGTTTTCGCTGCGCCGGGAGGATATATTTCCCGCCGATGATCTGGCTCTTCAGGTTGCACTGGGCCGACTCAAAGGACTTGAACAACGCCCCCGTCCGGCTCTGGCCCGCGAACTGACCGCCCATTGGGCCCCCTGGCGCAGTGTCGGTTCATTGTTTCTCTGGCATTACTATCGCGGCGCCCCCAACTGAACCGTTTTACTTAACTGCCGCATCGGCCCGGACAGATATCAACAATCGGCCCTGACCACTGGTCTTATTGCCCCTGATTCCAGAGCTGGTAGAATTGCGCCCAGTTTTTACAGGGGCCCATCATGTCTGAATTCTCTTCACTTACTCAGTTACTTCGCCAGAGTGGCGGCCAGGTGCGTTTTTTTGATATGGGCCGCCGGGTCCAGAAACTCTCTGCCGAGCTGTTCGAAAAGATCGAGAATCAGCAGACACCTTACCCATATCCCTATCTGCAGCATGCCTGGATAGCGCTGATGCTGTGGAACCCGAAAAACAAAACACAGGGCGTGGCCTGGTTCCTTAAGTTACCACTGGACGAGCAGGGCTTTCTGATTCAGGCGGTGCGCGATGATCTGCTGAACCGCCTGCTGCAAAATGCAGGTGCGATCCTGCAGCATGAAGAAAGTGGTGAGATGCCGGAAGATGCGCTGAAGGACAATCCGTTCTCCTTCAAACCGGATCAGGAGAAGATGGCGCTGTTTCATGCTTACTCCACCCTCGCGTCCGCGCAGCCCGCATCACAATATTATGAACACGCCCAGCAGTACTTTGCCGGCCAGATCGGATTCGATCAGTGGCAATCGCTTGGCTATCAGGGCATTGCCGATCTGGTGGTACGCCACGGCAAAGGCAAAAACAGTGAGATTCTGAGTAAAGCGATCCCACTGCTGCCGGATGCACCGTTTGAAGTGCTCTGCACCTGCATCGAGAGTATTGAGCCGGATCACACATTGTTCAGCGCGCTCTGCCTGCGTGCAGAACAGACTCTGCAACGCGGAACCGCCAGCAGCAATCATGTCGCAGCCATCACCCGGGGTCTCTCCAATGGCCGTAACGGTGATCGCAAACAGCAACTGATGCGCCAGATTCTGGAAAGCGACTACGCGCTTGAGCCGGAAGTGATTGTCGCGGTGGCCACACGCTGCACTGAAAGCCTGCAGGAGCCGGAAATATTGCAACGGTTTCTGGAAAAACTGGCGATCAACAAGGCCGGGCAAGCGGGCTTTTCACGCATACTTTCCGACCTGATGTTTATGCCGGTCATGCGGGCACTGATTCTGATGCAGTTCCGTAATCAGCAGCGCAGTGAAGCCCTGAGCAAGGCGATCGGCGAGATGTTTGGTGGCAACTTCAATTAAGGCCTGACGGCTGATGCAGACTCGCTCAGCGCCAGCGTCCGGGCATAAGTGATCTGGATCACCAGCGCATCATTGCTGGCTCGGTGGCGCTGCAGATTCAGCTCCTCCAGCACCTGAGCCTTAACCTCGTGCCAGATCTCCATCTGAGCTTCTTTCAGAATCATCTCCAGCGGGCTGACCCGAAACTGCATCGGTAAACCCGCCCGGTAAAACAGCTTAATCAGCCAGCTCTGATCCACCACCCAGCCATCGCTGTATACCGTCAGGTTGTGCAAACGACGGTTCAGCCCGGCGGCCACCTCTTCGGCTTCCCGACCATGTTCGAGCAGGCTGTCGCGACAGATACCGTGGTAATGCTGCGCTTCATCAGACCAGTGAGTCCAGTCCGGTTTAGGCCGGATCAGGCTGCAGAAGCGCTCCCCCGGATCCAGCGCCAGCCCCACCTCAATCGGGTAGCTGTCGGCACCAAACCCTGACGCTTCAAGGTCGATGATATAGGGATTACCTGGCGCAGCGATGGTCCTGATCTCCTGAAAATTGCTGTCCCACATAGTACAACTTAAATCAATTCAGCAGTGAAATTTCTTGTCTGTACTACAACGAAACCTGAGATAAGCGGTGATCCGGGCGGGTCAATTGCTATCAGATATTTCGCCGGTCAGCGAAAAGGGAAAGGTTGCGGCATGACCTCTGTGCAGCCCCGGAGAATCACTGTCAGAGATTTAGCGGCCGATCGGCGCCAGTGTGCCCTGCGTCAGCCGCAGCAGGTCAGCCGCGCTCATTTCGATCTCCAGACCTCGCCTTCCGGCACTCATACAGATACTGGGAAAATTCCCGGCACTGCTGTCCAGAACCAGTGGCAGACGTTTCTTCTGCCCCAACGGGCTGATTCCCCCGACCACATAGCCGGTTGCCCGCTCGGCATCCTGAGGGTTCGCCATGCTGACCTTCTTCACCTTCAATGCGCTGGCCATTGCTTTCAGATCTAACTGACCGGAAACCGGCACTACACCAACAGCGAGCTTTTTGTTGTCACCGTTTTGCGCAACCAGCAGGGTTTTAAAAACCTGAGCCGGGTCCAGCCCCAGCGCATCAGCAGCTTCCTCACCATAAGACTCGGCCGACGGATCATGTTCATATTCATGCACAGTGAACGCTACTTTCGCTTTCTTCGCCATGTTGATAGCTGGGGTCATCGGCAGAACCTGTCTCTGTGGGTTTCAAAAATTACGGCATAAAAAAGCCGGCTGTCGCCGGCTTCGCTGCTGAGAGTATTTTAATAATTGTCGCTGCGACGTCCAGTCAGAATATCAGCGATATCGATCACATCAATAATCGTACCTTCGCCCTTACCCACGCGAACCACCTTGTCTTTCAGACGGATAATTTCAGAGGCAAGGTCCCGCCCCTGCAGCCGGTCGAGCAGCTCATCCGGCA
Organism: Neptuniibacter halophilus; assembly: GCF_030295765.1. NCBI lineage: Bacteria > Pseudomonadati > Pseudomonadota > Gammaproteobacteria > Oceanospirillales > Oceanospirillaceae > Neptuniibacter > Neptuniibacter halophilus. Next base: position 2,542,970 of record NZ_AP027292.1, on the reverse strand, counting down.
GTAGTTCGGCCTGATCCAGCAGGTCGCCGTCAAGAATTTCGCCACGGGTCAGTTTCTTCTGCCAGCCCGGCGGTAGCTGTCCGTCACGGGCGAGTTTTTTCTGCAAACCGTATGGCAGGGACTTTTTCTGTCCCCGATAATCACCGGTTCCCGAGTCAGGATAGCGGCGGTAGTAATCCCGGATCAGATCGCGCTGGCGGTCTGAAAACAGATCATCCAGTAACTCCCGGTCACTGACGAAATTGCGCTCGTCATCATCCCGTTCCTGACGCTCCTGTTTATCTTTGTACTTCTCTTTTTTCTGCTTTTTATCGTTTTTTTCAGCGTGGGCCGCATTTTTGCCGCCCTTATTACCAGCCCACTCTGGCTTCTCTGCATAACAGTTAAACGCCAGTCCTGCGAGACAGGCTGCGAGTATTAGCTTCTTCATATCAGATTCCTACTTCCTGGTAATTTTTGAGCCTTCCAGCGACAGGTTATACATCAGTCCCTTATTGGAAAAGATAAAGCCGATGATCGGATCCCTGATATTGCTGGTATCAATCTCGGCCCCGGCTCCCAGATTGATCACCGCAACACTGCCATCCACGCCGGCTTCCCAGCCATCACTGTTCTTGAACTGACGTAACGCCTTATCGGTCATGAACAGAATGATCTCAGTTTTAATCTGAGCTCCGAGCTGAAAACCTATCGAAGCGGCCGCAATGCTGTAATACCCCGTGGTTTTCCCACCTTCAATCAGCTTACCTTCACCGTATTCACCGCCGATACCAAATCCGGCTTTATAGACCTCAGGGAAGATCAATGCCCCTCTGGCCTGTTGATAGAGCCGTTTCCCGGCCGGACTGTGCTTAAAAAATTGTGTTAATGCTTCCGCAGATTTCGCATTGATTTCGGCGCTGGAAGCCGCCTGAACACCGCCGCTTAACAAACTGAACGACAGCACCATGAACAACGATAATTGCCTGATCATTTACAGCTCCTTAAGGGAACCTGCGAATAAATCCTATTCGCTGGCTCCTGAGTGGGTTTGCCTCCGTTCAGTTTATACCCTCTGAGCTTTTTTTGTCTTACGCAGGGGCTGTAATACCGATTCCAGACCATTGATACGGATCTCCAGCATCAGTTCCAGCAGGTGGCCCAGCTCACCGTGAGGGAAACCTTTTTTTGCAAACCAGAGCAGATACTCTTCCGGCAGATCAAGCAACACACGCCCCTGATACTTCCCAAACGGCATCGTCATATTGGCCAGCTTTAACAGATGTTGTTTATCCAGATCCAGCAATCCCTTCCCCTCCTGAAGGCTGTTCAATTCTCTGGTCAGGCAGTATTCTTGATCTCTACCGACCCATGTCGAGGTAAGCCTAATGGCAGACGAGTCACATTACCAACCTATTAATTGCGAAATACATGATGGTTTTGAACTGGCCTGCATGCGCCACGCGGTTCATCTGGTGATCTGGCAGGATGGCGAACAGCAGTACCAGCAGAAGCTGCGCTTCCTCGATCTGGAGTACCGCGCCGACGGAGAATATCTGATTGCCGAAGACAGTGAAGGTACCGCTTACCGTATCCGGCTGGATCAGATCAGCAGTCAGCTTCCCTACTAACCCCCATATTCCGCCAACCGTTCAAGGATCCGATACGTGTCAGATATAGCACTCAGCCAGATAAACATTTTCCCGATTAAGTCCCTGGGGGGCCTGAGTTTAACCAGCGCATTTGTTGCCGAAGCCGGCCTCGCTTTCGACCGCCGGTTTATGCTCAGCGACCCGGAGGGTGAGCTGCTGTCTGCCCGGCAATGCCCGGCGCTTTTAAAGTTCACGACCCTGCTGCGCGATGACGGGATTGAGGTGATTGCACCGGACGGTGAACACCTCAGCATTCGATACCCTGAACTGTTCAACAACTACCGTCAGGTCAGGGTCTGGGGAAATGAGATCAATGCCCAGCATTGTGGTGAGCTGTTTGATGAATGGTTCAGTCGCAAGCTGGATACCCCGGCACAGCTACTTTTCTTTGGCGAGCAGTCAGAACGCTTCACCTCGCAGCGTCCAGACAAGGCCGTTGCCTTTGCCGATGGTTATCCACTGCTGCTGATCTCCGAGGCCTCTCTGCAGGACCTGAATCAGCGCAGTGCCACCCCGGTAGGTATGGAACACTTCCGTACCAATCTGGTGGTCAAAAACAGCACGCCTTTTGCCGAAGACAGCTGGCAACGGATCCGGATTGGCGAGGTCGAGTTTGAGGTGGTTGCCCCCTGCTCCCGCTGCGTTATGACAACCTATGATCCACTCACGGCGAAGCAGGTTCCCCACGGTGAGCCGATCAGTACCCTCAGCCGTTATCGGCTGGAGGATAATCAGGTCTACTTCGGTCAGAACCTTGTCGCACTGAATGAGGGGCTGATCCGTCAGGGAGATCCGGTCGAGGTACTGCAAACTCGTACCCCCCCCAACTATCCCGACAGTGCGCCTCCACGACGCGATCAACCGCAGCCCACACACGCTTCCGCTGAGCTCTGGCCTGATGGCCAACCGCTTGAACTGTTGTGCACTAACCGGATTGAGGAGACCCGGGATGTCGTCACCTTCCGCTTTAGCCTGCCCGATGGGGTGCAGACAAGCTACGCAGCAGGCCAGTTCCTGACCCTGAATATTCCACTTGAGGGCAAGACGGTGAGTCGTTGCTATACCCTCTCCTCCTCACCGAACCGGCCGACAGATCTGGCCATTACCGTGAAGCGCGTTACCGGCGGCGAAGTGTCCAACTGGCTGCATCAGCATCTTCAGGTTAATGACCGGATTGAGGCATTGCCGCCTCAGGGTGAGTTTCATTTGCAAAACAGCGGCGACAAGCCGCTGCTGCTACTTTCGGCAGGTAGCGGAATCACTCCGATGCTGTCGATCACCCGTGAGCTCTGCGACGAGCAAATCCCCAGAGATATCGTCTTCTATCATCAGGCCCGCACAGAAGCCGACCTGATCTGCGAAGATGAACTGCTCTGGCTGGCACGGCAAAATCCACGTCTGAAACTGATCTTCTCATTGAGCCAGCCTGAAGAGGACTGGCAGGGCGTGCATGGCCGGATCAGTCAGGCACAGCTACAAACGCTGGTACCCGACCTACCTCAGCGTCAGGTGATGTGCTGTGGCCCGGAAGGCTTTATGCAGCATGCCAGAGAGTTCAGCCTGAATCTGGGACTGCCTCAGGCGCAGTGGATGGAAGAGAGCTTCGCCGCACCACCGGGAGTCGAGCCGGAGCCCGAATGCTATTCACTGACCTTAGAGATCAACGGTCAGCAGTTTACCGGTAACAATCAGAGCAGCCTGCTGGATCAGGCTGAACAGCAGGGAATCAGTATTCCGTCTGGCTGCCGTTCTGGTGTCTGTGGTTCCTGTAAGGTGCACTTAATTGAGGGACAGGTATTGCGCAGTTCAGAGATTCCGCTGAGCGAGGAGGAGAAAGCCGGCAATATCATTCTCGCCTGCAGTTGCCTGCCGGAGTCTGATCTGAAGATCGGGTTCTGAAGTACAGAAAGCCGTTTTACTGACAAACAGGCATAAAAAAAGCCGGTACCCTGAGGCACCGGCTTTTTAAGTATTCTTAAAACTGATTAAGCAACTTTCAGATCAGTTACTTTTTTAGCAGTTTCTTCAGCGATTTCAGTCGCTTTTTTAGCAGACTCTTCAACTGTCGCCAGGTAAGCATCTTTAGCTACAGTCATAGCTGCAACGCTTTTCTCAGCAGTTTCAGTCATTTTAGACTCTACAGACTTGTAGAATTTAACCTGCAGGTCCAGAGCCGCTTTAGGGTCTTTGCACTCGCACAGAGTTTTGAACTGTTCAACAGAAGCGTTAGCCAGTTCTTCAACGTAGGCTTTCTGCAGTGCAACCAGAGTTTCAACAGTTTTAGTGTTTACGTCTACCAGATCCTGAACCGGCTTGAACAGGTCAGCAATCTCTTTAGACAGTTCTGGTTTGAAAAAATCAGCAAATGGGTTGTTAGCAGCGTACATAGTTTCGTCTCCAAAATTAACTTTGCTGCATTGCAGCAATCCGTTTCAGCTAATGTAAAACCTGAACAATTTATAGTCAAGCAATTTTTTTGTGCGGTGCACAAAAAAGTTTTCAGCGCTTATGCCTGGCCAGAAAACGGTCCAGTTGGTTTGCAAACGACTGCCGGTCCGCCTGGCTGAATGCCGCCGGACCACCGGTATCAACACCTGCACTTCGCAGGGTCTCCATAAAGTCCCGCATCCCTAAACGCTGCTTTATATTCTCTTTGGTGTACAGCTCACCCCGGGGATTAATCGCAATCCCCTGCTTCTCGATCACCTCTGCCGCCAGAGGTATATCCTGAGTCACCACCAGATCACCGGGACTCAGTTTCTCTACGATATGGTTATCTGCCACATCAAATCCCTGAGGCACCTGCACCGCATTGATCAATGGTGAAGGAGGCGTGCTCAGATACTGGTTTGCGACCAGCGTCAACGGCACCTGCTTTCGCTCCGCCGCCCGGAACAGAATCTCTTTGATTACCTTGGGGCAGGCATCGGCATCAACCCAGATATGCATATCACTCCTCAGTCAGGAACATAATAAAGGCATATGATGACAAAAATAGGTCAGCAGGCACAACCAAAAGCCACTGCCCAAATTCAGTGCAAGGCAGCTCCCTACAGCAGGGCGACGCCCCATTTCGGTTCCTGCGGGCGACAGGCTGCCCCCCTAAGTCTTTCAGTTTCCACCTGATCCGGGTTTTGGCTTAACTTTTGCTCTATCCGTCTGGCACACCATTTTTCAGGAGCAGAAGATGTTGCTATTTTCCTTTGGCTATTCGGTTATCACTCTGACCTCCCTGATGCGCTCCGGTATGCTGCTGATGCTCGGCTGGTTGCTGTTGATCGGCGCAGTCTGGCTGAACTACCCGCTGGCGCTCTGGGCCCTTATCCCGCTTATCTATCTGCAACTGAGTTTTATCAGCCTTTGCCAGCAGCGCTGGAGCTGTCTTAACGAGATCATCTCAGCCTTTACCCGGCAACAGCATCAGTTTCGTGGCCGTTCCAGTTTTGCCGATAAACCGCTGGGGGAGACCAGCCAGAAACTGTACAGCCTTTCACGTCAGTATGAGCAACTGAATGACCTGTCCAACCAGCTCTGCAGTGAGATGAAGTTCTCCACCCATGAACTGGAAAATCTGGCCCGTCACACCGCGGATGCGGCCTCGGAACAACAGAATCAACTGTTAACCATCGCCAGCGCTTCTGAAGAGATGAGCCAGACCGTGCAGATGATTCGGGAGCATGTGCACCAGACCCACGACAACGCAAAAAGCTCACAGCAGCTCAGCCAGCAGGGTTGCCATGAGGCCGGGCGCCTCAGCGGCGCTCTGGCCGAAGTTCGTCAGCAGTTCGGCGAAACCAGCCGTAAAATCAAGCAACTTTCCGAAGAAGCCCAGGCGATTCAGGAGTTTGCCAACAGTATTGAAGCCGTGGCCGCGCAGACGAATCTACTGGCGCTGAACGCCGCCATCGAAGCAGCCCGGGCGGGCGAAGCCGGACGTGGCTTTGCAGTCGTGGCCGACGAGGTGCGACAGTTGGCCGGTAACACCGAGCGGGCAACCGGCGATATCAGTCAGTTGGTAAAAACCATGCAGAGCCGGGTTGAAGCCGTCAGCAGCAGCATTCTGGAATGCGAAACAGTGCTCGACAGTGGCACCGAAACCTGCCAGCAGATGCTGGCGCTGTTGCAGCAGGTGGAAGCCGGCAGTAACACCAGCCTGAGCCTGATCAGTGAAGTGAACCATTCCATTGATGAACATGCCCATGCGAGTAATGAGCTGAGCGAGAAGCTCAGTCATATTGGCACCCTGCTGCAGAATCACACCGATCAGGCCGGAGCTTTGACCGAACTCACCGGGTATCTGGAAAATCTGGCAGAAAAAGCCACGGCCAGGGAGGTAACCCTATGATTGAGCTGATCTCCCTCAGTGTGCTGATCCTTATCACCCTCGGCGCCAGCCTTTATCACCGGAAGAAAATGCGCCAGCGCCTCAACACCCGTCTGCTCCGTGGTATCGACCAGTTAACCCGGCTGCTTGAACTGATCCAGCGGATTCAACGCCACCGGGGCCTTTGCGCCAATTTAAACGGCCAGAATAATACTGAACAACGGAACCTGAGCAGCGAAATTGAGCCCTTATGGAACGCCTTGCTCGGCCCTGATTATGACGGAGATCACAACCGGATCCGTTTGCAGCATCAGCGTTGGCAGCAGATCTGCGCTAACCCGGCCGATAGTTTTATGTCTCACTGTCTGCTGATCGAGAAACTGCTTAACGAGCTCACCGTGATCGCCGATACCTGCTCCCTGACCGCAGACAATACACACTTCGACACCCAGCGACTCTGGCAGAACCTGTTGCAACGCCCCTACTTCGCCGAAACGCTGGGACGCCTGCGTGCACTCGGTAACCGTGCCGCTGCACTGGGCCACTGTCCGGCGGATATCCGGGTTCAGATTCTGTATCAGTTACAGAACCTTAAAGCCTCGGAGCTGTTTACCGCTGAATTAGAAAAGGTCAGTGAGCTGGTACAGCAGGAGATCCTGACACCCGAGCAGATCCAGATTGAGCCACGGGTGTACTTCAGCCATATGACCCAGGCGATTGATGATCAGATACAGATCACCCGGGATCACCTCGGACAGCTCAACCAGACGGTTTAACAGACTTCACCTCACTCCCGGCCTCCCCTACAATACTGTTTTCAGTCAGTGATGGGAGCGGCAAGGATGAGTGCGCAACAAACCCCGAAGCGTATCGGACAGGCCATGTGGTTTGCTGCCTGGGTGCTCCTGCTGGCCATGCTTTACCTGTTTTTTGCCGATCAGGTAGAAGAGAAATACAACCCCAATCGCGATCTGGTTGCCACATCGGCTCAGGAAGTCACCCTGAAACGGAATCGCGCCGGACATTATCTGGCACCGGGCCAGATCAACGGCCAGCCGGTCAACTTCCTTCTGGATACCGGCGCCACCACCATCAGCATCCCGCAATCTGTCGCTGACCGGTTGCAGTTACAGCCGGGTATCCGCCAACAGGTAAACACGGCGAATGGCAGCATCAACGTCTACGCGGCGAAACTGGACAGCGTGTCCCTTGGCGGAATCACCCTGCGCCAGATTCAGGGCCATATCAATCCGCATATGGACGGTGATACGGTCCTGCTGGGGATGAGCTTTATGAAGAATCTGGAGATCAGGCAGAAGGGTGATTATCTGACCCTGAAATATTAAGTTCGTTGCTACCCTGCGCCGGCAGGAGTTCGATCAGAGCCTGACGCAGTTGCCGAACCAGTTGCTTTCGCCCCTGTCCGCGCCGCTCCAGTTCACCCCAGCTTTTCTGTTGCAGGTTACGCTCCAGCAACAGGCAAAAATCAGCGTTTTGTAACAGGGTCATCAGCCGCGCTTCATCAATCCCGCTGAGCAGGGTCAGACAGAAGCGATGAATCGCATAGGCACAGCTTTCGTAACTGCGATGATGGCGGGCAAAAGCCTGCAGATCACTGTGATCATGCTCACTCAGCTCCGTGACCAGTTGATTGCCCCGCAGCAGCTCACAGATCAGATCCGGTTCCAGATCTGTCAGGTCATCACTCAGGCGATAGCTGAGTTGTTCGCTGAAACGCGCACTTAATTGCTGCTGCAACCGAGACGCCGCTTCGCTGCGCGCCGCAATCACCAGCGCAGCATGACAGCCGCTGACACTGTCCCGGCTGCTGCCGAGCCGGACTGTGCTAAACCCGGCATGTCGCCAGAACTGCTGCAGTGAAGCGCTGGCTGCAAAGCTCGCTCCCAGATAGTCCCAGCCAAACCCTGCAGCATCCTCTTTGATGGCCGCCAGCAACTGACTGCCCAGCCCCTGCCGCTGCAGCGCCGGATGAACAGCAATACGCATAATACGCCCGGCGCGCAGCGGTGCTGCAGCACGGGCACCTTCGTGACCAAGCAGGGTTTGTGGCAGAAGGTGACCCCGGGGGCGACGCTCACCAGACCAGATCGGTTCGACCAGTTCCGCCGGTATCGGCCCCTCCTCGGAGATCAGTGCTGCTGCAGCAATCTGTCCATCCAGTCGCAGGGTCCAGATATGCAGGTTGGGGCTGTCGAGTAAGATACGCAGATCGCCCGGTGTGGTGCGGTAGTGTGCCAGCACCAGCAAACCAAACAACTGGTTCAGTGTTTCGTAATCCTCACTCAGCCGATCCCGGTCGAGTCGTTCAATCTTCTGCTCAGCCTGCTGCTGGATTTTTTCACAGAGCAGACGGCTGTCTGCTGCCTCTGCATTGAGCAGCAACAGGTTAAAGACCAACTGCTCCAGCGGGTCCTGTTCTGCCCAGCGAATGGGTTGGTTGAGGTGGATCGATTTCCAGTTTGGCGTGGTGCTGTCGAGCACCTTTTTAAAACGCAGGCTGAAGCCCTGACCGGTACCTTCATAACCGTGGATGGTGGACGCAAATACAATCCGTGGAAAGCGCTGTAACAAGGCACTGAGCACCGGTACCGGAATGGCTGCGGCCTCATCGACCAGCAAGACCTGGCCCTCGCCCGGCTCACTCAGGGCCTGTTCCGGTTCCAGAAAACGGATACTGTGTTCGCCCTTCTCCAGCAACCCTTTGCTCTGCTGATAATCCGGCAGCAACTGGCCCGCCATATGGAATGCTTCCTCTGCGGAAGCCTGTTCCGGTGCCGTAATCAGGATCTGCAGGTAATCCAGACCGGAGAGTTGTGCAGCGGCAATCCCCAGTGCAGTGGATTTACCCCGCCCCCGGTCGGCGGTCAGTACCGCAGGACGACGCCCCCGGCGCAATTGATTCAGAATCAGTTCCACCGCCTGCTGCTGATCGCGGGTTTTGCTCGGCAAGGCGACATCTGCGGCCGAACCGGCAACCTCCTGCGGAACCGGTAACTCGATTTCAACCCCGGCCAGCTCACTGCCTTCACGCCACTGCAGGGTGTAAGCATCATCCTCCAGCAGCATCACCATACGCGAAATAAAACGTCGCCCGGCGTCTTCACTCTGGTAGGGAAATGCCACCAGCCCCTCATGTTCAGGGTCATCATATTCTGGCCAGTGGTCCAGATCCGGACACAGAAGCAGCAAAACGCCACCGCCACGCAGGGTGCCACTCGCCTGACCAAAACTATCAGGGTTGAAGCCGGACCAGGCATCATAGACCAGATAACGGTAACTCTGTCCGAGGAGTTTATGGGTCTGACGTGGGTTAAAACGGGTCCAGCCGCCGGGCGCATCACTACCGATCCAGACGCTGTCTTCCAGAGCCCCCAGTAAATTGACCTGCGCATAACACCAGTCGCGCCGACCGCTGATCAGCAACAGACGACGATGATGGTGCTCAGCAGCATTGGCTCGCAGTCGCTGAAACAGTTCAGGCAGCGTACTCACGATTCAGCACTCCGTTGCACGGAGCAGACCTCAGAGACGGCAACAACTGTGAAGCAAGGCATAGCGTCAGCACTACACGGAATAGGTGGCTGAGGGCTCAAAGCCCCCTTCGGCAAACGCTTTGTACTGGTCACCACCAGCTTCGATTGCCGCCTGCATCTGTTCCTCAGCCAGAGTAAATATCCGCTCCGGGGTCAGTTCCCGGCTCGGTTGCAGGGTGACCACACCAATACTCAGGGTGACGATTTCACCGTCCGGTTTCTCTTCGTGGGGCACAGCCTGTTCACGCACCATATCGCAGCAGCGCTGCGCCAGCAGGGAGACCTGTTCATTGGTTGAGGGAAGAATAAAGGCAAAAAGATGGTCATCCAGACGTGCAATCACATCACCGGGACGGCCCGCCCGGGACTGCAGCAGTTCGGAAACCCGGCGCAGCAACGCCTGTGCCTCGGTAACTCCGTACTGGTCACCATAGTGCTGAAAATGATCAATCCGCAGCAACATCATGCTGATCGGTGAAAACTCCCGCACCGCACGACGGCACTCCACATCCAGCGCTTCATCAAAGCGAATCCGGTTGGCCAGCCCGGTCATCGGATCATGCCAGCTCACCGCCTGCTGCTCTTCAGAGGAATCGCCCTCCGCCCGGGCCTTCTGCGCAGAGACCATCGCGCCAATGCGTTTCAGATAGGAAGCCAGCAGAACAGACAACAATAAACCGGTCAGGAGAAACAGCGCCGGGGTGTAACTCATGCCTGCGTTCAGACGTTCCTCGGTGGCGACCAGCGTCATCTTCCAGTTACCACCGGCCAGATTGAGCGGCTGGGTGTAGCTCGAGTCCACAGCCGGATCAGCCACGGCGATATCGAGCAGCCGGGTATCCGCCTGAGTTAAGACGAGTGAGACCCCGTTTAGCATATTGCTCAGTGGGCTCTGATCAACCAGCTCCTGCAGGCTGATCAGGAGGATAACCCGATCTCCCTGCAGCAGGTTATGACTGGCCAGCAGCCAACTGCCCGAAGGGTCGCTAAGCCCCTCTAAGTGCAACCCGCTGTGACTGTTCTGTCGGGCAAGATAGGTGGTTACAAAACCGGCACTGATAATGTCGCTGTTCGCCCGGACAGGCAAGCGCTGCGCATCGCCGGCGGCTGTCTGGTAGATCAGTCCGTTAACCGCGCTCTCCTGACTGCGAAGATGCGTAACAAAGCCCTGAATCGCTTCAGTTGGCAGGGTCTGGTTGAGTTCCAGCCCCAGTTGCAGACTTTCAAGCCGGTAAAGCTCACGCTCCAGCCGTTGCTGAAAAGAGGCGACTCCCTGACTCATCTCCACCTTAAACTGCTGGATTGAGGCTTCACGCTCCTGCTTCAGCATGAAGATAAAGATCAGCAGAGAAAATAACGTACCGCAAAGCGCAAATAGAATTGCGATGTTGCTGCGTTTCCGGCTGTTTTTCCGGGTCTCAGGTGCGCCATCCGCGGACATTAAAAAGCTCCGTATAATCAATCAGTAAGCACCGGCAAAAGGTTTTTACCGGTTCTTGCAACGATAGTGCACCGCCCCACTTTTTTCCAGCACTATGCCGACTAAATGCCCGGCAGAACACGGTTTCTGATATAGTTATTGGCCTCAGTCACTAAATAGCCGTACTCCCTTGTCCAGAATCGCCATCTTTGTTGACGTCCAGAATATCTATTACACCACCCGCCAGGCATTTGGCCGCCCATTCGACTATCGCCGCTTCTGGCAGCAGGTAGCTCAACAGGGTGAGATCAGCCATGCCTATGCTTACGCCATTGCCCGGGATGATGAGGGCCAGCGTAAATTTCAGGACGCACTGAGGCATATTGGCTTCGAGGTAAAACTGAAACCTTTCATTCAGCGTCAGGATGGCTCGGCTAAAGGAGATTGGGATGTAGGGATCACCATCGACCTGCTGGAAACGGCCGCTGAGGTGGATCGGGTGATTCTGCTGTCCGGCGATGGAGACTTCGACCTGCTGCTGAAGCGGGTGCGGGAGAAATACCGGGTAACAACAGAGGTGTATGGGGTCGAGGCACTCACTGCCCGGTCACTGATCGACGCCAGCGACCGGTTCCACTCAATTCTGCCCAACCTGCTGCTCTGAGCAGGTGCTCAGGGCCGATTGCTTAACCGGCCCCGATACGCTTCAGGCAACTTCTGCCGCAGCCCGGTTGCCACGGGCAAAGGCGCTCAGCATCGCCTGCAGCGCAGCAGCAGAGGTATCTTCATCGCAGGCCACGGCGTACTGGATATTGCCATCCAACTGCAGCGCGATTGCCGCCAGCGCCTCAGCCTCAGTACCACCGCCTAAGGCGTGCTGATCAAACTGGGTCACTTCAATACTGCACTGATAATGACGGGTCAATGCATCACACAGCGCTTCCAGCAGCCCGGCACCTTCCCCTTTAAAACCGGCATCACCGATACGGAAGCTGGCGCTGACCTGATGATCCTCAGTATGCAGATCATAACTGCGTAACTGCCACTCTTCAGCCACCGCAACAAAGTGCTCCTGATAGAGCTGATAAATGGTCTGCGGTGAAACCTCGATACCCTGCTCTTCAGCCGCCGTCTGAACGATACGACTCAGTGGCGCATGCATCCATTTTGGCAGTTCGATACCGTAATCACGCTCCAGAACCAGTGCCACACCGCCTTTACCGCTCTGACTGTTAATCCGCACCACCGCTTCATATTCGCGGTTGATATCGCGCGGGTCGATCGGCAGGTAAGCCACATCCCAATGAGGTTTGTTGTTGGCCTCATGGTAGTTGACCGACTTGCGAATGGCATCCTGATGGCTGCCGGAAAAAGCGGTATACACCAACTCCCCCGCCCAGGGGTGACGCGCAGGCACCGGCAACTCGTTGCAGTATTCCACCACCTCGATGATCTCTTTGATATCGGAGAAATCCAGTTCAGGATCAACGCCCTGGGAATAGAGGTTCATCCCCATGGTGACGATATCCATATTACCGGTACGTTCACCATTGCCCATCAGGGTACCTTCAACACGATCCGCACCCGCCATGACACCCAGTTCAGCCGCGGCAACACCGCAACCACGGTCATTATGGGTGTGCAGGCTGATCCGCACCTGATCCCGCTGCTGCAACTGACGACAGAAATATTCGATCTGATCGGCAAATACATTCGGGCTGGACATCTCAACGGTCGCCGGCAGGTTGATCACTACGGCCTGACCGGATTCCGGCTTCCACTGTGCGATGACCGCATCACAGACTTCAACCGCGTAATCCATCTCGGTGCCGGTAAAACTCTCCGGGGAATACTGGAACTCCCACTCTGTGTGTGGATAACGTGCCGCATAATCACGCACCCAGATCGCACCCTGCACCGCGATCCCCTTAATTTCGTCTTTGCTCATAGCAAAAACCTGTTCACGCTGCACAACGGAGGTAGAGTTATACACATGCACATTGGCACGTTTAACCCCTTCCAGCGCTTCAAATGTGCGTGAAATCAGCTCTTCCCGCGCCTGAGTCAGTACCTGAATGGTGACGTCTGCCGGGATCAAATCTTCTTCGATCAGCTTGCGGACAAAATCAAAATCCGGCTGAGATGCCGACGGAAAACCTACCTCAATCTCTTTGAAGCCGATCTTCAGCAGCAACTTGAACATACGGGTTTTCTGCTCAACTGACATGGGATTGATCAGCGCCTGGTTACCGTCGCGTAGATCAACACTGCACCAGTCAGGGGCCTGGTTAATCTCCTGATCCGGCCAGGTACGGTCGGTCAGACGGATCGTTTCAAAACGGCGGTACTTACGATGATCAAACATAAGGCTTATCCATTCATCAATTGAATTATTGTTCTATAAAATGCAAAACCCGCTGCCGGGTGCACTCAGTGTGCGATGGCAGCGGGAAATTTTTCAGCAGACACTTTTGGCATCAGTTTTCGAGTACCTGGTTCGATAAACCAACTCGGGCTGGTAACGCTCACTTGTGATGATTGCCCCCTCACACACTGATTGGCATGTGATTTACAACCCCTCAACCGATGAAAACAAGTTTACGCCTGAGGCTGCGCAATTACCGATCGAATACAACCTATTTTTTAAAATTTGCGCAATAATAATTCACAAATTAAAATAAAAGCACAAACAAATTGCCGCAAAGAAAAATATAATGAAAACTTCTGTCTCAATCGACCGCTTTGACCTGAAAATATTGCGCGAATTACAAAACAATGGCGACCTGTCTAATCAGGATCTGGCCGATCGGGTCGGTCTCACTGCGGCCCCCTGCTCTCGCCGGGTCAGACAGTTGGAAGAGTCCGGCGTGATTCGTGACCGCGTAGTGCGACTGAACGAGCGGGCCATCGACCTGAACCTGTTTGCCATTCTGCACATCAGCATGGACAAACATATCCCGGAACGGTTTGAAGAGTTTGAAAGTACGATCAGTACGCTGCCGGAAGTGATGGAATGTTATCTGATCACCGGGCATGATGCGGACTATCAGTTAAAAGTCGCGGTACCCGATATGGACCGCTACCACGACATCCTGCTCGGCAAGATCACCCGGATCCGCGGTGTCACCGGGGTAAAATCCGCCTTTATTATGCGCAAAGTAGTCGACAGCACATCCATGCCACTGGATTACCTTGGTGCTTGAGGCATGATCTGAGGTGTGGCTTCCGCCGACCAGATTTCATAGCAGCGCAACAGATCATCCAGCGCAAAGCCCTGCTCAAGCTGATCCGGATAGTGTTCCAGAATAAAAGCCAGCAGCTCGCAGATCAGCGCCCGCTGCTCAGCCGTCGCGGCCCGGCAGAGCTCGTTGTCCGGCCCGTCCAGTGTCAGGTGAAACAACCACTGATCCAGATAAAACTCAGCATCCATGGTTTCCAGCGTCAGACGGATCATCGCCGGCATATAGTACAGTTTACCCTCAACTGAGCTGAAACAGATCGGATCCCAGGCCGGATTTCCGAGCTGTTCCAGACCAATCGTATCCGCTTCGAACTGCAATAATGTCTGGTCATGTTCGGCACACTCATCGCAATGCCAAAACCGGGTAAAGTGCTCTGGTTTAGCCTGAGCAAACGTGGCATCGGCCCGACGCAACCAGTCTGCATTCTCCTGCATGAATAAAACTCCGGTAGCATTTGCCTGTTAGCATGCTATTTTTGAATGGATAAACTGCAGCCGTCTGGTGATGAAATAACGCTTTCAGCGAAGGAACCTTCAAAGCTGCCGGACAGATACAGGTCAATATACCTGAAACCACACCGCAGTTTAGATGACCACTGACTTATGCAGTACAAGGAATGTTATGAGTAGACACAGTAATCCGGAGAAAACTCTGGAGTATGTCCTCGACATTATTGCGGATGGCGTCTGGGACTGGAATATTCTCAGCGGCCACGTGGATCGTAGCCCGGGCTGGTACCGGATGCTCGGTTACGATGTCGATTGTTTCAACAAGGATGTGTTGACCTGGGAAAGCGTTATTCACCCGGAAGATCTGCCCCGGGTGATGGAGCATTTTGAAAACTACCTGCAGGGCAGAGAACCTCTCTACCGGATTCAGTACCGTTGCGTATGTCTGGATGGTGAACCACTCTGGGTCGAAGACTCCGGCCGGATCGTCGAGTGGACCGAAGCCGGCAAACCGGCACGTATGATCGGTGCCCATACCAATATACACGCACTGAAAACCACCCAGAAACGCCTCGAACAACAAAACCGGATTCTGCAGGGTGAGTATGAAAACCTTGAGCATATTGTGCGGGAGCGTACCGCCGAGCTGGCACAACTGAACCAGACCCTGGCCGAGAAAGTTGAGGAGATCGAATACATTGCCAGCCGGGATGCCCTTACCGGTGCCTATAACCGGCGTATGTTTGAGCAGTTGATCGATATCGAAATCAAGCGTGCTCAACGCTACTCTCAGCCGATGTGTGTGATTCTGGCGGATATCGATCTGTTCAAAGAGATAAACGATCGCTACGGCCACAAGATGGGTGACAAAGTGCTGGCAAATGTCGCCGGCCTGCTGCGTGAGCATATCCGCGACAGTGACGTACTGGCGCGCTGGGGAGGCGAGGAGTTCGCCATTATCCTGCCCAATACGCTGTCAGATATGGCGCTGGAGATGGCAGAGCGCCTGCGCAAGTTGATTGCCCGGCAGAAAACTGACGGAAAAGTTCAGGTAACCTGCAGTTTCGGGGTTACCCAGTATCACCAGCTGGACTCCGGTGACACACTATTTGCGCGGATGGATCAGGCGCTTTATCAGGCCAAAGAGTCTGACCGGAATAATGTCCGGTTGATGATGCCCGGCACCTGAACAAATCTGTTACCCCGCTGTAAAGCTTAATGTTACTGGCAAGGGGCGGAATAAAAGCGAGAATTACGCTCTTTTATGCCCCGAACCCACCCTGCCCGGCACCGCTTACGATTCAACGGTGCTTTGTAAACGGCAGGGTATGCATTTTTTAGTGAGAACAGTTCATGACCGACAACACCAACCCCATCGTTATCAGCGGCTCAGGTCTCTGGATTCCCGAGTACAGCATCAGTAATGAAGAGTTGGTGCAAGCCTATAACCAATACGCAGAGCGTTACAATCAGGACAATGCAGCCGCTATCGAGGCGGGTGAACTGCAGGCTAAACCCCTCTCAAGTGCAGAATTTATTACCAAAGCTTCGGGGATCAAAAGCCGCTATGTTTACCGCAAAGAGGGCGCACTCGACCCACAGCGGATGCGCCCGTTTATAGAACCCCGCAGCAACGAACAACTGTCACACCAGGCCGAAATGGCCCTGAATGCTGCAGAAAAAGCGCTGCAATCCGCCAATAAACCAGCCGCCGAGATCGATGCAGTCATCGTCGCCTGCTCCTACACCCAGCGTGCCTATCCGGCGATCGCAATTGAGGTACAGGCTGCGCTGGGGATTAAGGGTTTCGCCTTCGACATGCTGGTCGCCTGCTCCTCCGCCACCTTTGCCCTGCAACGGGCTTACGAGATGCTCAGCGCAGGAACAGCCAAAGCCGTGCTGGTGATCAATCCGGAGCTGACTTCGCCACAAAACAACTGGCGCGACCGCGACAGTCACTTTATTTTTGGTGACGTATCGGTAGCCACCGTGATGGAGCGCGCAGACACCTGCCGCTCAGATACCTCCTATGAGGTGCTCAGTACCAAAGCGGTTACCCTGTTCTCCAACAACATCCGCTCTAACTTTGGCTACCTCTCCTACACCGATGACAGTGATCCTTTCGGCGCCGATAAGTTCTTTATTCAGCAAGGGCGTAAAGTGTTTAAAGAGGTCTGCCCTATGGCAGCAGAACATATCAGCAGCCAACTGGCACAACTGGGGTTTGAAAATAGCGAAGTAAAACGCTGGTGGCTGCATCAGGCCAATATCAATATGAATCAGTTGATCGGGCGCAAGCTGCTCGGTCGTGATGCCACTCAGGAGGAAGCGCCGATCATTCTCGACCAGTTCGCCAACACCGCATCCGCCGGCTCGCTGATCGCCTTCAACCTGCACCGGGATGATCTGCAAAGTGGCGATATCGGCGTGATCTGCTCCTTTGGTGCAGGCTACTCAATCGGCAGTCTGGTAATTCGCCAGCGCTGAACCCGGTGGCGATAAGACTACTGACTGACGTAAATTTTAAACTGCTCTTCAAGATTGAACTCCAGATCCCGGACCCGTTCAATCGCAGTGGCGTCGAGACGCTGTTCGGCACCCAGCAGCAAAATACCATCAGCACTGATCAGATCGCGGCTGAGAACCATCCCCGGCCGCAACTGATCACTGAACAGAATCTTATCACTGAGCACTTCACCGTCTTTGGAAAGGGCCCCGATCACCTCCCTGAGAATCTCAACAATAGCCTGGTTATAGCGCTCCGCAGCCGTTTCACTGAGGTACTTCAGGGCTTCATCCGTACTGTGCTGACGTTCGGAATAGACCCCTCGAATCAGCTCAACGTAGTCATTCAGAACCGCAAGAATCTGTGCCCGGTACTTAATATCCTGTGCTTTTATGCCCCGCGGATAACCACTGCCATCCAGATATTCCTTGTGTTGCAGAATGATCTTCCCGGCAGGATAGAGCGGCTGCACCATAAGACAGGCGGCCTGCGCCATGACCGGATGGGTCTGGAACAGCCGCTGCTGTTCAACACTCAGTTGCAGATAAGGCTTACGGATTAACTCATCAGGAAAGCTCAGTTTACCGATCTGCCGGAGCTGCCAGGCGTAGAACAACTGTTTCAGCTCCTGCCCCTCTAATCCGGCACGCGCAGCCACCTGAAGCAGGATCCGGTTGAGCTGCAAATTTTCAGCAGAAGCTTTAATACCAAGACGCCTGCCGATCAGGACGGAGAACATCCGCACCACCATCCGGTAGTTTTCAGTCAGTTTTTTATTCGCCCGTGTCAGTTGCTGAGTGCGCTGCTGAACTTTGGCTTCTAACTGCTGATTCAGCTCTTTAAGGGCGAGGTTTTTCTCTTCAGTCTCCCGCTGCAAACGCAGGTTCTCCTGCTTCAGATACAAGGTATCCAGCGTTTTACCTACCAGTGCCAGCAGCTCCTCATCATCCCAAGGTTTGAGCAGAAAACGGCTGACCCGTCCCCGGTTGATCGCATCAATCGTGCTGTTTACATCAGCGTACCCAGAGATCGCGATCCTTTCGATGTCAGGATAGGTTTCAGCCACCTGCTCAAGCAGCGCTTCCCCTGCCATATCCGGCATCCGCATATCACTGATCAGCAGATCGACCCGGGTGTCTTGCAGCGTTTCCAGCGCTTCCCGGCCTGAATTGCAGGTGATCACCTGACAGCCGAGCCTGCGTAACAGACGCTTCAGGGCGCTGAGGACAGCACTCTCATCGTCCACCAGCATCAGACAAAAATCCTTATAATCCGCCATTCATGCTCTCCTTAATTCAACGGCTCAGACTGGTTCTGCGGTTCGACAGGCAGCAAAAGGGTGAAACAGGTTCCCTCTCCCAACTGACTCTCTACCTGAATCTCACCACCGTGGTCTTCCACGATAATGCCGTAGGAGATGGCCAGCCCCAGCCCGGTCCCCTCTCCCACCTCTTTGGTCGTGAAAAAAGGATCAAACAACTTGCTCATCTCATCTTCGGCAATACCACAGCCGTTATCACGGATTCTGATGGCAACATGCGCTCCCTGCTGCAAGGTCTCCACCCGGATCAGGCCTCGCTCCTTAATCGCGTGCCCGGCATTGAGCAGCATATTCAGGATCACCTGTTTGATATGTCCCGGCATGCAATTAACCTGAGGGATATCGCCAAGATCCGTTTCTACCTCACAGTGATATTTCAGCTCGTTATTCGCCACCTTCAGCGTGGTTTCAATACATTCGTTGATATCCGCCCACTGCCGCTCCTCAGATTGATCCACATGGGAAAATGCCTTGAGCCCTTTAACAATTTCACGCACCCGCACCGAGCCTTCATGGGTATCTTTCAGCAGTTCATCCAGATCCTCATTCATAAATTCCAGATCATACTCGTCGCGCAGCAGCGCAATTTTTTCCCGCTGCGCCTGACGCGCCTCATCGGATTCCAGCGCAGACAGCGTCTCATACTCCTGAATCAGGGTGCGGTAGTTCACAACATAATGATCGAGGGTTGCCAGATTACTCATCACAAACCCCAACGGGTTATTGATCTCATGGGCCACGCCAGCGGCCAGCACACCGATAGACGCCATCTTCTCCGACTGCAGCAAGCGGGCCTGAGCATTTTTGATCTCGGCGTTCGCCCTTTCAAGTTCGTGGTTTTTTTCCTCCAACTGACGCGTCCGCTTCTGCACCCGATCCTCCAGTGAACGGTTCAGCTCCTGCAATGCCAGCTCGTACTGATCCCTGCGCTGGCTGGCCTCTTTAAGATTGAGGGCCATGGCATTAAAAGCCATCGCTACATCGGCGACCTCGTCCCGCCCTTTGACCGGGATCTGGATATCCAGCTCCCCGGAGGAGATCTTTTTAGCGGCCCGGGTCAGCACCTGTAGCTGGCGGGTCAGATAGGTGCCCAGTATCAGCGAAAACAGAGCCACCAGCCCCATCTCCAGCGCCGCAATCATGACGCTGCGCCGCTCCGCTTCCTCAATCGTGCCGCGCAGCAGATGGATATCCAGACCCAGCTCCACACGACCGTAGACCACGCCACCTTCACGAATTTCGGCGTAGGTATCAAAGATGCCATCATGCACGGCTTCAACCTCCCCATCAGCAATAAACGGGCGATTCAGAGCCGCATTATCGCCGGCCGAAGCAAATACCTGTTGTTGCGGCCCCAGTACCCGGGCATAGATAAGATCGGGGTTTTTCAACACCTCCTGCACAAATGACTCCAGCGAAGCCAGATCGTAACTCAGCACGGCGTCCTTGGCGGTGGTTGCAAACAGGGTTGCAGTGGTCTGAGCGCGTTTATTGATCCCTTCGTAGTTGGTCGTGCGCAGATAATCCAGAGTCATAGTGACCAGCAGAAGCAACAGAATCGCCTCAATGGCTGCAACACCGATGATAGTCTTAAGCCTTAACGACATCTTTCACTCCCTTTGTCGATACGCGGGTACTGCTCACGCCGGATCAGTCCAGCATCGACTGCAGAAGCTGGATATTCAGTGCCCGGACATCATCCCAGTCGGCATCAACGGCGGACTCTATACCCTTAAAATTGATCGCCTTGAGTAACGCGGTTGCTTCAGGTGCCTGATTCATACTCAGCAGCGCCGCCTGAATCCGCTCTCCCAGCGCCTTATCTATCCGCGGGTGGAGAGCAAAGGCATGCGGTGTATAACCCGGTGTCGTCCAGAGTATGCGCAGTTGCTCCCGCACTTTGGGATCGGTGTTATTAAAGGTACGCAGCACACCGCCCCCGGCCGGAAACAGCCCACGGGAAACCGTCAGATAAACCGAATCATGGGAGGAGACATATTGCGGGGTAAAACTGATGCCGTCCTGCGCTATCTTCGCCCGGGGCAACACACTGGCAGCAAAGGCAGCCGGTGAAGGAAAGGCCAGTGTCTGCGCCTGCAGCTCAGCCAGTGACTGGATCGGGCTGTCCTTCTTCACCACGATAATGCCTTTGATCCGCTTATCTTTCTGCCGGGCAATCGCCCGGTAGCCCGGCTTCTGATTGAATACCGTAAAGTGATAGGGGTTCATATACGCCAGATCGTACTCCCCTGCCAGCAGACGCTGTTCGAACGTCGGAATATCCTGAGCGGTAGAAAAAATAATATCGACACCGGCTTTGGCACTGAGATACTCCGCTACCGGAGTCCACAGCCGCGCCAGCTTCTCAGCAGATTGCTGAGGAACAATCCCCAGGGTGAGCGTCTGTGCCTGAGCCAGAGGGCTTAATACGCTGCAAAGCAACGCAACGGACAACCATTGTCTGATCATAATCAGCTCCTGTAATCTGAGGGGAGTGCAGCACATTCAAGCAGATCGGGATCCAGCGAAGCCAGCAGCGCCTCAGGCGCCACATTGCCCGATTCCGCCTCCAGCAAACGTCGGGCGATGTATAACTGGCAGGTCTGAACCGCAGGTTGCGGTTGCGCCAGTGGGTCTGACTGATAACGCAGGCTGTCGACCAGAGATTGCTCGAACCCCCATAGCTGGAGTAAAAAAGCCCCCAGAGTGTCCGCCGATAACCCGGTTTTACCACCCAGTTCGACCAGCTCTCCTATATTGTGCAGCAGGCCGGTAAAATAGGCCTGCTCCACCTGAGCTCGGCTACGCCCACTTTCACGAGCCAGCAGCAGTGATTTTTCCGCCACCCGCTCAGCCCGGGTCAGCAGCCCCGCATGCTCCCCTTCGGCCACATCCGTCACAAACAGACCGACGCTGAGCACCACTTTGCGCACCAGATCCAGCCCCAACCGGACCACCGCATCGCGGGCGCTGTATACCTGAGTTCGGTAGCCCCAGAACGGAGAATTTGCCAGTTGCACCAACTTACTCAATACTGCGACATCCTGACTGATTAAAGCCGCCACCCGGTCACTGTCCACGTCATCTGTCGATTCAACATACTCCACCAGACGCCGGTAGGTGGCAGGCAGTACCGGCAGAGTCTGCAAAGAACCTATCTCACGCCGCACCTGATCTGACAAAGCAAAATGCCGCAGGCAGGCTGCCCGTTCAATCGTGGCCGTCAGAAGATCGATATCAAAAGGTTTGGGCAACAGAATATGCGCGGATTCCAGTGGCGTCAGTGCAGTACCCTCGCTGGTATCAGCACTGAGAATGACCCGCACCGCATCCGGTTGCAGATGTTTGACCCGACTGAGCAGTTCCGCACCATCCATCGGCAACATCCGCTTTTCCGCAACCACCACCCAGGGCCGGATACTCTGGACCTGCTCCAGCGCCCGCTCAGGTGATTGTTCAAACACCAACTCCCAGTCACGCAAACGGGACCGCAGTGCGCGGCGCAATGAACTCAGCACCGCACTTTCATCATCAATAAATATGATGCTTCCGCTCTGATCTTTCATTAATGCGGCTCTCCTGAAATGGCCTGACACTCATTGCGGTCAGTCGCGGTAAAAGTCGGCTTCAGCAGTTGGCTGACCCGATGCAATAGCTGCTCATTGGCAAAAGGTTTTTCCAGACAGGCATCAGCCCCGCTCGCTAATGCCGCCTGCAACTGACGTTTATCCAGCGCTGAGATCACTAATATCCGGGTGTCTCTGATCTCAGCACTCTCCCTGACAAAACGAATCACCGCAAAACCATCAAGCCCCGGCATACTCAGATCCAGAGTCATGATTGCAGGCTTTTCACTCATCAGAAGGGTACCGGCACGGAAACCGTCTTCCGCCAGAAGCGTACGATAACCGGCACGGCGTAAAACCCTTTGAATCGCCCGGCCAACCTGCACATCATCATCCACAATCAGCACCGTTCGCGCGGTATCTGCTGATGCAGACACCTCTTTTGGTATCGGCATCTGGTGGCGCTGGAAGAATTTAACCAGTTCCTCTTCGGTGACCCGGTTGTTGCCACGTCCGGGCAACTTAAACCCCTTGAGTTCACCTTTCTCGATCCAGCGGATCACCGTACGCAGATTTACATCGCAGAACTTTGCAATGTCGCCTGTCGAAAACGTTTTCATTTCGATCAGCTCCAACTATCCAGCCCGACAGAAACATCAGATTCAAACAAGAATTCAAACAACATCCAGTTTCAGAATAATCACAAATGTCACAAATGTCACATAATTAGTTTCACCCCTAACGCCCTCTTAATGACGCCTGCAAGCGTTCCCTGACGCGCTTTTTCCTTTGCAACAGGGGAACCATCTGCCCAATTAAGTTATCCTGATCAGGGTACAGCCCCGAAGCTGATACCGGACCTGAAACAGAACAAAGGAAGCACTCTGATGGCCCTCAGTAACGCAATCATCAATATCACTAATCTTCGTCTGCGAACTTTTATCGGATTCAATCCGGAAGAGATGGAAAAACAGCAGGATGTAGTGATTAACATCGAGATACAGTACCCGGCAAACAAGGCTTTCAGCGAGGATGATGTGGATCAGGCCCTGAACTACAAAACCATTACCAAGCAGGTGATTCAGCATGTGGAAGCGGGACGTTTTCTGCTTCTGGAAAAGCTGGTTTCTGACGTACTTGAGATCTGCAGTGAGCACCCCTGGACCCTCTACGCCAAGGTCACAATCGATAAGCCTCATGCATTGAGATTTGCCGATTCAGTTTCTCTGTCGCTGGAGTGGAAAAAAGATCCGCTACAGAAATAGACAGCCATCAGGTAACTGCCTAAACCCGGTTGCTATGCTTTTTTATAGAGAAAAAAGCGCCATGAAAAACGCTCATTTCAAACAGCTTTTAATGTTTGCGTTTTACTACTTACGTACTAATCTGACCTAGTGTTGTCCCCTACAGACGTAGTACTTCAGGGAGAGGTCAGATTATGGATATCAATCAGTTTAACCGGGTAATTCGCCAAGAGGTCAACGATCAGAATGCAGCCGCCTGGCTTGCAGCCCCCGACCGGAAGCAGTTCTGCCGCGACCTGCTCGGTGCAATGGAAGTGCATGAGATCGTCATCAACATTCTGGTCGATGTGCTGGATGAACTGCTCCAGCGCAGAGCGGAAGATAAGTTTGCCAACTACAACATCGGCGACGGTGTTACCATCCTCGAAAACGGACGCAGCCTGCCCGCCACCATTATTCGTAACAGCCCCCGCGAAGAGATTCTGACGGTACAGCGCGACCGCATTCTGCCTTCAGGCTCTATTGTTCCCGATCAGTCCGGTGAGGTTCTGGATTTTCACCGCTCACACGACAAGGTCTATATACACATGGAGGGCCGCAGCCTCAGCCGACTGGTGACCGGGCGCTGCTATCACGACTACTCCACTGAACACCTTGACGAAGAGTACCAGCGCCACCACGGAAACTTCTCTCAGGCGATCTGACAGACTATCTCACCAGACTGTCAAACTGCGGCAGCGGTGTATCCATCACTGCCGCGATACTGGTGATGACCTCCCGCTCCAGCGGGGTGATCTGGCCATCATGCTCAGCACACTTGCGCAAGCCGGTCAGCAGGCGGGGTTTCAGTAGCGGATACACATCGGCCAGTTCCCGCACCGCCTGCATAAAGCTGTCCAGATCACACTCAGCCTCGGCCAGAAGCTCAATGTTATACAAGCCCGCTGCCGAGGCACCTCTGTTGAACGCCCGCTCAGCATCCTCCGCCTGATCATGCCCGTAGTGAGCCAGCAGGGACAAAACAAGACGGTAGCTGTCGCTGATCTGTGCCAGTTCGGAATGACGCGGTCGCCGTGGTTTCTGTGGTTCAAAATCCGCCGCCAGATAGTGCCGCACAATCTGGAACAGGCACCATTCAAATAATTCGGTCTGCTTATCTACCCGAATCAGTTGTAACAGCAAGCGCTTGAACTGCTGATACTGAGCCGCCGACATGGTTTTCAGCGCTGGCAGCAGCATCTCCATCAGCGGCAGACGATTACCCGGTTGCAGGGTAGTGATAAGCGGCAGTATCTGCATAACCGAATCAGCAGCGCCCTGAAAACCGCTCTGCCGGATCAGCTCAATCTGCTGTTGCTGCAGGTCCGACGGCCGGTGCATCAACAGGCCACAGCATACAACCACTGCTCCCAATGGATTCCGGGCATGTTCCGCCAACGTCGGGTGTAACTCATCGATCTCCAGCCGGATCTGATCCAGATCACCGGCGGCAAAGGCTTCGCCGGGATCATTCCCCGTCGAGAGAACCGCTCCGGTAAGCACCGCCTGCTGAAAGATCTCCTCTTTTTTCACCTCCATCGCCTGCTCATCTTCAGCCTGCTTCTGTTCACGAGTTTTCGGACTGCGATAGAGATAGTTTCCGTCCCAGTTGGGATCCAGACGCAGGATACGATCCACCAGAGGAGGATGAGTTGCATACAACGAGGACATTTTCGAGACCACCTGACCGAAAAACAGGTGGCTGACTTCACTGCGGCGCTGATTGCCTATCTCACTGCCGGCGCTGTAGGCCCCGATCAGTTTCAGTGCATTCGCGATACCTTTTGGATTACGGGTGAACTGCACGGCACTGGCATCGGCAAGAAACTCACGTTGCCGGCTGACCGCAGCCCGGATCAGGCTACCGAAAAAGGTCCCCAGCCAGCCCAGTGCGATCAACGCCAGTCCGAGGCCGGCAATTCGGCCATCAGAACGGCGGTTGCTGTGTCCGCGCGCCAGCAGCTCCCCGACCAGGCCGATAAAAACAATCCCATGCAGCAGCGCCATCAGGCGCAGATTGAGGCGCATATCACCATTCAGGATGTGACTGAACTCATGGGCGATCACCCCCTGCAACTCATCCCGCTTAAAATGCCGGATACAACCGGCGGTTACGCCGATCACGGCATCCGCCGGACTGTTTCCGGCGGCAAAAGCGTTGATGCCGGCTTCCTCTTCCAGCAGATAGACCGGCGGCACCGGCATGCCTGACGCCAGCGCCATCTCCTCGACCACATTCAGCGCCATACGCTCATTCGGGTCTTGTGTATCCGGCGAGATCTGACGGCCACCCAGCGATTCTGCAACCGCCTTGCCACCGCTGCCCAGTTGTAACCATTTATACGCCACTGCGCACAGCACCGCGCCGGCCACACCCAGAGAGATCAAACCAAACAGTTTCCAGGAGAACAGGCTGGCAATTGTCCGGCTATCGGTTTGCGCGATCACACTGACACCCCGGTTCAGGGTATCATCCTGGGTCATAAACCAGACGGTGAGCGCAATCAGCAGATTAGTCAGCAGCACCAGTGTCAGTACCGCCATCACAAACAGAAATACCAGCCAGCCGGTATTACGCCTCGCCTTGTCCTGTTGGGTAAAGAAATCCATTACGACGGCTCCTGAGCTGATCAGAAACTGACTTTAGGCGCAGCCTGAATCTGGGCGCTGTCCTCAAACTCCAGCAAAGAAGCATCAGTTGGATGGCCGAAGGTTCCGGCAAACAGAACCGGAGGAAAACTCTGGCGATAGGTGTTGTATTCGGTTACCGCATCATTGAAGGCCTGACGGGCAAACGCCACCCGGTTTTCCGTGGTGGTCAGCTCTTCGCTCAGTTGCAGCATATTTTCATTGGCCTTCAGATCCGGGTAATCCTCCATCACAATATTCATCCGCGCCAACGCCCCCTGCAGTGCATTTTCGGCACCCGCCAGTTGCTGCATTGAGCCACTGCCCGGTGCAACACCGCGCAACAGAGCTGAAGCTTCATTACGCGCCTGAATGACCGCTTCCAGCGTTTCACGCTCATGCTGCATGTAGCCTTTGGCCACTTCCACCAGATTAGGAATCAGATCATAACGCCGCTTCAACTGAACCTCGATCTGGGAGAATCCATTCTCAAAGCGGTTCTTCAGCTTGACCAGGGTATTGTAGATACTGACCACATAAAAAACGGCGCCCAGCACAATAACCAGAAACACAATTGTTGCTACATCCATCACCTGCTCCTTGGACCGATCCAACACAATGGGTCATTCGAGAGGAACCCGGCCTGTCGGGCCCCTCCTCGACTGTTAATATTTATCTAACAGCGACTATAGATCAGTTTCAGCAGGGATGAAACCGGATCACTCCGGTGGCACACCAGCCTCTGCTTCCTGCCAGAGCTGACGGGTCAGCTCGGCGGCGGGCAGCGCACGGCAACCACTGCGATCAGTCCCTGACCAGAGCGGCGTAAAATCAGTGCGTCCCTGCACTTCGGCATGCTGCCGCAGAGGCACGAGTGCCGGCGTAGCGTAAGGAAAGGCAGGCGCGTCCGGATGAATATCACCCAGATCCTGCATCAGGCGATTGCGAATACCCCGGGCCGGGCGACCGGAAAAGAGGTTGGTCAGGGCGGTATCGGCCTCCTGATCCTGCAAAGCTTCACGCTGCAGCGCACTGATTGTGCTCTCCTCGCAAAGCAGATAGCTGGTGCCCAGTTGCACAGCAGACGCCCCGGCATTCAGCATCCGGCGGATATCGCAGCCACTGGCGATCCCACCGGCAGCGATCAGCGGGATATCCAGCTCAGCCCGCAACTGCTCCAGCAGTGTCACCGTCGGCAGTTGCGAAGAGAGGTCAGCACTGAGGAACATTCCGCGATGCCCACCCGCTTCCACACCTTGCGCAATCACCAGATCCGCGCCATGCTCCTGAAGCCACAACCCCTCTTCCAGAGTGGTCGCAGAGGAGAGCACAATCCCGCCCCAGGCTTTGACCCGAGCCAGCAACTCCGCTGGCGGCAGCCCAAAATGAAAGCTGATAACCGGTGGTGCAAACGGTTCAATAGCATCAGCCACCTCCGCAGAAAAAGGCTGACGCAGCCCCACCAGCTCCGCAGTTGGCTGCAAACCCGACTCGGCATAATAAGGCGCCAGCCGGTCCTGCCAGCCCTTCAGCACAGCCTCGCTGATGCGGGGCATCTTGTGACAGAAGAAGTTCAGGTTATAGGGCCGGTCGGAGTGGCGGATAAACTGCTCAATCTGCTCAACTACGCCTGCAACACTGAGCATGCCACAAGGGATCGATCCCAGTGCCCCGCTGTCAGAAACCTGCTGCGCCAGTCTCCAGTCCTGAGCACCCGCCATAGGGGCCTGTATTATCGGAATATCCATCCCCAACTGCGCTAAATCCATGATCACTCTCCTGACTCGGTTTCTGTACCCGCACAGCTTACTCGCAGAGCGACCCCTGATCTAACGTATTCTGAAGAACGGTTTATTCACTTTCAGTGAACGATGCTTCATGCCGGGCGTTTTTTCAGCCGCTGCACCAGCAACCCCAGGATAATAAGCACCAGCCCCAGCAGTGTCGCCTGATGGATCTCTTCACCAAGGAACTGCTGAATAAAGATCAGCGAGAGAAATGGCGAGATAAAGATCAGATTACTCACCGCTGCGGTATTCTCCGCTTTTTTCATCGCCATCAACCAGAGTACAAACGTGATCCCCATCTCAAACAGACCCACGTACAGCGCCAGCCCCAGCGCCTGAAGCGAGGGAATCAGCCAGGCCTGCTGCCAGCTCAATGTCAGTGCAATCAACGGCAGGCTAATCGAGAAACAGATAAACAACCCGACGACGGGCGGGTCCTGATTCCGGGTATTAAAGATCCAGTAAAGCGCCCAGAGCAGGGTACTGGCGATTGCCAGCGCAACCCCCAACGGGCTGTCAAATTCGAGCTGCGTGAGGTCACCCCGGGTACAGATCACCAGCACACCAAAGTAGGCCAGTATCAGTGCAATGATATCCTGCCGGCGTAAACGCTGACCGAGAAACGGAACCGCCAGCAAACTGAGCATGATCGCCCAGGTATAATTCAGTGCCTGCGCCTGCTGTGCCGGCAGCAGATCATAGGCCTGAAACAGAATAAGATAATACAGAAACGGATTAATCAGCCCCAGCTTCAGGTAGATCTGAGGGTTTCGCTTAAGGCACGGTAAAACCTCAGCCATGCGGCCTGTCACCAGCAGAAACAGACCCAGAAACAACCAACTGAAAAGGGATGCATAAAACACTAACTGCACCGGGCGCAGCTCCGCCAGCGCCAGTTTGAATGCGGTCGCTACGGTTGACCAGAGCAGTACCGCAGCCAAGCCAAACAGCACAGCATCTCTTTGATTTTTAATCATTACCTTCTCTCTTCTTCATCCTGAATCCCGGCTGGCATGGTATTCTCCGACAGACCGCAGGGAACTTTTCGGCCTGCACCCTATCACTTAATCAACAATCGCGGAAAGCCCGATCCAGGCGAACAGGAATTATGACCAGCAGCCCAGCAGAAATAAGCCGTTTTATCTACGTTATGGACCCGATGTGCAGTTGGTGCTGGGCCTTCCGCCCGAGCATTACCGCCCTTCAGCAACGCTATCCTGAGACCCCGTGGCTCTACCTGATGGGAGGTCTGGCGCCGGATTCTGAGGAGCCGATGGCAGAAGCCATGCAGGCAAAACTGATCTCAGTCTGGCAGCAGATTGAGCAACGCACCGGCACCCGCTTCAACTTCGATTTCTGGAAAAATAACACGCCCCGCCGCAGCACCTACCCGGCCTGCCGGGCTGTTATCACGGCAGATTCACTGCTACCCGGCTCGGCCGGAGATATGATTCTGGCAATCCAGCAGGCTTACTACACTGAGGCGCGTAACCCATCCGATCTGGCAGTCCTGTGCGCTCTGGCGGAACAACTGGGCATCGATCCTGAGCGCTTTGAGCAAAGATTAAACAGCGCCGAAACAGAGGAACAACTGCAACAGCAGATCATCCAGGGACAGAGACTCGGAGCTCAGGGGTTCCCTGCTCTTTTTCTGCAAACAGAACGTTCAATCGAAGCGTTGAGTTACGGCTATGCCAAAGCGGAGGATATTCTGCGGAGGGTGGCCACTGCAGGCCGGAATCGATAAAGCAATGGGCGGGGCTGAGACTCAACCCCGCTGTGTGCTGAAATCAGTCGCGAACGACAGATACATCTTCAGCCTGAAGTCCCTTATCACTTTCGCGAACATAGAAGCGGACCTTCTGTCCTTCCGCCAGAGAGCGGTGGCCGCGTCCACGAATGTTACGGAAGTGAACAAACACATCATCATCTTCGCCACGAGTGATAAAACCGAAGCCTTTAGACACGTTAAACCATTTAACGGTGCCCTGCTCACGATCATCATTCTCGTCAACATATTCTTCAGCGGCGCCATTGACCAGCGAATCTTCAGCCGGGTTGGCACTGCCGGATGCAGCGATAAACGCTGCCGCAAAGGTCACGACAAAGACCACGGCAACTGCAGCGATATTGGATAATTCAACTTCTACACCAGCTACCGGCCCCAAAAGAACAGGAACCACAACGGCGGCGATAGCACTCACAATCAGACTACGAATCAACTGATTAACCCTCATTTATTTATTGTCATTTATCACTTTAATAGCACTTGTTCCGGAGGAATATAGAGATTGCTCCCTCCAACCTGAGAGGTATATCGAATTTCATGATTTTTTTCAACAGCTTATATTGTCAGTCCAGCGAATAAGCCGGGTTCGTTTAATATCCGGGTCTGATAAACTATGCTATTTCTAGCAGTTATTGATCGGAAACAGATATGAACGAGCAGGAACGTATTGCTGAACTTGAGTCCCGGGTCGCCTTTCAGGAGGACACGCTGGATCAACTGAACACAATTGTTTCCCGGCAGGAACTGGAAATTGAGCGCCTCACCCGGATGGTCAAACTGATCAATCAGCAGCTTCGCAGCCTGCCGATGGAGTACTCAGCCAGCAATCCGGGCGACGAACCTCCACCGCCTCATTATTAAGGTAGATTCAGGTCATGTTTTCACTGTTTGAGCGCGGAATGCACTCGCTGGGTCGCCTGTTTATTCGACTGGTAACCCGCCCACAGATGGTGAACCCTCAGCAATTGTTACCCGCTCAGGGCAGCATGACCCGGGTTTACTACATACTTGAGCACAACCGGCTCAGCCATAAGCTGCTGCTGCAGGATCTTCTGCGCCAGCAGCTACGACAGATCGATACCGAACAGATCCTGATTGCCCACTCCAGCGGCCAGGCCCCTCTGCGGGAAACCCTGCTGGAGCTGGTCGAGGCTCAACGCAGCAATCCGGAGCTCAACACCCTGATTGTGCCGGTATCGATCTTCCATGGTCGCCTGCCCCACAGGGAGAAATCCTGGCTCAATCTGCTGTATGCCGAAACCTGGCACCGGGCCGGACCGCTTGGCAGTGCCCTGCAGCTACTGGTCAATGGCCGCCAGACGCTGGTGCGGGTCGATCAGGCACTGGAGCTGCAACAACTGGTCGAAGAAGAGGAAAGCACCGCGGCCGTTGCACGCAAAGCAGCGCGGGTGCTACGTACCCATTTCAGCATTATCCGCCAGTCGATTATCGGCCCTGACCTGTCACACCGCCGCACCCTGATCTCGCTGGTTCTTAAGCACCCGGAAGTACAGCAGGCGATCGATCAGCAGGCACAGGAGCAGCATTGCAGCCGGTATAAAGTGGAGCGCCATTGCGTTAAAACTCTGGACCGCATCGCCGCCAATTTCAGTCCGATCACTGCCCGTATTCTCGATCCGATTTTCAACTGGGTCTGGAAGCGCCTTTACCATGAAGTGCGCGTGCATAATGTTGAGCCGATTCAGGAGATCGCCAAGACCCATCAACTGATCTATCTGCCCTGTCACCGCAGCCATATGGACTATCTGCTGCTCTCCTGGGCACTGTACCGTAACGGCCTGATGATCCCCCATGTGGCCGCAGGTGAAAACCTGAACATTCCGCTTATCGGCCCGATTCTGAAACGCGGAGGCGCGATCTTTATGCGCCGCAAATTCCAGGGCGACCCGCTGTATGCCAGTCTTTATAAAGCCTATCTGGAACAGATGAGCCACCGCGGCCATGCACTGGAATATTTTATTGAAGGTGGCCGCAGCCGTACCGGTCGGCTGTTGCCGGCAAAAACCGGCCTGCTTTCAATGAGTATTGAATCATTCCGTCAGGGCAGCCCGCGTCCGGTAGCACTGATCCCGGTCTGGATCGGCTACGACCGTCTGGTGGAGAGCCGCAGCTATCAGCAAGAGCTGGCCGGTGAACAGAAGCAGACCGAGTCCGTCAGCGACCTGTTCTCGACCCTTGGCATCCTGAAAGAGAAGTTTGGCGCCACGCTGCTCAGTTTTGGCACGCCGATCCCATTGCAGCAGGCAACCGATCCGGAGCGCCCGCTACGCACGGAGGTCAGGCAGATCAGCCATCAGGTGATGTGTGAGATCAATCAGGCCGCAGGCCTGACTCAGAGCAGCCTGCTGGCAAGCTGTATTCTGGCCGGCAGCCAGTTGCAATCGGTTGCCGAACTGGGTGATAAATGCAACCGCCTGCTGAATCTTCTGCAGGCACTAAGCACCCGCCCCATGCTCACGCCGCAGGGTAAAGCCTCCGACTGGATCAAAGCGACTGAGCAGATGGCGCAGTTACAGATCAGCATGAATCTGGTGGAGGTGGATCATCATCAGGCGCAGGAGCTTAGCTTCTACCGCAATAACATTCAGCACCTGCTGGTTTTGCCCGGTCTCTACCTGCTGCTGGCTCACCGGCTGGAAAAAGGACCGACACAGGCGATCAATCGCACCATCCGTATGGTTTACCCGTTTCTCGAAGCTGAACTCTTTCTCCCCTACAGCATCGATCAACTGACCATAGAGTTACGCCGAATGCGCCAGGTACTGCTGGAGCAGAACCTGCTGGAGCCACGCGGCCCGCAGGGCTGGAAAACCACCAACAACCCTCTGGTCAACACCCTGATTCTGACGGTGGAGCCGATTCTGCTGCGTTACTACATTGTGCTCCGGGTACTGCAACGCTATACCCAGATCAGCCGCGAAGATCTTATCCACAGCAGCCAGCAGATCGCCGAACAGATCCATCTGGAGTACGGCTACAGCACACCGGAATATAAAGACCAGCGGGTGCTGGATTCCTTTATCCGACAACTGCGGACCATGGAGCTGATTAACGAGCAGGAGGGGCGTTTACTGCTGAATTTTGATCCGGCGATACTGTTCCGTCAGGCAGGCAAGATTCTGCGACCGCATATGATCAGTCTGATCGACAGCAAGCTGAAGCATTAAAAAGAGGAAGCTATAGTCGGGCGAGGCAGGCTATAGCTTTTTCAGCGTATAGATATCATAGCGGCTGGATTTGCCCTGAAACTGCAATGACGGGGCCCGGTCAGCCAAAAAGGGCGCCTTACGCGGACGCTTGACCACCACCCGGTTATGCGCAATCGCCAGTGCAGCATCCAGCAGTTGGTCGGCATCCAGATCATCCCCTACCACCGGACGAAAAGCGCGCATCTCTTTCTTTACCAGCGCGCTTTTATCGTTGTGCGGGAACATAGGATCCAGATAGACCACCGGATATTCGATACCGGCTGATGCCTGCTCCTGCATCCACTGAATACTGTCAGCATGATGCAGGGTAATCTGCTCAACAATCGGCGCGACATCCATGACCAGCGCAGCCCGTTCGAGACCATCTTCCAGCAGCGCATGTATGACCGGCGAGCGTTCCAGCAGGGTCATTTCACAACCCAGCGTCGCCAGAACAAACGCATCTTTACCCAGCCCTGCGGTGGCATCCAGCACGGCCGGCCTGATACCTCCTTTAATACCCACCGCCTTGGCGATCATCTGCCCTGTGCCGCCGCCAAACTGACGCCGGTGGGCCACCGCCCCGGAAACAAAATCGACCAGCGTCGGCCCCGGCGCTTTGCGCCCACCCGGTTGCAGCCGGATATCTTCGGCCGTGACTTCAAGACGCAGCGTTTCCGACTGCTCATCAATCCGGGTCACAAGCGGCAGATTGAGCCGCTGCGCCAGATTCTGCGCGCGCTCAAAGGAGCCTCCGCGATTAATAACAACCAGTTCAGCCGCCTGATCAGCCTTATTCTCTGTACTCATTGTCCCCTCACACCACACCCAGGGTATACCACAGGCCCAGCAGGAAGACCCCCAGCACCAGACGATAGACGACAAAGGGCTGCATGCCGATCCGGTCAAGCCACTTCAGAAACAGATGGATACAACTGAAGGCGCTGACCCCTGCAATCAGGGTACCCAGCAGAACCATAGCCCAGGGCGCTTTCTCCCCGAGCGCATAAAGATCGAGACCTTTAATAAGACCCGCGCCCAGGATAACCGGCACGGACAGCAAAAAGGAGTATCGTGCCGCAGCCTGACGTTCCAGCCCCAGCATCAGAGCAGCCGTAATGGTGATGCCGCTGCGCGACGTCCCCGGAATCAGAGCAACGGCCTGAGAGCAGCCGATAATCAGTGCATCTTTCAGCTTAAGGCTACTCAGATCTCGCTGTTCTTTACGAAACAGATCAGCCCAGCACAGCAAAGCACCAAAGATCAGCGTCGTCGCAGCGATCACCAGCGTGGAACGCAGGTGCTGATCGATCAGTTCATTCAGCACCAGACCGGCAACCAGCGCCGGTAACGTCGCTACCACCACCAGCCAGGCCAGCCGCGAGTCAGTTGAATGACTACCGGCCAGACTTCGGTTCCAGGCCATAAACAAACGGATCAGGTCATGCCGGAAGTAGATCACCACCGCCAGCAGGGTCCCCACATGAACCCCTACATCAAACGCCAGCCCCTGATCCGGCCAGCCCAGCAGGTGCGATGGCAGAATCAGGTGAGCCGAGCTGCTGATTGGCAGGAATTCAGTCAACCCCTGCAGCAATGCAAGGATGACTACCTGAAACAGCTCCATCTACTGTTGATCCTTCTTCTTCCAGGCCACCTCATCACGCAGATACACCGGCAGTGCCTTGTCTGCAGCAACGGCCAGCCCCTTTTCCCAGTCACGCAACGCCAGCTTGAGCATCTGCCCTGCCGCCGGATAACAGGCTTCCTCAGCCGGCGTCACCACGGAACGCACCGCTTCGCTCATATCATTCAGATAAACCCAACCGCTGCCTACCGCCAGATAGCCCTGACCGCTCAGTTCGAGATCACCGGGTGCACAAACCATCTCCGCAAGCTCCGGCACCAGCAGCCCGTCTTTACAGCGGTAACTGGCAACGTAGATCTCATCCATACGTGCATCCAGTGCCGCAACAACCTGCTCTGCACCGGTTTGTTCCACTGCTGCCAGCGCCATCGCCTCCAGCGTGGATACCGGCAGCAATGGCAGGTCGGCCGCATACGCCAGCCCCTGCGCCGCACCGGTTGCAATACGGATACCAGCAAAGGAGCCCGGCCCGCGGCCAAATGCGATCGCATCAAGCTGATTCACTGCCAGCCCGGCATTGGCCAGAATCGATTCAACCATAGGCAGTAACTGCTGGGTATGCTGGCGGGGGATTACACGAAAATCCTCCTGAACTTCACCATCCAGAGAGACAGCAACAGAGCAGGCGTCGGTGGAGGTATCAAATGCTAGTATTTTGGCCATGAAATCGTTCGCTAATATGGGCTGATCACCCCATTGGGTGATATCTCTGGCGGCATTCTACCCCCGGGGCGATGACTTTTCACCCCGCAGGCCAGGGCCGGAATCGTTTTCTGCTTAATCAGAGGACGGGTTGCCGATCAGGTCATCACCCCAGGCTGGCAACAGATCCTGCTCTATGCCCAGTTGATTCAGAATGCGCGCCACCACAAAGTCCACCAGATCTTCAATAGTCTGCGGGCGATTGTAAAACCCCGGACTGGCAGGAATAACGACAACACCCATGCGGGTGAGTTTCAGCATGTGCTCCAGATGGATCTCGGAATAAGGCGCTTCGCGAGGCACAAGAATCAGTTGCCGCCGCTCTTTGAGGGCCACATCAGCGGCCCGTTCGATCAGATTATTACTGGCGCCGGTAGCAATCGCAGAGAGGGAACCCGTACTGCAGGGACAAACCACCATCCGGCTTGGCGCACCGGAACCTGAAGCAACCGGTGCCATCCACTGTTCACGACCAAATACCCGGATCTGCCCTTCACGAGCCCCCACATAATCACGCAGATATCGCTCCTGTTCGGCGGGTGTACCGGGTAATTTGAGATCCGTTTCCGTGTTAATAACCACCTGCGCCGCGCGGGAGATCAGTACAAATACCTGCTTATCCGCAGCCACCAGACACTGCAGTAAACGCAGCCCGTACTGAGCACCGGAAGCACCGGTCAATGCCAGAGTAATTTTATCCACAGAACTACCCCTCTGCCTGTTGCAGGTCCCGACTGGCACGCAATCGCTGCAGTAAGCGTTGATGGATACCCTCAAAACCGCCGTTACTCATGATAACCACATGGGTACCCGGCTCCAGCTCAGGCAGCAGCGCCTCAATCAGGGCCTCTGTTTCAGAATAGACCACCGCAGGCACCTGCCCCTGTGCAACCACCTGATCCAGCGACCAGTTCATCCCCTGTGGCTGAAACCAGCAAACCTGATCCGCTGCATTCACAGAATCGGTCAGTAATCCCTGATGCGTTCCCAGGCGCATGGTATTTGAGCGCGGCTCAATCACGGCAACCACTTTTTCACCGCCCACCTGAGCACGTATACCTTCAAGGGTGGTAGCAATCGCAGTCGGGTGATGGGCAAAATCGTCATAGATACGGATACCGTCCACTTCACCCAGCAGCTCCATCCGCCGCTTAACGCCGCCAAAGGCGTTCAGGGCCTCTACCGCGTGATGCGGCTGTACGCCCACATTACGTGCGGCAGCGATCGCGACCAGACCATTATTGACACTATGCCGTCCGGTCATACTCCAACTGACAACACCCTGCGGTTGCCCCTGATGCAGCACCTCAAAACGACTGCCGTCATCACTCAGCAGACGCGCCTGCCACTCAACTTCTGCACCATCCAGACTGATCCGGCTGATATCACACCAGCACCCCTGTTCCAGCACGGCATCGAGAGCAGGCTCATTGTCCGGCAGAATAACCTGACCATTCCCCGGCACAATCCTCACCAGATGGTGGAACTGACGCTGAATGGCAGCCAGATCAGGAAAGATATCCGCATGATCATACTCGAGGTTGTTCATGATCAGAGTGCGCGGATGGTAGTGAACAAACTTAGAACGTTTATCGAAGAAGGCAGTGTCATACTCATCCGCCTCGATCACAAAAAACGGAGATTCGCCCACCCGGGCAGAAACACCAAAATCCAGAGGCACGCCACCAATCAGAAACCCTGGCTGCATACCCGCGTGATCGAGAATCCACGCCAGCATCGTCGAGGTGGTGGTTTTACCATGGGTACCGGCCACGGCCAGCACCCATTTGTCCTGCAGCAGATGCTCAGATAACCATTGAGGGCCGGAGGTGTAGCGCAAGCCTTTGTTCAGTACATATTCAACCGCCGGATTACCCCGGGACATCGCATTGCCGACCACAACCAGATCAGGTTCCGGCTCAAACTGTGCCGGATCGTAACCCTCGATCAGCTCAATGCCCTGCGCCTCAAGCTGAGTGCTCATTGGCGGATAGACATGCTGATCGGATCCGGTCACCCGATGGCCCAACTGTTTCGCCAGGATTGCCAGCGAACCCATGAAGGTGCCACAGATCCCAAGTATATGAATATGCACGCTAATTTCTCCCTCTAAAACCGGGCCCTATAATAGCAGCTTTAATGCAGCCGTGAGCTGTTAAAAGCGCCCCCCTGCCGGAGCGAATCGAGAAACGCAAAAATTCCCCGAAAACCATGCATTTCAGCCAAGTTTCACGTAAAATTTAGCACCACCTTTTTAACCACTCGATCAGAGAGAAAATACCAGAATGCTTCTGCTGAGCCAGTTCCTCAAACAACAGGAAACCGAAGACAAACTCGTCGACTTGATAGGCACGCTGATGCTTGCCTGTAAAGAAGTTGCCATCCAGCTCCGGGAGGGCGAGTTAGCAGGCGTGCTGGGCTCCACCGACAATACCAATGTGCAGGGCGAAACCCAGAAAAAAATGGACGTTATCGCCAATGACCTGCTGAAAAAATTCCTTCTCGACAACCCGCTGGTAGCCGGTCTGGCCTCTGAAGAGGAAGATGACCCGGTAGGTGGCAACCCGGAAGGCAAATATCTGGTTATCTTCGATCCGCTGGATGGCTCCTCCAATATCGACATTAACGTATCGGTCGGTACAATTTTCTCCATTCTGGAACTGCCGCAAGGTATGGATCCGAGTCAGGAGCAGGCGTATCTGCAGAGCGGCCGCAAACAGGTCGCTGCGGGCTACGTACTTTATGGTCAGTCATCTATCCTCGCCCTGACCACAGGCCACGGTGTTAACTTCTTCACCCTGGCTCACACCGGTGACTTCATTCTCACCCGTGAACAGGTTCAGATCCCGGCTGATACCAAAGAGTTCGCCATCAACATGTCGAACCATCGCTTCTGGGAAGAAGAGATGCGCCAGTATATCGGCGATCTGCTGCAGGGCACCGAAGGCAGCCGTGATAAAAACTTCAATATGCGCTGGATCGCCTCCATGGTTGCCGAGGTTCACCGCGTTCTGACCCGTGGCGGTATCTTCACCTACCCCTGGGACAGCCGTGATCCGAACAAACCGGGCAAACTGCGCCTGATGTACGAAGGCAATCCGATGAGCATGCTGATTGAACAGGCCGGCGGCGTGTCCAGCACCTGCTATCAGA
Source organism: Neptuniibacter halophilus (assembly GCF_030295765.1). Taxonomy (NCBI): domain Bacteria; kingdom Pseudomonadati; phylum Pseudomonadota; class Gammaproteobacteria; order Oceanospirillales; family Oceanospirillaceae; genus Neptuniibacter; species Neptuniibacter halophilus. The sequence goes on along the minus strand of NZ_AP027292.1, from coordinate 2,504,758 downwards.
ACATCATGGATCTGGAACCGAGCCAGATTCACCAGCGCTGCGCAGTCGCACTGGGCTCTAAAAACGAAGTAGAAACACTGCTCACCTACCACGCTGAATCCGGCGATGGTCGCGCTGCTGAACTGAACCGCTGAGTGAGCTTTTTCAGCTTTAAGTCGTATTCATAACCTGTTTAGTCTGGGGGATAATCCCCAGACTTTAGGTATAACCTTTTTAAAACTGCTGACAGGAAGACAAACATGGGCTTCGCAAAAGTACCTGCAGGTAAGGACCTGCCAAACGATCTTTACGTAATCATCGAAATTCCGGCAGAAAGCTCTCCGGTTAAATACGAGATCGAAAAGGAAGAAGACGCGATTTTCGTTGACCGCTTCATGGCTGCACCGATGTTCTATCCAGCGAACTACGGTTATATCAACAACACTCTGGCTGACGACGGCGACGCGCTGGACGTACTGGTACTGACCCCTTATCCGGTAGTGCCGGGCTCTGTAATCCGCTGCCGTCCGGTTGGCGTCCTGAACATGACCGATGAAGCAGGCGAAGACGCGAAACTGGTTGCCGTACCTCACGACAAACTGACCAAAGTCTACAAAGATGTTCACGACATCTCAGACCTGCCACAGCTTGAGCTGGACCGCATCAAGCACTTCTTCGAGAACTACAAAGGTCTGGAAGAAGGCAAATGGGTTAAAGTTGAAGGCTGGGCCAACGCTGAAGCAGCTAAAGCAGCTATCGTTGCCGGTGCCAAAGCTTACGCAGAAGCTAACTAATCACGCCTCTGCCCAAAAAAACCCGCTTCGGCGGGTTTTTTTGTACCCCTGAAGCCGGCCAGTGAAGACACCTCTGCTACACCCTTCCCGTCTGAGTAAAAAACGCTATACTAGGTCAAGCTGTCTCAGGAACTCCCAATTGACCGAGGTAACCATGATTTTTCGCAAAACCATTGTCGCTGTTTTTGCACTCCTGATAACCAGCACCGCCGTCGCGGATCAGAACAAACTGCTGGTACAGAACTTTCTGAATTCATTTGCCAGCCGCGATGCGCAGGGGCTGTTTAATCTGATCAATTGGGAAGGTGTCGACAAAGAATCCCGTCGCTCCCTGCAGAAGTTTATCAAGTCAGGCTTCAAAGGCCGTCAGATCCGTCGAATCTACATTGAACCGATCGCTCCGGGCATCCGCCCTTCCTACGTGCAGGATGGAAAAACGTACCAACTGAATCTGGAGCCGAGCGGACAGCTCAACATCGTGTATATCAGCAACGCAGGCAAGCGCACCACCACACAACTCTACGTCGGCGACCATCAGGGCAAACTGATGATCGGCAGCGCCGTGGTTGCACCGGAAACTCAGGTCGCCTGCAGCAAGCAGGCGCAGAACAGCAAAGGCTGCTGAAACCACCTCACCAGCCAGCACAACAAAAAAAGCCGCGTCCTGTTACGCGGCTTTTTTGTGCACAAATCTCATGACAGAAATATTGCTGTTGGGTGAATTATTTTCTATTGCTCCCGGGTGCAATCTGATTAAAATCGGAATTTCGTCAACTAACTGGAAGCTACATGGCCGAAGTGATTATCCTGGCAATCAGCATCCCTTTGCTGATCCTCTGGATTATGAGCCTGAGAAAGCCCGATGAGCTGGAAGAGCAGTAACGCCCTTCTTCCAATCCGGCCTCAGTGAGACAACTCCTCATACAGCTCCACAAATTGCTGAGTCAGCTTGTGCTTCGGCGCCATATGAATCAGCGGACAGGTGTCATCATGGGATTCACGCATCTTCACTGAAGCGGAAATCTTGGTACTCAGCACCGGCAGATCATCCGCCAGCAATTCATCCACAATCCGTTGCGGCAGACTGGCACGCGGCTGATACTGGTTAACCACAATCCCCTCCACTGCCAGCTTATCGTTGTGATCCTCGCGGGTTTCATGGACATTCGCCAACAGGCTGTACAACGCCTGACGGGCAAACTCATCGCAATCGAACGGGATCAGGCAGCGATCCGCGGCCACCAGCGCAGAAAGCGTAAAGAAATTAAAGGCCGGTGGCGTGTCAATGTAGACCTGATCAAACTGATCGCTGAGATGCTCCAGCGCATCACGCAACTTATAAATCTTATGTTTAGACTCCAGCTTAGACTGCAGGTCACCGAGTTCGCCATTCGCCGGTAACAGGCTGAGATTGTCATAAGCGGTCTGATGGATGAAATGCTCCGGGCCATTAGGCTTGAGCTGAAAGGTCAACGTCTGCTCAAAAAAGTCACGAATATCCGGCGTTATCTCCTGATAATCCTCCCCCAGCAGGTAGTGACTGGAGTTACACTGCGGGTCAAGATCGATCACCAGTGTTCGCTGTCCCCGGGCTGCGCTGATCGCCGCAAGGTTAACCGCAATACTGGATTTACCCACACCACCTTTCTGGTTAAAAACCACACGCTTGATCATGCTTACCGCCTTTCGCTTGAATACAGCCTGACAATGACAATTCTATTGCATTGCAATATCCATAATTAGGAGAACAACGTCAACAATCTTGCCGCCAAAAAGCTCCAACACCAACTAAAATCCTAAATATTAGATTTAACTCATACACAGAAGCAGCAAAAATTAATCTGATATTCATTTTTGGAAGGGATATAGAAGGTATTTTCGGCAAATGTGTGGCAAAACAGCAAAAACTTGCTAACTTATAGACAACCTAATAAGACTACGGCAAACTATGCCGGCTTATGCATTAGTTCTAGTCAAATTCAGGAAATAATAATGGCAAAAATCCTGCTTCTTAACGGTCCGAACCTGAACCTTCTGGGCAAACGTGAGCCCGAGGTTTATGGCTACGATACGTTACAGGATATCTGCCAGAGACTGGACCTGCTGGCCCGGTCACAGGGACACGAACTACTGCATTGCCAGAGCAACCGGGAGTATGTCCTGATTGAGCGTATTCATCAGGCTCAGGACGAAGGGGTTGCGTACATAATTATAAATCCCGCCGCTTTTACCCATACAAGTGTAGCTATACGTGACGCGCTGCTGGGCGTGAACATCCCCTTCTGTGAAGTTCACCTGTCCAATGTACATGCACGCGAAGCGTTCCGTCATCATTCTTATCTGTCCGATGTGGCTGATGGCGTTATTTGTGGTTTTGGCGCTCAGGGATACGAATTTGCACTGCAATCTGCCATGGGCAAGGTTGCGGAATAACAACCTAGTTACTGATAGTTTAGAGAGACATAGATCAGAATGGACATTCGTAAAGTCAAAAAGCTGATTGAACTGCTGGAAGAATCCAACATCAACGAGATTGAGATTAAGGAAGGCGAAGAGTCTGTCCGCATCAGCCGTGGTTCCAGCGTTGTTGCAGCAGCACCTGTTGCTGCGCCGGTTGCTGCTGTTGCACCGGCTGCCGCTGCACCTGCACCCGTTGCTGAAGCTCCGGCTGACGCTGCACCTGTGACTAACGGCCATGTGGTTAAGTCACCGATGGTCGGCACCTTCTACAGTTCACCATCACCCAGCTCTCCGGCATTCGTTGAAGTAGGCCAGACCGTTAAGGCGGGTGACGTACTCTGCATCGTGGAAGCGATGAAAATGATGAACCAGATCGAAGCCGACAAGTCCGGCGTGGTCGAAGCCATTCTGGTTGAAGATGGCCAGCCGGTCGAATTCGACCAGCCACTGGTTACTATCGTTTAAGCTTCCGGCCTTTAACGTCAAGCAAGGATTATCCTTCGATGCTCGATAAAGTAGTTATTGCGAACCGAGGCGAGATTGCGCTTCGTATACTTCGCGCCTGTAAAGAGCTGGATATCAAGACCGTTGCTATCCACTCCACCGCAGACCGCGATCTGATGCATGTGCGCCTGGCAGACGAAGCCGTCTGCATCGGCCCTGCACCTTCACCCCAGAGTTACCTGAACATTCCTGCGATTATCAGCGCAGCCGAAGTCACCGACGCCGTGGGTATCCACCCGGGCTACGGCTTCCTCGCAGAAAATGCTGATTTCGCCGAACAGGTAGAGCGTTCTGGTTTCACCTTCATCGGCCCTAAAGCCGAAACCATTCGCCTGATGGGTGACAAGGTTTCCGCGATTGAAGCGATGAAAGCCGCTGGCGTACCGACCGTACCCGGTTCTGATGGCGCTCTGCCAACCGATCCGGAAGAGGTTCACAAAATCGCCAAGCGTATCGGTTACCCGGTCATCATCAAAGCCGCAGCAGGCGGGGGTGGACGCGGTATGCGTGTGGTTCACTCTGAAGCCGCACTGATCAACGCGATCCACGTCACTCAGTCTGAAGCTGCCGCTGCCTTCGGCGACGACACGGTTTACATGGAAAAATTCCTTGAGAACCCACGTCACGTTGAAGTTCAGGTTCTGGCTGACGGTCAGGGCAACGCGATTCACCTGTACGACCGTGACTGCTCCATGCAGCGTCGTCACCAGAAAGTGGTTGAAGAAGCACCGGCTCCGCATCTTGATCCGCAAGCCCGTGCAAACGTACTGCAAGCCTGTGTCGATGCCTGCATCGAGATCGGCTATCGCGGCGCAGGTACTTTCGAATTCCTGTACGAAAACGGTGGTTTCTACTTCATTGAAATGAACACCCGTGTTCAGGTTGAACACCCGGTTACAGAAATGATCACCGGTGTGGATATCGTTAAAGAGCAGCTACGCATCGCCTCCGGCATGCCACTCTCTCTGAAACAGGAAGATATCAAAGTACAGGGCCACTCTTTCGAGTGCCGTATTAACGCCGAAGACCCGAAAACTTTCCTGCCAAGCCCAGGTAAGATTGAGCATTTCCATGCGCCGGGCGGCAATGGCATCCGGGTCGATTCTCACCTGTACAACGGCTACACCGTTCCACCGCACTACGATTCACTGATTGCCAAGCTAATCAGCTACGGCGAAGATCGTGAAACCGCACTGCGCCGGATGCGAATCGCCCTGAACGAGATGCTGGTTGACGGTATCCGCAGCAACATCCCGCTGCAGCAGGACATTATGGCTGATGCCAAATTCCAGGAAGGTGGCGTTAACATCCACTACCTGGAGAAGAAACTGGGACTCTGATCCCGGATCTCTGCCTGAAAAACCCGCTTTATGCGGGTTTTTTATTGCCTGCTCCAACCTGCTCTCTGTTCATAACCGCGGTTATCGTCGATACTATAATTCTGTCTAACCCGCTGTAATGGAAGAAAAGCAATGCCCTGGCTACAGATAAAAATTCAGACCACCCCGGAACATTCTGAGCCTTACGAAGACCTCCTGCTCAGCGCAGGCTGTGCAGCCGTAACCTTTGAAGACAGTGAAGATCAACCTATCTTCGAGCCCGATCTGGGCACCACACCACTCTGGCAAAACACCACCATAACAGGCCTGTTTGCTGCCGAACATAATCTGGAAACCACTCTGGACTATATCCGTCAGGGGCATCAGCAACTGTTTCCCGGCATGCCGGAACCCAGGATAAAAGCCGAGATACTGGAAGATAAAGACTGGGAACGGGAGTGGATGGATAACTACCACCCCATGCAGTTTGGCCGTCGTCTCTGGGTCTGCCCGAGCTGGCGTGAGGCCCCGGAACCTGACGCGGTTAATCTGATGCTGGATCCCGGCCTTGCCTTCGGTACCGGTACTCACCCGACCACCGCGCTCTGCCTGCAATGGCTCGACGGTCAGGCGCTCGATGACCAGTACCTGATCGACTACGGCTGCGGCTCCGGCATTCTCGGCATTGCCGGCTTGTTGCTGGGTGCCGAACGGGCTATCGGTGTAGATATTGACCCACAGGCACTGCAGGCCAGTAAGGACAATCTGCTACGCAACCAGTTAGCGGATGACCGGCTGCGGGTTTACCTGCCGGAAAACACACCACAGGAACAGGCCGACACGCTGGTTGCCAACATTCTGGCCGGACCTCTGGTTGCCTTAGCTCCAACTCTGCAGGCGCTGGTTAAACCCGGTGGAAAACTCTGCCTCTCAGGTCTGCTGAGTACGCAAGCTGAAGAGATTCACAGTACCTATTCACAATGGTTTGATCTGGATCCGGTTGCCGAACTGGATGGCTGGATCCGGGTAACAGGTAGCAAACACAACTGATGATACAGGGAAGCCATATCATTACCCGCTGTCCGCAGTGCTCAACCCAGTTCAGGGTGACCGCCGGGCAATTGAAAATCGCTCAGGGACAGGTCCGCTGCGGACACTGCCTGGCGGTTTTCAGTGCTATCGAGCACAGTCTGGACGAGCCGGCTTCCCATCAGACTCAAACAGCAAAAAAAACCAGACCACAAGCAAAGCAACCGCGGCGGGCGCAGGCACCCAAGGCTAAACCCAGCAATCCAGAGCCGCAATCGCAACCTGAACCAGTACGCCCTGGCACCCCGGACCAACAGCCAAAACCTGCGGCAACCGCTTTACTGAAAACCGTTAGCAGCCCGGAGGGCAGCGTACCCACACTGACCATTCAGGCGGAACCGGTAGTTCTGAGTAAACCTGAAAAACCCAATACCCTGACCTCCACCGGCTGGTTTTTTGCCTGTCTGCTCGCGCTCGGCGTTATGCTGGTGCAGCACCTCTGGTTTAACCGCGGCGACCTGTACACCACCCAGACCTATCGCCCACTGTATACTTTTATCTGTGCACACATCGACTGCCACCTGCCCCTGCGCAGCGACCTGAGCAAGATCCGCAGTCAGGCCTTCCATGTCCGCCCGCACAACGAGATAGAAAACGCGATTACCATCGATCTGGTTCTCCTTAACGAAGCCGATTTCCGGCAACCCTTTCCCGCCCTCGGCATCGCCTTCGCCGACCTGAAAAAGCGCCCGGTTGCAGCGCGTATTCTGCAACCTGAATCTTATCTTGACCCGACCGTGGTAGACCCCCTCGCCATGCCTCCGCAGCAACCGATTCAGATCTCTCTGGACCTGATGTCTCCCGGCACTCGCGGGGTCAGTTACGAGCTTGAACTGCTAGCGCCGACGCTCTGAAAAATCAAGGCAAATTGTTCAAAAAATCATCAAAAAAGTCCTTGGAGAGGCGTACTCATGAGAGTATGATTGTTCGCCTCCCTAATCACTCAAACAACAGTGTCATTCGTGACGCTGCGGGTATTTTTTTAACCATTTTCAAGGCGCATTATGTTCCAGATAGGTCCATACACCATTGACAGTCAGGTTATTCTGGCGCCAATGGCAGGCGTAACCGACCGGCCCTTCCGGCAGTTATGCAAACGTATGGGAGCCGGTCTGGTAGTCTCAGAAATGGTGACCTCAGATACCCGCCTCTGGAACTCTCGTAAATCCTCCTACCGCCTGAATCACGCCGGAGAAGCGGAACCCCGCTCGGTACAGATTGCCGGTGGCGACCCTCAGATGATGGCTGAAGCTGCCGCAATGAATGTTGCGCGCGGTGCCCAGATCATCGATATCAACATGGGTTGCCCGGCCAAAAAAGTCTGCAACAAAGCCGCCGGATCAGCCCTGCTGCGTGATGAAGTTCTGGTCAGTGACATACTCAATGCCGTAGTCGCTGCAGTTGAGGTTCCAGTGACACTGAAAATCCGTACCGGCTGGGATCTGAACAGCAAAAACGGCCTCAACGTGGCCCGGATTGCAGAAGATGCCGGTATTCAGGCGCTGGCCGTACATGGCCGCACCCGGAGTTGTGGTTATAAAGGCGAAGTGGAGTACGACACTATCCGCGATATTGTCGATTCGGTTTCCATTCCGGTATTTGCCAACGGAGATATCGATTCTCCGGAAAAAGCAGCAGCCGTACTGGAACACACCGGATGTGCCGCAGTGATGATCGGACGTGCCGCTCAGGGACAACCCTGGTTGCTACGTGAGATTGATCATTATCTGCGAACCGGTACAATCCTCGCCCCGCCCGCACTTGAGGAGATCAGGGAAATACTGTTGGCACACCTGCAGGAGCTACACAGCTTTTACGGCGACTATATGGGCGTACGGATCGCCCGTAAACACGTCGGCTGGTACCTGCAGAACAAGACCAACGGAAGTAGCTTTCGCAAGCAATTTAATACGATAGAAACAGCAGCAGATCAGGCCGCCGCTATCGAGGGATTTTTCGATAAGGCTTCAACAGATGGCGTGGCAGCCTAATTAGATTGGATATTGAGTACTGTGGAATACAAAGAAATTAAGCAACCGACCCTAGTTTCCAACCCGGCAGAAGCTACTAACCAGACCCTGCGTGACAACGTAGAGCAGTCCCTGACCAACTATTTTCGTCAGCTTGACGGTCAGCCTGTAACAGATGTCTATCAGATGGTTCTGTCTGAAATTGAAGCACCGCTGTTCGAAACGGTTATGACCTATACCAAGGATAACCAGACTAAAGCCTCCCAGTTGCTGGGACTGAACCGCGGCACCCTGCGTAAGAAACTGAAGCAGTACGGTTTGCTTTAAGCCCCTTTTTATTGACTACTCGGAAACCAGAGACAATGGCAGAGAACATCACTCCCGTTCGTCGTGCGCTGATCAGCGTATCTGACAAATCAGGTATCGTTGAGTTTGCACAGGCACTGAACGCCCGTGGCGTGGAGATCCTTTCCACCGGCGGTACCTACAAGCTCCTTAAGGACAACGAGATCCCGGCGGTTGAAGTATCCGACTACACCGGCTTCCCGGAAATGATGGATGGCCGGGTTAAAACCCTGCATCCAAAAGTGCACGGTGGCATCCTCGGTCGTCGCGGCCAGGACGATGGCATCATGTCCGAGCACGGTATCAATCCGATCGATATGGTCGTGGTTAACCTGTACCCATTTGCTGCAACCATCGCACGTCCTGACTGCGACCTGCCAATGGCGATCGAGAACATCGATATCGGCGGCCCGACTATGGTTCGTTCTGCAGCAAAAAACCATAAAGATGTTGCCATTGTTGTTAATGCTTCCGACTACGACAGCATCATTGCTGAACTGGATCAGGACAAAGGCCTGACCCACAAAACCCGTTTCGATCTGGCCGTTAAGGCGTTCGAACATACTGCGGGTTACGACGGCATGATCGCCAACTACCTGGGCGCCATCGTGGATGGTGAAGAAGACAAAGCGGCGGACTTCCCACGCACTTTCAACACCCAGTTCATCAAAGCGCAGGAGATGCGTTACGGTGAGAACCCGCATCAGCGCGCGGCTTTCTACGTTGAAGCTGAGCCTGCTGAAGCCTCTGTTTCTACTGCCCGTCAGTTGCAGGGTAAAGCGCTGTCATTCAACAACGTAGCCGATACTGATGCTGCGCTGGAGTGCGTTAAGTCATTCAAAGAACCGGCCTGTGTCATCGTGAAGCACGCCAACCCTTGTGGCGTTGCAGTCGGCGCTGACATTCTGGAAGCCTATAACCGTGCGTTCCAGACTGACCCGACCTCCGCCTTCGGCGGTATCATTGCTTTCAACCAGGAACTGGACGGGACTACCGCTCAGGCGATCGTTGATCGTCAGTTCGTTGAAGTAATCATCGCACCCACCGTGACTCAGGAAGCATCCGATATTGTGGCAACCAAGCCTAATGTCCGTCTGCTGGAGTGCGGCGAATGGTCTGTTAACCGCGCTCACGGTTTCGACTACAAGCGCGTTAACGGCGGCCTGCTGGTACAGGATCGTGATCTGGGTCGCGTTGATGCTTCCGGTCTCAAAGTCGTCAGCAAGGTACAGCCAACCGAGCAGGAGATCCGTGATCTGCTGTTCTGCTGGGAAGTGGCTAAATTCGTTAAATCCAACGCGATTGTTTACGCTAAAGATGGTCAGACCATCGGCATCGGCGCAGGCCAGATGAGCCGCGTTTACAGTGCAAAAATCGCAGGTATCAAAGCCGCTGACGAAGGTCTGGAAGTGAAAGGTTCTGTAATGGCATCTGACGCGTTCTTCCCGTTCCGTGACGGTATCGACTCTGCGGCGGCTGCCGGCATCAAAGCAGTGATTCAGCCGGGCGGTTCCATGCGCGATCAGGAAGTGATCGATGCAGCAGATGAACACGGTATGGCCATGGTCTTCACCGGCATGCGTCATTTCCGTCACTAAGCATTTAATGCAATAAGCCTGTGAGCAGGTTTAACGCCATCGGCTTATTGCCCAAAACCCCGGTCCGGCAGCTCTGTCAGACGCGGGGTTTTCTGTTAACAAGGATTAGCACATGAACGTACTGATTATCGGCTCCGGCGGACGCGAACACGCACTGGCATGGTCTGCAGCACAGGATTCACAGGTAGCACAGGTATTTGTCGCACCGGGCAACGCTGCAACCGCTCAGGAAGCCAAAATGCAGAACGTCGCCATCGACGTGATGGATCTGGAAGCTCTGGTCAGCTTCGCCAAAGAGAACAACATCGGTCTGACAATTGTTGGCCCGGAAGCTCCACTGGTTGCCGGCGTAGTCAACCGCTTTCAGGCTGACGGCCTGCGTATCTTCGGCCCGACTGAAGGCGCTGCTCAGCTTGAAGGCTCTAAAGCCTTCACCAAGGACTTTCTGGCACGCCAGAAGATCCCGACCGCTGAATATGAAAACTTCACCGAGATCGAACCCGCACTGGCTTATGTCCGTGAAAAGGGCGCACCGATCGTAGTGAAAGCCGACGGTCTGGCTGCCGGTAAAGGCGTGATCGTTGCCATGACGCTGGAAGAAGCCGAAGACGCGATCCGCGATATGCTGGCCGGCAATGCCTTCGGTGAAGCAGGTAGCCGCGTGGTCATTGAAGAGTTCCTCGAAGGTGAGGAAGCGTCTTACATCGTTATGGTCGACGGCGACAATGTACTGCCGATGGCAACCAGCCAGGACCACAAACGCGTGGGTGACGGCGATACCGGTCTTAACACCGGTGGTATGGGCGCCTACTCCCCGGCCCCGGTTGTCACGCCAGAGATCGATCAGCGGATCATGGACGAAGTGATCATGCCGACTGTGCGCGGTATGAAAGCGGAAGGTAATGAATACACAGGGTTTCTGTATGCAGGTCTGATGATTCAGGCCGATGGCACCCCTAAAGTGATCGAATACAACTGCCGCTTTGGTGATCCTGAAACCCAGCCAATCATGCTGCGCCTGAAGTCCAGTCTGGTTGAGCTGTGTAACGCTGCGCTGGACCGTAAACTGGACCAGACCACAGCAGAGTGGGACTCCCGCAAATCAGTCGGCGTAGTTATGGCTGCCGGTGGTTACCCCGGTGATTATGGTAAAGGCGATGTGATCAGCTTCCCGGCTGAGTGCCCTGAGGGTACCAAGATCTTCCACGCCGGCACCGCCCTGAAAGAGGGTCAGGTTGTGACGGCAGGAGGTCGTGTACTCTGTGTAACTGCACTGGGCGAGACCGTTACTGAAGCTCAGCAACGCGCTTACGAACTGCTGGCTAAGGTAAGCTGGGAAGGCGCCTACTTCCGCAAGGATATCGCTTACCGTGCGATCGCCCGCGAGCAGAACAGCTAAGCACGCCCTGCAACAAAACAAGCCCTGATCATTCAGGGCTTTTTTGTTTTTTCCAGCGGCCTGAGAGCGTCACCGTCAACAGCACAGCAAGCATTCCCGCAAACGTGGGCAGCATACTCAACCAGTACCCCTGCAACAACAGTCCCAATGGCAATAGAAGACCCATCACAACAAGGCTTCTGCACACCCAGATCAGCCCTGCTGGCAGCTTAAGCAACAGCAGAAACCCAAGACTGCAGGTCACCATCGCACCCAGTAGTTCTGACCAGAGCGGCAGTGTCGGTGACAGATAGTGCCCCTGTTGCAGGGCATCAAACATCAGCGCCTGTATCCGGGTACTGAAATAAGCGCCCTGCCCCGCTACCCTGACCGGAGCTTCGATCCGTGCATCACTGACGCCGACAAACACTGCCTTGCCACGAATCATGCCCGGGTCGATCTCTCCCCCGAGCAACTGCTTCAGGCTGAAGCGCACCAGTTCCTCGCTGCGGCGGGTTAACCCCAGCGGCATTAATAACTCATAATCCCGGCTCCAGCGCCCGGAAAAGCCAATATGCAGGTAGGGCGTTCGCAGGCCGGGATAGTGCGACATCAATTTTTGTGGATATAACTGCAGGGTTGCCACGGGCAGGCTCGGCCAGCGCGGGTAGGCTACGCCTGCCCATAAAAAATGACGCCGCAGGACGCCATCACTGTCCAGTGGCAGGTCGGCGTGCGCATAACTCGCTCCAGCCAACTGCATCAGACCCAGCGGGAGTCGCTCCCGCCCCTGCTCCACAATCAGTGGTAACACGACCCGCCCACTGGCCTGAACTGACTGCAACAGCTTACTGTCTGCCGAAGCAGCGCCCCGCTCTGCAAACGCCAGATTATAGGTAATCGAAGCAGCACCGTAAGTGGTCAGGGTGCGAATGGCAGAAGCGTGCAGGGCGCGATCCAATGGCCAGCCACCGAACTGGTTGATACTGTCAGCATCAATACTGATCAATACCACCTGATCAGACCCCGCCGGGGCCGCCGGATAATAGCGCCCGACAATATCGTAAACATGCTGATCCAGCCACGCTTGCTGTGACGTCCGGGTAAACAACAGGAGCACCAGCAGTGCAGCGAGAATCGGCAGAAACTGACGTACAGAGAGCATCAGAGTAACAGCAGCAACAGCGTGGAGGCAGGTATCGCAAGCGGCCACCAGCTTTCAACAGGAACCACCACCTGCTGAGGCTCAGACCAGCCACCGGATACACCATCTTCATACACCCCGCGCACTCGCAGGTAATAATTCCCTGAGGCAGGTCTTACAACGCTCAGAGCAGAGTCGGTAGTGATCTGATCCAGTTCGGGATTCGCAAATTCCGGCTCCCCGGCCAACTGCAACTGATAACGGGCCACACCCGGCTCCTCTCGCCAGCGCAACGTCAGTTGCTCCTGATCGATAACCGGTTGCTGCAGTTCAGGCGTCGGCGGCAGTGCCATGACGTTAAACTGCCCGATCACACCGGATGGCCCCTCTTCGCCGGAAGCCGTAACACTGTTGACCCGCCAGAAATACACACCCGGCCGGGTGATCGTCTCTTGCCACTGAGCGGCCCTGATACCCTGCTCCAGGCGGACCCGGTCAGTAAAACCCTCATCACGGGCGATCTCCAGATGATAGCTGGCCGCCAGTTCAGGCTGTGACCAACTGAAATCCACCGCCCCCACATACAGGCTCGCGCCCTGTACTGGCGTCTGCTGCAGTGGCGGAAACGGCCGGGCATCAATCACGATTTTTTGCACCTGGGCGAATCCCTGCAACCCCTCTGAACTGATTCCGCTGACCCGCAGCCAGTAGGGCTGATCCTGCAGCCGGACCGGCAGATTAAACTGCGCCCGGGTCACCGACTGATCAACAACCAGTGCACTGAATTCAGGGTCCGGTGAGATCTGCACACGGTAGCCGGTAGCTTCGGGCAGAGCCGCCCAGCGGATCTGTTCCGGCAGATAGCGTAATGGCTGCTGAATATTTTCTAATCCGGGCGCGGGCAGCAGTTTAGCCGGCGGCCGGGGTGCCTCATCAGCCCGGGCTAAGGTGCCATATCCCGCCGCAACCCGAGTATCACCCCGGCTATTCGTCACGCCGATCAGCCCCTGAGTCACTTCGGCTGCGGTTCGCTCTGCCTCAGCCCTGACCCGGTACTGCGTTCCTTTGGTCGTGGCAAAGGCAGCGGGCGTATCGATCAGGAAACGAGAGCCTGGCAATTTTTTCGGATTAGCCCTGATTTCGGCTTCACCGGATTCCAGAAAGACCTGAATATCCACCACTTTGCGTTGCTGCCCCATAACACTGGCCTGCTCTACCCGCAGCAAACTGCTTTCCAGTATCAGAACCTGAGTGCCATCAGCAAACTCCAGTAACACACTGGACTGTGCGGCAGTGCGAATCCGGTCCCCCGGACGCAGATTTCGCCCTCTTAACAAGGGCAGGTGGGCCCGCGCCCCATGCTCCAGATCGACCTCTGCCGTCACCGTACCACTGACATTGACTACCCGGATATCGGAGGCTTGTTCACTGATCAGATTTCGCGGGATTCTGAGAACCGTTCCCGGCGGCATCTGACGGTCATTGCGGACATTATTGTAGCTTTCCAGTGCCTGCCAGTGACGCCAGTCGGTGAGCAACTCATGGGCAATACTCCAGATCGACTCTCCGGGCTGCATCACATAGTTCCAGTCCGGTGTTTCCTTCGCCAGCGACAGGGGCGAAACAACAAGCAGCAGCATCGAGAACAAGCATTGTTGGGTTTTATTCACAGGGCCCGGCGTCCTTTACAGTGGGTGGTTGTTTTTGAAACAGCTATTCTCCCATTAATTGTACTTATCAGCCAAGCGGCAACGCATTTATCCCCTGTGACAGGCCTGCTTATATGCGTATAATCTTTCGACCATTAGCTGACTTCAATGCTTATATCGATGCTGAAACCCGAAGTATTCCTCAGAAAAGAGTTGCGCGTATTCGGCGTTCTGTTACCTGCAACTTTGCTCTCAGCCTGCAATACCCTGCAGCCCGTTCAACCCGCTGCAGAGCCTCCTCAGGAGGTCTCCCGGATCACTGACTGTAATGGCGTTCCCGGAACGGAATGTGCCTGGCTGGAACAGGAAACTCAGGCCGTGCTCAACGCCCGCCCCTCCTCGGCAACAGCAGCCGGCGACAGCAGCAAAGGGATTCTGCAGCTCAGTCAGGATGGTCAGCATCAGGCGGCACTGACGGCGGTGGAGCAGCGTTTACAGACACAGCCGGACGATTATCCTTCCCTGTTCCTCAAGGCTGTCGTATTACAGAACATGGGCGCTACCGCTGAAGCCAAACCGCTTCTGGAAGGAATGCTGCAACAATTTCCGAATCAGCCGGAACCCTATAACAATCTGGCGCTGATCTATGCCGAAGAGGGCGATCTGGCGCGGGCGATAAGCACCCTGCAACAGGCGTTTATGACCCACCCCAGTTATGCACGGGTCCAGCAGAACCTGAAAGAGATCTATGCCACGATGGCTTCACAGGCCTACAGCAAGGCACTGGATCTGCAGCAGGCGAGCGCTGCCGGCCCTCATCTGGCGATGATCACTGAAGTTGAAGCCACTGCACAGCCCGCACAGGCCCACACACCGCAGGCTGTTGCAGCGCAGACAGCACCCGCCGAACCAACCAAAGTGACCTCAGCCACCACGGCAGAAACGCTTGCAGACTCCGCCACTGAGGCGACACAAACGCCGGAACAGGTTGAAGTGGTTGAGGTAGCACCAGCTACGGTGGTTAGCACAGTAACGCAAGAATCTGAGCCGGAGAAACCATCCGCTACGGCTCAGGCACAGGCTCCGGTAGCGGCAGACAATACCAAGACAGCACAGGCGGCCATTACCGATCACCTGCGCAACTGGGCCAGCGCCTGGCGTAACCAGAACCATCAGAATTATGTTCGTGCCTACACCGATGAGTACCGCCCAAGCCCGAGTCTGACACATGATCAGTGGGTGGCCCAACGCGCCCTGCGCCTGAGCAAGCCACAGTACATTAAAATTGAACTGGGTGAGATTCAGGTGAATATGCTGAGCGAACATCTGGCCGAAGCTAATTTCGATCAGCTATATGAATCGGATACCTATAAAGACCGGGTGCGTAAACGTATTGTGCTGGTGAAAACCCGCGGTGAATGGAAAATCAGCCTGGAACAAAGTCAGCAGATTATTAATTAACCCGTCACCGATATTTAATCAGCCATCCCTGTCAGCGGGGATGGCTCTCTTCTCTAAAGACAGATCAGAATACCGAATACCGGCTGGTCAGATCCTGCGACTGTGATCTCTGTCAGGGGCCACGCTTCAGTACCACAGTCCCTCTGGGCGCTTCAGTGGCGATTCGCCAGCCATCAGGAGTCAGCTTCAGCTCCAGCCGCTTAGTGGTCTCATCCGCATAGCCGGGCTTTTCGAAGCGCTGATAAAACTCTACCCGGTACCAGTGCGGATCCAGACGGGTCAGGGTCAATTCACCAATCTTCAGCTTTATCCACTGCGGAGAAAGCAGGCGCTGCTTACGGAACTCAAGCCACTGCGGTAAAGACATTTTCATACCGAACGGCAGTTGATCAGGTACGTAACAGGCGATATAGCTATCCCAGTCCTGCCTCTGCCAGGCGTCAGACCAGACAGCAACTAACTGACGCACAGCCTCTTCATCACTGACGGCCTCTGCAGATTCAATCGCAGAAGGAAGCTTTACAGTCTCAGCCCCAACAGGTCGCTGCTGCGCTGTGAGCGGGCCCTCTGACTGAACCTTCTCCTCAGCTACCGGCGTTGGCGTTGGCGTTGGCGTTGGCGTTGGCGTTGGTTCAGGCTGAGGTAAAACCTCGACCTGCAACACTTCCTGCGGACGGGCCTGACTCACCACCTCGGTCAGTTCCGTCAGTAGTTGTTTATCCACTACCGGATTGCTTCTTTCAGGTTCAACAGGCTCAGGCGGAGTCGGTGGCGGAGTGTCCGGCCGGGAAGACGGGGTCAATTCAGGCTCTGCCGCAATGACAGGGTTTTGCCCGACAACCCCGGTCGGGGTGGAGGTTTCAGATGCTCTGACAGGCTCTGGCTCTGGTGCTGGCTCAGAAGCCACTTCGACCGGTTCAGGCCCGCTGCTTCCGGTACCAACAACCCTGTAACCCAGTACAGCAACCAACAGGATCAGTAGCAGTGCACACAGCAGGTAAACAGGTTTCAGACCGGCTCCTCGCGGCGGTTCAGGCGGGGCTGTTTCTTCCTGATAATAGCCATCAAGACGACCTCCCAACGCGGGAACCGTCTGTAACAGATGCACCAGTTGCGGGGTTGAGCAAAGCAAAACCGTCACCGCCTGCTGCTCCCCGGCGAGGAGCTCGGTCAGACTTAGCAGATAGTGGAGGGCGTCTTCATCAACCTGCTGAACATGCGCGATCAGTAACAGGCTTTGTTCCTGAGAGCTTCGCTGACTCAGGACTTCGCGAATGGCCTGATCTTCCGCTGCACAATTCAGATGACGGGCCAGTCGGGCCATCAGTGGCAGCAGCTCCAGTGCGCCGCTGATTTCAAGGTAATCCGGATGAGCACGTTTTACCTGAGCGGTCAGTTGCGACATCCACTCATCACCACCGTCGATGCGAATCACCCGGTGGTCACTCAGATTGCTGAGCAACAGCTCAGCAGCGCTCATTCCTTCACTCAATACCGCTCTCCAGCCGACTAAGGATTACCCCGCGAGGGCTTGCCCTCATAAGCGATACGCCAACGTTCCTGATCGTATACCCAATACTGACGTTTTACCGAACTGCCCTGAAGGTTGTCACTCTTGTAATCCTGCAGGAAGGTGGCAACCATCAGATCAGGATTATCCGGATAACGGTAAAGGCTCAGATTACGCACACCGATATCGATAAACTTTTTACTGCTGTTGATCCGCTGCTTGTAGCTGGAGTAATCAGCAAAATCCCGCTTGCCATCACGATAACTGGACGCATAGTTATCGATGTAACGCTGATGATCCCGGCTCTCCCAGTCGGCAGCCCAACGATCGATCAGGTTGTTGAAACGATCCCGCTGCGCCAGCCAGTCTGACTTCTCGATCCAGCGGATATTATGCCCCACCAGCACCGGAGTGTTCAGGTAATCGATCTGCTTATCCAGTTCGATAAAATCAGGATTGGTCAGGGAGATGCAGCCTTCACTGGCTTTCGGTGGTCGACTGTAAGTTTCCACCGGCGATCCATGCAGCCAGATTCCACTGCCGGTCCGGCCGTGACGCTGATCCCATACATTAGGGTAGTTCAGTGGCAACGCGCCTGAACCGTAGCGGGAAGGGAGCTGTTCATCTTCCAGGCGACTGGTGACAAAGTAAACTCCCAGTGGTGTTTTCAGATCCCCCCGCTTCTCTTTACCGATTCCCCCGCGCCCGTATGAGGCGTAGTAATCCTTAACCAGCACCGGAACACCTTGCTGGTTTTCAAACAGGAACAGGCGGGAAAGGCGGGTATCGACCACGATAATATGTTTCTGCTGCGGTGACAGTTGCAGCATATCCGCCGGCAGCATATTCGCACCCGGCTTCTCTTTAGCCATCAGCAGACGAGCTTTAGCTTCAGAGATCAGACCATCGATCTTCTGCTTGTGCCCTTCCCCCTGATTACTCAGCGGCTGGCCATGAGCCTGAGCTGCGAGAATATCCGCGTAGATCAGTTGCGCCAGACGAAAATCCGGACGCCGCTCGGTCAGTTGCTGCAGATCGGAAAGCGCCGAATCCAGCTCGTGGCTATTGAGGTTGCGAAGACCGCTGAGAAGCAGCTCTTCATTTCCTTCTGACAGGCCGTACGGATTCACTTCTTGCGCCTGTACGGCCACCGGTATCAGGGCTGCCATCGCCAATGACAACAGTGAACTGGTCCATTCCTTTATCATCTATTTGTGCAACCCCGAAGAAAATTTAATCCATCGATTATAAACATATTCAACAATAATGGGACTCTACAGGCGTCTAAAAAATCAGCTATTTTTGCCCCATTTCCAAACAGCTATCTGACAATTGCCTCATTGCAACATGTTTTCGGCCGCAGCCGGAACAGATTGAGTTATTTCCCTGCCCTCAGCCTCATTTCGCAGTCGCAAAATGGATTTTTTATTCGCTGAAAAAATGAATCTTTTGCTCAGCGCTTTGCCAAAACATGTGCTATCCCAAAAGGTAGAGTTCCAAAAGATACTCATACCCATAACGGGTTCGGTTCCGCCGGAAAATGCGACCCATGTAACCTCGGAATCCGGGCTCAGACAGATGTTTTCCTGTAGAAAGAGCGGAGGACCCCGTGATGTTCAAGCAGATGGAAAGCAACGCTACACAACGCCTGCATTTTTGTCATGACCCCGACACCGGTCTCCGGGCGATCATTGCCATACACTCCACTGTACGCGGCCCGGCCATTGGCGGCTGCCGTTTTATCCCTTATGCAAGTGATGAAGATGCAATTACCGACGCCCTCCGCCTCGCCCGCGGCATGAGTTACAAAGCAGCCCTCTCCGGCCTGCCCCACGGCGGCGCTAAAGCGGTACTGATTCAACCCGAAGAAGATTTCGACCGGGCTGCGCTGATGCAGAGTTTCGGCCGGTTTGTCGATACCCTCGGCGGCGACTATATCACCGCCATGGACAGCGGCACCCAGATCAGTGATATGGATCAGATCAACCAGAGTACTCCGTTTGTTACCTGTACCAGTGACATTGGCGATCCCTCACCCAATACCGCACTGGGCGTATTCGAAGGGATTAAAGCCTCTGCCCGATTTAAACTGAACCGTAACAGCCTGCGTGACCTGACCGTCAGCATTCAGGGACTGGGCCACGTGGGCTACGAAGTCGCGCGTCTTTTACATCAGGCTGGTGCCCGTCTTATCGTTGCGGATATCGACCCGCAGCGGGTTCAGCTCTGTGAACAGAATTTCAATGCCCGGTCCGTAGCCGCGGAAGAGATATACGCAGCCGACGCGGATATTTTCTGCCCCTGCGGACTGGGCGCCATCCTCAATGATCACACCATCCCGCAGCTCAGGGTCGCTGTAGTGGCGGGTTCAGCCAACAACCAACTGGCCGAAGAGCAGCACGGTGAACAGCTTCTGGCCCGGGATATTCTTTATGCACCTGATTACCTGATCAATGCCGGGGGACTCATTTTTGTCGCCCTGCAGTACGCCAAACGCCCGGCGACTGAGATCCGTCGCAAAGTAACAGGTATTGGGGATGCTTTATTCCAGCTCTATCAGGAAGCTCAGCAGTGTGCGAAACCGGTTCACCGGATCGCCAATCAGCGGGCCGAAGCGATTATTCAGGCCGCCAAGTTCAACTCGGCAGCCTAAGCAGGAGGACAGGATAATGACCGATCAGTTACCTCTGCAATATCTCGACAGTGAAGGCCAGCCGACACAGACACTACCGGACTGGTGTAACACACCGGACCGGCTGCAGCGCTGTTATCACTACATGCAACTGGCACGGCAGTTCGACAGTAAAGCGATTGCACTGCAGCGCACCGGGCAACTGGGCACCTATGCCTCGCTGCTGGGCGCTGAAGCGATTGATGTCAGCGTGGCCCTGAGCATGAGCAAAGAGGACGTTCTGGTCCCCTACTACCGTAATCACGCCTGCCAGATTATTCGCGGCATGCCACTGGAAGAGGTTTTTCTCTACTGGGGCGGCGATGAGCGGGGTAACGCGGCAACGGCGATGCAGAAAGATTTTCCCAACGCCGTGCCCATTGCAACCCAGTGCCTGCACGCCTGTGGCGTCGCCAGTGCGATCAAGATCCGCGGTGAAAAGAGAGCGGCGGTCACTATGATCGGCGATGGCGGTACTTCCAAAGGCGACTTTATGGAAGCACTGAATATCGCCGGTGTTTGGCAACTGCCTGTGGTTTTCATCATCAATAACAACCAGTGGGCAATCTCTGTGCCCCGCAAGATCCAGTCTGCCGCGACAAGGCTCGCCGACAAAGCGATCGGTGCAGGTATTCCCGGCATTCAGGTAGACGGCAATGATGCGATCGCCATGCACGAAGCGATGCAAACAGCCTTGCAACGCGCCTATGAAGGCAAAGGGGCGACCCTGATTGAAGCGATCAGCTACCGCCTCAGTGATCATACCACCGCCGACGATGCCACCCGTTACCGCTCCAACGATGAGCTGAAACAAGCCTGGGAGCGGGAGCCGGTTAAACGGCTGCGTAATTTCATGCGCTCTCAGAACTTCTGGGATGAGGATCAGGAGCAGGCCCTGTTGCAGGAAATCGCCCAGTTAGTCCAGCAGGCGGCCGACAGCTATCTGGCAATTCCACCACAACCGGTCAGTTCCATCTTCGATTTCATGTATGCCGAACTGCCGTCACATCTGAATGAGCAACGCGACTGGGCTGAGGTTCGCGCCATGCCCGGTGGCAGCCATCATCAGGAGGGAGAATGATCATGAGTTCAGTATGCCTTCTTGAAGCCGTTAATCTGGCACTGGCCTCCGAGATGCGTCGTGATCCGGATATGGTACTGCTGGGTGAAGATATCGGCGTTAACGGCGGTGTCTTCCGCGCCACGGCTAATCTGCGGGATGAGTTTGGTCTGAAGCGGGTGATGGATACCCCGCTGGCCGAGAATATGATCGCCGGTCTGGCAATTGGTATGGCCAGTCAGGGGCTGAAACCGGTGGCCGAGATGCAATTTATGGGGTTTATCTTTCCCGCACTGGAGCAGATCATCTGCCATGCGGCCCGGTTGCGTAACCGAACCCGCGGCCGTCTCAGTTGCCCACTGGTGATCCGTGCCCCTTTTGGTGGCGGCATCCACGCCCCTGAGCATCATTCAGAAAGCACCGAGGCCCTGCTTGGCCATATACCCGGCCTGAAAGTCGTCATCCCCTCCTCTCCAGCCCGGGCTTACGGCCTGTTACTCGCGGCGATCCGTGATCCGGACCCGGTCATTTTTCTGGAGCCGAAACGCATCTACCGTAGCCAGCAGCAAACGGTGGAAGATAACGGCGAAGCCCTGCCTATAGGGCGCTGCTTCACCCTGCGTGAAGGTTCCGACATCACCCTGCTAAGCTGGGGAGCGATGATCACCGAGACTCTGCAGGCCGCCGATCAACTGGCGCAGCAGGGCGTTAGTTGTGAAGTGATCGATCTGGCCAGTATCAGCCCGTTGGATCTGGACACCATCCTCGCATCCGTGCGTAAAACCGGTCGTCTGGTGATTATCCACGAAGCACCAAGAACCGCCGCGATGGGTGCTGAAATTGCCGCCAGTGTGGCAGAGAAAGCACTGCTGGATCTGCAGGCGCCCATTGCCCGCGTTACCGGCTACGATACCGTAATGCCTTACTTCCGGTTGGAAAAACATTACCTGCCGAATACGCAGGATATCATCGATTCCGTTACTCAGACCCTGGAGTTTGTATGAAATATTTCAAATTACCTGATCTGGGCGAAGGCCTGCCTGAAGCTGAAATTCTGGAGTGGCACGTTAGTGAAGGGGACGAGGTCAAAACCGACCAGATTCTGGTTTCCGTGGAAACCGCAAAAGCCATTATTGAAGTGCCCTCCCCTCAGACCGGGGTCATCGCCCATCTGTTTGGTGAACCCGGTGACACCATTCACACCGGAGAGCCCTTACTTGAATTCGCCGGAGAGGAGAGCGGTGACAGTGGCACCGTGGTGGGTGAGATTCCCCGTGCGGCGCAGAGCAGCGCTGCTCAGGATGAATTTATCATCGGCGCAGCCCCCAGCAGCCTGCCACAGACACCCGGCCTGCGGGCAACCCCGGCGGTGCGGGCTCTGGCCAGACGCCTGAATATCGATCTGAACCAGCTACAGGGCAGCGGCCAGCACGGTAATATCACGCCTGCGGATGTGGAGCAGGCGGCCCGGCTGGAGCAGCAACACGGTAAAGCAGAACCTCTGCGCGGGGTGCGTAAACATATGGCTCAGGCGATGAGCCGGGCCCATGCCGAGGTGGTGCCGGTCAGCATTAACGAAGATGCCGATATCCACAGTTGGCCTGCAGGTACCGACATCACCCTGCGGCTGATCCACGCCATCAGCGCCGCCTGTCAGGCAGAACCCGCTTTTAATGCCTGGTTCGACGGCACTGCACTGAGCCGACGGCTGCATGACAAAATTGATCTGGGCGTTGCCGTGGATACCGAGCAGGGACTGTTCGTACCGGTACTACGGGATATCGGCAACCGTTCTGCCAGCGATATCCGTGCTGGCCTTGATCGGCTGCGGGCCGATGTGAAGGCACGTACCATTCCTCCACAGGAGCTGCAGGGAGCTACTATCACCCTGAGTAATTTCGGCACAATCGCCGGTCGTTATGCCAGCCCGGTGGTAGTTCCGCCCCAGGTAGCTATTGTCGGTGCCGGGGTCATTCGCGAGCAGGTTGTTGCGGTCTCAGGCAAGCCGGTAGTCCACCGGATTATGCCTTTATCAATAACTTTTGATCACCGCGCACTCACTGGTGGCGAGGCTGCACGGTTCCTGCGGACACTGCTGGATGATCTGCAACAAGCCGAAGTATAACCCCTTATAAATCATGCGATTAAAAAAGAGCCAAAGAGCACAATCATTTCCTCACAGTCGGAAAATGTGAACTACACTGACTATATACAGGCCCGGAAAAGTAAACATAAAACGCTTCTTTATCCATCACTAGTCTTGGCTGAAAGAGGATGATTAATATGAGTATCTTTGACCACTACAAAGCCCGATATGAGTCAATCCAGCAGGAAGAGTACAGCCTGGACGAATATCTGCAGCTCTGTAAGCAGGATCCTTTAATCTACGCTGATGCAGCAGAGCGAATGCTGCAGGCCATTGGTGAGCCCGAGCTGATCGACACCGCCAGTGATCCGCGTATGAGCCGGATCTTTTCCAACAAACTGATTAAACGCTATCCGGCGTTCAGTGAGTTTTACGGAATGGAAGATGCGATCGAAAATATTGTTTCCTACTTTAAACATGCAGCTCAGGGGCTGGAAGAGCGTAAACAGATTCTCTATTTGCTGGGGCCTGTCGGCGGTGGTAAGTCCTCACTGGCAGAACGCCTCAAGCACCTTATGGAGCATATTCCATTCTATGCAATCAAAGGCTCGCCCGTATTTGAATCACCATTGGGCCTGTTTAAGCCAGAAGAAGATGGCGTGATTCTGGAGGAGGAATACGGAATCCCACGCCGCTACCTGAAAGGAATTATGTCGCCCTGGGCAGCCAAGCGGATGCATGAATTTGGTGGGGATATCTCCAAGTTCCGGGTGGTCAAACTCTACCCGTCTATTCTGGATCAGGTCGGTATCGCCAAAACTGAACCCGGCGATGAAAACAACCAGGATATCTCCAGTCTGGTGGGTAAAGTGGATATCCGTAAACTGGAAGAGTTCCCGCAACACGACCCGGATGCCTACAGCTTCTCCGGCGCGTTGTGCCGTGCCAATCAGGGTATTATGGAGTTTGTTGAGATGTTTAAAGCACCCATCAAAGTGCTGCATCCACTGCTGACCGCCACCCAGGAGGGTAACTACAACAGTACTGAAGGTATGGGCGCAATCCCCTACGACGGTATTTTGCTGGCGCACTCAAACGAGTCCGAGTGGCAGACCTTCAAGAACAACAAAACCAACGAAGCCTTTATAGACCGAATCTACATCGTTAAAGTGCCCTACTGCTGCCGGGTGACTGAAGAGATCCATATCTACGAAAAACTGCTGGAGAACAGTTCGCTGAACAACTCCCCCTGCGCGCCGGATACACTGAATATGCTGGCCCAGTTCTCGGTGCTGTCGCGCATCAAAACGCCTGAAAACTCCAGCGTCTACTCAAAAATGCGGATCTATGATGGTGAAAACCTGAAAGACACCGATCCAAAAGCTAAATCGATGCAGGAGTACAAAGACTCCGCAGGTGTCGATGAGGCGATGGACGGCCTGTCTACCCGTTTCGCGTTCAAGATTCTGTCCAAGGTGTTTAACTTTGACCCGTCAGAGGTGGCCGCCAACCCGGTTCACCTGCTGTATGTTCTGGAAAAAGAGATCGAACAGCAGCAGTTCCCTGCGGAGTTGCAGGAACGCTATGTCGGCTATCTGAAAGAGTACATCGCGCCGAAATATATCGAATTCCTCGGCAAAGAGATTCAGACCGCCTATCTCGAATCTTACTCCGAGTACGGTCAGAACATCTTTGACCGCTACGTCACCTATGCTGATTTCTGGATTCAGGATCAGGAATACCGGGACCCGGAAACCGGTGACATTCTGGATCGTCAGGCAATTAATGAGGAACTGGAAAAGATCGAAAAACCCGCTGGTATCAGCAACCCTAAGGATTTCCGTCACGAAATCGTTAACTTTGTACTCCGTGCCCGGGCTAACAACAACGGCAACAACCCGTCCTGGATGGGTTATGAGAAGATGCGGACAGTGATCGAGAAGAAAATGTTCTCCAACACAGAAGATCTGCTGCCGGTTATCTCCTTCAACGCCAAAGCCTCCAGCGACGAACAGACCAAACACGGCGAGTTTGTTAAACGGATGATTAAACGGGGCTACACCGAGAAACAGGTTCGCCTGCTTTCCGAATGGTATATCCGGGTGAGAAAGTCACAGTAGCTCACTGACTGAGTCAGCCAAAGCCAACTATACGGGCAAAGGCCTGCCCGGCAACAGCGTTACCGACCGCGCAGGCCGCCAACGGGGATATGAAGTATGAGCTACATCATCGATCGCCGACTCAACTCAAAGAACAAGAGCACGGTTAACCGTCAGCGCTTTCTTAAACGCTATAAAAAGCATATCAAAGATGCTGTGGAAGATGCCGTTAACAATCGCTCGATTACCGATATAGATCAGGGCGGCAGTGTCACTATTCCGCGCCGGGATATCTCTGAGCCGATCTTTCATCATGGTGAAGGCGGTGTTCGCAGCCGGGTATTTCCCGGTAATAAAGAGTATGAAGTCGGAGACCAGTTTCAGCGCCCTCAGGGAGGCGGTGGTGGCGGCGCCGGTCAGGGCAAAGCCAGCAATCAGGGAGAAGGCGAGGATGACTTTACCTTCCAGATCAATCAGGAAGAGTTCCTCGATTTCATGTTTGACGGCCTCGAACTCCCCTATCTGGTCAAAAAACAACTGAAACAAGCCACTCAGTATGAAACCCGGCGCGCCGGTTACACCAATGCCGGCAGCCCGGATAAAATTCATATTGTCCGCTCTCTGCGTGCTGCCCACGCCCGCCGTATCGCACTGTCCGGCAAAGACAGGCGACGCATACGCGAGCTCAAAGCCGAGGTCGAGGAGCTGGAAAAACGCCTTCCGGACAGCGATGCCCGCTTGCAGATTCATGCACTGAACGATGAGATTGAAGCCCTGCGCCAACGCCTCAAACGGGTTCCGTTTCTGGACGACTTCGACATCAAATACAACAATATGGTGAAAGTACCGGTACCTTCCAGCAAAGCCGTTATGTTTTGTGTAATGGATGTCTCCGGCTCCATGACCCAGAGTATTAAGGATATGGCCAAGCGCTTTTTTATCCTGCTCTACCTGTTCCTGAAACGAAATTACAAACAGATCGAAGTGGTGTTTGTTCGCCACCACACCCACGCGAAAGAGGTGGATGAACAGGAGTTTTTCTACTCCCGGGAGACCGGCGGCACCATCGTTTCAAGTGCGCTGGATCTGACCGCAGATATTATTCAGAAACGTTATTCACCGGCAGACTGGAATATCTACGTAGCTCAGGCTTCCGATGGCGACAACTGGGATGGCGACTCCAGCAAGTGCTGTAAAGTGCTGAGCGAGCAGATCCTGAAGAAAGTGCAGTATTTCGCCTATGTCGAGATCACCACAGGCCCTCATCAGAACCTCTGGCATGAATATGAAAAACTGCAGAACTCATGGAGCGAGTGCTTCGCGATGCAACAGATCCGGGAACCATCCGACATATTCCCGGTGTTCCGCAGCCTGTTTGAAAAGAAATCGGAGGGAGCCGCATGAAGAAACGCAGCCCGATCTCCACCGGAGCAGAATGGACTTTTGAGCTGATCGCTGAATATGACCACGAGATTGGTCGTATCGCCAGAGAGTTCGGCCTCGACACCTACCCGAATCAGATTGAGGTCATCACATCGGAACAGATGATGGATGCCTACGCCTCCATCGGCATGCCGCTGAATTATAACCACTGGTCGTTCGGCAAACAGTTTGTTGAAACCCATCAGAACTATAAGCGTGGCCGTATGGGGCTGGCCTACGAGATCGTGATTAACTCCGATCCCTGTATCGCCTACCTGATGGAAGAAAACACCATGACCATGCAGGCGCTGGTGATTGCCCACGCCTGTTACGGCCACAACTCCTTCTTTAAAGGCAACTATCTGTTCAAAACCTGGACCGATGCCTCAGCGATCATCGATTACCTGCTGTTTGCCAAAAGTTATATCAGCCGCTGCGAAGAACGCCACGGCGTCGATGCGGTGGAGGAGTTACTCGATTCCTGTCACGCGCTGATGAACTATGGGGTCAACCGCTATGTACGGCCGCAACCGCTGACCGCCAATGAAGAGAAAGAGCGCCAGCAGGCCCGGGAAGAGTATATCCAGCGACATCTGAATGATTTGTGGAATACGATTCCTAAACGGGAGGAGGGAGCCGAACCGGCCGTCGCCCGGTTCCCCCGTGAACCGGAGGAAAACCTCCTCTATTTCATTGAAAAAAACGCACCGCTCCTTGAGCCCTGGCAACGGGAGATCGTGCGCATCGTGCGTAAGGTTGCACAGTATTTTTATCCCCAGAAACAGACTCAGGTTATGAACGAGGGCTGGGCCTGCTTCTGGCATTACACCCTGCTGCACCAGTTACATGAAGAGGGTCTGGTCACTGATGGTTTTATGGTGGAGTTTCTCCACTCTCACACCAGTGTGGTCTATCAACCGCCGTTCGACAGCCCCTATTTCAGCGGTATAAACCCCTACACACTGGGTTACAACATGATGCAGGATATTAAACGCATCTGTGAAAACCCGACCGATGAAGATCGCGAGTGGTTTCCCGATATTGCCGGTTCAAACTGGCAGGAAACGCTTGATAACGCCATGCGAAACTACAAGGATGAGAGCTTTATCCTGCAGTTCCTGTCGCCTTCTCTGATCCGCGAACTGAAGCTGTTTACCATCGTCGATGATGCCAACCGCCCTACGTTGGAAGTCACTTCCATCCACAACGAGCAGGGCTACCGTCAGGTCCGGGAAGATCTGGCAGCGCAGTACAATCTGGGCAACCGCGAGCCCAACATTCAGGTTTACAACGTCGATGTGCGTGGTGACCGCAGCCTGACCCTGCGTCATTTTATGCACAACCAGCAACCGCTGGCTGAATCATCAGAAGAAGTGCTCAAACACATCCATCGCCTGTGGGGATTCGACGTCAAACTGGAATCCGTACTGCCCGATGGCAGTGTCAGTAAAACCTATCACTGCCCTGAACTCGCCTGTGAGGGGGAAACCCAGTCACTGCTCTGAATCCCACCGTTTGCTGTTAACCAGAGGTATTACCGGGCGAGCGGTTTTACCTCCGGCTGACACTGGGTATACTGCTGGAAAACCAGAATTGATTGAGAGATAGTCATGGATTGCCTGTTTTGCAAAATCATTAACAAAGAGATTCCTGCCGACATCATCTATGAAGATGATCAGGTGATTGCCTTTAACGATATTAATCCACAGGCACCCACTCACGCCCTGATCATTCCGCGGAAACATATCGCCACGCTGAACGACATCAGCAGTGAAGATGCGGCTCTGGTAGGACATATGGTAAAAACCGCCAGCACGATTGCTGAACAGATGGGCTTCGACCAGGACGGCTACCGCACCGTATTCAACTGCAATGAACACGGCGGACAAACGGTTTACCACATCCACCTGCATCTGCTGGCTGGCAAACCGATGGGCTGGCCTCCCTATCAGGAAACCCTGAAGAAGCCACTGGACCAGTAACCATTTCGTTCCGGCCTTCCACTGTGGGCCGGAACGTTTGTATATTCCCGTCTCCGAAAAAGGCCTTTCTGGTTAATAACCGATGGATTCTGATTTAGCTGTTCAGGCTCCCTTCCCCCACCGGGCTTACCGCAGTGCCAGTAAAGCACTGCTGAGCGCCCTTAAAACCGGTCAGTCCCTTATTTTAAAAGGGGCTGAAGGCTGCGGTAAAACGACGCTGGTCCGGGCACTGCTGGTACAGCGCCAGACCCGCGAAAACGGCTCAGTGTATATCGATTACCCGATCCGTTCTGTTAACGCACTGCTGCAACAACTCAGCCCCTGCCTGCAGTCTGTTGCTGATCCCGATCATCTGGATCAGGTTCAGGCCATCAGCGGCGGTTGCCTGATTGTTTTTGATCAATTGGCCTGGCAGTCGGCCCCTGAAGTACACCATGCCCTGAGACAACTCTGCCACGACAATCGTGACAGCGGTTTGCAACTTCTTTTTGTTCGCAGAGACTATCTGAATCTGCCACTGGCCGGGCAAAACCATGATGAGCCGGATTACTGGATCAGTACCGAAATTGAGCTGGGGCCGCTGCAAAGCGACGAATTATCGGCTTACCTGGCCTATCTGGCTGCGCGAAACGGGCTAACGCCACCGCAACTGGCCATGGGTGCCGATCTGCAACTGGCCAACATCAGCAATCTGCGGATCGCCCGGCTGGAAGCTCTACTGGAGCCCCTGCTGACAGAAGAAGTGATCAGCCCGGAAGTCTTCACCCCGGACAGCGTTCAACCATTGCCGGTTGAGCTTGAACAACGCTTTCCGGTGATCACCACTGCGGCCACCCTGTTCAGTTGCAGTGCACTGGCCCTGTACCTGATATTCAGCCCGGAAGCCGCTGAAGAGCCGGCA
Organism: Neptuniibacter halophilus; assembly: GCF_030295765.1. Lineage (NCBI taxonomy): Bacteria > Pseudomonadati > Pseudomonadota > Gammaproteobacteria > Oceanospirillales > Oceanospirillaceae > Neptuniibacter > Neptuniibacter halophilus. The sequence goes on along the minus strand of NZ_AP027292.1, from coordinate 2,475,337 downwards.
CAGGAGGAGGATTCCCCAATCTTTGCAGAGGAACCTGTGCCGGGCAGCCCGGCAGCACAGGCCGTTAAAGTTGCGTTACCACAACTCAGCCAGATCCCCGGGGGCGAACCCACACCGGCTCCGGAACCCGGAACAGGTTTAACTGATAGCAAGCGCCCCTCCGCTCTGCCGAGCTACCGGGCCGATGACCTGCAGCTCATCTCCCCGGTCGATCTCAGCCCGCAGCTTCAACCCGCAGCGGAAGATGCGTTTTCACTGACGGAGGAGGAATCTATCAGTTTCAGCGTTGAGGAAACCGATGATGCCCGTCCGCTTGAGGCTGAAGCACTTGCCGAGCTTATAGAACCGAGTGTGACCCGCTGGATCTCTGCCTGGCAAAATCAGGATGTGGATAACTATACCGCCGCTTACACGGATAATTTCCAGGGTGAATATGCCACGCGTGAAGAGTGGCTGGTAAAACGGAAATGGTCTCTGATCAGGGCTGAATGGATCGAACTGAAACGAACGGAGTTTTTTAATCTGCGGGGTAATCGATCTGAGGTGCAGGTAGAGTTCTGGCTGACCTATTCCGCTTCCAGCGGCTACCGGGATAAAACCCACAAACAGCTCACCCTGCAAAATAGCCATGGTCACTGGAAAATATCGGAAGAGAATAATATAGAGCTGATCCGTCTGGACTGAACGGGCAGCTTTAATGCACGTTCTGAGGAAAATCTGCAGCGTGCTGCTCGATCCACTCCAGCGCGGCTTCCTCTGAACTCAGGTCGCGCCCCTCCTCCTGCATCACGCGTTGGCGATACTGCTCTATATAACAGATCTGCTCCACCATCCTGACGCTGTAGGCGGTCGCCAGATCAGAAAAACCGATCCCGACCAGATAGGCATCACCCTGCCGCTGACACCATACGACCCGACCCACCGTCTTAAACGGCGGCGGAGGCTGAACAAAGATCTCGACTTCAACCGCTTCTCCTGGCTGCAATAACTGATCCGACTCACAAGAGAGCCCACCCGCACTGAGATCATGGGTCATGCGCTGTTGTGAATGGGTTCCCTGATCAGCCCCCCGGTTACAAATCTGAATGGGTACTGCTGCGGGATGTCGGATAAAACGGCGTGGCATAACAAACCTCCTCTATCCGCTACCTTTCAGTTTAGTCCCAATACAGACAAACGACCTGCCCTGACACCGACAATAAAAAAGGGGCACTCAGCCCCTTTAATCTTACGACCTGTCAGTCAGGAAACCTGCGGACAAATCCGTTCGCTGACTTCTTAACCTTTCGCCAGCAGTTCGCGCAGATCAATAATCGCCGCATTCGCACGGGAGATGTAGTTCGCCATCACCAGAGAATGATTGGCAAACAGACCAAAGCCACCGCCATTGAGAATAATCGGGCTCCATACGGTTTCCTGAGTCGCTTCCAGTTCACGCACAATCTGGCGCAGGCTTACCCGGGCATTCTTTTTATCCAGTACCGGACCAAAATCATGCTCGATTGCCTTCAGGATATGCAGCAGAGCCCAGGCGGAACCGCGCGCTTCGTAAAAGACATCATCAATATCCAGCCACGGCGTTTTCACTTCGGTATCGGCGACACCCCGTGTGGACTGTTCCGCCGCCGGATCTCCGGCCAGATCGGTATTCAGGCGACGCTGACCAACACTGGCGCTGAGTCGCTGGGAGAGACTGCCAAGCCGGGTCTGTACGTCGCCCAGCCAGTTATTCAGATTATCGGCCCGGGCAAAAAACTGAGCCTGAGACTGACCACTGTCCGCCAGTGCCATCTGATATTGATGCAGGGCTTCGAGACCCTCTTTGTACTGCGACTCTGACGAGGGCAGCAGCCAACTGTTGGCATCAAAGTGGAACTGAGGCTCTGCCACGGTCAGGGCAGGGTATTCCACCGACTGAGACTGGGAACGGCTGAAATCTTTGCGTAACGCCCGGACCAGATCGCGGGACTGAACTAACACGCCATACTCCCAGTGACTGATGTTATCCAGCCAGACACCCGGTGGGATTTTATCGTTGGTGATATAGCCACCCGGTTTGTGCAGCAGAGTGTCCATCAGCCGGTGCAGGGTGAACACCGACGTGTAGCCGGTGGTTGGATTAATATTGCTGGCCGCAGCATCGGCCTGCGCTTCTTCAATCGGATCAAACGCCGACGGCGGGATACTCCAGTAGACCCCCAGTGGCAGCGAGATCAGTAAAACCAGTAACAATGCACCAAATGCCGCCCGGCTGGGCTTGCCGCCGGGCATGTTATCCCAAAAATCCAAAAACCAATCGATCAGAAGTCCCATTATCAATCCTCAACCAGAACGCCGTACCCTGTAGCGGAACCGCGTTAGATGAATGTATACAGCCGCTCAGTATTGTCTGAGACACCAACTTAACTCTTCCTTAGCTGTTGTCCACATTCTACCCGCTGGCAGCCACAGACGATAGCGCCTGTCAGGGATCGACCGGGAGAATTCAGCACGGGTCTGTTTGCAGTGCAACATCCGACCATTTAGGCGGTTGCATTTAGCGGCCAGATTCTGCTAAATGACCTAGACTTGAAGAGAAATGTCGATCCGGCAGTAAGGGAGGTTCTCTGCAGTATGGTCCGTCAGGAAGGCACTAAATGGGTCAGGATTCTTTTTTCGCTACTTTCAGTCATTCTGATGGTGGCGCTGGTTGTGTTCAGTTATGCGCTTTGGAAAGATGTGGAGAAAGCGCGCTTTTCAGCGCTGACCAAACATAACCAGACGCTTATCTCCCAGAGCCGGTCATTTTTCGACCATCAGACACGCTTAATTGTTAAAACCGTCCAGCCACGTTTTATTTCTGAGGGGATTCAGAAGCGCTCGCTGGAGAATGTTTTCAGCTACCTCCTCTCCGCCACCAATGAAGCCGCCCTGTTTGCCCTGATCTCACCCGAGGGTGAATTTCTTGTCAGTCAGGGAGAGATGGATCTGCCACGGGTTTCCAGCCAGAGTCAGGATATTATCCACAGAGCCGTCGAAAGCCGCACCGCTCAGATCGGCTATCTGCATCGCTCCGGCCTGCTCGGCGAACCCATGCTACCGTTCTATGTACCGATTCTGAATCAGGAGAAACAGGTGATCGCCCTGACGGTCGCCTTCTACCGCCTGCAGGGAAGCCGTTCCCTGATCGATAACTTTGCCAGCGATACCGACCACACCCTCTGGCTGCTCGGCGAAAAAGGTCAGGTGCGCCTGACCTATCCGGTTCCTCAGGGGATTCTCTCTGACCTGTTCGGCTGGCAACTCTCCCCCCATTCTGCGGAGCTGATTAAGCAGAACCTGAACCTGCGCAGCGAAGCAGGAGGTATGACGCTGGAGCTGAAAGGGGAATCCGTTCTCGCCATTGCCGGCTACCTGCCTGAATATCAGCTGGTCACCCTGACCACGTTCCCGCAGAAGCAACTGTTCTCCCTCTGGCTGCAGCGAATGCAACCCATCGGGGTGATCTTCATTCTGTTTATTGTTGCAGCCCTGCTGGGCTATCGGATTGCGCTTAAAGTCAGCCGTAAAATATTTGATGAGCGCGCCAAAGCCGAGGGCACAGTACGAAAACTCTCCCGGGCAATTGAACAAAGCCCGAACAGCGTTGTGATTACTGACAGCAACTGGAGCATTGAGTACACCAACAGCCATTTTGACCTGAATAATAACAAGTCGAAAATGCGCAGCGAGGCCTCGGGACACAATATTACCGAGTTCCCGCCATACAGTATTCTGGCACCGGAACTGGAGACCATCAGCCATGAGATCGCGCTGGGGGGTACCTGGTTCGGAGAACGCAAAACCGAGTTCGATGGAAAATGGTACTCCTTTTCCATCAGTCACATTCTGAATTCTGACGGTGATATTACCCACTATGTCACACTGGTTCAGGATATCAGCAGCCGCAAACTGGCGGAGGCTGAGCTCTATAAACAGGCGAACTTTGATCCGCTGACCGGCCTGCCTAACCGACGTCGGGCACATAAGAGCCTGACCAACGAGCTGCAGAAAGCCTGGAAACAGAAACGCAACGTCGCTGTCCTCTATCTGGATATCGACAATTTCAAGGTAGTGAATGATACCTTCGGCCACCTGATTGGTGATCAGTTGCTGCAACTGGTTGCTGAACGGCTGGCGCGTATCTGCCGGAAACGGGCCCAGATCTGTCATATCAGCGGGGACGAGTTCCTCGTGTACACCAGCTACACCGATCAGGCAGAAATTGAAAACCTGACCCGAAAAATTCTCAATGATGTGCAAACCCCGGTCATGATTGAGGGTAAACAGATCTTTGTTACCGTCAGTATCGGGGTCTCTCGCTACCCTGAAGACAGTAATGATGTGGTAGGGCTGATGAAATTCTCAGATACCGCCCTCTACGAATCCAAACGTCTTGGCCGCAACCGCTACTGCTTCTTCGACCAGAATCTCAACCAACGCATCAAACGCCGCCACACAGTCGAAGTGCAGTTGCGTCAGGCGCTGGAAAAACAAGAGATCCATATGGTTTACCAGAGCAAGAACGATATTAACAGCGGTCAGATTATCGGCTTTGAAGCACTGATGCGCTGGAACAACTCAGCGCTTGGCGCAGTCGGACCGGATGAATTCATCCCCATCGCAGAAGATATAGGCATGATCACTCTGCTTGGTGAGTTTGCCCTGCGCGAAGCCTGTAATGGACTGAAGCAACTACAAACCTACGCTGAACACCCATTGAAAATGGCGGTCAACCTCTCGATCCAGCAACTGAATGATGATCAGGTGATCACTATGGTGGATCAGGTTATCCGCGAAACCGGGATTGATCCGGCGGTACTGGAACTAGAGATCACTGAAAGTCTGCTGGCCGAAAGCATGGATCAGTTACTGCCGCGCCTTGAACGCTTACTCTCACTGGGGGTCTCCCTGAGTATTGACGATTTCGGTACCGGCTACAGTTCTCTGAGTTACCTGACCAGCGTTCCGGCGAAGACCCTCAAGGTTGACCGGGCCTTTGTCAAAGATATGGCGACGAACCGCAATGATGCTACGCTGACGCACACCATCATCACAATGGCCCATGCCCTGAAGATGCAGGTGGTTGCTGAGGGCATTGAAGATCATCAACAATTGCAGATGCTGAAAGATTACGGCTGCGACATCGGTCAGGGCTACCTGTTCAGCAAGCCCATGAAGCAGCGGGATATGGAGACACTGCTGGAAACCGAGTTCCTGCCTGATTCATCTGTGTTCAAAGGGCTCGAATAAGCGGTTTTGAGAGGCGAACTCAGTTCGCCTCTTCACCCTCCGGAAACTGCTGGCGGATGTAATCGAGTTGCCCCGCCTCAATCATATTAATAAACATTTCAACCAGACGCGGATCCAGATGAGTTCCGGCAATCCGCCGCAGTTCATCCATCGCCTCATCCAGACTCCAGGCATCCTTGTAACTGCGCTTTGAGACCAGCGCATCAAAGACATCCACCACCGCGACAATCCGTGCAGCCAGCGGAATTTCATCCCCCTGCAGCCCTTTCGGATAGCCGGTGCCATCAATACGTTCGTGGTGATACATGGCGATATCCCGGGCCATGTTGAAGAACGGACTACCGCCCAGCACCCGCGATCCGGCGAGGCAGTGCTGACGCATCGTCTGCCACTCCTCATCATTCAGCGGTCCGGGCTTATTCAGAATACTGTCTGGTGTGGTGATCTTACCTACATCGTGCATCATGCTGGAATAACCCAGACGCCGCACGACCTCAGGCGCCAGACCGATCGCCCGCCCCAGCTCTTCGGAGTAGCTTTTCACCCGGTTAATATGATTACCAGTGTCTTTGTCCTTGTAATCGCACACCATCGCCAGTTTAGTGATGGTCTCAACATTCGCCTCATAAAGCTCCTGAGTCCGCTCCCGTACCCGGTCTTCAAGATAATTATTGGCTTCGTTCAGCTCCCGGTTCAGCCGCTGCTGCTCTTTATACAGTTGCCGGGTACGCAGATGCGCACCTATTCGGGCGCGTAACTCTTCGTGGCGGAAGGGCTTGGTCAGGTAATCGCTGGCGCCATCTGCCAGCAGCTCACAGAGCAGCTCCTCCTGATCATACTGAGTCACCACAATGAGTGGGATCTGATCATACTCGGAGCAGGAGCGCACCAGATGATTGAGCTCGGTGCCGGTCATCTCCGGCATTTCAATGTCGGTCAGGATCAGGTCAATATCGTCCTGCGCCTGCAACCGCTCCCAGGCTTCACGACCGTTACTGCAAAGCACCGGTGTACAGCCCAGTTGTTCCAGCATTTGCCCGTAAAGTGCCAGCAGGGCCACACTGTCTTCAGCCACCAGCACAGTAAAGCGCTGGCCGGAAAGATGCTGATTAAACTGCAGAGTCTCCCGGCGCCGGATCACGTTATGAACCCGCTGCAACAGAAATTCCTGAGTACAGTTTTTCAGAATAAAGTCAGTCACACCGGCCTGAAAACAGGTTCGTTTCAGGTCCATAGAACGGGTCGATGAAACCACGATAATAGGCACCAGCAGAAATTCAGGCTGGGTTTTGATCTTACCCGCCAGCGCAACACACTCCGTATCCGGCAGCTCTGCGCCCATCAGAATAAGGTCAGGGATTTCATAGTTGATCGCTTTGTAACAACTCTCCCCGGTCTGGTGTAATTTCACCCGGTAACCGGCTGATTCCAGTACCGCTTTGTACAATGTCCGTATCGTTGAACTGCCGTCAACCACAAAAATGGTCTGTTGCATTCTAACCACTCCCAGATCGCTACAACATTAAGCGTCAGAACAGATAATAAATATCCATCCTCAGAATACGTGTATCAGAGTAAATCTAGCATCTCAGTGGCACTTCAGCTACTTGAATATTTTGCACTCCGTTTAGAACATTCGTTTGAATATAGATATGAATCAAGCAGTTAAGCTGCCCTGAAAAATAATAGTTAGAAAAAATGCTGCAGTGCGTCATAATCAGGTAACAGACAAGGGCTACCCTGCTCCAATTGCACTAATGCCGGAGGGGTAGCAAGATGTTACTTTTCGACAAGGATCCCGAGGTTTCCATGCTGATTCAAGAGAAGCCACCACTGCATGACCAGTTAGAATTCTTTATCGAACAGGCTGAAAAAGCCCGCGCGATCCGCACCGCCGTTGCTCATCCGGTAGACAGCAACAGCCTGATTGGTGCGGTTGAAGCGGCTGAGCACGACCTGATCGTGCCTATCCTGGTAGGCCCGGAGAACAAGATCCGCGCCGTTGCTGAAGAGCAGAACCTGGATATCAGCCAGTTCGAGATGATCAACACAGAGCACAGCCATGCCGCCGCAGAACTGGCCTGTGAGGTGATCAAGCGCGGTGATGCCGAAGCGCTGATGAAGGGCCATCTGGGCACCTCCGAGCTGCTCCGTGCGGTGGTACACAAAACCAAAGGTATCCGTACCGAACGCCGCCTCAGCCATGTGTTTGTGTTTGATGTTCCTAATTACCACAAGCCTCTGGTCATTACCGATGCGGCGATCAATATCGTGCCGGATCTGTACTGCAAGAAAGATATCACCCAGAACGCCATCGACTTCTGCCGCGCACTTGGGGTGGAAACGCCTAAGGTCGCTATTCTGTCGGCTGTGGAAAAGGTAAAACCGAATATCCAGAGCACCATCGATGCGGCTGCACTCTGCAAAATGGCAGACCGGGAACAGATCATCGGCGGCATCATCGATGGCCCGTTAGCGTTTGATAATGCGATCTCACAACAGGCCGCAATTGATAAGCACATTGTTTCTGAAGTATCGGGTGATGCCGATATTCTGCTGGCACCGGATCTGGAAGCCGCCAACATGATTGCGAAGCAGTTGATCTATCTGGCCGATGCGAAATCAGCCGGGATTGCACTGGGTGCAAAAGTGCCGATTATCCTCACCAGCCGGGCGGAGAAAACGCTGGGACGCCTCGCCTCCTGCGCACTGGCTTCCCATATGGTGCATCACAGTCAGGCGAAATAGATCATGCAGACGATTCTGACGGTCAATGGTGGCTCCTCCAGCCTGAAATGCGCCCTGTTTGAGACTACAGCAGGTAAACCCAACCTGCTGTTTAACTTTAAACTGGGCAATATTCTGAACGACAGCGCCCGCTTCAGAGTTAAAGATGCCGCCGGCAACACCCGGCTGGAATCGAGCCCTGATTTCTCGGCGGTTCCTGCCGAACAACGACATCAGGCCTGCCTGAAGCTGATTCTGCAATGGCTGCAAAGCGAAGTGACAGGCAGTGAGCTGTGTGCCATCGGACATCGTGTGGTACACGGCGGCGGCCGCTTCAGTGCACCCATGCAGATCGATGACACGCTGCTCAGCAGTCTGGAAAGCTTTATTCCGCTGGCGCCACTGCATCAGCCCTATAACCTGCGTCTGATTCAGGCCTGCCGCAATCTGGCCCCGGACCTGCCTCAGATCGCCTGCTTCGATACGATGTTCCACGCTCACCAGTCTGATCTGGAGCGTAACTACGCCCTGCCCCGCCGCTTTACCGAAGAGGGTGTCCACCGCTACGGCTTCCACGGCCTCTCCTACGAGTATATTCAGCGTCAGTTGGAGCAACTGGGAAGCGGCCGTTTGAATACGGTGGTCTGCCATCTCGGTGCCGGTGCCAGCATGTGCGCGATCCGCGAAGGCCAGTCTATCGCCTCCTCAATGGGCTTTACCGCAGTCGACGGTCTGCCGATGGGCAGCCGCTGCGGCAATATCGACCCGGGAGTACTGCTCTACCTGCAACGCCATCATCAGATGAGTGCCGATGATCTCGAAGCGCTGATCTATAAGCAGAGCGGCTGGCTCGGCGTTTCCGGGATCAGCTCAGATATGCTGGAGCTGCATCAGGCCGATCAGCCCGAAGCGGAAGAAGCGATTGAGATGTTCTGCTACCGCGCCGCCCTGGAAATCGGTCGCCTTACAGCAGCTCTGCAGGGGCTGGAACAGATCGTTTTCACCGGGGGTGTAGGCGAGAATGATGCCGATGTGCGCAACCGGATTCTGCAGCGTTGTCGCTGGCTGGGTGCCGATTTTGACGATCACGCCAACCGCGCGGGTGAAGCCCTGATCAGCACCGACGCATCAAAGGTACTGCTAAGAATTATCCCGACCAACGAAGAGGCGATGATCGCCAGTCATGTACTGGAACTGACCGCCTGAACGAAAAAGGCCAGACAATCGTCTGGCCTTTTCCTTAAAGACTCCGCTCTATTTCGCTTTGCGCAGCGGCTTTTTCTTCGCCGTTGACGGCTTTTTCTTTTTCTTACTGCCGGCAGCCTTACCTGAAGCCTTCAGCTTCTTCGGCCCTTTGTAGTGACCCACCAGCTCATCAATCAGTTTGCGGCGGAAACGGGTCTTCAGATAGCGCTCAATCGACGACATCAGATTCCACTCCGCCGGATCAATCAGCGAGATCGCCTGACCTGTCTGGCCACCGCGGCCGGTACGACCAATACGGTGCAGATAGAGATCCCCCTTACGTGGCATCTCCATATTAATCACCAGATCCACCCCTTCAACATCCAGCCCGCGGGAGGCCAGATCAGTGGTCACCAGTACCGTGGTTGTGCCTTTGCGGAAACCTTCAATCGTGGCGAAACGACCTTTCTGCTGTACCTCACCGTGCAACAGTGCCGCTTTAAATTTGTGATAACGCAGGAAACCATCCAGACGCCGGGCCTGTGTCTTGCTGTTACAGAACACAATCGCTTTGTCATAACTTTCATTATGCAGCAGCCAGCAAAGCTGCTTATCTTTATGGCCCTGATCATCAGACAACAGAATGCTCTGCCTGATATTTTCATCGGCTTCCCGCTGCTGACCAATCCGAACCCACTGTGCGTCCTGTAGCAGGCTTTGCGCAAGCTTTCGCACCGGCGTTGGCAGGGTCGCGGAAATTAACAGGGTCTGTCGCTCTTGCGGACACAGTGTGACAATCTGATCGAGACTCTCACGGAACCCCGTTTCCAGCATCCGGTCGGCTTCATCCAGCACCAGATACTCAAGCTGATCCAGTTTCAGTGACTGGTTTTCCAGATGTGGCAGCAGACGGCCCGGTGTTGCCACCACCAGATCAGCCTCAGCCAGACGCTTCTCCTGCTGCTTGAAGTCCTCACCCCCTACCAGCGCAAACGCTTTCAGTTCCAGACCTTCCGCCAGTTGATCAAACTGCTGCACCACCTGCTCTGCCAGCTCGCGTACCGGCACCAGCAATAAAACCCGTGGTGCCCGGGCTGCCGATTTAGCGCCGGCCAGTTCCTGAATTAACGGAATCAGGTACGCGGCGGTTTTACCGCTGCCGGTTGGGGAGCTGATCAGCAAATCGGCCCCTTCCAGAATCAGAGGCAGGGCTTGCTGCTGAACCTCAGTCGCCTCAGTAAAGTTCAGGGACTTGAGGTTGGCTTCCAACTGCGGATGCAGGGCAATATCAGGAAACATAGTCGATCCAGTAAGAGAGACGCCGGTCGGGACTGACGTCTGAAAATAAAAGGTTAGCTGCGCTGACGCACCGCTTCAAACAGGCAGATACCGGTAGCGACAGACACATTCAGGCTGCTCACCTCACCCGCCATCGGAATTTTAACCAACTGATCACAGTTTTCCCGGGTCAGGCGACGCATCCCCTGCCCTTCAGCCCCCATCACCAGCGCCATTGGCCCGGTCAGATTAGCGCTGTAGATATCCAGATCGGTCTCACCCGCGGTACCGGTAATCCAGATACCCCGTTCCTGAAGGCTTTTCAGAGTCCGCGCAAGATTGGTCACCAGCACATAGGGGATCGCTTCAGCGGCACCACAGGCCACCTTGGCTGCGGTCGCGTTCAGTGGTGCGGATTTATCTTTGGGTGCAATCACTGCCTGAACGCCCGCAGCATCCGCAGTACGCAGACAGGCCCCCAGATTATGCGGATCGGTGACGCCATCCAGAATCAGTAGCAGCGGCGATTCCTGCTGGTTATCCAGCAACTGATCCAGAAACTTCTCATTATAGGTCTGGATCGGTTTGCACAGGGCGACGATCCCCTGATGAACCGCACCTTTGACCAGCTCTTCGAGATCGCGCTTGCCGGCCTGCTCCACTTCAATACCCTGATCCAGCGCAGCTTCAATCAGGCGCTGCATTTTACTGTCATGACGCCCCTTCATCACCAGAATACGCTGAATCCGCTCCGCGTCGCGCTTCAGAGCGGTGGATACCGCGTGGATACCGAACAGAGGTTCAAACTGCATTAGCGTGCTCCCAGCCAGTCGCCGGCCTGCTCTTTAACCAGAGTTTCCAGCAGGGCGATAAATTTCGGATCGGCATTCAGTGCCGGAATGTATTCGTAACGTTCTCCACCAGCGTCCATATAGGTATCGCGGTTTTCCACCGCGATCTCCTCCAGCGTTTCAAGGCAATCGGCGGAAAATGCCGGACATGCCATCTGCACCGATTTCACACCCGCTTCAGGTAAAGCCTCAAGGGTTTTATCCGTATACGGCTGCAACCACTCCGCCGGGCCAAACCGGGACTGGAATGTAGTCATCCACTGAGTATCGGCCAGCCCCATCGCCTGCGCAAGCAGAACCGAGGTCTGATGACATTGCTGCGGGTAAGGGTCGCCTTTATCAGCATACTCTTTGGGGATACCGTGATAGGAGAGAATCAGCTTATCAGCCGCCCCGTTGGCATCGCGGTAGGCGCCGATCTGCGCGGCCAGAGCAGCAATATAGTCGGGGTGCGCGAAGTAGGAATTTACAATCCGGATATCCAGAACCTTACGCTGCTTCAACTGGAATCTGGCCACCTGATCATAAACCGGCGCGGTGGTGGTCGCCGAATACTGCGGATACATCGGAATCAGCAATACCCGCTCATAATTGCTTTCGGCAAGCTTGCGCAGGCGCATGGTCAGCCCGGGCTTGCCATAGGTCATCGCCGCGAATACATCCGGTGCATGTTCACCCCACTTCTGCTGTAACAGGAGTTGAAGCTCGGCGACCTGTTTATCCAGAATCAGGCGCATAGGTGAATCTTCCTGCCAGATACTGGCATAAGCCTTAGCTACCCGGCCGGGGCGCAGATTGAGAACAATACCATTCAGTACCGATAACCAGAGCAGGCGACGCAGGCCTTTCCCCTCGACCACCCGCTGATCCGACAGAAACTCTTTTAGATAGCGACGTACCGCACCCTTTTCCGCTTTATCCGGGGTGCCCAGGTTGACCAGAACAACCGCTGTTTTTCCTGCTTGGTTCATGCACTATTTTCCTTCTCTGTCAGGGGGGAGATTATCGCGAATGTGCGGTCAAATGCCTATAGGCGGGGCGGATTTATCTGCTTGCCGGGGTGTGCTACAGGCATAAAAAAACCGCACCCGGAAGGGTACGGCTTTTTTCGCGGGACAGATCAGCCGATCAGGCGTTATCCAGACCTGCAAAAACCTTATCGCGGATATCTTCTACAGAACCTACACCCGGTACGTAGATGTAACCGGGTGCGGTGGCAGCGTCTTCTTCCGCCCAGCCTTTATAGTAGCTGATCAGAGGGGCAGTCTGGTCATGGTAAACCTTCAGACGGTCACGCACGGTCTCTTCTGCATCATCTGCACGCTGCACCAGTTCTTCACCGGTTACATCGTCCTTACCTTCAACCTGAGGTGGATTGAAGATAACGTGGTAGGTACGACCGGAACCCGGGTGTACACGACGACCCGCCATACGCTTAACGATCTCTTCGTCAGCTACATCGATCTCAACCACTGCATCGATCTTTACGCCTGCATCTTTCAGGGCATCAGCCTGTGGAATCGTGCGTGGGAAACCATCAAACAGGAAGCCTTTTTCGCAATCCGCTTCAGCGATACGCTCTTTAACCAGACCAATGATGATCTCGTCAGATACAAGCTGACCTGCATCCATCACCGCTTTCGCTTTTACACCCAGTGGAGTACCGGCTTTAACCGCAGCACGCAGCATGTCACCCGTAGAGATCTGGGGAATACCAAACTTCTCGGTAATATATTGTGCCTGAGTACCTTTACCTGCGCCTGGTGCGCCCAGCAGAATAATACGCATAAAGGAAATTCCTCACTTAGTAAGTTTTGTAATTTAATAAATCTGTTGCCTTCCCAATGCGTCTTCGCTATCGAAAAAGCTGAATTCGGTTAGAAAAAAGCTAATGCCGGACAATAACACGCCCCCCCAGCCGAACAATTCGACATTAGGACTACCAAAACTCAACTTAAGTCCGGTGATGGAAGCGATGAATCACCACCTGAGAGAGGGGGGTCAACGGATCGTAACAATTTTCTGAACTTTGGAGACTACGTCATCTCGTAACAATAATTCAAGTATTGATTGTTGCGTTGCACTATGCAGCGCGCCGGCTGGTTTTTCAGCCGTTGGGCAAAAACCTTATGAAGGAAGTCCGGATAAGGTAAAAAGCGACGAAAAAGCCCGTTTTACTGGAGTAAATGGGCAATTTCAGTCGCTTTTAAACGCTAACTGACCAGACCGCCGTTGGCCTAACCGGTGTTGCGAAGACCCGCCGAAATACCGGCCATGGTCACCATCAACGCCTGTTCGAGACGCTGATCCGGCTGATTACGATCCCGGTTCAGCAGTTCCGCCTGAAGGAAATGCAGGGGATCGATGTAGGGGTTACGCACATCTATGGACTGACGAATCACCGGGCTTTCCTGCAACAATCCCTCCTGCTGCTTCACCTCATTAATGAGCTGGATAATATCCCCCAGACGACTGCGCAGACTGGAGCCCAGTATACGCAGTTCCTGAGAGACCAGGCGCTCATCGTAGTAGGCCGACAGGTTACGATCGCTCTTTGCCAGCACCATCTCCAGCATATCGATGGTGGCACGGAAAAACGGCCACTGCTGATACATCTGCCGCACCAGTCCTGCGCTGCGCTCCTCCATGGCCTCGGCCAGTGCTTTGTCCGTGCCCAGCCAGGCAGGTAACATCAGGCGAATCTGGGTCCAGGCAAAGATCCACGGAATCGCGCGGAGGCTTTCGACCCCACCATCCTGACGCCTTTTTGCCGGTCGGGAACCCAGTGGCAGCTTAGCCAGCTCCTGCTCGGGTGTCGCCGCACGGAAGTAAGGCACAAACATCGGATCTTCACGGACAATGGCACGATACTCGCGCAGGCCACACTGGGCCATACTCTCGATCTGCTGTCGCCATGAGGTTTCCGGGCCCGGCGCCGGGTCCAGCGTGGCTTGAAGCACAGCGCCGGTACACAGCTCAAGATTCCGCACCGCCAGATCAGGAATACCGTACTTAAAGCGGATCATCTCGCCCTGCTCGGTCAGACGCAGACTGTGATCCACCGACCCGGGCGGCTGGGCCAGAATCGCAGTATGGCTCGGACCGCCCCCACGACCCACGGTGCCGCCCCGGCCATGAAACAGCGTCAGGTGCACGCCATGATCACGACAGAGTTGTGTCAGGCTCTCCTGTGCCTTGAACTGCCCCCACGCCGCCGCTAGCTGACCGGCATCCTTGGAGGAATCTGAATAACCGATCATCACCTCCTGATGACCTCCGGTATACGCCTTGTACCAGTCGACGCTGAGCAGCGCGTTAATACAGTCACGGGCGTTATCCAGATCACTCAGCGTCTCAAACAGAGGCACTACACGCATGTTGTGGCCAATTCCCATCTCCCGCAGGAGCAGAATCACCGCCAGCACATCCGAAGGCTGACTGGCCATAGAGATGACATAGGAACCCAGCGCTGACTGCTCAGCATTCGCCACTACACGGCAGGTATCAATAACTTCCTGCACTTCAGCAGAGGGTTGCCAGTCGTTTGGCAGCAGAGGCCGGCGGCTTTGCAGCTCTTTAAGCAGAAAGCTCTGACGCCCCTCTTCACTCCAGCCGTTGTAGGAGCCAAGCCCGTAGAACTGGGACAGTTCCTCAAAGACCGCAGCATGCCGATCGGAACTCTGGCGTATATCCAGCTTGACCAGTGTCAGGCCAAAGCAGGCAATACGACGAATAATATCTTCCAGCGCGCTCTCGGCGATGATCTCCATCCCGCACTGCTGTAATGAACGATGACAGAGCAGCAGCGGTTCCAGCAACTCTTCGTCATTGAGGTAAACGGCGAGGCTATCTCCGGGCTGTCCATCCAGTTGATTTTCCACCCAGAGCTTGGTGGCTTCGAGCCGCTCTCTGACCTCTCCCAGTAACTTCCGATAAGGCTCTGCGCCTTCACCCACGCGTTCGCGCAACTCTTTACTGGCCTGATGCATGGAGAGCTCTGCTCGCAGGGCATCCACATCACTCAGATAGAGATCTGCCGCCATCCAGCGGGAGAGCAGGAGTACCTCTTCTGTGACCTGCGCGGTGACATTCGGGTTGCCATCCCGGTCGCCGCCCATCCAGGAGGCAAAGCGAATCGGTGAGCATTCCAGAGGTAATCGCTCCCCGAGAGTCTCATTCAGTTGCGCATCCAGCCGGCGCAGAAATTTGGGTACCGCAGTCCAGAGTGAGTTTTCAATTACGGCAAAGCCCCATTTGGCTTCATCCACCGGTGTCGGGCGCTGTTTTCGAATCTCGTCGGTGTGCCAGATCTGGCTGATCAGCTCATCCAGTCGATGTCCCGCATCCGGGTCTCCCCGGTCCTTAAGCTGAAGGCACTGGGTAATATCATCGTATTTCTGGATCAGGGTACGGCGGTTAACTTCGGTAGGGTGTGCGGTCAGGACCAGATCGATCCGCGTTTTGCTCAACGCTTCCGCTACCTGCTGCGGTGAAAAACCCTTTTTCCGCAACTGGGCAAACAATGTGCAGATGGAATCGGCGGTGCAGACATCCATCTCTTCGCGCTGGCGACGAACCCGATGGTGCTCTTCGGCAATATTTGCCAGATTCAGAAACTGATTGAAAGCCCGCGCCAGCGGCAGCACATCATCTTCACTCAGTTCCCGCAGAGCCTGGAGCAGTTGCTCATGCTCCGGCTGTTCATCGGTCCGGCCTTTTTTGGCCAGTTGTCTGACCAGCTCAATCTTGTCGAGAAAGCCCTCACCAAGGTCTGATTTTATGGTTTCCCCCAGGCTTGCACCGAGCATACGTACATCATCACGTAAAGCTTCATGCAGATCGGTCATATATCCCTCCAGACGAAAACTTCGCATCACTGTTTTCGATGCTACCCCATACGGAGGAAGAAAAATACTGGCGAATCAGGGGATTAATAGAGGTGTAACAGAGAATTAAGGCGGACTACCGGGCCAGCTCCAGCAGTTGTTTCAGTGCGGCTTCTGCCTCAAAGTCGCCCGGATAAAGGATCGTTTCCCGCGCCGAAGGTGCATTTTGCAGGTCTATCTCCAGACGATGATTGACTTCACCACTGGCGCTGAAATCAAATTCATAGCGCACCTGCCTGATCTGAGCATAGTCGTATTCCCGGGTGTCGCCGATGGCAATGACCGCGACTCTTCGCGCGCTATGATCCAGCAGCAACTGCGGAGAGCCTTTCAGGTCATGGCTGACAACAAACCCGCTCTGACTAAGCATCGCTTTCTGTACGCTGGTCTGTTGCCAGTTCCACAGGCTCAGACCCAGCATCAGTAACACCGCACCGGCGAACAGCAGCTTTTTTTTCATCCGAGCCTCAGCGTCTCTTTATTCATAGCCTCAGCGTGTTGTTCGCCTCAGCGTACTGTTCATCAAAGCCCCAGCGCCTTGGCCTGATCCCAGAACTGATCCAGCTCCGCCAGGGTAAAGCTCTGCCACTCCCTTCCCGATGCGGTTACCTGCTCTTCTACGTAACCGAAACGGCGTTCAAACTTCTGGTTGGTACCGCGCACCGCTTCCTCTGGGTCAACGCCCAGATGGCGCGCCAGATTGACCTGAGCGAAGATCATATCGCCCATCTCATCCGCTACTGCCGCACGGTCACCCTCACGGATCGCCTGACGCAGTTCTGCCAGTTCCTCTTCGATCTTATCCAGAACCTGATCAGCCTGATCCCAGTCAAAACCGACTGAGGCTGCCCGCTTTTGCAGTTTTGCGGCCCGTGACAGGGCAGGCAACGTGCGCGGAATATCGTCCAGCACCCGGGTCGGCTGCTCTTCAAGGCCTTTAGCTTCTCGTTCCTGCTGTTTGATCCGTTCCCAGTTGCGCTTGATCTCTGCTTCACTGACCTCTGCAGCACTGCGTTTCGATTCCAGTGTACCCTCAGGGAAAACATGCGGGTGTCGACGGATCAGCTTGCTAACCAGATTGGAAACAATCGTTGAGAAATCAAAGCGCGCCTGCTCCTGCCCCATCTGTGCGTAGAAGATCACCTGAAACAGCAGATCCCCCAGCTCATCATTCAGATGCTGCCAGTCTTCGCGGGCAATAGTATCGGCCACCTCATAGGCTTCTTCGATGGTGTGCGGCACGATGCTGGCGAAGTCCTGCTTCTGATCCCAGGGGCACCCCAATTCAGGATCACGCAGGCGCGACATCAGGTAGAGCAGATCGTTAACACTGTATTCTGACATGATCTCTCCCTGTACTGTTTACAGGCTCACGCCACTACGCTGACGATGAACTTCCATCACATTCGGCACCTGATTGATCTTGTCCATAATCCGCCCCAGCAGATCCAGACTGGAAATTTCCACCGTCAGGGTCAGGCGTGCAATATTCTCATTTTTATCAGACAGCGAGTGTGCCGCAATAATATTCAGATCTTCCGCCGCCATCACCAGCATCACATCGCGCAGCAGACCGGATCGGTCAAACGCCTCGATGTAGATATCCACAGGGTAGGTAGTTTCGCCGGCTTCGCCCCAGTCAACTTCGATCACCCGCTCAGGCTCTTTCTCCTGTAGCTGAATCATATTGATGCAGTCTTCACGGTGTACCGAAATGCCACGGCCCTGCGTTATATAGCCGGCAATCGGGTCACCCAGTACCGGTTTACAGCAGGCCGCCATGGTCGTCAGCAGGTTACCTACGCCACGAATACGCACCCCTTCCGCTTTCGATTCCGCGGAAGAGCCTGAGGACTGGAACTCAAGGTCGAGCTGCTCTTCGGGTTCCTGCAGTACCTGACGCTGAGCCGCATTGATGATCTGCGACAGGCGCAGATCACCGGCACCGAGCGCGGCGTACATATCTTCGATGGTTTTGTAATTAACCTCGGCGCTGATCTTGTCGAAATCCAGCTCATCCAGATCAATCGCCAGACGTTTAAACTCTTTGACGATAATGCCCCGACCGGCATCGGCATTCTGTTCTTTGGCCTGAAGCTTAAACCAGTGCGCGACTTTGGCCCGGGCCCGGGCGGTGGTGACAAATCCCAGGTTGGTGTTGAGCCAGTCCCGCCGCGGCCGCTCTTCGTTGCCGGTCATGATTTCGACCTGATCACCGGTCTGTAAACGCCGGTTCAGCGGTACGATACGGCCATTAATTTTGGCCCCCCGGCAGCGATGCCCGATCTCGGTATGCACCCGGTAAGCAAAATCAACCGGGGTGGCGCCTTTCGGCATATCAATGACATGACCATCCGGGGTAAAGATGTAGAGCCTGTCCTGCGCCACATCGCCACGCAACATATCGCCAAAACCTTCGCTCTCGCCGAGATCATCGTGCCATTCAAGCACCTGACGTAACCAGGCAATCTTGTCTTCGTAAGCATCGCTTTTGGATTTGGTATCGGTGCCTTTATACAGATGATGGGCACAAACCCCGAGTTCCGCCTCCTCATGCATATCGAAGGTACGGATCTGGATCTCCAGCACTTTGCCCTCAGGGCCAAACACCGCGGTATGCAGCGAGCGGTAACCGTTGGGTTTTGGTGAGGCGACATAGTCATCGAACTCATGCGGAATATTCCGCCACAGACCGTGGACGATACCCAACACCGCATAACAGTCACGGCTGTGAGGTACCAGAATACGCACCGCACGTACGTCATAGACCTGACTGAATTCAATATTCTTGCGCTGCATTTTGCGCCAGATACTGTAGATATGTTTGGCGCGGCCATTGACCTCACCTTCGATATCCACCCGCGCCAGTTCCTCTTCCAGACGCTGAACCACCTGATCGATATAGCTCTGCCGGTCGAGGCGTTTCTCGTCCAGCAGCTTGGCAATATGTTTGTAATCGTTGGGTTTCAGGTAACGGAAAGAGAGATCTTCAAGCTCCCATTTGATATGGCCGATGCCCAGCCGATGAGCCAGTGGCGCGTAGATGTCGAAGACTTCACGGGCCACCAGATAACGCTTACGACGGCTGCCATCTTTCACCGCTCTGATTGCACAGGTACGCTCGGCTATTTTGATCAGTGCCACACGGACATCATCGATCATAGCCACCAGCATCTTACGGATATTATCCATCTGGGTGGTTTCACTACCCAGAACACTGTCATCAATACGCGGGTTTTTGCGGCTGCCGATCGCCGCCATCTGCAGAACGCCCATGATCAACTGAGCGATATCTTTACTGAACTGTTTTCGCACCCGTTCAATCGGCAATTTTCGTTCACGAACCGCACGGTAGAGGATGGCTGCGATCAGGGTTTCCTGATCCTGATGCAGGTCGGCAAGAATCTGAGCCATCTCAAGGCCCGTGCGAAAGCTGCTCTGGTTACTGTCGGTCCAGACATCATCAGTCTCTTCGGGATTATCCTGAGCCTGTTTCGCCATTACGCAGGCTCGTCTGATCTCTTCCACATCGGGAATTTCGGTCAGATCCTGCAGATGCTCTAACCATAAATCGAGATCGACTGACCCATCATCACGGATGGGCTGATCCTGACGAACCTTAACCATGTGTTGTACCGCTCCCAGAAATTAAAACTTGATGCCGCCGGTCTTTCTTATTCTTATGGGTTACAGAGGTACAAGCCCGATATCCGTTTTCAAGCAACGCTAATTTAGCGACCTCTGCGGCGCCATATTCTATGCTTTCAGGGCTCAAAGCGCGAATCTGAATCGGAATAAACTGAGCACCACCTGATCTGCATACAAAAAAAGCCCCGGAGGGGCTTCTTTTACGGCTCAACACAGGCTAATTAAAGACCCCGGTAGAAAGATAACGATCACCCCGGTCACAGATAATGCAGACAATCACAGCATTCTCTACCTGTTCCGCCAGCCGCAAAGCCCCCGCGACCGCTCCGCCGGAAGAAACGCCGCAGAAAATACCCTCTTTCTGCGCCAGAGCACGCATGGTGTTTTCGGCTTCATCCTGTGTGATATCCAGTACCTGATCGACCCGCTTTTCATCAAAAATTTTCGGCAGATACTCCTGCGGCCAGCGACGAATACCCGGAATCTGGGCACCTTCACTTGGCTGCAGCCCGACGATCTGCACTTCCGGGTTCTGCTCTTTCAGGTAACGCGACGTTCCCATGATCGTGCCAGTAGTGCCCATAGAACTGACGAAGTGGGTCACCTGACCGGCCGTCTGCTCCCAGATTTCCGGGCCGGTTCCGCGATAATGCGCTTCGGGATTATCCAGATTAGAGAATTGATCCAGCACAATCCCCTCTCCCCGGGCCTGCATCTCCAGTGCCAGGTCACGGGCACCTTCCATCCCCTGCTCTTTGGTCACCGGAATCAGCTCGGCGCCATAGGCCGTCATAGACGCTTTGCGTTCCGCACTGCTGTTATCCGGCATAATCAGCTTCATTTTATAGCCCTTGATTGCCGCAGCCATCGCCAGCGCAATGCCGGTATTCCCAGAGGTCGCTTCGATCAGAGTATCGCCCGGTTTGATCTGACCACGCTCTTCAGCGCGCTGAATCATACTCAGTGCCGGACGGTCCTTTACCGAACCTGCCGGATTATTACCCTCCAGCTTACACAAAATCACATTGCCATTACCCTGTCCGATTCTTTGCAGACGCACCAACGGGGTTTTGCCAACATAATCTTCAATCGTTGGAAACTGAACACTCATACGTTAATCACCATTTGGGAGGGAGTTAAAACCATAAGCTATAAGAAACGCAGCTTTTATACCCTATTAAAGGACTCGGAATTTTACCGATGGTTCAACTAAAGCACAAGAAATCGAAATCGCGGTCGGTCGATTCAGCGCAGCGCAATTTTGTTCAATACCCTTCGCCTCAGAGTCGGCATAGTTAACGCCTGTTGTTATCAGGAGATTAATTATGCTGACCGTTTTAGGCTCTATGTGTCTGTTTGCCCTGGTCGGGGCGATTACGCCGGGACCGGTGAATATTATCGCCACCAGCGCCGGGGCCAGTTACGGTTTTCTCCGCACACTGCCCCATGTGCTCGGTGCCACCGTCAGTTACACCCTGATTGTATTTACCGTGGGTGCCGGACTGAATCAGATCCTCGCCGACCTCCCCAGCCTGACCGACCTGCTGAAGTACCCCGGCAGTGCATTTTTACTTTACATGGCCTACAAGATTGCCACTGCTGAGATAACCACTGAGCAGCATGAGGAACAGGCTGCCGCACCCGGATTTGTCCACGGTGCGCTGAGTCAGGGCCTGAATCCAAAAGCCTGGCTGGTCTCCATGTCCGGGGTCAGCGTATTGGTCCTCAGCCAGAACGATGCACAGTTTTATTTGCTGGCCTTCTGCCTGATCTCTTTTGTATTATGCTTTATCGGTGTCGCCACCTGGGCAGCCACCGGTCATCTGATCCGCGGTTTTCTGCGACAGCCCGAAAGACAACGCAGTTTCAACCGCTTCATGGGAGTGCTGCTCAGCCTGACGGTGCTGCCCATCGTGCTGCATTAATCCGGGAGCCAACACCATGCATCAGGACCCGACCCACTTTCTGACCCGCAGCGAAGCGCTGCCTTTTGTTGAGCTGCGTGCGGCCAATCGTTCTGCAGCCTGCTACCACACGCACTCCCACGATGAGTTCTCTTTTGGCGTGATCGACACCGGCAGTGCCGACTACCGCAATCAACAGCAGGTTCACCGGATTCAGCGGGGGACCACGGTGACGATCAATCCGGGTGACGCCCACTCCTGCAATCCGGATGCGGGTGCCTGGTCCTACCGGATGCTGTTTGTAGATACCGCGTGGGTCGGAGAACTACAGAACGAATTTTTCAAAACAGGGGGCAGTGACTACCTGCCTTTTCCCACCCTGTACAATCAGGACAGCCAGAGTTTTGCCGGGTTTAATCAGCTTTACCCGTTGTTGCTGCAAGCCGAGGAAAAACTGGCCGCAGAGACGGCTTTGATTAATTTTCTCCATGCCCGGTTTGCCCGCGGCTATTGCGCACGGCGTCCCGACGAAAAACTGGATAATTTTCATATCCAGCGGGTCAGGTCGTTGATTATGGATCAACTGGAAAGTAACTGGTCTCTGGATGATTTCAGTGCCGAAAGCGGATTAAGCCGTTATCACCTGATCCGCAGTTTTAAAGACCATTACGGTCAGACCCCTCATGCTTACCAACTGGATCAGCGAATCAAAAAGGCCCGGACGCTGTTACAGAGCGGGGAGACTCTGGCCAATACCGCCCAGTTACTGGGTTTTGCGGATCAGAGCCATTTTCAGCGTAACTTCAAAAAGCGGGTGGCAATCACCCCGAAACAGTATCAATCGTTCTTTCAGGGCTAAGTCGCCCTTTCAGAGCAGTAACATCATGCCCAGCAGGACAGCGGCAATCAGAACAGCCAGCGGGAATTCCAGAGTTGATCGGCTCATCTTCAGATCCAGTCGCAATTGAGTTAATGCGAATCATTATTACCTGCATTTAATAGAAAGTAAAGATCCGCTGCCTGTCTGCGTTTTGATTTCAGGTCAGACTTTAAACCGCTTTTCGCTGTATAATTCCGGCTTTTCCAAAACCTATCAGTAAGCGGGGACATGCTATGTTCGAACTTCCTCAACTTGATCTGAAAGACAAAGTTTCTGCCGAGGAGTGGCAGGCCCGTCTGGATCTGGCCGCCTGTTACCGTCTGGCTGAAGACCTGGGCTGGGGAGACCTGATCTACACCCACATTTCTGCCAAAGTTCCGGGTACTGAATTTTATCTGGTGAACGCTTTTGGTCTGAGTTTTGATGAGGTCACCGCTTCCAATCTGGTTAAAGTCGACCTGCAGGGTAATATTCAGGACGATACCCCCTTCGATATCAATCCGGCCGGCTTTACGATTCACAGCGCGGTTCACGAAGTACGTGATGATGCTCACTGTGTGATGCATCTGCATACCAACGAAACCATTGCCGTTTCGACCCTGAAAGAAGGTCTTCTGCCACTGTCACAATACTCCTGTTTCTCCCTCTCCTCTCTGGGCACACACGGCTACGAAGGACTGGCGGTCAATCAGGATGAGAAACTACGTCTGAAGCAGGATCTCGGCACACACAACCACCTGCTGCTGCCTAACCATGGCGCCCTGACCGTTGGCCCGACCGTGGGCGACGCCTTTATGCGGATGTATGATCTGCAGCGGGCCTGCGAGATCCAGTTGCTGATTCAGTCTACCGGTCAGGAAGCGATTCCAGTTGCAGATGAGATCGTTGAAGGTATATTCAGGCAGGCCAATGTGGTTCACTCCGGCTCAACCGGTGGTCAGAAATCCTGGCCTGCAATGCTGCGTCGAGCTTACCGTCTGGACCCGGGATTTGCCCGCTAATCGCCCGCAACTTGAAGATAAATAAGGTTTAATCATGAAAATTAATCGTGTAGAGATTTTTGATATCCACTGCCCGGATCGCCCGGTCTGGAATCCGGTTTTTGTCCGGATTCATACCGATGAGGGGATCAGCGGTGTGGGTGAAGCGGGTCTGGCTTATGATCTGGGTCACAGTGCTGCGGCTAACATGATCAAAGAGTTTGCCGAGGAGATGCTGATCGGGCGTGACCCGTTCCAGACGGAAGACCTGTGGAACCTGATGCTGCGCGGCAGTTTCTGGGGGCTGGGCGGCGGTCCGATCATCTACGCGGCCATGAGCGCCATCGACACCGCACTCTGGGATATCAAGGGCAAAGCACTGGGTGTTCCGGTTTACCAGTTGCTGGGCGGTAAGGTCAACGACAAGCTGCGAACTTACGCCAGCCAGTTGCAGTTCGACTGGGATGAGGAGTTTTCCAAACTGATTGAACCCGAGGAGTATGCCCGCGCGGCTGAGAAGGCGATCGCTGATGGCTATGATGCCGTTAAGGTTGACCCGATTATGTATGACGCCAAAGGTGAAACGCACTTTGACCGTACTAAGCTGTTCACCAATCAGGAGATGAAGCTGTTCCGCAGTCGCCTGATGGCGATCCGCGATGCGGTAGGTGACGACGTGGATATTATCTTCGAGTGTCACAGCCTGCCGGGTGCATCCACTGCGATTCAGTTAGGTGAACTGGTGGAAGAAGCCCGCTGCATGTACTTTGAAGAGCCGGTTAACTACCTGAACTCCGAGCTGCATAAGCGGGTGGCTGATAAGGTGAATGTACCGATCGCCGGTGGTGAACGTCTCTACAACCGCTGGGGTGTGCGACCTTACCTTGAAGACCAGAGCCTCGACGTGCTGCAACCGGATATTGGCCTCTGTGGCGGCTTTACCGAAACCAAGAAGGTATGTGACTACGCGGATATCTATGACGTGCGCATTCAGGCTCACGTCTGCGGGGGCCCGGTTGCCACTGCCGCATCTTTGCATCTGGAAACCGCTATCCCGAACTTCCTGATTCATGAACATCACACTTACGCGATCAAAAAGTGGAATCGTGAGCTTTGTATTCAGGACCCGCAGCCAGTGGATGGTTTCTTCCAGGCACCTGACGCACCGGGTATCGGTATCGAGCTGAACGATGAGGTGGTGATGCGTTCTCCGCGCATCGAAGTGAAATAATCGAATACCTACGCTGTAAAAAGGCCCTGACGGGCCTTTTTTATTTCACAGGTCGAGCTGATAGATACGCCGCGCATTGTCGTAGCAAAGCATCTCCCGCTCAAACCCCTGCCAGGGCATCTCATCTATATAGCGACGCCAGAGTTCAGCATAGCTGCAGCCTAATTCGGACACCGGGAAGTTACTCGCCAGCATGACCCGGCTCAAGCCAAATTCACGCACGGCATAACTGATCATCGGCCTGACCTGATCCAGATTCCAGTGACGATCAAACATCTCCCAGCCAGAACATTTGATGCTGCATGACGGCTGCTGACCAAGCCGGGTCACCGAGGTCATCCACGTCTGATCAGGCTGACGGGGGAATCCACCATGGTTGATCACCACACTAAGAGCGGGGTTAGCCTGCATCTGCTCTATTAACAGGTTAACTCCCTCCTGATCAGAAAGGGATAACTGGGCTTCAAACAGCAGCCCCTGTTTTGCCAGCAGGGCAAGGTTTTGTTGAAACAGAGGCTGACCTAACAAGCGGGCCGCGCGCTCATCCAGAATAAAGCGAATGCCGACCAGAGAACGGTACCTTTGCAATTGCTGCAACTGCTGTGGAAAAACCGCAGAGTTCAGCGCCGCAAAAGCAACCGAACGATAGGGCAAGGTGCAATGTTGCTCCAGCCAGGCCAGCTCGCGCCAGGGCTTAAGGTTATCGAAACCCGCTTCGATATGAACAAAGCCAGCCAGCTCATGTCCGGCGCCAGGCTGCAGATCAGATTCATGAAAGGAACGGCGGATGTTAACTTTGTCGGGCCAGTCAGGCCCTGTGCCGGCTTGCAGCCACTGGTAATCCCCGCTTTCCAGATTAAACAGATGGATATGAGGATCGATGATTCGCTTCATTAACGGCTCCCTGTCCCGGCGGGTGTGCTCCCTGCTTATTGCTAGCGGGCGGTGTAACCGCCATCAATCACCTGCAGACTACCGGTGATGAAGCGGGCTTCATCCCCCACCAGCAGGGCAATCAGCGCAGCGACCTCTTCCGGCTGGCCGAGACGGCCCAGCGGCTGCAACGCAGCCTCTTCACGATCCACCTCAGCCTTATCTGCACCACTACGATCGCAGTATCGCTGTACCGCCTGATGGTACAGAGGGGTCTCGATTGTGCCGGGGCAAACAGCGTTGGCGCGAATACCATATTCGGCATAATCCAGCGCAGTGGTTCGCGCCATTGAGGCCAGCGCGGCTTTGCTCAGATTATATGCAAAGGAGTTGCTCTTGCCGATCAGCGATTGGTCTGATCCGAGCAGCACCACGGAACCACTGCGTTGCGCCCGCATCGTAGGCAGTGTTGCCTGCAACAGGTAGTATGCGCCTTTCACATTGATCGAGAACACACGATCCAGATCCGCTTCAGTCGTGTTTTCAAGCGTACCTGAAAAATGTATACCTGCATTAGACACCACCGCATCGATCCGGCCACAGCGTTGCACGACCTCTGCAACGGCCTGCTCCACCTGACCACGATCAGCCATATCACAGGCAACAAATTCACCCTCACCGGACGGTGCGAGATCAAAATTGAACACCTGATAACCTTCGCGCAGGAGTCGTTCGACAACGGCTGCGCCTATTCCCGCAGAACCGCCGGTGACAATGCAGACTTTATTCATAGTTAATTTTTCCGTCAGGATTCAGCGATGGCAAAAGCAACGACATACTCCCGCTCATCACTGTAGCTGAGTTGAATCCGGCTGATACCTAATTCGGCTGCACGCTGTTCAGCCCCTTCGCTGAGCAGAACCAGTGGACGTCCGTTCGCGTCTTTATCTATCTGCAGGTGCTGCCAGCTAACACCGCGGCCAATGCCGGTACCCAGCGCTTTCGCAATCGCTTCCTTGGCACAAAAGCGCTTGGCAAGAAACAGATAAGGACGGGCTGAGCGGGAGCACTGTAACTGTTCGGCTGGCGTCAGAATCCGTTTTAACAGACCCGGCGTGCGTTGCAGAGAACGCTGCATACGACTGATCTGAAGGATATCAGTGCCAACCCCGACAATCATTTTTTCAGCGCATCACGTAATGGCTGAACCCGCGCCTGAGTTTGCAGCATCTGCTGTTTCATCTCAGATACCGCTTCTTTCAGGCCGACAAAGAGCGCCCGGGCGATAATACCATGGCCAATGTTCAGCTCATTCATCTCCGGGATCTCAGCAATCTGTTCAACGTTATGATAGTGCAGGCCATGACCCGCATTCACAATCAGGCCTTTCTGGTAAGCGTAAGCCGCTGCTTCACGGATACGCGCCAGTTCAGCCGCCTGTTCAGCGGAGGTTTCTGCTTCAGCATAAGCCCCGGTATGCAGCTCGATCACCGGCGCGCCGCAACGAATCGTCGCATCGATCTGGCTGATCTCCGGATCAATAAACAGTGACACCTCGATGCCAGCCCCAGACAGACGTGCGCAGGCATCCGCAATCCGCGATTCCTGACCCGCAACATCAAGGCCGCCTTCGGTGGTCAGCTCTTCACGTTTTTCCGGAACCAGACAGCAGTGCGCCGGTTTAACATCTTCGGCAATAGCGATCATCTCATCTGTCACCGCCATCTCGAAGTTCATCCGGGTTTGCAGGGTCTCTTTCAGCAGATAGACATCCCGATCCTGAATATGCCGGCGGTCTTCGCGGAGGTGAATGGTGATGCCATCAGCACCGGCCTCTTCCGCCAGCGCTGCCGCCTGGACGGTATCCGGGTAACGCGTACCCCGGGCCTGACGAATGGTCGCCACGTGGTCAATATTGACACCTAATAAGAGACGGGAGGGTTCTATCACCTTATGCTCCTTACATTTTCTGAAACAGCTCACGGCTGCGCAGTGGTTTGTGCCCCAGCACATGATCAATCATCAGACGCATCAGCCGCTTAGCCGCGCGTCGGGTCTGGATCTCAGTATAATCATCTGCTGCAATGGCCGACAGTTGCCAGCCATAAAAACAGTAAGCTTTCTGCTGTTGAGACGGCTGACTCAGGGGGATAAATCCCTCTTCAGGCTGCAGCAGGTAGATGCCATCCGGCTCAGCCTGATTCAACTCAGGCAGGTAACCCAGCTCATCCAGAAGGCGATGCTCAAAGGTACGCAGGGCGCCCTCAATATCTTCCCCGGAGACCAGTTCATTAAGCACATACTGATAGTAAACATAGAGCCGGGGATGGGCATCAAACGGCTGCAGCAGACGCTGCAGAAGCTCGTTGACATAAAGACCACAGAGCAGACCATTGCCCTTGAGGAACATCATCGCTGCAGCCGGTTCGGCCTGGATAATGGTTTTCAGTTCATTGCGACCGCGCCAGCTAATCTGTACCGGGACAAACGACTGAACGCTGGCACGCAATTTGGAATTAGGGCGTCGGGCCCCCTGAACCACGGCGGGTACCCGCCCCTGTTCAAGGGTAAAGAAATCAACCAGCAGGCTGGTGTCCCGGTAGGGGCGGCTGTGCAGTACATAAGCAGCCTGCTGATCGGTCACTGACATGCGAAGGTTTAGTTGTCGTTATAACCCAGACTGCGCAGCGCACGCTCATCATCCGCCCAGCCACGGCGAACTTTAACCCAGAGGTTGAGCATGACTTTGCTGTCAAACATCCGCTGCATATCAAGACGGGCATCGCGACCGATGGTTTTGATCCGGTCGCCTTTGTCGCCAATCACAATACGTTTCTGGCCATCACGTTCAACCAGAATCAAGGCACTGATATGCAAAATGCCTTTACTGTCTTCCTTAAACTCTTCGATCTCGACGGTGGTACCGTAAGGCACTTCATCGCCCAGATTGCGCATCAGCTTTTCACGCACCATCTCTGCTGCCATAAAGCGTGAGCTTTTATCGGTTAGCTGATCTTCGGGGAAGTGGTGCATTCCCTTAGGAATATACTTGGCAATCACCTCTTCCAGTTGTTCAATATTATGGCCATGCTTGGCCGACAACGGGATCATCTCTGCGAAATCCAGACGCGCGGCATGGGTCTGCATCTGAGGAAGCAGTGCCTTTTTGTCTTTCAGCATATCCACTTTGTTAACCGCCAGGATTACCGGGCAACGCACATGTTTGACCTTATCCAGAACCATCTGGTCCTCTTCAGTCCAGGCGGTACGGTCCACAATAAACACCACCAGATCGACATCCCGCAGGGCATCGGAAGCGGCTTTGTTCATATAGCGGTTCAGCGCCTTTTTACCGTCATCTTTGTGTAACCCCGGGGTATCCACATAGATCACCTGCAGATCACCTTCGGTCTTTATTCCCATTACCTGATGGCGCGTGGTCTGCGGTTTGCGCGAGGTAATACTCAGTTTCTGACCGAGTATATGGTTCATCAGCGTCGACTTGCCGACATTCGGGCGCCCTACAATGGCCACAAAGCCACAACGCTGATCAGGATTCTGCGGTTCAAGCAGGTGCATAAGATCTTCAGCCATTTTTATTTCTCCACCTGAAGTGCAATCAGGGCCTTCTTGGCCGCTTCCTGCTCTGCCTGGCGACGGCTGCTGCCTTCGCCCTGTACTAACGAGCTGAGTCCCTCTACCCGACAATCGATATAAAATGTCTGAGCATGAGCCTCACCTTCAACTTTTGCCAGCGCATACTCCGGCAACGCCCGGCGCCGCGATTGCAGGAACTCCTGCAGCCGGGTTTTGGAATCTTTCAGGGTTTCATTCAGATCCAGACCCACCAGACGCTGATCAAACCATCGCAGAATAAATCCGCGGGCGGTTTCCATATCGGTGTCCAGATAGATCGCACCAATAATCGCTTCCACGGCATCAGCAAGAATAGAATCACGCCGGTAACCGCCGCTCTTCAGTTCGCCACTGCCGAGTCGCAGGTAATCACCCAGACCCAGTTCGCGGGCCACCTCAGAGAGCGTGACCCCCTTGACCATACGTGCGCGCAGACGACTCAGCTCACCCTCTTTCGCTTTAGGGAACCGTTTATAGAGGTCGTCGGCGATAACAAAGTTGAGAATGGAGTCGCCAAGGAACTCCAGTCGTTCATTATTTTTTTTGCCGCAACTGCGATGAGTCAGCGCTAATTCAAACAGAGACTCATCGGAAAATTCGTGGCCGATTCGGCGGGCAAGTTCAGATACTGGTTTGATCAAGGTGCTTTTGCTTCGTATTCATTTTTGAATGAAACCAGCGCATCCACATTCTTATACATCGGGATACGCACGTCATATTCGAGGGAGATCCGGATCATGCCTTCTTTCTGGGAGAAAGTAACCGAATCCTGTTCAGGTAAACGAACTTGGTTAATGGTCATTCGTTTAACAAAGTGT
The DNA here is from genome assembly GCF_030295765.1 of Neptuniibacter halophilus. Classification (NCBI taxonomy): domain Bacteria; kingdom Pseudomonadati; phylum Pseudomonadota; class Gammaproteobacteria; order Oceanospirillales; family Oceanospirillaceae; genus Neptuniibacter; species Neptuniibacter halophilus. The sequence goes on along the minus strand of NZ_AP027292.1, from coordinate 2,445,169 downwards.
TTTTTCATCAGAATCGGCCCGCTACTCAGCTCCTCGGGGCTGTTGATCATATCACTCAATACCGAGTCCACGGTCGCATAGTCCGTATAGGCCGGATAGAGTTTCATACCGATGGAAAAGGCTACGCCACCTACCACCAGAAAAAACAGAATCAGCCAAAATGACGCACCAGCCTGCTGCTTACGAGTTGATCTCATGTGTAATCTCCATTACTCAATCACGCGAACATCACTGAAGGATGGAAGACTGAAGAAGCTCTGCCAGTGCATCCAGACTGCAAAGGCTTTGCCGACAATCAGCTCATCCGGGACAAAACCCCAGTATCGACTATCGTTGCTGTTATCACGGTTGTCACCAACCATAAAATAGTGCCCCTGCGGCACCGTCCACTGCATATTCATTGAAGGCCGGGCCAGATCACGGTAGATCTGGTGCGACACCCCGCCTAACTGTTCCTGAGCCAGTAAAACCTCAGGGCGGTTCGGCGGCAGTTGGGCCAGAAGGGTCTGCGGCTGCGCCACGCCGTTCACATAGAGCACTTTATCCTGATAGCGAATCTGATCACCCGGTAACCCTACGACCCTTTTAATATAGTTAACCGTAGGGTTTTTCGGATATTTGAACACTATCACATCCCCGCGCTGCGGGTCATTCATAGGGATGACTTTGGTGTTCAGGACCGGCAGACGGAAACCATAATGGTATTTGTTAACCAGAATGAAATCGCCGATTTTCAGAGTAGGCAGCATAGAACCTGATGGGATCTGAAACGGCTCAACCAAAAACGAGCGCAATACCAGCACCACCAACAGTACCGGGAACATCGAACGGCCGGTGTCGACCCAGCCGGGGACCCGATTTATCTCCTGCTGAGCGGTCTCGGGCAGTTCTCCGGCCGTTTGCGCCAGGGCGTCAGCCATACGCTCATCGCGCCGGGGTTTGAGAGCGATCCGGTCGTAACACCAGATCAGTCCGGCCACCAGTGTGAGCCCAACCAGAACTAAAGCAAAATCAAAATCCATCTAATCCGATCCTTACCTGTCGAACTCAACTATCAACTTTCAAAACGGCGAGGAACGCATCCTGCGGGATCTCAACGCTGCCCACCTGCTTCATGCGCTTCTTACCCTCTTTCTGCTTCGCCAGCAGTTTTTTCTTACGGCTGACGTCACCGCCATAACATTTAGCCAGTACATTTTTACGCAGCGCTTTAACCGTGGTCCGGGCGATAATTTTGCCACCCAGTGCCGCCTGAATCGCCACATCAAACATCTGCCGCGGGATCACTTCTTTCATTTTTTCACAGAGCTGACGGCCACGGTACTGCGCATTATCGCGATGCAGTATGACAGCCAGTGCATCCACTTTGTCACCATTAATCAGGATATCCATGCGCACCAGCTTAGCTGGCTCAAAACGGACAAAGTTGTACTCCAGTGAAGCGTACCCCCGGCTGACCGACTTCAGGCGATCAAAGAAGTCCAGCACCACTTCCGCCATCGGCAGTTCATAGCTGACCTGAACCTGATTTCCGACGTAATTCATCTGCTTCTGGATACCACGCTTCTCGACGCAGAGGCCGATAACCTGACCAAGATAGTCCTGTGGCACCAGAATGTTGGCTTCTACGATCGGCTCACGCATCTCATTGATCGAACCCGGATCTGGCAGCTTTGACGGGCTGTCGATATGGATAATGTCACCATTATTCATTTCCAGTTCGTAGATAACGGTTGGTGCAGTAGTGATCAGGTCCAGATCGTATTCACGCTCCAGACGCTCCTGAATAATCTCCATGTGCAACATCCCGAGGAAGCCACAACGGAAACCAAAGCCCAGTGCATCGGAGGTCTCGGGCTCGAAGAACAGGGAAGCATCGTTCAGCGTCAGCTTGTCCAGCGCCTCACGGAAATCCTGGTAATCGTCAGAATTGGTTGGGAACAAGCCGGAATAAACCTGCGGCTGAACCTTCTGGAACCCCGGCAGGCTGTCCACATCCGGGGTTTTCTGGTGAGTCAGGGTGTCACCGACCGGCGCACCGTGAATATCCTTAACGCCGGCAACAATAAAGCCAACCTCACCCGCATGCAGAACCCCGGTTTCCGTCCGTTTCGGAGTAAAGATACCCACAGACTCGACCTGATAGTTCTGCCCGGTGGATTTAACCAGGATTTTGTCTTTCTTACGCAGCGTACCTTCCGTGACCCTCACCAGAGAGACCACGCCCAGGTAGTTATCAAACCATGAATCGATGATCAGTGCCTGCAGCGGCGCATCGACATTACCCTGCGGCGGCGGAATATCTTTCACCAACTGCTCGAGGACATCCTCAACACCCATTCCGCTTTTCGCCGAACAGGCCACCGCGTTAGTGGCATCAATGCCGATAACTTCTTCGATCTCAACCCGGACACGCTCAGGTTCCGCCTGAGGCAGATCCATCTTGTTCAGGATCGGTACCACTTCGAGCCCCTGCTCGATTGCGGTATAACAGTTGGCCACAGACTGAGCTTCAACCCCCTGAGCCGCATCAACAACCAGCAGCGCACCTTCACAGGCTGCCAGCGAGCGGGAAACTTCGTAGGAAAAGTCAACGTGCCCCGGCGTGTCGATAAAGTTCAACTGGTAGGTATTACCATCTTTCGCCGTGTAATTCAGAGTCACACTCTGCGCCTTGATGGTTATACCACGCTCCCGCTCCAGATCCATTGAATCCAGTACCTGTGCGGCCATCTCACGGTCACTGAGCCCACCACACATCTGGATAAATCGATCCGCCAGGGTCGACTTACCATGGTCAATATGGGCAATGATGGAAAAATTACGAATATGTTCTAGGCTGCTCACGTACTGGCTACCGTCACTCTATGCACGAAGAAAAGGCGAAAGTTTACAGTATTTGCCGGATTCGGGCTATGAAAAAGGGGACTTTCGCCCCCTTATCCTGATGCTTTATTTGTCTTCAATTTTCAGCGGGATAAACATCGGACTTCCCCGTCTGACAATCCTCATCGGTACCGGACGGGCCTCAGGCAGTTGCGCACTGATACGATTAAAATCATCAACGGTATCCACCTGCTCGCCATTAAGCATGGTAATGACATCGCCAACCATTAAGCCCGCGTCCGCACCGGGCCCCGGCATGACCCGATGCACAACCACACCGGAGCTGACCTGCCATTTTTCCTTACGTTTCGCATCCAGCGCGGTCACCTCTATATCAAGGCGATTCGATTTGTCTTCGTGTGGCTGAGCACGTTCGGTCTGAGCCAGCTCATCCTGCTTTGGTAACACACCGATCTCAACCCGCAGTGTCTTACTCTCACCACCACGTACAATCTCGACACGGGCTTTTTTGCCGGGTTTAACCCGCCCCACAAAATGCGGCAGATCGGATGAACGAATCACCTCCTGACCTTCAAAACGGAGAATAACATCCCCCTCCTGTACACCTGCATCGGCGGCCGGGCTACCCGATAGCACTTTGGCGACCAGCGCCCCTGCCGGTTTATCAAGGCCAAACGATTCCGCCAGATCCCGGTTCACTTCCTGAATAATGACACCCAGCCACCCCCGGGTAACAAAGCCCTGAGTTTTTAACTGATCCGCCACATCCATCGCAACATCAATCGGAATAGCAAACGACAAACCCATAAAGCCACCGGAGCGGGTGTAGATTTGAGAGTTAATTCCGACCACTTCACCCTCAAGATTAAACAGCGGGCCACCTGAGTTTCCCGGATTTATCGCCACATCCGTCTGAATAAACGGCACATAGGTTTCATTAGCCAGAGCCCTTTCCTTGGCACTGACAATACCGGCTGTCACGCTGTGATCAAATCCAAATGGGGAACCGATTGCCAGAACCCACTCTCCTACTTCGAGATCACGGGATCGACCCAACTTGACCGTGGGCAGGTGGTCCGCATCAATTTTCAGCAATGCAATGTCAGATCGTTCATCTGAACCGATCACCTCTGCTTCCAGCTCACGACGGTCGGCAAGTCTGACCAAGACTTTATCCGCATCAGCAATCACGTGATGATTCGTTAACAGGTAACCATCATCCGAGATAATAAAACCGGAACCCAGCGACTGGGGAGCTTTTCTGCGCGGCCGCTCTCCCTGATTAAACTCGGGCATACGGAAGAAGTGGCGGAAAATTTCCGGAATCTCCTCCCCACCCGGCCCGGTAAAAGGACCACCTTCACTTTGACTACCCGCCTTCTGTTCCGTGCTTATATTAACAACAGCCGGAGAAGACTCCTTCACCAGTGATTTAAAATCCGGCAAATCCGCCGCTGATACAGGCAGAGCCAGGATGGCTATACAGGCAAAAATGAGTTGAGTCATGGCTCTCATAAAACGAACACCCTTTTGCTATACGGAATTGGATTAAACGACTTTCATCAGCACGGGCTGATAACGGCAGGAGCGAAACAACGTTGCACTGCCGTATCTGACCAAAAGGAATCCCGTGAGTAAGAAGGCAAACGCCATTGCGATGATGGCCAGTTCATTGCCAAACAGGGCATCTGCTACCACTGCGCCAATAAACAATGCCAACAGCGGCACCAGGTAGATAAACAGCGTGGCTTTCATAAAAGCGCCTTCTTCAATACCTACCATGACCTGATCATCAGTACGCACCTGAAGCTGCTCCGGGTTATTCACCCGGAATATAAAGCGCTTGCCTTCACCCACCGAAGCCAGGAGTTTCTGACCACATCCATTACGGGCAGCACAGCTTGCGCACGCACTCTGACGCTGAGTCTCCACCCAGATACCATGGGCGTCGACCTGAACAACTTTACCGTTTTCCTGAATCATCGACGCTGAACCGAAGAGGCGATCCGCTCAGCAATCATCAGAGGGACATCCCCCACCACTGTGACAAACTGATCCCCCATGCGCTTGCCCACAGCAACCATATTGCCGGACTGAGCAACACCTTCAGGCACAGATTGGCGACCATACTCCTCAATACAGACGCTGAATGAGTTACGCCCATTACTGAACACCTGAACCTCAGCATGCGCCATCACATCGCGTTTAAGGCCAACAAAGCCCTCAGGGAGCCAACCGGCCTGCCAGTGCGACTCTTTACTATTGAGCATATGCTTGTGCTGGTCGATATAATGCTCAACCCCGCGAGAAAGCCTGATGATCTCAGGTTCTGAGGCAGGCTCTGCTAACCCGGTGCGATTACCAAACTGTGCACGGACAATATCATTGGAAACACGATTACCCGGCAGTACATAACTAGGTCGGGTATCAGCAATCACCTCATCCGGCTGCTGATTAACACTTTGCACACCAAGGATTACCATGGCGGTCACTGATGCCGCCGCAGCCATGCTGGCCAGAGGCTTCCAGAACAGATATTTACTGCTGTGAGGCTCCGTTTCTTTTTCTACATCAGAAGCAACAGACTGCTCAGAAAAAGCAGGCTCATCCTGCAGCGCAGCCATGACCTGTCCGCTGATATCCACAGCAGACAGTTCTTCGTTACGCATTGAGGAGCGAATCAGATGATACCGCTGCCATGCAGCGGACAATTCAGGCTCCTGCTCAACGCGGTCTAACGTACGCCGCAGTTCAAAATCGGCAACCTCACCGTCCATGAGTGCTGAAACAGACTCGTTAGTACGCTCAGCCATAGTGTATTACCTCTAAAATCATTCTCATCATCAGCTTGCCAACAAGGGCATTATCTCTTTATCGATCGCTTCACGGGCCCGGAAAATTCTCGAGCGCACCGTTCCCACCGGACAGTCCATCACCGCTGCGATCTCTTCATAACTCATCCCTTCAAATTCGCGCAGGCTAAGGGCAACCCGCAGATCCTCCGGCAACCGGTTCAGTGTCCGCTTAATAACGGATTCCAGCTCGTCCCGATACAGCTGGTTCTCCGGAGTATCGATATCCTTTAACTCATTATCACCTTCAAAAAACTGCGCATCATCCACATCCACATCAGCCGGACGACGTCCGCGGGCAACCAGATGATTTTTTGCCGTATTGATCGCAATGCGATAAAGCCAGGTATAAAAGGCACTATCGCCACGGAACTTGGGCAGAGCCCGGTACGCTTTAATAAACGTTTCCTGAGCCACATCCTGGGCCTCGTGCGCGTCATAAACATAACGGCCGATCAAGGCGATAATTTTATGCTGGTATTTTTTCACCAACAGATCGAACGCAGCTTTATCACCCTGCTTTACGCGTTCTACCAGCTGCCGGTCAACTCCTGCCTGGCTTTCGTTCGACACTCACAAATTCCTTAATACTTTCAACGACACACAAAACGTTCAGCTTAACGTACAAGTTTTCACCGTAGCACTTTTACCCGGAGAAGTTAGCAACCTTACAGAGTCGCTGCGTCGTGTCACTTATAAGAGCAGACAACGGCAACGAAGTTCCCTCCGGCTGTAAAAAAATGCTAAATTGCGCCTTTGGTATAAAACATCAACACTCTCAGTTTGGCCCCGCCTTCGCAAGAGTCAGAGCACTGAAGTGAGCTTCAGGCATCAGCATAGTAGAAAGAGCATTCAAATGACGCAACACCATTACTACGACGCATTGATCATCGGCAGTGGCGCTGCTGGCCTCAGCATGGCACTGCATCTGGCGGAAAATGCCCGGGTGGCCGTACTCAGCAAGCGGGAACTGAAGAGTGGCTCCACCTGGTTAGCACAAGGCGGTATTGCTGCAGTATTGGATACCGCAGACAGTACCCAGGCCCATATCGAAGATACCATGACCGCCGGGGGCAATCTCAGCCACCCGTCTGCGGTCGAATTTACCGTGAGTCACGGCAAAGAGAGTATTGAGTGGCTGATTGAACAGGGCGTACCCTTTACTCAGGAACACGATGACTACCATCTGACAAAAGAGGGTGGCCATTCGCACCGGCGGATCATCCATTCTGCAGACGCCACCGGTAAAGCACTGCAACAAACCCTGATTGCCCGGGCAGAAGCCAACCCGAATATTGACCTGTTCGAACACCATATTGCCGTCGACCTGATCACCCGGCGAAAACTGGGTCTGCCCCATAACCGCTGTGTTGGTGCTTATATACTCAACGCATCCACAGGCCATGTGGAAGTATTCCAGGCCCCTCACGTTGTACTGGCTACAGGCGGTGCTTCCAAAGCTTATCTCTACACCAGCAACTCCGATGGCGCGACCGGTGACGGTATTGCTATGGCGTGGCGCGCCGGGTGTCGCGTCGGAAACATGGAATTTAACCAATTTCATCCAACCTGCCTGTATCACCCTCAGGCAAAATCGTTTCTGATTACCGAAGCGGTACGCGGAGAAGGCGGCAGGCTGCTGCTACCGAACGGAAAGCCTTTTATGCACAAGTTTGATGAACGTGGCGAACTGGCACCCCGCGATATTGTAGCCCGTGCGATTGACCATGAAATGAAGCGGCTCGGTTGCGATTGCCTGTTTCTCGACATCAGCCACAAACCGGCCGAATTTATCAAAAACCACTTCCCGACCATCTACAAACGCTGCCTCAAACTGGGGATTGATATCACACAGGAACCGATTCCTGTTGTTCCCGCCGCTCACTATACCTGCGGCGGCGTCGTCACCGATGAACAGGGCAGAACCGACATACCCGGGCTGTATGCCATAGGGGAAACCTCCTTTACAGGACTTCACGGTGCCAACCGCCTGGCCAGCAACTCCCTGCTTGAATGCCTGGTTTATGCCAAGTCGGCCTCCGGCCACGTTGCTCAGGCACTTCAGGAACCATTAGAACCCTCACTCATTCCGGCATGGGATGAATCTCAGGTAACAGATTCAGATGAGGACGTGATCATCTCGCATAACTGGGATGAAATACGCCGTTTTATGTGGGACTACGTGGGCATTGTCCGTACCAGTAAACGACTGCAACGTGCCAAACATCGGGTTGACCTGCTGCAGCAGGAGATCACCGAATACTACAGTAACTACAAAATCAGCAATGACCTTCTTGAGTTACGTAACCTCGCCGTAGTGGCCGATCTGATCATCCGCTCAGCAATGCTCCGCCACGAAAGCCGGGGCCTTCACTATACATTGGACTACCCGGAGCCAGGCCCGGAGCCACTGGACACCATCCTCACCCCCGTGAACTTCCATTGGGGTTAGAGTTTTGCCCTGGCATGCAACAGCAGCACCCGTAAACGGCGAAACTCTGCAGCACCACAACTATCACGACAAACAATCACAGAAACAGTAAACAAACGCTCAGGGACACGACACTGAAGCGCCAGCAGAAAAGGCAATACCCGGATCTGACGCAGCGCTTCTACTCTGAGCCACTGCCCGTTGTTCTGCCGCAATTTCAATTGCGCTGTATCTGCATCCCAGCTCAGTGCCACAATTGAAAAAGCTGATCGCTGCAGAACCTGATGCCGAAAGCAAAAGAAAGAGATAAGCAGGAGAAGTGGCGCCAGCGTCCACTTGAGAGCAGCATCCACAGGCCAATAAATCACAGCCAAGAGTGCGATGAAATGAAGTGCAAGGCCTGTGCAGAACAGGCCTTTAGAAGGTCTTAGCTGCAGATTACTTAGGCTGAACACGCTCCAGAATAATCCTCACAATTCTCTGCAGATCCGGATCCTGTGGCACTTCACGCTCCATCAGCCAGACAAACAGATCCTGATCCTCTTCATCCAATAACTTTACGAACCGGTGCTGATCATCCAGATCCAGATCCGCAAACGCCTCCTCAACAAAAGGAACAAACAGCACGTCCAACTCAAGCATGCCTCTGCGACTTTGCCACTTCAAACGGCGGATATCATCTTCTGTATACATCTGATCAGGGTTCCCCATGCAGTCACTATATCGATGCCTGAATTATATCGCCAAACGCCATGATTCCCATGACTTATATTAATTCTTCCTGCAGCAGTCGGTGCAATACGCTTCGCTATTCGCACCCTACGGAGTCTATTAACTACGTAGGCTGGGTTAGCGTAGCGTAACCCGGTGTTTCGTCGGTGGCGTTGGCAGGAATGGGAGTTATCGGTGCAATACGCTTCGCTATTGGCACCCTACGGAGTCTGTTAACTATCGGTGTTTTGCAGGCGGCTGCCTGTGATGACCTACCATGATCAGAAACGCGGTTTCTGACCCTGCGGGCGCCGTCGAAGACGGCGTCCAACAGCCGTTCCGCTGAAACAGGGGGTTGTCACATGGGCCCTGTTGTCGTGACCGAAGATAACGCGGGCCAATAACGAAAAAACCCCTACCGCGTATGCGATAGGGGTTCTTCGTAATTAGATGCTTGGCGATGACCTACTCTCACATGGGGAGACCCCACACTACCATCGGCGATGTTGCGTTTCACGTCTGAGTTCGGGATGGAATCAGGTGGTTCCACAACTCTATGGTCGCCAAGCAAAACTGTTACAACTCGGATCTGATTCTTCTTAGTATTTGATTTAGAGTTTTGACTGCTTTCTACATACCGTCAATTCGTTACTCTCTATCGTCGTGCTTTCGCACTTACAAGTCACTTGCCAAACGCCTTGGGCGTTATATGGTCAAGCCTCACGGGCAATTAGTACGGGTTAGCTCAACGCCTCACAGCGCTTCCACACCCCGCCTATCAACGTCTTAGTCTTAAACGGCCCTTTAGGGGACTCAAGGTCCCAGTGAGATCTCATCTTGAAGGAGGCTTCCCGCTTAGATGCTTTCAGCGGTTATCCCGTCCGAACATAGCTACCCGGCAATGCAATTGGCATCACAACCGGAACACCAGAGGTTCGTTCACTCCGGTCCTCTCGTACTAGGAGCAACTCTTCTCAAATCTCAAACGCCCACGGCAGATAGGGACCGAACTGTCTCACGACGTTCTAAACCCAGCTCGCGTACCACTTTAAATGGCGAACAGCCATACCCTTGGGACCGGCTTCAGCCCCAGGATGTGATGAGCCGACATCGAGGTGCCAAACACCGCCGTCGATGTGAACTCTTGGGCGGTATCAGCCTGTTATCCCCGGAGTACCTTTTATCCGTTGAGCGATGGCCCTTCCATACAGAACCACCGGATCACTAGAACCTACTTTCGTACCTGCTCGACGTGTCTGTCTCGCAGTCAAGCACCCTTCTACTCTTGCGCTCATTGCATGATTTCCGACCATGCTGAGGGTACCTTCGTGCTCCTCCGTTACTCTTTGGGAGGAGACCGCCCCAGTCAAACTACCCACCACACAATGTCCCCGATCCCGCTTAGGGACCTGGGTTAGAACCTCAATATTACCAGGCTGGTATTTCAAGATTGGCTCCACCTTATCTGGCGACAAGGTTTCAAAGCCTCCCAGCTATCCTACACAAGTAATATCAAAGTCCACTGTGAAGCTGTAGTAAAGGTTCACGGGGTCTTTCCGTCTAGCCGCGGGTAAACTGCATCTTAACAGCTATTTCAATTTCACTGAGTCTCGGGTGGAGACAGTGTGGCCATCGTTACGCCATTCGTGCAGGTCGGAACTTACCCGACAAGGAATTTCGCTACCTTAGGACCGTTATAGTTACGGCCGCCGTTTACCGGGGCTTCGATCAAGAGCTTCGCTTACGCTAACCCCATCAATTAACCTTCCGGCACCGGGCAGGCGTCACACCCTATACGTCCTCTTTCGAGTTTGCAGAGTGCTATGTTTTTAATAAACAGTCGCAGCCACCTGGTATCTTCGACCGCCAACAGCTTAGAGAGCAAGTCTCATCACCATCAGCGGCGCACCTTCTCCCGAAGTTACGGTGCCATTTTGCCTAGTTCCTTCACCCGAGTTTTCTCATACGCCTTAGTATTCTCTACCTGACCACCTGTGTCGGTTTAGGGTACGGTTAGTCACAACCTGAAGCTTAGAGGCTTTTCCTGGAAGCATGGCATCAACCACTTCAGTCCACATGGGACCTCGTCATCAGTTCTCGGTCTTAAGCGCCCGGATTTACCTAAGCACTCAACCTACTACCTTAAACGCGGACAACCAACGCCGCGCTGGCCTAGCCTTCTCCGTCCCCCCATCGCAGTTGTGAGCAGTACAGGAATATTAACCTGTTTCCCATCGGCTACGCTCTTCAGCCTCGCCTTAGGGGCCGACTCACCCTACCTCGAATAGCGTTGGATAGGAACCCTTGGTCTTCCGGCGGGGAGGGTTTTCACCTCCCTTATCGTTACTCATGTCAGCATTCGCACTTCTGATACCTCCACCCTGCCTTACGGCTTGAGCTTCAACGGCTTACAGAACGCTCCTCTACCATGCCATAAATGGCATCCGCAGCTTCGGTGTCATACTTAGCCCCGTTATATCTTCCGCGCGGGCCGACTCGACTAGTGAGCTATTACGCTTTCTTTAAAGGGTGGCTGCTTCTAAGCCAACCTCCTAGCTGTCTAAGCCTTCCCACATCGTTTCCCACTTAGTATGAACTTTGGGACCTTAGCTGGCGGTCTGGGTTGTTTCCCTTTCCACGACGGACGTTAGCACCCGCCGTGTGTCTCCCATGATTGCACTCATTGGTATTCGGAGTTTGCATCGGGTTGGTAAGTCGGGATGACCCCCTAGCCGAAACAGTGCTCTACCCCCAATGGTGAGACATGAGGCACTACCTAAATAGTTTTCGAGGAGAACCAGCTATCTCCGAGTTTGATTAGCCTTTCACTCCTATCCACAAGTCATCCGCTGGCTTTTCAACGACAGTCGGTTCGGTCCTCCAATGCGTGTTACCGCATCTTCAACCTGCCCATGGATAGATCACTCGGTTTCGGGTCTACTCCTAGCGACTGGACGCCCTATTAAGACTCGGTTTCCCTACGGCTCCGCAAACGCTTAACCTTGCCACTAAAAGTAAGTCGCTGACCCATTATACAAAAGGTACGCAGTCACCGTCCGAAAACGGCTCCCACTGCTTGTACGTACACGGTTTCAGGGTCTATTTCACTCCCCTCACAGGGGTTCTTTTCGCCTTTCCCTCACGGTACTGGTTCACTATCGGTCAGTCAGGAGTATTTAGCCTTGGAGGATGGTCCCCCCATATTCAGACAGCGTTTCACGTGCGCCGTCCTACTCGATTTCACGGTATATAAGTTTTCGCATACGGGGCTATCACCCACTATGGCCACACTTTCCAGAGTGTTCTGCTAACTACAATACCGCTTAAGGGCTGGTCCCCGTTCGCTCGCCGCTACTTAGGGAATCTCGGTTGATTTCTTTTCCTCCGGGTACTTAGATGTTTCAGTTCCCCGGGTTCGCCTCCTATAGCCTATGTATTCAGCTATAAGATACCTGTAAACAGGTGGGTTTCCCCATTCGGAAATGCTAGGATCAAAGCCTGTTTGCCGACTCCCCTAGCCTTATCGCAGGCTACAACGTCCTTCATCGCCTCTGACTGCCAAGGCATCCACCGTGCACGCTTAGTCACTTGACCATATAACCCGAAGGCGTCTGGATCACAGTAACTTGTAAAAGTAACGATAGATTTCGCCGAATTGGCGCATGTAGAAAATCTACATGTCAAATCTAAATCAAATGAATCAAATCCAAATTGTTAAAGAGCGTTTAAAGCAAAAGCTTTAAAAGATAAGGCATCAGTATGCGTTATGTTTTAAAACTCTTAAGAGTAATGGTGGAGCTATGCGGGATCGAACCGCAGACCTCCTGCGTGCAAAGCAGGCGCTCTCCCAGCTGAGCTATAGCCCCATACAGCGTAATTTTCACAAGACAAGGCGTGGGACGGCGAAGCATAGTGTACTATGCGAGTCGTGCCACAACGCAGCATTGTGGAAATTTGGTAGGCCTGAGTGGACTTGAACCACCGACCTCACCCTTATCAGGGGTGCGCTCTAACCAGCTGAGCTACAAGCCTATTTCTTTGCGTGTCTTTTTACGCAGTGCGGCGTTGCTGCCTTCGCTCATTCGGTCATGTACTTATGTACACTCCCTCATTCGCTCAGCCCGCGCCTTGCTCTTCGCAAAAATCCAGGCAAATAAACCACTTAGCCTACAGACTTAGTAGCTACCTTTCCGCTCTCTTCACTTTCTGATCAGATAATTCGTGTGAACGCTTGCCGAGACGCGGCATTCGTTAAGGAGGTGATCCAGCCCCAGGTTCCCCTAGGGCTACCTTGTTACGACTTCACCCCAGTCATGAACCACACCGTGGTAACCGCCCTCCCGAAGGTTAAGCTAGCTACTTCTGGTGCAATCCACTCCCATGGTGTGACGGGCGGTGTGTACAAGGCCCGGGAACGTATTCACCGCGACATTCTGATTCGCGATTACTAGCGATTCCGACTTCATGGAGTCGAGTTGCAGACTCCAATCCGGACTACGACCGGTTTTCTGAGATTAGCTTACCCTCGCAGGTTCGCGGCCCTCTGTACCGGCCATTGTAGCACGTGTGTAGCCCAACTCGTAAGGGCCATGATGACTTGACGTCGTCCCCACCTTCCTCCGGTTTGTCACCGGCAGTCTCCTTAGAGTTCCCACCATTACGTGCTGGCAAATAAGGACAAGGGTTGCGCTCGTTACGGGACTTAACCCAACATTTCACAACACGAGCTGACGACAGCCATGCAGCACCTGTCTCTGCGTTCCCGAAGGCACCAAGCTATCTCTAGCAAGTTCGCAGGATGTCAAGAGTTGGTAAGGTTCTTCGCGTTGCTTCGAATTAAACCACATGCTCCACCGCTTGTGCGGGCCCCCGTCAATTCATTTGAGTTTTAACCTTGCGGCCGTACTCCCCAGGCGGTCTACTTATCGCGTTAGCTGCGCCACTAAAAGATCAAGTCCCCCAACGGCTAGTAGACATCGTTTACGGCGTGGACTACCAGGGTATCTAATCCTGTTTGCTCCCCACGCTTTCGCACCTCAGTGTCAGTATCGGTCCAGGTAGTCGCCTTCGCCACTGGTGTTCCTTCCTATATCTACGCATTTCACCGCTACACAGGAAATTCCACTACCCTCTACCGTACTCTAGACTGGCAGTATCAGGTGCAGTTCCCAGGTTGAGCCCGGGGCTTTCACATCTGACTGACCAATCCACCTACGCGCGCTTTACGCCCAGTAATTCCGATTAACGCTCGCACCCTCCGTATTACCGCGGCTGCTGGCACGGAGTTAGCCGGTGCTTCTTCTGCAGTTAACGTCACAGGATGCAGGTATTAACTACACCCCTTTCCTCACTGCTGAAAGTGCTTTACAACCCTAGGGCCTTCTTCACACACGCGGCATGGCTGCATCAGGCTTGCGCCCATTGTGCAATATTCCCCACTGCTGCCTCCCGTAGGAGTCTGGGCCGTGTCTCAGTCCCAGTGTGGCTGATCATCCTCTCAGACCAGCTAGAGATCGTTGCCTTGGTGAGCCATTACCTCACCAACAAGCTAATCTCACGCAGGCTCATCAAATAGCACAAGGTCCGAAGAGCCCCTGCTTTCTCCCGAAGGACGTATGCGGTATTAGACCAAATTTCTCTGGCTTATCCCCCACTACTTGGTAGATTCCTACGCGTTACTCACCCGTCCGCCACTCGTCAGCAACTAGCAAGCTAGTCCTGTTACCGTTCGACTTGCATGTGTTAGGCCTGCCGCCAGCGTTCAATCTGAGCCATGATCAAACTCTTCAGTTTAAATCATATGTGTTACCAGGAATGTGGTAACGGGCTCTAGTACTAAACAACCGGATAACATTCTTAAGAACGTTAAACCTATTTGTAAATCGCTTAAATGAATTCACTTGGTTGCTTGTCTAGACAAGTAAATGTTGCGTTGTCTCAACAAGCGCCCACACGAATTATCTGATCAAATTGTTAAAGAGCGTTGCTTGATGTTTCGTCTCAAGCGAGGCGCATATTCTACTTTGCGCTCATTCAAAGTCAACCGTTTATTTTGCAATTTTGTAAAATTTTTTACTCAGCAACCGGACTTTGAATCCTGCTCCGTAAGCACCGTCAAAATCCAATGGATTCAAGCACTTACTAAGCACCTTGCTTAGTTCAATCAGCCCCGTTTCGGCGGCCTCCCTAAGCAAGGACGGCGAATTCTACAGCGTTCTGAAAAAGGGTCAACACCCTGTCGTAAAAAAACTGAAAAAAACCGTAAAAAAGTGCCATCACGGCTCTTTTTGATCATTAAACCATCAGCGCTGTTCGTTATCTGTACAGAACGGGTCGTTTTGTGGCGGGCAGATACAGAAAAGGCGCCTGACGGCGCCTTTGATTACCCCATGCTATTTCAGCTTTTCAGTACCAGTACCGAGCATTTGGCTCTCTCTGTTACTTTTGCTGTGACCGTACCCAGCATCATTTTTTCAACCGCACCGTGTTTCTGCGCGCCAATGATAATCAGATCAGCTCCGATCTCCCCTGCATGCTTTACGATTGCCTGATGCGCTTTACCTTCACACACCTCGACACTGAACTCCCGGTCTCCCAATATATTGCCCGCCAGCGTTTTCAGCTCCTGCTTCATAGCTGACAGGGCCTTCGCCACCGCCTCTTTTGGGAAGTAGGATGCAACCATCGGCATCTGATACCCCGGTAACACGGACATCAGATGAAGCTCTACATCATCACTGCTGTATTCGGCAACGGTGGTCAGTGAGCGTTTTGCCCCGGCCGGGTCCTGAAGGTCTATAGGTACGAGTACTTTTTTAAACATATTCCCTCCTGTCAGCTCACTTCTCTGCGTCGTTTCTGGAGCATGCCCATGAAGAACAGCAGTGCCAGCACAGGTATCCACAACAACTGTTTAGGTGGTCGCTCCGCTTCGCGCTCGATCTGCTTTATCTCCCAGTCAAAATCCAGACCAGCCTTCTGCGCCTCACTGTCAAACGCAACCATATCTACAATAACTCTGCTCTCTTCCTGTCTCAGGCTTAAGCCTGTACTTTCGAGCTTTTCACTACCACTCCCTTCAGCCGGCAACGTCAGTTCAATGGTTTTATCTACAAAATCACCATCAATCGTTTCGCCTGCCACCCTGAGTCGCAGCGGTGCCCCCTGAGGCAGGGCCTCAGCAATCGCTTCGATCCGGGTCGGTTCAAGGTATTCAGTTGGCTCGAATATCTCGTCCCAGACGAATCCGGGCCGGAACATCAGGAATGCCACCAGCAGTAGAAACACCGTTTCATACCAGCGATTTTTGACCAGCCAGAAGCCCTGGGTTGCCGCAGCAAACACCAGCATCGCCACCAGCGCACCGAAGATCGTCATCAGAAGATGTACAGGACCCTGTATACCGATAAGGATTAACTCGGTATTAAAGATAAACATGAACGGCAATACCGCAGTCCTGATATCGTAAGTAAAACCCTGAATACCTGTACGAATCGGATCCGATCTGGCAATGGCCGCTGCAGCAAAGGCAGCAAGACCCACCGGCGGTGTATCGTCAGCCAGAATGCCGAAGTAGAACACAAACAGATGCACCGCAATGAGCGGAACAATCAGTCCGTGTTCTGCCCCCAGCGTGACTATCACTGGCGCCATCAAGGTAGACACTACGATATAGTTTGCTGTGGTTGGCAGCCCCATCCCAAGTATCAGGCTGATAATCGCCGTGAACAGCAACATCAGCAACACACTGCCACCGGATATAAACTCGACGAATTCGGTCATTACCAGTCCGATTCCCGTCAGGGTCACGGTACCGACAACTACACCTGCCGCCGCTGTGGCCACACCGATACCAATCATATTGCGCGAACCGGAAACCAGGCCGTTAAACAGGTCCTCTACTCCGTGCGTCAGGCAGTCGCCCCAGTCTTCACCTGCACGGAAAAACGCTTTAATCGGCTTGTGCGTTAACACAATAAAGACCATAAAGACCGTTGCCCAGAAAGCTGACAGACCCGGTGAAAAACGCTCCACGGTCAGACACCACACCAGCACCACCACAGGCAGCAGGTAGTAAAGACCCGATTTGACCGTTGGCCCCGTTTCCGGCAAAACCACGATATCTGAATTCGGATCATCCATATGCAGGTCAGGATAACCGGCGGAGTATTTCACCAGAGCAATATAGGCGGCAAGAATGACCAGACCGGCAATGATATAGGAAGCATTGCCCATATAGGCCTTACTCCATCCCAGGCCATAGTAAACAGCCAGAGATACCACGCATACGCCAACAATAATCATCGCCCAGACAGATAGCTTTTGCGCCAGTGTCGCCTTATTCCGGGTTGGCAGGCCCTGCATGCCTGCTTTCATCGCTTCCAGATGCACAATATAGATGAGCGCTATGTACGAAATCAGCGCAGGGAGGATGGCATGCTTGATCACCTCGATATAGGAGATTCCCACATACTCCACCATCAGAAATGCAGCGGCCCCCATAATGGGTGGCGTCAACTGACCATTGGTTGATGCAGCTACCTCTACCGCGCCAGCTTTATAGCCGGGAAAACCAACACGCTTCATCAGAGGGATAGTAAACGTACCGGTCGTCACGACATTGGCAATCGAAGAGCCCGATACCAATCCACTGAGACCCGATGAAACCACGGCAGCTTTAGCCGGTCCGCCGCGCATATGCCCGAGCAGCGAAAAGGCTACCTGGGTGAAGTAGTTACCCGCTCCGGCTTTATCCAAAAGCGCGCCAAACAGCACAAACAAGAATACAAAGCTGGTTGAAACACCCAGAGCAACACCAAACACCCCTTCTGTCGTCAGCCACTGATGGGACATCGCCTTGTTCAGGCTCGCGCCTTTATGGGAGATTACCTCCGGCATATATGGCCCGGCGAAGGTGTAGAGCAGGAAGATACCTGCGACCACCATCAACGGAGGCCCCAGAGCGCGCCGTGTTGCTTCCAGCAACAGTACAATACCGCATACGGCCGTTACCACATCCATGGTGATCGGCGCACCGGCACGGTCAGCCAACTGACTGTGAAACAGGACCAGATAACTGGCACTGAACGCCCCGAACAGGGCAAATAACCAGTCATGCCAGGGGATGCTATCGACCGAAGATGACTTAAAGGCCGGGAAAGCAGTAAAAGCCAGAAAGATCGCAAAGCTCAGATGGATAGCTCTGGCTTCGGTATCGTTAAATACAGCAAAGTTAAGGATAAATGGCAGCGGAGATGCGTACCACAGTTGAAAGAGCGCCCAGGCCAGGGCAACGCCCCAGAGAAATTTGCCGGGGAACCCCTGTGGCGAACGCGCCCCCGAATCGGACTGCGCAACCATCTCCTGAACTTCCTGTGAAACCGAGGCGGTTGTTTTTTGTTGATTATCCGTCACAAGATCACCGTTCCATGTTTACGAGGAGATTAACGTGAGAACTGTTCAGCAACGAAAACGGGGACACTGGGCCCCCGTTATCATTGTACAGACCGATTACATCAGGCCCGCTTCTTTGTAGTATTTTGCCGCACCCGGGTGCAGTGGTGCAGACAGACCATCTTTAATCATCTGCTCTTTCTTCAGGTTAGCAAAAGCAGGGTGCAGTTTGCGGAAGGTATCAAAGTTCTCGAAAACAGCTTTAACCACTTCGTACACTACTTTTTCAGGTACTGCAGTAGAGGAAACGAAGGTTGCGCCCACACCAAATGTGGTGGTGTCAGCGTCGTTGCCACGGTACATGCCCGCTGGAATCGTCGCTGTACGGTAATAGCTGTTATCTGCAATCAACTTATCCACAGCAGCACCGGTCACATTAACCAGCTGGCTGTCGCATGAGGTGGTTGCTTCTTTGATTGCACCACTGGGGTGACCCACGGTGTAGATCATGACATCGATCTTGTTATCACACAGGGCACTGGCCTGCTCAGAGGCTTTCAGCTCTGAAGTCAGGGCAAAGTCATCAACCGTCCAGCCCATCGCCCCCATCAGCACTTCCATCGTGCCACGCTGACCGGATCCCGGGTTACCGATATTGACTCGCTTGCCTTTGATATCATCAAAGTTTTTGATACCACTGTCGGCTCTGGCAACTACCGTGAAAGGCTCAGGGTGAATAGAGAAGACCGCGCGCAGATCTTTATTGGCGCCCACTTCTTCAAATTTGCTCGTACCATTGTAGGCATGGAACTGCCAGTCTGACTGAGCCACGCCCATGTCCAGTTCGCCCGCGCGAATGGTATTCAGGTTGTAAACAGAACCCCCGGTTGACTCCACTGAACAGCGGATACCGTGCTCTTTGCGGTTTTTATTTACCAGACGGCAGATCGCACCACCGGTAGGATAATAAACCCCCGTTACACCGCCGGTACCAATGGTGATGAAGTCCTGAGCAGAAGCTGTTGTTGCGCCTCCCATAGCCGCAATACCAACACCAGCAGCTAACAACCCAGAGGTAAGGGTTTTTCGAAATGTCATAGTAAACTCCCTGTGCTTTATTATTTTATTGAGAACCTGATCGTCTCAATATTTGTGTTATCACAAGGAATACTAGACCCAATAAGGGCAAGGTTACAAATTTGTGGAGTAATAAATACCGGGCAATCCCTTTGAAATAAAAAGGATATTTGTTCTACGCAGGCTTCTGCCCCCTGGGTAACACACGTCTTATCGGAGAAACCGGTGTATTTTCCGATAAGGAAATACATCAACCACAACACCCCTCAATACGGTTTGCTGCATCGCCTGCCAGAACTCGACCCCCAGCAGATCCGCATGCAGCTCATTAAACAATGTACGGATTTGTGGATCACAGGAGGTCAGCATACTGAACTCCTCCGGAAAGACATCATTGGCCGCAACGGAGTACCAGGGCTCTCCGGCCATCTCCTGTTCAGGGTAGAGGGGTTCCGGAATCTTCCGGAAATTGCATTCGGTCAGATAGAGAATCTCATCGTAGTCATAGAACACAACCCTGCCGTGACGGGTGATGCCGAAGTTCTTAAACAGCATATCACCGGCAAAAATATTCGCCGCCGCCAGTTGTTTGATCGCTTTTCCGTATTCATTGATCGCATGAAACAGCGCCTCCTTATCGTTGCTCTCCAGCACCTGTTCGATATGGATATTCAGAGGCGTCATGTACCGCTCAATCCACAGATGACGAATAACCACCTCATGCTCGGAGAGATAAACGGATGAGCCGGCCACCGCAAGCAACTCAGTTATCAGCTCTTCTGAAAAGCGTTCACGGGGGAAAGAGAAATTGGTGAACTCCTGAGTGTCGGCCATACGCCCGACCCGATCATGTTTTTTAACTAACTGGTATTTCTCTTTAACCACTTCACGGGTCACATTTTTTGACGACGAAAAGCGATCTTTAATCACTTTAAAGACCACAGGGTAGCTCGGCAGCGTGAAGACCGTCATCACCATGCCTTTGACGCCGGGTGCGGCGATAAACTGATCCTTCGCACTCTCCATATGGTCAATAAAATCCCGATAGAATTCAGCTTTTCCCTGTTTATAAAAGCCGATTGAGCTGTACAGTTCAGCCAGAGACTTTTGCGGAATCAGTGTATGCAGGAAGCGAATAAACTCCGATGGCACATCCACATCCACCAGAAAATAGGAGCGGGTAAAGCTAAACACCACCGAAACGTCACTCTCATCACTGAGGGCTGTATCGATATAGACCCCACCCTGTTCATTATTCAGTATCGGCAAGACAAAAGGCTGACTACCACTCGCCAGATGAACCCGCCCCACCAGATAAGCCGCCTTGTTCCGGTAAAACACGCTTTCGATCACATCCACCCGGGTATCCTCTTCCCGGAACAATGACTGGGGATATTTATTGCGGATGTAATTGACCAGATTCCTGATATCCCGGCGCTTGTTTTCCCAGGGAATCGCAAAGCTGAAATCGTCCAGCATCCGCGACAGCAACTGCACCAGCCCGGAATCTTTTAAGGAATAAGAGCGGAATGTCTCATCGCCGGAACGGATCTCTTTACCGGCGCGTGTTGAGCGGATAAAAATATTTTCGTTATCGATCAGATGGTGCTGAAAAAGATAACAGTAGACCGAGTTATAGAAGGTCTCAGCCAGCTCCGGGTCAGTCCTCTGCCGAATCAGCTTACTGTAGTAAGCCTTTGCCTGATGCCAGAGCGCAGGCTGATAGACCACATCGCCTAACTGCTGCTCCAGTGCCGCCGCGGTCTCAGCCACCATTTCACCATAAAGATCGATGCGCTCCGCTGCCAGTGCCTGCAACTCACTCCACTCAGCCTGTTCAAAATAGCCCTGAGCGCAGGCAGTTATCTCCTGAAAGCTGAGCCGGTACTCGGCAAAAAACACCATGACCTGAGCAGCGATACGTTGATGTGTCTGACGTCTCATAAATACACCGGAAGCTGAGAATACCCTGCATTATGCGGCAGCCAGCAGGGCCTGTCATGGGTCATGGGTTGAAACAATATTGTCAGCGATCCGCTATATATTTAATGTAAGTGTAGTGAGCAGCATGGGAAGCGACTGAGATGTACGAGATTCCAACACTGGATACCAGTTATCAGAAGCCGGCAGCGATAGCCGTCCTCACCAGCGGCGGAGATTCCCCCGGCATGAACCCGGCGATTCGTGGTGTGGTCAGGGCTGCATTGCATCAGGGCATCAAAGTATTCGGAATCAACAAAGGCTACAGCGGGCTGATCATCGGTGACATGTGGGAGATGAACTCAGCCTCGGTCACCAATATCGTTCAGCGCGGCGGCACCCTGCTTAAAAGCGATCGCTGCCTGGCCTTCAAAGACCCGGCTGTTCGCCATCAGGCAGCAGAGATTCTCCGCGAAAAAGGCATAGAAGCCCTGCTGGTCATCGGTGGCGATGGCTCACTGACCGGGGCTCACCTGCTGGCCCGTGAAAGTGATATCCGCGTGCTCGGCCTGCCCGGCACCATCGATAATGACATTTACGGTACGGATGACACGATCGGCTTTGATACCGCCGTGAATACCGCACTGGAAGCGATCGATAAGATTCGTGACACCGCCCTTTCCCATGAGAGCCTGTTTCTGGTTGAAGTGATGGGGCGCAATTCGGGCTTTATCGCCACCCATGTGGGTATCGCCTGCGGCGCAGAGATGATCGTGGTTCCGGAATATGAAGTTCAGGTCGATGCAATTTCCTTCCAACTGGCCAATAACCGGGCACAGGGGAAAGGTTCCAGCGGCATCATCGTCGTAGCAGAAGGGCCGGTTCCCGGGCTTACCTATAACCTTGCGCGTCAGCTGGAACAACATGAGCAGAAACCCAAGGTGTGTATTCTGGGGCATATTCAACGAGGCGGAAGCCCTTCAGGACACGACCGCATCCTGGCTTCCTGCCTTGGCGCATCGGCTGTGGATTACCTGTGCGCTGGCTACAACGACATAATGATCGGCGTACGTCAGGGAAAAATCACGGAGACCCCGCTGCAGCAGGTTATTGAAAAGGGTAAACAACTCGATCCTGCTTTATTTCAGCGGGCTCTGTTACTGCATAAATAAACCGGAACAACGCCTTAGCCGGTAATTGTCAGCCACTATGACACTACCTATACTGGCGCCATGAAAAAAACCTCACTGCTGGCCCGCTATCAGGCCAGACTTACCCACGAAGGCTGGCAGCCTGACCCTGCTCAGCAGGCTGCCGTCGATCGATTGCAGCAACTGCATGATCAATTACAGCAGCGCCCCTCCCTGTTTCGCCGCAAACCCACCCCCGGCAGCCTCTACCTGTGGGGACCAGTAGGACGTGGAAAAACCATGCTGATGGATCTGTTTTGCGACTCTCTGCCCGATACGCTGCTCCGGCTGCACTTTCACCGGTTTATGCACATGATCCACCAGCAACTGTTTATTCACAGCGGACAGCCAGACCCACTGAAGCATATCGCCGGACAACTGGGGCGACGCTACCGGGTCATCTGCTTCGATGAATTTTATGTGGCGGATATCGGAGATGCGATGCTGCTGGGCCGGCTTTTCCGCGCCCTGTTTGAACAACAGATTGCAATTGTCAGCACCTCCAATTGTGAACCGGATCAACTCTATGCAGATGGCCTGCACAGAGACCGCTTTATTCCCGCCATAGATATGATTAAAACCTGCATGGAGATCTACCCTCTGGATGGAGGGATTGATCACCGTCGGCGGGAGCAGACCCAGCGCAAGGCCTATCACGTAAATCAGCCGGACGCCCTGCACAGGCTCTATCATCAGCTTGAGCCCCTGCATCAGGATTCCGCGACGTTTATTGACCTCTGTAACCGCCGCCTGCCGTGTCACGCGGCAGGCTCCGACAGTATCTGGTTCAGCTTTGAACAACTCTGTGCCGGTCCGCGCAGTTCTGCTGACTACATGGCACTGGCGGAGCGCTATGAGCATGTTCTGCTGGATAGCGTGCCCTGCTTTCGGGGGCCCGATCAGGAACAGATCAAGGCCCGCGGAACAGAAGACGGCTCCGGCAGCGTTAATCCGACCGGGATGCGGGCGATTGTTCAGAACCGCAGTGATGACGGAGCACGTCGCTTTATCGCTCTGGTCGATGAGCTCTACGACTGTCGGGTTAACCTGTATATCAACGCTGATGTTGCTGCGGATCAACTTTATCAGGGCCGGCTGCTGAACCAGCCCTTTCAACGCACGCTGAGTCGCTTGCAGGAAATGAACTCACTGCAGTATCAATCCGAACCCCGGCGCATATTCAGCGAACATAAGGGTTCGACTGCATCTCCTGACCAAACGTGGAACCCGGGCCATGCCCCGGAATAAACTCCACATCTGGCCCCAGAGGAAAAAGCTTATTTTTGATCGAGTCGATCAGCTCCTGATGATTACCCTGCGGGAAATCGGTTCGGCCGATTGAGCCGTTAAACAACACATCGCCAACCAGTGCGACCTGATCTTCCGGATTATAAAACACCACATGCCCCGGCGTATGGCCTGGGCAGTGGATAACCGCCAGCTCAGTTTCGCCCACCACGACCTTATCACCATCTTCAAGCCAGCGGCCCGGGGTAAAAACCTCGCAAGGGGGGAAATTAAACATCTGGCTCTGCTGAGCCAAACCATCAATCCAGAATTGATCGCCTTTATGTGGCCCCTCAATCGGCAGCCCCTGACGTTCTGCCAACTCTGAAGTACCGCCGGCGTGGTCAATATGCGCATGGGTCAGCAGAATCTTCTCCAACTCAACCCCCTCCTCGGCCACCACCGAAAGAATCTTATCCAGATCACCACCGGGGTCGACGACTGCCGCTTTGTTGGTTTTTTCACAGCAGATCAGGGAGCAGTTTTGCTGAAACGGGGTTACCGGAATAATTCTGTACTTCATAAGACTCTCGACAGGCCAGATGGGATTGCGGGAATTATATCAGTCCTCAGCCGCCTGAAAACCTTCAGCAGCCGATACCAGCAACCCCGCTTTTATCCCTCGCCGTCGAACCTGCTGCAGAATCTCACACTCCCGTTGCTGAAAAACTGAGTCTGTCTCAACTGAACAGGCACCAAGCGCATCAAAGCACTCCCGGAGCAGACACAGATCGTGCAGCAAACCCAACTGCTCTGCGAGATGGCGAGTCTGTTTCAATTCATCTGTCTGATCCGGTTTCAGGCGTTTTAATATAAACAGATGCGACTTCACCCGCTTGCGCCAGTCATGAAACGTTTCCGCTTGCAGCGGATCAAGCAGGCGGGCAGATGCAAGCTCTGCCTGCCTGCTGTGCTCTAATACGATGTCCACCTGCACGGCGCCGGCCACATTCGCCGGTTCCAGCTCAGCCTCGAGCTTATCCAGACGTTTCAGCACCCATCTGCGAGAGGGCCCTTGTTGCCGGCTCCGGGAAAGCAGATAACGGCGAACACGCTCTACCTGCGGGTTATCAGATCGCCCCGCGAAAAGCTGCTCCAGCGTACTGAGCAGGACCTGCGAATCCCTCAAAGGCGCCAGAGCACGCGCGAGCTTTTTAGCCTGTCGGCCAGACTTGTACCGGGTCTTCTCCGCTGGCCATAAAACCCATTCTGCCCTGACCTGTTTACTCAAAAGGCGCAAGCGATGGATGGACTCCTCATCCAGTCTTCCTTTGCCACGTCGAAGCCGACGCCGGAGTTTCCGCAGTTTTTTATGCAAGGGGGCAATTTGTAACTGCATGGTCCGGAAGTTTCCTGCTATGTTAGATCTGAAGCCATTCAGGCAATGAACTAAGCATAGACGCGTGGGCCTTTAATCATGAAAAAACACAAGCATGAAGCTGAGTTGGTAAAGGAGGCCCTCAGGGTCGGAGCTCTCTACTTTGAGAAACGGGGAGCCGGAAAGTTTGAACCCACCGACAGTGCTTCAAACAAGATCAAAGCGATTTACCGTTTACTGGTGAAGGACGGGTTGATTCAGCCACTGGCGAAAGATCAGGACAGCGAGCCCAATATGAAACACAAGCTGGCTCTATGGATTGAGCGCCAGTTGCCAGAAGGGCATCCTCTGATTAAAAAGTAGATGTCTCTCCTTCGGTAGCCCAGCCATCCACAGGGGATCTGTGACTTTGCGTCCCCGGATTGCTCCAGGTTTGCCATTATCGAGAGAGGATCTATTCGCTGGAATAGGCTGTTCAATCAGCGGCTCAGCATGCGATGCCGAGCCCTTTTCAAACAGACCTAGAACTAATAGTAGCAGCATTTTTCAGGATTGGCATAGATTGATTCGTTATTACAGGAACAATACGATTCAAACGACCTGAGATCCCTTCCCCTTTTCAATCCTATCAGGCTTAATATGGGGCAGCCCTGAAGTTACAAAGAGCTGGAAACGAATGGATCTTGATAACACTGACGATGCGCAGAACCAGCGCACCGATTTCCTTGAGTGCCTGCGCCTGATTGAGCGCCTGCACCGGCGTATTCTCGATATACTCAAGTTCCGGCTGGAAGCGCTGGGCTATACCGATATCAACAGCGTTCAGGCGCTGCTGCTGCATAATATCGGCGACCGTGAAATGACCGCCGGGGAGCTGCGCACCCGAGGCTACTATCTGGGATCTAACGTCTCCTACAATCTGAAAAAAATGGTCGGCAACGGCTACATCCGTCAGGAGCGCTCCGAACACGACCTGCGTTCGGTGAGAATAAAATTAAGCCAGAAAGGTCTGGCCATTCACAACCTGATCTCAGAACTGTTCGACCAGCAACTGGAACAGATCAGTGCAGAGCAACTACTGGCAGGCGAAGAACTCAACAGCCTGCGCTCACAACTGAAACGTCTGGAAACGTTCTGGGATCACCAGATCAGCGTTTTTTGAACCCTCAGGCCTGATCCGAGTTTTTTTTCTTTTCCTGAGCGGCCAGATACTGCTTATCCATCTCGCCATACTGACGCGCATAGGCCTCAGGGTCTGAACGCCACAAGCGATACAGTTTACGATCATTCGCCGCCATTGGTGGCGGGTTTTCGCGTCGGCGACGCAATGCGTTCAGGGTCACCGGTGTAAACGCAAAGATCACCAGCAAGACCACCAGCAGGTATTTCAGCAGTTCGTCACTCATCGTTATTACTCTCCAGCTACGGGTCAACGTACATAAAAAAGCCGCCGGTAACGGCGGCTTTGCATGTAGTTCAGACCTTACACCTTATGGTAGATCTCTGAACCGGATTCCTTAAACTCTGCAGACTTCTCCTGCATCCCCTGATCAGCATGGGCATTAATCGCCGCCACCTCTGCATCGTCCAGTTCACGCACCTCCTGAGAGATCTTCATGGAACAGAACTTAGGTCCGCACATTGAGCAGAAGTGCGCCACCTTAGAGGATTCTTTAGGCAGAGTTTCATCATGATAAGCACGCGCCGTATCCGGATCCAGACCAATATTAAACTGATCTTCCCAACGGAACTCAAAACGCGCCTTGGACATGGCATTATCACGAATCTGCGCACCCGGATGACCTTTCGCCAGATCCGCCGCATGAGCCGCAATTTTATACGTGATAATCCCCTCTTTTACGTCCGCCTTGTTCGGCAGGCCTAAATGCTCTTTTGGTGTTACGTAGCAGAGCATGGCACAACCATACCAGCCGATCATCGCCGCACCGATACCGGAAGTAATGTGGTCATAGCCCGGCGCAATATCCGTCGTCAATGGGCCCAGCGTATAGAAAGGCGCTTCGTGACACTCTTTCAACTGCTTATCCATGTTCTCCTTGATCATGTGCATCGGCACGTGACCCGGACCTTCGATCATCACCTGAACATCGTACTCCCAGGCGATCTTGGTCAGCTCACCCAGAGTTTCCAGTTCGGCAAACTGTGCCTCATCATTGGCATCGTAAACAGAGCCCGGACGCAGACCATCACCCAGCGAGAAGGAAACGTCATAAGCTTTACAGATCTCACAGATCTCACGGAAATGAGTGTAGAGGAAGTTTTCCTGGTGGTGCGCCAGACACCACTTCGCCATGATAGAGCCGCCACGGGACACAATACCGGTCATACGCTTAGCCGTCATCGGCACGTAACGCAGCAGCACACCCGCATGAATGGTGAAGTAATCCACACCCTGTTCCGCCTGCTCGATCAGCGTGTCACGGAACACCTCCCAGTTCAGATCTTCGGCTACGCCGTTCACCTTCTCCAGCGCCTGATAGATCGGCACAGTACCGATCGGCACCGGAGAGTTACGCAAAATCCATTCACGGGTTTCATGAATATTTTTACCGGTAGAGAGGTCCATGATGGTATCCGCACCCCAGCGGGTACCCCAGGTCATCTTCTCCACCTCTTCTTCGATCGAAGAGGTCACTGCCGAGTTACCGATATTACCGTTAATCTTCACCAGGAAGTTACGGCCGATGATCATCGGTTCCAGCTCAGGGTGGTTGATGTTTGCAGGGATGATCGCACGACCTTCGGCAACTTCCTGACGGACAAATTCAGGCGTAATTTCAGCCGGCAGATTAGCACCAAAGCTGAATCCCGGATGCTGCTCGGCAACCACATTGCCTTCCGCACGCGCTTTAGCCAGCTTCATGTTTTCACGGATGGCGATATATTCCATCTCTGGCGTAACAATCCCCTGACGGGCATAGTGCATTTGACTGACGTTCTTACCGGCCTTCGCACGACGGGGTTTACGCTGCAGATCAAAACGCAGATCGTCCAGACGCAGATCGGCTTCGCGGGCACGACCATATTCGGAAGTCAGGCCAGCCAACTGTTCAGTATCTTCACGTTCGAGAATCCAGGCCTCACGCAGAGGAGCCAGACCTTTACGCACATCGATGCTGACATCAGGATCGGTATAAGGGCCGGACGTATCGTATACATACAGCGGGTCATTTTTCTCACCGCCAAAACCGGTCGGCGTGTCGTCCAGTGAGATCTCACGCATCGGAACCCGGATATCCGGACGGCTGCCTTCAACATAGACCTTACGTGACTTGGGAAACGGCTGTACAGAATCACGGTCAACCGTGGCTGTCTGGCTCAGTGCTTTGCTCTGTTTTGTATTATCTACCATCTTTCAACCTTTATTATAATGTCTGCCTCACACGCACTGGCCGCTAGGGCTGCCAGAACCCATGAAAGTGGTTCACCGGGCCATGTCCTGCACCCACATTTAATTGATCTGCATGCGCAATGGCGGCTGTGATATAACCTTTAGCCTGAGTCACTGCTTCCAGTTCACTGAATCCCCGGGCCAGCAACGCCGTAATGGCCGAAGCCAGCGTACAACCTGTCCCATGGGTATTCTGAGTTTCGATTCGGGGGGTTTCAAACAGTTGAAACGCCGTGCCGTCAAACAGCAGGTCAGGACACTCACTGCCCGACAGATGCCCACCCTTGAGCAATACCGCCCGCGGCCCCAGTTTGTGCAGCGCCCGCGCCAGTGATTTCATATCCTCAATATCCTCTGGCTCACTTTGCCCGAGAATCGCCGCTGCTTCAGGCAGGTTCGGAGTAATCAGATCGGCCAGCGGCAACAATTCGTCCACCAGTGTAGAAACAGCATCGGGACTCAGTAGTGCATTTCCGCTTTTCGAGATCATCACCGGGTCAACCACCAGCCTGACCTGGCGCTCGCGCAGAAATCCGGCAACGGCCCTGACCATATCCGCATCACCGAGCATGCCGGTTTTAACCGCATCGATCCGGATATCATCAAAAACCGTCTGTAATTGCTCAATGACAAACGCTGGCGTAACAGGAAAGACCGCACGGACTTCCCGGGTATTCTGTGCGGTCAGCGCAGTAATAACTGATGCACCATAAACACCGAGTGCTGAAAACGCTTTAAGATCGGCCTGAATGCCCGCACCACCACCGGAATCAGAACCGGCAATCGTCAGTGCATTGGCAACAGTAGAGGAAAAATCAGACACCACAGCCTCCGTTAATTAACGTGGCCGGGTAAAGGGATACAGCTCTTCTCATAAGATACCTATCTCGATTTCCTACGCCGGAACAAACCGGATCAGGTTCAACGGGTATACTCTCAGCCCTTAAGGGCACCCCGACCAAGACAAAGCGCTAGTGTAAGTGGCCTGCACCCGCCTGTCCAGACACCCTCGGCGTAACGGTCATGTAAAATATTCAGCTTCCATTAAAATTAGGAATTTTTCTTATATTTTTCTCAGGAATTCTGAACTAAATTAGGTTCATGGATCTCCTGTTCATGGAAAGAACTTCTAAGGATGGCCTTGTAAGCGGAACGGACGGCAGGATGCCATTGCCAGGACAGGCTCACACGCCGCAGGGAATAGGGAATGCCAGCAAAAAGCGCCTCACGGAATGAGGCGTTTTTTATTGCCTCAGAAGAGCAGATATAGGAAAAATTAGGAATTTTTCTTATATCTTTCTCAACGGGAAAAGCCATAATGGATTTCGTGGATCTCCTGTTCATGGAACGAATAACAAGGATGGCCTCGATAAGCGGAACGGATGGCATTGATGCCCCAGGACAAAGACCGCAAGGATTACGGAGCCAGCGACGGGGTTGTTTCAAGGACAGAGGCGACCCCCTCATCCCCAACCAGCCACGTCAGCAATCAATTCTCCAGTAATTCCTCTTAGCAACAGCCCGCTCCCTACTACCAGACACAAAAAAACCCAGCTTATTACCCCTGGGCTTCCGGATTTGCTGTTACGCTTTCAGTCAAATAACAACCGCTTCGGCTTCAGGACTTAACTGCCACACCTGCTGAACTAACGCCTCCACCGGCTGCTGACAACCGGATGCAATCCACTGCGCCAACACGCTCGCCAGATCAGGATAGATCTGCGGCTCCGGCGAACTCATTTCAAGCCAGTCTGCAAGTTTCGCATGTTCAGAGAGCTTATTGATCACCAGACCCATGCCCAGCAGCTCCAGAATCTCCGCATTGGACTCCTGCTCAACCTGCCCTTTCTGCGGCAGGGTCAGTACCTTTTTACCGTACTGAACCGCTTCACTGAGCAGTCCGAACCCGGAATTACAGATAACCCCGGCACAGCTCGCAAGATCGCGGTGAAAACCTTCCCGGGAAAACGGCCGCAGGTGCATATTTCCCTTATCCTCAGGCTGATCTAACCCTGAGTAGATATAAAACTCATAGTCCGGATAAGCGGATAAAGCCGCTTCAATCTGATCCGGCGGATCATGCGGCAGATAAACCAGCACTTTTCTGTCAGATTGGCTCGGTTCAAACAGCGGCGGCTGAATCAACGGCGGACAGATAGGTTTATCAAAATGGTGCCAGTGCAAGCCTAACGCAGTTTTTGCCGGAGCAAAGCTGCTGATCTGCTGCTTAAGAAGCCAACCGGTTTTGCTATCGGGCAGTTTGTGCAGAAAAGCATACTGATGCGCAATCCCCAGACTGGGCACTCCCCGGAGTTTAGCAGCCCAGGCGGTAACCGGTTCAAAATCGGTGATCACCAGATCGTAGCCACTCAGGTCCAGCGCACAGATATCTCTGATCAGACGAACCGGGTTATTGGCAGTGAGGGTTTTAACGTAGTCCACCCGGCTACCCTTCATATAGAAAGTCATCCCCTGACGACAGCGATAGTCGCCAAATGGCTCCATATTGAAGAGCTTTTCCGGCTCCCGCCCACTGAAGAGATAATCCACTTCAATTCCCGCACGCTCAAGGGCTGGCGCCATCACCCGGGCACGAGTGATATGGCCATTTCCTGTGGCCTGCACACCGTAAAGGACTTTCATACGCCGATAAGCGCCTGCAAATGAGGAAAATTATCTATCGCCAGCATTGTACTGACCGTGCCCAGAGCGGCGCCCGCCGCAATATCGGTGGGATAATGCACGCCCAGAAGAATTCGCGAAATACCGACCATAACTGCCAGAGAATAGGCCAGCTCAGTAAAGCCCGGATAGAAATGCGCTACCAGTCCAGCAAAAACAAACGCAGCCGCGGCATGGCCGGAGGGAAAGCTGAATTTATCGGAAGGTACAATATAGGCATCGACCGGCAGAGAATCACAGGGCCGGTCACGCTTGATGGTATTTTTCAGCAGCAGGTAGAGAGGCAGTTCAAATGTGTAGGCCAGCAACCCGGTCAGCAGAAACAACAAACCAAATTGCGGTTCGTAGACCGCCAGTATCAGGCCAACCAGAAGATAGAAACCGCCATCCCCCAGCCGGGAGACCTGACGACTGACTCTGGCCAGTTGTGGCGCGCTGGGCAAGCCAAGGCACCAGTTAAAAGCAAACAGATCAAATGTGGTCAGAATCTTTAAGGCACTCATGGTCGGCACGCCTCCGGTTCTCATCATTTTTCCAATGATGGGTGAACCAGGTGACATTCCGGTGAATGCTGATTGACAGTTATGTTACATCCACTGCGGCCTGATCAGATCAGAGCGTCAGCCATTTCCCGACTGAACTGCTGCTCAAACCACTGGGCGGCCATTGTCACCACCAGATCCGGCTTGAGAAATGGCACCATATGCCCCTGCCGCTCCAACACCAGCAGCTCCAATGGCTGGGCACAGTAATGCACCAGTCTTTTAGAATAGCTGACCGGCAGCACTTCATCCTGATCACCATGCATAATAGCCGAGGCGAATGCATACTCCTGATTGACGATATTACAGCTATGGGTAAACAGGCTGGAGAGGGTTTTTAACGGATAATCAAACACAACCAACGGATCTTTTTTGATCTCGGCGCCCGCGGGGTGCCCCTCAAGTAACTGTTCAAAATCGATCAGGGAACCCAGTGGCAATTTGAAACCCGGCAGAAAAAGGGAAGAAGCCCAGGTCCAGTTCCAGCCCATTCGATAGGCAAAATCAGGCGCCAGATCCGGCACCAGCAGCGTTCCACAAAGTACCGCTGACAGACGCGGATCATTTTCAGCCGCCGCCACCGCCAGCAATGCACCAATAGAATAACCATAAATACCAAACGGGCCTGAGTAACGCTGCTGCAGAACGTCGAGTAGTTCACTGACCGCAGCACACATCTGCTCAACGGTATAATGACCACGCTCGCCACCGGAGTATCCGTGTCCCAGCGGATCAATCCCCACCAGGTTATACCCCTGACGTGACAGCTTACAGAGCAATTCGGCATAGAGTTCTGTGTACGTTCCGATTCCCGGCAGGAACAGGATTGTCGGCGCATCAGGGCTGTGTTCGTAGAGTTCACAGTGCAGGCTGTGCTCACCTACACAAAAGGCGGTACGTTCTTGCAGGTAATCGTGCAGGCCAAGCTTATCCCGCAACAGGTGGCGAAACTCACAGTTTTCCTGGCGTAACAATGGTGGTCTGATCGGCACATTCATAACGGTCTCCCTCAGCGCTGACAATGTTTACAATAGACAGTTGCACGCTGCCCCAGACGCACCTCAGCGAGTGGCGCCATACAATTCACGCAGGGCTCTCCACCCCGTCCGTACACACTCAGTTTCTGCTTAAAGTACCCGGGCTTGCCATCACCGCCGACAAAATCTTTCAGGGTAGTCCCCCCCTGTTCTATGGCGGCAGCCAGTACCCGCTTAATTTCGGTGACCAATCTCTGCAAACGCTCAAGCGAGATGTTTCCGGCACCGCGTCTCGGGTCGATACCTGCAGCAAACAGGGCTTCAGTCGCGTAGATATTACCCACCCCCACGACCACCTTACTGTCCATAATCACTTGCTTGATCGCCGTTTTCCGGCCTTTGCAGCGCTGCTTCAGATAGTCAGCATTAAAGGCATCACCCAATGGCTCCGGCCCCAGATGATACAGCAGCTCATGATGCTCACCTGCCGGCTGCCACAGCACAGAACCAAAGCGTCTCGGATCCGTCAGCCGCAGCACCGTTCCATTATCAAAACAGAAATCCACATGGTCATGCTTTTGCGGGGGCACCTCCGGGTCGACAATCCGCAGGCTGCCTGACATACCTAAATGCAGCATCACCTCACCACAATCGGTCTGTAACAGAATATACTTACCCCGACGGTCAACACCCTGAATCTGCTTACCGGCTAACTGCCCGGCTAGGAAATCCGGTACTGGCCAGCGCAGGTTAGGGTTACGGACTTTCAGAGCAACCAGAGTTCGCTGATCGATATGGGGACGAATACCACGACAGGTGGTTTCGACTTCAGGTAATTCAGGCATGAATACAGTCAGGCTCACACATACAAAAAAACAGGTCTACCCGCAGGGTACCATAAAAAAGCTAAATTAAACCTTACGACCAGTCCCGACCTAACTGAAGCTATGCTACATTCTGCATCCACCCTATCAGGAAGACCTTAGCGACTATGGATTTTATCTGGATTTTATTCGCCTTTGTCTGCGGCTATAGCTGTCGCCTCATCAATATGCCGCCGCTGATCGGTTACCTTCTGGCCGGTTTCATCCTCCATTTCATGCAGATTGAACCGGTTGCCAGCCTGGACACTCTGGCTGATCTGGGCATTACTCTGATGCTGTTCACAATCGGCCTGAAACTGAATATTAAAGACCTGCTGCGCCCCGAGGTCTGGGGTGGCACCCTGTCGCATATGGGTATCTGGACGCTACTGATCGGCTCACTGTTTCTGCTGCTGTCCAGCCTGTCGATCCCCTATTTCACCGATCTGGACTTTAAATCCGCAGCCCTGATCGGCTTTGCCCTCAGTTTCAGCAGCACCGTCTGTATCGTTAAACTGCTGGAAGAGAGCGGGGAGATGAAAACCCGGCATGGCCAGTTAGCGATCGGAGTACTGGTAATGCAGGATATTGCAGCGGTTCTGTTTCTGGTGGCTGCCACCGGCAAGATTCCTTCGATCTGGGCCATTGGCCTGTTTGGACTGATTCTGATCCGCCCGCTGCTCAACCATATGCTGATGCGTGCCGGTCACGGCGAACTGCTTCCTCTGGCCGGCTTTTTCCTCGCGTTGGGAGGCTATGAACTGTTCACGCTGGTCGGCGTTAAGGGCGATCTTGGGGCGCTGATCTTTGGCATGCTGCTGAGCTCGCACCCGAAAGCCAGCGAACTGACAAAATCTCTGCTGAGCTTCAAGGACCTGTTCCTGATTGGCTTTTTCCTGTCGATCGGTTTCACTGCACTGCCGACCTGGTCGATGCTCGGCATGGCCAGCATTCTGGCCCTGCTGATACCGCTGAAATACATCATGTTTTTCGCGATCTTTACCCGTCTGAACCTGCGCGGCCGCACCTCTTACCTCTGTGCACTGGCACTGAGCAACTTCAGTGAGTTTGGCCTCATCGTCGCCTACCTCTGTGTCGACAACGGCTGGCTGAGCAAAGAGTGGCTGGTAATACTGGCCCTGGCAGTATCCATCTCCTTTGTCCTCACCAGCATTGTTTACCGCTCTGCGCATAGCCTCTATCTGAAATATAAAGATCAGATTAAGAGCTACGAGAGCAACACCCCGCTGGCCAGCGATATCTTCATCCAGCCAAAAGATTCAGAAATTCTGGTGATTGGTCTTGGTCGGGTCGGCAAAGGCGCATTCAAAGCCCTGCATGGTATCGTCGGTAACCGGGTCTGGGGGATGGATGCAGATCTCAGCCGCATCAAGCGCTTCCAGCAAAAAGGTATGAATGTATTCTGCGGGGATGGTGAGGACGCCGACCTCTGGACCAACCTGGATACTCAGGATATTAAGCTGGTCCTGCTTGCCCTGCCCTCAATCGAGGACAGCCTGAATATTGCCGAACAACTGCAATGTGCCAACTATCGCGGAGAACTGGCTGCTATCGCCCGTTACCCGGATGAACACCAACAACTGGTCGAAGGCGGCATCGATAAAGTGTTCAACTTCTACAGCGAAGCGGGTCTGGGTTTTGCAGAGGAAAGTCTGCAACTGATCGGCTACAAAAAGGAGCAGGTTGCAGAAGCCAATTAGGCGCTGCAACCGGTCTTTTTCAGGCAATAAAAAACCCGGCTAAGGCCGGGTTTTTTAATAGAAACAAAATCTTATTTGATTTTAGATTCTTTGTATTCAACGTGCTTACGAACTACTGGATCGTACTTTTTGAACACCATTTTGTCTGGGGTGTTACGCTTGTTCTTATCAGTAGTGTAGAAGTGACCTGTGCCAGCAGATGAAACCAGCTTGATCTTTTCGCGTGCGCCTTTAGCCATGATTCAGCTCCTTAAACTTTGATGCCGTTGGCACGAACTTCAGCCAGAACTGCGTCGATACCTTTTTTATCGATGATGCGCATGCCTTTAGAAGAAACACGCAGGCGTACGAATTTGCTCTCACTTTCTACCCAGAAACGGTGCCAGTGCAGGTTTGGCAGAAAACGACGGCGAGTTTTACGCTGTGAGTGGGAAACGTTGTTCCCAGTAACCGGACGCTTGCCAGTTACCATACAAACTTTAGACATATTAATAGCCTTCTGAAATTAAGGGTTACGAATCTATCCTTTCTTTATTTATTGGAATAGCTGCGGGAATTGACATCTGCACTCTCCAGATTCCCTACCATTCCTCAGGCGGAGCGTCCCGTAACTAGACAAGAAACCGAACCGGAGTGTGGATAGAAGGTCGCGGATTATACACAACTGACTTTTATTTCACCAGTTCTTTTTCTGCTGTATTCTACAGCAACCCCCGTTCGGCAAACGAAACCACTTCGGCATCGCCGACCACCATATGATCCAGCACACGAACCTCCACCAGCGCCAGTGCTTTCTGCAAGCGTTCGGTAATCCCCAGATCTGACTGACTCGGCTCTGCCACCCCGGACGGATGATTATGGGCCAGAATCAACGCTGCGGCATTATGCGCCAGCGCCCTGACAACCACTTCACGCGGATAAACAGCCGCCGCCGTCAGCGAGCCCTGAAACAGCTCTTCAAAGCAGATAACCTGGTGCTGGTTATCGAGAAACAGACAACCAAACACCTCTCGGGAATGGTGCCTTAAACGCGCAGTCAGATAAGCCTTAACCTGCTGCGGCCGGGTCATCGCCTCCCCTTTCAGCAACTGCGAGAAAAGATGACGGCGCCCCATCTCCAGCACCGCCTGAAGCTGGGCGTACTTCGCCTGCCCTAAGCCCCGCGCGGCGCAGAACCCCTGCTGATCGCTCTCCAGCAACGCTCTTAAACTACCAAATCGATGCAGCAGTTCGCGGGCCAGATCAACAGCACTTTTCCCCTGCACGCCGGTACGTAAAAAGATCGCCAGCAACTCAGCATCAGAAAGCGCCTGCGCGCCCTGCAAAAGTAACTTTTCCCTGGGCCGCTCCGCTTCCGGCCAGTGAGATATAGACATAGATTTCCCTCTCTTAATTATTTTCATCCTTGAAAACAGCGCTAATTTTAGCACGCAGAAATCTTCGAAACCGCACCCGAAAATGGTATGGTAGCGATCCTTAACTTCCCGCAGGGATCACCCCTCAACCACTGAGAATACAGTCGCCAGCAAGTATGCAGAGACTTACTAACAAACAGATCATTCTCGGCATTACCGGTGGTATTGCTGCCTATAAAAGTGCCGAACTGACCCGGCTGCTGAAAACAGCAGGCGCGGATGTACGGGTGGTCATGACCGCCTCGGCTACTGAATTTATTACCCCCCTGACTCTTCAGGCACTATCCGGCCATCCGGTCCACCAGCACCTGCTGGATCCGGAATCTGAAGCCGGCATGGGACATATTGAGCTGGCCAAATGGGCCGATCTGATCCTGATCGCACCCGCCAGTGCCAATTTTATTGCCCGTATGGCCTCCGGTCAGGGTAACGACCTGCTGACGACCCTGTGTCTGGCGACCGACGCACCGATCTGTCTGGCTCCTGCCATGAATCAGGCGATGTGGCGTGACACGGGCACTCAGGAGAACGTCGCCAGACTGCAACAGCGCGCCATTAGTATTTTTGGCCCCGGCAGCGGTGAGCAGGCCTGTGGCGATACCGGCCCCGGACGCATGCTGGAGCCCACTGAGCTGGCCCGGCTCACCGCCAACCAGTTCAGCTCCCATAGCCTGACCGGTAAAACGGTGTACATCACCGCCGGCCCAACCCGGGAAGCCCTCGATCCGGTTCGCTACATCTCTAATCACAGCTCCGGCAAGATGGGCTATGCCCTCGCCGAAG
This sequence comes from Neptuniibacter halophilus, assembly GCF_030295765.1. Lineage (NCBI taxonomy): Bacteria > Pseudomonadati > Pseudomonadota > Gammaproteobacteria > Oceanospirillales > Oceanospirillaceae > Neptuniibacter > Neptuniibacter halophilus. Next base: position 2,407,748 of record NZ_AP027292.1, on the reverse strand, counting down.
CGGCTATTGAAGCCGGTGCCCGGGTGAAACTGATCAGCGGCCCGGTCAATCTGCCAGCCCCGGCACGGGTGGATCGGGTGTCAGTTGAAAGCGCCGAAGAGATGTTACAGGCATCACTGAAGGACATTGAGCAGTGCGATATCTTTATTGCGGCTGCAGCCGTCGCAGATTACCGCCCCACTGCGGTCGCCGAGCACAAGATCAAAAAAGGCTCTGAAGAGATTATGGAGCTGCATCTGGTGAAGAACCCGGATATTGTCGCGACGGTAGCCGGCCTTGAAGATAAACCCTTCACCGTTGGGTTCGCCGCTGAGACTCAGGACGTACTGGCCTATGCCCGCGGCAAACTGGAGCGCAAGAAGCTCGATCTGATCATCGCCAACGATGTATCTCGCAGCGATATTGGTTTTAACAGCGACGAAAACGCCGTCACTGTAATCTCGGCAACGGAAGCAGACACTCTGCCACAGGCCTCTAAGCGGCAACTGGCGGTTCGCCTGATCGAAAGAATCGCCGCCCAGTATCAGGCCAGCTTAACCACCAGCGACCTGACCGAATAATTTTGCAAGCATAAGGATTCCCATGCGCTACCCTCTGAGCACGCTTGATCATGCTATTTTTCGCGCTTATGACGTGCGCGGCATCGTCGGCACCGCGCTGACCGACGACACCGTTTACCATCTGGGCCGGGCCTTTGCTGCCGAAGCACAGTCGCAACAGGTTAACCGGGTCCATGTGGCTGCAGACGGCCGTCTTTCCAGCCCTGAACTGAAACAGATTTTCAGTGAAGGCCTCAGCGATGGCGGCTGTGATGTGGTCGATGTGGGCTTTGTCCCCACGCCCACCCTCTATTTTGCTGCTCATCAGGATCAGCAGTGCAGCGGCGTCATGATTACCGGCAGCCATAACCCTGCTGATTACAATGGATTCAAGATGATGCTCGCCGGCCATACTCTGTCCGGAGATGATATTCAGGCACTGAAGCTGCGAATTATTGAGCAGAACTACAGCAGTGGCGAGGGTGCCCACAGCGAACTGGATATCAGCCAGACCTATCTGGATCGGATTTTGGGCGATGTCAGACTCACACGTCCGCTGAAAGTCGTGGTGGATTGCGGTAACGGCATTCCCGGCAAACTGGCCCCGCAACTGATCGACAAACTCGGCTGCGAAGTCATCCCGCTCTACTGTGACGTCGATGGCACCTTCCCGAACCACCACCCTGATCCGGGCAAGCCCAAAAACCTGCAGGACGCGATCGCCAAAGTCAAAGCCTGCGGCGCCGATCTCGGTCTGGCCTTTGATGGCGATGGCGACCGGGTCGGTGTGATCACCGAGCAGGGCGCTATCGTCTACCCTGATCGGGTCATGATGCTGTTTGCTGAAGATATCCTCTCCCGTAATCCGGGCGCCGAAATCATCTTTGACGTTAAATGCTCCCGACTTCTGGCCAAGGTAATCCGCGAAGCAGGCGGCAAAGCCACCATGTGGCGCACCGGCCACTCTCTGATCAAACAGAAGATCAAACAGAGTGGCGCACTGCTCGGCGGCGAGATGAGCGGCCATATCTTCTTCAAGGAGCGCTGGTATGGTTTTGACGATGCCCTTTACAGTGCCGCACGCCTGCTCGAAATTCTGGCCGGAGTTCAGGACACCGCCGGCGAGCTTTTTGACCGCTATCCTGAAGATGTCAGCACTCCGGAGCTGAACATCAGCGTCACCGATGAGAGCAAATTCGAAATCGTTGAAGCATTACAGGCGAAGACCTTCAGCGGCGGTGAAGCTAACCATATTGACGGTGTCCGTGTAGATTACCCGGATGGCTGGGGTCTGGTACGCGCCTCAAATACCACCCCGGTACTGGTTCTGCGTTTTGAGGCCGAAACCGAGGCTGCCCTGCAGCGAATCCGGGATCAGTTTGCAGAGAAACTGCATGAAGTCGACAGCAGCCTGACGATCCCCCACGAATAATCACACCCCTGCCTGAAACAGGGCGGGGGTTATAAAGTTACAAGGAAAGAAGATGCCTTTAACACGTAAAGAAGCGATGACCACAGCGCATGTGCTGAGCGAAGCCATGCCGTACATTCAGAAATTCGTTGGCAAGACGATCATCATCAAATACGGCGGCAACGCCATGATTGATGAAAAACTGCAGAACAGTTTTGCCCGCGATATCGTGATGATGAAGCTGATCGGTATCAACCCGATCGTCGTCCACGGCGGTGGGCCGCAGATCGGCCAGCTTCTCAACGACCTGAAGATTGAGTCCCACTTTATCAACGGCATGCGCGTCACCGATTCTAAAACCATGGATGTGGTAGAGATGGTACTGGGCGGCGCGGTCAATAAGCAGATCGTCGGCCTGATCAACAACAACGGCGGTCAGGCAATTGGCCTGACCGGTAAAGATGGCCAGCTTCTGCAGGCGAAGAAACTCCGCGTAGAACACAAAACGCCGGATATGGAAGCCCCTGAGATTATCGATATCGGTCATGTAGGCGAAGTCGCCAGCGTGAATGTCAAAGTACTCGATATGCTGGTCAACTCCGACATTATCCCGGTGATTGCTCCAATCGGTGTAGGCACAGACGGCGCTTCCTACAACATCAACGCCGATCTGGTAGCCGGTAAAGTCGCTGAAGTGCTGCAGGCAGAAAAACTGATTCTGCTGACCAACATCGAAGGTCTGCTGGATAAAGAGGGCAACGTCCTGACCGGCCTGACCACACAGCAAGTGGACTCACTGATCGCAGACGGCACAATCTACGGCGGTATGCTGCCGAAAATTGACTGCGCCCTGAGCGCGGTAAAAAGCGGCGTCGTCAGCGCACACATTATCGATGGTCGGGTAGAACACTCCTGCCTGCTGGAAATCTTTACCGATGAGGGTGTCGGCACCCTGATCACCAACAGTCGCGCTTAAGGATCGATATTAATGAGCGAAAAAGAAAAGCTGTCCCGCCGGGAACAGATTCTGCAATCACTGGCCCAGATGCTTGAAGTCAATCCGGGCCAGCGGATTACTACGGCTGCGCTGGCCAAAGAGGTCGGTGTTTCTGAAGCCGCGCTGTATCGGCACTTCCCCAGTAAAGCACGGATGTTTGAAGGGCTTATCGGTTTTATTGAAGATACGATCTTCAGCCGCGTCAGTGCGATCACTCAGGTGGAGTCTGACGGCATCAAACAGTGTGAGCAGGTGCTCACTCTGCTGCTTGCCTTTGTCGAGCGCAACCCGGGCATGGCACGCATTCTCACCGGTGATGCCCTGGCGGGCGAAACCGACCGCCTGCGTCAGCGGATCAACCAGTTCTTTGAGCGACTGGAAACCCAACTCAAACAGATTCTGCGCGAGGCCGAAGTGCGCGATGGTTTACGCACCGAAACTACAGCTGGCGCTTCGGCTAACCTGATGCTGGCCGTTGCTGAAGGCCGCATCCGCCAGTTTGTACGCACTGAGTTTCGCCGCAAGCCGACTGAACAGTGGGCTGACCAGTGGCCGCGCCTGGCCAGCGGCGTTTTCCGTCAGGCCTGATCTCATCCGGAGGGGCCTCCCCCTCCACTCTCCCTGCTTTACGAAGACACTACCCCATGGATCTGATTGCTGAACATCTGGGCCTTTTTATCCTGTCACTGTTTGCCAACGGCCTTTCAGCGATGGCCGGCGGCGGCGCCGGGCTTCTTCAGTTACCCGTTCTCTTATTTCTTGGCCTCAGCTTCAGCACCGCACTGGCTACACATAAGATTGCCAGTGTCGCACTGGGCATAGGCGCCACTCTGCGCCACTGGCGGGAGGGGAAACTGGATTACCGCTTCTGCGGTTATATTCTTGCCTGTGGATTACCCGGCGTTGTGCTGGGTGCGGATATTATTCTGAGTATCCCTGAGGGCTGGACTCTGTTCTGCCTTGGCATACTCACCAGCGGCCTTGGCCTCTACTCATTCCGAAAAAAGACCCTGGGCATAGAAGCGGAACCCCGTAACCGGGATCGCCGTGGCATGATTATCGGTGGATTGGTACTGCTCCTGATCGGCGCGCTGAACGGCTCCCTGACGTCTGGTACCGGCCTGTTTGTGACCCTGTGGCTGGTGCGCTGGTTTGGTCTGGATTACAAAACCGCTGTTACCTATGTACTCATACTGGTTGGCCTGTTCTGGAACTCCACCGGAGCGCTGACCGTTGCCCTGCAGCAACCGCCCCGCTGGGATTGGTTACCGGCCCTGCTTGCGGGTGCGACACTGGGCTCCTATCTGGGCGCCCATCTGGCCATAAAACAGGGGAGTAAGCTGGTCAAACGGGCCTTTGAAACCCTCACGGTCATGGTCGGTATCAAACTGATCGGGGATGGCCTGCAGATACTGACTAGCGTTTAGCCGCCACGGGCAGAGAATCACAATGCCCTTCTGCATGATCGCAGGGATCAAGCGTCGGCTGCGCCAGAATTAACTGGGTACGCGAACGCTGGTTCAGCAGTTCCGACGCAGTCACCAGACGTACCCCGAGCTGCTGCAGAATCGGGATGACTTTATTCAGATACGCCACCGTTTCCGGATAAGGGTGACCGATCAGTACTGCATGACCGCGATTCACCGCCAGCGACAGCGCCTGCTTGAACTGGTTATGAATGTACGCCTGATTACGCTGGTTATCGAGGAAGACGTCACGCACCAGATAGGGAATCCCGTACTCATGCGCTACCTTCCAGGCCACGGTATCGGATGTTGTCACACTGTCGAGAAAAAACAGGTTACGCTGCTTGACCACCTGCATGATCGGATCCATCTTGCCACGCTGCTCGGTCAGCATACTGCCCATATGGTTGTTCATGCCTACCACGTAGGGAATCACATCAAGATTGCCATTAAGCACATGCTGCAGCTCCGCCGGACTCTGCCCCCGGGTCAGCGCTCCCGGCCCCAGCCTCAGGCCGGATTTATTCTCCATCGGGGCATGCAGTATCACCTCTTTACCGAGTTGATGTGCCCGTATTGCCAGCTCGCGGGCATGCGGCGTATGTGGCAGAACCGCATAGGTAATGGCCCCGGGCAGGTTCACCGCAGCCATACCCCGCGCCCGGTTATCACCCAGATCATCAATCACAATCGCCAGCAACGGAGCATCATAGGCAGCAGCAGGCAGGACAACGCCAAACAGCAAGCCGAGCAGCAAACCTATCCTGTTGAGTGCCTGACGCATGAAAAGCTCCTAGCGTTTAACGATAACCAGCGCTTTTAACAGATTCAAAGCTTCATATAGCTGGTAATCACGGGAAGCCAGATTACTGCTGCCGGAATCATTCAACGCGGCCTCTTCGTCACCATTCTCAAGATGCCCGCTCAGATCACGCTCTTTGATAAATGCAGGTTGATCCTGCAACAGAGTCAGCTCCGCCTGATTAACTTCTATATCGGGCTTAATCCCCTGAGCTTGAATAGAACGTCCGTTCGGCGTGTAGTATCGCGCGGTGGTCAGTTTCAGGGCACGCTCTTTGGTCAGGGGCAGTACGGTCTGTACCGACCCTTTGCCAAAGCTATCCAGCCCCATGATCACAGCGCGTTTGTGATCCTGCAGTGCACCGGCCACAATTTCCGAAGCCGAGGCAGAACCACCATTGATCAGCACCACCAGCGGCAGTTCAGGTACCAGCGTTTCCGGGTTGGCACTGAAGCGCTGCTCAGACTCTGCCAGACGTCCCTTGGTGTAGACGATCAGCCCTTCATTGAGAAATGCATCACTGATATCCACCGCAGCCTGAAGTACACCGCCCGGATTGTTTCGCAGATCCAGTACCAGACCCTGCGGATTTTTCTCCAGCAGACGCTGCAGGTGCTTTTTCACCTCACTGCCGGAATCCACCTGAAATTGCGAGACCCGGAGGTAAGCAAACTGCTCATCCAGCATCCGGCTGCGAACGCTGGCCACATGAATAATATCCCTTACCACTTCGATCTCGAGTGGTTTCTCTTCGCCCTGACGGACAATTGTCAGCACAATTTTACTGCCGGGCTTGCCACGCATCAGATCAACCGCTTCGTTCAGGCTCATCCCCTGCACCGGTCGATCGTCCAGTTTGGTAATCAAATCGCCGGCTCTGACGCCGGCCCGCTGGGCAGGCGTATCGTCAATCGGCGTTATCACCCGGACAAAGCCATCCTCGACACCCACTTCAATACCCAGACCACCAAACTCACCACTGGTGTGCGCCTGAAGATTTTCGAACTCATCCGGTTCCAGATAGGCGGAGTGAGGATCAAGACCGGCAATCATGCCACGTAAAGCATCCTCGAGGAGGGTCGCGTCATCCACGGGCTCAACATAGGCTGTTTTGATCCGCTGAAAAACCTCCGTAAACAAGCGCAGTTCATCCAGCGGCAGGGTTTTCTCCTGAAGCGGGGCTTCCTCAGCCTGAAGCTCCGGGGTGGCATGAACAGAAACCGTGAATGATGCCCCCAATGCGATAGCCAGCATTGTTTGCTGCACCCGGCCCAATCCAGTGAATGACTTCATAAACGATTCCTATTCCTTGTTATCTTTTCAACCAGCTTTTCGGATTGCTGGGCTTGCCTTTGTAGCGTACGGCAAAGTAGAGACCACTCTGATCCCGACCACCACTGCTGCCCACAGTCGCCACCGTATCTCCGGCAGAAACCCAGTCACCGGCTTCCAGCAGCAGGCTCTGGTTATAACCATAGAGGCTCATATACCCGGCGCCATGGTCGATAATCAGCACCAGACCATATCCTCTTAACCAGTCAGCGAAAACCACCTGACCGTGATGTACCGCACGTACCGGCGCCGCTTCCCGGGCAGCGATCCAGATTCCATCATAACGGATATTATTTTGCACGGTACCAAAATTCTGTTTAATTCGTCCTTTTAACGGCCAGGGCAGCTTACCTTTTAGCTGATTAAAGCCTTTACTGTCAGGTACCAGCGTCGCGAAGTTAAGGCTCTGCTCGATCTCTTTCAGCACCGCCTGCAGACGTTTCTGGTCGAGTTTCAGTTGCCGCAGTTGCTTCTCATCAGTAGACAGGGTCTTCTTCAACTGCGCCAGAGTCGCTTTACGCTTTTTCTGCGAGCCCTGCAGAGCAGCGACCTCCTGTCTCAACTGGGCCCGCTTTTCAACCATCTTCTGCTCTGTGGCACTCAGTTCTCGCTCAGTACCACTGAGTTCCGTCAGCTTCTGGCGGAAGCGCTGCATATCCTGACGCAGGGCATCATTTACAAAGTCATAGTAGCGCAGTTGCCGGTCGAGCAGCTCAGGGTCTCGCTGAGTCAGTAACAGTTGCAGACGCGCCTGATTGCCCATCTGATATTGCTGGGCGATCTGTTTCTCTATCAGCCCCGCTCGTTTTTTCAGGTCAAGCTTCAGTTGATCACGCTTTGCTTCAAGCTCCCCCGCGTGGCTGGTTAGTCCGCCCAGTTGTTTGTCCAGCGCTTTAATCTGCTTTGCCAGACGGCCGATCTTCAGCTCACTGTCACGCAACTGCTTGCTCAGACTGCGGGATTCGCCCTCCTGCTTGCGCAGGTCTTTCTGCAGGGCGCTGATGCGCCCGTTCAGTTGTTTCAGCTCTTTCTCGGTCATGCGCTGCTTATCCGCAGCCAGCAGTGGGCCGCTGACAAGCATCAGCAGCAGACAACCGATTGAAAGCACTCGATTAATTAACATAGAAAATGGCATCAAGAAAAAAGGGATAACATGTTATCCCTTTTTATCTGTTGTGTTACCAGTTGGCCAGTGAAGAGC